>NZ_CP101620.1:1465562-2931125 GCF_024399475.1 Allocoprobacillus halotolerans
TGTTGGAACAGTTCCTATTCAAACTGGTGAAATTGGTGAGGATTTTTCTTATTATTTTATGGTTTCTGAACAGATTCCATCGGTTGTATCATTAGGTGTTCTTGTTGATTCAACAAATGAAATTTTATCAAGCGGTGGATTTATTATTCAGTTATTACCTGAAGCAACAGATGTAGATATTTCTTATATTGAAGAAAAAATGAGAAATTTCCCAGCAATATCTTCGTTACTTCATGAAGGACATTCACCAGAAGAAATTTTAAAAATGATTTTTGATGATGTTGAAATCTTAGAAACGCAGGATTTATCTTTTGAATGTGATTGCTCAAAAGAAAAGATGAAAAATGCTTTGATGACAGTAGGAAAAGAGGAAATTCAAGCAATGATTGATGAAGATCATGGTTGTGAAATGACATGTCAGTTCTGTAATTCAAAATATACATTTAGTGAAGAAGAATTGAAAGAGTTATTAGAGAGTATCCAATAGGATATTCTTTTTTTATATATAAACAAGAAATTTCTCAAAATATAAAATATATATTGACACTATTTCTCAATATGGTTATAATAGCATTGTAATCGATTTCAAGAAGGGAGTATGAATTTATGGAAAGTATTAAATCGTTTTTTGAAAAATTTCAGATGACTATGGAGGAAAAAGTCGTACCTGTAGCTTCTCGTATTTCATCACAGAGACATTTGGCTGCATTAAGAGATGGACTAACAATTTTAATTCCTTTCACAGTCATTGGTGGTATTGCTTTAATGATAGCCAATCCACCGGTTGATTTAGAAACAATTCAACCTACTAATTTTTTCTTTCAATTTTTAATTGCATGGAAAAATTGGGCTACTGACTGGAGTGCATTATTATCTATACCTAATAATTTAACGATTGGAATTATTTCAATTTATGTTGTTTTAGGTGTTTCTTATCGTTTGTCAAAGACATATCATATGGAAGCATTTGCCAATTGTTTGACAGCATTATTTGTCTTTTTATGTGTTGCAGGTGTACCACAAAGTTTAAATGATGGAAACTATATCAATATTTCTGGCTTAGGTTCTACATCAATGTTTGCAGCAATTGTTGTAGGATTGGTTGTTATAGAGATTAATCATTTTCTGATTGTTAAAAATATTAAGATTTCAATGCCACAAAGTGTACCTCCAATGGTAGCTGGGCCATTTGAAGTTTTATTACCATTAGCAATTAATATGGTATTGTTTATTGGTTTGGATCAGTTTATTATATATTTAACAGGTAGTGGTTTTGTTAATTTAGTCTTTACGATTTTCTCACCACTTATTTCTGCAACATCATCATTACCATCTATGTTATTTATTGTATCATTAACAGTAATATTTTGGTTCTTTGGTATTCATGGTGATAATATGGTTAGTGCGATTACTACACCTATTTTTACAGGAAATTTAGTTATGAATCTTGAAGCATATAATGCCGGAAAAGATATTCCAAACATTATTGCAGGAAACTTTACATTTATTTTTGGGTTAGCTATTTGTTATTTGGCAATATTATTCCATATGAATTTTGTTTGCAAAAATAAAAGATTACGTTCGCTTGGACGTTTAGCTATTCCATCATCGTTGTTTAATATAAATGAACCATTGGTATTTGGAGTGCCAACAGTATTAAATATTTTAACATTTATTCCAAGTTTAGTATGTACAATATTTAATGTTGCTATAGCTTATGGAGCAACATATTATGGGTTAATGGGAAGAACATGTATGAGTGTTCCTTGGACATTACCAGCACCACTTTATGCATTTCTTTCTACAATGGATTGGAAAGCTATTATTGTATGGTTATTCTTGTTTGTTGTTAATGTTTTAATCTTCTTACCATTTATGCTAAGTTATGATAAGCAATTAGATTTAGAAGATTCATCAAATAAAGAGTAGTATTTTTTGATAGGGGGAATATTGTGAAAATTCAAGAAATTATAGATTGCCTAGAATCGCAAGGTGAGTGGGTTAATCGTCAATATACACGTGACCATGTTTTAGTTGGTAATGGGGATATGGAAATTGAGAAAGTTATAGTATGTTGGGTGGCAACTAATGAAGTAATTAGACAAGCTATTCAAGAACAATGTCATTTTATTATTACACATGAAAATCCATTTTATATGAGTGGAACATCTATACCAACGGAGATTTTATACTCACAAAGAGAAAAAATGGAATTGTTAAATAAACATCAGATAACTATTTATCGCTGTCATGATTTATGGGATTTATATCCACAAATAGGGGTAAGAGATCAATGGGCTCAGCTTCTAGATTTACCATTTAAAAATGCATCTTCAATGCATAGTTATATAAGAGTTTCACAACCATTTGATATGTCGGTACAAGAGTTAGCTCAACATATTATACGAAATATAGAAATGTATGATGAATTTGGAGTTGAAGTAATAGGAAACCTTCAACAAACAGTTCATTGTTTAGGTATAGGTACTGGAGCTTGTACAGATATTATTGAAATGTATCATGCCGGAGCAGATGTTTGTTTAGTAAGCGATGATGGTATCAATAACTGGGTACATACACAATGGGCAATGGATCATCAAATACCGTTGATTGTTGTTAATCATTTAACGAGTGAAGCAGCAGGGATTAGACGATTAAGTCAATATCTTTCATGTCAATTTCCAAATATTGAATTTCAGTTTATAAAGAATGATTATGGTATTCACCATATAGAAAAAGGGGCTGTAACGAAATAACTTTTTTAAAAGTTGATTCGTTCAGCTTTTTTCTTTTCTCAAAAATTTGACAATAAAAAAACATCTTCTTCTTTTTTTGATGCTCATCCTAGTATTTTTATGTCTTTTTTTCTGTTTTTGAGCGCAATATCCCTATCTGCACTTAAATCCGTTTTTGACATGTGCATAACTTTCTAATTGAAAAGCGATTTTTTCCTGTCCTCTTTCTCTTTTCTTAGGCGATAGTTGTGATATTTCCTCAAATTGTATCCCAAACATACAATGAGAAATTCCATTTTTGCATTTTTCAGTCCTCTTCTCGTAAATCTTACGAATCCCATGTCCTGCTTTATCACTCCAAATGCTCCCTCTACCTGTATGCTTCTTTGCCTCTTTAGCTCCTTCCCAAATTCTGTGGACAGGTTTTCATCAACCACTGCATAGAACTCGTCCAGCACCACATCTCTTGTTACTATCTTCCTGTGTTTCCTGCTCCTGCAGCACTCTTCCATATATGGACATCCTTCACAGCTTTCCTGACTTGTCATCCTTTGCTTTATTTTCAGGTATTCTCCTCGCTCATCGTATATATCTTCAATATTCTGATCAAAAACGAGTCCATTGGGACAGACCTTATATCCTTCTTCATTCTTCTTCCAATTATATGGATTGTATTTCTTTTTTCTGAATTTCGGTTCATTCTTCTTTGCATACATTGCATACTTCATGTACAGCTCCATCCCATGAGTCAGGCAGTACATATAATTATCTTCATTTCCATAGCCTGCATCCGCCATTGGATATGTTGGGTATTCTCCTGTGTACTGTTTATATCTTTCCATGAATGGTATGAATGTCTTTGCATCCGCTGGTCGCTGAAACAAATCTGCATTGACTATCAATCCATCACTGACTGCTATCTGTACATTGTAGCACGGTCTGCTTAATCCGGTTTTGCAGTAATAATCTATCTTTGCTGCACACATCGTGGCATCTAGATCAGTCTTTGAGCAGCTGTTTCTGTCTTTCCCTATGACAGAAAGCCAGTATTCATATTCATCAAGTTTCATGTAATATTCCAGAAATAGGTCATACCATCTCTGGATTTTGGTTTTCCTTTTTCCTCTTCCATAGACGGGCTCAATGCCATTGCTGACCATCACTTCCATAAAATACTGTGCAATGTAGCCAATTTCCTGTGCACAGTAAAAATAATGATATGAAAAGTCAAATCCTCTTTCCATGTTCATTTCAGTGATTGAATGTGTTATTTTAGAAAACAGCTTCATTCTTGCATTGAGTATCCTTGTCTTGTATACAAAAGAATATTTATTGGCGTTGGCTTCAATCTTGGTTCCATCAATATACTGAATGGACTTGTCCACATCCATGAGATGACAGATATTTTCAGTCACTTCAAAATAAATCTCATCAATGTCACAGATGAGATAATCATTCAATAGTCTTTCAAATGACATGAAGCTAGGCGTGGTACTATGTCAAGATTTCGGACAACTTAAATTGCAGAATTTGTAATAAAAGTTGTTTGATTTTTGTTAGTCACTGCTAACATATAGTTTTTCTCGTATTCGTTGGGTGACTGATACCCACAATGTGAATGAATCCTTATTGTATTGTAGAATCCCTCTATGTATTCAAATACAAGTTGATATGCTTCTTCATAATTCATTATCTTATAAAAATTCAACCACTCCCTTTTGATTAATGCATGAAATGATTCTATACAGGCATTATCCCATGGTGTTCCTTTTCTTGAGTAACTTGTTACAAATCCTTCTGTCATCTCCTGATATTTAGTTGATGTGAACTGCACGCCCCTGTCACTTTGCACCACTAATGGTTTTTCTACCTTCCTTCTTTCCTTTGCCTTTTCAATACTTTTTAGAACTTCATCTGTTTCCATCGTTTTTGTCAGCACCCATGATATGATTTTTCTTGAGTATAGGTCCATGACGCTTGTCAAATAGACAAAGCCTTCATCAACTGTTCTTATATAAGTTATATCTGTACACCAGGCACAATCAGGTCTTGATGGATTAAAATGTCTATTGAGCAGATTTTTAAGCCTTGAAGAGAAATCCTCACTTATTGTTGTTTGAACGTATGGCTTTACATATCTAGCCTTCCAGCTGTTTTCTCTCATGATGGAATAAATGTATCTTTGACTGACTTTTTCACCATTTTGATTGAGCATCTCTGTTATTTTTGGTGAGCCATATATTTCATGAGAATTTCTATAAATTTCCTCAACTTTCTTTGTAATTTTTTCTCTTCTTTGTTTTGTATAGCTTGGCTTTCTATTAATGTAATCATAATAACCTGATTTGCTGACATCTAACTGTTTTAGCACACTGGAAATCGAAATTGTTGAATCTTTCTTTTTTGATTCTTTAACACTTTCGTAGATGTCCTTTTGGTTTATTTTCCCAGTATGCCAATAGCCTTTTTTAGGATTTCTAATGCATCCTTTGTATCTTTAAGTTCTTTTCTTAATTTGGCTATTTCCTTAGCTTCATCACTTGAATAATTTCCACTTCCTCTTATAATCACTTCATCATTATTTTTCTTGTAACTTTTCATCCATCCACCAATCGTCGTATCATGAATTCCAAATCTTTTTGATACACTTACATATGATTCATCTGGATGATCTAAACAGTACTGAATCACTCCTTCTCTAAAATCTTTATCATAAGTATGTTTTGCCATATGTTTCTTCCTCTCATTCTGTTTGTTTTATAATTCATATGACATTGTACCATCAATGATTTTCTCTGTCATTTACCTTGTACAGTTTTTATTCTACCATCAATACATGAATCTGATGTCATGCCTGCATAGGGATTCCAAATCTCTAAGATGGCATTTTCCAATCATTCTTGCAAGTAAAACAGCCTTTAGAAGCAAGATGTTATCATATCCCTTTCTCCCTCGACACTCTTTTCTTTTCAGGTATTTATAAAGATTCACTCCTTCCAGTGCCTTTAAGAAAGAAACAACCTCATCATCAGGATCAATTTTTAATCCCAAATCTAGTGGCAAAGATAACTGAAATGCGTTATAATTGTTATTGTGATTAGATTGTGTAAATGTGGTGATTTCCATAATCTAATTATACCAAAAAGGACAATGTAAATCATTAACTGATTTCATTGCCCTTTTTGTTTTGACTGCATTTTTAATATTTATTTCGTTACAGCCCCTTTTTCTTCTAAGTATAAACCGTAGTAATAAGAAATAATTTCAGCAAAGAAATAAAGTGTTGTACGATTGTCTAATTGCTTTAAAACTGTTGATGAGGTTGTTGGGGCAATATTGGAAGGAAGGGTAAAAATCATATCAACTAATTGATTTATTGATGAATCATTATTCATAGTGATAAGAATAGTTTTTGCTCCGTTTGCCTTAGCCGTTTTTAAAAGTTTGTTATAAGTAATAGACGAAGCAGAAACACTAAAAATAATTAATAAGTATTGTGAATTAATACAATTTTCTAAATAGGTAAATTGTACATTATCCGTAATTCCCTCAATAAATTGATTGTGGGAATACAAAGAATATACCAACTGATTGGCACAAAAAGCTGAATTACCAATACCGATAGATTTAATATAGGGGTATTGATAGATATAGGCAGCTAATTGTTTAAGTTGTTCATCAAAATTCAATTGACCAATGGCTTGAATTGTTAAAGCAAATGAAGAAGAAATTTGATGTAAAACAGTTTCATTGTTTACAGTAGTTGGTACTTCCTGCGCATCTCTTTTTAGACTTTCTTCAATAGCGTATTTAAATTCACTATAACCACGATAACCTAATTTTTTAGCAAATCTCAACATTGCTGATTTAGATGTATGACAAAGATTTCCAGCTTCAATAATTGAATTTTCACTAATGATATTTGGATTATCCATAATCTGTGTATAAATACGTTTTTCAGTCGTTGTTAAAGATGTGTAATATATTGATATACGTTCTTTGAGGTTCATAAATATTCTCCTTTGTGCTTATTTTAGCATAGAGTATATAATATGAAAATATATAAAATTTACAAATAATGCATAATCTAATATAAAAAAGAAGGTACAAGGGAAGGTACCTTCTCTTTTTGGGGTTTACCAATATTAGGAATATAACTTTGATAACTTACATCTATTTTATAATGGGGAGGAAAAATAGAGGGGAAAGTGTAAGTTATCTGTATATATGTTTGACTAATATTTGAGTTTTATTCAATTATTTTAAAATTTTTATGGTAATACTTTTTCTAGTCTGTTGACTAAAAAAGAGCAATTCCAATCTTGATTAAATCAGGAATAATGTATGGAATGACACACCATCCTAAAACGATTGATAACTCAACAACACTAACAGTTTGCATATAAACTGCCATAAACCAAATTGTGCCAAAACCATAACATACAATTAAACCAATAACCATTGACATAGCAAGGACAAATAGACTTCTACCAAAGAATTTTTCAATCAACCACATCACTAAAGCAGAAAATAAAAATCCAACAATATAACCACCACTTGTTCCTAAGATAGCACCGATACCACCAGAGAAACCAGCAAAAACAGGAAGTCCGATTGCTCCAAGTAGGATATAGACTAACACAGCAAGTGTTCCTCTTTTACCACCTAAAAAGCCAATCGTGGTAAAAACAGCCATTGTTTGTAAAGTAAAAGGAACAGTGGCAGGAATTGCAATCCATGAACAGATTGCTATGAAAGCTGTAAAAATACTAATATATACAATATCGCATGTTTTATTTATTTGAGATACTTGTCTTATATTTTCCATAAATATACTATCCTTTTTCAAATTCGGGTTTAAGAATAACAGAGTTTATTATTATTGTCAAGTTATTTATAGTTTTAATTTTACAATAAAAGAAGATTCATTAGAATCTTCTTTGAACAATGTATTTTGAATGGGAGAGGGAAAATTTTACATTGTGACTAGGAAATTATTTTCTATATCGCCTCCTATGTTTTATACTATATCAAGTATTTATCTTTGTATTTTCAAGAAAGTATGTTATATTGTGTTATGGTGAAAAATATGAAAATTGGAAATATAGAAATTAAAAACAGAATTATTATGGCGCCAATGGCGGGGATTACAAATGTCGCCTTTAGAAAAATTATTAAGGAGTTTGGTGCAGGACTTGTTGTCAGTGAAATGGTGAGTGATAAAGCATTATGTTATGGCAATGTCAAGACTATTGATATGTTGACAGTTGATGAAGATGAACATCCAATGAGTATTCAAATCTTTGGTGGAGATGTTGATTCAATGGTCAAGGCAGCCAAGTTTGTAGATGAACATTCAAATTGTGATATTATTGATATTAATATGGGATGTCCAGTTCAAAAAGTATTAAAAGCTCATGCTGGAAGTTATTTATTACAATATCCTGATTTGGTATATGATATTGTGAAAAATGTAGTTGCAGCAGTGAGTAAACCCGTGACAGTCAAGATTCGTATTGGGTATGATTTTGATTCGATTAATTGTGTCGAAATTGCAAAGTTAATTGAAAAAGCAGGAGCAAGTGCTATTGCTGTACATGGGAGAACACGTTCGCAAATGTATGAAGGTCATGCCAGTTGGGATTATATCAGACAAGTTAAAGAAGCTGTTTCTATTCCAGTCATTGGTAATGGAGATGTTAAAACGGCTGAAGATGCTAAACGTATGTTGGATGAAACTGGTTGTGACGCAGTTATGGTTGGTAGAGCAGCATTAGGAAATCCTTGGGTTATCCAACAAATGGTGCAATATGTTGAACATGGTATACTTTTAGATGAACCAACAGTGGATGAAAAATTAGATCAATGTTTAGCTCATGCTAAAAGATTAATAAATGTTGAAGGCGAAAAAAATGCGATGCGACAAATGCGTGGTCATGCTCCTTGGTATATGAAAGGTTTAAAATCAGCGAGTGCTATTAAAAATCATCTATCCAAAGTCAATGCTTATCAGGAATTAGAAGAAATTATTGAGAATTATCGTTATTATTTACATACAGGTGATAAAACAGTTTTTGAAAAATAAGAAAGGAAAACAAGAACTTATTTAATGAATTAAAGATAAAGAAGATTATATATCAGTTTTGTTTATAAACATAAAAGAGAAATGCACAAACATTTCTCTTTTTATGATTAAATGCAGGATATATTGTTAATTCACAATATATTTATCCCATCATTCAAAATGAATCTATCGCTTTTTATCATATAGATGGAACATCATCATGGCATGTATCAATAATTCAATATCTTTAAAATATATATAAGTTATACCAAACAACTAAAGATGCATTGAATATATACATTGATCTATTACAAATATGGTCATTATTGTTTAAAAATTATTTTCAAACTTTCCATCACAAATACAAAGTTATGAATTAATGAGAATGAAAAAAATTATTACATATGTCAATGTTTATTATCAAGATAAAATCATATTAGATCAAATTGCTGATGAAGTGGGATTACCACCACATTATTTATGTCGTCATTTTAAACAACAAATGGACTGTACGTCGTTTAAATATATCTTAGATTTTAGATTACGCAAAAGTATAGAACTTTTAGAAAAAGATATTTCTATTACAGATATTTCTTATATGTGTGGATTTGGAGATGTTCATTTTTTTACAAAAAAGTTTAAAGAGAAAATGAATGTAACACCTTATGTTTATAAGAAGAATTTAAAAGAAAAGGATGTTCATATATGATATAATAAAGGAAATTATTTTAACTATTGGAGGAATTATGATGTCAAAAGCAAAGTTATATAAAGTATTTTTATTGGTGCATATTGTATTAGCAATCTTAACTATTGGTGTTTTATATATCACTTGGGATGAATCAATTAATTATGGATTGTGGATTGTTTTGTTAGGAAATATTATTTATGGAATTTATAATTTTTATAAGTATAAACAATTGAAATAAGATGTATTTTATTGATTCAATAAATAGCTTTTGTTAAAATGAATAACGATGAAAGGTGTATAGATAAAATGGTTTTATTATAGATTGTAAAATATCCTGCATTTGATATAATATGACTGTTATCGTTCCTCCTTTGAAAAGGGGGTGATACAATGTTGTTTAACTTAGTTTTATCTGTCGTGGCAGGTATAATTGCATATTATATTTGTAAATGGATAGACAGAAATATAAAGCGATAACTATCCTAGTGTTAAGTTCACTATAAAAACTAGAAAAGGTAAGGAGTAGCGTTCCTTACCTTTTTGCATTGATACAATGCTATTTAACTTACGAGTCAATTATAACATTAGCCTGACTCTATTTCAAGTATATAACAAATGAATCATATTTATACTCTGATTCAAATATGATAATGTCTTAATGTATCCCCGTCTTTAGAAGTTCTCACTATATTTTTTAGGAATACCTTTTTATATAATATCAAATTATGCTGATTTTATCAGTTTTTTTCTTTCTTCTCTATTTTTTTGTTTATTTTTTTGCATTGTATTTTATATAGTGATACTAGTGATATATACTCTGGAGATGCATTATGGCTTATTTTCTTAAAAAAACCATAATAAAGAGCATACTTATTCATCAATCATTGAAAGTGATTATTCCCCTCAAAAACGTTGTGGTGCACATCATACTTTTAAATCTCTTACTTCTGTTGAATCTTGGAAAGCCAATATATTAACGTCTAGACATCAAGTCAATTCATCAAAGATTTTTGAGAAGATGGCAAAATTATCATTAGCAAATTATTACCTGATAGAAAGATAAATAAGTCAAATATTCAATTATAAAATATAAAAGCCAGTAGAAATCATTTAAAAGATAAACACTTTCTTTTAATAAAACTCTCACTATATTTTAATGTTGGATACCAAAGTCAGGAATTATAACATTAGCCTGACTCTATTTCAAGTATATAACAAATGAATCATATTTATACTCTGATTCAAATATGATAATGTCTTAATGTATCCAAGTTGAATATGTCCTGCTAGCAGGACATATTCAAAAATTCATGTTATTATATAATCTCACTTTTGTTGGGAGGTTATTCTATGAGAAAGGTTGTTTTAAGAATGAATGAAGAAAATAAATATCTGACTATTAAAAAACTTGTTGAAACTAATGGTAATAAAAAGCGTGCTGCTGTTAAACTTAACTGCTCTGTCAGAACCATTAATAGATTGATCATTAAATATAAAACTTATGGAAAAGCTGGTTTCGTTCATGGCAATAGAGGTAGAGCTCCTGCTACTACCATCCCTCTTGATATTAAAAATCAGATCATTAAATTATATGTCGATTATTACTCTAATGCCAATTTTACTCATTTCTGTGAAATCGTTCATGATGATCTTAATGTCAAAATCAGTGATACTACCTTGAATAAATGGCTTAGAGAGGAAAATATTATTTCTCCTAAAGCTACCAAAAAAACTAGAAAAATCCTTAAAAATCAGCTGAAGGCTCAATTGAATAATACTTCTTCTAAAAAAATTCAAAATCAAATCAAAGAAGTCATTGCCTCTGTTGATGAAAATGATGCTCATCCTAGAAGACCTAGATGTAAATATAAGGGTGAGATGATTCAAATGGATGCATCCAGCTATGAGTGGATTCCTGGTCAAATTTGGCATCTTCACCTTGCTGTCGATGATGCTACCGGTGAGGTGGTTGGGGCTTGTTTTGATCATCAGGAAACATTAAATGGCTATTATCATGTCTTTTATCAAATTCTCACTAACTATGGAATCCCTGCCATGTTCTATACTGATCGCCGCACTGTGTTTGAATATAAAAGAAAAAACAACGCCTTTGATGACGAAGACACCTTTACACAGTTTTCCTATGCCTGTCATAATCTTGGCGTTGATATTAAAACAACGAGCATCGCTCAAGCCAAAGGCAGAATCGAACGATTGAATCAGACCTTTCAATCAAGATTGCCTGTCGAGCTTAAACGTGCTCATATCAAAGATATAGAGTCAGCCAATGAATTTTTAAACTCATACCTAAAAAATTCAATGACAGATTTGCTCTACACCTCAATAGTACCAAATCGGTCTTTGAAATGCAACCATCATTGGAGAAGATTAATCATACATTGGCGGTTCTTTCACCAAGAAAGATAGATGCAGGACACAGTATCAAATTCAAAAATAAGATATACATACCGGTGACATCAAACGGGACCCCATGCTATATGAAAAATAAGATGGATTGTATGGTCATAGAATCATTTGATGGAGGATTATATGTGAATATTCTTGATCAAATTTACCTGATGCAGGAAGTTCCGAAACACAGTCCATATTCTAAAGAATTTGATGAAGAAATAAAGCCAAAGAAAGAAAAAATAAATATATTCCACCAATGAGTCATCCATGGAAACAAGATTCTTATTTAAGGTATCTTGCAAAGCAAAAGCACCGAAATTGCGGTGTTAATGTTTAAAAATTTTTAGGACATTTTCAAAATTGCTTGACAGTATATAACAAATGAATCATATTTATACATTTAAATTAGATGCAGCCACTTACAAAAAAATGCGTCCATGTCTCATGATAATGTATGAAAACATATAAAAATGCATAAAAATTTAACATATTTTTCAAAAATGCATCCACTTACATATTTTCTATAAATTATCTAACTCTTTTATGGAATAAAAAAAGCATAACTTTATGATCAATAGTCATGAATTGTTTCGTATTATCATATCATAAATTTATGCTTATATTTATATTATTAATTCATTGATAATTCAAATTATCTTGATTTTATCACTATTTATTTCTTGGTCTCATCTGAGGGAAAAGAATGACTTCTTGGATACTTTCTTGTCCAGTCAATAACATCACAAGTCTATCAATACCCATACCCATTCCACCTGTTGGTGGTAATCCGTATTCCAAAGCCTCTACATAATCTAAATCCATTTCGTTGGCTTCATCATTACCAAGTTCTTTTTCTTTTAACTGATTTGCAAATCTTTCATATTGATCATCAGGATCATTTAATTCATTAAATGCATTAGCGTATTCATTACCACAAATAAATAATTCAAATCTTTGTGTAAAACGTGGATCTTCAGGATTCTTTCTTGCAAGTGGAGAAATTTCCACAGGATGTCCATAAACAAAAGTAGGTTCTACAATTGTTTCTTCTACATATTTTTCAAAGAATTCATTAATAATATGTCCATATTCATAATGTGGCTGTAACTCAATACCATGTTCTTTAGCTAATGCTTTCGCATCTTCAAAAGTCATATCACTAGCAAAATCAATACCTGTTTTTTCTTTAATCACATCAGTCATAGAAATACGTTTAAATCCTGGTGCTAAAGAAAGTTGATGCCCTTTATATTCAATATCATATGTTCCACATACTTCTTTAGCGGCATTAGAAATAATACCTTCTGTTAAATCCATCATACCTTCTAAATCACTAAATGCTTTATAAACTTCAATTGTTGTAAACTCAGGATTATGTGTTCTATCCATACCTTCATTTCTAAATAAACGACCAATTTCATACACAGCATCCATACCACCAACAATTAATCTTTTCAAAGATAATTCTGTTGCGATTCTTAAATAATAATTGATATCTAAAGTATTGTGATGAGTGATAAATGGACGAGCTGAAGCACCTCCTAAAATAGGATTGAGAACAGGTGTTTCTACTTCTGTATAACCAAGATTATCAAGATAATGTTGAATAGAACGAATAATTTTAGGTCTTGTAAAGGCAATTTTTCTTGCATCTTCATTCATAATTAAATCAACATATCTTCTTCTATATCTTTCTTCAATATCACTTAAACCATGATATTTTTCAGGTAAAGGACGTAAAGCTTTTGTTAAGTGGATGTATTGAGTTGCTTTTACAGACAATTCACCAGTATTTGTTACAAAAACAGTTCCAATAATACCAACGATATCACCAATATCACTTTTAATTAAAACTTCATAATTATCTTCACCAATTACATCTTTTCTGACATAAATTTGAATTTGTCCTTCTTTATCTTGAATATGCATAAAGCAGACTTTTCCTTTACGTCTTTTTGTCATAATTCTTCCAGCTACTTTGACTTCAATCGCTGCTTCTTCTAATTCTTCATGTGTTTTTCCTGCATATGTGTTTTTAATGTCTTGAGAAAAAGCAGTGACTTCAAATCTTTGTCCAAAAGGATCAATGCCTCTTTCTCTTAAAAAATCAAGTTTTTCACGTCTTACTAATTCTTGTTCACTAAATTGTCTTTCTTCCATGGTTGTTTTCTCCTTTCCAATAAAAAAACTCTCTCCCACAAAGGGACGAGAGTATATCGTGTTACCACCCTTATTCATTTATACATCACTGTATAAACCTTTTCAACTCCTATCAGAGTCTAGCCTGTAACGCGGCACACGTTATTTTATCACATACGATCCAAAATACGGCTCCTAGTCTTTTTTCATTGTTATTACTATCATCCATTTCCACCATCAGGACTCTCTGTTCATAAATCATAACAATTACTCTTCTATTCATCGCCTTTTTCTATACGGGTGTATTATATAAATAATCATATTTAATGTCAAGTCTTAATCTTTGACAAGATACGAAATTTTCGTTGTGTATTGAAATGAGACAGGAATAATAAATAGCCATCAAAGAAACTCTTGATTACAAAATTAAAGAGAACACCATTTTGATATTTTGATTAAATTCATTGGTTGAATGATTTTAAGAGCTTTTCTAAAAATCAGTTTAATAAAGGTTTTACATTGCTAAGAACTGAATATGAAAATATAGCATATTATTTACTTTAAGCAAATAATATGCTATATTTATCTTGAAAAGAAAGTTTTTTAAACTTTTTTATAGAAATAAAAAGAAAAATCGAAAATTTTTGCGTATATATATAATAGAAGGGTATTTTAATCCTGTTTATCATTCCTTAAATATGGAAAGTTTTGAAACTATAAAAATCTTAGAGAAGGAGTGATTAACTATGAATCAACAGTATTTGGAGATACTGGAAATACTTAGACCTATTGACAATGAGTTCATGAAAGTTCTATTCAAGAATCAAAATTGTGTTGAACTTCTTGTCAAAACAATCTTTGGTGATGATGTTTCCTTAATGAAGTTTGAAACTGAAGATGAACGTAAGAATCTTCAGGGCAGGTCCATAGGGATGGATATTGTCGCTACACTTAGTGATGGGAAAATCATCAACATCGAAATGGAAAAAAACGAGGAAAACGCCACACCACTAAGAGCAAGGTATCATGCAAGCATATTAGATTGTAGTGAATCATTTGCAGGTGAAGAATGGAATCAGATTGAAGAAATGTATGTTGTGTTTATATGTGAAGATGATTTCTTAAAAACAAACAAAATCATCAGTCATATTAACAGATACATAGATGAAGTTGGAAGATTGTTTAATGATAAGTTACATATCATCTATTTAAATGCCAGTATAGAAGATGAAAGCCCATTAGGGTTGTTGATGCATGATTTAATGTGCAGGGATCCAGATCAAATGCATTATGAAGTCTTGAAAACAAGAGCCAGTTATTTTAAAAAATCTGAAGGAGGAAAATACGAAATGTGCAAAGAATTAGAAAAAATTGTAGTAGAAAGAGAAAAACTTGGAGAAGAACGTGGTGAGAAACGTGGTATATTAAAAGGTAAAATTGAAACTCTTATGAAAATCTTAATTAAGAGATTTACGAATGAAAATCTTGAATGGATAAAAGACTGCAATGAAGAACAAATAGAAAAAATAGAAGATAACATTGATTTAGATATGAGTTATCATCAATTCTATCAGTTAGTTCATTCGTAATCATCTAAGATACTTTTGTATCTCTGATTTTTTAAAAGTGTTATATTACAAAAAAATATATAGAACATACTAGTGATTATTTCTTGAACATTGAATTAATTCATAATTGTTAAGAATAGAAAAATGCTCTTTTTGAAATTATATGATAATAAGAGTATTGTTAATATGTTTAGATATATTAAGCATGAATTTTAAAAAGAATAAAGAAACTTGATTTCTCTCACTTATAAGTAAAACTAAAAAATAAATAGAGAAAGTCAATGGATGTTTTTAAATAAAGAAATAAAATGCTTTTATTACCCGGGAAATATGTTGAAAAAAGTAAGAAATAGAAGGAAAAGAGAAATGTTCATTTTCAATTCAAATTAAAGATGTTTAATAATAGATATTTATAAAAAGGGGTTAGAAGCATGTTACAGATAAAAAATATACACAAGCAGTATAAAACTGGAAATCTTGTTCAAAAAGCACTTGATGGTGTGAGCTTGAATTTAAGAGATAATGAATTTGTGGCGATTCTGGGACCAAGTGGAAGTGGAAAAACAACACTTTTAAATATTATTGGTGGATTAGATCGTTATGATCAAGGTGATTTGATTATTAATGGTATATCGACAAAGAAATATAAAGATAGGGATTGGGATTCTTATCGTAATCATACAATTGGTTTTGTTTTTCAAAGTTATAATCTGATTCCTCATCAAACGGTATTAGCCAATGTTGAATTAGCATTAACAATATCAGGTATTTCTAAGACTGAGCGTAGAAATCGTGCTAAAAAAGCTTTAGAACAGGTTGGGCTAGGTAATCAAGGACATAAAAAACCTAATCAAATGTCAGGTGGACAGATGCAACGTGTGGCGATTGCTAGAGCGTTGGTGAATAATCCTGATATTTTATTGGCTGATGAACCAACAGGGGCATTGGACAGTGATACCAGTGTACAAGTCATGGAGTTATTAAAAGAAGTGGCTAAAGATCGATTGGTTGTGATGGTTACGCACAATCCTGAATTGGCTCAAGATTATGCGACACGTATTGTGGAATTAAAAGATGGAACAATTCGTAGTGATTCTGATCCATATTTGATTAGTGAAGATGAATTAGTAAAACCCCAACATAAAAATATGGGAAAATCTTCAATGTCTTTTTTAACAGCTTTATCATTGAGTTTTAATAACTTGCGCACTAAAAAAGCCAGAACATTTTTAACGTCTTTTGCGGTTCTATTGGAATTATTGGAATTGCACTGATTTTATCTCTTTCTAATGGTGTGAATACCTATATTCAATCAATTGAAGAAGAAACTTTATCAGAATATCCTTTACAGATTCAAAGTACAGGTTTTGATATGACTTCTATGATGGTAGATGTACAGGATAATCAAAGTGCAGACAATGAAAAAGGCGATATTCAAGTTTTACAAATGATTACAAACATGTTTTCTAAGATTGGTTCCAATGATTTGGCTTCTTTTAAACAATATTTAGATAGTGGAAAAACTAAGATTGAACAATATACGAATGCTGTTGAATATACTTATAATGTAGCACCACAAATTTATAATACAAGTACAGATAAAATCAGACAGGTTCATCCAGACCAATCTTTTCAATCTTTAGGCTTAGGATCATCAAGTAGTGGTAATAGCATGATGTCAACAATGATGAGTACGGATGTTTTTTATGAAATGCCTAGTGATGAAAGATTATATGTTGATCAATATGATATCAAAGCTGGACGTTGGCCTCAAAACTATAATGAATGTGTCCTTGTTTTAACAAAGAGTGGAAAGATTAATGATTTGATGTCTTATACACTTGGATTAAGAGATTTTTCTGAATTAGATGAGATGGTTAATAAGTTTGCTAAAGAGGAAGATGTAGAGGCACCTGAAAATAATCAATCTTATAGTTATGAAGATGTTTTAAATAAAGAATTTAAATTGGTGAATGCTTCTGATTATTATCAATATGATGAAAAATATGATCTTTATAAAGATAAAACAGAGGATAAAGATTATATGAAAAAATTGATTCAAAATGGTGGAACTATAAAAATTGTAGGCATTGTACAACCATCTGAAAGTTCTACAGCAACTATGTTGAAAACAGGAATTGGTTATCCTCACGCTTTAACAACACATGTTATTGAACAGGCACAAAATAGTGAAATTGTAAAAAAACAGTTAAAGAATAAAAATATTGATGTGTTTACTGGTAGAGATTTTGATGATAAAGAGAATAAAGATTTTGATATGAATTCATTATTTACCGTTGATGAAAAGAAATTAAAAAGTGCTTTTACAGTGGATGAAAGTCAATTGACAAAAGGAATGGGGCAACTTGACCTTAGTCAAATTCAATTAGATATGACCAATTTACCATCCATTGATATGAATGCAATTTTATCACAATTAGATGTTCAATTTTCAAGGGAACAAATAGAAAGTTTAAGTCAAGTCATTACAACTGATTTTCAACAGTATATGGTAGAAAATGGAATGCTTGATCCAACTCAAATGCAAACCTATTTTATGAGTTATATTGAAACACAACGTGCTAAGACATTGCTCCAACAACAGATAGTGACACTTTTACAGGAAAGTGGTTTGACAAAACAGTTTGAAACATTATTACAAAGCCAGATGCAAACAATTATGAGTCAGTATACTGCACAAATTTCTCAATCTTTGCAAACACAAATCAGTACTCAAATGACTCAACAAATGGGAACTTTAGCTAAAAACATGCAATCAGCAATTCGAATCAATCCTGAAGTTTTTGCTCAGTCTATTCAAATGAATATGAATGAAGAAGAATTATCAGAATTAATGATGTCTTTAATGACAACAGAAACTTCAACTTATGAAAATAATTTAAAAGCTTTAGGATATGCTGATTTTGATGAACCAAGTGGGATTAATATTTATCCAAAGGATTTTGAAACAAAAGAAAATGTGATTGATATTTTAGATGATTATAATGTGAAAATGGAACAAACAGATGAAGATAAAGTGATTTCCTATACAGATTATGTGGGAACATTAATGTCATCAGTAACAGATATTATTAATGTGATTAGTTATGTTTTAATTGCTTTTGTTGCTATTTCACTTGTTGTATCTTCTATTATGATAGGTGTTATCACTTATATTAGTGTTCTTGAACGTCAAAAAGAAATTGGAATCTTACGTGCAATTGGAGCATCTAAACGTAATATTTCACAAGTTTTCAATGCAGAAACATTCATTGTAGGTTTATTAGCGGGTGTTTTAGGTATAGGGATTACACTCTTGTTGTTGATACCTGGAAATATGCTTATCCACTCTATTGCAGGAAATGTCGATGTCAGTGCTACACTACCAGTCACTGGAGGTATTATATTAATTGTTTTGAGTGTTATTTTAACATTGATAGGCGGTATCATTCCTTCTAAGAAGGCTGCTAAGAGTGATCCTGTATCAGCATTACGTAGTGAATAAAGAATAGGATGAAATATCTTATTCTTTTTTTGAGTAACTTGCTAATAAAAAATTTTCTTTCAAACTAAGAAAAATAAGTCCTCAAAAATATATTTTTCTGTATAATAATTGTCATGGAGGAAGTATTATGAAATCTAAAATATTGTTTTTTGATGTTGATGGGACATTAATAGATAGCAGTCAAGGTATTCATGAAATTCCAGCAGGTGTAATCAATAAATTGAGAAGAATACAAAAATTAGGACATAAGATTTTTATTTCTTCAGGGAGACCTAAAGCAATGATGAACCAACATTTTTTAAGTATTGGTTTTGATGGTTTTGTTTTAGCTAATGGTGGGTATGTGGAAATTGATGGAACATCTATTTTTGAAGATCGCATGGATTATGATTTATGTGTCAAAACAATTCATATGTTAGAAGAATTAGAATGTGATTATATGATTGAAACAGCTGATTCAATTTATATTGATGAAAAGTATCAGGAACTTTATCAATTCTTTCGTGCTAAAGGAATAGCAGAAATGTTTCAACATGATTTTGATAAATATGAAGTCTTGAAAAAGACAATTAAAATAGAAGCGAATGTAAAAGATGTGGATAAAGCTCGTATAGAACAATATATTAAAGATAAATTTGGTTGTGTAATTCATCATGATGAACATGGAAGTGAGAATGCTTTTGAATTTTTTCACCAACGATTTCTAAAGCTGTAGGCATCCAAAAAGTTTTAGATTATTATCAGATGGATTGTCAAGATACATATGCTTTTGGAGATGGTATCAATGATTTGGAAATGTTTGATTATTGTGAAGTGGGTGTCGCTATGGGAAATGCAGTAGAATTATTAAAACAAAAGGCAGATTTAGTTTGTCGTTCAATTACAGATCAGGGATTAGAACGTATTTTAAAAATCTTGTTTCCTCAGGAGGATTAAATGGAAAATTTATTATTTAGTTTAAATGCGACAGTTCCTGTTTTCTTCATGATGGTTTTAGGAATGATTTTAAAAAAGATTGGATGGATCAGTGAAAGTTTTGCCTCACAACTCAATCGTTTTGTCTTTTTGATTCCTTTACCAGTTTTATTATTTCAAGATATTGCGACAGTTGATTTTGTAGAAGTATGGGATTTTTCTTTTGTGGTTTTTTGTTTTGTTGTGACATTATTGAGTATTACAATCGCAACCTTGATTTCTTGTTTCTTTAAAGAAAAAAGCATAAAGGGAGAGTTTATTCAAGCAACATATCGTAGTAGTGCTGCTTTATTAGGAGTAGCACTGATTCAAAATATTTATGGGCAATCCTCAATGGGGCCTTTAATGATTATTGGAAGTGTACCACTTTATAATATTTTTGCAGTCATTATTTTATCATTTTATCAACCTCAATCACAAAAAATAGATAAAGACTTAATAAAAAAGACTTGTAAAGGTGTCTTAACCAATCCTATTATTATAGGGATTGTAGCAGGTTTAATCTGGTCACTATGTCATTTACCGATGCCTGCGATTCTTTCAAAAAGTGTATCCTATGTTGCGAACACTGCAACACCACTAGGTTTAATGGCTATGGGTGCTTCTTTTGAATTTAAAAAGGCAGTCGATCAAATGAAACCTGCAGTTGGTGCATCTTTCTTTAAATTGTTTGGTTTTTGTGCCTTGTTTTTACCTTTAGCTATTGTTTGTGGATTTCATAATGAACAATTGATTGCGATTTTAGTAATGCTTGGTTCAGCTACGACAGTCACTTGTTATGTAATGGCTAAAAATATGGGACATGTTGGTGTTTTAAGCAGTAATGTTGTAATGATGACAACATTACTGAGTGGTTTTTCATTAACTTTTTGGATTTGGGTTTTAAAGACTTTGTCTTTTATATAAAAATAAATGTTAGAAGGCGTGATTAAATATGGAATATTTAGATATTGTCGATGAAAAAGGAAATCCAACAGGAGAAACAGTAGAAAGGGAATATGCCCATCGTCATGGTATTCGTCATCGTACCAGTCATGTTTGGATATTGAGAAAACGTGATGAAATTGAAATCCTACTCCAAAAAGAAGTCTGAACAAAGATTCCTATCCAGGATGCTATGATATTTCTAGTGCTGGTCATATACCAGCTGGAAGTGATTATAAGATTTCTGCTTTGCGTGAATTAAAAGAGGAATTAGGTATCGATGCCTCAATTAGTCAATTACATTATATTGGAACAAGCTATAGTGATAGTTTTCATATTTTCCATGAACAACCTTTTCATAACGTTCAGGTATCACGTGTCTATATCTTATGGTATGATGGTCCTATGACATTACAAAAAGAAGAAGTGGAAAATGTAAAATGGATGCCGTTTAGATTATGTCAACAAGCTGTTTTGGAAAATCAGATGCCACATTGTATCAAAAAAGAAGAATTAGAAATGATAGAAAATTATTTGGAGGAAGAAAAATATGAAAGCATTAGCCAGTGATTTTGATGGAACATTATATTTTGAAGATGGAGTGAGAGAGCATGATCAAAAAGCTATTTTGAACTTTCAAAAACATCATTTATTTGGATTGTGTACAGGAAGACCTTTTATTGGGGTTCAACATTATATTAAAGATATAATCCAACCTGATTTTTATATTGTGAGTAGTGGAGCTTGTATTTTGGATAAAGACGGTCAAGTTCTCTATGAACAGACACTTTCAAAAGATACCATGCAAGCTATATATCAACAATATCATCATCAGGCTGAAGTCTCGATTCAAGCAGATTTTCGCATTTACACATTACTTAAAGATTCAAAAATACCAATTGTTCAAACTTATGTTGAAACATTAGATGACGTTGGAAGTGAACATATTTTTGGTTTGTCTATAAATGCTAAAAATGAACAACAGGCAAAACAATGGACACAGGATTTAAATGAAACTTATGATGATATTGTTGCTTTTCAAAATAAAGAATATATTGATATTGTGAAAAAAGGTTGTTCTAAAGGTGCAGCTATTCAAAAATTGAAAGAATTATTACATTTGGATTATGTTTATGGAATAGGTGATTCTTATAATGATATACCGATGTTAGAAAGTGCTGATTGTTCTTTTACTTTTCATGACTCACCTGAAAGTGTTCAAAAGAAAGCAACCTATGTTGTTTCATCAATTAATGAAGCTATTCAAATGATAGAAGGTCAGTAAAATGTTTTGTCAATTAAGATCATTATATTTATGTGTTCAAGATATGCAACTTGCGATTGCTTTTTATGAAGATTTTTTATAACAAGACATAATATTTAAAGATGAAGTTTATAGTATTTTTGATATCAATGGCTTTCGTTTAGGTTTGTTTGCCTATCAAAAAGTGGAAGAAGAATATCATTTTGGTAATAATTGTTTGCCAAGTTTTGAATTTGAAACTATTGAAATCCTCAAAAAACAAATCGTTGGGAAAAAGATTCATTTTCCCTTAACACAAATTAAAAACAATTGAGTGGTTGAGATTATAGATAGTAAAGGAAATATGATTGAATGCACTGCCCCAGTAATAAGGAGTTTGTCATGACAAGAATTGGAATAGGAAAACTGAGACAACAAAATGACCATACAATTTTAAATGATTTTGTGAAACAAGGCATTGTTTTAGAAAGTGAAGCCTTGCAACTTGGAATGGGAAGACCTACTCAAAAATATGTAATACATCAAGATTTTTTTCATATCCTTGTTATTTCAATTCAAAGAAAAAAACAACAAAACTATTTATATTATGAAATTAAAGATGCTTTGGGTCAAAACATGAAACATGAAATCATTCAATTAGATTGTTTAGATCAACAAAAATTATTACAAATAATTATAGAACTTTACCAAAAGGATAGCTTTATTCGTATCATTGGCATAGGGGTTCCAGCAATAGTTTCTAATGGGGTTTTGATTGAATCTGATATTTTTTGAATTGAAAGGCTGGCATTTTAAACAGGAATTAGAAAAAGAGATATCGTGTCCTATCATTATTAAAAATGATAGGAATTATACCGCTTATGGTTATTATGCAACTCATCATTTGCAAGAAGATGTCTGTTTTTTAACTTATCCCAAAGATAGTGGACCAGGTTGTGGAAGTGTTATCAATGGACAATTATTGGAAGGAAGAAATGAAGTTGCTGGAGAAATTCTTTATTTACCTTTTTTTCACTTTTTTGAGTAAAAAACATATTCTTTATTCTGTTGAAAATGTAGCTTTATCACTTTGTTGTAATGCATCTCTTTTGAATCCATCAAAAGTGATTTTAACAGGTGAGGCTATTTATCCTGAGGATATTGAAAAGATTGAAAAAATTTGTTTGGAATATATTCCCCAAGAATTCATGCCACAAATTCAATATCAAAAAGAATATACAAAAGACTATATGCAAGGTATTTACTTATTGTCTTTAAAAATTTTTATTGAAGAACTTTTATAGGATTTATTTTTTTATGATATTAGGGCATAATACACTTATTAAAAGTCTTTTAATAAGTGAGGGTGTTTATGAAAAAAGAATTTTAAATGAATGTTTGGCTTCCATTGTCGCAAGTATGCGACATGGAGAAATGTTATTTATTGCTGATGCAGGAAGTGGGACATCACGTCATGCCATCTATCCATTGAGTGAAAATATAGAATATTTAGATTTAGGGGTTGTGACTGGTTATCCCTCATTTCAGGATGTTGTAGAAACATTGGTAGAATGTGGGGATTTTGAAGGTGCAATTGTAACAGAAGATATGCCTCAACAAAATCAGGAGGCTTATCAGGTTGTAGAGAAACTTTTTGATTCAAAAAATATTCATACAATGCATTATATTCCTGAATATTATCAAATGAGAGATCGTTGCAAAGCTGTTGTTCAAACAGATGATTATGGTATACATGCTCAAGCTATATTGATTGCTGGGTATCCAAGTGCTGACATAAGTATGGAATGGTTAAAAAATGGATTAAAAGACAAACTATTAAATGTCAATAATTAATTTAAAAAAATGATTTTAATAGTGTTTGTCCTGATTTAGAGGAGCAATCCGATGTTCTTTGATGTTTTTAGTGGATTTTTGGGTGCACTAAAAACAACTTCTCAAAACTCAGTGTTTGAAAGCTCTTACATTTTAGGTTTTCTTTGTTTTTAAGCTACTGATTCCGTTGCTTCGTTCCTATAAACAAAGCGATGGATTTCACCATTGATATCAGAATACTGATAAATCTGTTTTCTGGTATTCTTTGGAAAATCTAAAGATATTGAATTGAAGAACGTATTTCGGGTTTCTTCTGGTAATCGCATGATATTTTCATGCATGATTATAAAACTGCTTTCGTTTTTCATGATTGAATAGATATATCTGGCAATGCGATTGGCAACTGCAATGACCGCTAATTTATGACGCTTTTTATTTCCGTTCTTCACTCTTTCAAATAAGTGTTTAAGAACAGGATTATGTCGTCTGGCAAATTCGGCAATCATGTAAAGAGCGTGTCTCAGGTATTTTGAGCCTTTCTTGGAAATCTTGCCCATGATTTCCACAGACTTGCCAGAACGCTTGTTACGTGGTGATGAACCACTGTAAGAGACATAATGATCAGCATTTTTGAATCTGAAGATGTCTCCGGTTTCAGCGATGATAACAGCGGCAGTCAAAGGACCACAGCCAGTGATGGTCAACAGCAGACTGTAAACATTAAAAGTGGCAGCAAGCTTTCTGATATCTTTTTCAATCAGTTTCAATTGTGTACGAATATGGATGATGCTTTCAACAGTGTTGGAAATAACATATCTCATATGATCGGATACATGTGGAACCAGTGTATCCTGAGCATAATTGAAAAGCTTATCAATCTTATCCATACTGCAGCGATGTCTAGTTGCTTCGTAAACAAGATGAAACACTTCATTTTTGGAAGCATTTATGATATCATGCGAAGTAGGATATTGAGATAAGACAGCCAGGAAAGCAGCTGATTTAGGTTCAAAAACATACTGAAGTTCAGGGAAATAACAATCACAAAGGGCAATGAGACGGTTAGTTTCCTGAGAATAGAGTTTTTTAATCTGATAGTGTCTGTGAACGAGAGCCTTAAGATCTTGATATCCGTTTTTGTTTTCAAAAACAGAATCTGAAACATATTTGACCTGATCATCAGTACCGATAATGGAACAGATGGTTTGAGCATCCAAAGGATCAGATTTAGATATATTATGGCTTTCTCTCCATTTATTAACGAAATCCGTATTAAGCTGATGGATTTCTTCATCGCTATTACAGTTTTGTTTAATAAAGGTGTAGATATTAGTAGAATATATGCCAGTGACTTCCAAAGCAAAATAAGTGTGGAGACAGTACTGATCACTGGAATACTTTCTAACAGTATTTAAAAACTCAACAACTTCAGATTTAATAAACTTAAAAGATAATTTTTTTCTAAGGAAATGAGGTTTGACCGATCTTAATTCAGGGACAGCCAGAACAGCAGCATCAGCCTTGCCTTTAGAGACATCAATGCCAACATAAAGATTGTAATTGTAATTTTTCATAAAAAATGACCTTCTTTCTAAAGTATGTAAATGGTTTTGAATTGCACCTCTAAATCAAGACAAACGCAACCTCGTAAATGCGGAGACAAGTGAGAATACACTGCTGCAACAAACTCATTCGGGTATAAAGTACGCCTTGAACAGAGGATTAAGTCTTTTAGAAGCGGAACATAACAAGATGGCCGCAGGAGAAAAGAATAAAACCTTGATTCAAAACGAAACTATTATCTTAAAAAGAGAGTGTAGAAGCAAGGATTTTTTAAACAACTGAGATATCTCAGTTGTTTAAAAAGAGAAATCCTTAATTCAAACTTCTATACATATTATACGAGGAGAAAATTATGAGTAGTGAATTAGAAAAGATGTATCGTGGTGAATGGTATGATGCAAATAATGATCCACAAATAATAGAAATGCGTATTAAAGCTAAAGATTTATGCTTTGATTTGGATCATTTAAAACCAAGTGAGATGGAAAAAAGAAAAGATGTGATTACTCAGTTATTAGGTTATTATCCTGAAAATTTGGAGTTAATCAGTCCTTTTATATGTGATTATGGTCATTTGATTCATTTGGGGAAAAATGTTTTTATCAATAGTTTTTGTTATTTTATGGATGGTGGCAGTATAACTATTGGTAATGATGTCTTTATTGGACCATATTGTGGTTTTTATACTGCCAATCATGCAATGGATTATAAAGAAAGAAATAGTGGTATAGAAATTGCATTACCTATTCATGTTGGCAATAATGTCTGGTTTGGAGCGAATGTATCTGTGATGCCAGGTGTCACTATAGGCGATGATTGTGTGATTGGAGCAGGGAGTGTTGTGACTAAAGATATACCACCACATAGTTTAGCATGTGGTAATCCATGTCGTATCATCAAACAATGGGATGAAAATCAGAAATCTTTCTGATTTTTTCTTTTTTCTTCATAAATTATTCATATATGTACACTATAATATATACATTATAAATGGAGGAAAATGATGGAAAGTTTTATTTATGATCAGTTAGGGATATTTTTTGTTTATTCTTTTATAGGATGGTTATTAGGAACAATACTAGCGGCTTATCGTCGTCATAAATTTATTGATGTTGGTTTTTTATATGGACCTTATTGTCCGTCTTATGGAATTTGTGGAGTTTTGTTTACGATATTCTTACATGAACTCAAAGGACAATGGTTTTTTCTATTTTTAGGTGGAGCGATTATTGCTTTTGTCGTTGTTTATTTGACTGGTTTTATTTTACAACAGATTTTTCATTATAAATGGTGGGATTATTCACATAAAAGATTTCAGTTTGGAAGTTATGTTCATATGCCTTATACAATTCTTTGGGGGTTGATGGCTGTTATCTGTATTGAATTTGTTGAACCTATTTTATTAAGTGCTTTGCACCTCATACCTATATCAATAAGAGAAATCTTATTGATTATAGGGGTTGTTGTTATGATTATTGATGTTTTAGGAACATTAACAGGGATATTAAGTACACGTTCGCGTGTCAAGAAGGGGCTTGTTAAAGAAGTTTCTGAAAACATGCAAAAAACAGCAGATCGTTGGGGTATGAAAATATCAGAATGGACATTAAAACATTTTGTATCAGCTTATCCACATTTAGATAAAAAGAAATTCTTAATACCCCCTCAAAAAGATCAAATCTTTGCGAAAGGATGCTCTTTTTATAAACTTGTCTGGTTATTTTTTATAGGAGCTTTTCTTGGTGATATTGTGGAAACTATTTTCTGTTATATGACAACTGGGATTATCATGAGTCGTAGTAGTGTTGTTTATGGACCTTTTTCAGTTGTTTGGGGGCTAGGCTGTGCTGTATTGACTTTGCTTTTATATCAATATCGAAATAAAAGTGATCGCTTTATCTTTATGTTTGGAACACTTGTTGGTGGAGCTTATGAATATGCTTGTAGTGTTTTTACAGAAATTGTTTTTGGAACAGTTTTTTGGGATTATAGCCATTTGCCTTTTAATTTAGGAGGACGTATTAATTTATTATTCTGTTTTTTCTGGGGAATTGTCGCAGTTGTATGGATTAAGATGATTTATCCAGTTCTTTCTTCATGGATAGAAAAAATAACATATCGTAAAGGCGTAATCATCACATGGTGTTTTCTTGTTTTTATGACTTTAAATATGATTGTGTCAGGATTGGCTTTGACACGTTATTCACAAAGACAAAATGGGATTGTAGCCCAAAATGTTGTGGAAAGATATATTGATGAAAAATTTCCTAATGAACGAATGGAACGTATTTATCCTAATGCGAAATTTCAAGTCAAAGAACGTTAATATTTTTCATCTAATAACTGGCATAATAATTCCATAGCAATAGGAATATCTTCTAAAGCAAGTCCAGAGTAGTTAATAACAAGGGTATGTAAATCCTGGGGTTGATGATAAAACTGAGAAAGCATACTGATGTTTAAGCCTATCTCTTGGGCTTTTTTAATATTGTCTGATCACTATCAGCAAGTGAGTAATGTAATAAGAAATGAAGACCAGCATTTTCTTCTGTAATTTGTATTTTTGAAAAAACAGGACTTTGTGAAAGTTGTGATAAAAAAGCATCACGAATAGATTTGTAGTAGTTACGCATACGGTTGATATGTTTTTCAAAATGATGGTCTTCAATAAATTTAGCAAGAATGACTTGTTCTAGAAGCGATACACTGCAGGCATAGAAACCTAATTTTTGTTGGAATATTTCTACAAGATGAGCAGGTAAAATCATATAGCTGATACGAAATGATGGAGCTAATGTTTTAGAAAAAGTGTTCATATAGATGACACGTTCATTTTGATCAATTTGAAATAAAGGAGATAAAGGTTTTCCTCGCATACGAAATTCACTATCATAATCATCTTCAATGATATAATGATCGTTTTGTGCCCATTTTAATAGTTCTAAGCGTCTTTGGATAGGCATTGTGATTCCAGTAGGAAAATGATGTTGTGGGGAAATATGAACAATTTGGGCTTGGCTGACATAAAGATTTTTCATATCGATGCCTTGTGAGTCTAAAGGAATGGGATGATAAGTCACATGGTTAATGTGATAAACTTTTGAAATACTTTGATGTCCTGGATTTTCTAAAGCATAAATCTTGTCATGACCTAATAATTGAATTACAAGATTGTATAAATATTCACTTCCTGCTCCAATAATGATTTGTTCAGGTAAAACATTCATCCCACAAAAAGCATAAAGATGTAAGCAGATGGCACGTCTAAGACTATCACAGCCTTGATTGGGGGAACGTGATAAAAGTTCCTGTGATTGTGAAGATAGGATTTGTCGTGTTATTTTAGACCATGTTGAAAAAGGAAATTGTGATGAAGCAACGGTATTGGATTTTAAATCTATACGATAGTTTTGTTGGGGAATTGATGAAAAGTTAGGCGTATGATGAGAAATATAATGGGGATAATGTAACTCACTGACAAAATAACCTTTTCTTTCTTTGGCATAGATATAACCTTCCAATAGCAATTGATGGTATGCATTTTCAACGGTAATTAAACTGACATTTTGATTTTTCGCAAAAGCTCTTTTTGATGGAAGTTTTTCATGAGGTTGAATTTTTTGATGGATAATATCGTTTTTAATACATTCATATAAATATTCATACATAGGTTTATCTTCATGCTCGAAAGAATATGTTAGCATAATAAGTTCACTCCTTTTTCCACATTATAACAAATCTGGTCATATAAAAAAATATAAAACTGGCTATTTTCATATAACCAATAATCGTTTATACTGTGTTACATATTAAGGGGGAATGAATCATGAATACAAAGATATTAAAAATTGTTGTAGTGGGGTTAATGGCAGCATTGTGCTATATTTCTTTTATGTTTTTACAAATTAAGATTCCAACGCCTGCAGGATTTACGTCTTTTCATTTAGGTAATACATTTTGTGTTTTAGCAGCTTTATTATTAGGTGGATTGCCTGGAGGTATCGCAGGAGCGATTGGTATGGGAATTGCAGACTTGTTGGATTCAGCCTATGTGCTTGTTGCACCCAAAACAATGATTCTCAAACTAGGTATTGGAATCATTACTGGTATTGTAGCGCATCGTATTTTCCATATTCAAAAAAAGCAAGGAGCAGCTTTATGGAAAGCAGTCCTTGTATCTACAATAGCTGGAATGTTGTTTAATGTGATTGGAGAACCAATTTTTCTTATTTTTATACAGCTTTTATTTTAGGGGCACCAGATCATGCAGCTAAAGCCTTAGCATCATGGAATGCCATTACAACTTCAGTCAATGCGGTACTTGCTGTTGTATTATCTACAATACTTTACATAATTATGGCTCCAAGGTTACAAAGCAATGGCATATTAAAGAAAATTGCACCGAAGGAATAGTGGAAATCTATTCCTTTTTGTATTATAATATTAAAGGATGCCGACATAGCTCCAATCGGTAGAGCAGGCCACTCGTAATGGTCAGGTTGCAGGTTCAAGTCCTGTTGTCGGCACCATCTGAAATATTAAGGCTCTTGACACAGAGCCCACAAAATACTTTAGATCAAGATGTTCAATCAAATATTCAATAAGTATTTTTTAAATCAAATATGTTGTTAATGATTTGAAGTATTTCAGGGTAAATCTTTTCTTTTTATTATAGAACTGAGCATTTAAGAATTGACAAGTGATTCATAAGAGCTTATCATACATGAATTTGGTTTTTTATATAGATAGACGCATATGCGTCTATTATTTTTTACAAAAAGAGAAATAAATTTGTCAAAATAAAAAAAGTTATTATAATAAAGGCAAGGGGTGATTTGGTGGAAAAGAAATTAATATTTTTAGATGTGGATGGTACATTGACATTGCCTGATGGCAATGCTTCTTCTAAAGTTCAGGAAGCTATTAGACAAGTTCAAAAAAATGGACATGAGGTTTTTTTGTGTACTGGAAGAAGTTATGCAGGGACAAGACCTTTATTACCAATTGGTTTTGATGGCATTATTTGTAGTGCTGGTGGATATATTGAAGTTCATGGACAAAAGATTTTTGAAACATCTCTTTTAGATGAAGATATTCAAAAAGCAAGAGAAGTGTTTGATCAACATCATGTTTTATATAATTTAGAAACAAATTATATGACTTTTCAAGATGAAACAATGAATTATGAATTTGTAAAACATCGCTTAAAAGAAGGTGAAAATTTAAATTCAGAATTACAGCGTTTATTAAATGAACAAAAAGAACATTTCAATATTCATCCTTTAAAAGAATATGATGAAAATCCAATTCCTGTTCAAAAAATATGTTTTATGTGTGAAACAGAAGACCAGTTAGTAGAACCAAAACGAGTTTTATCTGATAAATTTCATTTTGTGATTCATGAAATCTTTTCGCAAGATGTAATTAATGGTGAAATTATTTTAAAAGAAACAGATAAAGGAACTGCAGTACAAAAAGTTTGTGAATATTTAAATATACCTATTGAAAACACTATCGCTTTTGGAGATAGCATGAATGATTGTGCGATGATTCAAGCTTGTGGTCGAGGTGTTGTCATGAGTAATGGTTCTGAAGAATTAAAACAGTATGGTGATGCCATTTGTGAAAGTGTTCAAGAAGATGGCATTTATCATGAATTGCATCGTTTAGGTTTATTTTAATCATAGCAAGAAAGCTATGATTTTTTTAAAAAAGGAATTCTATTATTAATCACTTCTATAAAATATATATTTTATAGAAATGATTTATTTAAACTGTTGTTAAAGCTTTCGCATTTTGAATAAAATAAAAAAATTATAAAAAGTTGGAAATAAAAAAATTGCGTATATAAATAATAGGAGGGTTCTTATTAAAAATGAATATGTTTATAATAAGCAAATATTGTTGTATAATTTCTTTGAGCCCTCCTGGAATATTGTGAAAGGAGGAAACTATCATGAAAATGAAAACGGATCACATAATTAAGGATTTCTTCAAGGACACCACTCGTTTTTCTGACTTGATGAACGCTATTCTATATGATGGTCAGGATGTCATTTAGCCTGTAGAACTTCAATTAATGGATTCAAATGAAATCTTTGTCGGTGAAGTTCTTTCCAAAGAAAGACGACGTGATGTCATCAAGTTGTGGAAAGAAAAAACACACAGGCTATTCTTGCATTGGAAGCACAGGGTCAAATTGATTTTACAATGGTGTCAAGAACACTTCTCTATGATGCATTGACCTACAACATGCAGGATAAGGAATCAAAGAACTACAAGATATTGCCCGTTGTTAGTTTAGTATTATTTCATGGTGAAGGGAAATGGACAGCTGCCTCATCATTGATGGAAAGAATGGATATTCCTGAAAATTTGAAGGGAATACCAAATGATTGGAAGATGAAGATTGTTGACATCAAGGATTTGGATTATCACCTACTTGGAAATGAAGATAATCGTAATGTTGTCAAAGCGGTAAGGAAGATATGGAAAGATCAGTCTGACAATCTTAAAGGATTTTTTGTCACAAAAGCAGTGGCAAGAGTCATTGCCGTATTAACAGGAAAAGAAGAAATCTTAGACCAAATAAAAGGAGATGAAGGAACTGTGGCAATGTGGTCATTTTGGCAAGATATTGAAGATTTAGGTTTTCAGAAAGGAAAAATGGAAACATTAAAAATGATGCTAACGAATCTTTTTGGAAAACTTACACCTGAATTGACATTAAAAATTGAATTAAGTAATAAAGAAAAATTAAATAATCTTACATTACATATTTCAGACATTCATAGTGAAGCTGATGTCTATAAGATACTTGAATAATACAATAAAGGAATTTCGTTAATGATGGCGAAGTTCTTTTTTATCGTTTTTAGAATCAAAAAAGCCTACCGTAGTAGACTTATAAAGGTATTCTCTTTTTGTGAATATCAAATGAGCTGGCAATTAACAGATATAAGAAACCAGTTTGAACAAAGAAAATCGTATAATCCAATACACCATGTATTAAAATCATAACTGTAAAGGAAACAATTAAAGCAACAAGTGTTTTATCTATTTTGAGTTTCCATAAGCGATATAATCTTTGAATATTAGAATAAATATATGGTGTAATTGTTAATAAACCAACAATTCCGAAGCATAGCAATGGATCAAGATAAATGCTATGTGCATGTTCTGTAGGATGACCATTATACAATGAATAAATATGCATATATGTCATAGGACCTTCACCAAATAAAGGATGTGTTTTGATGTTTTGAATGGCTACTTCCCAAATACCAGCACGTGTCATGAAATAATCAATGATATTATCCACACGTGGAAACTGTGATGGATTAAATAAGAAATAAATGCAAACCAGAATGACAAGGGCTAATATTGTAGTACAAGTCTTATAATGCTTATCAATAATTAACATGATTAATATACCACCAGCTAATGCAGGCCATGCTGTACGACAAGCTGTTAATAATAAGACAAAAAGATTTAAAGCAATCACAGCGGCGTAATAAACAAATCTTTTCCATTCTAATTTTATATTTTTAATCTTTAATATTTTATAAAATGTTATACAAACAAAGAATTCTATCATCATTGCATAATAATTCGCATTAAAGAAAACAGAATTGATACGATCTTGAGGTCTATTAAAAATAATAATCTCAAACTGATCAATATTTAAGTCTTTTAAAATACCAATATATTCAATTAAGCCATAAATAGCTGCAAAAATACTTAAGACAACAAGACAATTGGTAATATATTCAAATAATCTTAAAGTAATATGAATGCGATAATACAAAACAAAAGATAAAATAAACAATAATCCAATACTACAAACAAGACCATAATAATTTTGGTAAACCAAAGAAACGATAGCACTTAATAAACAAAAATAAAGAATATATCGACTTTTAGGAATTTGTTTGTAGGCTTCTTGGATTTCACCTTTCCATAATAAACGCAGTGTTAAAAAAATAAGAATAGCCCCACACATATAGAAAGGTAAAAACATAGAAAACACTGCAACAATAATATATCTTTGATGATGTGTAAAATGTGTTTTTAAATAATCTATCCCAAAAATAAAAAACACCTCCCAAACGTATCTCTATTTTACAACATTTCTAAATTTATGTATACTATAAATAACAAAGATAACAAAAATGTAAGAAAAGAGGAAAATATGTTAAAGTATTTGTATATATATAATTATTCACCTCATGAACAAGACTTATGTGAAATGGAATTTAGACGTATTTTTCATGAAGATATGAAAACAAAATACTATATCACGACTCAAGATTTTAATCATACAAGAAGTGGATATATAAGGGGAAAATTAAATATTTTATATGAGAGTTCTTGTTTTGATGAGATTGTCACTTTTATTGAACAACAGAAATATTGTTATTATGATTTTAAAGTGATTTATTTAAAAAATGAAATCAGCCATGTACCTTATCAGGAATCATTAGAAAAATGCAAAAGAGTTGCTTTGCCTATTGCTGGATCAGTCAATATGCATCATCCACGTGTTATTTTTGCTATTACGAAAATACATCAACAATGGTATTTTGGTATTTATGAAGATAATAGGGTTTGGAATGAACATGGTAATAAACCACATTCTTATTCTCATTCATTAGCTTTAAGAGATGCCAGAGCAGTCGTGAATATTGCGATTGGTCAAGATTTGTCAAAGACAATTGTTGATCCATGTTGTGGAATAGGAACAGTTGTTTTAGAAGGATTAAGTATGAAAGCTAATATTGTTGGGTTTGATATTAATAAATATGTGGCTTATCAGGCAAGATTGAATTTAGAACATTATGGCTATGATCCTTTGTTGATACAAAGACAAGATATGAAAACATTGACACAGAAATATGATGTCTGTATTTTAGATATTCCTTATGGGGTTTATAGTCCTTTTACATATCAGCAACAATGTGAACTTTTAGAAAAAACAAGCGATCTTGCCAAAGAACTTGTTTTGGTATCACATATTTCCATGAATGAAAAATTAGAAGATATAGGTTATCATATTGAAGATCAGGCAATGATACAAAAAGGGAGTTTTCAAAGATATATAACATACTGTAAATAGGAGCGGGGAAAATGAAACATATTTTTATGATGCATGATACAAAGCGTCATCATGATTTAGAAGGCATGATTCATGAAGTCATGCAAGAATATTCATATGAAGTGATTTATACAACATCTATGAAAGATAGTCAAAAATATATTCAAGATTGCTTAGAACCATCACGTTTTTATGCTGTAGGGGGAGATGGCACAATCAACGGTTTATTACAGGCACTTGTTTATACGAATCATGAGCTTGTAATTTTGCCTTATGGCACAGGCAATGATTTTTGTCATACACTAACAAAAGAAAAAATCTCAAGAAAATATTGAAACAGTCTTTACAACAAACAAGTCAAAAAGTAGATACCATACAAATTAATCAACATTATTATTTGAATTCAGCATGTTTTGGATTGGATAGTATCATCGCAAACCATGTTCATGATATATCAGATATTCCACTTGTGCCTGAATCTCAAAGTTATATTGTTTCTATCTTTAAACAAGTTTTTCGTTATCAAAGTCAACATGTTAAAATTGTAAGTGATGGGAAGTGTCTTTATGATCATCCCGTTATTTTATGTACAGTAAATAATGGGAAGTATTATGGTGGTGGTTTTCAAATCACGCCTCAAGCCAATATTCAAGATGGTTATATGGATATCTGTATTGTAGACCGTGTACCTAAAATAAAAATACCATATCTGGTCACTTATCTTCTTTCTCATCGACTTCATAAAAGACATGAAGTACATTTCTTTAAAGTGAAAGAAGTGACTGTTTATAGTCAGACAAGTTGTAATGTTGATGGAGAAGAAATGCAAGGAGATACATATCATCTACAAATTTGTCCACAATCACTTCAACTTGTGATGTATGGGGATTTTAAGTAAAAGATTTCATTGGAAAGATTATCTTTTTAATGAATCTTTTTTTATTGAAATATCATATATGCTTATATATAATGTGATGCTCTTTTAATGAAGTTTAATTTCAATCAAACTTCTACACTTAATCCATAAAAAATGAGTAGTTATCATTTAACGATAACTACTCATAAATCATTTGACATAATATTTATTTTAAAGCTTTTTTCTTTTTGTTAAGAATAAGAATTGCAGCACCAACAAACGCTAATGAAGCAATAGATGCATATAATACAATATCACTATCATCAGAAGTTTTTGGTTTTGAATCAGTTGTATTCGTATTTGTTGTAGAAGCAGCAGATTGAGATGGGTTAGGTTGAGTTTCTACAGCTGATTTGTTTGGTGAAGATGTTGTTTCATTTGAATCTTCACTAGGTTTCGTAGTATGAGAAAGATCTTCGTTAGGTTTTATTGTATCTAATGGTTGATCTTCTAGAGTAGTTGGTTTTTGAGTGTCTTGTTTTGTGACAATGACATCAATTTCAATCGTTTTTCCATTAGCATTAACAACAATCTTTGTTTGACCTTCTCCTACAGCAGTAATAACACCATCTTTAACAGTTGCTACTTTTTCATCTTTTGAACTCCATTTTAATGGAATGTTGTTACCATCATAATCTTTAGCAGTGACATTAACTTTGACAGTATCACCGATTTTTAAATTTGATGACAAAGCAAATATTGCTAAAATAATTTCTAGTAAAATCAATAAATATTTTGGCATTTTCATCTACTCCTAGTAGCTTAAATTGGAACAGTTGCATACTTAACGATTTGTTTGTTATTCTCTTTATTTCCCATAAAAGTTAAAGAAATCTCATAACCACGAGGAATAATGGCAACGTTATTTGCACTTATATCCCCGTATTCATCGTAGGTACGCCCTAGAAAGTGCTTCCCATCTGCTGATTTACAGGTAAAACTACTACAACTAGCTTTCATAAAATATTCTCTTAATCTTAGTTTACAATAATAGCATAAACTATACACTAAGTATAAAGTCAATAGGTTATATTCTGATAGTCATAGATAAAGAAATTCATTTTAGCTGACTGTCCGTTGATGTTGAAGATATGCTCTTTTTCGCAACGTCGTGTCAAGCCTTGATGTTCATAAAATCCATAGTTACAGCTTGTGTCCGTAAACAAGTAAAATTCATTTAGGCTTCGACGTTTCATATAATCAAGAGCTGACTGGAAAAGTTGTTTACCTATCCCTTTTCCCTGACAGGAAGAACTGACGGCGAATAGAGCTAATTCTGCTGGATATGTTTTTTGACAATCATTCAACAACTGCCTGTCTATTCCGTTTACATTTTTAAAGATTTGGGAAACTTTTCTTCCTTCACTGGAAAGATACAGCTTTAGAATAGATTTAATCTGTCTATAACGATTATAGAGGGTACATCTATGGGCTTTGATGTCTTTTACTAAAATTATTCCTACTATTTCATCATTGAGTATGGCTACCTGTGAATAGGTATAATTCGTTAGACAACTGCTCAAAAAGACTTCTGCCAGCTTGGAAGCTGTTTTGGGACTGCTAAATTCATCATAGTGCCATGTTTCTCTGATAATTTCTTTTAAAGGCTGAAAATCCTGTTTCTGATATTCTCTAAATTTTATCTGCATTGCAATATCTCCTTGTACTTGTATTTTACATCTACTATAATAATCTTTACAGTAACTGTAATGTCAATACTGTGAAAGGAGATTTTTAGAAATGACACATACCAATATAAAAATGACAACAGCTCAGTTTGCAAAACTGCATAAAGTCAACAAACGAACACTGCATTATTACGATAATATCGGACTGTTCTCTCCCTCGACAAAAGGTGATAATGGCTATCGTTACTATGATGTATCACAGAGTATAACATTTGAGTATATCCGTATGCTGAAAGAAATGAATATGAGCATAGAGGAAATTACAGATTACTATAAACATCCCACAGCAGATAAATTCTTGAAAATTGCAGATATGAAAGAAACAGAATTGGATTTGGAAATCCAAAAGTTGAAACGCATTAAAAAAATATTAAAGGCAAAAAAAGACCAAATACGCCTTTGTGAAGATTTACAGGAACAGGAAATCAGAATTGAAGAATGTAAGGCGGTGAAACTATCTGTGTTACCCTACGATTTTGTTGATGATGATATATCGCATATTTTCGCTTTTCTTAACGATAATTGGAGCATAGAACAAATACGCATGGGAGTGGGAAGTTTTATTTCACTTGATAAAGTAATCAATAAAGCTTTTGAACGGTATGATGGGATTTATACTTATATGCTAGGAAAAACTACCGTATCTGATACGCTTGTCAGATCAAAAGGAAAATATCTTTGTGGCTATCAGAAAGGCAGTTGGGATAAAGCCCCCGCCATGTATGAGAAAATGATAGCCTATGCACGTCAAAATAACCTTATGCTGACAGGATATGCCTATGAAATAGGACTGAATGAATTTACCATTTCCAGCCCAGAAGAGTATGTTACAAAGTTTATGATTAAGATTGAGGAAAAGTATTGACTTTACACTTACTGTATAGTTTATACTAAAAAATATTATTTTAAGGTGGTGTCAAAAATGAAATGGATATTTCTCTTGCTGATTGTCGTAATTAAAATAATCTTGGATAAAGGATTGGTATTAGGACTTGTTTTATTATCGGTTTGGTTTAAAGGAAAATCAATTAAAAATTCTACCCTTGCATGGAACAAATATTTTCTGTCCATGAAAGAGAGCTTCTTAACTAAATATTTTATCGTACTTTATTTTATTTCCACTGTTTTATCTTCCTGTATTGCTTATGTGCTTTTCAGTGTATTTGAATTTCAAAATCCTCTGCTTAAGACAATTCTGCTTGCTATAGTGTGTATTGTACTTTCTATAAAGAGGTATAAAGTGAAAGGAAAGCAGGCAATAAAGGACGGATTAGATAAGGCTCAAAAATCTGTGGTAGAGGAAGAAATGGAAAAAGTTTAGGAGATTGATAAGATGATTGGACTTAAAAACGAGATATAAAAAAGCAATGAAGTTTGAAATCAAACGAAGTAATCAATGGAATAAAGAAAGAAAATATAGGGAGATACACAGTTATTTGTGCTATCTCCCTTAGCCGTTTTATCATCATATCAAGGCTCATTCAATCGTGGTAAAATGAATGTTTTCCTATACTTCAAAATGCTTGAAAGTATTGTATTTATGCGGATAATCAAAAATCAGATATAAAATTTAAATCAAATTTTTTATAATATTTAGAAAATAAATTCTTTTCATTCAATTCATAGACTTCATTTTTTATACAATAGTAAGATTGTCCATCTTGAAAATAAATATCTAGTACTGTTTGTGAATCTCTAATATTAGAAACAATTATAAATGATTTAGATGTTTGTGTTGTTCCAAAAAGAATAGTAGGAATACGAGTATAACGGTAAGACATTTCTACAGGTATCCTTAAAGATGCATGAAAATTATGATTGGTTGTTTTAACATCATTTGTATACATTGCTAGTATATGAAAAATATCTTCAAAGTTATGATGAAAAGGCATGGCTAAACAACTGCCTTTCTTTTGCAGTTCATCTTCATTTATTGGGAGTTTTCCTTTATATAAATATTGGGACAGTTCTAATATTTTTTGTTTTGATAAAGATTTAAAAACAATATATCCTGTAACTTGATTATCTAAGTAGAGTTCATCTAGAGTCATGATAAACACTTCCTTTCCTTTTTATTTTATAACATATAATAAAGATAATCTATATAAACTGTTTTTTAACAAAAAAACACCAGACATAAATCTAGTGTTTATATTCTTCAGCAAAGAAAACTTGATGCCATAATGAGAAACAGTAAACTGTCCATATTTTTTTATAATAGTCATGTTTATGATTTTTATGGTCTTCTAACATTGATAATAATTTTTGATCATCAAAGAGTTGTTTAATAATAGGTGTTTGTAATCCTTCATACACTTTTTGATAAAGATCATCTTCACGCATCCATTCTCTTAATGGAACAGGGAATCCTAATTTCTTTTTCTTATAAGCTTCATTAGGAATGACTTTTTTGCGGCTTGTCTTAATAAGACTTTTGTGTTTTCTTTTGTGACTTTTTGATTATCTTTTAATTGACTAGCCACTTGGAATACTTCTTTATCTGTAAAAGGTACACGACTTTCAATGGAATGAGCCATTGTCATCTTATCACCTTTTTGTAAAATATCTTTAATAAACCATGTCTGCAAATCAAAAGCTTGTCTTTTTTGAATATTGGTTGCCTTTTTGACATAATCAAAGACATTGCCTACAATATCTTGATGACTATGTAAATGACTTGTATCTTTTAATAAATGTTTACAGTCATTATCTGAAAAGACAGGATTGACACCCACATAATAATCTTCAATACGTTCACCATTTCTAATTAAGAAAGGGACACCTTTAAATGTAGGAAGGTGTTTACATAAAGAAGCAATCGCATGTCTAATAAAGAATGGTAACTTTCCATAAATACCACTATCAATATCACCACGATAAGTATTATATCCACCAAAGAATTCATCTGCGCCTTCGCCAGATAAAACAACTTTAACATCCTGACTAGCAAGTTGACTAACAAAATATAATGCGACAGCAGCTGGATCAGCAGTTGGTTCATCTAAATGATACATAATCTTGGGTAAAACTTGAAGATATTCTTCTTTAGAAATAATCTTGCTTTTATTTTCAATACCTAACTGTTGTGTTAAATCTTTAGCATAGCTAATTTCATTATATCTTTCATCATTATATCCCACTGTATAAGTATGTTGTGGTCTAGCTAGTGAAACAAGATATGATGAATCAATACCACTACTTAAAAATGAACCAACTTCAACATCAGCAATCAAATGGTGTTGAATAGAATCTTTCATAATTTGATCAATGGCTGCAATCATTTCTTGATCTGTTTTATATTGGTCTTTAAAAGCAATAGAATAATAACGTTTGATTTCAATAGATTGATTCTTATAAATCAAATAATGTCCTGGTAATAATTGTTTTACATTTTTAAAGAATGTATTTTCACCAGCCACATAATTCATCTTTAAATAAATATCTAAAACATCAGTATTTAATTCCTTATGAAAATCAGGATGATCTAAAAATCCTTTGATTTCACTAGCAAATAAGAAATGTTGAGGATCATTATAATAATAGAAAGGTTTAATGCCAAAATGATCTCTAGCACAGAATAATTCATGTGTCTTTGTATCGTATAATGCAAAGGCAAACATTCCTCTTAAATAATTCACAACATCATAACGATATTCTTGAAATCCATGTAAAATGACTTCTGTATCACTATGTGTTAAAAAAGTATGACCTTTAGCTTCTAAATCTTTTTTAATTCCAAATAATTATAAATTTCTCCATTAAAAACAATAACGAGATTGTCTGATTTCATAGGTTGTTGACCACCAGCTAAATCAATAATTGATAAACGGCGATGTCCTAAAGCTACATATTCATCAATAAACTGACCTTCACCATCGGGACCTCTATGGGCAATTCGATCCATCATTTTTTTTAATATTTGACTTGCATTTTCATTGGTTGGTGCGAATCCAACTATTCCACACATTATAATCACATCCTTCGTGAAAGCATTATAACACGCTTTTTCATATAAACAAATAAAAAGTAAAGAAAAAGAGGACTTAATCCTCTTTTACATCCACATATAATTCTACATACCCACATTTTTTACATAACGCAGCTTTTAAAGGATATTCACTTTTTTTAAGATTTTCATTTTTTTCAATCAATGTAAAATCACTAATTGGTTGTGCTGTATCCTTGATATAACAATCTTCTTTCATTTCACTATGACATCTTGGACATTTTCTCATCTATACCACCTCTTTACTATTATTATACAAAATTTTAAAAAGAAAACAAAGAAAAAGAAAAAATGGATGATAATGATTTTACAAGAAAACCATTATTTCCCATTTTATTCGTTGAAATATATGTTATAATATGTCGAGGAGAGTGATAAGATGATCAAACTTAAAAATGTAACAAAAGTGTATAAGACCGGTGTAAGAGCCGTTAATAATATGAATGTTGATATTGGTGAAGGAGAATTTGTTTATGTGATTGGGCCTACTGGAGCTGGAAAATCAACGTTTATCAAATTATTATATCGTGAAGAAAAAGCTAGTTCTGGTAAAGTGATTGTTGCAGGGCAGGATGTCTCAAAAATTAAAGATCGTAAAGTTCCTTATTTTAGAAGAAATATTGGTGTTGTTTTTCAAAACTTTAGATTATTACCAAAGAAAACTGTTTTTGAAAATGTTGCTTTTACATTAGAAGTTACAGATACCCCAAAAGTCCAAATTAGAAAGAAAGTCAGAAGAACATTAGAACTTGTAGGGTTGGAAGATAAAGCCAATGCTTTTCCTCATGAGTTATCTGGTGGTCAACAACAACGTGTAGCAATTGCAAGAGCGATAGTAAATACACCTAAAGTTTTGATTGCTGATGAACCAACAGGAAATCTTGATCCTGATACATCAAATGAAATTATTGAACTATTAGAGAGAATTAATGAAGTGGATCATACAACAATTCTTGTGGTTACACATGATAAAGAAATTGTTCAAAAACATAAAAAGAGAACAATATTGATTGAAGATGGATGTATAAAAACAGATACAAGTGTAGGAGGTTATGTAGATGGAGCTTATTAGTTGTATAAGAAACTTTCCTAAACATTGTAAAACAGCATTTCAGAATATTTGGCGAAATGGAGTGATGTCAGTATCTTCTATTTTTGCAGTAACAATTACATTGTTGTTGATTGCTGTGATTGGTGTTATTGCGATTAATGTTCAGGATGTGACTTATAGTATTGAAGATAGTTTAACCATCTATGTGAAGATGGATCGTGAAATTAGTGATAAACAGGCTCAAGAAATATTGCCTGATATTGAAAAGATAGATGGTGTAAAAAAGCGACATTTTCATCTAAGGAAAATGAATTGGATAAAATGATTGAAAAACAAGATGAAGATGGTAAAAAATTGTTTGAAGGTTATCGTGAAAATAATCCACTAGGTGCAGCTTACATAGTCGAAGTCAATGATGCTAGCGAGATAGATACTGTGGCAGATAAGATTAGTGCCTTAGATCATGTTAATGATGCGACATCAGGGGAGCATCAACAAAGACTTTAGTTGATACTTTAGAAACAATAAGAAATGGTGGAGCTGTATTTGTTGTAGGTTTAACGATTGTCGTTTTATTTATGATAGCTAATACAATTAAAATAACAATTACTTCACGTCAAACAGAAATCAGTATCATGCGTATGGTTGGTGCCAGCAATTGGTATATCCGTTTACCATATATGTTAGAAGGTGTCTTTATTGGAATGTTAGGAGCAATTATTCCTATTTTGGTTGTTTACTTTGGGTATAATTGGATGTATAGTGGCGCAGCTGATTTTTTACCATCAATGGTTTCAATGCGTGCACCAATGCCATTTATTTGGCAGTGTTCAGGTCTTTTGGTGGCTTTAGGAAGTGGAGTCGGTTTAATTGGAAGTTTTGTATCAGTAAGAAAATTTTTGAAATTTTAAAAGCTTTAGGTCTTTTCCTAAGGCTTTTTTGGAGGTTATAATGAAAAGATTAATAATGATTGGTGGTACAATGGGTGTTGGTAAAACAACAATTAGTCAATTGTTGAAAAAGAAATTGGATTGTTGTGTCATGTTAGATGGAGATTGGTGTTGGGATATGCATCCATTTGTAGTGAATGATGATACAAAAGCAATGGTTATGAATAATATTGTTTATCAATTACAATCTTTTATTGACTGTTCGGTAATTGAAAATATTGTTTTTTGCTGGGTTTTATATGAACAGGAGATTATTGATGAAATCTGTCAGAGACTTGATTTATCCAATGTTCAAGTTTATCCAATTTCACTTGTGTGTGACAAAAAGACTTTAAAAGAACATTTACAAAAAGATATTGAATTGGGAATCAGAAATGAGAGTGTGATTGAAAGAAGTTTGGAACGTTTACAACATTATCATAAACTAACAACACATCAAATTAATATCTCTGCTTTAAGTCAAGAAGAGATTGTTGGACAGATTCTTGATTATATTTAATAACAACATATTTGAGTTTCGGTAAAAAAATAAAAAACAGGTAAAAAGTTATTCACAAATTGCCTGTTTTGCTTTATTTATAAGGAAAATCAACCTCTTAAATGTTATAATAATTTTAGATCAATAAACAAAATTTAGGAGGGATTTTCCATGAGTTATTTTACCACAGATCTATATGAAACGAAAAGAGAAATTGTCAATTTTTCTAATAAATTATCAGACAGTCTTGATAAACCTGCTGCCAAGTTTGTCATGGACATGATGTTTGGTCTTGCAAGAAGTCAAAGTGTTCTACTTAGCGATATTGCCAGAGCTCTTGATGAAAATATCAAGCTCAATTATACAATTGACAGATTATCCAATCATTTGGCTCAATTTGATGATGAAGCAATGAACCAAATGAAATCCAATTATAATGATATGGTTATCAAGCATCTTAGCGAAGACAGGATCATTTTACTTGATAACAGTGAAATCATCAAAAAATATGGAAGAAAATTTGAAGATCTTTGTATGGTCAGGGATGCTTCCTCACTTAAGGATGACATTTATCCTGGATACCATGTATGTGAGGCAACTGCCCTCACACAGGATCAACATCATCCAATATCTTTGTATAGCCATATCTATTCAACTGAAAGTGAAGGATTCAGGTCAATGAACGATGAAACAATAAAGAGCATAAAATATGTCAAATCTCTCATTACTGAAAGATGTACATTTGTATGTGACAGAGGATATGATGCCAATGTATTTTATGATTACTTCATAGATGAAAATCATAATGCAGATGATTTCATCATCAGACTCAAAGAAAATAGAACATTATTGTTTAAAGGGAAGCCAAAGAAAGTAGGAGAAATCGCCAAAAGAAGAAAAGGCAAGATTAAGATGAACATGTATTTTTCTAAGGAAGACAGTGAAGTCTATGTATCACATACGAGAGTGGAACTGCCATCACAAAAGGGAAGGATATTAAATCTAGTCATTGTGTATGGATTAAGTGAAGAAAAACCGATGATGCTTTTAACGAATAGAGAGATCAGGAATAAAAGAGATGTGCATAAGATAGTGAGGGCATATATGTCAAGGTGGCGAATCGAGGAGAAATTCAGATTCAAAAAGAATCAGTATGGTTTTGAAAATATAAGAGTAAGGACAATGAAATCAATAAATGTATTGAATACGATATTGATGATGCATATAGGGCATATAACACTGTTGGCAGAGAAAGTAGACAAGAAATTACTGGTCATAAAGATGATAGAGAGAAGCAAATCGCTTAAAGGAAAGAGATATTACTGGTGCTATCAGATTAGTAAAGGAATACAGGAAATATTAAAATATGCACAAAAGGGAATCAAGGAGTTTCAAAATATAAGAGAGAAGCAGGAATACAGGCAGCTGCAACTGAAACTATAAAATGAACATATAGTAAATAATAAAAAAAGGTCATGAAAATGACACTTTTTCAGCTACAATAAAAAGAGAACAAAAACAAAAAAGATGATATAGATAAGAAAACAAGGGTTATGACAATAAACAACAAGACATACCCTTCAAAAAAGAATGCAAAAAACCGAAAGTCAAAAACAACATACGTTTGACTTCATTATCTATTTTCCTTATAATAGGGAATATATAAAGGCAGGGACATATGATGTTTACAAAGAAAGAAATTTTTAGTATTCCAAATATATTGTGTTATTTTCGTATCTTACTTGTACCCGTATTTTTATGGGCGTATTTTGATTTGCAGTCAGATGAGGGACATTTTGTGGCTGCTGGGATATTGGTACTGTCAAGTTTAAGTGATTTTCTTGATGGATTTATTGCCAGAAAATGTCATATGATTACTGAACTTGGGAAGTTGATTGATCCTGTCGCTGATAAATTGACACAATTTGTAGTAGCGTGTACACTGATGTATACTTATCCAGCTTATGCTTGGCTAGTCGCTATTATTGTTTTGAAAGATGGTATGTTATTGTTTGTGGGGTATTATATTTATCGTAAGAAAGATAAACATTTGGATCAGGCCCAGATGCCTGGTAAAATAGCCACCGCTGTTTTCTTTGTTGTTTCAATTATCCTTGTTGCGTTCTATATTCCAGAAACAATGGTTTCATCATTGTTGATTTATTCAACTGTTGTCTTAATGATTATTGCGATGATTTATTATGGTCATGATTTATATTGTTTATATCGTGAAAACTAGAAGCTTGAAAAAGGGCTTCTTTTTATTTTATGAAAGTCTATGTTTTCTACTTGGAATTTTGTATAATAAACATAGGTGATGAACAATGGGAAATAAAAGAGATTTAAAACGTTTGTGTTATATAGAAGCTTTGGAAGATAATGTTGTAGGCGTTGAAATGATTTTAAATCGTTTTAATCAAATTGAAGATAAAAAAGGTATTTTTGATTCATATATTTTAACGCACGATAAAACAAAAACGACCTTAGATTTAGAGTTATCATTAGCGACACTTTGTATTCTACTTAGAAAAATGTCAGAAAATTTAATGGTTGTCATACCGTCAGAATTACGTCGCGATATGAATAGTATTATTCATTCTAATCGTTTTGAATATAATCGTTTTGAAGTTGTTGTTTACTCACAAAAAGGAAGAGAGTTAGTGGATTTAAGAGGGTTACTTCGCTTTTGCCATTCAATTCTTGATAGTGACAAAGTTCGTAAATAGGTCGTGTTAGAATATTATTGGTGATGACAATGAATTTAAGAAAGAATATAGGTATCATAATGATGATGTTAGGTGTGATTTTAACAATTAATCATGACCAGCAAAATGAATTAGTAAAACAGTTGGAAACAAGTATAAAAGCTTATTGGCCTTTGTTCATTAGCTTTATTGGTATTTATATGATTTCGACACCTAGAAAAAGAAAATAAAATGTATATATAACTTTATTTTTTGAGTCAAATTTTGTATAATGAACGCGTATGGAGGTATAGAGAATATGAAAAAAGACCTGTAGTTTTATGTATTTTAGATGGGTATGGATTAACTGATCGTATTGATGGAAATGCTGTAAAATTAGCCAATACACCTAATTTGGATGATTTAATGGCAATGTATCCAACAACAACTTTAAAAGCTTGTGGAAATGCTGTAGGATTACCAGAAGGACAAATGGGAAATAGTGAAGTTGGGCATTTAAATATTGGAGCTGGAAGAATTGTTTATCAATCTTTAACTTTAATTAATAAAGCAGTTGAAGAAGGAACATTCTTTACCAATGAAGCTTTCTTAAAAGCTATTCAATATGCCAAAGATAATCAATCAAAATTACATATTTGGGGATTATTATCAAATGGTGGTGTCCATTCTTCAAATGAACATATTTATGCTTTATTAAAACTTGCTAAAGATCAAGGATTAGATAAGGTTTATGTTCATGCATTCTTAGACGGAAGAGATGTAGCACCTGATAGTGGTTCTGATTTCGTGAAAGAATTACAAGATAAAATGGATGAAATTGGTGTTGGACAAATTGCTTCTATTTCTGGTAGATATTATGCAATGGATAGAGATAAGAGAATGGATCGTGTTGAATTAGCTTATAATGCATTGATTGGTAAATCTGGTGAAACTTATAGTGATCCTGTTCAATATGTGAAAGATTCTTATGCTAAAGAAGTCTATGATGAATTTGTGATTCCAGGATATAATCCTGATACACATGGAGCTATTGAAGATAACGATTCTATCATCTTTGCAAACTTTAGACCAGATAGAGCCATTCAAATGTCAAATGTTTTCACTGCTGATGTTTATGATGATTTTAAACCTGCTGATAAACCTCAAAACATTCATTTTGTATGTATGATGAGATATGCTGATACTGTTAATGGAGATATTGCTTTCCATTCATTAGATTTATCTAATACTTTAGGTGATTATTTATCAGCTCAAGGATTAAAACAATTAAGAATTGCTGAAACTGAAAAATATGCTCATGTGACATTCTTTATGGATGGTGGAGTTGATAAAGAAATCGAAGGGGCAACACGTGTATTAATCAATTCGCCAAAAGTTGCAACTTATGATTTACAACCTGAAATGAGTGCATATGAAGTCAAAGATGCATTAATTGCAGAATTAGATAAAGATATTTATGATGTTGTCATTGTGAACTTTGCAAACTGTGATATGGTTGGTCACACTGGTATTATTCCAGCTGCGATTAAAGCTGTAAGTGTTGTTGATGAATGTGTTGGAGAAGTTTACGAAAAAGTTCTTGAACTTGGTGGAACAATGTTAATCACTGCTGATCATGGTAATAGTGAAAGATTATTGGATGAAGAAGGAAATCCATTTACAGCACATACAACAAACCCAGTTCCTTTAATTCTAACAAATACACATTTAGAATTAAAAGAAGGTGGAAAATTAGGAGATTTAGCTCCAACAATCCTACAATTATTAGGATTACCAGTACCAAAAGAAATGACTGGAGAAAGTTTATTGAAATAATCAAATAAAGAGATTGGAAGTATGATTGTATGAACAATGATATGGAAAATCTCTTTTTATATTGAAAAATTAATCATTAAAAAAATTTAAATTTATACCTGCAAAAGAAATTCTAAAAAGAGACAAAATATGATATAATAGTAAAAAGGGGAGGGATTATAAAATGAAAACTCAATTAAAATATGCTCCATTAGCAATTTTAACGGTTATCGTGAGTGCAATTGCTTTGATAGGAGCATATATGATTTATTCACCACTTAGCAGTTTGGTTAATGCTGCAACTTCTGGAAGTTATTCTGACATGCTAGGCTTTTCTGCTGATAGTATGGGCGGTGCATCACTTCTTTTTGTTTTAGGAATTGCTGCTATTGCGGTGATTGCGATTATTTTAGTTGTTTTCTTTATTTATGAAGAAAGAAAATTAGCCATTATAATAAGTGCTATCATTGGAGTTATTGAATTTATTTTATCTTTACGTTTTTTGGGAATGTTGTTTCTACCTTAACAGGTGGACTAGGATCCATTTTCATGGGCTCTGCAGATAGTGCTTTATCAATGATGAATTCTATTGTGGGGAATTTACAACTTACATTAATTGTGATTTTGATTGGAACAGTTTTTAATGTTGTTGTGCTTTTACAAATGTATCATGTGATTCATCTTTCATTTTTACAGCCATATATTCCATCACTCACATGGAATAAAGTGAACACTGTACAAGTAGAACATTCTTCTCAAGAATCAAATGAGGGAGGGGAATCATTATGAAAAAAACATATGCTTTTAAACCATTATGTATATTAATTTTTATTTTTGATTTGATTTTATCTCTTGTATTATGGAGATTTTTATCAATGGCATCTGATGTTTGGGGATTAATGAGTTCTTTATCAACTCTTATTAATGTTGTTATCTTTTTAATGGTTGGTATATTAGGTGTTATTGTTGTAACGATATTACTTTATATCTATTATTTGAAACAAGAAAAAATTCAGGGAATTCTTTGGGATGCTATTTTGCATACAGTTTTTTCTGCATACTTTGCAGTTCAAATGTTATCTATGAATAATCAGATGCTCACAGGTAGTCATACTTTAATGACACTTATTGGTATTTTTGTTTTTGCATCAGCATTATTGCATTTATTTGTTATGTTACGCTTAGATAAAGTTATCCATGTGACTGTTTTGGATGCTTATTTACCTGCAGGGCAAGGGAGTCTTGAAGCGTCTTCTACTCAAACAGAAACTGAACCATCACAAATAGTGCAAGAACAACAGGTTTCAACACCACCTGTTATAACAAAGGAAAAAGCACTCACATTCTTGAAGTCAAAGAATGGCAAAATAGCTCTAGGAATTGTTACTGTTATTATTGTAGCGGTTGTTGGTTATAAGGTCTGGGATGCTTTCTTTAATAAAACTGTCATTGATGCATTTGCAAATATGCAAGTGACTTATGATGGTTATGATGGTGCAGGTGAAGCAAGAATTGATGGTGTTGATATTGATTATGATATGACAAATACAGCATTGGAACAGTTTGTCAATGATATTTCATTTGATATTGAAAAAAATGGTGAGCTTTCTAATGGTGATAAAGTCACAGTTAAAGCTATATACTCTCAAGAAACAGCCAAACAGTTAAAAGTGGTCTTAAAAGAAGAAAGTCAAACATTTGATGTTTCAGGATTAACTGTTAAATATCAGAGTGCATCACAAATTGATAAGGCAGTTTATCAGAAAGCTTATGATAAAGCTAATCAGGAATCGAAGGAAGAATCATATTTTAGTTCAGATGGTTCTACAAAAACATTTTATAAATCTTATTATATTGTGAATACAAATGAGGAAATATCAATACAAAGAAATTATTTGGTCTTTGTTTATAAAGAAGATTATAAGAGTTATGACTTTGCGGCAGGTAAAGACGTTGATCAGGTAAGATATATTTACTATTATACAAATATTGATTCAAGCTATGATAGCGAAGAGGAATATATGAGCCAATCAACTTTGCATAATGATTCCTTTGATTATGTCAGCAATGAAGCTGAAATTTTACCAGCACTTCAAAAACAGTCAATTACAGATTACGGTGAGGCTAAAGTTGAAGAAGTGAATATATCTATTGAATGATGATAAGTGGGGAGAAGTCCTCACTTTTTTATTTATGAATAAAGAATTCAATGAAATGAATCTTATAATAATAAGATAATATTGATTGAGTTAATATACAGTTTAAATATTCATGTTAGATTGAAAAAAGAAAGAGTTTTGTGGTATATTAAACAAAAGTGGTGATGAAATATGAAAAAATGGATTTGTCTGTTCATGGTATGTTTTTTATTATGGGGTTGTCAAACATTTAAAACAGAAAAATTAGATATACAAGGTATACAGGCAATACCTTATGAAACATTGACAGAAAAATTAGATGAAGATGTGACATTTTTATTATACATAGGTAGACCAGATTGTGGTGATTGTCAGGAATTCTATCCTGTGCTTGAAGCGTATATAAATGAACATCAAGGAACAGGTATTTATTATTTAAATATTAAGGAATATCGAGATCAGGCACGTGAAGAAGATGCGACGCAAGAAGAAAAGGATTTTTATGAAAATCTTTATCAAAGATTAGATTTTGATTGGACACCTACTATTCAAAAGATTACAAATGGTCAAGTTGTTCAAACTTATCAATATCTAGATGAAGATTATTTTGAAATCAAAGATCGTCAAAAACAATTAGAAACAAAACAATATTTTTTAGATGCTTTTGAAACATTTATGGATGATTATTTTGAGGAGGAAACAATATGAAAAAATGCCCAAGATGTGGACATGAATTAAAAGATAATGAGAATTTCTGTTCTCATTGTGGCTTGGATTTGCGCAATCATTATCAACATCGCCGATCTAACAATAAAGCCATGACTTATTTATTATATGTGATTATATTCTTTTCATTTGTGACTATTCCTTTGTTGTATAGTCGAGCACTAGGCGAAATGACAGGAAATCGTACCAATATTCAACAAAGTGAAAAAGTGGCTTTGCCAGAAATGAATGGCGAGGCAAGAAGTCTTATTGCAAGTTATGATACATTGGCAGATTTTCAAAATCAATTTACAAATGTTGATGGGATAGTTGATAATATTCATCGATTTGAAGATTCACTGTCACAAAAACAAGCGGGATCATGGTCTAAATCTTATCAGGTTCAAATTGCTGATAACTATAACATATTTTTTGAATTAACATATCAAATAGAGTTAGAGGATCATACGATTCTTCAAGTACAGCGTTCTTTTGATCGTGCACATAGCTATAATGATGAAACAGTAACATTTATAAAGAATAATATCACAACTTTTGATGAATTATTTTTAACCACATCACAACAACAATTATTTGAAACATTTACAGGTCAACAATCCACAACCAATCAATTGATGGATAGTTTTAAAAAACGTCAAGATGAATTTGAAAAGAAAAAAGAAGCATTAGGACATTATGGTATAGGGAATTATGATGGTCAATCTTCTTTTGTTGTATATCGTCAAGAGAAAATATATCAGTCAAAATTAACATATGTTCATACACCTCAAGAATATATCTATTAATAAAAAGTGGGCTTTATTCAAGCCCATTTTAAAATATGTTTTGAAGAATATAAAGATACTTTTGATCATAAATAACATACATTTCATCATATCCATAATCACTTTTGAATATTTGATAAGTACACTGATCAAAGTGAGGATAATATGAGGATGGAATAGAAAATTCATAAGATATATCAAGGAATGTCTGTTCAAATTTATCATCACCAGAATGAGAAAGGTTAAAAGTCTTTGTAATAAGGGAAGGATTTTTAACGTCAAAGACTTCATAATAAACACCATCATTTTGAAAACCAAGCTCACTATGAGTTTTATAAATGGAAGTGAGATCCTCAGGCAAAGTTATGTGCCAATGGTCACGATAAAGTGAACCTTGATGTGTCATAAGATGATATGTTTCTAATGCCATACAAACAAGCATACCAGTTATAAAAAAGATTAGTATAAAAAGAGTACGCTTCTTCATATTCATCACCCTTTTTAACATAACATAGAGATATGAATAAGTTGTGTAAATATTTATCTTTTTTAGAAAAAATAGAGTTTCATTTTATGTTGATAATAAGAAATTTTATCTTTGCTTTTTATAAGAGGTTAGATATAATAGGAACAATAGGTGATGCATAATGAAAATATTAATAAGTGATGTAGATGGAACATTGATTCATCATGATCAAAATATAAGTGATGAAAACCCGTCTTTAGGAGTTCTCACTATATTTTTTAGTAATCCTTTTTTATCAAATATTATATTATGCCGATTTTATCGGCTTTTTTTGTTTTTTATCTTTTTTTATTTATTTTTTTATGTTATAATTTATATAGTGATACTAGTGATATCTATTATGGAGGTTATTTATGGCTTATTTTCTTAAAAAAACTCATCGTAACGGGCGTGCCTACCTTTCTATCGTGGAAAGTTACTATTCCCCTCAAAAACGCTGTGGAGCTCACCGCACCTTTAAATCCCTCGCTTCTGTCGAATCTTGGAAAGCCAAAGGAATTGATGATCCTATCGCTCATTTTCAAAAAGAAGTCAATGCTCTTAATGATGAAATTTCTAACAGTCAGGCTCTCAAAATTTCTGAATCATCTCCTGAACTTTATTTAGGATATTTTCCTTTTGTTTCTTTACTGAATAAAATGAATATCAAAAAGTTTGTTGACTATTTCAATATTTCCAATTCTTTTGAATTTGATCTGTACGAATTGCTTTCCTCTCTTATTTTTGCCCGACTTGTGAATCCTTGCAGTAAATACAGAACTTTTCATGAAGTGTTAAACCACAAATTCTGCGATAATGTTAACTGCAGATTAATTTATACTGATTTATCACGTCCTTTTATTTTTAACCGCAGATTATTTGCTACCTGCTGATGGATAGTAAGTGATCAATGAAAAAAGGATATATCATATCGATACATCCTCATAGTTATATTGTTCAAATATACTTTTTATCGCGTATGCAATCCTTCTGCTTTCTAATTCATCATCTATATTATCATACACAGATTCCGTATTCCACATGATATCTGTTGGATATGCCAGTGGTATAAATCTATCCTGGTTTTTTCTTATGATTTTATCGTAGTAATGTATAAACAATTCCCATTCCCCCGCTATTACGTGCATCTGACACCTATATATACTTTTTTCTGTTTTTATGTTAAATGTATAATATGGTCTGATTTCTATGCAGTCGATCTCCCCAACCTGTTTTTTATTTTCTCTATCTTTATATATATAATCCATCTTTCCTATCCTATCATTAATTCCTTGCCTGCTTCCATGATCAGTTCGCTATCAATGATATCCTTTTTATAATGCATTCCTAATATCAGGCTCTTACTGATGATCTGATTGAGTATCCTGACGGAGGTATTCATCAGTGTATAAAGTGTATGATAGCTTTCTTTTGTAAACAGGTCTGTTCGGCAACCGACCGATTCCAAACGTGATTCCACATAATTTTTTACTTCTTCTTCATTGAATCCTGTAAACGTATAATTCATATTGATACGTTGTCTAAATGGTTCCAGGACTTTAAGTCGCAGTGTTCTTATAAATTCATTCTGCCCTACGAATATCAGTGTACAGTAATCTTTTGAATCATAATCAAAATTCATAAGCATGATGAATTCTCTAAGCACTTCTTTTCTGAGAAATTGTGCTTCATCTATCGCTATAATGACTTCCATTTTGTTTTCTACTGTCAATCTTCTCAGTTCATCCTGGATAGCTTGAAACATCTTCGACTTTTTTGTCATCTCTTCAAGCCCCAGTGCATCATTAAGCATTCTGTAAAAATCTATGGCTGTAATCGTTGTCATACAGATATAGATTACTACATATCGATTGGGGTTGAGAGATTCCAATGTTTTTCTCAGACATGTGGTCTTTCCCATCCCAGGATTGCTTAAAAATACACCGATTCCTCTTGATTTGATGATAAATTCCAATCGGTTCGTCATCTGTTTAAAATCATTAGATTCATATAATGTTTTAATCATTGTATCTTTAGTAAATGGATTTCTGTCCATTCCGTAATACGTTGTCATTTCCATTAATAAATAATCTCCTCTCTTCTTGTCCTTCCGTTTTCAACCTTATCTGTCCTACTGATTGGAACTTTCTTTTTTCGGATATATCATACAGATAGGTATTTTCAAAAGTTCTTGGATCATATCGAATGATTACCCTCATCCCGATATAAATGGACGGAACATCAAATAAAACATTTTCAATCAATACGGTTGAATCTCCATTTACCTTACGTGTCGTTTCATGCATGAACACATCGTCAAGCCAGGCTCTGTATTCAACGGATGATTTATTGGATAGCTGACATACCTCCACGTCCTTCATATCGTACATGTATCTTTCCAATGGAGTGTGATTGTCGTGAATGTCATCCTTCAGTGAAGAATGAGGGGTACGGTTATATTCGTTAATCCAACTTTTTAATCTCATATTGAGCTCGGTCAATGAATGATAATGGCTTCCATGATCCCCATTCATCCATCTCATCTTGATGGTAGAAAAGAACCTTTCAATAACGGCCTTTCCTTCCGGTGAATAAGGTGGATTGTAGATGATTTTTGTGCCCAGCCTTGCTTCTATCTCCTTGGTGCTTTTATTTTTGTAGCTTGATCCATTGTCAAGGATGATCATCTTACTTCTCCCATATCTTAGTACTGCATCATGCCATACCTTCTGAAAATTAACGGCATTATCATTAAAAAAGAATTCAGCACCAACTATCATTCTTGAATGATTATCGATGATGGCAATCAGATAAGTTTTTCTGTACTCACCGGCTTCATCAAAAATATAAAAGGTATGACAGGTATCCGCTTCATATCCATCACATGAATGAGCAAATTCCCATGTACGTCTTTCTTTTGTGACAGGTTTTGACCCATGACGCAATCCTGAATTTTTAATGTACCTCTGAACAGTATCTACCGATACATCACCTACGTTGAGGAGCCCCTTTTCAATCATTCTTTCATAGATCATGACGCCTGTCACTTTAGGGAATTCCTTGATCATATCGCTAATAAAATCTTTATGGCGATTGTCCAGCTTCCTGACTCTTCCGGCATCCAGACGATCTTTAGGCATCAGTTCATCAAATCCACAATTTCTATAAATATAAAGCCAATTCTTTAAAGTTACAGCAGAAAACTTTCTTCTGGTACCATCGGGCCAATCGACCTCATTCTTGGAAACACGCCTAAAATAGGCTTCAGCGGATATATCCGTAAATGTAGCCGAAACGACAGGTGCAATAAGTGAAAATTTGACCTGTGCAACGAGTTTTCTGTACTCGTAACGATCAGTATTCTGTTTGTTCATAACTTTTTACCTCCCAAAAAAGTATAGAACAGTGAAAATGATAAAGATATTTCCATCTTATTTATTTTTATATTCTAATGATCATCATTTCACGAAGGAGCAAATAATTTGCGGTCATATTGAAATAAAGCATGGGAACTCAAATCGTAGATATCATTCATGACATCCTCATAAAGATAAATCATTGAAACAAAAAAAGACATGCGGTAACTGTTTCTAAGCTGCATATAGTAGCGTAGATAGCACATGTATTTTTTGATCCATCTGTAGATTGTAGAAATAGATATTCCATATTTATTTGAAACATCATTTACAGTCAATGAAGAATAAAATTTATCAAAAAGGACAGATAATATAAAAGGAATAGAATATTGGCAATGAGGCACAATGAAAAGATGAGGAAGGACAGCATGAAAATGTTTGCAGTTTTCACAGTAAAGCACGGGAATCGAAACAGTTTCCTCAACAACGGCATTATCACGGAAAGTAATAAAATAGCGATCATAAGAGATAAAGAATTTAAAATTAGGTGACTTACATATATGATCATCATGGATATGAAACGCAGAGAGTTCCAGATGATTTAATAAAAAGGTTTCGAGAAGCTGAAATTCACTAGCAGAGAGAGAATGGTTAAAATTAATAGGACAAGTTTGAAAAATATGCTTGATTAAAACAGAAAATGATTGTACCATAGTAGCGGGTGGATTCATCAAAGATGAACCCAGGAGAAAAGATGAGATTGAGCCTGCAAAACTGAACCTATCTTTTCTCTTTTTCCTTTCTTAAGATTAAAAAAATCAGTCAAAATAAATAACACATAGAATATTATAAATCAAAAAACAGATAAAGGATATAAGAACTGCGGTTTCTAACGGCAAATCTTATATCCTTTTGATTATATTAATCTGCGGTTTTTCATCTAAATTGATTTTGTAGAGTTTTCGGTTTAACAATGAAGTTATTCCTCAATTGAGAGGTGCCACTCATTTTTCTTATAATCAGCTTCTAGACGGTCTTGCATTCATGGGCAATGATTACGGCAAGTTCATCGAGATTTTTAATGAGCAGATGAAGAAAGTCTATAATATCAATACTTCAAGGACTTATTTTGATTGTACCAATTTCTATTTTGAAATCGATAAAGAAGATAATTTTAGACGAAAGGGTCCATCAAAAGAAAATAGAAAAGACCCTATTGTGAGTTTAGGGCTATTGCTTGATGCCAATCAAATCCCTATTGGCATGAAGCTGTTTCCTGGTAATGAAAGTGAAAAGCCAGTCTTAAGAGATGTGATTCAGGCTCTTAAAAAGAAAAACCAAATTTCAGGAAAAACTATACATGTAGCTGACAAGGGATTGAACTGCACTCAAAACATTGCTTTTTCTAAAGAAAATGGAGATGGCTATTTATTCTCCAAATCTGTCAAGACTCTCCCTGAAAAAGAAAAGATATGGGTATTGTTGAATAATGAAGACTGGAAAGAAATAAAAAATGATAATGGTACATTATTATACAGATATAAGTCATGCATTGACAAATTTCCTTATCATATAGAAATTGACGGGAAAAAGAAGACTATATATTTTACTGAGAAACGAGTAGTGACTTATAATCCAAAGCTTGCATCTAAAAAAAGATATGAAATCAGCAAACAGGTTGAAAAGGCAAGAAGCCTATGTTACAGTCAGGCAAAAAGAGCCGAATATGGAGATCTAGGAAAATACGTTAATTTCACTAATGAAAATGGAGAAAAAGCAAAGGCAACAATCAATGAAGACATCATAGAAAAAGAACTTGAACTGGCAGGTTATAATTTATTGATCACATCAGAAACAAATATGAAGTCAACAGACATCTACAATACCTATCACAATTTATGGAGGATAGAAGAATCATTTAGAATAATGAAATCCGATTTGGATGCCAGACCAGTATTCCTTCAAAAAGAAAACAGTATAAAGGGACATTTTTTGATATGTTACCTGGCAGTATTATTGGAAAGAATATTCCAATTCAAAATCTTGAACAATAAATATAGTACACAGGAAATTATGAAATTTGTAAAAAGTTTTAAGATAGTCAAGGGAGAAAGTAAATATATCAACGTAACAACATCAAGCAAGTTCATAAAAGACTTTGAACAAATGACAAAATTACCGTTAACAAATTATTACTTGACAGAAAGGCAAGTAAAACAAATATTCAGGTACAAAATATAAAAAAGCAGTAGCAATCACTTAAAAGATTACTACTGTTTTTCAATGAAAGTCTCACTATATTTTAATGTTGGATACCAAAGTCAGGTAGTATAAAAAGAGTACGCTTCTTCATATTCATCACCCTTTTTAACATAACATAGAGATATGAATAAGTTGTGTAAATATTTATCTTTTTTAGAAAAAATAGAGTTTCATTTTATGTTGATAATAAGAAATTTTATCTTTGCTTTTTATAAGAGGTTAGATATAATAGGAACAATAGGTGATGCATAATGAAAATATTAATAAGTGATGTAGATGGAACATTGATTCATCATGATCAAAATATAAGTGATGAAAACATACGATATATGAAAGAACTTCAAAAGCAGGGGCATCAAATTGCTTTGTGTACAGGAAGAAATCGTTTTGAAATGCAATGGATTTTAGATGCAATTGATTTTCCTTATGATTATTTGATATTGAACAATGGAGCACAGATTGTGGATAAAAACCATCATGTTCTTTATGAAAAATATCTTGATGGAGATGTAGGAAAAGCTGTATTAGATTATTTATCAAATTTTGAAGAATTGGCTTTCTTTTATAGTGATGGCAAAGTTAGCTATGGCTATGAAAATGGACATTGCATGGAACGTATGACAAAAGAACAAAAACCACAAGATGGTATGCTTTGTGATAGGTATCAGCTATCATCATGTTTTGAAATTATATCTTTTCATCAAAAGAATTATGAAATGGATATAACACGTCCTTGTTTTGAATATATTGAAAAACATTGGAAAGAACAATTAAGTATTTATTATAATTTGCATTGTGTAGATATAGTGGCTAAAGGGTGTTCTAAAGGAAATGCACTACTGTGGCTTTGTCAATATTTAGGTGTTAAGGATGATGATGTTTATGCTATAGGAGATTCTTACAACGATCTATCGATGTTGGAAAAAGCTAGAAATAGCTATACATTTGATTATGCACATCAGGATATAAAATTATTGATAACACAACATGTTCATTATGTTTATGAAGTGATTCAAGAAATGTTAGGAGGAAAAATATGAGCTGGCAAGATAAATTAAGAAAAGTTGAACCTTATCAGGCAGGGGAACAACCACGCATTCAAAACTTAATTAAATTAAATACTAATGAAAATCCTTATGATCCAGGTGAAAAAGTTAAAAAGGCTATTCAGGACTTTGATTCATCACGTTTATCTCTTTACCCACGACCTGATGCCGATGAATTAAGAAAGGCTCTAGCAGAATATCATCACATCAATGAAAACCAAGTTTTTATTGGAAATGGTTCAGATGAAGTTTTGGCACTTATCTTTTTAACGTGTTTTAATGGGCATGAACCAGTTCTATTTCCTGATATCAGTTATTCTTTTTACCCAGTTTACTGTGAATTATATCAAATTCCCTATCAGAAAGTTCCATTAAATGAAAGTTTTGAAATTGTTAAAACAGATTACTATCAACCTAATTCAGGAATCATATTTCCTAATCCAAATGCACCTACAGGAATATGTGTCTCTTTAGATTTCATTGAAGATATTTTAAGACATAATCAAGACAGTATTGTGGTAATTGACGAGGCTTATATTGATTTTGGTGGAGAAAGTGCTGTGACTTTGATTGAGCGTTATCCTAATCTATTGATTACCCAGACTTTTTCTAAATATCGTTCATTAGCGGGTATACGTTTAGGTGTCGCTTTAGGAAGTCAAGAAGTTATTTCTAAATTATATGATGTGAAAAATTCATTTAATTCTTATCCAATTGATAGTTTAGCTCAAGTTATTGGACTGGCAAGTATGGAAGATAGTGATTATATTTATCAAAATGCGATAAAAGTGATTGAAACAAGAGAATATACAAAAAAAGCACTGAAGGATTTAGGCTTTGTTATGCCGAATTCTAAAGCAAACTTTATTTTTGTAAAACATCCTGATTATGATGCTCAAAAACTTTTTGAACAGTTAAGAGAAAAAGGAATATTGGTACGTTATTTTAATCAACCAAGAATTCATCAATATTTAAGAATTACAATTGGTACACCTCAACAAATGGAAACATTGATTCAAGAAGTGAAAAATATTTTACAAGCATAACAGTATAGGCTTTTTGATGATTGTGTTATAATGCCTATAAAGGAGATTATATGAAAAAAGATTTTGCAGTTATTTTTGATTTAGATGGAACTTTATTAAATACGGATTTGTTGATTAGAAAATCTTTTGAACATGTGTTTCATCATTATAAACCTGATTATCAAATCAGTGAAGAAGAACATTTGTCCTTTTTAGGACCAGCTTTAAAAGAAACGTTTTCAAGATATTTTCCAGAGGATATGATTGATGAATTGATTGATTATTATCGTGATTATAATCATCAACATCATCAAACTTATGTAACGATTTATCCTCATATTCAAGAAACTTTGAAAATTTTAAAAGAAAAAGGTTATCCTTTAGCTGTAGTCACAACAAAATATCGTCATGCGGCTTTGATAGGCTTAGATTTATTTGCGCTTACACCTTATTTTGATATGATTTTAGGAATGGATGATGTTGAAAATGTTAAACCTCATCCTGAAGGAATTTTAAAGGTGATGCAAAGTTTAGGTTGTCAAAAAGGTCTTTATATTGGTGATAATGTGACTGATATGAAAGCTGGACAAAATGCTGGTATTTATTGTGCAGGTGTCAAATGGACACCAAAGGGCTATCAGGCAATGCAGGATTTACATCCTGACTTGATGATTGATGATATGTTAGAAATAATTGAATTTATTGAAAGGAAGAATGAAGAATGATTGATTTAATTGTGGTTGGAGCTGGACCAGCTGGGTTAACAGCGGCTTTATATGCATCTCGTGCAGGTGCGAGTGTACTTGTTTTAGATGGTGGAGCACCGGGTGGAAAAATGAATTTAACGGCTGAAATAGAAAACTATCCTGGTTTAATAACGAAAGGACCAGAACTGGCTTATGCTATGTATGAACAATGCTTATCTTTTGGTGCTAAATATGAATATGGAGAAGTATCACGTATTGAACATCATGATGATCATCAAATTGTTTATGTGGGAGATCAGGCATATGATGCACGTTATGTTTTCATTGCGACAGGAACAAAGGAACGTCATATGGGTATTCCTCATGAAGAAGAAATGAGTGGACGAGGTGTGTCTTATTGTGCTGTTTGTGATGGACCATTCTTTAAAAACAAAGATGTTTGTGTGATTGGTGGTGGGAACAGTGCCATTGAAGAAGCTATTTATTTAAGTGATATTGTCGCAAAGGTTCATGTGATTGTGCGTCGTGATGTCTTACGTGCTGATCAATATTTAGTTAATAAATTACAAACAAAAGAGAATATTGAAATGCATTATTTAAAGAAGCCTCATGAAGTTCTTGTGGATAATCAAAAAGTGGCTGGACTAGTTGTCGAAGATTCAAAGACTGGTGAGCTTTCAACCATTGCAGCACAGGGAATTTTCCCATTTATTGGTTTGGATCCTATCACAGAGTTTGTGAAAGATTTAGGAATTATAAATGACAAAGGATATATTGAAGTGGATGCTAATCAAGAAACAAAAGTTGCTGGTATTTTTGCAGGAGGAGATGTTGTAGATAAACAATTGCGACAAGTTGTGACAGCTGCAAATGATGGGGCTGTGGCTGGTCAATATATTGCGTCTTTATTAAAATAATATTGAAAGGGAAAAGGCGAATCTTTTCTCTTTTTTCATAAAAAGAGTACACTTATAATGTGGTTTTTGGTATATTATAAAAAGAAGAGGGTGAGTTTTATGAATAAGATTGAAGTTGTGATTGTAACAGGAATGTCTGGGGCAGGAAAAACACAGGCAATGGCTATTTTTGAAAATATGGAATATCGTTGTATTGATAATTATCCAATTCCTTTATTGAAGGAATTTGGAGATTTAATGCGTACTTCAACAAAATATTCTAAAGTGGCAATGGCAGTATCCTTAGGAGATGCGATTTTGGCTGTTCGTATTTTATCAAATATGGATTGGGTTGATTTAACAGTTATTTTTCTTGATTGTGATGATAAAGTTTTACTTTCACGTTATAAACAGACAAGACGTTCTCACCCATTGATGATTAGTAATGTGGCTTCATCTCTGGTTGATGCGATTGAATTTGAACGTGAAATGGCTGATCCTATTAGTCAATTAGCTAGTATTGTGATTGATACAACACTATTAAAACCAGCAAAATTACAAGATAAATTAGAAAGTTATTTTTATAAAGGAAATCGTGATACTTTCAGAGTTTCCTTTATTTCCTTTGGATATAAACATGGCATTCCTAGAGATGCTGATTTATTGTTAGATGTTCGTTTTCTACCAAATCCTTTTTATATTGAAAGTTTAAGAAAACTGACGGGAAATGATAAAGAAGTTTATGATTACGTTATGTCACAAAGTGAAACGCAGGAATTTGTGCAAAGAACGATTGAATATTATGATTATTTACTGAAAAAGTATGAGGAAGAAGGAAAAATGCAAATGATTATTGGAATAGGTTGTACAGGGGGTCAACATCGTTCTGTTACCCTTACGAATTATTTTGCTGATCATTATGCTGAGTATTATCAAGTTTACAAATGGCATCGAGATGCTGATCATTAAGGAGGGTTTAGGATGATTTCTTTTTCAAGAGTCGTCAAAGAAGAAATTGTTTTTAATGATTTTGATCAAGCATGTGAAAAAGCAATTTTATGTGCAATGATTAAAATTATTGGAACATTGTCATTAAATCAAGCTGGGTTATCACTCACATTAAGAACTGAAAATGCGAAAATAGCATCTAAGTTGCATAAGTTTTTAAAAGATTTATATCAGCCCCATATTGAATTTAGGGTATCTAGAAAAATGAAATTAAAGAAAAATAATATTTATATTTTGATGGTTTCTAAAGCGAGAGAGATTTTAGAAGATTTGCACTTAATGGAAGGAATAGGTATGCAAAGTTTCCCTGATATACGTTATTTAGAAACAGATGCAAAGAAAAGGGCTTATCTAGCAGGCGTGTTTTTATCTTGTGGCAGTGTGAATAATCCAGATACTTCTAACTATCATTTAGAAATGAGTGTGACTGAACCCGAATATGCTTCGTTTATTATGGAATTAATGAATCATTATGATTTGAATGCGAAAATGATTAAAAGACGTAATAAATATGTTGTTTATTTGAAATCTGCAGAAAAGATTGGTGATTTTTTAAGAGCCATAGGAGCTTCTCAATCAGTCATGAATTTTGAAATGACACGTATTGATCGTTCGATGGCTAATACTGTCAACCGATGGAATAATTGCGATATCGCTAATGAAGTGAAGGCGATGAGTGCCTCTTCTTCACAGATTGAAGATATAGCTTATATTATTGATAAAGTTGGTATTGAAATTTTAGATGATAAAACACGTATGGTAGCAATGTTGCGTTTAGAAAATCCTGAACTCACATTAAATGAGTTGGCGGATGCCTATGTTGAACAAACTGGACAAACCATCAGTAAGTCAGGATTACATCATCGTTTTAAAAAGATTAAAGATGAGGCTATGAAAATACGTCAAATGGAGAATCAATAGCTATGGAAAATATTAATATCCGATTTGGGAGAAGGATTAAAGAATTGCGTTTAATGCAAAATGTTTCTCAGGAAGAATTAGGGTTTCGTTGTCAATTATCTAAAAACTATGTGTCAGATGTCGAAAGAGGACGTCGTAATGTTTCTTTAAAAGCTGTTGAAAAATTTGCATTAGGATTAAAAGTGCCAGTTTATTATTTATTTGTCTGGCATGATGAGGAAGAAACAGTTCATTTATAGTTTATATTTATCATATAGACTATATCGCAAAAGGAGAAATGTTATGGGATATAATTTTATCTATTTGTTATGTGTTTTAGTGTTATTGATGTTAGCTTTAAGGCTATTTTTACCAATATTAATGGTTTTAATTGGTGTAGGTATTGTGATTTGGTTAATTAGAAGACTTTTGACTTCTCATCATAAACGTCAATATGAGGATGAAGATGATCGTAGTTATTATGAATCTATTTATCAGGAACATCAAAACCAAAATCAAAATGAAGATGTTATTGATGTTGATTATAAAGTTGTTGATGAACAGGAAAATCCACATCAACAGTCATAGGGGGATTAAGATATGTTTTGTCCAAAATGTCAAAATGAATTAAATGATGATATGAACTTCTGTCCACATTGTGGCTATCAAGTCAAACGTTGTCCATATTGTCATCAATTAATTAAAGAAGGGGATTTATATTGTTCTGCATGTGGCAGATCATTACAAACAACACCCCATGATCAGATGGGTGGCTATTATCAACCACTTTTCTATGATGAAACACCAGTCCAAGATGAAGAAAAAACTGATTTTAAAAAAGTACCCGTGAAACAAAAAGTAAATAAAGTGGTTGTACTTGTTAGTGTCATTGTTTTAGTGATTTTAACAGTTTTATCTTATGAATATCTAGAACATGGACCTACTTTAACGCAACAATCACCACAAATATCTTTACCACAGGAGGACATGACAATTGCTGGTCAAACGGTAGAGTCAAGTCTTATTGGTAATATTAATCAAAATGGTCAAGCTTATTTTGATGGAAAAGATCTTTATTTATGTGATTCAAATGGCTATCTTGTGCGTATGAATCAAAATCTTGATCAACAAGAAACAATTCTAGCTAAATCATGCCAGTATATTACCATACATAATGATAAAATTTATTATACTGATGAAAATAATTATTTTTGTGAAATGTCAAAAGATGGTCAAAATCAAAAAACTTTGATTTCTAAGGATATATATTATCCTTGTATTGATAATGATAAACTCTATTATCAATTGGATGAAGATGATGAATCTCTTTATGTTTATGATTTTCAATCACAAAAACAAACCAAACTAAACAATCGACATTCTTATTGTATAAATATTGTAGATGATATGATTTATTATAGTTCGACAGATGGAATTTATCGTATTCATAAAGATGGGAAAAATGATGAAAAGATTATTAGTGGGAAGTCAGGAAATGTTATTTATTCTCAAGGAAAACTTTACTATTTATCAACTGAAGGTCTTTGTGCCCTTGATATAAAAAGTGAAAAAGTAACAGTAGTAGAAGAAAATGCTGCTATTTTCTTAAATATGAATGACCAGTATCTTTTTTATCAATCTATGGATGGTAGTGTTGTTCGATATGATTTATCTAGCCAAGAAGAAAAAACAATTTATAATGGGTTGGTAGAAAATTGTTATATTGCTGGAGATAAACTGATTATCAAAACAAGTTCATCTCTTTATCAACAGGAGAGTTATTCTGTGGTAATGGATTTTGATGGTTTACAACAGCGTCGATTATTTTTTAATGGTCAAGGAGAGTATATTTAATGATTGTTGTTTTGGTGTCGGCACGATATAAGCGTATTTTACAATGGTTACAGAATGCCCCTATAGAAAGTATTCAATCCATTGAAGTTGTGAAACAAATAGGACCTAAATTATTTTTGTATGTTGATACGACACTTTCATATTCACAGATTATTCAATCTTTTAAACAACGTATTTATGAAAGTGGTGGAGTGATGTATGTTTGTCAGTTTTATTGCATTTTTAATGGAATGATAGATTATAATGAGTATTTATCTGATGAAACAAAATTATCCATGCCTTATTATCAATCACAAAAGAAAGATATTTTAGAATCTGAATATTTCAAGAAATAGTTGCCTTCAGGCGACTTTTTTCATATAAAGATGTATAAATTTCATAGCAATCCTTGGTAACAGGTGCTATAATAGTGCATATATTAAAAATGAGGTAAAATTATGTTGATAAAAGAGATTATTGAAGCAACTGGTGGAACGTTGTTAAGTGGAAATATGAATGATGATATTCATGGCTTTACACAAGATACAAGACAAATTCATAAGGGAGATATGTATATTCCATTGGTTGGTGAAAAAAATGATGGACATCAATTTATAAAGCAGGCTTTTGAAGCAGGAGCAAGTTCAATTATCACTGCTCATCCTATTGATGATACAAGTCATAATGTGATTTTAGTGAAAGATACTTTACAGGCATTAACTGATATGGCGACTTATTTAAGAAAACATCGTCATGTTAAGGTTGTTGGTATTACTGGTAGTGTTGGAAAAACGAGTACCAAAGATATGATTTATGCAGTTGTATCTAGTCAATATAAAACATTGAAAACATTAGGTAATTATAATAACCATATTGGTTTGCCTTTGACAATATTAAGACATCAAGATGAAGAAGTTATGGTTTTGGAAATGGGGATGAATCATCTTGAGGAAATTCATCATTTAACAATGATTGCTAAACCTGATGTTGCTTGTATTACAAATGTTGGTACAGCTCATATTGGTGAACTTGGTTCACGTGAAAATATCTTAAAAGCAAAAATGGAAATTGTTGACGGATTAAGTGAACAAGGAACTTTGATTATTAATGATGATAATGATATGTTGCATACTGTTTCATGTGATTGTTGTCATGTTGTACGCATTGGACAAAATGATGATTGTCAGCTAAAAGCACACCATATTCAATTATTGTTGGAAGAATCTTATTTTGATTTAGATTATCAAGGACAAACTTATCAAGTACATGTTCCGGTTTCTGGTGAACATTTTGTGAGTAATGCTTTAATGGCGATTGCAGTTGGTTTATCTTTGAATATTGATATAGACAAATGTATTGCCGGGATTGAAAGATTTGAACTCACAAAAAATCGTATGGATATCATTGCGTTAAGTGATAATGTGAAAATGATAGATGGCACATATAATGCTAATCTTGATTCAATGAAATCAAGTTTGGATGTTTTAGCAAAATATCCAGAAAGAAAGATTGCTGTTTTAGCGGACATGTTAGAATTAGGAGAATATGAAAAGGCGTTCCATGAAGAAGTTGGAGAATATGTGGCAAAGAAACAAATCGATTTGTTGATGGCAGTTGGTCAGGCAAGTCAAAATATTGTACACATAGCTAAAAATCATGGAATAGAAGCTTATCATTTTGAAAATAACCAACAATTGATTCAAAGGCTTGTTGAAGTGATGCAACCCCATGATGTTATTTTATTAAAAGGTTCTCATGGTATGCATCTTCAAGAAGTTGTGGAATATTTAAAGGAGAAATATAAAAAATGAGAAAATTAATGATTGTTTGTGGGGGACAATCCACAGAAAATTTGATTTCAAGAATGTCTTGTACATCAGTTTTAAAAAATCTTCATAGAGAAAGTTATGATTTAACTTTGGTAGGTATTGATTTATCTGGTGAGTGGTATTTATTAGATGATATGCAAGAAGATTTGGCTTTAGACTCTTGGCTAGAAGGAGCCAAGCCTATTGAAGATGTTTATCATTTACTAAAACAGCAAGATGTTGTTTTTCCTGTTCTTCATGGTCTTTATGGAGAAGATGGAACAATTCAAGGATTGTTTGAATTAGCCAATGTACCTTATGTGGGATGTCGTACCTTGGCTTCAAGTGTCGCAATGGATAAAATTTATACAAAGAAAATCTTAGAAACTGTTGGAATTCCACAAGTGAAATCTTTATATGTTAAGAAAAGATATGATGGTCAATATGTAGTAGTCGATTCTCAGTTTAATGAAAATAAAGATGTAGTAAGTGTTGTGAAAGAAAAATTAGGGTTCCCATGCTTTGTTAAAGCGAGTCGTTCTGGTTCAAGTGTAGGATGTTATCGTGTTGATGAAGAAACAAACTTTTTAGATATATTACATCAAGCTGGACAATATGATAGTCATATTGTTGTGGAAGAATGTATTGATTGCATTGAACTTGAAACAGCAGTTTTAGGAAATGATGATCCGATTGTATCACGTGTTGGTCAGATTATGCCCCATGGTGAATTTTATACATTTGAATCAAAGTATGAAGATGAAGAAAGTCAAACTTGTATTCCGGCATTAGTTGATCAAGACATTCAAGATCAAATTAGGGAATATGCTTTAAAAGTCTTTAAAGCCATTGATGGTCATGGACTTTCACGTGTTGATTTCTTTTTAGATAAAAAAACAAATCAAATTTATTTAAACGAAATTAATACAATGCCTGGCTTTACAAAGATTTCTATGTATCCACAATTGATGGCTGATTATGGTATCACTTATAGTGATTTAATTGATCGTTTGATTGCATTAGCATTTGATCGCTAGAATAACCTTTGGGTTATTCTTTTTTTATAACATATATGCTTTAAGCAAATATATTATAAAAAAGATAAAATTTTTGTAAAGAAAAATGGGGATGAAAATGCATATATATAATAGAGAGGTGTTTTCTATCTTTGATTTTAAACTAGATATTGTTTTTAAATATATATTTTCATCATAGGATCAAATGGGACAATCTTTATTACATATGTTAGTTGATTCTTTTCTGTGTGGTGTATCTTCAAAACTCAAAATATTGAATCCAGAAATTCTAAAGACAAATCCAAGAGAAAAGGGAATACGCTATGATTTAAAAATGATTGATGAAAGTTTGTTTGTAGGTGATTCTTATGAAGAGTTGCCTCAACATATTCAAATTATATTTATTAATGATTGTCATTCACATGTTTGTTCCCTTATAGAAAAATATGAATTTCCTACAGAAATGGGTGTTTTTGAAGGTGAGTCAAAAATGAATGAGGACGAAGTTTTGAGTATTCGTTATTATGTTTATATTCCATTTATTGATTATATTGTGAATGAAAAAGGATTAATGAATCTTGATGATTTTGAAATGATTGTTTACATGATGCGTTATGGTATTCAAGAACAAATAAAACAGTTGAATAGAAAGGTGGTATTCTATATGGAAAGACAAGCAGAAGAATTTTATCAAAATAATCAGTTAAGAGAAATGGAATTTAATCGCATAGTAGAGATGTATGTTTACATGAGGAAAGAATATTATGAAAAAGGATATAAAATAGGAAAGCATTTAGGACTCAAAAATAAAAGTAATTATGATTAAAATGATGTATCCAAATCAAGAATATTTCCATTGGTTGGAGTCTTTAAATGACAAACAATTGTTAAAAGTTATTAAAGTTTTATATACAACACATAGTTATGATGAATTATATCAATATTTTGTAAAATAGTTGCTAAAAAGTGTGATGTAATGGTCAAAAAAGGAATTTTGAAGATGTTCTTGGATATATGTTATTTTTTGAAAAAAGCGAAAAATGATACCTATAATTTCATAAAACTAAAAAATGAAAAGGTAAAAAAAGAAAAATATGGTTGACTATACTTTCAAAAAGGTATATGATATATCCAACAACTCTATAATAAATACAGTGATAGGAAATAGTAGATAATAAAGGAAGCATAGAGAAGTTCTGACTGGTGGAAAGAACTGTGAGCGTATTATTGAACTCGTCCTTGAGTGGAGCACTGAAATATAAGTAAGCTGCTACGGATGCGACCGTTATCACGCTAGAGTATGAACTTATAAATAAGCGTACTTGATAAGGTTATTGTCGTGAGGCAATAATGAATATGAGGTGGAACCACGAAGTCATGAACTCTCGTCCTCTATTATGATTTTTTTCATAATGAGAACGAGTTTTTTATTATAGGAAAGGGGAGGAAAAGAAATGAACTATAAAAAGTATAAGAAGTTTGAAACAATTAAATTAACAGATCGTACATGGCCTGATCGTGAAATTGAACAAGCGCCTGTCTGGTGTTCAGTCGATTTACGTGATGGCAATCAAGCGTTAATTACACCAATGGATATTGATGAAAAGGTGGAAATGTTCCAATTACTTGTTCATTTAGGATTTAAAGAAATAGAAGTTGGGTTCCCATCATCATCACAAATTGAGTATGATTTTTTAAGATTATTGATAGAAAAAGATTTAATCCCTGATGATGTCACTGTTCAAGTTTTAACTCAAGCTAGAGAACATTTAATCAAAAGAACTTTTGAATCATTAAAAGGATTAAAAAGAGCAATTGTGCATATTTATAATTCAACATCAGTTTTACAAAGAGATGTTGTTTTCCATAAAAGTAAAGAAGAAATTAAACAGATTGCTATTGATGGTACAAAATTAGTTAAAGAATTATCACAAGAATTTGACGAAGAAGTCATCTTAGAATATTCACCTGAAAGTTTTACAGGAACAGAAGTTGATTACGCAATGGAAGTTTGTGAAGCCGTATTAGATACATGGGAAGCTTCACCTGAACGTAAAGTGATTATTAATTTGCCATCAACAGTAGAAATGGATACACCAAATGTTTATGCTGATCAAATTGAATGGATGTGCCGTCATTTTAAAGATAGAGATAGAGTGATTGTCAGTGTTCATCCACATAATGATAGAGGTTGTGGTGTAGCAACAACAGAATTAGCTTTACTTGCTGGAGCAGATCGTGTGGAAGGAACATTATTTGGAAATGGTGAAAGAACTGGAAATGTTGATATTATTACATTAGCTTTAAATATGTTTACACATGGTATTGATCCAAAACTTGAATTAGGACAAATGAATCAAATTAAAAATATTTATGAAAAATGTACAAAGATGGAAGTGCCACCAAGACAACCATATGCTGGTGAACTTGTTTTTACAGCTTTTTCAGGTAGTCATCAAGATGCTATCAACAAAGGAATGTACGCTTATCATCAACGTGGTGAAGGCATTTGGGAAGTGCCTTATTTGCCAATTGATCCAGCTGATTTAAATCGTCAATATGAACCAATTGTACGTATCAATTCACAATCTGGTAAAGGTGGTGTAGCCTTTGTCATGGATACTGTTTTTGGTTATCATTTACCAAAGGCATTGCAGGCAGATTTTGCAAAAGCAATTCAAAATATTAGTGAAATTGAAGGAGAAGTTTCACCAGAACGTATATATGATACATTTAAGAAAGAATATATTGATTTAGAATACCCATATAAATTTATTAAACAAAGATTAATTGATATTAGTGAAGAAGATGGAGAACATGAAAGACGTGCTGAAGTCACAATTGAAGATCATGGTGAAGTGAAAACTTTAGTTGGTTATGGGAATGGACCGATTGATGCAGTAAAAAATGCTTTTAACTCAACAGAAGATTTCTTATATACTGATTTAATTGATTATAGTGAACATGCTTTAACAGCGGGTTCTAATTCTAAAGCAGCTGCCTATGTTCAACTTCGTCCTCAAGGAGAAGAAAAATGTGAATATGGTGTTGGCGTGCATTTGAATATTACAACTGCAACGATTAAAGCCATGATTTCTGCTATGAATCGTATTTACAAAAATATAAAAAAGGAAGGATAAATTATGGAAGAACTCATCTTATCAATTCTTGTGCATAATAGTGCTGGGGTCTTAACACGAGTGAGTGGCTTGTTTTCAAGACGTGGCTATAATATAGATAGTTTAACTGTGGGACCAACAAGCAATGAAGGAATTTCTCGCATGACAGTGGTTGCTCATGGAAATCAACAGATTTTAGAACAAATTGAAAAACAATTAAGAAAATTGGAAGATGTATTAGAAGTCTTTGCTTTACCAATTGAGACATCGGTTTATCGTGAACTTGTTTTAATTAAAGTTGAAGCTAATCAAAGTACACGTGCTGATATTGTTTCAATAGTCGATATTTTTAGAGCAAAAATTGTGGATGTGTCACCAGATTCAATGGTTATTGAAGTGACTGGAACACATAGTAAAATCAATGGCTTATTAGCCATGTTGGATGGCTTCAATATTGTTGAGATAGTGCGTACTGGGGTTGCTGGTATTGCCAGAGGTCTTAACGATTTTGAAATAAATAACAAAGGACACAGGGGGTAAAAATATGTCAAAAATTTATTATGAATCAGATTGTAATTTAGCTTTATTAGATGGAAAAACAGTAGCAATTATTGGTTACGGTTCTCAAGGGCATGCACATGCTTTGAACTTAAAAGAATCAGGAGTACATGTCATTGTTGGGTTATACGAAGGATCAAAATCATGGGCTAAGGCTGAGGCTCAAGGATTCGAAGTATATACTTCAGCTGAAGCTGCTAAAAAAGCAGATATTATCATGATTTTAATTAATGATGAATTACAGGCAAAATTATATAAAGAATCAATTGAACCAAACTTAGAAGAAGGAAATATGTTGATGTTTGCGCATGGTTTCAATATTCACTTTGGACAAATTGTGCCACCAAAAAATGTTGATGTGACAATGATTGCACCAAAAGCACCAGGACATACAGTACGTAGTGAATATCAAGCTGGAAAAGGAACACCTTGTTTGGTCGCTGTTGAACAAGATGCAACAGGCAGAGCTTTAGATATGGCTTTAGCTTATGGTTTAGCTATTGGTGGTGCTAGAGCTGGTGTTCTAGAAACAACATTTAGAACTGAAACAGAAACAGATTTATTTGGTGAACAAGCTGTTTTATGTGGCGGGGTTTGCGCTTTAATGCAAGCAGGATTTGAAACATTAGTAGAAGCTGGATATGATCCAAAGAATGCTTATTTTGAATGTATTCATGAGATGAAATTAATTGTTGATTTAATCTATCAATCAGGATTTGAAGGAATGAGATATTCTATCTCTAATACAGCTGAATATGGTGATTATATTACAGGACCAAAAATCATTACTGCTGATACAAAGAAAGCTATGAAACAAATCTTAAAAGATATTCAAGATGGAACATTCGCTAAAGATTTCTTATTGGATATGTCACCAGCTGGTGGACAAGCTCATTTCAAAGCAATGCGTAAATTAGCGAAAGAACATCAAAGTGAAAAAGTTGGTAAAGAAATTAGAAGTTTATATAGCTGGTCTGATGAAGATAAACTAATTAATAACTAAAAAACACACACTTTGTGTGTGTTCAGTAAAGAGTCATTTGACTCTTTAGTGAGGACATACAAAGAAAAGGGGGGATATGAATATGTCAATGACAATGACACAAAAAATATTAGCTGCTCATGCAGGATTAAAGGAAGTTGTGGCTGGGCAGTTAATTGAAGCAAAGCTAGATGTTGTAATGGCAAATGATATTACAGGACCAATGGCTTTACCAATTTTTAAACAGATGGCCAATCAAGTGTTTGATAAGGATAAAGTTGTATTGGTACCAGATCATTTTACACCTAATAAAGATATGAAATCTGCAGAAAATTCAAAAGCAATCAGAGAGTTTTCAAGAGAACAATGTTTAACACATCATATGGAACAAGGGAAATGTGGTGTTGAACATGCGATTCTACCTGAACAAGGGATTGTTGTTGCTGGTGAATGTATTATTGGTGCTGATTCACATACTTGTACATATGGAGCTTTAGGTGCTTTTTCAACAGGTGTTGGAACAACTGATATTGCGACAGGGATGGCAACTGGAGAACTTTGGTTTAAAGTGCCAAGTGCCATTCAATTTGTTTTAAAAGGTGAATTGCAACCTTATGTCAGTGGTAAAGATGTCATTTTACATATTATTGGAAAAATTGGTGTTGACGGGGCTTTATATAAATCAATGGAATTTACTGGTGAAGGTGTGGCTTCATTATCAATGGATGATCGTTTTACTATTTGTAATATGGCGATTGAAGCAGGGGCTAAAAATGGTATTTTCCCTGTTGATGAAAAGACGAGAGAATATTTAAAAAATCATTCAAAGAAAGAGTATAAAGAATATCAGGCTGATGAAGATGCTGTGTATGATGAAGTCATTGAAATTGATTTATCAAAAATTACACCAACTGTAGCATTCCCTCATTTACCAGGTAATGCTCATACAATGGAAGAAATTAATGAAAGTGAAAAAATTTATATCGATCAAGTTGTGATCGGTTCATGTACAAATGGAAGATTAAGTGATTTGCGTAAAGCTGCACAAATCTTAAAAGGACAAAAAGTTGCCGATCATGTAAGAGTGATGGTGATTTCTGCAACACAGAAGATTTTTGTGGAATGTATTCGTGAAGGCTTGGCTGAAATCTTTGTGGAAGCTGGTTGTGCGTTTAATACGCCAAGCTGTGGACCTTGTATGGGTGGACATATGGGTGTTATGGCAAAAGGAGAAAAATGTGTTTCTACAACAAATCGTAACTTTGTTGGTAGAATGGGTGATACAGAAGCTTTAATTTATTTAGCTTCACCAGAAGTGGCAGCAGCCAGTGCGATTGCTGGATATATTGCTGATCCAAGAAAAGGAGGACAATAGTATGCAGGCAAAAGGAACAGTTTTAAAATATGGGGATAATGTCGATACCGATGTTATTATTCCAGCACGTTATTTAAATTCATTTGATGCTAAAGAACTTGCCAGCCATGCAATGGTTGATATTGACCCAACTTTTACCCAAAGATTACAACCTGGGGATATTATGGTTGCAGGTAAAAACTTTGGTTGTGGTTCATCTCGTGAACATGCTCCTTTGGCTTTAAAAACAGCAGGTGTGAGTTGTGTCATTGCTGAGTCATTCGCACGTATTTTTTACCGTAATTCAATTAATATTGGATTTGCGATTTTGGAATGCCCAGAAGCCGCCAAAGATATTGAAGAAGGCAATCAGGTAGAAGTCAATTTTGATGATGGAACAATTTATAATTTAACAAAAAATAAAAAATATCAGGCTCAGCCATTCCCTGAATTTTTACAGAAAATGATTCAGGCCAATGGTTTAGTAAACTATGTCAATGAAAAGAGGGTAATCTATGGAAAAAACAATTGCAGTGATTAAAGGTGATGGTATTGGACCAGAAATTGTGGATGAGGCTTTAAAAGTTTTAGATGCTATTGCGAAAAAATACAATCATACATTTGATTATCAATATATTGATATGGGTGGGGCTTCCATTGATAAATATGGTGTTCCATTAACAGATGAAGCGATTGAAATTGCTAAAAAGAGTGATGCAGTATTGTTAGGTTCAATTGGTGGAGATACAAATACTTCTCCTTGGTATCAATTAGAACCATCATTAAGACCAGAAGCAGGATTATTAAAAATGCGTAAAGCATTAGGTTTATTTGCCAATTTAAGACCGCTTATTTATATAAAGAATTAAAAGGAGCTTGTCCATTAAAAGAAGAATTAAGTCAAGATGGTTTTGATATGATGATTGTAAGAGAACTCACAGGTGGACTTTATTTTGGTGAACGAGAAACCAAAGAAGTTGATGGACAGATGGTAGCTCATGATAATCTTGTTTATAGTGAAACAGAAATTCGTAGAATTGCCAAAAGAGCTTTTGATATAGCATTAAAACGTCGTCATAAAGTGATTAGTGTTGATAAAGCCAATGTTTTGGATACATCACGTTTGTGGCGAAAGGTTGTCAATGAAGTTGCAAAGGATTATCCTGATGTAGAATTAGAACATATGTTAGTTGATAATTGTGCGATGCAGTTAGTGAAAGATCCAGGACAATTTGATGTTATTTTAACAGAAAATATGTTTGGTGATATTTTAAGTGATGAAGCAAGTATGATTACTGGTTCAATTGGCATGTTGTCAAGTGCTTCATTAAGAGAAGATAAATTAGGAATGTATGAACCAAGTCATGGTAGTGCTCCTGATATTACCGGACAAAATATTGCCAATCCCATTGCGACAATTCTTTCAGCTGCCATGATGCTTCGTTATTCTTTTGATATGGATGAAGAAGCGAATGATATTGAAAAAGCAGTAGAAAACGTATTGGAACAAGGTTATCGTACAGTTGATATTATGTCAGCAGGAAAACAACAAGTATCTTGTTCTATGATGGGACAATATATTGTTGAAAACTTATAGTGAGGAGGTAATGAGATGAAAAGTGATCAAGTCAAAAAAGGTGTGGAAAGAGCGCCTCATCGTTCATTATTTAATGCGTTAGGAATGACCGAAGAAGAATTAGATAGACCATTAATTGGTGTTGTCAATTCTTATAATGAAATTGTACCAGGGCATATGAATTTAGATAAAATTTGTGAAGCTGTCAAAAAAGGGGTTTATTTAGCTGGTGGAACACCTATTGAAGTGCCAGCCATTGCTGTATGTGATGGAATTGCTATGAATCATACCGGAATGAAATATTCTTTAGTCACAAGAGAATTGATTTGTGATAGTACTGAATGTTTAGCCAATGCTCATCAATTTGATGGATTAGTGATGATTCCAAACTGTGATAAAAATGTACCTGGTTTATTGATGGCGGCAGCCAGAATTAATGTTCCAACTATCTTTGTCAGTGGTGGACCAATGTTGGCTGGACGAAGATTAGATGGTAAACAAACATGTTTATCTTCATTATTTGAAGCAGTTGGACAATTTAATGCTGGAAAAATGACAGAAGAAAAATTAAAAGAATTTGAGGAAAAAGCATGTCCAACTTGTGGATCATGTTCGGGTATGTATACAGCTAATTCTATGAACTGTTTAACTGAAGTCTTAGGAATGGGACTCAAAGGAAATGGAACTATTCCTGCTGTTTATAGTGAAAGAATCCGTTTAGCCAAACACGCAGGTATGCAAATTATGGAATTAGTCAAAAAAGAGATCAAACCAAGAGATATTATGACAAAAGATGCTTTCTTAAATGCTTTAACAGTGGATATGGCACTAGGATGTTCAACAAACTCTATGTTGCATTTACCTGCCATTGCCTATGAAGCTGGGGTTGATTTGAATTTAGAAATCGCCAATGAAATTAGTAAGCATACACCAAACTTATGTCACTTAGCACCAGCTGGTGATACATTTATGGAAGACTTAAATGAAGCCGGTGGTGTATATGCTGTCATGAATGAATTAGATAAGTTAGGTGTTTTACACACTGATGTCTTAACTTGTACAACAAAAACATTAAAAGATAATATTGCAGGATGCGTCAACTTAGATCCAAATATTATTAGACCAGTTGAAAATCCTTATATGAAAACAGGTGGGATTGCTGTTTTAAAAGGAAATCTCGCACCTGATAGCTGTGTTGTCAAACAAAGTGCAGTTGCTAAAGAAATGCTTCAACATACCGGACCTGCCAGAGTCTTTGATTGTGAAGAAGATGCCATTCAAGCAATTCGTGCTGGAAAAATTGTAGCTGGTGATGTTGTTGTGATTCGCTATGAAGGGCCAAAAGGTGGACCTGGAATGCGTGAAATGTTATCACCAACTTCAGAAATTGCTGGTATGGGATTAGATAAAGATGTTGCTTTAATTACAGATGGTCGCTTCTCTGGTGCAACGCGTGGAGCATCTATTGGACATGTTTCACCTGAAGTCGCTGTTGGTGGACCGATTGGTCTTGTTGAAGAAGGCGATATGATTGAAATAGATATTATTAATCATCGTATTGAATTATTAGTCAGCGATGAAGTTTTAGAAGAGAGAAGAAAGAATTTTAAACCTAAATTACCGGTTGTTAGTGGATATTTGAAAAAGTATGCTTCAATGGTGACTTCAGCTAACACTGGTGCAGTATTAAAAGTCAAAGAATAGGGGGAAGTCTATGTTATTAACTGGAGCCGATATTGTTATTGAATGTTTGCTGGAACAGGGTGTTGATACTGTTTTCGGTTATCCTGGTGGAACGATATTAAATGTCTACGATAGTTTATATAATTATCGTGATAAGATTCATCATGTTTTAACTTCTCATGAACAAGGAGCAGCTCACGCAGCTGATGGATATGCCAGAGCAACTGGAAAAGTTGGTGTTTGTATGGCAACAAGTGGACCGGGAGCGACTAACCTTGTGACTGGGATTGCTACTGCTCATATGGATTCTGTTCCATTAGTAGCGATAACCGCAAACGTTGGAGTACCATTACTTGGAAAAGACAGTTTTCAGGAAGTTGATATTACCGGTGTGACGATGCCAATTACTAAACATAATTATATCGTCAAAGATGTAGAAGATTTAGCACCAACAATCCGTAAAGCTTTCCAAATTGCTAAGGAAGGACGACCAGGACCGGTACTTGTTGATATTACTAAGGATGTGACATCTGCAAAATGTGAATATCATTCACAAAAACCTGAAAGTATTGAAAGACGTAGTTATACGTATCCTACATCAACATTAAAACAAGCAATCGAAATGATTGAAAAGAGTGAAAAACCATTTGTTTTTGTTGGCGGTGGTGTTGTACGTTCTCACGCTTCTGAAGAATTACGTGAATTTGTTGAAAAAATTGATGCTCCTGTTACTGATTCTTTAATGGGAAAAGGATCATTTGATGGAACAAATCCTCGTTATACTGGGATGCTTGGAATGCATGGGACAAAAACAAGTAATTTTGGTGTTTCTAAATGTGATTTATTAGTTGCCGTTGGGGCAAGATTTAGTGATCGTGTGATTGGAAATGCTGAAAAATTTGCGAGAAATGCGAAAATTATTCATATTGATGTGGATGAAGCAGAAATTAATAAAAATGTAAAAGTAGATTTAGGTATTGTTGGAGATGCTAAAAGTGTTTTAAATGCATTGAATTTGTTATTGAAACAACAAAACCATTCACAATGGTTAAAAGAAATCAGAGCATTAAAAGAACAATATCCATTATCTTATGATACGGATAAGTTAACTGGTCCATATGTTATTGAACAAATTGAAGCATTGACTGATAATAATGCAATTATTTGTACAGAAGTTGGGCAAAATCAAATGTGGGCAGCACAATATTATCATTTTAAAAGACCATGTCAGTTAATCACAAGTGGAGGACTTGGAACAATGGGTTATGGTTTGGGAGCTTCTATTGGTGTAAAATATGGTAAACCAGAACAATATGTTTTTAATATTGCTGGGGATGGTTGCTTTAGAATGAATATGAATGAATTGGCAACAGCCTCACGTTACCAAGTACCAATTATTGAAGTTATTTTAAATAATCATGTTTTGGGAATGGTGCGTCAATGGCAAACATTATTTTATGGCAAACGTTATTCAGCGACTATTTTAGATGATAAAGTTGATTTTTGTAAAACAGCTGAAGGTTTAGGATGTAAAGCTATTAAAGTTACAAAAAAGAAGAAGTAGCACCTGCTATATTAGAAGCAATGGATTGTCAAGGACCTGTTGTTATTGAATGTATGATTGAAGAAGACGATAAGGTCTTTCCAATGGTTGCACCAGGTGCACCAATTGATGATGTTTTTGATCAGAATGATATTCAGGAATAGTATAAAAAGCTATTCCTTTTTATTTAGAAAATCTTAAGAAAAAATTCATGGCTTTTCCATATAAATATGATAAGATTAAAAATAGCTATATATTGAATGGGTGATGATATGAATGAAGTCAAAGGATTAACAAATCAGCAAATACAAGAACAAATCAAATTGGGACATGTTAATATTTCTCCAAAACCATTGGTTAAAAGTCATTGGCAAATATTTTGTGAACATATTTTTACGCTTTTTAATGCTTATAATTTTATTATTGCTTGTGCTTTGGTTTATGTTCAGGCATGGTCAAGTTTATTTTTTGTTTTAATTGTCACAATGAATACAGTCATTCATATTTATCAGGATATACGTTCACGTAATATGGTGGCAAAATTAAATTTGATTATTTCACCAAAAACAAAAGTTTTACGTGATGAAAAGATTCAAAAAATTGATAATGAAGAGATTGTTCTTCACGATGTTGTTTTATTGGAAACAGGTCAACAAATAGCAGCTGATTGTATCGTTTTAGATACGGCAGTAGAAGTTGATGAATCATTATTAACTGGCGAAGCAGATCCAGTTTTAAAAAATGTTGGAGATCATTTGTTGTCAGGAAGTTTTATTGTATCAGGAGCATGTCATGCTCGTGTAGAACATGTTGGGATGGATAACTATGCCACTCAGATTGCTAATGAAGCCAGAAAACGTAAGCCAGTCACTTCTGATTTGGTTATCACTTTTAAAAAAGTGACACGCTGGACAAGTATGCTTGTTTTACCAATGAGTTTTTGTTTGTTGTATCAGGCAATGGGTGTAAGAGGTGAATCATTAACTGCGACAATAGTGAATACCTCTACAGCATTATTAGGAATGCTGCCAGTTGGGTTGGTTTTATTAACGAGTGTTTCACTGGCAACCAGTGTTGTCAGACTAGGAAAACGTAAAGTTTTGGTTCAAGAAATGTTTAGTATTGAAACTTTATCCCATGTTGATGTTTTATGTTTGGATAAAACAGGAACATTAACACAGGGGAAAATGCAAGTTCAAAATGTTTATACACTAGAGAGTCAATGGCAGGATAAATTTGATTTGATTATGAATTCATTTGTCAAAGGAAGTCTTGATAATAATGCTACCTTTTTAACAATGAAAGATTATTTTCAAGGGGAAACACCTTATGCTCCATTAAGAAGAGTTTCATTTTCATCAGCAAGAAAATGGAGTGCTTTGGAATTAGAAAATATAGGAACTATTATTGTTGGAGCGCCAGAAATGATTTTACCAGATTTTATTTTGCCCTCTTCTATTGAGGAGGCTAAACATCAAGGGGCAAGAATTCTATTAGTAGCAAGACATCATGATTTTGATACTTTTCAACAAGATATGGCAAACAGTATTCCTTTAGCTATTATTGTGATTTTTGATCCATTAAGGGAAGATGCTAAAGAAACGATTCAGTTCTTTAAAGATAATGATGTTGATGTCAAAGTGATTTCAGGGGATAATCCTGTAACTGTTAGTGCCTTAGCAATGCAGGCAGGCATCGAAAATGCGCAAAATTATATTGATGCATCAACACTCAAAACGCCTGAAGAATTAGAACAGGCGATTATGAATTATCATGTGATTGGTCGTGCTTCACCATCTCAAAAACATGATATGATTTTATATTTACAACAACATAGACAAAGAGTCGCTATGACAGGAGATGGTGTCAATGATGTATTAGCACTCAAAGACGCTGATGTTTCAATCGCAATGGGATCTGGCTCTGATGCAGCCAAACAAATTTCACAGTTTATTGTGATTAACGGTGAATTATCAACAATGGTTGATGTTGTTAAAGAAGGACGTTTAAGCATTAATAATGTCACACGTTCAGCTTCTATGTATTACTTAAAAACAATCTATACAATCCTTATTTCTCTTGCTTGTATTCTTTTTAATATGCCCTATCCATTTATTCCATTTCAAATGACATTATTAGATAACTTCGTAGAAGGTTTTCCATCATTTATGATTTTATTTGAAAAGAATATATCTAAACAAAAGGAATCCATTGGTAGATACACATTACGTTATTCATTTCCTAATGCGATTGCAATTGTTTTATGTGCTATTTTATTAAGACTATTAGCACCAACGCTTGCTTTATCATTAAATCAAGTTTTTACAATTCTTTATTATACAACGGCTATTTTATCTATTCATATGATATATCGTATTTATAGTCCGATTAATCTTTATCGTACAGTTGTTTTGACTATAGATGTTATTGCTTTTATTCTTGTGTCTTATATCACTTATGATTTATTACAGTTAGCCCCTCTTACAACAACATTAATTCAATATATTTTGATGATATTATTGTTTGGACTCATTGTTTCTACATGTTTATCAAAGATTGTTGTTCATTATTTAGATACACATCCTCAAGACTAGGTAATTAAGCCTAGTTTTTTAAAAATAAAGTTTCTTGAAAGCGTTACAACAAAGCGATATAATAATGTTTAGGAGGATATGAGAAAATGAAAAGATTATTAAATTGTACAACAAGTGAAATGTTATCAATGAACAAAGATGAATTGAAACAATCTATTTTAGCAAGTGAAGGAAGAACAATTATGACTGAAACAGTTGTGGCTTGTCCACCTTTACTTGGAGATTTAACAAATGCAGAATTGGCTGTGTCTTTTGGAAGTGATATGGTTTTATTAAATGTTTTTGATTGTGATCATCCTCAAATCAACGGATTACCAGAAACAGATGAACCAGTGAAACTTTTAAAGAAATTAGTAGGTAGACCAGTGGGATGTAATTTGGAACCTATTGATGAAAATGCCAAAATGATGGAAAACAGATTAGAAATATCTCATGGTCGTCATGCGACAAAAGAAACATTTATCAAAGCAAAGGAATTAGGTTTTGATTTTATTTGTTTAACAGGAAATCCAGGAACAGGTGTCAGCAACGCTTCTATTGAAAATGCCATTAAACTTGCAAAAGAATATTTTGGTGGAATGATTATTGCTGGAAAAATGCATTCTTCTGGAATTGATGAAGCATTGGTTGATTTACCAAGCATCGAAAGATTTATTGATGCTGGAGCTGATATTATTTTAATGCCTGCTGTCTATACAGTACCAGGGCTATCTGAAGAAGAAGTGAGAGATGCTTGTAAGCTTATTAAATCTAAAGGTGCTTTATCATTAAGTTCTATTGGAACATCACAAGAAGGTAGTGATGAAGGAACAATCAGAGAAATTGCTTTAGTTAATAAACGTTGTGGTATTGATATTCAACATATTGGTGATGCTGGTTGGTGTGGTATTGCTTTACCTGAAAATATTATGGCATTATCTATTGCGATTAGAGGTAAACGTTGGACATATCATAAGATTGCATCTTCAGTGAATAGATAGGGATTCTCAGGAATCCTTTTTTTTTTTTTTGAAAGTACGAGTTTTCTTGAGGTCAAGGCATATTTTTTATAGAATAAAAGAAAGAGGACTTTAAGAAAGGGGTGTTTATATGGATGAATATAATATAAAAAAATATGGTATTCATACAACAGGCAGTGTTTATAGAAATATTCCTGCTGGTTCATTAATTGAAAAAGCATTGATAAAAAAAGAAGGGCGTTTAAGCCGTGCTGGATGTTTGTGTGTAGAAACTGGAGAAAGAACAGGCCGTTCACCAAAAGATAAATACGTGGTAGATACACCTGCAACACATGATAAAATTGCATGGGGAAAGGTTAATCAACCTATTTCTAGAGAACAATTTGAACAAGTGTATCAAGCAATTATTCAACATTTTCAAGATAAAGATTTGTATATTTTTGATGGTTATGCTGGGGCGAATCCAAAATATTCGTATGGCTTTAGAATTATTAATGAAAAAGCCAGTCAAAATCTTTTATTTCAAACTTATTAATTAAACCAACACCACGTGAATTACAACATTTTCAAGAAGATTATCTAGTATTGGTAGCACCTGAATGTCATATTGATGCCTCAGTTGGTTTAAATAGTGATGTGGCTGTTATTATTGATTATGAAAAACAGATTGTGCTGATTGCTGGAACAGGATATGCAGGTGAAATTAAAAGAGTATTTTCTGTGTTATGAATTATATGTTGCCTCAGCGTAATGTTTTCACTATGCATTGTTCAGCCAATATTGGTGAAGATGGAAATACTGCATTATTCTTTGGTTTATCAGGAACAGGAAAAACAACATTATCTACGGATCCTCGTCGTAAATTGATTGGTGATGATGAACATGGCTGGTCACGTACTTCGGTTTTTAACTTCGAAGGTGGATGTTATGCAAAATGTATCAATCTTTCTAAGAAAAATGAACCAGATATTTGGGATGCAGTTAGATTTGGTGCATTAGCTGAAAATGTTTGTTTATTTGAAGATACAAGAATTATTGATTTTGATGATGATTCAATTACTGAAAACACACGTGTTGGTTATCCTTTGAACTTTATTAAAAATATTGAACCAACTGGAATGGGACCTATTCCTAAGACAATTTTCTTTTTGGCAGCTGATGCCTTTGGGGTTTTACCTCCTATTTCTAAATTAGATATGAACTCAGCAGTTTATCACTTTGTTTCTGGCTATACAAGTAAACTGGCAGGAACAGAAAATGGAATCAGTGAACCACAAGCAACATTTTCAACATGTTTTGGTGAACCATTCTTACCAATGGATCCATTACTTTATGCAAAACAATTCCAAAAACGTATGACTAAAGCAGGATCTAATGTCTTTTTAGTGAACACTGGCTGGGTTGGTGGCTCTTATGGGGTTGGACGTCGTATTCCTTTAAAATATACAAGAGCGATGATAGAGGCCGCTATTAATGGTGAATTAGATTATGTCAGCTATGAAGTTGATCCATTCTTTAATCTTAATATTCCATTATTCTGTCCAGGCGTTCCTACAGAATTATTAAATCCACGTACAACATGGGTAAGCAAAGATGCTTATGATATGACTGCACAAAAACTTGTTGAAATGTTTCAGGATAATTTTAAGCAATATACAAATTTCCCTGATACGATTGTTCATGCTGGACCAGGTGGAAAAGTGAATAATAATTTTTAATGGCAATTCTCATTGCCATTTTTTAATTTTTGCGTATAGAAAAGAAAATAAAAGATATACTATTTATGAAAATATTTTTGGGTTATTATCATTGCACAGCAATAAAAAATATGATATTCTATAAATAGTTAGATATAGCTAACTCTAAAATAAAATCTCAAATAGGAGGAAGAAAAAATGAGTCAAATTGTAAGTGTTTATGCAAGAGAAGTGCTAGATTCACGTGGGAATCCAACAGTTGAAGTAGAAGTTCGAAGCGAAAAAGGTGCTATGGGCAGAGCGATTGTTCCTAGTGGTGCTTCTACGGGTGTTCATGAAGCCGTTGAATTAAGAGATCAAGATACAAATAGATATTTAGGACTAGGTGTTTTAAAAGCAGTAGCTAATGTTAATGAAGAAATTGCTGGAGCTGTTATTGGACAAGATGTGATGGCACAAAGAAAAATTGATCAAATGATGATTGATTTAGATGGCACACCAAATAAAGGACGTTTAGGTGCTAATGCGATTTTAGGTGTTTCATTAGCAGTGGCTAAATGTGCAGCTAATGAATTAAATATGCCATTATATCGTTATATTGGTGGGGCTAACGCTCATGTTTTACCATCACCAATGATGAATATCATTAATGGTGGAGCACATGCTGATAATAATGTTGATTTTCAGGAATTTATGATTATGCCAGTGAATGCATCTTCATTTAAAGAAGCAATTCGCATGGGGGCTGAGGTTTTCCATAGTTTAAAGAAAGTTTTAAAAGCTAAAGGATTAAATACAGCTGTTGGAGATGAAGGTGGATTTGCTCCTAACTTGGCATCTAATGAAGAAGCCATTCAAACAATTTTAGAAGCCATTGAAAAGGCTGGATATCAACCAGGTGTAGATGTGAAACTTGCAATGGATGTGGCAAGTAGTGAATTCTATAAAGATGGAAAATATACATTACCAGGAGAAAACAATAAATCATTTACTTCTAAAGAATTAGTTGATTTCTATGTTGAACTTTGTGATAAATATCCAATTATTTCTATTGAAGATGGATTGGATCAAGATGATTGGGAAGGTTGGGATTACTTAACTGAAAAATTAGGTGATCGTATTCAATTAGTTGGTGATGATTTCTTTGTTACAAATACAAAACGTTTACAACAAGGAATTGATAAAGGTGTTGCTAATTCAATCTTGATTAAAGTTAATCAAATTGGAACATTAACTGAAACATTAGAAGCTATTGAAATGGCTCAAAAAGCTAATTATACAGCTGTGGTTTCACATCGTTCTGGAGAAACAGAAGATACAACAATTGCTGATATTGCAGTAGCAACAAATGCTGGACAAATCAAAACAGGTTCGGCTTCTCGTACAGATCGTATTGCAAAATACAATCAATTAATGAGAATTGAAGATGCATTGGCTGAACAATCTTGTTATGCAGGTGTAGAAGCCTTTTATCAATTAAATAAATAATGTTTGATTAAAACTTGAAGAAGGTATTCATTATGAATATCTTCTTTTTATGTGTGAAATGATTGGGCTTTTGAAACGATATTCTTTACAATAAGATTAGAAAATCTACAGAAGAGGTTGGATTATGGTTAAGAAAAAGCGTTTAGCGTTTTACAGAGAATTGGACGTAGTTTAATGTTGCCGATTGCTGTTTTACCTGTAGCAAGGTTATTTTTAGGAATTGGCAGTTCATTAACGAATCCAGCAACAATTTCATCTCTACATTTAGAGACTATCTTAGGCAAAGGGGCTTTTTTATATCAGTTTTTAATTTTATTAATGCAGGTAGGAGAAATTTTATTTGATAATTTACCACTTTTATTTGCCGCATCGGTGGCTTTAGGAATGGCTAAAAAGCCAAGGAAGTAGCTCTTCCTTCTATTATTGCTTTTTTTGTTATGCATTCTACTATTAGTGGCTTGTTGACCTTGACTGGTGTTATTAATGATAGCCAGATTGTGCAAACTGTACTTGATGGAACTTTAACCTATGTTTGTGGAATACTTTCATTAGAAATGGGTGTTTTTGGAGGTATTATTGTAGGATAGGGTGTAAGTTTTCTACATAATCACTTTTATCGTATACAATTACCAGATATTTTTTCTTTTTTTTGAAGGTGAAAGATTTATTCCTATTATTTCTACTGTTGTTTGTTTGTGGGTATTTTAATGTTTTATATATGGCCGTTTATTCAAAATGGAATTTTTACTTTAGGTCAATTTATCAATGATGCTGGATATTTTGGAACATTTGTTTATGGAATTTTAAAAAGAGCTTTGGTATCTTTTGGTTTACATCATGTTTTTTTATATGCCTTTTTATCAAACAGCGATTGGTGGTTCAATGGTTGTCGATGGTGTTGTGGTCAATGGAGCACAAAATATTTTCTTTGCACAGTTAGCTGATCCACAGGTGGTTCATTTCAATAGCGAGGCAACAAAATTTTTTACAGGTGAATTTATCTTGATGATGTTTGGTTTACCTGGTGCAGCACTAGCCATGTATCATATGGCTAAAAAGGAATCTAAGAAAGTTGAGGGGAGTCTTTTTTTATCAGCAGCATTAACGAGTATTTTAACAGGGATTACAGAACCGATTGAATTTACGTTTGTCTTTGTAGCACCTTTATTATTTGGGGGTTCGTGTTATGCAAGCGCCAACAACTTTTGTGATTGCTCAAATATTTGAGATTGCGATAGGTTTTATTTTTTCGACGCGTGATAATAAAGCAACTTTAAGAGCTGTTAACCAATACATACCTTCTGATCGACTTGTTCGTTCATTGAGTTTCTTTCAAGTCTTGCATAGAGGTTTGATTGGGACTTTTCGTAGAATATTTAAACGTTAAGATGGGCATTCCCATCTTTTTTTGTATTTTGGAATATTAATGAAAATCCATAAGGAATTCCATAACATTGATAACCTATTTTTTGTAATTTTGAAGCAAGCATTTTCGCATTTTTTCCTGTTTCGCAAATGAGATAAATTTGTTTATGAAAAGGCAGAAATGGGATTTGTGAGTCAAAGTCATCAAGAGGAATATTGATGGTGTTCTTGAAATGTTGTTGCTTGAATAATTGTGAATCTCGTAAATCTATAATGATATTTTGAGGATTTTGAATAAGTTCATTTATATCTATTTTCACATTTATCACCTATATTAAGATATGTACATTTTTTGAAGATGATAAAAAGAAAGTAACAAAAATCACTTTCTTTAATGGTATTAAACGAATTGTAGATAACGTGTAATGTCTTTTTCTTCTTGAATATCAAAGGTATGTATTGTTAAATAATCAAGCTGTTCTTGATTGTATGATTGGATAGTATCTAAAGTATTGCTTGATAGGTTTCCAAATTTTAATTGGAGTTGTCTGATTAATGTTTTGATAATACCTTGACTTTTTCCAATACTGATACCCTCTTCTTTACCTAATCTCTTTTTTTGCTTTCTGTAATCCTTAAAAGCCTTGCACATATCTTTCTTGACTTTCATAGAGATACTTCAACCCTCTCACCAATTCCTTAAGCTCTGGCGTATGGAATCTTTCTTCATCCATGTATCGCATCTCAATCAAAGGATAGGATTCTACATTCATATACTGCTCCAATGTTGGTGGGATAGGTCCCATCATGTCCTTGTAGGTTCTTGCATGCTTCCATGGCTTCTGTCCATAGTAGGCAACAAGCGTCATGACACCTTTGATGAGCAAAAGATGTGACTGGTACTGAAAGAACTGCTGGAGATAGGACATCTCGTCATAGTCCATTGTTTTCTGGAACATGGTATTGTCAACCTGAGCCTGATGTTCAATGCTTATGAAACATTGACAGTTTTCAAGTGTGACATTAACAATGTTATCTCTGGTTCTTTCCTTAGTGATACCAATGGAAAAGACATGGGAATCCTGATTGGAGTCGAGGATGGAAACATCATCTGAGGAGATGGCCTGCTGACCGTTAAAGAGAACACCGTTGATGAAATCAGCTGCGATGCGATTATCCCTGAAAAGTGTTCTCGTGCGAATATCAAAAATCTTTCGTAACTTCTTTTTTTAGAGAAACTTTTTTAAGAAATTATAATTACAAAGACATTATAACACAAATAATTGCTTAAAGCATATATTATTGTTAATGAAATTTATTTGATTAGAGATGGACTGATTTTCTTACGTATATTTTAGAAGATAGTGAATTATTCTTTGTACTATCTAAAGTCATGAATTTTATTTTATAAATAAAAATGGCATTTATTATCGAATGAACATCTATAAAATCGATTGAAAATCACTTATAAGAATGTTATAATTTGCACATGGAGGGTTGAAGAAAATGGATAAAAAAACAATTAAAGATATTGAAGTGACTGGAAAAACTGTCTTAGTTCGTGTTGACTTCAATGTACCTAGAAACAAAGAAACAGGAGAAATTACTAATGACAACAGAATTGTTGCCGCTTTACCTACATTAAAATATTTATTAGAACAAAAACCAAAAGCTATTGTATTGTTCTCACATTTAGGTAAAGTAAAAACTGAAGAAGACAAAGCTAAAAATGATTTAGCTGTTGTTGCTCCTAGATTATCTGAATTATTAGGAGTGGATGTAAAATTCGTTAATTGTACAAGAGGAGAAGAACTTGAAACAGCTGTTAAAGAAGCAGATAATGGTCAAGTGATCTTAGTACAAAATACACGTTATGAAAAAGGTGAAAGCAAAAATGATCCTGAATTAGGTAAATACTGGGCTTCTTTAGGAGATGTATTTGTTGAAGATGCATTCGGTTCAGTACATAGAGCACATGCTTCTACTGCTGGAATTCCTGCTCATTTACCATCTGCTGCTGGATTCTTAGTTGAAAAAGAAATTGCTTATATTGGAAAAGCTGTAAGTAATCCTGAAAGACCAATGGTTGCGATTTTAGGTGGAGCTAAAGTTTCTGATAAAATCTTAGTTATCGAAAACTTATTAAAAATTGCTGATAAAGTTATCGTTGGTGGAGGTATGTCTTATACTTTCGCTGCTGCACAAGGACACAGCATTGGAAATTCTTTAGTTGAAGAAGATCGTATTGAAGTAGCTAAAGAATTAATTGCTAAAGGTGGAGATAAATTAATCTTACCTGTTGATTCAGTTGTGAATAATGCATTTGCTGCTGAAGGTGATATCAAAGTTGTTGGTGAAGATATTCCTGATGGATACATGGGATTAGATATTGGACCTAAATCTGTTGAAAATATTAAAGCTGCTTTAGAAGGAGCTAAAACTGTTGTATGGAATGGTCCAATGGGTGTATTTGAAATGGAACCATTTGCTAAAGGAACAATCGCTGTATGCGAAGCTTTAGCTAATTTACCAGATGCTAATACAATTATCGGTGGTGGAGATAGTGCTGCTGCTGTTATGCAATTAGGATATGCTGATAAAGTTTCTCATATCTCAACTGGTGGAGGAGCTTCATTAGAATATATGGAAGGTAAAGTATTACCTGGTATTGCTGCAATTGATGATAAATAATAAGGGGATTATGAAAATGAGAAAACCAATTATTGTAGGAAACTGGAAAATGAATAAAACAATTGCTGATACAAAAGTATTTGTTGAAGCTGTTGATGGTGCTTGTAATGATAAAGCTCAGTGGGGAATTGCAACTCCATACTTAGCATTACAAACAGCAAAAGGAGCAGCTAAAAATTTAATTGTTGCTGCACAAAATTGTCATTTTAAAGACAATGGAGCTTATACTGGAGAAGTCAGTGTAGAAATGTTAAAAGAAATTGGAGTTGAATGGGTCATCTTAGGACACTCTGAAAGAAGACAATATTTCGCTGAAACTGATGAAACAGTGAATGCTAAAATGTTACAAGTTCTTCATAATGATATGACTCCAATCGTATGTGTTGGTGAAACATTAGAAGAATATGAAGCTGGAACAACAAAAGACGTTGTCAAAACACAAACTGTTGCTGCATTTAAAGATGTATGTCCAAATTGTGCAAGTCGTGTTGTTATTGCTTATGAACCAGTATGGGCTATTGGTACTGGAAAAACTGCAACGAATGAAATTGCTCAAGATGTTTGTGCATATATTAGAAGCGTTGTTGCTGAATTATATGGACAAGAAGTGGCTGATAAAGTAAGAATTCAATATGGTGGATCTGTAAAACCTGAAGGATTAAAAGCTTTATTAGAACAACCTGATATTGATGGAGCATTAGTTGGAGGAGCTTCTTTACAAGTAGATTCATACAAAGCTATGATTGCTGCATTAGATTAATGATAAGAGTCAACCTGCGGGTTGGCTTTTTAAATCATCTCATTTTAAGAATTGATTCTATCATTGTCGAATGAGTCAAAAAGTGATATAAAAAGAATATATTGATAATGAGAGAAAGGAGTGTTTCCGTTGATCATACATATATTTTTATTAATTATAGGCTTTGTCTTACTGATTAAAGGTGCAGATTTTTTTGTGGACAGTGCTTCACAGATAGCTTTACATTTTCATGTTTCAGAATTGATAATTGGTTTAACGATTGTTGCTTTTGGAACAAGTCTACCTGAAGCAGCAGTGAGTATTACTTCAGCATATACTGGCACAACAGGCATTGCCATTGGAAATATCATTGGCAGCAATATTGCTAATGTCTTATTGATACTAGGAATATCAGGAATCATTGGTCAATTGACAGTTCAAAAAAGACGTTTTATTTTGAAATTCCTTATGTTATTGTTGCAACAATATTATTATTGACTTTAGGTTATTTTGGACAGTCCCTTTCTTTTATGGATGGGGTTATCTTATGGTTGTTTTTTATCGTTTTTTTAGTCTATCTCTATCATAGTGCTAAACAACAAAAAGAAGAACAAAGTGAGTCCAAACAACAAACATCCATAATAAAATTACTATTTTATGTTGTTTTTTCATTGGTATGTATTATTGTAGGAAGTGAAGTTACAGTAGATGCAGCACGTTATATAGCTGCACAGTTAGGTATGAGCGAACGTTTGATTGGTTTGACAATTGTGGCTGTAGGAACGTCTTTACCAGAGTTAATGACATCATTGGTAGCTTCATATAAAGGAAAAAATGATATAGCAGTAGGAAATATTATTGGAAGTAATATCTTTAATATCTTATTTGTATTAGGAACAGCATCGCTTGTTGCACCACATGGAATTGCTTTTGATGTTCAATTTATCTTAGATGGAATCATAGCAATAGGGGTAGTTGTTTTGTTTATGATTTTTATAGATAAAGATATGATTTTAAGAAAATATGGAGCATTGGTGATGCTTATTGGTTATATTATTTATATTATTAGTTTGATATAGTTTTTGGAAAGGTTTACATTATTATGTAAGCCTTTTTATTTTTAAAAAATATGTTCTCTTGCTTGTTTTTTCACAAGGAATATAGTATATTAATCGTGTAAATATTAAATGATGTCGGAGGAAATGTTATGGCAGAAAAAAAGCTGTAAAAAAAGAAGCCCCAAAGGCTGAAATGACTAATGAACAAGTTGATGCTCATATTGATGAGTTGGTTCAAAAAGCATTAGTCGCATTAGACAAATTTGAATCTTTTGATCAAGATGCTGTTGATTACATTGTTGCTAAATGCTCTGTTGCTGGTTTAGACCAACATGGTGTTTTAGCTGAAGCAGCAGTCAAAGAAACTGGTAGAGGTGTCTTTGAAGATAAAGCTGTGAAAAATTTATTCGCTTGTGAATATGTAACAAGTAATCTTCGTCACTTGAAAACGGTTGGAATCATCAACGAAGATCCTTTAACTGGAATTACTGAAATTGCTGAACCAGTTGGTGTTATCTGTGGTATCGTACCAACAACAAACCCAACTTCAACAGTTATTTTCAAATCATTAATTTCATTAAAGACAAGAAACCCAATCATCTTCTCATTCCATCCATCTGCATATGAATGTTCAGTGCAAGCTGCTGAAGTCATCAGAGATGCTGCAATTGCTGCAGGTGCTCCTGAAGACTGTATTCAATGGATTGGAATCAGAGGTTCAATGTATGCAACAACTGCATTAATGAATCATCCAGGTGTCGCAACTATCTTAGCAACTGGTGGTAATGCAATGGTTAAAGCTGCTTACTCTTGTGGTAAACCTGCTTTAGGTGTTGGTGCTGGTAACGTACCTGCATATGTTGAAAAATCATGTGTATTAAAAAGAGCAGTTAATGATATCGTATTATCAAAATCATTTGATAATGGTATGATTTGTGCTTCTGAACAAGCTGCAATTGTAGACCAAGAAATCTATAATGACTTTAAACAAGAAATTTCTCGTTTTAAAGTATACTGGGTAAATGCTGAAGAAAAAGCAAAACTTGAAAAATATATGTTCGGTGCTGAAGCATATAGTGATAAAGTTAACGAAGTTGGAACAGTTAATGCTAATGTTGTTGGTAAAGCTGCAACTTGGATTGCTGAGCAAGCGGGATTCAAAGTACCTGAAGATACTCAAATCTTACTTGCAGAATGTAAAGAAGTTGGTCCAAATGAACCATTAACAAGAGAAAAATTATCTCCTGTATTAGCTGTATTAAAAGCAACTTCTACTGAAGATGGTATTGCAAAATCAGCTGCAATGGTTGAATTTAATGGTTTAGGACACTCTGCTGCTATTCATACACAAAATCATGATATTTCAGTAGAATTTGGTTTAAAATGTAAAGCAATTCGTGTTATAGAGAATGCTCCATCTACATTCGGTGGAATCGGTTCAGTTTATAATGCCTTCATTCCATCATTAACATTAGGATGTGGATCTTATGGTCACAACTCAGTTTCTAACAACGTAAGTGCTGTAAACTTATTAAATATTAAGAGAATAGGGAGACGTAACAACAATATGCAATGGGTTAAACTTCCTCCAAAAATCTACTTTGAAAGAAATTCAATTAGATATTTAAGAGATATGAAGATTATGGAAAGAGTCATGATTGTTACAGACAGAGGTATGTACAATCTTGGTTATGTTGACAAGATTGAAGATGCAATCAAGAGAAGACGTAACAAAGTTAAAATGGAATTATACTTTGATGTAGAACCAGATCCAAGCATTGATACAGTTAATGAAGGTGTTGAATTAATGAGAAAATTCGAACCAGATGTAATCATCGCTATCGGTGGTGGATCACCAATGGATGCTGCTAAAGTTATGTGGTTAATGTATGAACATCCAGAAGTTAACTTCGATGACATCAAACAAAAATTCATGGACATCAGAAAACGTGCATTCAAATTCCCTGAATTAGGAAAGAAAGCAAGATTAATCTGTATTCCAACAACTTCAGGAACAGGTTCAGAAGTTACACCATTTGCCGTTATTACAGACAAGAAAGCAAACAAAAAATATCCATTAACTGACTATGCATTGACACCAACAGTAGCAATCGTGGATCCAGAATTCGTAACAAGCTTACCACCAGCAATTGCTGCTGATACAGGAATCGACGTATTGACACATGCAATCGAAGCATATGTATCAATCTTAGCATCAGACTTTACAGATGGATGGGCTAAACAAGCAGTTAAATTAGTATTTGACTACTTAGAAGAATCAGTGAAGAAAGGAACACCACTTGCAAGAGAAAAAATGCATAATGCTGCAACAATTGCAGGTATGGCATTTGCCAATGCGTTCTTAGGAATGAACCACTCATTAGCACATAAGATTGGTGGAGAATATCATATTCCTCATGGACGTACAAATGGTATCTTATTACCACATGTTATTAGATACAATGGTACAGTTCCAACTAAACTAAACATCTGGCCAAAAATTGAAAACTACAAAGCAGACGTTAAATACATGGAATTAGCACAATTAATTGGATTAAATCCAAAAACACCAGCAGAAGGTGTAGAAATGTTTGCTGATGCAGTAGAAAAATTATGGGTAAGCATTGGTGGAGTAACAAACGTTAAATCACAAGGAATCGACAAAGCAGCATGGGATGAATCAATCCACAGAATTGCAATGAATGCTTATGAAGATCAATGTACTCCAGCAAACCCAAGAATGCCAATCGTAAAAGATATGGAACAAATCTTAAGCACTATTTATGATTATGAATCAAAATATGCAGTAAAGAATGAAAAATAGTAAAAATGGAGCATAACTTGCAACAGTTATGCTCTTTTTTCTTACAAACATATCAAAATATTGTATAATTAAATATATATGAAATGGAGGTAATGAAAATGAGTTTTCCTAAAGATTTTTTATGGGGTGGAGCTGTTGCTGCCAACCAATGTGAAGGAGCCTATTTAGAAGATGGTAAAGGGCTATGTGTACCAGATATGTTATTAGGTGGAGATGTCAATACACCAAGAACATTCTTGCCAAAAACTGATCCAACAGCTTTTTATCCAAGTCATGAAGCTGTCGATTTCTATCATCATTACAAAGAAGATATCGCATTATTTGCCAAAATGGGATGGAATGTATTTAGACTTTCTATTAACTGGGGAAGAATCTTTCCTAATGGAGATGATGAAGAACCAAATGAAGCAGGATTAGCATTCTATGATAAAGTTTTTGATGAATGTCATAAACATGGAATGGAACCATTAGTGACATTATGCCATTATGAAATCCCATGGAACATTGTTACAAAATATAATGGTTTTACTGATCGTCGTGTGATTGATTTATTTGTGAAATATGCGACAACTTGCTTTGAACGTTATAAAGATAAAGTAAAATACTGGTTAACATTCAATGAAATCAATATTGCTTGTATGGGTGAAGGTGGGATTGGAAATCTCTATGGATTAGGAATGATGGATCCAGAAGATGTTAATGCTGATCATCGTATACCATTAACTGAACTTAAATCAAATGATCAAAAAATGTTTGAGGCTTTACATAATGAATTTGTTGCCAGTGCATTGGCAGTTAAAGCAGGGCATGAAATCAATCCTGATTTTATGATTGGAAATATGATTGCACATACAACAGTTTATCCATTAACACCAAATCCAAAAGATGTGTTAGCTGCTTATGATGAAGATGATTATAAAAATAATTTCTGTGGAGATGTACAGGTTAGAGGAGAATATCCTTCATTTATGTGGCGTTATTTTAAAGAACATGGTATTGATACTTCATTTATTACTGAAGAAGATCAAAAGATTCTAAAAGAAGGAACAGTTGATTTCTATACTTTCTCTTATTATCAATCAAATTGTATTACAGTTGATAAGAATGCTCAAATGACGAAAGGAAATATGACAGTTGGTGCAAAGAATCCATATCTTGAAGCATCTGACTGGGGATGGCAAATTGATCCTGATGGATTACGTTATACATTAAAATTGTTAAATGGACGTTATCCACATACACCATTAATGATTGTTGAAAATGGTTTAGGAGCATTTGATAAAGTAGAAGAAGATGGATCTATTCATGATGATTATCGTATTGCATATTTAAGACCTCATATTGCAGCAATGAAAGAAGCAATTGAAGATGGTGTACCATTAATTGGTTATACAACTTGGGGACCTATTGATTTGGTTTCAGCAGGAACAGGACAATATGCAAAACGTTATGGATTTATTTATGTTGATAGACATGATGATGGTACAGGAGATTTCTCAAGAAGTCGTAAAGATTCATTCTATTGGTATAAAAAAGTTATTGAATCAAAAGGGGAAGATTTAGATTAAACAAGCAAAAAGGACATAGCAGCAAGTTATGTCCTTTTTAAAAGTATTCATTTTAAAAGCGAATGTTTATTTTTTCCAGTCTTCTAGCATTTTTAAAGCTTGATCTAGAACTTTAGATCCATCCATCATACCATAAGTACGCATGTCAATAACATCCACAGGAATGGCATGGTTCACTTGATCTTTGATAGAATTTAAACGGAAACGAACTTGAGGTCCGATAAGTAAAACATCGCATGGATCAGCAGCATATTCAGTTGTAAGAGCAGTTTCACTTATAGCCCAAATTTTTGCTTCTAAACCTCTATCCTGTGCAGCTTTTTGCATTCTAGTTACAAGTAAGCTTGTTGACATTCCTGCACTACATGCTAACATGATTTTCATCATATTCATATTCCTCCTTATTTGTTTTTCTATACTCATATTATACACCTATTAGATATATTATGAAATAACAAAGATAGAATTTCATAAATTTATTGACTTATTGTAGTGTCTTGATTACCATAGTAAAAGAAGTTGAAGAAAAGGAAAAGAGATATGAAAAAGAAAGATATTATTTTTATTATAGGATTATGTATTGTCATTGGAGTAATCTATCTTGTTTATGAATTTACACAAACTCAAAAAGGTGGGAAGATAGAAGTTTATTATCATAATGAACTCAAGGAAACCATAGATATATCAAAAAACCAAATATATACTTTTGAAGGTGATTATGGAACTTTTCATTTAGAAGTTAAAGATTATCAATATCGTGCCATTGATGTTGAATGTCCTAATCACGATTGTGAAGAAGAAGGTTGGATTCAAGAAGGAAGTTCAAGAAAAATTATTTGTGTGCCTAATAATATTTATGTTGTCCAAGCAGATATTGCGCCTAAATATTAATGATAAGCTCAGATTAAGAAAATGTTCACAGTCAATTCATAAGCTTAAGTTATGATACCTGACTTTGGTATCCAACATTAAAATATAGTGAGACTTTCATTGAAAAACAGTAGTAATCTTTTAAGTGATTGCTACTGCTTTTTTATATTTTGTACCTGAATATTTGTTTTACTTGCCTTTCTGTCAAGTAATAATTTGTTAACGGTAATTTTGTCATTTATTCAAAGTCTTTTATGAACTTGCTTGATGTTGTTACGTTGATATATTTACTTTCTCCCTTGACTATCTTAAAACTTTTTACAAATTTCATAATTTCCTGTGTACTATATTTATTGTTCAAGATTTTGAATTGGAATATTCTTTCCAATAATACTGCCAGGTAACATATCAAAAAATGTCCCTTTATACTGTTTTCTTTTTGAAGGAATACTGGTCTGGCATCCAAATCGGATTTCATTATTCTAAATGATTCTTCTATCCTCCATAAATTGTGATAGGTATTGTAGATGTCTGTTGACTTCATATTTGTTTCTGATGTGATCAATAAATTATAACCTGCCAGTTCAAGTTCTTTTTCTATGATGTCTTCATTGATTGTTGCCTTTGCTTTTTCTCCATTTTCATTAGTGAAATTAACGTATTTTCCTAGATCTCCATATTCGGCTCTTTTTGCCTGACTGTAACATAGGCTTCTTGCCTTTTCAACCTGTTTGCTGATTTCATATCTTTTTTTAGATGCAAGCTTTGGATTATAAGTCACTACTCGTTTCTCAGTAAAATATATAGTCTTCTTTTTCCCGTCAATTTCTATATGATAAGGAAATTTGTCAATGCATGACTTATATCTGTATAATAATGTACCATTATCATTTTTTATTTCTTTCCAGTCTTCATTATTCAACAATACCCATATCTTTTCTTTTTCAGGGAGAGTCTTGACAGATTTGGAGAATAAATAGCCATCTCCATTTTCTTTAGAAAAAGCAATGTTTTGAGTGCAGTTCAATCCCTTGTCAGCTACATGTATAGTTTTTCCTGAAATTTGGTTTTTCTTTTTAAGATCATGAATCACATCTCTTAAGACTGGCTTTTCACTTTCATTACCAGGAAACAGCTTCATGCCAATAGGGATTTGATTGGCATCAAGCAATAGCCCTAAACTCACAATAGGGTCTTTTCTATTTTCTTTTGATGGACCCTTTCGTCTAAAATTATCTTCTTTATCGATTTCAAAATAGAAATTGGTACAATCAAAATAAGTCCTTGAAGTATTGATATTATAGACTTTCTTCATCTGCTCATTAAAAATCTCGATGAACTTGCCGTAATCATTGCCCATGAATGCAAGACCGTCTAGAAGCTGATTATAAGAAAAATGAGTGGCACCTCTCAATTGAGGAATAACTTCATGAAAAGTTCTGTATTTACTGCAAGGATTCACAAGTCGGGCAAAAATAAGAGAGGAAAGCAATTCGTACAGATCAAATTCAAAAGAATTGGAAATATTGAAATAGTCAACAAACTTTTTGATATTCATTTTATTCAGTAAAGAAACAAAAGGAAAATATCCTAAATAAAGTTCAGGAGATGATTCAGAAATTTTGAGAGCCTGACTGTTAGAAATTTCATCATTAAGAGCATTGACTTCTTTTTGGAAATGAGCGATAGGATCATCAATTCCTTTGGCTTTCCAAGATTCGACAGAAGCGAGGGATTTAAAGGTGCGGTGAGCTCCACAGCGTTTTTGAGGGGAATAGTAACTTTCCACGATAGAAAGGTAGGTACGCCCGTTACGATGAGTTTTTTTAAGAAAATAAGCCATAAATAACCTCCATAATAGATATCACTAGTATCACTATATAAATTATAACATAAAAAAATAAATAAAAAAAGATAAAAAACAAAAAAAGCCGATAAAATCGGCATAATATAATATTTGATAAAAAAGGATTACTAAAAAATATAGTGAGAACTCCTAAAGACGGGAAAAGGTGGGAAGATAGAAGTTTATTATCATAATGAACTCAAGGAAACCATAGATATATCAAAAAACCAAATATATACTTTTGAAGGTGATTATGGAACTTTTCATTTAGAAGTTAAAGATTATCAATATCGTGCCATTGATGTTGAATGTCCTAATCACGATTGTGAAGAAGAAGGTTGGATTCAAGAAGGAAGTTCAAGAAAAATTATTTGTGTGCCTAATAATATTTATGTTGTCCAAGCAGATATTGCGCCTAAATATTAATGATAAGCTCAGATTAAGAAAATGTTCACAGTCAATTCATAAGCTTAAGTTATGATATAAGTGTCTTAAGATAAGACATATAATATTGAGATATAGACGACCTCTCCCTATATGTAAAATGCGTCTATACAAGAAGAACGTCAATTTCCCGCGTTCTTCTTTTTTTACAATGGATTTTAAAATGTCACATATGATAGTGATTTATTATATAAAAAAGTTCACATAAAGTTGATATTAAATTCACAATAAATTCATATCAATAGGTTAATATATAAGTGTCTTAAGACAAGACATATAATATAAGATATAGACGACCCCTCTCCCTATATATAAAATTCGTCTATACAATAAAAAAGAACGTTTCCCCACGTTCTTTTTTATTGTAGAATAATACCACGTGTTATACGCGTGGTAAGGAAAGAGCTTAAAGCGTTGTAAGTAAAAAGCCTCCAATGGTATAATGAACTTAGCCTGGCAGCTAAGAAATAAAATAATCAAAGGAAGTGTGTCTATGAAAGACACAAATAGTTTATTACATACATCATATAGATGCAAATATCATATAGTTATAGTGCCAAAATATAGAAGATTGATTATATATAATAAATTGAGAAAGGATATCATAGAGATACTTGTAATGCTGATTAACAGATTCAAAGATGTAGAACTGATAGAGGAACATGCATGTCCTGATCATATCCATATGTTACTTGAAATACCACCAAAATATTCCATATTAGAATTTATGGGACAGTTGAAGTCAAAGTCAACACTGATGATATTTGACAGACATGCGAACTTGAAATATAAGTTCGGGAATAGACCTTTCTGGGCAGAAGGGTATTTTGTAGATTTATGCCGATAACGGTATAAGTAGATACAGTAGGAAAAAACGAAAAAATGATAAAGGAATATATACAAAATCAATTGCAGGAAGACAAGATATATGATCAGATGAGTTTAAAAGAATTTATAGGCCCGTTTACGGGTGAGCTGGTGGAAAGTGGCAAAAATAAAAAGCCCCTTAAGGGCTAGCCAGTAAAGGAGGTTGCGACTGTCAGGCTTCGATAGCTGAAGACCTCCGCAACAAAATGCCCTTCTAGGACCTGTACATACCACGTCTTTTAAGCGTGGTTATGATATAATTTGAAAATGTTTGAGAGCATTTTCAATACCATTTTGATCAATATTTGTTGTGATATAAGATACTTTATCAAATAAAATAGGGTTACTATTTCCCATAGCGACAGATTCATGCGTATATGTTAACATAGGTAAATCATTTGTTGAATCACCAATGCTGATAGTATCTTTAAGTGTATATCCAAGATGGTCAACTAAATATTGAATACCGGTTGCTTTAGAGTAGGGCAATGGGACAATTTCTAAAAAATCAACATCTCGTTGGATGATATGAAAATCGTTTTGTAAAGCTTGTTTAAATGCATCAATTTGTGTATCAGGTTGATACCAAGTTGTGAGTTTGTCAAAAGAAACAATCTCTTGATGAGAAAAGTCGCCAACATGAAAACCAAGTTTTTGGTAATGTTTTTGAATAGTTTGAATAAAAGGATGTTTTAAATGTTGAGAAAAATAGACACCATCACTTCCCTCTAACATTGCATCAAGCTGATATTTTTCAATAGCGTTGATAACTTTTTGTTTGAGTTTATCATCTAATTGAGCATGAAATAATGTTTGGTTGTGATATTGTATATAAGTGCCACAACCACATATATATCCATCAAAAGGAATGTCTGTGATAATAGAATCAATTGTAGAAATAGGACGACCAGTATTGATAAAACAAAGGTGTCCATTTTTTTGTGCTGTTTGAATGGCATGAATTGTGGAATCAGGTACAGTTCCTGTTTTTTCATCTAATAAGGTACCATCTATATCAAAAAAGATAAGTTTTGTATGCATAATTATTCTCCTTTTTTCTTTTATCATAAGCCATGAATTAAAGAGGGTCAAGAGATAATTATGATGTTGTATTGCGAAAAAATTATCTCTATGATATAATTTTTGAAACTATGAGAGGGGTAGATAGAAATGTATAAGATTTTACACAAAGAAAAATTAAATGATGTTGTAGAGTTAATGGTTGTTCATGCACCCCATGTTTCGAGAAAATGTGAACCTGGGCAGTTTATTATTTTAAGAGTTGGTGAAGATGGTGAAAGAATTCCATTAACGATTGCAGATTATGATAGAGAAAAAGAAACGATTACAATCATTTATCAAATTGTTGGGTATTCTACAAAAGTGTTGGCTTCATTAAATGAAGGTGATGAAATCACTGACTTTGTAGGACCTTTAGGTGAACCAACAAAGCTTCATGCTTCTAGGCATGTTGTTGGGGTTGCTGGTGGTGTTGGAAGTGCACTCGCTTTATCCACAGCTAAGAGCATTAGCCAATATGGGTGTTGATGTGGATGTAATTATTGGTGGTAGAGAAGCACAATATGTCTTATGGGCTGATGAGTTTAGAAAATTCTGTAAGAATGTTTATATTACAACGGATGATGGATCATTAGGTACAAAAGGTTTTGTCACTCAAGTGCTTGGAGATATGATTGATCGTGGTGAAGTGATTGATGAAGTCATTGCGATTGGACCAGTACCAATGATGAAGGCTGTTGTTGGAGTTACAAAGCCACACAATATTAAGACTTCTGTATCCTTGAATCCAATCATGATTGATGGGACAGGGATGTGTGGATGCTGTCGTGTCAGCGTAGATGGAAAAATCAAGTTTGCCTGTGTTGATGGACCCGATTTTGATGGATTGCAGGTTGACTTTGATGAATTGATGGCTCGCCAGAGAATGTTCAAGGAAGAAGAACATCAAATGGATGAAAAGGCCAATCGTATGTGTAATTTAATGGGAGGTGTCAGATAATGCCAAATATGTCATTGGAAAAGGTGAAAATGCCTGAACAGGAACCTCAAGTAAGAAATCAGAACTTCAAAGAAGTGGCTTTAGGATATACAAAAGAACAGGCAATGGAAGAAGCAACGAGATGCTTGAACTGTAAACATAGTCCATGTAAGAATGGATGTCCTGTAGGTGTGCCAATTCCTGAATTTATCAGTGAAGTGGCTAAAGGGAATTTTGAAGAAGCCTATGAAATCATTACACAGGAAAATGCTTTGCCAGCTATTTGTGGACGTGTCTGCCCACAGGAAAATCAGTGTGAAGGAAAATGTGTCAGAGGCATCAGAGGTGAATCGGTAGGAATTGGTAGACTGGAAAGATTTGTCGCTGACTATCATCGTGAACATGGTACAAAGAAAGTCAATCAGATAGAAAAAAATGGCATGAAAGTTGCTATTGTAGGAAGTGGACCAGCTGGCATGACATGTGCTGGAGAACTTGCTAAGAAAGGTTATGATGTGACAGTCTTTGAAGCATTGCATAAAACGGGTGGTGTATTATCTTATGGAATTCCTGAATTCCGTTTGCCAAAGGATTTAGTTCAAAAGGAAATTGATGGTGTTGCTGATTTAGGTGTCAAATTTGAAACGAATGTTGTCGTGGGACGTTCTGTGACAATTGATGAACTTCAAGAAGAAGGATATGCTGCAATCTTTGTTGGTAGTGGAGCTGGACTTCCACGTTTTCAGGGAATTCCAGGAGAAAACTTAAATGGTGTTTATGCAGCCAATGAGTTTTTAACTCGTGTGAATCTAATGAAAGGGTATGAATTCCCAAATCATCCAACACCAGTCAAAATCAGTGATACAGTCTGTGTCATTGGAGCAGGAAATGTAGCTATGGATGCAGCCAGAACAGCTAAACGTTTAGGAGCAAAAAATGTCTATATTGTTTATCGTCGAGGAGAACAAGAAATCCCTGCCAGAGCGGAAGAAGTGCATCACGCTAAAGAAGAAGGGATTATCTTCAAATTGTTGACAAATCCTGTCAAGATTGAAGGAAAAGATGGCTGGGTAGAGTCAATGGAATGTGTAGAAATGGAATTAGGTGAACCAGATGCCAGTGGTAGAAGAAGACCAATTGAAAAGGCAGAATCAAACTTTACGATTGAAACAGGAACAGTTATTGTATCCATTGGACAAAGTCCAAATCCATTGATCAGACAGACAACACCGGGATTAGATACACAAAAATGGGGTGGAATCATTGTTGATGAAGAAACTATGAAAACATCAAAAGACGGTGTCTATGCTGGTGGAGATGTGGTAACTGGAGCTGCCACAGTTATTTTAGCAATGGGAGCTGGAAAGAAAGCTGCTCAAGCGATTGATGAAGCATTAAAACAAAAGCAATGTAAAAACGATTAGAAAATTCTCTAATCGTTTTTTTTGAGTTTTTGACATGATTCTCTTTCTACTAAATAACAAGGGAGTTGAATACGCATGGGTAATAATTTTGTATGATCTTTAATGGCTTGGTGTAAAAGTTTTGCGCCAAAATGTCCCATGTCAAATGATGGAGCATAGAAAGTTGTTAATGGGGGATATGTATAATTGCTGGCATCAATATTATCAAAGCCAATAATAGATATATCTTGAGGAATCTGATAACCATAATCATTTAAAGCTTTCATAGCTCCTATCGCAATGGGATCACTTGCTGCAAAGATAGCTGTTGGTAAATGTTGTGATTGAATCATATGAACCATCATTGCATAACCTGATTCACTCGTGAATTCTCCTTCTAGAATATAATCTTGATAATCTAAATGATAAGCATCTGCATACTTTAGAAAAGCTTGTTTACGAATATCATCATAAGGCTTACCATCATCAAGATATTCAATACCTCCTAAATAGCCTATTTTTTGATGACCTAGTTTTTTTAAATAAGTTAAAGCTTGTTTTAAAACAAGATCAAAATCTAAAACAATCGAACATTCTTTTAAATTTTCATAATCCATATCCAATAAAATAATTGCATCATTATATTTTTTAAAGTCTCAATATGGCTTTTACTAAATTTGCCTAAACAGATAATACCATCAATACCTTTTAATGATTTTTCAATATCAACATCATCTTTAAAAATACGTTTGAGAATAATACCATTTTTTGTACAATAATCCTCTACTCCATGACGTAAAGTTAAATAGTAGGGATCATGAATTTCTTGTTGTAAAGAATACCATTGAATTAAGCACACGTGAATATGTAAATCTTTTTTCTTCTTTTTTTGATATTGAAGCATTTTTGCGGCAGCTAGGACATTTTCTCGTGTTTGTTCTGGAACACTTAAAGTCGGATCATTATTTAAAATACGTGAAACAGTCGCAATAGAAACTTGTGCCATCTGGGCAACATCTTTTAAAGTGGCCATAATTACCTCCTTGTCTTTTTACTATTATATAGGAAAATAAAAGAAAAAGCCATGTTAATTCATAGAATATAAAAATAAGTAAAATTTTAGTTAAAAATGAGTAAAATAAATATTGACTTTTTAACTAAGCGTGGTATCTTATAGATAAGGGAGGATAGAGTATGAATACAGCAATTAATGAATTGATTCAATATGGTTTGGATTGTCATCTTATTCAAGAAGATGATGTAGATTATGCAGTGAATTTACTAATGGATTTGCTACAAATGAATGATTTTCATAAAGAAGAGATCATATCCAACAGAAAAGAGTGTACACCGATATTGGAGAAAATGTTAAATTATGCAGTTGAACAAGGAATAATAGAAGATAGTATTGTAGAAAAAGACTTGTTTGATACGCGTTTAATGAATTGTTTAATGCCTAGACCGAGTGAAGTTGTGAAGACTTTCCATGAACATTATCTTCATTCACCACAGGCAGCAACGAATTATTTTTATAATCTTTCGACATATTCACACTATATACGTAAAGATCGAACAGATTTAAATATTCAATTTCAAAAATATTATAAATATGGCAATATTGATATAACGATTAATTTATCAAAACCAGAAAAAGATCCTAAGGACATCGCAAAAGCAAAACTTATCAAAACAAGTGGTTATCCAAAATGTTTATTATGTAAAGAAAATGTCGGCTTTAGTGGTGATTTTCAGCTTCCTGCCAGACAAAATCATCGTATTATTCCCATTGATTTAAATGGTGCTAAATATTACTTACAATATTCACCATATGTTTATTACAATGAACATTGTATTGTCTTTAATGAAGAACATATATCAATGGTCATCAATGAACAGACATTTCAACACTTGCTGTCATTTGTTGAACAGTTCCCTCACTATATGTTAGGTTCGAATGCTGATTTGCCTATTGTTGGTGGATCGATATTAACGCATGACCATTTTCAAGGAGGTTGTTATGAATTTCCAATAGAAAGTGCTGATGTTGTCAAAACATTTTATTTTGCTACTTATCCACATATGAAAATTGAAATATTAAAATGGCCACTTTCAACAATCAGAGTGACTTCAGCCAATAAAGATGAAATTGTACGTTTTGCCTCGCAGACATTACAGGCATGGAAACACTATTCACATCCTTCTTTAGATATTGTTTCACACACAGCTGAGACACCCCATAATACAATTACACCTATTGCGAGAATGAAAAATCAGCAATATCAAATGGATTTAGTATTAAGAAATAATCGTACCAGCGAAAAATATCCAGATGGTATTTTCCATCCCCATCAAAATCTACATCATATAAAAAAGAAAATATTGGTTTAATAGAAGTGATGGGATTAGCAGTATTACCAGCTCGATTAAAACATGAATTAGAATTATTAAAGGAATGTTTGTTAGGAAAAAAGAAATCATACAATATCCTGAATTACAGAAACATAAATTATGGTATAATGAAATTAAAGAAAATTATCAAATAGAAAAACAGACAATAGATGATGTATTAAAAACAGCATTAACTCAAAAATATGTGGAAGTCTTAGAAGATGCAGGTGTATTTAAGATGGATGAGGCTGGAATTGATGCTTTTATATCATTTGTTGAACAATTAAAGGAGGATGAAAAAAATGATTGAAGTCATTCAACACATTGATGATCAAATTGATTTGATATCGATGAAAAATGATCAATTAGAAATTGTTGTGTCTAACTATGGTTGTACAATTATTAAAGTGATGATGCGTGATCGTTATGGACAAATTGATGATGTTGTATTGGGTTATGATGATTTTACACAATATCAAACATTGGATGCATATTTAGGAGCATTGGTTGGACGTGTAGCGAATCGTATTAAAGGTGGACGATTTACATTAAATGGACAAGATTATCATTTGGCAGTTAATAATGGACCGAATCATCTTCATGGTGGTTTGAAAGGGTTTAGTTATCAAATCTTTGATTATATAATAAAGGATGATAGTATTTTAGAATTTCATTATTTATCAAAAGATGGGGAAGAAGGATATCCTGGTGATTTAGATTTAACAGTCACATATACATTAAAAGCAGATACATTGACTGTTCATTATTATGCGACTTCATCAAAAGATACATTGATTAATATCACAAATCATTCTTATTTCAATTTATCAGGACATCAAGAAAATATTAATCAGCATACTTTACAGATTCATGCCTCTCATTTTGCATGTGTAGATGGTGATGGTTTAACAACTGGTCAGATCAAAGATGTCACAAATACAGCATTTGATTTTAGACAACCAGCTTTGATTGGAGAAAGAGTCAATCAAAACGATGAACAATTATTACTAGCAAAAGGTTTTGATCATCCCTTTATTTTTGATGTTTCAAAGCAACAGGTTATCTTAACGCATCAAGTAACTGGACGCCAATTGATTGTTTCAACAACATTACCACAGGCACAAATTTATACAGCTAATTATTTAGATGGTAGATTAGGTAAAAATCAACATCGTTATGATGCCAGAGATGCGATTTGTATTGAAACACAAAATATGCCAGATGCTATTCATTTGGAAGACAATCCAACAACAATCTTAAGAAAAGGAGAAACATATGATGAAACGACATCATATCAGTTTAAAGTGATGAAATAATGAAAAAAGCAAGTTTATTGATTCAAGATATTCAAAATCATGTTTATGAAAAGACTTTTTAGATATTTATGTTGATCAACATCAAATATCTTACCAACAAACACGTTATATTCGAGCTATAGAAAAATTTATTGATTTATATGGTGATAGAGAAGTTGCTATTTATAGTACACCAGGAAGAAGTGAGGTTTGTGGTAACCATACTGATCATCAACATGGAGAAGTATTGGCGGCTGCAATTAATTTGGATATGATTGCTGTGGTAGCAAAAGAAGAAAATACAATTAAAATCTTATCTGACGACTATGATATTCAAGCTATTGATATTCATGATTTAGCGTTAAGAGAGGATGAAAAAGAAACATCTGAAGGTCTTATTCGTGGAATTCTTGCTCGATTTGAACAACTTGGTTATCATATGGGTGGTTTTGTAGGTTATATGACGAGTGATGTTTTACAAGGTTCTGGTTTATCATCTTCTGCAGCTTTTGAAGTTATGATTGGAACAATTTTGTCTGGTATGTATAATAACATGACTCTTGATCCTGTAGAGATTGCAAAAATAGGACAATACAGTGAAAATGTATATTTTGGAAAACCATGTGGATTAATGGATCAATGTGCATGTTCTGTAGGAAGTTTAATTCATATTGATTTTCAAGATAATGAGAATCCAATAGTAGAAAAGATTTCTGTTGATTTTCCTCGTTTTCATCATAGTTTGTGCATTGTGGATGTTCATGCTTCACATGCTGACTTAACTGAAGACTATGCCTCTATTCCTCAAGAATTAAAAGAAGTCAACCATTTTTTCCATCAGGAATATTTAAGGGATGTTGATGAAAAAGATTTTTATGCAAAATTGAATGAATTAAGAGAAAAAGTTTCTGATCGTGCACTTTTACGAGCTATTCATGTATTCAATGAAAATAAACGTGTACAAGGGGCTGTTCAAGCATTGAAAGATGGAGATTTTGAAACATTTAAAGCAATGGTTAAAGCCTCAGGAGAAAGTTCTTTCCAATATCTTCAAAATATATATTCAAATCATTATGTTGATCAACAAGCTGTTTCATTAGCTTTAGCTTTATCACAAGATATATTGGATCATCATGGTGTCTGTCGTGTTCATGGTGGTGGTTTTGCAGGTACTATTCAGGCATTTGTAGAAGATGATTATGTTGATATTTATCAACAGGAAATTGAAAAATACTTTGGTCAGGGAAGCTGTCATATTTTGAAAGTTAGAAAATATGGTGGTATGAAAGTGATCGATTAAGCTGATGGAAAATCAGCTTTTTTTGTACTCATTTTCTTCACATAAATATGGTAAAATAGTAAGACGAGGAGGGATGTTTATGTATTGTCATCAGTGTGGAAAAGAAGTGGGAGAAGATATGAAATACTGTCCCTATTGTGGAACTGTGATGCAAAATGGTCAAGTTTATGATCAAAGGGAATACGATGCACCAAGCTTGTTATTTGCTTTTGTTTCTTTTTTATACCTATTGCAGGAATTGTCTTGTATGTCATTTGGCGTAAGGAATTCCCAAAAAAGCTGCTTCATGTTTAAAAGGATTGGTTGCTGGCATTATTGTAGAAATTATTCTTTATATTGTATTTTTAAGTATTATTTCTCAAAGTGTTAATACTTTTGAAGATATTTATTATGAAGGTATTGTGTTGATACAAAGTATTATGATGAGATAATTGTTTTTTTATCATGATAAAAAAGCTATCTCTTTTAAAAAATTAGTGTATAATTTCATTGGAGGCGAAATTCATGTATAAATTATTAGAACCCTATGCAAAGTTAGTTGGATTTTTAGGAGAGGCTTTAGGTGATAATGTTGAAGTAGCACTTCATGATCTCACTTCCAAAGAGCAGGAAATCGTTGCCATTGCAAATAGTCATATTTCAGGGAGAGAAATTGGTGCGAAGTTATCTAACTTATCCATTCATTATCTCAAAACAAAGCAATATAAAGATCACGATTATGTCATGAATTATAAGACAACAGGAAGTGATGGGAAATTGCTGCGTTCAGCAACCTACTTTATTAAAGAAGATGGACATGAACTTCCAATTGGGATGCTTTGTATCAATGTCAATATTTCTGATTATGAATATATTGAAACGACTTTAAAGAGAATTTTAGGGATTAAAGAACGTAAAGATGTAGAATTTAAATTGGATAATCCTATTGAAATTTTATCATCACCATTGGATGAAATGATTGATAAATATATTAAAGAATGCCTAGAACAAATGGGATTCCCAAGTTATTTTCTCGTTGAAAGATTGAATGTTGAAGAAAAAATAAAAGTGGTGAAATACTTACAAGAAAAAGGAACGTTTAAAGTCAAGGGGGCAATTGTGCTTGTGGCTGAAAAACTCGCTGTAAGTGAACCCACAATTTATCGTTATTTAAAGAAAATGTAAGGAAAGGGGATAGACATGAAAGATATCGTTTTTGTCAGTGGGCATAAAAATCCGGATAGTGATTCTATTTGTAGTGCGATTGCTTATGCTGATTATTTATTTAGAATTGGACGTTATAACGCTGTTCCAGTTAGATTAGGTGATATTAATAAAGAAACGGAATATATTTTAAAAAGATTTCATACTGAAATTCCTGTTTTATTAAAAACAGTTAAACAAACAGTAGAGGATTTAGAATATGACAAAGTGACTGTTTTTTCTAAAGAATTGACTTTAAAAACAGCGTGGTCACTAATGAAACAACAAAACTTAAAGAGTGCACCTGTTTTAGATGATCATAGTCAATTATTAGGCTTATTATCAACGTCTAATATTATTGAAGGATATATGGATCAATGGGATAGTCAAATTCTAAAAGAAGCGAATACACCAATTGAAAACGTGATTGATACTTTAGATGCAAGTATTTTGTATTTGGATAAACAATTAAAAACAATTAAAGGTGAAATTCATATTGCAGCCATGACTGGTGAAGAAGCCAGCAAACGTGTACATGAAAATGATGTAGTGATTGTTGGTGGAGATCGAGATGAAGCGATTGAACAATTAATGAATGCTCATATTTCATTAGTCATTTTAACAGGTTCATTAACGATTTCTAAAGAATTATTAAATCATTGTATAGAAGCTCATATCAGTGTGATTTCTACACCATTTAATACTTTTATGGCTTCACAACAGATTATTCAGGCTGTACCAGTTGAATATGTTATGCAAAAAGGTGGTTTAACAACGTTCTCAACTGATGATACTGTTGATTATGTTAAAGAGGTTATGAGCGAAACACGTTACCGTAGTTATCCTGTGATTGATTTTATGGGACGTGTCGTGGGATCAATTTCACGTTATCAGGTCTTAAATGGAATGAAGAAAAAGTTATTCAGGTAGACCATAATGAAAGAAGTCAAGCGATTGATGGTATTGAAGAAGCTGAAATCTTAGAAATTGTAGACCATCATAGAGTAGCTGATATTCAAACGATTGGACCAGTGTTATTTAGAGCGGAACCAGTAGGATGTACGGCTACCATTGTTGCGAAATGTTATAAAGAATCTGGTATTGAAATTCCTAAAGATATGGCGGGGTTAATGTTAGGGGCTATTATTAGTGATACACTATTATTTAAATCTCCTACATGTACACCAACAGATACAAAAATCGCAAGAGAGTTGGCAGAAATTGCTGAGGTTGATATTAAAGAATTTGGTATGAGCATGTTTAAAGCTGGAACTTCTCTTGTTGGAAAAACAGTGGAAGAAATCTTCAATCAAGATTATAAGAAATTCGCATTTGGTGATTTATCTGCTGGTGTGGCTCAAGTCAATACAATGGATATTGAAGGGTTTGCCCCATATAAGAAAGATATGTTGGCTTATATGGAAAAAGTGGCTAAAGATAACCATATGGAATTTGCAATGTTGTTGTTGACAGATGTTATTAATGCGACAAGTGAAGTGTTAGTTGCAGGACCACGTAAAGATTATGTGGAAACAGCTTTCCATGTTGAACTTGTTGATCAACAAGCAAGTTTACCAGGTGTTATTTCAAGAAAGAAACAAGTTGTACCAGTGATTACAGAAGTTTTAACACAATAAAAATGCAGGAAACCCTGCATTTTTTAAATGATTTGATATTTTTTTAAAGCATTGTAAATACCATCATGATCAATATCATCAGTCACATCATCACTATGGCTTTTGACTTCATCATTGGCATTGCCCATCGCAATACCAATATGTACACATTCTAGCATATCTATATCATTATGCCCATCTCCAAAAGCCATTGTTTCTTCAATCTTGATATGGTATTGTTTTAAGATTTCTAAAATACCATTTTGTTTGCCACCCTCACGTGGAATAATGTCAATGGCTAAATCATGCCAACGGGTATGTTGACAATGGGGCATTTGTTTTAAGATAGCCTTTTCCTGTGCTACAGTGACATCATAGGGAATCACTTGATAGATAGGATGTGTTAAACCACGTTTTAAATCACCAAGATCAGGTAATGGTGTAGAAATGGCGTTTTGGACTTTTTCGACAGCTTGATTGTGATAATTGATATACATTTTCTCGTCTTCAACAAAAATACAAGGAAATGGCTTTTCTTCAATAAGATTCAAAACTTGCTGAATATCTTGTTGATGGATTGGTAAAGCATAAATCACACCATCTCTGTTATAACAATATTGTCCATTTAATGTAATATAACCTTCAAATTCTAAATTTTCTAAAGGTAAATCTTTGATTTCAGAAATATGTCTACCCGTTGCAATAAAAGTATAAATTCCTTTTTCTTTCAGTATTTTTAATGCTAACTTAGTAGATTCCGGAACACTTTGACTATGATGGGATAATAAGGTTCCATCAATATCAAAAAAATAGCTTTAATCATTTGTAACACCTCGCATTTATAGTATAATATTATAGCATAGTGCAGGTGATAAAGATATGAAATTATTAGCTCATCGTGGATATAGTGCGCATTATCCCGAAAATACAATGGAAGCTTTTATTCAAGCCTATCGAAGAGGTTTTGATGGGGTGGAAACCGATGTTCATATGACTAAAGATGGTAAACTTGTTTTGATTCATGATGAAACCATTGATCGTACCAGTAATGGAAGTGGTTTTATTCAAGATTATACTTATAAACAATTACAGGATTATTCATTTTCTTATGGTTATCCAGGTTATTATCCGTTGCCATTATTGGAAGATTTATTGGTATTGATTCAAGGAAAACCATTTGTTGTGAATATTGAATTAAAGACTGATGTCATTGCTTATCCAGGCATTGAAGAAAAGGTTTATCAGTTAGTTCATGAATTGGGCGTAGAGAAACAGATTTATTATTCTTCGTTTTCTTTAACTTCTGTTTTAAAAATGCAAAAACTTGATCCAAAAGCTTATGTTGGATATTTAATGGAAGAACATTATGAACAAAAATATCAAGAATTATTAAAACATCATATTCGTGCTTTTCATCCCCGTTATGATTTTTTAGATAAACAAACTATCACAACATTAAAAAGACATGGGATTCAAATTGCTTCATGGACAATTCCCGATTTCACTGAATATCAAAGATTAAAAGACTTAGGAGTGGATATACTAATATCAAATGAATATTTGAGGTGAAAGCGTAATGAAAACAACTGGAATGGTTAGAAGAATTGATGATTTAGGAAGAATTGTGATTCCTAAAGAAATTAGAAAACAACTGATGTTGAAAGAAGGCGAAAGTGTTGCTTTTGCAGTAGAACACAATCATATTATTTTGACAAAGTTTTCGATGTTATATAAATTAAGTCCAACAATTCAAATCTTATTGGAAAGATTGTATAGCAAGTATCATAATACATTTTTATTATGTGATAAAAAATGTATCGTTGTTTGTTCATCAGATGGTTTGGCTAAATATCAAAGACGTGATTTAACAAAGGATTTTTTGTTGCAGTTAAAGAAAAATGAACAACAAATAGAAGTCGCTATGGATTTTTTGGTAAAGAGGAAAAAGTGACGATTTTTCCATTGCTTTATGAACAACAAATACAAGGGGCTTTATTGATGTTAAGTCATCAGACACCTTATTACTTAATGGATCAGGCATTGCTTGATTTTGTGAAAGATATTATTGAGGAGGAAATAGAATCGTGCGTTTAGATAAATTTTTAAAAGTATCAAGAATTATTAAAAGAAGAACCTTATCTAAGGAAATGAGTGAAGCATCACGTGTGAAAGTGAATGGCAAGATTGCAAAGCCATCAACCAAGCTCAAGATTGGTGATATCATTGAAGTAGAATTTGGGCGTAGTCTTTTGACTGTCCAAGTGAAAGAATTAAAAGATCATGTCTTAAAGGATGATAGTCATATGTTATATGATATTATTGAAGAAAAGAGGAAAGAAGAGGTTACGATTTTGTAGCCTTTTTTTCTTCTAAAAACAGATACTAAATTGAGAAAAACTGCATAAATACAATATTTATCAACAAAATAACAAAAAGAAAACAAGAAAAATTACAACAAATGAAAGAGCCTTGTGTAACGACTTATAAAGAGAACTGGGTTTACACTACGCATATCTTCGCTGTCAATCGTTGTACATTTCGTTGTAAATCACGCTATCATACTTCTCATTTCTTTATTTGCCCAACTCCTGAGGCATGAGCGTATAAGTTGAGTGTGATTGTTATGTTAGAATGTCCCATAATATACTGTAAATTCTTTGGGTTGTCTTTGAGTTCTGCCTGTTCAATCATATGTTTCAGTATCGTTGTATGATTTTCTTCGTCCAATGCCTGTACCATTTTTATCGTTGGTGCAACCTATCTTTGTAGCCAATACAATGCCTTTTGTAAAGTGTAAGGCTCTGGCTTTGTGGTTAAGCGTATCGGTTCTCTGTTTTCTCCTACAAATCAAGCCCAATCATCATTCGTTTTCCATTGACTTTTCGGTTTATCGTCCTCTCTGTCAACAAAGCGGACATAATGATTGATGATAGAAAAAGAGGTGCGTTCAGCGTCACGATAGGTCAGTAAATCTACAACTGTATAATAGGCTCGTTCATTCTTCAATTCCTCCAATCAAAAAAGGCAACTACCATATTTGATAATTGCCTATACTTACATTTCTGCAAAAGAAAAAGACAATCAATCTCTTATTTGAAATCAACTGTCTTTCCTATGTCTTATTCAATTTTATGTGTTAAATGAGTGCCTTTTAGTTAATACCCTGTTAAAAGCGGTTTTGCCTTGTAAATACAGCATTTCGCTTTTTATCTTTCAAGATTTCTAAAAATCTTCCTATTTATGCTCCAACGCTTTCTTTTTCTTTAATACCGTTAATACAGCGATACCAAGTGCACTCATGGAAAGCAGAACAGTAAATAAACCTGTATTTGTTTGATCGCCTGTTTTTGGTGCTTTATCTGTTGTATCAGGTTTTTCTGGCTTATGTGGGTTAACTGGAACTTTTTCTTTTACAGTAACCTTTATCGTCTTTGTTGTAGAAGCGCCTTTACTATCTGTTACTTTATATGTAGCACTATATGTTCCTGCCTTTGATGTATCAACTTCATTCTTTAAGATTTCGATTTTTCTTGTAAGGTCGCCATCTTCCTTATCAAATGCAGTTACATCTTTGAGTGAGTCAAATGTATCACCAACCGTTAGTGTTTTATTCTTTGCGTTGATTGTTGGAACATGATTTAATTCTTCTATTTTGGGATTGACTGTTACATATATTGTCTTTGTTGTAGAAGCACCTTTACTATCTGTTACTTTATATGTAGCGCTATACGTTCCTGCCTTTGATGTATCAACTTCATTCTTTAAGATTTCGATTTTTCTTGTAAGGTCGCCATCTTCCTTATCAAATGCAGTTACATCTTTGAGTGAGTCAAATGTATCACCAACCGTTAGTGTTTTATTCTTTGCGTTGATTGTTGGAACATGATTTAATTCTTCTATTTTGGGATTGACTGTTACATATATTGTCTTTGTTGTAGAAGCACCTTTACTATCTGTTACTTTATATGTAGCACTATATGTTCCTGCCTTTGATGTATCAACTTCATTCTTTAAGATTTCGATTTTTCCTGTAAGGTCGCCATCTTCCTTATCAAATGCAGTTACATCTTTGAGTGGGTTGAATACATCTCCAACAATTAAAGTTTGATTTTTTGCGTCAATTACTGGAATTGCGTTCCATTGCGCATATAGAGTTAAATCAGTTTCAACTATGTCTTTATTAAAATCCCACAGATTTTCTAATGCGGATTCTTTATACCAACCAATAAGTTGATACCCAACTTTTGTTGTTTGAGGTTCAGTGATTTTAGTACCATATTTAACATCATTTAAGTCAGCAACCTCTGTACCACCATTTTCTTCAAAGATTACATCGTAAGCATGAACATTCAAATACCATTCTCTTTGGATTCCATTGGATAAATTAACACTTCGATTATCTACAAAAAATGCAGTATCTGTCGAAGCAAACTGTGATACAGGAGTTGTATCTTGTTTTGTCTGCAAGAATGCATAACTTTGTTCATAAGATTCTTGTGCATTACTTGATGTATAAGAAGCTCCTGTACTAGAAGACACAGTTTTTTCTACTATTAATTTGGCTCCAGCCATAGTTGTTAGATTTCCCGCTGAGTTGAAATTACCTAAGATGGTATTATCTCCCAATAAATCTAAAGTTCCAGTCGTTCCTATTGTAACATTTTGTACGTTATTAAATATTTCTCTTGGACCATTGGTACTCGTTGCACTTCCGTTGTATTCCCTTACATGTTCTAATAATGAACCGTTTGTGATATTTACATTATCAAAATCATGAATAGTTGTAATTGTATTGATTCCTTCGACAACATTCACATTCGCTTTATAACTCTTATCATATTCATTTTTAGTTCCACTTGTTGCCATACGGTTATACAAATCACTGCCGACTGAATCAATATTACGATCAGCTCCTCCACCATATAAATTCACGGTAACTAAACCTTTGACTTGGGCATATTTACCTTGTGTATGAAGTCTTACTCGTGTATTTAAAAGATTGATTGTTACCGCTTTTTGGCTAACTACTTTATTGTCTTCATTTCCTTTTCCACCACCGTATACATTTGGTGTTCCATCTATATTTCTTAAAGTTATCTCTGTAGTTCCATCTACATTAGCCTTTTCTTCACCAGCACCGTAAATATCTCCAAAATTTCCATTCTCATAAGTAATGCTTACATTTCCTTTAACTCCTGCTGATTTAGAATTTGTAAAACTCCCAGACCCTGCACCATAAATAGTCGTATTGTTCTTTGACATATCATAATTTTTGACCGTGATATTCACATTTCCGCCAACATAGGCATCTCCTTTTCTGGCTATACCAGCACCATAAATATTTTTACCACTATCTTTTACAGTGTCATGATTAATCGTAACATTGCCTGTTACAATCGCATTAGCATTGCTTCCATCACCGCCACCATAAATATGTGGTTTGCTTGTTAATTGTGCGTTCTGAATAGTAATATTTGTATTTCCTACTACATTAGCGGGATTTTGGGACTTATAAACACTAAGACCACCACCAAATATTTGTGTACATGTTCCAGTTACGATTACATTGGTATTACCTGTAACATCACTATCAACTCCACCGCCATAAATCTTAGTGACTAATAATGTTCCATTGTTTTCTATATAAGTATTTCCAATAACATCTTCATAATAACCACCACCAAAGATAGCCCCGCTATATTTAGATGTGTCTTCATTTGTTTGAACACCACTTCCAATTACAAGTCTATGTGTATTCGCAACGATAACAAACATAGATAATAAATATTGACTACCACTAGGTTCAACTTCTAACATTAAATTATCCAGTGTTAAATCGCTTTCTAAAGTAATACTAGCAGTATTTTCTTTTGCAGTACTTCCTTTTGCCATTCGCAAAATAGAAGTATCTTTATTTTCTCCAGAAATCGTGATATTGTATGCTGGACTATGCCAATCTTTTGGTAATTGTACTTCTCCTACCAAAATAAAAGAATCTCCATCTTGAGCTTGTGTCATAGCGTCAGTAAAGGATAATGCATTTTCTGCACTTTCTCCATTTGCAAGTCCAACACTTTGTTGAGCAACATAAATAACACTATCACTTAATGCAAGTTCTTCATTTACAATTTTATTGTTCTTCTCAATCATTTCGCTATCTGACGAAATAATATCTGGTTCTGTACTCAATATATTGTTATCCGTTGTTTCATTAACGTTTTCTTGTTCTGTTTCATTTTGCACATTATCTTTTGCATAAACAATAGCATAAGAACCACTAAAAACTGTGGACAAAACTAAACTTATTACAAGCATGATTGACATTCTCCATTTAATTTTAGCTTTCATTTTTTCTACTCCTTTCTTGACTATTCTCAAAAAGTACACCTTTTGCAAAATGCATAATCTGCCAGTCACAGTAAAAAATAACATCTTCAAGGCTGTTTAAAACGATAAAATCATTGAAAAACAGAGTATTTTAAACTATAATATAGATGATATAGTAGACTATTAAAAGGTGTACTTTTTGATAGTTTAGAGCAAATTACCTTTTCTGTAATAGGCGATATTCCCTTAATTTTCGATAGAATGTAGCTTCGCTCATTTTGCATACATCTAAGACTTCTGACAGAGGAAGTCTTTTCTTTTCCCATTCATGAACAAGTTCTCCAAAATTTTTCGGAAGCCTGATTTCTGGTCTGCCAAATTTTATGCCTTTTGCTTTTGCCACCGCTATTCCTTGTGCCTGTCTTTTTCTGATGTTCTCACGCTCATTTTGCGCTACAAACGAAAGTATCTGTAATACGAGGTCGGCAATGAATGTCCCCATTAAATCTTTACCGTTTCTGGTATCTAGTAAGGGCATATCTATAACGCATATATCAATTCCTTTTTCTTTTGTCAGTATTCGCCATTGTTCCTGTATTTCAAGATAGTTTCTGCCTAAGCGGTCAATACTTAAAATATAGAGTAAATCACCCTGTTTTAGCTTTCTCACGAGCTTTTTGTATTGCGGACGTTCAAAACTTTTTCCCGACTGCTTGTCTATGTAGATATTCTTAGAAATCACATTCCTTTTTGATAGTTCAACAATCTGTCGTCCTTCATTCTGGTCTATACTTGAAACTCGTACATATCCATAAATCTTTGCCATTCTTTATCACTCCTCCTTTGTCATGGATATAGTGAAATATCATAAACAAAAAAAGCACCTTACTGTAAAAGTAAAATGCTTCATTTGAAAAATATTTTGTTGTCTTATTTGTGTTCCATTTTTCCGTTGAGAAGATATGACTTATTCCATAACTTGTAAAGAGTGCTGACGCATTGCATTGCAAACAGCTCTTGACAAGCTATGAGTGAAGTCGTTGATAAACGAACAAGCATCAATGAGATAGTCTGTTGTTTCACTACATAGAAAAAAGACGCTCTGTTTCAAGCGTCGTTCTTCTATAACTCTGTATTTCTCTTTATAAGTCGTTACACAAGGCTCTTTCATTTGTTGTAATTTTCCTTGTTTTCTTTTTGTTGTTTTGTTGATAAATATTGTATTTATGCAGTTTTTCTCAATTTTGTAGCCTTTTTTTGCATAAAAAAGTTTGAATCACATATGTTGATGTAGGAGGGTTGAATATGGATAATAGTTTACATTTTGAACAGACGCCTTATCATCATGTGTGTTTAAAAGATCGTAAGAGTTTAGAGTTAACGGGTGTTAAGAAGATAGAAAGTTTTGATGCTTATGAATTTTTGATTGAAACATCACTTGGTTATTTAAATATTACAGGAAGTGAGTTGACATTGGTACGTTTGGATCAAGATCAAAATGAAGTCAGTATTCGTGGTAATATTGATAGTATTTCATATGTGTCTGATAAGAAAAAGCAACATCCTAAAGAAAAAATGTTTAATAAACTCTTGAAATAATGTCATTAATTATACAGTTTCAATGTCTTGTCTATTCTTTTTTGTTTGGTTTTGTGATGACAGGTGTTTATCATATCATTAATCGTTTTTTATATGGTATACCTTTATGGATAAGATATTTTTTACAATGTTTGATAGGGAGTGTCTTTGGAGTTTTATATTTTGCTGGATTAGTCTTTTTCAATGAAGGTGTTTTGAGGGGTTGCTTTTTTATTTTTATATTTCTTGGCTATTTGATGTATAGTCGTTATTATGCTTACTATCTTTTGTATGGCTTAGAGAAAATTGTACGTATTTTCAAAAGAATATTCTCACCTTTTATCTTCTTTTTTCGTTATATTAATGGTATAATACAAAAAAGAATAGGAAGGATGAAGAAAAATGGCAAAAAAGAAAACACCAAGATATAAAAAACTCTTAGGCTTTGTCTATATTGGTATTTCTGCTTTGCTGATCTATACATTAGGAGTGAATGCTTATCGTGTCATAGGACAAAAACAGCAACTTGCTCAATTAGAAGAAAGAAAGGCAGAATTGGAAAAGGAAAAGCAAGAATTATCTGAAGAAGTTGAACTTTTAACGGATGATGATTATGTTGCCAGATACGCAAGAGAGCAATATATTTTTCCTGATGATGACGAAGAGGTTATTAAATTACCAGAAACAAAGAAATAAGCTCGGGCTTATTTTTTTGTCTTATCAAAGGAGGTTAGAAGATGTTTGTGTCATTTTGTTTTCCAATGAAAACATTGCAACGTGAACGTGAAATTACTGTTTATTTGCCCGATGATTATTACCAAAAAAGCAAGGATTATCCTGTGCTTTATATTCAGGATGGACAAAATGCTTTTTTTGATTATACATCATATAGTGGTGTAAGCTGGGGCTTTTTAGAATATGTGAAAGCAACAAAGATGGATATCATTTTGGTTGCTTTGCCATGTAATGAGGAAGGCTTTAAACGTATGGATGAATATGGACCTTGGCCTATTCATGAAGTGCTCTCTTATCAGGAAACACAACAAAAAGGAATGATTATAGGAGGCGAGGGAAAGGAATATATCAATTGGCTTAAAGATGAATTAAAGCCTTATATTGATCGACGTTTTCGTACGCAAAAGGATAATACAGGAATTGTAGGAAGCTCTATGGGAGCTGTTATTAGTGCTTATGCAGCTTTTCAATATCCACAAGTTTTTAAAAAATGTGCCGCTTTATCAACAGCCTTCTGGTTTTATGTTGATGAATTTATAGATATCATTGAAAATCAGCAATATGACCAAGATAATCGTTTTTATTTGGATTTAGGTGAATTTGAAAGTGGTGATGATCGTGTCATCAATCAATGGTACATTGAAAGTAATCAGGAGATTTATGAGCATTTAGAACCTAAAGTTGAACATTTACAGGTTCATTATTTTGAAGGAGCGCATCATAATGAAAGCGAGTGGCGTCAAAGAGTTCCTTTATTTATGTCATTTTTGTATGAGGAGGATGAATTATGTATCGAATGATTTTATCGGATTTAGATGAAACATTATTAGTCAATCATCATGTGCCATCATGTAATCAAAAAGCAATCCAAAAGATGAAGAATGTCCGTTTTGTTCCTGCAACTGGACGTTCATTTGGCATGATTGAAGAAATTTTAAAGGAAATAGGAACAAGTCAAAAGGCTGATGAATATTCTATTTGTTTTAATGGTGGTTTGATTGTTGAAAATAAGGATGCCAGAATTTTATCTTTTCATGGTTTGTCTTTTCAAGAAGCAAAGTTGCTTTTTGATTTAGGTGAAAAATATGATGTTTGTGTTATGATTTTTACTTTGGATCATTGTTATATATTTAAGGCGGATCCTAGTGAAGTTGCTAGAAAAACAGCTCAAAAAGCAGCGTTTACTGTGATTGATGAATATAATATGGATTTTTTGAAAGATGAAAAAATTGCTAAATTTTTATATGTAAAACCTGATATGGATTATCTTCAAAACATTGAAAAAGATTTACCTGAAACGATTAAGTGTCAATTTGCCATGAGTTATTCATCTTATCGTTATTTGGAATTTAATCCTTTAGGAGTCAGCAAAGGGGCTGCTTTAAAATGGTTGGCTGATTATTTACATATAGATATTAAAGATGTTATTGCAGTGGGAGATAATTATAATGATGTTTCAATGATTGAAGCAGCAGGTCTGGGTATATGTGTGGCTGGAGCGAACGAGGATATTCAGTCATTGAGTGATTATGTGACAACTGTAGATTTTGATCAAGGAGCTGTTAAGGAAGTTATTGAAAAATTTATATTGGAGGAGTAGAGGACTATGAAATACAAAGTCATTGCGAGTGATATGGATGAAACATTGTTAAATGATCAACATGTGATTTGTCAAAGAAATATTGATTTAATTCGTCAAGCCAAGGAAAAAGGAGTTAAGTTTGTACCAGCAACAGGACGTGGTTTTATGTCTATTCAACGTGATTTGAAATTGTTGGGGTTATATGATGTTGCTAAGGAATATGTTATTTCTTTTAATGGTGGAGCTTTAACTGAAAATAAAGATAATCATTTATTGTATTTTGAAGGATTGTCTTTTGAAAAGACGAAGGAAATTTTTGAATTTGGATTAAAACAGGATGTTTGTCAACATATTTATACAAAAGATAAGGTTTATGTTTTTAATTTATCCCAATCAGAAGCTAAACGTATTCAAGAACAACAGGTTGAATGTGAAATTATGACAGAAAATTCAATGGATTTTTTAAAGGATGAACCGATTTCTAAGATCTTGTTTCAAAATACAGATGTTCCTTATTTAATGAGTTTGGAACCACAAATGAAATATATTACAGAAGGTATGTGTGCTGTTAGTTATTCTTCTAATCGTTATATGGAATTTAATAAGATTGGTGTCGATAAAGGTCAAGGATTGAAACATTTGGCACAGATTATTGGAGTGGATTTGTCTGAATGTATTGCTGTGGGTGATAATTATAATGATTTGCCAATGTTGGAAGTAGCTGGTTTATCAGTAGCTGCAGGAAATGCTGTTGAAGATGTGAAAAAAGTTTGTGATGTTGTGACAAAAGCTGATAATAATGAAGGTGTGATTGCTGAAATTATTGAAAGGTTTATTCTCTAATGGATTTTAAAACAATTATTAATCGTGAGCGCCAACAGCCTTATTATCAACAATTAGAAGCCTTTGTTAATCATGAATATCAGATACATACTGTTTATCCTCCACGTCAACGTATTTTTCACTGTTTTAATTTTAAAGATTATGAAGATATTAAAGTTGTGATTATTGGACAAGATCCTTATCATGAAGAAAATCAAGCTAATGGATTGGCTTTTAGTGTCGCAAAAGGTGTGCAAATTCCACCAAGTCTTGTCAATATTTATAAAGAAGCACATGATGATGTTGGTATTGATATTCCACGTCATGGTGATTTGTCATCATGGGCCAATCAAGGCGTTTTATTGTTAAATACTGTTTTAACAGTTCAAGCCCATCGTGCGAATTCACATAAGGAAAAAGGATGGGAGATTTTTACAAATCATATTATTGAAGATATGAATCAAAGAGAAAAACCATTAGTTTTTATTTTATGGGGTAGACAAGCCATTGATAAAGCAAAGATGATTGATCAAACAAAACATTGCGTGATTACAAGTCCACATCCTTCACCTTTATCAGCTTATCGTGGTTTCTTTGGTTCTAAGCCTTTTTCTAAAACAAATCAATTTTTAATCAGTCAGGGAATAGAACCGATAGATTGGAGGATTCGATGATGTTTAAGGATGTTAATGAAGCAATTGCTTATATAGAATCAAAAAGAAACAAAAGACCTATTGATGCTTTTAGAGATACTTTGAATAAATGTCATATTTTAATGAAACAGAAAAATATGATTCATATTGCTGGAACTAATGGAAAAGGTTCAACAGTGAATTATTTACGTAGTATACTCAATGCCCATGGTTATAAAGTAGGAACGTTTACTTCACCTTATTTGATTAGTCATAATGATCGTATTCGTGTGGATGATGTCCCTATTAGTGATGAAGATTTATTGAAATATGTTAATCAGTATTATGCTATTATTGAAGAAGATGAATTGTCAATGTTTGAAATTGATGTGTTAATTATGTTGGCGTATTTTCAATCACTTGATTTAGATTATCGTATTATTGAAACGGGTATTGGAGGATTGAATGATAAAACAAATGTTATTGATTCAATTGTTAGTGCTATTACAAATATTGGTTTGGATCATCAAAAACAACTTGGTGATATTTATGATATTATTAATGAAAAAATGGGTATCATTAAACCCCACCAAATGTTTATTACTAGTGAAACCAAAGGAACAATTCTCGCACGTTTTCAAGAACAATGTGATGCTATGGGGGCTGTGATGTATGTGGTGCCTGAATATCAGGTTTCTCGTTATCCATTCCATTTTAGATATCGTGATATGGCCTTTACTTTAGAAAATCAAGGCATTTATCAGGTGACAAATGCTCGTCTTGCTTTAACTATTGCTTCTAAATTGATAAAGCTTGATCCACTCAAAACGCAACCGGCGATTGAAGATGCCTCTTGGAAAGGGCGTTACGAAACACTGACCTATCAAGATGTTACTGTCGATATCGATGGAGCACATAATATGCCAGGCATTAAAGCTTTGCTTCAAACTTTAAGAGTAAAAAAGAAAAAGATGTTGCTATTATTTTTTCTTGTTTAAATGATCGTGATGTAGATGAAATGTTAGATGCTATGTTGAAAGCGGGTTATCCAGTGTATTTAACAACTTTTCAAGATGAAAGGGCGATAGATTTATCGACAATTGAACCACGTCCACAGTTAATTGTTGTTAATAGTTATATTGAAGCCATGCAGACAGCATATATTAAAAAACAACATATTGTTGTGACAGGATCATTACATTTTATTTCAAAAGTTAGAAAGTATTTAATTGATTTACAAAATTCAAATACAAAAAAATAATGAAAAAACCAATCGGGAGTCTATGACTCTTTGATTGGTTTTTTAGCTAACGGATATTGAAATTGATAGGTTCATCAAATTCGGCCCAGTCAAAATAAACAAATTGAAAAATATAAAATTTCTGATTTTTAGGATCACGTACGACAAAGTGATCTCGACCGACTTGTTCAATGGTTCCTTTGTAGATACGATCACGCCAGTCTTCACTGCCTGTATAAGTGAAATAAAAAGTACCAAGTTTTCCAATGTTTAAACGTAAAATGTTTTCTAAATAAGTTTGTTCAGAAATTGGGGTAGGTAATGATGAGGTTTGACCTCCGGGAATGATTGTTTGATTGTTTGTGTCCATAGATCCTCCTATAAGTCACATCTTAATTTAGCACCTGGGGTGTAGAAACAATGATTTTTATAACGTCCACTCAATTCACCATAAAATTGTTGGGGACAGGTGACATTGCTGCCAGGATTTTTAAACCAGAGTGCATTTGTTGCTGGTTCAATGCGATAACCATCAATATTACGTAAAGCGAGTTCTTTTTCTTTAGCATTAACAGGTTGATTGAACAGGGGTTGGTTGACACCGGCAAAGGCATTTTTTGATAAACCACTTCTGAAATGGTACGCGTGTTTTTGAAAACATCACAGTTAGCAACAACACGATTGACAATGACATTGCCGACCATCAGCATCCCTTCTTCGCCTTCTCCTAAAGCCTCCGCTTTCATAATACGGGCCAGTAATTCAATATCAGAATCATTGTATAAGATTCTTGGGGACATTGTGATCACCTCTCTTTACTATATGAAAAAAATAGAAAAGTTGCTTCAAATCAAAAAATATTGATAACTTCAATGATATTTGAAAATGCATAAAAACAGTCAAAAATTTTTCATGAAAATTGACATGAAGTAGTATTTTTTAAAAGAGATTGTGATAGAATAGATATATAGGTAAGCACTTTCATAATCACAATTGAGGAGGAAAAATTATGGGAAAAGAAATTGTTGCGATGATTTTAGCTGGAGGACGTGGTACACGTCTTGAAGCCTTAACTGCAAAAGTAGCGAAACCGCTGTACATTTTGGAGGAAAGTATAGAATTATAGACTTTCCTTTAAGTAATTGTGCTAACTCTGGTATTGATGTTGTTGGAGTTTTGACACAATATGAATCAGTTCTATTAGGAACATACGTTGGTGCTGGAACAAAGTGGGGACTTGATGGAAATAACTCACTAGCTGCAATCTTACCAGCACGTGAAAGAGGTGGCGTTGGAGCAACTTGGTATGCTGGAACAGCCGATGCCATTTATCAAAATATCAGCTTCTTAGATCAATACGATCCTGAATATGTTTTAATCCTATCAGGAGACCATATTTATAAGATGGATTATGCTGAAATGTTAGCGGCACATAAAGAAAAAGGTGCTGATTTAACAGTTGCTGTATTAAATGTTTCGTTAAAAGAAGCAAGTCGTTTTGGTATTATGAATACAAATAAAGACGGAACGATTTATGAATTTGAAGAAAAACCAGCAAATCCTAAATCTACACTTGCATCTATGGGGATTTATATCTTTACTTATAAAGAATTAAGAAAATACTTAATTGCTGATGCTGAAGATGAAAACAGTAAACGTGACTTTGGTATGAATATCATTCCAATGATGTTAGCTGACAATAAGAAATTATATGCTTATGAATTTGCTGGATATTGGAAAGATGTTGGAACTGTTGAAAGTTTATGGCAAGCGAATATGGACTTGTTAGATGATAAAGAATTAGATCTTTATAACATTAAAAAAGATTGGAAAATCTATACTGAAGATACATTGAGTAAACCTCAAATTATTGGTGAAAAAGCATCAATTAAACATTCACTTGTCACTCAAGGATGTATTGTTAATGGTGAAGTAGAAGGTTCTGTTTTATTCAACAATGTATATATTGGTGAAGGTGCAAAAGTTGTTGATTCAGTCTTAATGCCAGGTGTATTGGTAGAAGAAGGAGCCCAAATCTATAAAGCTATTATTGATGAAGGTGTTGTGGTGAAATCAAGTGAAGTTATTAATAAAGACGCTAAAGAAGTGAAACTTGTCAGTGACAATGCATAATAAGAGGGGGTTAACGAGATGGCAAAAGTAGTTGGATATATAAATTTACACTCTGATATTTCATATAAAGGTTTAACAGAAAGAAGACCAGTAGCTTCAGTAAGCTTTTTAGGTCGTTATGGAATTATTGACTTTGTTTTATCAAATATGTCAAATTCTAATGTGGATACTGTAGGTATTTTGATTAAGGAAAAACCTAGATCATTATTTAAACATTTAGGAAATGGAAACTCTTGGAATTTTAACTCTAAATCAGGTGGAGTTTCACTTTTATACAATGAAAAGTATGCAAATAGTCCAATGTACAATCATGATATCAACAACATTGTGGAAAATATTGCATTCCTTGAAAAATCTAAAGCAGATTATGTTGTGATTGCACCTGCACATATTATTACAACTATGAATTATGCAGAAGTTGTAGATGCTCATGCAAAATCAGGAGCTGAAATCACAATGGTTTATCAAAAAATTAATAATGCTGATGAAGCTTTTGTTGGTTCTGATTTCTTACGTTTAAAAGGTAAACAAGTTATGGAAATCAAGAATAATAAAGGGAATAGAAAAGAAAGAAATATTTCCCTAGAAACATATATCATTAATAAAAAGACCTTATTAAAGATTATTCAATATGCTCAAAAAGTAAGTTCATTCTTTAATTTGAGAGATACACTTGCTTATTTATGTGATGAAAGAAAGATTATGGCTTATGAATATAAAGGATTTGCAAGATGTATTGATTCTTATGGATCTTATTATAAAGTAAGTATGGAATTCTTGGATATGGATATTTCTACACAAGTATTTAAGAGTACTTGGCCTATCTTTACAAATACAAATGATACACCACCAACAAAATATTTAAAGAATGCGATTGTGAAAAAATCATTTGTTGCTAATGGAGCAGTGATTGATGGTGAAGTTGATGGATGTATCTTGTCACGTAATGTTACAATTGGAAAAAATGCGGTTGTGAAAAACTGTATCATTTTAAATGGTTCTAAAGTATGTGCAGGAGCACATCTTGAAAATGTTATTATTGATAAAGATGCACGTATTGAAAAGAAAACTGAACTTATTGGTGAAGAAGAACCACTTTATGTTAGAGAAGGGGATGTTGTTTAATGAGAATAGTTTTTGCGACAAGTGAAGCGAATCCCTATATTAAATCTGGTGGTTTGGCAGATGTTTTAGGTTCACTTCCAAAAGCACTTGTTCAAAAAGGACATGAATGTATTGTTGTGTTACCAAAATATCAGGATATGAAATTGGCTGATACACTTGAATATGTGACGAACTATGATATTTGGGTAGGTTGGAGAAAATGCTATTGTGGTGTTTTTAAAGCTGAATATGATGGTGTGACTTACTATTTCATTGATAATGAACAATATTTTAGAAGACCAGGTTTATATGGGTATGATGATGATAATGAAAGATTTGCATTCTTTGATTTTGCAGTATTAGAATTGTTGTCACATATTGATGTGAAACCAGATATTCTACATTTACATGATTGGCAAACAGCTATGATTGCGACACTATATAAAGAAAGATATGCTTATTATGAATATTATCAAGGAATTAAAGTTGTCTTTACAATTCATAATATTGCTTATCAAGGAAAATGTGATCCAGCTTTATTAAGTGATCATTTTGGATTAGATAATTATCTTTATTATAATGGAAACTGCCGTAACGATGGATGTTTCAATATGATGAAGGCTGCAATTTATTATAGTGATATTATCACAACAGTATCACCAACATATGCTAAGGAAATTTTAACTGATAGCTTTGGTGAAGGATTGCAGAATATCTTACAAATGCGTAGACATGATTTGTATGGTATCTTAAATGGAATTGATTATGATACAATCAATCCAGCAACAGATCCAGAAATTGTTGAACATTTTGATATTACAAATGTTGATGAAAAGAAAGTTATCAATAAATTAGCTTTACAAAAAGAATGTGGATTACCTGAAAATAAAGATGTACCTTTAATTGGTATTGTGACAAGATTGACTTGGCAAAAAGGATTAGATTTGATTATCAATCGTATGGAAGAATTGATGAAACGTGATGTGCAAGTTGTTATTTTAGGTGCTGGTGATCAAAAATATGAAGAACCATTAAAAGGAATAGCGGCTTATCATAATCAAAAATTATCATTAAATTTGAAATATGACTTTGGATTATCTTGTCGTATCTATGCAGGATGTGATATGTTCTTAATGCCATCATTATTTGAACCTTGTGGTTTATCACAGATGATGTCACTTCGTTATGGAACAATTCCTATTGTAAGAGAAACAGGTGGATTAAAAGATAGTGTTGAACCATATAATGAGTTCAATAATACTGGAGATGGATTTAGCTTTACAAACTATAATGCTCATGAAATGATGGATATTATTGATTACGCATTAAAGGTTTATCAAGATAAAGAACAATGGCAAGGATTAGTACATCGTGCAATGGAAGCGAAACTTGATTGGGATAAAAGTGCTGATGCCTATTTGAAAGTTTTCAATTCATTGTTAGATTAATAAAGGGGATAGGGAAACCTATCTCTTTTGTTTGAAAAAGAAATTTTATTTGATTTTCGAGTTTGAGTTTAGTACAATGTTTTCGTAAGGAGGGAGGAAGATGAAAGTATTCATCAAAATTTTTACGGTTTTTTTGTTGATGGGATGCTTATTTGCCTGTGAACAAGGTGACGTAAAAGTATCTTTAGAAAGAGATGGGAATTTATATGAAGTCACAGATCTGGTTTCTTTCTACTACCCTAAAGATTTTCAATTGGATGCCAATCATGAAAATCAAAAAGATGTACGTTTTATTAAAGATGATGCCTCATATATTTATGCGACAATAATTGATGATACAGATAATGTTTTAGAAGAACTTCCACAACTCTATGAAGGACAGCTAGAAGAAGATGGTGCGATTGATATTTATTTCCAACGAGAAACCATTCCAAGTGGAATTAGCTGTTATGAGTTTACAGGAACATATCAGGCAACGGGAATGAAATTTGTCCAAATGGTATATTTTACAGAAGATGCCAGCTATGTTTATAGCTATCAGGCTCCAGAAAAAGTCTATGAAGACCAGATTGATATTGTTAAACAGTATTTAGAATCTTTGACAGTGCATCATTAATCTTGATTAACAAAAATGAATTTGTTATAGTATTGATAAAGAGTTTATAAAGCATTTGATAAAGTTAATAAAGAGGAGTCTTTATCATCTGCTTTTTTATTTAAGGAGGAATAGAAATGAAACTATTTAACTCATTAACCAATAAAAAAGAAGAATTTGTCCCTATTAAAGAGGGAGAAGTGAGTATTTATGTTTGTGGTCCAACGGTTTATAACTATGCACACATTGGTAATACACGACCTATGATTGTTTTTGATATTTTAAGAAGAACTTTTGAGTATTTAGGATATCAAGTGACTTTTGTATCTAATTTTACAGATGTCGATGATAAGATTATCAAAGCAGCCAAAGAAGAAGGTATCAGTGAAAAAGAATTGACTGATAAATATATTCAGGCTTATGAAGATGTTCGTAGAGGTTTAAATTTGTTGTTTCCAACATATGCTCCTCGTGTTACAGAAACAATGCAACCAATCATTGATTTTATTGATGATTTGGTTAAACAGGGTTATGCGTATGAAGTAGATGGAGATGTTTACTTTAGAGTGACAAAGATTAAAGAGTATGGAATGTTATCAGGAATTAAAATTGAAGATTTGATTGCTGGGGCAAGTGAACGTGTTGATGATAATGATAAAAAGGAAAGTTCGACAGATTTTGCATTGTGGAAAAAGACGGATGAAGGTATTCAGTTTGATAGTCCTTGGTCTAAAGGAAGACCGGGGTGGCATACAGAATGTGTTGTGATGATTAATGATATTTTTGAAAATGGATGTATTGATATTCATGGGGGAGGACAGGATTTGAAATTCCCACATCATGAAAATGAGATTGCTCAATCTATAGCTTGCCATCATCATCCAATTGCACATATTTGGATGCATAATCAGATGATTAATATTAATAATCAGAAAATGTCTAAATCTTTAGGAAATGTTTTATGGGCAAAAGATTTATTAGAACAATTAGGATGTAATGTCTATAAGTGGTTAATGTTGTCAACACATTATCGTAATCCATTAAATTTTACTGATGAAGTTTTAAATAACGTGAAAAAAGAAGTTGATAAAGTAGAGAATATTTTAAAACAGGCTTCTCTTTATTTGCAGGTGAATCGTTGTTTAGAAGATCAGTACTGTAAAGAAAGTGTTGATGAAATGGTTAAGGCATTAAGTGATGATTTGAATACATCTTTGGCTTTAACACAAATTTTAGGGCAAGTTAAAGTTTTAAATCAGTTAATGCGTGTTAAAGAAAAAGATAATGCAAAGATCTCACAAGAATATCAAACTCTTGTGAAGATGTTAGATTGTATGGGATTTGTTCATGATGTCAAACAGCTAAGTGAAGAAGATATTGCTTTATATCAAAGTTGGCAACAAGAAAAAAGTGCCAAGAATTTTGAACAGGCAGATTTATTAAGAAAAGAGTTACAAGATAAAGGAATTATATAATGAGACCAGAATTGATGAATGTATTAGCTTTAGCGTATTTAGGTGATGGTGTTTTCGAGGTTTATGTCAGGGAATATTTATTGGTTGAAAAAGGTATTATGAAACCAGATGTTTTGCAAAGAGAGGCAAAAGCTTTTGTGAGTGCGAAAGCACAGGCTGCCTTTATGCATGAAGCAATTGAAAAGCAATGGTTAAGTGAAGAAGAAATAGGCTTTTATAAAAGAGGAAGAAATGCTAAGAGTCGTCATGTTCCAAAAAATACCCCTTTGATAACTTATAATCAATCAACGGGGTTTGAAACATTGATTGGACACTTGTATTTGTTGAAAGAAAACGACAGAATTGCTGAGATTTTTCATTTGTTTAAGGTGTTTGTGAGTGAAAATGAGAAAAAATTGAGACAAATTTGAGACGCATGGAGTGAAAAAATATGACACAATATATTTATGGAAAAAATACAGTTATTGAATCTTTAAAGGGAAATAAGCCTGTTTATGAGGTTTATTTGATGAAAAATGCAAAAGATGATAAAGTTCTTTCTTTAGCAAAAGCAAAGAATGTAAAAGTGCATATGGTGCGTCATAAAGATGAATTAACTCAGCTTGTTGGTCAAGTCGTTCATCAGGGAATTGTTGCGGTGGTGGAAAGTTATCGTTATTATTCTCTTGATGAAATTATTCAAGCTATTCCTCAGGGAAAACAACCATTGTTGTTGATGTTGGATGGTTTAGAGGATCCACATAACTTAGGGGCGATTTTAAGAACCTGTGATGCTATTGAAGTAGATGGTGTTATCATAGGTAAAAATCGAAGTGTTGGTTTGTCATCAACAGTAGCCAAAGTTTCTACAGGGGCTATAGATCATGTGAAAGTGGCACAAGTGACAAATCTTTCTCGAACTTTAGATGAATTAAAAAAACAAGGGTTCTGGGTCGTAGGATGTGATTTGAATCAATCACAAGATTATCGTTCTATTGATTATAATATGCCTCTTGTTGTAGTGATTGGTTCAGAAGGTTTTGGTATTTCCCGTTTGGTAAGAAAAAACTGTGATATGAATGTTGTCTTACCAATGACAGGACATGTGACTTCATTAAATGCATCTGTTGCTTCGGCAGTTATACTTTATCAGATTTACAATTCACGTCATCCTTTAAAGTAGAAGGGAGGTAGCATGAAACGCTACAACAATGATGATGAATTGGTTTATTTAATGCGATGTGGCAGTGAACAGGCCAGGGAAATATTATATAAGCGCTATTATCGCATTGCATCTAAATGGATGTTAGCTTTTTCTAAATATTTTGTTAGCGGTTATGAGCTAGAAGATTTTATTCAAATGGCAATGATTTGCTTTCATGATGTTATTGATAGCTATCGTGATGATCAGCAAGCGAATCTGTCAACATTTATGAAAGTTTCAATTACAAAACGTATTTTGAGTTTATTACGCGTCAATAAAGATATTTGTTATCGTAAAGAAACCAAGATTTTATCTTTAGATAGTTATGCTGATGAGCAAAATAAAACACGTTATGTTGATATGGTTGCTGATATACATGAACGATATCAGCCTGATGTTGAACTGTTTGTTAAAGAGACTGAAACATATTATTCGACGCAAATTGATGCTATTATTTCACCACGTGAAAAACAGGTGATGGAGTATAAAAATATAGGCTATGATGAAATAGAAATAGCAAAAATGCTTCATATTTCTGTGAAAAGCGTGTATAATGCGGTTTATCGTTACTCAAAGAAAATAGTTGGCATTGACGTGCCAAAATAAATGTGTTAAATTATATTAACAGTAAAGGAGTGATGAACATGAAACAAAAAGTGATTCTCGTATGTACGGAGTGTTTATCACGTAATTATTCAGTCACTAAAAATAAAAGATTAAATGTAGAAAGACTTGAACTAAGAAAATATTGTAAAAAATGTGGGAAACATACAATCCACAAAGAAACAAAATAGGAGGTAAACATGAAAATCAAAGAATGGTGTACACTTAAAGGTGTTCGTAGTGAAATCAAGAATATCCATTGGTTAACTAAAAAAGAATTGGCTTATAATTCAGTTGTTGTTTTGGTTTTTTGCTTTTTGTTTGGAGTTTACTTTTATGGCAGTGATGCAGTGATTGCATTAATTTTAAAAGCATTGGGGATGAATTAAGATGTCTGGAATGAATGATGAAGGAAGACGCTGGTATGTAGTTAACACATACTCGGGTCATGAAAACAAGGTTAAAGAAAACTTAGAAAAACGTGTTGAATCTATGGGACTTCAGGATTGTTTATTTAATATTGTGATTCCTGAACATGTAGAAACAGAAATTAAAGATGGTAAAAAAATCAATAAAACAAAAAATATGTTTCCAGGTTATGTGCTTGTTGAAATGATTATGACTGATGAGGCATGGTATATTGTCCGTAATACATCAGGAGTTACAGGATTTATTGGATCATCTGGTGGTGGAGCTAAACCTTTCCCATTACCAAAAGAAGAAATTGATCCAATATTAAAGAGCATGGGTATTCAAACATCACAGCTTGAAGTGGATTTTGGAGTTGGAGATGAAGTTAAAGTTATTTCAGGACCATTTGCTGGAAAACAAGGAAGAGTAGAATCTATTGATCATGAAAAAGAATCTGCTTCAGTATTTATTAATTTCTTAGGAAATGAAAACTTGATGGAAATTGGACTTGTCCAATTAGAAAAAGTGGAATTATAATCGAAAGACCTATGTAAGGTCTTTTTTTGTAAAAAAGTTGATATATTCAATAAAAAACTATTGCAATTGGACGCAGTTTATGTATAATAAATAAACGACGCAATATGTGTTACTATGCGTGGGAGGATTGACTATCCTGTACCACAGCACGGACAAATTTTTATAGGAGGTGTGTCGCGTGAGTAAGAAAGTCACAAGAGTTATGAAGATTCAATTCCCTGCTGGGGAGCTAAACCAGGACCAGCTTTAGCAGGTGCTGGAATTCAAATGCCAAAATTCTGTACTGCTTTCAATGATCAAACAAAAGATCGTATGGGAGAAACTGTACCAGTTGTTTTGACAATTTATGAAGATAAAAGTTTTGATTTCGTATTAAAAACTGCTCCAACTGCAGAAATGATCAAAAAGGCATGTGGAATTAAAAAAGCTGCATCTGATTCTAAACAAACAGTAGCAACTTTATCAGCTGATAAATTAAAAGAAATCGCTGAATACAAAATGCCTGATTTAAATGCTAACGATTTAGAAGCAGCAATGAAAATCGTAGCTGGTACTGCTCGTAATATGGGTGTAAAAGTTGAAGGCTTAGATGCTTAATTTAATGAAGAGGAGAAAAGAAAATGGCTAAAAGAAGTAAAAAATATCAAGAAGCCGCTGCTCTTATTGAAAAAGGTAAAGCTTACCCAATTGATGAAGCAGTTGCTTTAGTAAAGAAAACAAATAAAGTAAATTTTGATGCAAGTGTGGATGTTGTATTTAAATTAGGATTAGATACAAGACATGCTGATCAACAATTACGTGGTGCTGTTGTGTTACCACATGGAACAGGAAAAACTAAAAAAGTTTTAGTTGTCACTCAAGGAGCTAAAGTTGAAGAAGCAAAAGCTGCTGGAGCAGATGTTGTAGGTGGAAAAGAAATCCTTGAAGATATTCAAAAAGGATGGCTTGATTTCGAAGTTATGATTGCAACACCTGATATGATGGCTGAATTAGGTAAATTAGGACGTATTTTAGGGCCTAAAGGTTTAATGCCTAACCCTAAAACTGGAACAGTAACTATGGACGTTGCAAAAGCTGTTCAAGAAACAAAAGCTGGTAAAGTGACTTACCGTACTGATAAAGATGGTAATGTGCATATGCCAATCGGAAGAATTTCTTTCGATGATGAAAAAATTGCAGAAAACTTCAAAACAGTTTATGACTTATTATTAAGAATTAAACCATCTTCTGCAAAAGGAACATATATGAAGAATATTGCTATTTCTTCAACAATGGGTCCTTCAGTAAAAGTTGCTTCTATGTAATATAGAGGCTATACAATCGGCGCAATCAATATACCGTAGACAGCAACGGGGAAACCTTAATTAAGTTGCCGAGGTGATATTGTCAATGAATTGACAACTCCCTCGCTAGTCGTGGGAGTTTTTCACGGATATATTGTTGCATATATAAAATTTCATAGGAGGTGTAACAATGTCAAAAGAAATCTTAGAAGCAAAACAACAAGTCGTTGCTGAAATAAGTGAACAATTAAAAGCTTCACAATCAACAGTTGTTGTTGAATATCGTGGATTAACAGTGGCTGAAGTTACTGAATTACGTAGAGCTTTAAGAGCTGAAAATGTGGGATTCAAAGTTTATAAAAACACATTAGTTCAAAGAGCTGTTGAGCAAGAAGGTATGAATGAATTAGGAGAATACCTTGTTGGTCCAAATGCATTAGCATTTGGTAAGGATGATGCTGTGGCTCCTGCAAGAGTTTTAGCAAAATTCGCAAAAGACCATGAAGCATTACAAATTAAAGCTGCTTATATCGAAGGTAAATTCTTACCTAAAGAAGAAGTTATGGCAGTATCTCAATTACCTAATCGTGAAGGTATGTACTCAATGTTACTTGCATGTATGAAAGAACCTGTTGCTAAAGTGGCAAGAATTATTCAAGCCGTTGCTGATGAAAAGGGTGGAGATGCAGCTGAAGCTGCTCAATAATTAAATAAATGGAGGAAATAAAAATGGCAAAATTAACACATGAAGATATCTTAGCTTACTTAGAAGAAGCTACAATTTTAGAATTAAATGATTTAGTAAAAGCAATCGAAGAAAAATTTGACGTAACTGCTGCTGCTCCTGTAGCTGTTGTTGCTGGTGGGGATGCTGCTGCTGATGCTGCTCCTGCTAACGTAACTGTAACATTAACTGATGTTGGTGCTACTAAAGTTGCTGTTATCAAAGCTGTAAGAGAAATCACTGGTTTAGGATTAGTTGATGCTAAAGGATTAGTTGACAAAGTTCCTGCTGAAATCAAGAAAGATATTCCTGCAGAAGAAGGAGCTAAAATTAAAGAACAATTAGAAGCTGCTGGTGCAACTGTAGAAGTTAAATAATTTCTAAAAATTAAAAAGCCCTTATTTAAGGGCTTTTTTTACAAGGAGAGAGATATGGCCCATTATTATACAAATAATATTGATTTAAAATCTCAAAAAACGCAAATTCATTTTCAATATCGTGGACATGATTTAACTTTTATTAGTGATTTAGGTGTTTTTTCTAAAGAACGTGTTGATTATGGATCACGTGTTTTGTTAGAAAATTTTCAATTATCTTCATCACAAAAAACATTGCTAGATGTTGGCTGTGGTTATGGAACGCTGGGATTATCACTAAAAAAGTTTACCCATCATTAAAAGTGGATATGGTTGATGTGAATGAACGTGCTTTAGCTTTAGCCAAAGAATCACTTCAATATAATCAAATGGATGATGTTCGTATTTATAAAAGCTCAGTTTATGAAAATGTTACAGGTTGTTTTGATGTGATTGTTTCTAATCCGCCAATCCGTGCTGGTAAAAAAATTGTTTTTGAGATTTTAGAAAAAGCATATCAACATTTAAATGATTCTGGAGAATTGTTTGTTGTTATTCAAAAAAACAAGGAGCACCGTCTGCTAAGAAAAAGATGGAAGATGTTTTTGGGAATTGTGAAATTATAAAAAGAGATAAAGGATATTTTGTATTAAAATCTGTAAAATAACACTGTTTTTGATGTTTCAAAAGAAATTTTGAAATTTTTGATTTGGTATTGACTTCAACTGGCCTCTATGCTAGTATAATAAAATGCCTACTCATATATAAAAAGCAGTGTTTTTTGCTTGCTTTAATAAGGAGATAGAGATAATTGATAAGGAGTGAAGTGGCTTGGAAAGAAATGTAACTCAGGCAAAAAGTCGTATTAATCGTCGAAATTATTCAAGAATTAGTGGGTCTTTAGAATTACCAAACTTAGTAGAAATCCAGACAAATTCTTATGAATGGTTTAAAAACGAAGGTATTAAAGAAGTTTTTAACGATGTTTATCCTATTAGCAATTTCAATGAAACTTTAACTTTAGAGTTTGTTGATTGCCGTTTTGATGAGCCAAAATATTCAGTAGATGAAGCTAAAGATCGTGATGCAAATTATTCTGCACCGATTCGTGCTACTTTGCGTTTAGTGAATAATGGAACTGGTGAAATCAAAGAAAATGAAGTGTTTATGGGAGATTTTCCATTAATGACTGATGCAGGTACTTTTATCATTAACGGAGCTGAACGTGTTATTGTTTCACAATTAGTACGTTCGCCAGGTGCATACTTTGCTGATGCAATGGATAAAAGTGGTAAAACTGTTTTTACTGGAAGCATGATTCCTTCAAGAGGAACATGGCTTGAATTTGAAAATGATGCAAAAGATATTTTGAATGTGCGTATTGACCGTACACGTAAAATTCCTGGAACAATTTTATTACGTGCTTTGGGGTTAAGCAGTGATGAAGATATTATTGAAGTTTTAGGTGACCATGAGTTTATCAGAAATACTTTAGCAAAAGATACAACTCATAATACGGATGAAGCTTTAATTGAAATTTACAATAAATTAAGACCAGGAGAACCTGCGACGTTAGAGGGTGCTAACACATTATTATATACAAGATTTTTCGATGCAAAAAGATATGATCTTGCACGTGCAGGACGTTTTAAACTTGGTAAAAAATTGAGTTTATTAGATAGAATTACAAACCGTGTTTTAGCTCAAGATGTTATAGATATAGATGGAAATGTTGTGATGAAAGAAGGAACTTTATTAACAAAAGATAAGGTTGACCTTTTGGCTCCTGTTTTCCAAGCTGGAGCGCATACAATGGATATCCATACCAATGATTTTTTAAGATCTCATGGGCGTATTCAAGTTCTTGAAGTCTATGTTGATGAAACAAAATCAAAGAAAATGAAAGTTGTTGGAACTGATTTATCATTGGATTGTAAGTATATTACAATCTCTGATATGATTGCAGCTTATTCATATATGTTGAATCTTGTGGATATTTATGAATCATTAGATTTAGCAAGTGACGATAGAGTTAATTTAATGAGTCGTATTGGTTTATTAGATGATATTGATCATTTAGGAAATAGACGTGTACGTTCTGTTGGTGAATTAATTCAAAATCAATTTAGAATTGGTTTATCAAGAATGGAAAGAGTTGTAAAAGAAAGAATGTCATTATCTGAAATCGACAGTGTGACACCTCAATCACTTACAAATATTCGTCCATTAACTGCCGCTATGAAAGAGTTTTTCTCATCATCTCAGTTATCTCAATTCATGGATCAAATAAATCCATTGGCTGAGTTAACAAATAAACGTCGTTTGTCTGCATTAGGGCCAGGTGGGTTATCAAGAGATCGTGCTGGATATGAAGTGCGTGACGTTCATGCCTCTCACTATGGTCGTATCTGTCCAATTGAAACACCTGAAGGTCCAAATATCGGGTTAATTTCAACTCTTGCTTCTTATGCAAAAATTAATAAATATGGATTTATTGAAACACCATATCGTAAAGTGAATCATAGTGTGATTGATGAAAACGATGTGCGTTATTTAACAGCTGATGAAGAAAAGAATTATGTTATTGCTCAAGCAAAAGTTCAACATGATGAAAATGGAAAAATCTTAGATGAACAAGTTATTGCCCGTCATTTAGGGGAAAATATTATGGCAAAACCTGAAGAAATTGATTTTATTGATATTTCTCCAAAACAGATTGTTTCTGTTGCCACTTCATGTATTCCTTTCCTTGAAAATGACGATGCTACTCGTGCCTTAATGGGTGCCAACATGCAACGTCAGGCTGTACCATTATTAGATCCTCATACACCACTTGTTGGAACTGGTATGGAATATCAGGCAGCCAGAGATTCTGGAGCAGCGGTTGTTGCGAAAAAAGATGGTATTGTTACTTATGTAGATGCGAAAAAGATTATTGTAGAAGAAGATACAGGACCTCATAAATATCGTTTAACAAAATTTGCGATTTCTAATGCAGGAACATGTATTAATCATAGACCGATTGTAAAAGCCGGTGATAAAGTTGTTAAAGGGGAAATTTTAGCTGATGGTCCATCTATGGAACAAGGTGAATTAGCCTTAGGACAAAATGTATTAGTTGGTTTCATGACATGGAATGGTTATAACTATGAAGATGCTGTTATCATGTCAGAAAGATTGGTTAAAGAAGATATTTATACATCTATTCATATTGAAGAATATAGTATTGAATGTCGTGATACAAAATTAGGCCCTGAAGAAATTACAAGAGATATTCCTAACGTTGGGGAAGATGCCCGTAAAAACTTAAATAGCGAAGGAATTATTATGATTGGGGCTGAAGTCAAAGAAGGAGATATCTTAGTTGGTAAGGTCACTCCAAAAGGACAAGCAGAATTATCTGCTGAAGAAAAACTTTTATTAGCAATCTTTGGTGAAAAATCTAGAGAAGTCAAAGACAATTCATTAAGAGTTCCTCATGGTGGAGCAGGAATTGTTCATGATATTAAAGTTTTCTCTAGAAAAAATGGTGATGAATTACAACCAGGTGTCAACAAAGTTGTCAAAGTATACATTGTTCAAAAACGTAAAATCTCTGAAGGAGATAAAATGGCAGGTCGTCATGGTAATAAAGGGGTTATCTCTAAAATCTTACCAATTGAAGATATGCCACACTTAGAAGATGGAACAATTCTTGATATTATGTTGAATCCATTAGGGGTTCCTTCACGTATGAACATTGGTCAGGTATTGGAATTACATTTAGGTTATGCTGCCAGAGAGTTAGGTATGTACTTTGCAACACCAGCCTTTGATGGTATTAACTCAACTGATCTAGAAAATATTATGAAAGAAGCCGGAATGTCTGTTGATGGTAAACAAGCAGTCATTTCAGGAAAAACAGGAGAATATTTTGACTCGAATGTTTCAGTTGGGGTTATGTATATGATTAAATTAGCCCACATGGTTGATGATAAATTACATGCCAGATCAGTTGGTCCATACTCACTAGTGACTCAACAGCCTCTTGGTGGTAAAGCACAAAATGGTGGACAGAGATTTGGGGAAATGGAAGTTTGGGCACTTGAAGCTTATGGTGCAGCTTATACATTAAGAGAAATCTTAACAGTGAAATCAGATGACGTTGTTGGACGTGTCAAAACATATGAAGCTATTGTTAAGGGACAAAAATTACCTGAACCTGGATTACCTGAATCATTTAGAGTTCTAACAAAAGAATTACAGGCACTAGCTTTAGATATTCGTATGTTAGATGAAAATGGTGAAGAATTAGATGCAAGAAAGATTGAAGATGAAGAACGTCGTTTCCCAACTTCAATTGACACAACTCCTGAAGAACCAGAAGTCACTGATGAAGAAGTGGCTGAGGTAGAAGGTGATTTCTCAGAAGATGAAGAATCATTTGATGATTTGGATTCAGCAATTGATGAACTCTTCACTGATGATGAAGAAGAAAGTAACGAAGAATAGGAGGAAATCATGAATGGCAGATGTCAATAACTTTTCAGCAATCCAAATTGGATTAGCTTCTCCAGAAAAAATTCGTGAATGGTCTTATGGTGAAGTTAAAAAACCTGAAACTATTAATTATCGTTCTCAAAAACCTGAAAAAGATGGTCTGTTTTGTGAAAAAATCTTTGGACCATCTAAGGATTGGGAATGTAGCTGTGGAAAATATAAGAAAGTCAGATATAAAGGTGTTGTCTGTGATCGTTGTGGTGTAGAAGTTACAAAATCTTCTGTACGTCGTGAACGTATGGGGCATATTGAACTTGCCACACCGGTTGCACATATCTGGTATTTAAAAGGAATTCCTTCAAGAATGGGGCTTATTCTTGATATGACACCAAAGCAACTTGAAGAAATTATTTACTTTGTTTCTTACGTTGTTACAGATAAAGGAAGTACACCTTTAGAATACAAACAAGTTTTATCTGAAAGAGATTATCGTAACTGTTATGAAAAATTCGGCCATCAGTTTGAAGCCAAGACAGGGGCTGAAGCGATTAAAATCTTACTTCAAAAAGTGGATTTAGATGATGAATTTGAATCAGTGACAAAAGATTTAAAAGAAGCACAAGGACAAAGACGTTCTAAATTATTGAAAAGATTGGAAGCTATTGAAGCGTTTAGAACTTCTCATAATCAACCTGAATGGATGATTCTTGATGTTCTTCCAGTTATTCCACCTGATTTAAGACCAATGCTTCAATTAGATGGTGGACGTTTTGCGACAAGTGATTTGAATGATTTATATCGCCGTGTCATTACGCGTAATAACCGTTTGAAAAAATTACTTGAACTTGGAACGCCATCAATTATTGTACAAAATGAAAAACGTATGTTACAGGAAGCTGTTGATGCTTTGATTGATAATGGACGTCGTTCAAAACCAATTACTGGTGCTGGAGGAAGACCATTAAAATCATTAAGCCATACATTAAAAGGAAAACAAGGACGTTTCCGTCAAAACTTACTTGGAAAACGTGTTGATTACTCAGGACGTTCAGTTATTGCAGTTGGTCCAGACTTGAAAATGTATCAATGTGGTATTCCACGTGAAATGGCTTTAAACTTATTTAAACCATTCGTTATTAGTGGGCTTGTTAGAGAACAAATCGCAACAAATATTAAGGCAGCAGAAAGATTAATTGACAAGATGGATGACGTGATTTGGCCAATTGTTGAAGAAGTCATCAAAGAACATCCTATCTTATTAAACCGTGCTCCTACGTTGCATAGATTAGGGATTCAAGCATTTGAACCTAAATTAGTTGAAGGACGAGCTATTCGTTTGCATCCACTTGTATGTCCTGCCTTCAATGCGGACTTCGATGGTGACCAGATGGCGGTTCACGTACCATTAGGTGAAGAAGCCATTCAAGAAGCTCGACAATTAATGCTTGGTTCTCACAATATCTTAGGACCAAAAGATGGAAAACCAATTGTTACACCTTCTCAGGACATGGTGTTAGGGAACTATTACTTAACATTAGAAGATGAAGGTGCAATTGGTGAGGGAACTGTTTTTGCGATGTCAATGAAGTTTTAATGGCTTATGATGCAAAAACTGTGCACTTACACACAAGAATTGCGATTAGAGGAAAATCTCTTAAAAATAAGACATTTACTCCAGAACAGAACAACAGTTATTTAATTACAAGTGTTGGTAAAATTATCTTTAACCAGATTTTTGATGGAGCTTTCCCTTTCATTAATGATTCTAGTAAAGAAAACTTAGTTGCTACACCTGATAAATATTTCGTTCCTATGGGAACTGATATTAAAGCGCATATTAAAGCTCAACCTTTAATTAAACCTTTAGGTAAAAAAGCTTTAGGGAACATTATTAATGAAATGTTCGATCCTACAAAAATTAGTGATACAACAGCGATGTTGGATAAATTGAAGGATCAAGGATTCTATTATTCAACAATTGCCGGAATTACTGTTTCTGTATATGATATTCAGGTTCCTCAAAGTAAATATGTATTATTTGATGAAGCTGATGAAAAACTTGAAGTGATTAAAAAATTATATCGTAAGGGTAAAATCACTGATGAAGAAAGACATAACATCGTGATTAAGTTATGGGAATCTGTTAAAGATCAAGTTCAGGCTGTCGTTAAAGAAGAATTCGAAGCAGATGATCGTAACCCAATCTTCATCATGTCAGATTCAGGAGCCCGTGGGAATATCTCAAACTTTACACAGCTTGTTGGTATGCGTGGATTGATGTCAAATCCAAAAGGGGAAACAATCGAGTTGCCTATTAAATCTTCATTTAGAGAAGGTTTAACAGCGTCAGAATTCTTTATTTCTACGCATGGTGCCCGTAAAGGTTCTACCGATACAGCCTTAAAGACAGCCGATTCAGGATACTTAACAAGACGTTTAGTTGACGTTGCTCAAGAAGTTATTGTTACTGAAGAAGACTGTGGAACAGATCAAGGATTTGTCGTTACAGAATTATATAATACGTCTGATAACTCAGTTATTGTTCCATTATATGACCGTCTTGTAGGGCGTTATTCACAAAAAGATATTGTGCATCCAGAAACAGGAGAAATTCTTGTTAAAGCTGGTGAAATGATTGATGAAGCTATTGCGAAAGATATCACTGATGCTGGTATCAAAGAAGTAGAAATCAGATCAATCTTTGGATGTAAAGCGAAAAACGGAATTTGTCGTAAATGTTATGGCCGTAACTTAGCAACTGGTGAACAAGTTGAATTAGGGGAAGCGATTGGTATTATGGCTGCTCAATCTATCGGTGAGCCAGGTACACAGTTAACAATGCGTACTTTCCACATGGGTGGAGTTGCTGGTGGAGCTGATATCACTCAAGGTTTACCACGTATTCAAGAGTTATTTGAAGCGAGAAATCCAAAAGCAAAATCAATTATTTCAGAAATCGATGGTGAAGTTTCTAATATCATTGATAACAATGGTAGAGCAGAAGTTGTCGTTTCTAACCTATTAGAAACAAGAAGTTATTTAACACCATATGGTGCAAAATTAAGAGTTTCTGTTGGAGATGAAGTTGGTATTGGTTCTAAAATTACTGAAGGTTCTATTGATCCAAAAGAATTATTAGCTGTTGCAGATGTTAAAGCTGTAGAAAACTATATCTTAAAAGAAGTTCAAAAAGTTTATCGTTTACAAGGTATTGAAATTTCAGATAAGCACATCGAAGTTATTATCCATCAAATGTTGAAGAAAATGAGAATTGTTGAAGGTGGAGATACAGGTGCCTTACCGGGAACTCATATTAATGTTCAACGTTTTACAGAACTTAACAAAGAAGTTTTAAAGGCTGGTAAACATCCTGCTGTGGCTAGACCAATTTTATTAGGTATTACTAAAGCTTCACTTGAAACTGAATCATTCTTATCAGCTGCATCATTCCAGGAAACAACAAAAATCTTAACGGATGCTGCAATTAAAGGCAAAGTGGATGAATTAAGTGGACTTAAAGAAAATGTTATTATTGGTAAATTATTACCTGCTGGTACAGGTCTTAGAGGGCCATTGAAATCTCCTGAAACAATTGCTAGAGAATTAGAAGAAGCACGTAAAGAAAAAGAGTTGGAAGAAGCTGAATTACTAGAAGCAGAAACTTTATCAGAAAATTTATTAAGTAGTAGCGAAAGTGATGAAGAATTTTCTGTAGCTGAATAGAATTGTTGACAAGGTCTTGAAATCAAGACCTTGTTTTGTGTTTTTGTACATTAAAAAGAATAAAAAGTGTGTCAAGCAATTTTGAAAATGTCCTAAAAATTTTTAAACATTAGCACCGCAATTTCGGTGCTTTTGCTTTGCAAGATACCTTAAATAAGAATCTTGTTTCCATGGATGACTCATTGGTGGAATATATTTATTTTTTCTTTCTTTGGCTTTATTTCTTCATCAAATTCTTTAGAATATGGACTGTGTTTCGGAACTTCCTGCATCAGGTAAATTTGATCAAGAATATTCACATATAATCCTCCATCAAATGATTCTATGACCATACAATCCATCTTATTTTTCATATAGCATGGGGTCCCGTTTGATGTCACCGGTATGTATATCTTATTTTTGAATTTGATACTGTGTCCTGCATCTATCTTTCTTGGTGAAAGAACCGCCAATGTATGATTAATCTTCTCCAATGATGGTTGCATTTCAAAGACCGATTTGGTACTATTGAGGTGTAGAGCAAATCTGTCATTGAATTTTTTAGGTATGAGTTTAAAAATTCATTGGCTGACTCTATATCTTTGATATGAGCACGTTTAAGCTCGACAGGCAATCTTGATTGAAAGGTCTGATTCAATCGTTCGATTCTGCCTTTGGCTTGAGCAATGCTCGTTGTTTTAATATCAACGCCAAGATTATGACAGGCATAGGAAAACTGTGTAAAGGTGTCTTCGTCATCAAAGGCGTTGTTTTTTCTTTTATATTCAAACACAGTGCGGCGATCAGTATAGAACATGGCAGGGATTCCATAGTTAGTGAGAATTTGATAAAAGACATGATAATAGCCATTTAATGTTTCCTGATGATCAAAACAAGCCCCAACCACCTCACCGGTAGCATCATCGACAGCAAGGTGAAGATGCCAAATTTGACCAGGAATCCACTCATAGCTGGATGCATCCATTTGAATCATCTCACCCTTATATTTACATCTAGGTCTTCTAGGATGAGCATCATTTTCATCAACAGAGGCAATGACTTCTTTGATTTGATTTTGAATTTTTCTAGAAGAAGTATTATTCAATTGAGCCTTCAGTTGATTTTTAAGGATTTTTCTAGTTTTTTTGGTAGCTTTAGGAGAAATAATATTTTCCTCTCTAAGCCATTTATTCAAGGTAGTATCACTGATTTTGACATAAAGATCATCATGAACGATTTCACAGAAATGAGTAAAATTGGCATTAGAGTAATAATCGACATATAATTTAATGATCTGATTTTTAATATCAAGAGGGATGGTAGTAGCAGGAGCTCTACCTCTATTGCCATGAACGAAACCAGCTTTTCCATAAGTTTTATATTTAATGATCAATCTATTAATGGTTCTGACAGAGCAGTTAAGTTTAACAGCAGCACGCTTTTTATTACCATTAGTTTCAACAAGTTTTTTAATAGTCAGATATTTATTTTCTTCATTCATTCTTAAAACAACCTTTCTCATAGAATAACCTCCCAACAAAAGTGAGATTATATAATAACATGAATTTTTGAATATGTCCTGCTAGCAGGACATATTCAACTTGGATACATTAAGACATTATCATATTTGAATCAGATTTGTATGATAAAAAGAATAAAAAGTGTTGACTTTATATATTTTGTCGTATATAATTGCTTTCGGTACTCGACTAAGAGTGCATTTTATCTAATCAAAAAATGAAACACCCGGAATTGTGTGTTAAGAAGAAAGGAAAGGAGAAAGACATGCCTACAATTAATCAATTAGTCAGAAAAGGACGTAGTGAAAAAACATCTAAATCAAAATCACCTGCGTTAAATAGAGGATATAACTCATTATTAAAAAAACCAACTAATATTAGTTCACCTCAAAAACGTGGAGTTTGTACTCGTGTTGCCACTATGACACCAAAGAAACCTAACTCGGCTTTACGTAAATATGCCCGTGTTCGTTTATCAAACGGAATGGAAGTAACTGCATATATTCCAGGAATTGGGCACAACTTACAAGAACACAGCGTTGTGTTAATTCGTGGAGGACGTGTTAAGGACTTACCAGGGGTTCGTTATCACATTATTCGTGGTACTATGGACTGTGCTGGGGTAAAAGATCGTATGCAAGGACGCTCTCGTTATGGAGCTAAAAAACCTAAAAAATAAGAGATAGGAGGAAAAACTGATGTCAAGAAGAGGACGTGTAGCAAAAAGAGATGTACTACCTGATCCAATTTACAATTCTAAGGTAGTTACAAAATTAATTAACAATATCATGCTTGATGGTAAAAAAGGTGTTGCGCAAAACATCTTGTATGAAGCATTTAAAAAGGTTGAAGAAAAAACTGGAAATCCTGCAATGGAAGTATTTGATCAAGCAATCAACAATATTATGCCTGTACTTGAATTAAAAGTAAGACGTATTGGAGGAGCTAACTATCAAGTACCTGTTGAAGTATCTCCAGAAAGAAGAATGACATTAGGTTTAAGATGGTTAGTTAACTATTCTCGTTTAAGAAATGAAAAAAGTATGATTGATCGTCTTGCTAATGAAATTATTGATGCCTCTAATGGAACTGGTGCTTCTGTGAAAAAGAAAGAAGATACTCATAAGATGGCTGAAGCAAATAAAGCATTTGCACATTTCCGTTGGTAATATATTATTTAGAGGAAATATTTGAAAGGAGAAAAATATGGCTCGTGAATTTTCGTTAGAAAAAACTCGTAATATTGGAATCATGGCTCACATTGATGCTGGTAAAACAACAACAACTGAACGTGTTCTTTATTACACTGGAAAAATTCATAAAATTGGTGAAACACATGACGGTGCTTCACAAATGGACTGGATGGAACAAGAGCAAGAACGTGGTATTACAATTACTTCAGCAGCCACAACTGCACAATGGAATGGATACCGTGTTAATATCATTGATACACCAGGCCATGTCGATTTCACTGTTGAAGTAGAACGTTCATTACGTGTACTAGACGGTGCGGTTACTGTATTGGATTCAAAAGCTGGTGTTGAACCTCAAACTGAAACAGTTTGGCGTCAAGCAACAACTTATGGTGTACCTAGAATTGTATTCTGTAATAAAATGGATGCAACAGGTGCTGACTTCTTAATGTCTGTTGAATCAATTGGAAAAAGATTAGATGCAAATGCTGTAGCTATTCAATTACCAATTGGTGCTGAAGATACTTTTGAAGGTGTTATTGACTTAATCAAAATGAAAGCTGTTCATTTCGAAGGAGCAAAAGGAGAAAACGTTGTTTACTCTGAAATTCCTGAAAATATGAAAGCACAAGCAGAAGAATATCGTCAAAAAATGATCGATTCTGCAGCATCATTTGATGATGATTTAATGATGAAAGTTTTAGAAGAAGAACCAGTTACTGAAGAAGAAATTAAAGCGGCTATCCGTAAGGGTGTATTAGCTGTTGAATTATTCCCAGTATTATGTGGTTCTGCATACAAAGATAAAGGTGTTCAATGTATGTTGGATGCTGTTATTGATTACTTACCTGCACCTACTGATGTTCCATCAATTAAAGGTGAAGATGAAGATGGTAATGAAATCGAAAGACATGCAAGTGATGATGAGCCATTCTCTGCATTAGCATTCAAAATTATGGCCGATCCATTTGTTGGAAAATTAACTTTCTTCCGTGTTTATTCAGGTTATGTTGAATCTGGATCATATGTATTAAACTCTTCTAAAGATAAAAAAGAACGTTTAGGACGTATCTTACAGATGCATGCTAATACACGTAAAGAAATTAGCGAAGTTTATGCAGGGGATATTGCTGCAGCAGTTGGATTTAAAAATACAACAACTGGGGATACTATCTGTGATGAAAAGAACTTCATTATCTTAGAAAAAATGGAATTCCCTGAACCAGTTATTGAATTAGCAATTGAACCAAAAACAAAACAAGACCAAGATAAATTAAGTAATGGTTTAGCAAGATTGGCTGAAGAAGACCCAACATTTAGAGTGACTACAAATCCAGAAACTGGTGATACTATTATCGCTGGTGTTGGTGAATTACACTTAGACGTTATCGTAGATCGTTTAAAGAGAGAATATAAAGTAGAAGCTAACGTCGGTGCTCCACAAGTTGCTTATCGTGAAACAATTAGAAAAACTGCTGACTGTGAAGGTAAATTCGTACGTCAGTCAGGTGGACGTGGACAATACGGGCATGTATGGATTAAATTTGAACCTAATGAAGGTAAAGGATTTGAATTCGTTGATGCCGTAGTTGGTGGTACTGTCCCTAGAGAATATATTGGTTCAGTTAAAGCTGGGCTTGAAGAAGCATTAGATAATGGTATGATAGCTGGTTATCCAGTATTAGATATTAAAGCAACATTATTTGATGGTTCTTACCATGATGTCGATTCATCAGAAATGGCATATAAAGTGGCTGCAAGTTTAGCATTAAAAGAAGCTGGTAAGAGATGTGATCCAGTTATCTTAGAACCAATCATGGCAGTTGAAGTTACTGCACCTTCAGAATATTTAGGAAGCGTTATGGGAGATATTTCTTCTAGACGTGGTATGATTGAAGGACAAGAAGAAAGAGGAAACGCTGTTTTAGTGCAAGCAAGTGTACCTTTATCTGAAATGTTTGGATATGTTACTGATTTAAGATCATTTACACAAGGACGTGGAAACTATACTATGCAATTCGATCGTTATGAACCAGTTCCTAAATCAATTGCTGAAAGTATTATTAAGAAAAATGGTGGAAATAATTAATCACTAAAAGTATTGCATTTTTCAATCAAATCATTTAGAATGTATATGTAAAAATTTAATGAAATTTATATAGGAGGAAGCTTAAATGGCTAAAGAAAAATTTGACCGCTCTAAAGCGCATGTTAATATTGGAACAATTGGTCACGTTGACCATGGTAAAACAACTTTAACTGCAGCTATCACTACTGTTTTAGCAAAAGAAGGAAATGCTCAAGCAATGGATTACGCTGCTATCGATGCTGCACCTGAAGAAAAAGAACGTGGTATCACAATCAACACTGCACACGTTGAATATCAAACAGCAACTCGTCACTATGCACACGTTGACTGTCCAGGTCATGCTGACTACATCAAAAACATGATCACTGGTGCTGCACAAATGGATGGGGCTATCTTAGTAGTAGCTGCTACTGATGGACCTATGCCTCAAACAAGAGAACACATCTTATTATCTCGTCAGGTAGGTGTACCTTACATTATCGTATTCTTAAATAAATGCGATATGGTTGATGATGATGAATTAATCGAATTAGTTGAAATGGAAGTTCGTGAATTATTAAATGAATACGGATTCCCAGGAGATGATACTCCAATTATTCGTGGATCAGCTTTAAAAGCATTAGAAGGAGATCCAAAATGGACACCAGCTATCACTGAATTAATGGATGCTGTAGATAGCTATATCCCAACTCCAACTCGTGATACTGATAAACCATTCTTAATGCCAGTTGAAGACGTATTTACAATCACTGGACGTGGAACAGTTGCTACAGGACGTGTTGAAAGAGGACAATTAAAATTAAATGACCCAATCGAAATCGTTGGTATTCATGAAACTCAAAATACAGTTGCTACTGGTATCGAAATGTTCCGTAAATTATTAGACTACGCTGAAGCAGGAGATAACGTAGGTGTATTATTAAGAGGTATCAACAGAGATCAAATTCAACGTGGACAAGTATTAGCTAAACCTGGTTCAGTACATCCACACAAAAAATTCGTATGCCAAGTTTACGTTTTATCAAAAGATGAAGGTGGACGTCATACACCATTCTTCTCTAACTATAGACCACAATTCTATTTCAGAACTACTGACATCACTGGTGTTATTGAATTACCAGAGGGTGTAGAAATGGTTATGCCTGGAGATAATGTAGAATTAACAGTTGAATTAATCCACGCAATCGCAATTGAAAATGGTACAAAATTCTCAATTCGTGAAGGTGGTAGAACTGTTGCTTCTGGAACAGTTACTGAAGTTATTGAATAATTTCGCAATAAAGGTATTCGTAATGGATACCTTTTTTGTTTACTCTTGTTAAAAAAAACGTTATGATGAATGAGGTAGAGTCAAAAATCTATGAAAGTTTTACTCTTTGCAACTTTACAAAGTGTACGATGACTCTGGCAGGATGCATTTATTTGAAAATCTTTCTTTGCCTTTTTCCAAAATTTACGGACTGCCATCTTTCCAATAAAAAAGCCCATTTTTGGGCGCAATGAGGGTATCGTTTCTCACGTCATTTTTTAAAAATGGTGAACTTTCTATGCTGCGTGATATTGTGAGCTGTACTCGATAAGTTGCAGCCATCTGTCAGGCATAAGCATATCCTTTTTGAACAGACCGTCATCAACAGGCGTCTTATAGTTCAGTGCTGAATGCCTTCTTAAGAAATTGAAGAAGCATACAAACAGGACCATATAACTATTTGCACATTCAAGCCTGTCATAGCCATTTGTTCCCTGATAGTTTTGCTTGTATGTCCTGTTGAGGCGCTCCTCAATCTGCTTGAAAGGTCTGTATTTCTGTGATTCCTCATCAAGATTCTTTACACCGATGACCTGATGCAGGTCAAACTTGATTCCATTGATTTCAAAGAAAACCTGTGCTGCATTATAGATTGGATTCCCATCTGTTATAAGAGTCATGTCATCTGGGATTTCACTGTAATGACTTAGACACTCATAAATAGATGTACAGGCACATTTTGTATCTCTTACGGGATAAATTGTGTAAGAAGTGATGATCTTTGTCTTGGGATCAGACCAGAAGAACACGTAATGATTCTTGCCTCTTATCTTAATATAGGTTTCATCGCCGGACAATATGGAGCCAAGCCTGTATGGATACCTGTCAACAAGAGGCTTGACCAGACGTGATACAGTTGTCGCATAGTTGATGACTGTCTGGTGTGATATTTTAAAGCCATGGACTTCCCTGATGATCAGTGCAGTCTTTCTTGAAGAAAGACCATAGTTGACGTAATAGGTCAATGCCAATCCAAGGATTCTGTGATCAAAATGAATTCTTGAAAGATTGACAGGAGTTGTGATGTTTTCTTCAGCCTTTTTAAGATTGTCAAGATTGAACTTGAAGTCACGATAGTGATAGCGAAGCCTGTACTGATTGCTTGAAGTCAGAAGGTGTTCTCCCTTTCCTTCATCGACAAGCTTTTTGTTTTTGATGTAATAGGGGCATTTCATGCTTGGGCATACAAAAACAAGATATCCCTGGCGGTCGTGCTTCATATCAAGCTTTTTGCCACAATGAGGACAGAAGATGCCCGTTTCACCGGAAAGAGAGATCTTCAGGGAGAATGTCTGGCAGCATACCTTGCACATGAATTGACCGCGACCATTGTTGTCATAGATATATTCATGAGGAGCACCACAAAAAGGGCAGACACCCTTAAAGTCAAAATTATTGTTTCTTCTGTTGACGGGCTTGATAGGACGACCATCCTTTAATGCATTTCTAAGAATATCTTCAAAACTCAGCTGAACAGGTGCTTCCTTTTTGAAGACAGGAGGCTCGTCAATTTTAAAGTCGGCATAAGGAATGGTATGATCATTCTTATTGGATTTCTTTAATTTCTTAAACTCTTTTTTAAGAGAGGGATTGATGTGTTTATCAAAGAAATCAATCATCCAGTCGAGATGGATTGTCACCTGCTCAAGGTGATAAATAAAATCAGAGGAATTAAGATGATACTCAACAGAATGAGGGATAGAATTTATCAACTGAAAGAAATCAATATATTTGGAAAACTTAAAGTTAGATTTAGAAAAAGAATTTAAATTATTTAAGATATGTGTTATAGTATTCATGTGAAATATCCTTTCGTTAGATTTTGTGTAAAGAATACTATAACATGGATATTTCACTTTTTTAATACAAATTTTAGAGAAATAGTAAAAAAATAAGAATACAAATTATTATTAAAATAGAACAAATAAAACAAATCAAGAGTAGTGCATTTGTGTTGTCATATAGCAACTTTTGACACTACCATGAATGAGAAGGGGGTATTTTATGGAAAAACTATTTTTCTTTGATATAGATGGGACATTGATTGAGTGCAATAAGGGTATTTATAGCATACCACAAGATGTCAGAGATGGATTAAGAAGTTTACAAAAAAAGGACATGATGTTTTTTAGCGACAGGAAGATGTAAGTGTTTTATTGTTGATGGTGTAATGGATTATCCTTTTAGTGGATATGTGACTTGTAATGGTGCTTATGTAGAATATAAAGGAAAAGAAGTTTATAAAAAAGTGGTCAGTCAAGAAGCAATCAAAAAAACACATGAACTGTGTCTAAAAAGAAATCTAGCCTATTATTTTGAAGGTAATGATTTTATTTATGTATTAAATAAGCAAAATCCTCGACATATCGAGTTTAAAGATAATTGGGGTATGAAAGATAAGGTTATTATTGATGATTTTTGTATAGATGAAATAGAAACATATATTGGAATGATTGTTTTAAATTCATCAGATGATATTGTTCCTATGTATGAAGCTTTATCGGCTTATTTCGATATTCAACAACATCAAAGTGGTTTGTCTTTTGATTTAACTTTAAAAGGAGAATCCAAAGCAAAAGGAATTCAAAAACTGGTTGAGGCTTTAGGAAAAACAATGGAAGATACAGTGGCTTTTGGTGATGGACGTAATGATGTTGAAATGATTTCACAAGTTCATTTAGGGATAGCTATGGGAAATGCCGTATCTCAAACAAAGAAAGTTGCTGATTTTGTAACAGATAATGTTGATTGTGATGGGATTATGAAAGCACTTGAACATTTTTCGTTTCTTTAATGTTTATAGTTGAAATTGTAATGTTGATTTGATAAAATAAATATACAGAGTAATTCTGAATTTGTTTGTTAAAGGAGATATTGAAAAATGGATGAACAAGAACAAGTAGTTATTAACCTTATCGTAAACAGTGGTAGTGCACGTAGCTCAGCTATCGAAGCTATTCAATATGCTAAAGCTGGTGATTTAGATAAGGCTGATGAATCATTACAAAATGCAAAAGAAACTGTAAATGAAGCACATCATGCACAAACTGAATTAATTCAAGCAGAAATTAGAGGAGAAAAAGCTCCATTAAATTTATTAATGGTACATGCACAAGATCATTTAATGACTGCATTAGTTGTTATTGATTTAGCACAAGAATTTATTGATCTTTATAAAAAAATTAAATAAATATAATCATTAATAATTTTAAGATGAAATCCTATTAATTGAATTTGACTCAATTAATAGGATTTTTTGTATGCCGGGCATGGCATATATCTAGGTGGTGAAAGTCCACTGTGGGGGCGATGTCGCAACTGCCAACCACTAGCCAATATCAAGGGTGTCTATCGTGAGATGGAATCTGAAAGAAGATGGAGGCAAAGTCCTGGTCCGAGGAACACGAATCACATCAGGCATATAATAGGGACGAGTGTGCAAAACAACACGAAGTCATAAGAGGTTGCGGAATAGGACTATTATATGTAAATGTGGCGGATATATGGGAGGAAAGAGATATGACCTTATCCCGGGAGGTCTCACTAGCGATACAGCAGTAACAACGAATAGTGAGAAGTCAGCAGAAGTCGTAGTAGTAAGGAAGTGACTGTAATGGTCATGGAGCGAAGGACTGAATAAATCTATCAGTTATTGAATTTTGAATTGATTTCATTATACGAAACCGTGGAGATAGACGAGTACACTAGAAGACCCGAAAGAAGAATGTAGGGAAGGTGAGTATAATGGATAGCGAAAGAAATGGAGGTAACGAAAATATGAAAACTGATAACACATTGCTTGAGGAAATGCTTAGTGATACTAATCTAGAACTAGCATTTACACAAGTCAAACGAAACAAAGGTGCAAGTGGAGTAGATGGAATGGAAGTAGCTGAACTTAAAGACTATTTAGATAAACATCTAGAAGAAATTAAGGACAGTATACGAAACAAGACATATAAGCCACAACCTGTGAGAAGAGTAGAAATACCCAAACCCGATGGCGGAATACGAAATCTAGGAGTGCCAACAGTACTTGATAGATTTGTCCAACAAGCCATAGCCCAAGTGTTAATACCTATCTATGAACCAATATTCAGTGACAATAGTTTTGGATTTAGACCAAATAGATGTTGCGAAATGGCAATCATCAAAGCATTGGAATATATGAATGAAGGCTATCAGTGGATAGTAGATATAGACCTAGAAAAGTTCTTTGATACAGTTAATCATGATAAACTTATTTCACTTGTCATGAAAGATGTAAAGAGTGGAGAAATAGTATCCCTAATTAGGAAATATCTAGTAAGCGGGATTATGATTGATAATGAATATAAAGAGTCAGTCGTAGGAACACCACAAGGTGGAAATCTAAGTCCGCTACTCAGTAACATAGTTCTCAATGAACTAGATAAGGAAATGGAAGCACGAGGACTAAGATTCACACGATATGCAGATGATTGTATTATATTAGTGGGTAGCAGTAAAGCCGCCGATAGAGTAATGGAAAACATTAGTAAATTCATAGAAAAGAAACTAGGACTTAAAGTAAATATGACTAAAAGTAAAGTTTCCAAACCTAATGATATTAAATATCTAGGATTTGGATTCTATTATGACTCTTTTTCATCTATGTGGAAAGCAAAACCACATGAGAAATCTATCGCAACACTGCAAACAAAACTAAGGAGACTAACAAATAGAAGTTGGTCAGTATCGTGGGAATATAGAATACTTAAGATAAGACAACTTGTAAATGGGTGGATTAACTATTACCGTATTGGAAATTTTATAAAAGTCTGTAGAAAACTAGATGCACAAATAAGATTTAGGATACGTATGTACTTATGGAAGAAATGGAAAACCATAGGAAATAGAGAAAAGCAACTAAGAAAGTTAGGGGCATTACCATGGCAAGCTAAAACTTGGGCAAACAGTCGAAAATCATATGCAAGATGTGCAAGTACATTTCTTCGAACAAGAATAACTAATGATTTATTATATAGAAAAGGACTACCATCAATGGTAGCCCAATATCAGTTAAAACATATTTCAGTATAGATTTAAACCGCCGTATGCCGAACGGCACGTACGGTGGTGTGAGAGGTCGAAAATAAATATAAAATTATTTATTTTCTCCTACTCGATTTAAAAAATATGCTCTTTTTAAGAAAAACGTTGCTAAGGGATGACTATCCTGCAAAGATGCCATAACGATATTCATAATATGCTTCTTTAAGAGATATTGGCATTGGTATTGCCAATACAAATTCATTCTTAAATGCTAATGTCTTTTGTACTTATTCTAGTATCTTTTCTGCCAATTCGTTGCGTTTGTATTTATACTTCATCTGTTTTCTAAGTATATTAAAGTTGAGATATCCCTGCATATATCTTGTTCCTATCCCTCTGCTTAATGTTATCAGCTCACGGATTTCCTTCATCATTTCATTGCTTCCCAATGATTTCCCATCTGCTGTGAGATATTTCTTTCCTATCGGTGATGTTGGAATCTGATTGCTCTTGGCTCCTAGATAATTTGCAAATTGCTTTATGCATTGCTTGGAATCTGATATGAGTTCTTTGACATCTTCAAAATATTTTTCATTGGCTTTGTATTTATCAAATGATTCACTGCCCAATCCTGTGATGTTCATAATCATGTAATCAGCATCATCAACTGCACAGATGATGCTTGCGTACTGTGCATCAATTTCTATTTCACCTGAAAGAATCTGCTGATTAATGATTTCAGTGGCTACATGATAGAGTTTATGTCGCATGTAAAAACATGTTGTGACACTCACGCCTAAAAAATGAGCTTCATCTTCCAATTTTATCTTGGATATCTCAAAATTTATGAAATTTTTCCATTGTTCCATAGAAAGATGTGACCGGTAAAGCAGGGTATTTGTTTTATCACAGAATGTTCTATGGCAGTCTTTGTATAGATATCTTTGATTTCCACAATGATCTCTGCCATTTTTCTTGATATGGATAGAACCGCATATAGGACATGTATCCATATCTAATGATTCATCATTTGAAAAATCATTGTTCAATGAAGAAATTAATCTGTTGATATAGTCACTGTCTTTAGGTTTCAAGAAATCAATAACTTGTTTTTCACTAATCATGATAACCACCAATCCTTTTCATATAATATTTTATATGAAATGAAAATTTCATGATTAGAGAAACAATGTTTTAACACCTAAAAAATGGAGTTAAAATCAATTTGTTATATTTTCAGCAATAAATTTATTAAAAAGATTGAAAAAATATAATGCAAAAAAAGTCGATGAAAAGGGAGAAAAAAGGAAAGTGAAGAAAAAAGTAAAAAAAAGATAAAAAAAGACTTGCAAAGGGGAGATAGAGATGGTATTATAGATGGGCACTCGAGAGAGGGCGACAGGGACATTGAAAACTGAACAGTAAACACGTCAATAGAAGATAAAGAAAAGAAAGAAGAGTCAAGAAGACAGGAAGTTGTCTTTAGATAGAGACAATGGAGAGTTTGATCCTGGCTCAGGATGAACGCTGGCGGCGTGCCTAATACATGCAAGTCGGACGCAGTGCCAAGAGCACTGAGTGGCGAACGGGTGAGTAAGACATAAGCAACCTGCCCCTGTGAGGGGGATAACTGCTGGAAACGGCAGCTAAGACCGCATAGGCATCGAGGTCGCATGACCATGATGTTAAATGTCCCACGGGACAGCACGGGGATGGGCTTATGACGCATTAGCTAGTTGGCGGGGCAGCGGCCCACCAAGGCGACGATGCGTAGCCGGCCTGAGAGGGTGGACGGCCACACTGGGACTGAGACACGGCCCAGACTCCTACGGGAGGCAGCAGTAGGGAATTTTCGGCAATGGGCGAAAGCCTGACCGAGCAACGCCGCGTGAAGGAAGAAGTCATTCGTGATGTAAACTTCTGTTATGAAGGAAGAACGCTGGATGGAGGGAATGCCATGCAGGTGACGGTACTTCATGAGGAAGCCACGGCTAACTACGTGCCAGCAGTCGCGGTAATACGTAGGTGGCGAGCGTTATCCGGAATCATTGGGCGTAAAGAGGGAGCAGGCGGCAGTGCAGGTCTGCGGTGAAAGACCGGAGCTAAACTTCGGTAAGCCGTGGAAACCGCACAGCTAGAGAGCATCAGAGGATCGCGAATTCCATGTGTAGCGGTGAAATGCGTAGATATATGGAGGAACACCAGTGGCGAAGGCGGCGGTCTGGGGTGCAGCTGACGCTCAGTCCCGAAAGCGTGGGGAGCAAATAGGATTAGATACCCTAGTAGTCCACGCCGTAAACGATGAGTGCTAAGTGTTGGGGGTCAGACCTCAGTGCTGGAGTTAACGCAATAAGCACTCGCCTGAGTAGTACGTTCGCAAGAATGAAACTCAAAGGAATTGACGGGGGCCGCACAAGCGGTGGAGCATGTGGTTTAATTCGAAGCAACGCGAAGAACCTTACCAGGTCTTGACATGCCGTCAAAGGCTCCAGAGATGGAGAGATAGTCATGGCGGACACAGGTGGTGCATGGTTGTCGTCAGCTCGTGTCGTGAGATGTTGGGTTAAGTCCCGCAACGAGCGCAACCCCTGTTGCCAGTTGCCAGCATTAGGTTGGGGACTCTGGCGAGACTGCCTCTGCAAGGAGGAGGAAGGCGGGGATGACGTCAAATCATCATGCCCCTTATGACCTGGGCTACACACGTGCTACAATGGACGGATCAGAGGGCAGCGAAGCCGCGAGGCGGAGCGAAACCCAGAAACCCGTTCACAGTTCGGACTGCAGTCTGCAACTCGACTGCACGAAGCTGGAATCGCTAGTAATCGCGAATCAGCATGTCGCGGTGAATACGTTCTCGGGCCTTGTACACACCGCCCGTCACACCATGAGAGTTGGTAACACCCGAAGCCGGTGGCCCAACCGCAAGGAGGGAGCTGTCTAAGGTGGGACTGATGATTGGGGTGAAGTCGTAACAAGGTATCCCTACGGGAACGTGGGGATGGATCACCTCCTTTCTAGGGAGAAGAGAGAAGATGTGGATACTGTTTGGTTTTGAGTGTATCTGTAAAGATGCATTCAAGGCAGGAACATTGAAAACTGAACAGCAAACTTTCTACAAAGAAAGCGAAGAAACGAAAGATGAAAGAGATCAGGAAAGAAAAGAAGAAGGTCGAAATCATCTAGTTGCAAACTAAGAAAGCACGAAAGAGAACTTGAACACTTTAGGTTAAGCGAAGAAGAGCGTATGGCGGATGCCTGGCCACCAGGAGGCGAAGAAGGACGCAGCAAACGGCGAAACGCGACGGCGAGCAGTAAGCATGCTAAGACCCGTCGATATCCGAATGGGGGAACCCGTCATCCAAGGGGATGACATCGACAGAAGTCGAGGCGATACGCAGGGAACTGAAACATCTCAGTACCTGCAGGAAAGGAAAGTAAGAACGATTCCGTGAGTAGTGGCGAGCGAAAGCGGAGGAGCCCAAACCATCAGATGATGGGGTTATAGGGGTGCCGATAAAGCCAATGTGACATGACAGGAGAAGCGCAGGGGAAGGCGCAGCGAAGAGGGTGAAACTCCCGTATCCGAAGTCGTGGAGCGAGGCGAGGCAGGCCCTGAGTACGTCGGGACACGAGGAATCCTGACGGAAGGATCGAGGACCATCTCGAAAGGCTAAATACTCCCTGGTGAGCGATAGTGGACCAGTACCGTGAGGGAAAGGTGAAAAGAACCCCGGGAGGGAGTGAAAGAGAACCTGAAACCATATGCTTACAAGAAGTCAGAGCCCGTTAAGGGGTGATGGCGTGCCTTTTGTAGAATGAGCCGGCGAGTTATGATATGGAGCGAGGTTAAGCAGGAGATGCGGAGCCGAAGCGAAAGCGAGTCTGAAGAGGGCGACAGTTGCATGTCATAGACCCGAAACCGGGTGATCTAGCCATGATCAGGTTGAAGTCGGGGTAAGACCCGATGGAGGACCGAACCGACCCCCGTTGAAACGTTGGCGGATGAATTGTGGCTAGGGGTGAAATTCCAAACGAACCCGGAGATAGCTGGTTCTCCCCGAAATAGCTTTAGGGCTAGCGTCGCGAGGAAGTCGCATGAAGGTAGAGCACTGAATATGTGATGGCCTCATCTCGAGGTACTGAGCATAATCAAACTCCGAATGTCATGAGGACATGCGCGGCAGTCAGACCATGGGTGATAAGGTCCATGGTCAAGAGGGAAACAGCCCAGACCATCAGCTAAGGTCCCCAAATGCATGCTAAGTGGAAAAGGATGTGGAGATGTACAGACAACCAGGAGGTTGGCTCAGAAGCAGCCATCCTTGAAAGAGTGCGTAACAGCTCACTGGTCGAATGACTCTGCGCCGAAAATTTACCGGGGCTAAGCATGATACCGAAGCTATGGATTTACGGAAGTAAGTGGTAGGGGAGCGTTCCAGACAGCGATGAAGCGGCATCGGAAGGAGCCGTGGAGCGTGTGGAAGAGAGAATGCCGGTGTGAGTAGCGGCACGTGGGTGAGAATCCCACGCACCGGAGACCCAAGGTTTCCAGAGGAAGGTTCGTCCGCTCTGGGTAAGTCGGGACCTAAGGCGAGGCCGAAAGGCGTAGTCGATGGACAACGGGTGGAGAGTCCCGTACCGGAGTGCAGGCGAGGGAGTGACGGAGACGGCTAGGCTGACCAGCTGCTGGAAAAGCTGGGGCAAGCGAGGTAGGGGCCATCCAGGCAAATCCGGATGGCATAACCCGAAGGCGTGATGCGGATGGAACATTGCGATAAGTACAGAAGATGCCAAAGCCGGCTTCCAAGAAAAGCTTCTAGCATAACTGCACTCTGCCCGTACCGAAAATGGACACACATGGGTAAGGAGAGAATCCTAAGGTGAGCGAGAGAACTATAGCCAAGGAACTCTGCAAAATGACTCCGTAACCTAGGGAGAAGGAGTGCTCAGTGAAAGCTGAGCCGCAGTAAAACGGCCCAAGCGACTGTTTACCAAAAACACAGCTCTCTGCGAAGACGCAAGTCGAAGTATAGGGGGTGACGCCTGCCCGGTGCTGGAAGGTTAAGGGGAGTGGTCAGCGCAAGCGAAGCCATGAACCGAAGCCCCAGTAAACGGCGGCCGTAACTATAACGGTCCTAAGGTAGCGAAATTCCTTGTCAGGTAAGTTCTGACCCGCACGAAAGGCGTAACGATTTGGGCGCTGTCTCGGCTGTAGACTCGGTGAAGTCTTAGTACCTGTGAAGATGCAGGTTACCGCGACTAGACGGAAAGACCCCATGGAGCTTTACTGTAGCCTGATATTGGACTCTGATGCATGATGTACAGGATAGGTAGGAGGCAGTGAGACGGATACGCCAGTATTCGAGGAGCCGACGTTGGGATACTACCCTTGATGCATTGGAGTTCTAACCGGGCCTCATGGAGCTGAGGACGGGACAGTGTCAGGTGGGCAGTTTGACTGGGGCGGTCGCCTCCCAAAGAGTAACGGAGGCGCCCAAAGATACCCTCAGCATGGATGGAAACCATGCGCAGAGTGCAAAGGCAAAAGGGTGTTTGACTGCGAGACAGACGAGTCGAGCAGGGACGAAAGTCGGGCTTAGTGATCCGGCGGCACCGAATGGAAGGGCCGTCGCTCAACGGATAAAAGCTACCCTGGGGATAACAGGCTGATCTCCCCCAAGAGTTCACATCGACGGGGAGGTTTGGCACCTCGATGTCGGCTCATCGCATCCTGGAGCTGAAGTCGGTTCCAAGGGTTGGGCTGTTCGCCCATTAAAGCGGTACGCGAGCTGGGTTCAGAACGTCGTGAGACAGTTCGGTCCCTATCTGTCGTGGGCGCAGGAAGTTTGAGGAGAGCTGCCCTCAGTACGAGAGGACCGGGGTGGACGGACCGATGGTGCACCAGTTGTCACGCCAGTGGCACAGCTGGGTAGCCAAGTCCGGAAGGGATAAACGCTGAAGGCATCTAAGCGTGAAGCCCCTCCAAGATGAGACTTCCCATTCGTAAGAAGGAAGGTCCCTCCAAGACGAGGAGGTAGATAGGTCATAGGTGCAAGCATGGCGACATGCTGAGCTGAATGATACTAATAGACCGAGAGCTTAGCCAGGGAAGTGTGAAAGAAAAAGCTGTTCAGTTTTGAGCGTTCGTGCTCTAAGGGGATCTGGTGGCGAAGGCATGATGGACACACCTGTAACCATGCCGAACACAGAAGTTAAGCATCATAGCGGCGAAGATAGTGGGCAACTGCGACAATAGCACGCTGCCAGTCCATTCGGGAAGGTTCAGTTCTTCTGTTTCCTTCCCTTTTTTATTCTCAATTATAATATCATACAAGAAAGGAATGATTATATTGGGTATCAATATAACCATTTCTTTTTTTATATAAATGTTTAATGATCATTTATATATTTTGCAGATAATTTTCTTAATAAATTAATAGGATAAGATATTGAATTGAATGGAAAGCTTGTTATAAAATCGATTATCTAACTACATGTTTCTATTGAGGAATATTAAAGCAAAAAATGATATTAATTTATTTAAAATAATGGCATAGTAAAAAGAGAAAAAGCTAACTGAAAAAAATTAAAAAAGATGCGAAAAAAGCTTGATTTAAAAGACAAATTAGTGTAAAATGCACTTGTTGTGAATGCGTAGAAGTGCGAGGTTGCTGAAACGCTGAAAGCCGTTGTCATGAGCGGAGGACGTTTTCAGGGAATTCGCATCGAGCAGCCAATAAAATTGGCAAGAAGGAGGAATAAGTCATGGCAAACAACAAAATTAGAATTCGTTTGAAATCATTTGATCACAAAATCTTAGATACTTCTGCTGAAAAAATTGTTTCAGCTGCTAAGAAGTCTGGAGCACAAGTTGTAGGTCCAGTACCATTACCAACTGAAAAAGAAGTATATACAATTTTAAGAGCAGTTCACAAGTATAAAGATTCACGTGAACAATTTGAAATCAGAACTCACAAACGTCTAATTGACATTGTGAATCCAACACCAGAAACAGTTGATGTATTAACTCGTTTAGAATTACCAAGTGGTGTGGATATTGAAATTAAATTATAAGGAAAGGTTAAGGTGTAACTCATGAAAGGAATCTTAGGTCGTAAGATTGGAATGACTCAAGTTTTCACTACTGATGGAAAATTAATCCCAGTAACAGTTGTAGAAGCAACTCCAAACGTTGTATTACAAAAGAAAACAGTTGCTACTGATGGATATGATGCAATCCAAGTTGGTTTTGAAGATAAGAGAGAAAAATTAGCAACTAAACCTCACAAAGGACATGTTGCAAAAGCTCAAACAGCTCCTAAGCGCTTCATTAAAGAATTTCGTTATGACGAAATGATGAGTTATGAAGTTGGTCAAGAAATTAAAGTTGATAGCTTTGTAGCTGGTGAAGTTGTGGATGTAACAGGAACTAGCAAAGGTAAAGGTTATCAAGGTGTTATAAAAAGACATGGACAACAAAGAGGACCAATGGGACATGGTTCAGGTGCTCATAGAATCGTTGGATCAATGGGACCAATTGCTCCAAACAGAATCGCTCCAGGTAAGAAATTACCAGGACATATGGGTAACGTTACAAGAACAGTTCAAAACTTGGAAATCGTTGCTGTTGATGTAGAAAACAATGTATTATTAATTAGCGGATCAATTCCTGGTCCTAAAAAAGGATTGGTTGTTGTAAAATCAGCAATTAAAGGGAATGGAAAAGTTAATCCTGCTAAAGATTTAGTTGTATATGAAACTGAAAGTCCAGTAGTGGAAGAAACTACTGATGCAGTGGAAACTGCTGAATAATGAAGCGAAAGGAGGAAAACTAATGTTAAAAGTTGCAGTATATAATCAAGAAGGACAAAAAGTTAAAGATACAGAATTAAATGAATCTGTATTTGGTATTGAACCAAATAACCAAGCAATCTTTGATATGGTCTTACTACAAAGAGCTTCATGGAGACAAGGGACTCATAAAGTGAAAAACCGTACTGAAGTTAAAGGTGGAGGAAAGAAACCTTGGCGTCAAAAAGGTACAGGTAGAGCAAGACAAGGATCTATCCGTGCTCCACAATGGAGAGGTGGAGGAGTTGTATTTGGACCTACACCAGATAGAAACTATAAATTAAAAATGAACAAAAAAGTAAGACGTTTAGCACTTAAATCTGCTTTAAGTCAAAAAGTTATTGATAGTGAATTAACTGTTTTAGATAACATCACTATTGATGCACCAAAAACAAAAGCAATGGTAAAAGTGTTAGAAAACTTAGAAGCTAACAGAAAAACATTAATCGTTATGGATGAAATCAATGAAAATGTTGCTTTATCAGCAAGAAATATTCCTGGTGTTAAAGTGATTAATTCAAAAGGACTTAACGTATATGATATTTTAGATAGCACAAAGTTAGTAATGACTGAAGGAGCTATCAAAGCTGTTGAGGAGGTATTGGCATAATGGCACATATTACAGATGTTTTAAAGAAACCAGTACTTACTGAAAAATCTTTATTGTTACAACAAAACGAAAACAAATATACATTTGATGTAGATGTAACTGCTAATAAAACTGAAGTAAAAGTAGCAGTTGAAAAAATGTTTGACGTTAAAGTTGAAAAAGTAAACATTATGAATGTGAAACCTAAAACAAAAAGAATGGGTAGATACGTTGGTAAAACAAATAGAAGAAGAAAAGCTATTATTAAATTAAAAGAAGGATATTCAATCGATTTATTTGGTGAAGAATAATCCTAAGAACTATTGGAATGAACTCCATTCCAGATAAAATAAATAAGGAGGAAATCAGATGCCTATTAAAGTATATAAGCCTACGACAAATGGACGTCGTAATATGACTTCTTTAACTTATGAAGAAATTACAACAAATAAGCCTGAGAAATCATTAACAGTTCGTTTATCTAAAACTGGTGGGCGTAATAATCAAGGTGTAATCACTACTCGTCATCACGGTGGTGGACATAAACGTTTATATCGTATTATCGATTTCAAACGTAATAAAGATGGAATTGTTGGTAAAGTTGCAACAATCGAATATGATCCAAACAGATCAGCTAACATTGCATTAATTCACTATGTAGATGGTGAAAAAAGATATATTTTAGCTCCTAAAGGATTAGAAGTTGGAATGAAAATTATTTCAGGAGAAAATGCTGACATTATCGTTGGTAACAGCTTACCTATGGGAAATATGCCTGAAGGTACAGTTATCCACAATATTGAAATGCATCCTGGAAAAGGTGGGCAAATTGCAAGATCAGCAGGTGTTTCTGCTCAAATCTTAGGTAAAGAAGGAAAATATGTTACTGTAAGATTAGCTTCTGGTGAAGTTAGAAAATTCTTAGCAGTTTGTAGAGCAACAGTTGGTGTTGTTGGAAATGAAGATCATGGATTAGTTAATATCGGTAAAGCCGGACGTAATAGATGGAAAGGAATTAGACCAACAGTTCGTGGTTCTGTTATGAACCCTAATGACCATCCACACGGTGGTGGTGAAGGTAGAACTTCAATTGGTCGTAAAGCTCCTATGACTCCATGGGGTAAAAAAGCTCTTGGAGTTAAAACAAGAAATAGTAAAAAAGCTTCAAATAAATTAATCGTACGTCGTCGTAACTGTAAATAAAAAGGAGGGTTATAGAATATGGCAAGAAGTTTAAAAAAGGTCCATTCGTGGATGAACACTTAATGAAAAAGTTGAAGCATTAAATGCTGCAAACAAAAAAGAAGTCATTAAAACATGGTCAAGACGTTCTACAATCTTCCCACAATTTATTGAACACACGTTCGCAGTTTATAACGGAAGAGAACACATCCCAGTATATGTTACTGAAGATATGGTTGGACATAAATTAGGAGAATTTGCTCCTACAAGAACTTATCATGGTCATGATGCTGATGATAAAAAATCTGGTAAATAGAAAGAGAGGAGAAAATAAACATGGAAGCAAGAGCTCAAGCTAAAATGATTCGTGTTTCACCTCAAAAAGCAAGATTAGTTGTTGACTTGGTAAGAGGGAAGCAAGTAAAAGAAGCACTTGGAATCTTAGAATTTGTAAACAAAAGTGCAACTCCTGCAATCATTAAAGTCGTTAAATCTGCTGCACAAAACGCTGTATTCAATGAAGGTGCAGAAGAAGATAAATTATACATCAAAGAAATTTATGTAGACGAAGGTCCTACATTAAAAAGATTCCGTGCAAGAGCAAAAGGAAGTAACTCAAATTTTAAAAAGAACAAGCCACATCACTTGTGTGGTTGCTGAAAGATAGGAGGGCAAAGTATGGGTCAAAAAGTAAGTCCAGTAGGATTACGTGTTGGCGTTAACCGCGATTGGAATTCAAGATGGTACGCTAATGATAAAGACTTTGCTTCATTATTACACGAAGATATCAAAATTCGTGAATTCTTATATGCAAAGTTAAAAGGCGCTTATGTCGCTAATATTGAAATTGAAAGATCTAAAAATCGTGTAAGTATCTATGTTCATACATCTCGTCCTGGTGTTGTTATTGGAAAAGATGGTGAAGCTGTTGATGCTTTAAGAAAAGAAGTTGCCAAAATGGTTAACGGAAAACAAGTATTTATTAACATTGTTGAAATTAAAAATCCAGATGTTGTTGCTCAACTTGTAGCAAACAAAATTGCTGAACAATTAGAAAACCGTGCTTCATTTAGAACAGTTCAAAAAAGAGCTATTCAAGCTGCTATGAGAGCTGGTGCTAAAGGAATCAAAACTGCTGTTTCAGGACGTTTAGGTGGTGCTGATATGGCAAGAACTGAAGGTTATTCTGAAGGTGTTGTACCTCTTCATACATTAAGAGCTGACATTGATTATGCGACTGCTGAAGCTGACACAACTTATGGAAAATTAGGAGTAAAAGTTTGGATTTGTAAGGGAGAAATTCTTCCTGCAAAGAAGAAAGGGGATAAATAATCATGTTGATGCCTAAGAGAACTAAATATAGAAGACCTCATAGAATCAAATATGAAGGTAAAGCTAAAGGTGGAACTGAAGTTTCTTTCGGTGAATACGGATTACAAGCTTTAGAAGGTGCTTGGATTACTTCAAGACAAATCGAAGCTGCTCGTATCGCTATGAACCGTTATATGAAACGTGGTGGGCAAGTTTGGATTAGAATCTTCCCTCATTTAGCAAAAACAAAGAAACCTCTTGAAGTCCGTATGGGTTCAGGTAAAGGTGCTCCAGAAGAATGGGTAGCAGTTGTAAAAACAGGTCGCGTTATGTTCGAAGTTGCTGGTGTAGAAGAAGAAGTTGCAAGAGAAGCATTAAGACTTGCATCTCACAAATTACCAGTGAAATGTAAGATTATTGGAAGAGGTGAGTAATTGTGACAGTTCAAGATATTAGAAATACAGAAACTCAAGAATTACTTAACAAAGTAGAAGAGTACAAAAAGAATTATTTGGATTAAGATTCCAACAAGCAACAGGACAATTAGAAAATACTGCTCGTATTAGAACAGTAAGAAAAAATATTGCAAGAATTAAAACAATTATTAGAGAAAGAGAATTAAACAAATAGAAGGAGTAGACTATGGAAAGAAACAATCGTAAAGTTTACACTGGAACAGTTATTTCTACAAAAATGGATAAGACAATTACTGTTTTAGTTGAAACTCATGTTAAACACAAAAAATACGGAAAACGTGTTAAATCTTCTAAAAAGTTTAAGGCTCATGATGAAGAAAACATTGCAAGAGATGGAGATGTTGTAAAAATCATGGCAACTCGTCCATTGTCTGCAACTAAACGTTTCCGTTTAGTAGAAGTTGTAAAAAAGCAGAAATTATTTAATGAAAAGAATCTGAAAGGAGGTCACTTGAATGATCCAGAATGAAAGCAGATTAAAAGTTGCTGACAATACAGGAGCAAAAGAAGTATTAGTAATTAGAAACCTTGGTGGTTCAAATAGAAAATTTAGTAACATCGGTGATGTAGTCGTAGCAACAGTGAAACAAGCGACTCCAGGTGGTACAGTTAAAAAGGGTGAAGTTGTAAAAGCGGTTATCGTAAGAACAAAATACGGTGTCAACCGTGATAATGGTTCTTATATCAAATTTGATGACAACGCTTGTGTTATTATTAAAGATGATAATTCACCTAAAGGAACTCGTATCTTTGGACCGGTAGCAAGAGAGTTAAGAGATGCAGATTTCATGAAAATCGTATCATTAGCTCCTGAGGTATTATAGGAGGAAACGAGAAGATGAAATTACGTGTAGGTGATACAGTTCAAGTTATCGCTGGTAGCGATAAAGGAAAAACTGGAGAAATTATTCAAATTCTAAGAAAAGAAGATAGAGTGATTGTTGAAGGTGTTAACATGGTAACAAAACACATTAAACCTTCACAAACAGATCCAGAAGGTGGTATTGTAACAAGAGAAGCACCTATTCATGTTTCTAATGTTGCATACTATGATTTAAAAGCAAAACAACCTGTAAAAATCGGATATGCATTCGATGAAGACGGTAAAAAATACCGTATCAACAAAAAAACAGGAAAAGCTTTAGATAAAAATACAAAGAAGAAAAAGTAATCGGAAGGAGGTTAAATAATGAACCGACTAAAGGAACGTTATGAAAATGAAATTGTTAAGTCATTAATGACTAAATTTAATTATAGTTCTGTAATGCAAGTTCCAGCTATGGAAAAAATCGTTATCAACATCGGTGTTGGTGATGCTGTTAGCAATTCTAAATTATTAGACGAAGCTGTAGAAGAATTAACTTTAATTTCAGGACAAAAACCAGTGATTACTAGAGCAAAGAAATCAATTGCTGGATTTAAATTACGTGAAGGAATGCCAATTGGTTGTAAAGTCACTTTACGTGGAGAAAGAATGTATGAATTCTTAGATAAATTAATCAGTATTTCTTTACCTCGAGTTAGAGATTTTAGAGGTGTACCAAAGAATTCTTTTGATGGAAGAGGAAATTACACATTAGGTGTTAAAGAACAATTAATTTTCCCAGAAATCAATTTCGATAAAGTAAACAAAATTAGAGGAATGGATATTGTATTCGTAACAACTGCTAAAACTGATGAAGAAGGTCATGAATTATTAGCACAATTAGGAATGCCATTCCAAAAATAAGGAGGACTTAATTAATGGCTAAAACATCAATGAAAGTTAAACAACAACGTCCTCAAAAATACAAAGTTCGTGAATATACAAGATGCGAACGTTGTGGACGTCCACATGCAGTAATTAGAAAATTTAAATTATGCCGTATTTGCTTCAGAGAATTAGCTTACAAAGGTGAAATTCCTGGTGTTAAAAAAGCAAGCTGGTAATCAAATCATCCAAATGGAAGGAGGACATTTCAAATGACAGATCCAATTGCAGATATGTTAACAAGAATTCGTAATGCGAATCAACAACGTCATGAAGAAGTTGTTGTACCAGCATCAAAATTAAAAGTGCAATTAGCTGAAATTTTGAAGAACGAAGGATTTATTAAAGGTTATAAAGTTGAAGGTGAAGGAGTTATCAAAAATATCATCATCACTTTAAAATATAAAGGTAACGATAGAGTTATCACTGGATTAAAAAGAGTCTCTAAACCTGGACTTCGTCAATACGCTAAAGTAAACGAAATTCCTAAAGTATTAAATGGTTTAGGTATTGTAGTATTATCTACTTCTCAAGGATTAATGACTGATAAAGAAGCAAGAGCTAAACAAATCGGTGGAGAAGTATTAGCATATATCTGGTAATAAAATAAGAAAACAGGAGGTGTAACTGATGTCTCGTGTAGGTAATAAGATTATCAACGTACCTGAAGGTGTTAAAGTTGAAATTGCAGCAGATAACACTGTGACTGTTACAGGTGCAAAAGGGACTTTAGTCAGACAATTTTCACCATTAATTAATATTAATATGGATGAAAATGTTATTACAGTAAGCAGAACAAGTGAACAAAAGAACGTAAAACAATTACACGGAACAACAAGAGCTTTACTTGCTAATATGATCGAAGGTGTACACAACGGTTATAAAAAAGAGCTTGAAGTTGTTGGGATTGGTTACCGTGCACAAATGCAAGGTAATAAATTAGTATTAAATGTTGGATATTCTCATCAAGTTGAAGTTGAAGGAGAAGAAGGAGTTAAAATTGAAACTCCATCTCAAACATCAATTGTTGTATCAGGAATCTCTAAAGAAAGAGTTGGAGAAATTGCAGCAAGAATTAGAGCTGTGAAAAAACCTGAACCTTACAAAGGAAAAGGTATTAAATACGTTGATGAAAGAATTATTAGAAAAGAAGGTAAAACTGCTGGTAAAAAGTAGTTAATGAAATAAGGAAGGAGCTATTATCATGGCTAAAACTATGTCAAGAAACGATTTACGTAAAAAACGTCATGCAAGAGTTCGTAGAAAAATCAGTGGAACTCCTGAATGTCCTCGTTTAAATGTATTCCGTTCAAGCTCTCATATTCATGCACAAATTATTGATGATGTGAATGGTGTGACTTTAGTTGCTGCATCTTCAGTGGATATGAAACTAGCAAATGGTGGAAATGTTGAAGCTGCAAGCCAAGTTGGTGCTGAAATTGCAAAGAGAGCTATCGCCAAAAATATTGAAAATGTAGTATTCGATCGTGGTGGATATATTTATCATGGTCGTGTCAAAGCACTAGCTGAAGCTGCTAGAGAAGCTGGATTAAAATTCTAATAGGAGGTTAAAGAATGGAACAACGTAAACCAAGAGAAAATGGACCAAGAAGAAATGGGCCAAGAAGAAATGGGCCAAGAAGAAATGGACCAAGAGTTGAAAAAGAATTCGAAGAACGTGTTGTCACAATTAACCGTGTTACTAAAGTTGTTAAAGGTGGACGTAAATTCCGCTTTGCTGCATTAGTTGTTATCGGTGATAAAAAAGGTCGCGTTGGATTTGGAACAGGTAAAGCTAACGAAGTACCTGATGCTATTAGAAAAGCATCTGAAGCAGCTAAAAGAAATGTTATCAACGTACCTATTATTCATGGAACTATTCCTCATGAAATTAATGGTATGTATGGATCAGGTAATGTATTCTTAAGACCTGCATCTGAAGGTACTGGAATCATTGCTGGTGGACCAGTTCGTGCGGTTGTTGAATTAGCTGGATATTCAGATATCATTTCTAAATCAATTGGTTCTAGAACTCCAATCAACATGGTTCGTGCAACAGTAGAAGGTTTAAAATTATTAAAAACTGTTCAACAAGTTGCTGAATTAAGAGATAAAAAAGTTGAAGAAATTTACGGATAGGAGGAGCGTAAGAAATGGCAGAAAACAATACAGTTATCATTACGCTTGTAAAAAGTCCGATTGGTGCGAAAAAGAATCAAAAGGATACTCTTAAAGCGTTAGGTTTAACAAAAATGAACAAATCAGTTGAAAAAGTAAACAACGAATTTATTCAAGGTATGATTAATACTGTTAGCCACCTTGTAAAAGTTGAAGAAAGTAAGTAGGAGGTGTAAACATGAAATTACACGAGTTACAATATACTGAAGGAGCACGTAGAAATAGAAAACGTGTTGGACGTGGAACAAGCTCAGGACATGGAAAAACTTCTGGTAGAGGTCAAAAAGGTGCTGGAGCAAGAAGTGGTGGAGGAAAGAAACCTGGATTCGAAGGTGGACAAACACCATTATTCATGCGTTTACCTAAACGTGGTTTCACAAATTTCAATAAAGTTGAATATGCAATTGTTAATGTTGAAGACTTAAACAAATTTGAAGCTGGAAGTGTCGTAGATATGGAAGCTTTAAAAGCATGTGGACTAATCAAAAAAGAATTAGATGGTTTAAAAGTTTTAGGTAATGGAAAATTAGAAGTTGCTTTAACTGTTAAAGCAAAGAAATTCTCAAAGTCAGCCATTGCTGCAATTGAAGCCGCAGGTGGAAAAACTGAGGTGATCTAGGATGTTAAACTTTTTTAAGAATGTCTTTAAAAAAGGTGAATTACGTCGTAGAATTATATTTACACTTGGTATGTTGTTCGTATTCCGTTTAGGTGCTGCTATTACAATTCCTTCAATTAATGCTGATGCTATTACAGCTTCAGCTACGAATAGTGGTATCCTAGGAATCATGAACATGTTAGGTGGAGGAATGTTAGAAAGATTCTCAATCTTTTCATTAGGTATTTCTCCATATATTACAGCATCCATCATCATTGAATTATTATCAATGGATGTTATTCCCGTATTAGCTCAATGGCAAAAAGAGGGAAATACTGGGAAAAAGAAAAAGATCGTGTAACACGTTATGTGACACTTGTTTTAGCTGCAATTCAAGGTGGATCATTAACATATGCATTTGATAAAATGTATGGTATACTTGATTCATCATCGTTGTTAGAATATGCATACGTTATTGTTGTCATGATGGCAGGAAGTATGTTGGCAATGTGGATTGGAGATCAAATTACACAAAAAGGTGTTGGAAATGGAACATCATTATTGATCTTTACAGGTATCGTTGCAAATTTACCAACAAACTTTATTACAACATTTAATAATTTAGTTTCATTTGATAATGGAACTCAAACAATGGTTTTAGGTATCTTATGGTATGCATTATTTGTGATTGTGTATCTTGCAATTGTCATCTTTGTTGTCTTTAATGAAGGGGCAGTTAGAAAAATCCCAATTATGTATGCTACAAATTCAAATCCAACAATGAGAACAAAAGATACAACACATATGCCTATTAAAATTAATAGTTCAGGTGTGTTACCAGTTATCTTTGCATCATCAGTCTTAGCTGCTCCTAGAACAATTATTAGTTTTATGGAATCTAGTGATGTGACGAAAATGATTGATACAATCTTAAATTATCAAGAACCATTTGGTTTTTGCTTATACTTATTGATGATTGTTTTATTCGCTTTCTTCTATTCTAATTTACAGATTGATGCACATAAGATTAGTGATGATTTAAAGAAAAATGGTGGTTCAATTCCTGGTGTTAGAACTGGGAAAGATACAGAAAGATTCATTAGTATGGTACTAAATAGAGTTACTGTAGTAGGATCAATTTTCTTAGTTATTATTGCAGCCATTCCAATTATGACACCAGTTATTTGGTCACAAACATCTAATGCGGCTTTGACATTAGGTGGAACTGGTTTAATTATCATTACAGGTGTTGCACTTGAAACAACAAGACAAATCAAAACTTTAATTACTCGTAAAGAGTATCATGGATATATAAGAAAATAGTATAATATAAAGGAGCGTGTAAAAATGAACATTATTTTAATGGGGCCTCCTGGTGCTGGTAAAGGGACTCAAGCTGAAAGACTTGTTAATAAGTATGGATTAACACAAATATCAACTGGCGATTTATTTAGAAAAGCTTTGCGTGAACAAACAAAATATGGTGTTATTGCTAAGTATTTTATGCAATTTGGGCACCTTGTACCAGACGATTATACGATTGAAATGGTAAGGGAATATCTAAAAGAAAATACTTTTGAAAATGGATTTATTTTAGATGGTTTCCCAAGAACAATAGTTCAGGCTAGAGAGCTTGAAAGTATTGCGAAAGAATTTGATTTTACAATTGATGCAATTGTTAATTTGGATATTCCAGTCGAAAAATTAATCACAAGATTATCTGGTAGAAGAACATGCAAAAATTGTGGATCAACATTCCATGTTGAATTTAATCCACCTAAAGTTGAAGGTATTTGTGACAAATGTGGTGGAAATTTGTATCAAAGAGAAGATGAAAGCGAAGAGGCTGTTAAGATCAGACTTGATACTTATAACAAACAAACAAAACCTTTAATTGATTATTATACAATGAAAGGTACAATCATTAATATTAATGGTGACCAACCTATGGAAGACGTCTTTAAAGACATTGAAAAAAGCTTGGAGGGTAAATAATGATTGTCACAAAAGACCAAAGAGAAATTGAATTAATGCGTGAGGCTGGACGTATTGTGGCACTTGTCCATAGTCGTTTAAAAGAATTTATTAAACCTGGTGTTACAACAATGGAAATTAATAAGTTCTGTGAGAAAGTTATACGTGATGCTGGTGCAACACCATCATTTCTTAATCTTTATGGTTTTCCTGGAGCTGTCTGTACTTCAATCAATGAAGTTGTCGTCCATGGAATTCCAAATAACAGAAAATTAAAAGATGGTGATATTATTTCAGTGGATGTTGGTGCATGTTATAAGGGTTATCATGGTGATAGTGCATGGACATATGCAGTTGGGCAGATTAGTGGTGAAGCTGCTCATCTTATGAAAGTGACTGAAGAGGCACTTTATGCAGGTTTATCGCAAGTGAAACCTGGCAATCGTTTATCCGATATATCTCATGCTGTACAAACATATCTAGAAAATCATGGGTGTTCTACTCCAAGAGATTACACTGGTCATGGAATAGGGACGCAGGTTCATGAAGATCCTACAGTGCCTAATTATGGGGCACCTGGGAAAGGACCTAGATTAAAAGAGGGAATGACTCTTGCAATTGAACCAATGGCACATCTAGGCAGATGTGAAACAAATGTACTTAATGATGATTGGACAGTTGTGACAAGAGATGGATCTCTGGCAGCTCACTATGAACATACTATTGTCATTACAAGTGATGGGTATGAGATTTTGACAAAACTTTAAAAGGGAGTTATAATCAATGGCAAAAAAAGATGACGTTATTGAAGTAGAAGCAACTATTCTTGAAACATTACCAAATGCAATGTTTAAGGTAGAGTTGCAAAATGGAGCTATTATTCTGGCTCACGTTTCTGGTAAAATCCGTATGAATTACATTCGCATTTTACCGGGGGATAAAGTAACCGTAGAGATTTCTCCATATGATTTAACACGTGGGCGAATTACATTTAGACATAAGTAGAAAATCTTCCCAAAGGAGGTAAAGATTAAGATGAAAGTAAGACCATCTGTAAAACCAATATGCGATAAATGCAGAGTAATTAAACGTAAGGGTAGAGTAATGGTAATCTGTGAAAACCCAAAACATAAACAAAGACAAGGTTAATAGGAGGAGAAACAATGGCTCGTATAGCAGGTGTTGATATCCCACGTGATAAACGTGTGGTAGTTTCTTTAACTTATATTTATGGTATCGGTTTATCTACAGCTCAAAAAATTTGTGCTGCAACTGGCATCAGTGAAGATGTAAGAGTTAAAGATTTAACAGAAGAAGAAGAAGGAAAGTTAAGAAAAGAAGTTGAAAATTATAAAGTTGAAGGAGATCTTCGTAGAGAAGTTGCATTAAATATTAAACGTTTAATGGAAATTGGATGCTATAGAGGAATCCGTCATCGTAAAGGACTTCCAGTTCGTGGACAAAAAACAAAAACAAATGCTCGTACTCGTAAAGGTAAAGCTCGTCCAATTGCTGGTAAGAAAAAATAGGAGGTTGAACGAAAATGGCAAGAAACAATACTCGTGGTAAAAAACGTGTTAAAAAGAATATAGCAAAAGGTGTCGCACATGTACATTCAACTTTCAATAACACAATTGTTACTGTAACTGATGAACATGGGAATGTAATCACTTGGTCAAGTGCTGGAGCACTTGGTTTCAAAGGATCAAGAAAATCTACTCCATATGCTGCTCAAATGGCTGCTGAAGCTGCTGCTAAAGCATCTATGGATCATGGTATGAAAACTGTTGACGTCTGTGTTAAAGGACCAGGACCAGGACGTGAAGCTGCAGTGAGAGCTTTACAGGCTGCTGGATTAGAAGTAACTTCAATCAATGATGTTACACCAATTCCACATAATGGTTGTCGTCCACCAAAACGTCCTCGTGGATAATGAAGTAAATAAGTAGTTATTTCTAAGTGAGGAGGAAATAATGCAAAAGTTTGAAAAAGCAAATTTTAATGTCGCAGAGTATGATGAAACAGATTTCTATGGTAAGTTCGTCATTGAACCTTTAGAAAGAGGTTTTGGAACAACTTTAGGAAATGCTCTACGTAGAGTTTTGTTATCATCTATTCCTGGATGTGCAGTACATGCAATTAAAGTTCAAGGAGCAATCCATGAATTTTCTGCAGTTGATGGTGTCGTTGAAGATGTCACTTCAATTATCTTAAACATTAAAAAATTGGTTTTTGCAATTGACGGTGATGATGATGTAACTATGGTTATTGATGTCAAAGGACCAGCTGTTGTAACTGGTGCTGACATTCAATGTCCATCAAATGTGACAATGATTTCAAATGATTTAGAAATTGCACATGTTGCTGAAGGAGCTCATTTCTATATGGAAATGTCTGCTCATAAAGATCGTGGTTACATGAGTGCTGATCAAAATAAGAAACTTATCAATACAATTGGTGTTATTGCAACTGATTCAATTTATTCACCAGTTGTTAAAGTGGCTTATAATGTTGAACCTACTCGTGTTGGACAAAGTGCAAAATATGATCAATTGACTTTAGAAGTCACAACAGACGGGTCTATTCAGCCTCATGAGGCTTTAGCTTTAGCAGCTAAAATCTTAGTAGAACATTTAAATATGTTTGTTGAATTAACTGACATGGCAATGAACATGGAAGTAATGAGTGAAACTGAAGAAGACACAAGTAATAAAGTATTAGATATGACTATTGAAGAATTAGACTTATCTGTACGTTCATATAATTGCTTAAAAAGAGCTGGTATTCAAACAGTTCAAGAACTCGCTTCTAAGAGTGAAGACGATATGATTAAAGTAAGAAACTTAGGGAAAAAATCTCTCAAAGAGGTTAAAGAAAAATTAATCGAATTAGGTTTAGGTTTTAAACAAGTAGATTAATTATAGACGAAATATATTGGAAGGAGCACTAATTTATGGCACACAATAGAAAATTAGGGCGTGTATCATCTCATAGAAAAGCAATGCTACGTAACTTAGCTACAGATGTTATCATGTATGGAAAAATTGAAACAACAGTTACAAGAGCTAAAGAAGTTCGTTCAATCGTTGATGAATTAATTACTTTAGGTAAACGTGGAGATTTACATGCAAGAAGACAAGCAGCACAAGTATTACAAGATGTTGTTGATCCTGCTACTGGGAAAACTGCTGTTCAAAAATTATTTGACGAAGTTGCCCCTAAATATGCAGATAAAAATGGTGGATACACTCGTGTTTTAAAAACATATAATCGTAAAGGTGATAATGCACCAATGGCAATTATTGGTTTATTCTAAAATCAAGGGCGATGATGAAAATCATCGTCTTTTTGTTTATCTTATTTACAAAATTATCTTTATAATGAAATATATTTTGTTAATAAACATATCAAATGATGGCAAAATATACAATTTAGAAATACTGTGTTTTATAATAGAGTCGTCAAATAAAGGAGGACAATGTTATGAAAACAAGAGAACAAATTATTATATTAGCTAAAAAGGCTTATAATCAGTATTTTAAAAATGATTATAATGAAAATCATGAATATACGAAGGTTGATGATATAAAACTTAATAAAGAAGAAATTATACATGATATAAGTAACATGAAAATTGAAGAAGAAAACAAATTAAGAACTTTGGAAGTGTTACAAATAAAAATTGAAAAAGAAGCGCGACTCTCTTATCAAAAGATGTTTAAAGAAAAAAACTATAAACCTTATATTTATGAAAAAATGAATATAGATAAAATGTATAAAAAGTTAAAAGAAAATCAGATATATTTAACACAAATGGTTGAAAATATGAAACAAAAACAACTTGCTCACAAATAAGTACATCGCTCTAGGATGTACTTTTATTTTGCAAGTTTCATTCATTTCCTTTATAATGTGGAAAAAGAGGTGATTGGATATGCTCATTCATAAAATAGAAAAAACTCATTTCTCTCCAAGTGAAGCGATTATTGTCGACTATATTCTCAAAAAAGGTTTACAAATTGAGAAAATGACAATTGCTCAAATTGCTCAGGAAACTTATACATCACCACCACTATTAGTACGAATTGCCAAAAAATTAGGATATGATGGTTATAATGAATTTAAAAATGATTATATCAAAGAATTGAAATATTTATATATGAATCAACAAGTAGATGCCAATATTCCCTTTGTAGTCAATGATGACATGATGCATATTGCTTATAATTTATGTATTTTAGAAAGGGAAACAATTCAAGATACTTATGCTTTAGTTGATCATGATCAACTTCAAAAAGCAGTACGTTTACTAAGGGATTGTCAGCATATTGATATTTATGGACGAACACAACATATTGATATTGCTCGTTCTTTCCAAAACCGTATGTATATTCTTCAACGTCATGTTCAATTGTGTTCTTTGAGTGATGAATTGGATTCAACATATTTACTCAGTGATTCATCACATTGTGCTATTACTATTTCATATTCTGGTCATGCTCCAAGTATACAACGACTTATTCATGTTTTAAAAAAGAAGCAGACGCCTATAATTGCTATTACAAATATTGAAGAAAATGATTTATCAATGATGGCAGATGTAACATTAAAGATGTCATCAAGAGAATTAATTTATACAAAGATAGCTGATTATGCAACGAGCTTATCTATAAAATATCTTCTAGATCTTTTGTATAGCTGCATTTTTCTATTCACTATCAGAAAAATTTAGATAATTGCATAAAAATAGCTAAAGAATTAGATGAAATGCAACATGAGGAATTTATGTAAGAATATGATAATAAATGTTAAAAGATGATGGTTGACAACTGATATAAATCATACTAAAATTGAACTACTTGGAGGCTAGATATGGAAAAAATTATTGAAGTAAATCACTTATCTTTTGGATATGATGAAAACATTTTAACGATAGATGATATTTCATTTCATATTCAAAAAGGTTCATATACAACAATTTTAGGACATAATGGGAGTGGAAAGAGTACTATTGCGAAATTACTGATGGGATTATTAGAAAAAAATCTGGTGATATCATCATTGGTGGAATCCCATTATCAGAAGAGACATTAGGTCAAGTTAGAAATCAAATTGGGATTGTTTTTCAAAATCCTGATAATCAATTTATTGGTTCAACAGTAAGAGATGATATTGCTTTTGGGTTAGAAAATAATTGTGTTGATCCAGCATTAATGGATGATATTATTAATGAATATGCGAAGAAAGTGAATATGTATGAATTTCTTGATCATGAACCAACAAAACTTTCTGGGGGTCAAAAACAAAGAGTAGCGATTGCAGGAATATTAGCTATGAGTCCATCAATCATTATTTTAGATGAAGCAACAAGTATGCTTGATCCTCGAGGAAAAAATGAAATTAATGCATTAGTTCATCAGTTAAATAAAGATAAAAATATGACAATTGTTTCAATTACACATGATATTGAAGAAGCTGCTTTGTCTGATTATGTTATTTTATTAAGTGATGGTCATGTTGTGGATGAAGGAACACCGGAGCAGGTTTTAATGAAAAAAGCTAAAATTGAAAGTTTATCATTAGATATACCTTTCGCATATAAAATTAGTGAAGGCTTACAAAAGATGGGAGTTTCCTTATCAAATCAAATAGAAAAAGAAAAGTTGGTGAAAGAATTATGTCAATTACATTCAAAGAAGTAGAACATACATACTCTCCAGAGACTCCTTTTGCATACCATGCTTTAAAAGGTGTTAACTTGGGTATCAAACAAGGCAGTATGACTGCCCTTATTGGGCATACAGGAAGTGGGAAATCAACACTTATTCAACATATTAATGCTTTATTACTACCAACATCTGGAGAAATTCAAGTCGAAGATTTTTTCATAACTGCAACTGATAAGCCATCTTCTTTAAAGCCTTTAAGGAAAAAAGCAGGGTTAGTGTTCCAATTTCCTGAATATCAGTTATTTGAAGAAACAATACTCAAAGATATTATTTTTGGTCCTAAGAATTTTGGGATTAATGAACAAGAAGCTATTGATATTGCTAAAAAGATGATTAAGTTAGTTGGGTTGGATGAATCTTATTTAGAACGATCTCCTTTTGATTTATCAGGAGGACAAAAACGTCGTATTGCAATTGCAGGTATTTTGGCTATGAATCCAGATATACTTATCTTAGATGAACCAACGGCAGGATTAGATCCTCAGGGAGCTAAAGAAATGCTCCAATTATTTAAAAAAGTCAATCAGGAAGGAAAAACAGTTATTTTAGTTTCACATGATATGAATCAGGTTTTAGAGTATTGTGATGATGTTATTGTTATGAATCATGGTTGTGTTGAAAAACACGTAAGTGTAAGTGAACTTTTTAAAGAAACGGAATATTTAACTTCATTAAGTATTGATTTACCTATGATTACATCATTTATTTTAGAATTAAATAAAAATGGTTTTCATATTGATCCTTCTATTAAAGATATAAATGTTTTAATCCAAGAAATAGGAGGACAACTCAATGAATAATATGATGTTTGGAAAATATATCCCGATTGATAGTTTTATACATCGTTTAGATCCTCGTTTAAAAATAGGGTCTTTACTCTTATTATTGATTGCTGTATTTTTTGATGCTGGTTTTATTGGATATGCAGTTTTAGGTATATTTGTTATTATGATGGCTTTAATGTCACGTATTAAGATTTCACAAATCTTAAAGGCTGTGAAACCAATGCTTTTTATGATGGCTTTTTTAATGTTTTTTAATCTTTTATTTATTCAGCAAGGAACTTTATTGTTTTCGTTAGGCTTTATAAAGATTTATGATCAAGCTGTTTTTCAGACATTATATATATTTATCAGATTAATTTTGATTATTGTTATGACAACGATTTTAACAGCGACGACTAAACCTTTAGATTTAACATTAGGAATTGAACATCTTTTATCACCATTTAAAAGAATTGGATTTCCTACTCATGAAGTTGCTATGATGATTTCAATTGCTTTGCGTTTTATTCCAACATTGCTTGAAGAAACACAGAGAATTATGAAAGCACAGGCGAGTCGAGGAGTGGAATTTTCAGAAGGAAGTTTAAAAGATAAAATACTTTCTATTGTTTCACTCATCATTCCTTTATTTATTTCAGCTTTTCAAAGAGCTGAAGATTTAGCTAATGCGATGGAAAGTCGAAATTATAATCCAGAAGCAAAACGTACAAGATATAAACAATTAAAATGGAAACTTGCAGATACAATTGCTTTTTCAAGTGTCATTTTAATATGTAGTGCGATGGTTATAATGAGCATTGTTTTATGAGAGTGAAATGTATTGTAAGCTATGATGGAAGTCGTTTTCATGGCTTTCAGGTGCAAAATCATGAAAGAACGATTCAAGGTGAAATTCAAAAGGCAATCCAAAAAATAAATGAAGAAGGAACTATCATTCATGCTTCAGGAAGAACTGATGCGAAAGTTCATGCTGTGCATCAGGTTTTTCATTTTGATACAAGAAAGAACTTACCAGAAAATCAATGGAAAAGAGCAATTAATCATTTTTTACCTAATGATATTTATATTTTAGATGCAAAATATGTTGATGATGATTTCCATTCACGTTATAGTGCTGTTAAAAAAGAATATCGTTATTTACTCAATACAAAAGAATATAATCCTTTTCAAACTCATTATATTTATCAATATGGACGTGAATTAGATATTGAACGCATGAAAGAAGCTGCTCAAATATTTATCGGGGAACATAATTTTGCTTCGTTTTGTAGCTATGATCAATATGGCAATACAATTCGTCATTTATATAGTTTTGACATCTTTCAAGAAGAAGGCATTATTACTTTTCGTTTAATTGGGAATGGTTTTCGTCGCTATATGGTTAGACACCTTGTTGGCGGAATCATTCAAGTTGGTGCTAAACGTATTCAAAAGGAACAACTTTTAGAAATGTTAGAGAGCTGTGGAGAGAAAAAATGTCTTTTTAAAGCTAAGCCACAGGGATTATATTTGCAGGAGGTGTATTATGAAGAAGACTAATTTCCATACACATACATATCGTTGTGGACATGCTAATGGGAGTGAAGAAGACATGGTCTGTGCAGCGATAAATATGGGTATTGAAGAACTTGGAATTTGTGAACATATCCCATTACCCCATTATCGTCGCCACTTATTCAAATCACTTGGAGCAGTGAGAAGCCTAAGAAGTCTTTTGTCACTGATTCATGCTTTTATTAAAAATGGTCCTAGTATGCGTATGCCTTACAAAGATTTAGAAACACATTTAGAAGCAATTAGTGAATGTCAAAAGAAATATCAAGATCAAATCAAAATATATAAAGGATTTGAGGCTGAAGGATTGGAAGAATATTTTGATTATTATCAAAGTTTATTATATGAACATAAAGTGGATTATTTAATTTTAGGTCATCATTTTCATAAACATTGTATACATAGTGATTATTATGGTAAAGACAACATGAAGAAAAAAGATATTTATCAATATTGTAATGATGTGGAAAAAGCTTTAGATACTGGATTGTTTAGTTATTTGGCTCATCCTGATTTATTTATGATTGGTTATAAAGAATTTGATTTAGATGTCAGAACAGTCAGTCAACGTATCTGTGAAAAAGCCAAAGCCCTACATATTCCTTTAGAAGTCAATGCTGGTGGAATGAGAAGAGGATTAAGAAATGTCAACGGTGAAATGCTTTATCCATATCCTAATGCACATTTCTGGCAAATTGCTGGAGAAGTAGGAAATGATGTAATTTTAGGCTTTGATGCTCATGATCCATCTGATTTTAATGATGGTATGTATAAACAAATGATGCAATTTTGTGAGGAACATCATTTACATGTGATTGATCATTTTGATTTTTTACAGGGACATATTGAAAAATTTCAAGGAGAATATGATATTCGTTAATGAATGATCATTTTCTCTTTTTTTGCAACCAAAAGGTTGTTATTTTTGTATTATAAGTGGAAGGAGGTTATATGAATGGAAAGGATAATGGGGTTATCTTTTGACGAGATTGTAGAAAAGTATAGTGATATGATTACAAGAATTGCAATCTTAAATTTAAAAAATTCTCAGGACGCTAAAGATTGTTTTCAAAATACATTTATAAAGTTATATATGTCTAATAAAAAATTTTCTAGTGAGGAGCATTTAAAAGCTTGGTTAATCAGGGTATGTATCAATGAATGTAAAAATTATCGTCGTTTGTGGAATAGAAATGTAGTACAAATTGATGATGTTGTAGCACCTGAGCATCATGATGAACTTTTTATAATATTAGAAATAATGAAACTCTCAAAACACCAAAGAAATACTTTGTATCTTTATTATTATGAAGGTTATAAAATATTTGAAATTGCTCAAATGTTGAATATGAAAGAAAATACTGTTAAGTCATATTTAAAAAGAGGCAGGGATACTTTAAAAGAAAGGATTGGTGAGTTTTATGAATAATAGGTTCAAGGAATTTAATTGGATTCAAACACCTGAAGATTGGAAAGATATTGATATGACTCAAAAACGAAAGCATGGGTTGATGTTTTATCGTTTGATTTATGTAGGTATTGTCGTAATTATTTGTATTTCATCATTAGGTTTGGTTTATGCCTACAACAATTCTTTTAGAGAGTGGATTCATCAGTATTTTACAAATGATCAAGTTAAGAAAGTTCAACCATTTTATGAAACAAAAAAATATATAGACGGACCATTTTTATGTTATTATCATGAAGATGAGCAAGCCAATCAAATTATTGACAAAGTCAGTATTTTTTATGAGGGACAATTTATAGATACAAAGTGTCATCGTTTTGAAGGAGAATTTCATGGTCAGGCATTTGCTTTTGATTATTATCAACTAAATGATAATATATATACATTCAATCATAGTGGATTTGTACAATATACAGTGGATCAGTTGATTGAACAAGATTTGTATTTTAGTTCTTCTGATATGAATTTATGTTGTTTAAATATGGAAACAGGTAAAGTAACAGAGATTACAAGTGATCAGCGTTCTGTTAATTTTCGTTTATCACCATCAAAAAGAAATATTATGATTAATAAAAGTGATAAATATTGGACAGTTTATGATGTTAAAACAAAGCAAGAAACGAAAGTCGAAGGATTATCAGGTTATGCCAGAAACAGTGAGTATTGTTTTATAGATGATTGGACGATATTATGTTTTAATGAGCAGGACAATAGTCGTTTGCTTGATTTGAAAACAATGACATATCGTGATTTTAATGAATCTGGATTGTATCCATATCTTTCATCATGGTATATGGCTGATGTGGATCAAAGTTCAACGAAACTGGTCAATATGTTTAATAGTCAGACAGTGACACTACCTTATGTTGTCAATGATTATAATTATACGATGTTGGATAATCGTTATATTATTTTAGAAAGAGAAGATGAAATTATTATTTTTAATCTTGAAAATAAACAATCAAAGGTGTTTCACTCGATTTTAGAAGAAAGTTTGATTGATGTGATGTGTCTTGATCAAAAATATATTATTTTTGCGAGTGAGGATGAATATGTTGTTTTAAAAATTGATGATATATTTGCTTAATTTTGATGATAAATAGATGAAAAAATCGATGATGATAAATAGATGAAAAAATCGTATTGACAAATGGAGGAATGTTGCTATAATAATAGGTGCCTTATTTTAACTTTGTAGCCCCGGAAACTACAGGAGGATAGAAAATGAGACAAACAACAATGGCTAAAGAAGCCACAATTGAACGTAAATGGTACGTTGTTGATGCTGAAGGACAAACTTTAGGACGTTTAGCATCAGAAGTAGCATCTGTATTAAGAGGAAAACATAAACCAACATTTACTCCACATGTAGATACTGGTGATTATGTAATCGTTGTTAATGCGGATAAAGTAGTAATGACTGGTAAAAAATTAGATACAGTTAAATACTATCATCATTCAGGTTGGTTAGGTGGTTTAAAAGTAAAAACTGCTCGCCAATTCAAAGAATCAAATCCTACAGGATTTGTAGAAGCAGCTGTTAAAGGTATGTTACCTCATAACACACTTGGAAGAAAACAAGGGATGAAATTATTTGTTTACGCTGGTAGTGAACATCCACACGCTGCACAACAACCAGTTGAATTAAAAATTAAGGGATAAGGAGGACGAGAATAAATGGCTAATGTACAATACAGAGGAACTGGACGTAGAAAGTCTTCAGTAGCACGTGTTATTTTAACACCAGGTGCAGGTAAAATTGTCATCAATGGTAGAGAAGCAAAAGATTATTTACCATCAGATGTATTATTAATGATCGTCAACCAACCACTTGAATTAACTGGTACAACTGGTAAGTTTGATGTGACTGTTAATGTTAAAGGTGGAGGTTACAGTGGACAAGCTGGAGCTATCCGTCATGGTATTTCAAGAGCTTTATTAGAAGCTGGAGAAGATTATAGACCAGCATTAAAAGCAGCTGGATTCTTAACTCGTGATGCAAGAGTTAAAGAACGTAAAAAATACGGACTTAAAGCAGCTCGTAGAGCACCACAATTCTCTAAGAGATAGTATTAAATTGTGGTCTGAGAACATCAGAAAAAATGAAATTATGCAAAAAGCCCTCTATTTACGAGGGTTTTTTCATTTTCTTAATTGCTTTTGAAGACCGTGAATTTCTGATAAAAAGTGCTGATAATTGCTAGAAAGCCATCTATTGACGGAAATTATGCAGCAAACTGGCGTAATTTCTGCGTAAAATTTAGCGTAACTTTGGCGTAAGATTGTGTGATGAAGCTTTTTATATAATCTCGATATTTATCTAGATGTTCAAATTTGAACATCTTTCAGTACTATGAAAGAACAGTTATTGCTAACCTTTGTATATGCCCATCATACAATATAGAAAAAAGCCGGTATAGAAATGTTCGTTTTAAAATTCATATTTGTATGTTTGGCAGTTTTATTTGTACTGCTCTTTTTCATGATAGCTTACATTTTGGTTTATCTAATTATCTTCCTTAAGTTATGGGAGCAGGAGTTATACTTCTTATCGTATTTCTTTTAATCTAATAAGTGATCATAGTATGTATAAAGAGTAGCTTAAAAATGAAGAAATTAAAGTAAGTTCTTTCTAAACTACTTTCAAGTTAAGGAATATATTATTTATCATGTAGTAATGGCTAATCACTAGCCTCAAAGTCTTTTTTTATAAAGAATAAGAAATAATGTTGTTGCAAGAATAATTTCTACAGTTAATATAATAAGACTATGAATTTGGAATGAATTAGTATTAGCGGTGATGTTGTTTACAAAATCCATGATAACACCAGTAAATGTTAATGAAGATACTGCTTCGATGATAGAAGGAATAAAAAAACATTTTTCCTATTCCTAGGGCTTATTTTAATATAGTCATAACTTTTATATTTTGTTTTATCGTGTTACTTTTCTAAATTAGGTACATTTTTGTTAAATTATGTAAAGATAAAATAAAAAATGAAACGATTCTTTTTATAGAATTGAGAACGTTTCATTTTTTTCTGTTTTAAGCATAGATGCTTTAAAACTCCATCTTTATAATTGACATCTTCATCATTCTATCTCCCAGTCTTGCAAGCAGACGATGAGATGGATGGATGCTGGGACTTTTCATGTCATAATAGCCCAGCATATATCCTTTTGAGCTCACGTTGATTGTATCCGACCAGTTTAATTCTTTAAGTGGATCAGAGACACAGAAATAGCCTTTCACATCCTGTATTTCCATGTTTTTAAGAATTTTGCTCATCATGAGCCTGAGCCCTGCTTTTCCTACTGTATCAAAAATCAGACAACCGGTTGGATAATGCTGTGAGAGTCTTAAAACCAGTGCTTTGACTTCCTCCGTTTTAAAATAATGGAAGACACCTGAAGCAAACAGAATGATTCCCTTGTTTCCATCTATCTGATCCATCCATGAATCATTTCTTATATCTGCCGCGATATTCTCTTCTCTTTCATGTACTGGCATCCAAAGATTACGAATCTTAATAATGTCAGGAAAATCAATGTTGACAATATGGCATGTACCGTTATCACATGTAAGTCCGGTCTGATCCAATCCACAGCCTAAGTTTACGACGGTTGCATTAGGGTGCTTTTTGAGATAATTCTTTATTTCCCACATCATATCCAGCTGTCGCATAGCTGCTTCCAATGCACCAAACTCGTAGAAAAAGGTATCCTGCTTCTTTTCCAGCTCGCTAAAATCATAATCCAGCTTTTCACAGAATGCTTTTGCAGATGTATCGGTATATAATTCAGGAAATTTCTCAGCACACATTTTTCTTCCAAACAGAGGTACGATCAGAGTTTCCTGAACCGAATTCTTTTCAATATGTATTTTATTCATTTCTTATATTTGCCTCCTTTTTTGGTTAGCTTTGTATAACTATTATATCAGATGAGAATCCCTTTTCATAGATAAAATGCCAAGCTGAATTAGCCTAGCTGATTGGTAAGATTATATACTGATTCACTCTTATTCACCAGTTTCTGGTATAATCCCTTCTCTTTTAGAAGTTCTTCATGAGTGCCTGACTGTACAATGCTCCCCTAATCAATGACAAGTATTTGATTGGCTTTTTCAATAGTATGCAATCGGAGAGCAATTACAATCAGTGTTTTTCCCTTGCATAGTTCCATGATGGCTTCCTGAATGTAGCTTTCATTATCAGCATCAACATTAGCGGTTGCTTCATCCAGAATGATAATTGGCGAATCTTTTAGAATACAGCGGGCTATGGATATGCGCTGCTTTTCACCGCCTGATAGACTGGCTCCACCTTCTCCAATAAGGGTATCAAAGCCATTTTCCAGTTCCATGATAAAATCATAGCAGCGAGCTTTTTTAGCTGCTTCAATCACCTCTTCTTTTATCGCATCAGGTTTTGCCATGGCGATATTATTGTAAATGGTATCTTGAAAAAGATACACTCTCTGGGATACCATGGAGATCTGATTCATCAAGCTTGCCAGCTGAACATCCTTGACATTTCTGCCATGAATGCAGACTTCCCCTTGCAAAACATCCCAGAATCGTGTCAGAAGGGAAGCAATAGTGCTTTTTCCAGAACCGCTTGGCCCTGCCAAGGCCAGCATTTCACCTTCTTTTAGATGAAAGTTTACATGATGCAGCACTTCCTTCTTTCCATAGGCAAAGCTGACATCTTTCATTTCAATTTCATATTCAGAAGAAACAGGAAACTCCTCTTTTCCGTTATCATTCAGTTCGTTTTCACGGAAAACATCTTCGATGCGATCCAGACAGCTGCTCATTACCGTAAAACGAGAACTTTCACTGAAAAGTGCTTTTGTAGGAGCGTAAAGATCAAATACGAAGAGTATCATGCCAATCAGATAAGGAACGTCTAACATGGACTGTTTATAGAGTATGAAAGCCAGCAGCATGATACTGGATCCAACTCCAAAGGCAATATTCAACAGAACTTTCTCATTCTTTCTAAAAAAGAGAAACACTTTCAAAAGCCGGTCGTATTTATTTACAAATTTTAAAAGACATATACCATCTTACATGATAATGATTTTTTCATTATCATTTTCTTTTATTGTTTCTTTTTATCGTTCGTGAGATAATAATGTCAAAAGATGAAAGGAATATATCCATGAGTTATACAATTTATCAATCAGCTTGTGATTTGCAAGAACATGTTTGTCAAATTCTAAAAGAAAATCATTGTTTGCATACGTTAGAACATGTTTTAAAAGTTGCCAATCAAGCTAAATTAATGGCTATCCAATGGCATAGTGATGTCGAAAAATGTTATCAGGCTGCTTTATTGCATGATATAAGTGCTATTATGCCTAGAAATGAAATGTATGATTTTGCATTGCAACAAGGCTGGCAAATTGATCAAGCATGTCAAAAATATCCTTTTTTATTACATCAAAGAATTTCAGCATGGATGGCGAGTCAATATTTTGGTATTGATGATGAAGAAGTTTTATCAGCTATTTCTTGTCGTACCACATTAAAAAGAGAAGCCGGCGATATAGATATGATTGTGTTTCTAGCTGATAAAATAGCGTGGGATCAATCAGGAATTCCACCTTATTTAGAACTAATTGAAACAGCTTTGCCGGTATCTTTAGAAAAAGCCTGTTGGATCTTTTTAGATGACCAGTTAAAGAATCATCGTATTTTATATCCTCATCAGTGGTTATTAGAGGCTTATCAAGATTTAAAAATGAAATTGGAAAGGAAAGGTATTATGAAAAAATATAAAGCGATTATTTATGATATTGATGGAACAGTGTTAAATACGTTAAATATGAATATGTATCCATTAATGAAGATTATTAAAGAAGAATTGAATGAAGATTGGAGTTTTGAAGATGTTTTGAAATTTGCAGCTTATCCAGGTATGAAAGTGATGGAAGAATTAGGCATTCAAGATAAAGAAAAAACTTATGCTAGATGGGTGCAATATGTGAATGCATATGAAGAAGGGGCATCACTTTATGAAGGTTTTGAAACAGTTTTTCCAGCTTTTCAAAAAGCTGGCATTATTCAAGCTGTTGTGTCGGCTAAAACCAAAGCCCAATATCAAATTGATATGGTTGATAAAGGATTGGATCAATATATGGAAGTTGCTATTTTAGCAGAAGATACGACTAAACATAAACCGGATCCTGAACCATTATTAGAATGTATCAAAAGATTACAAGTTGATTTGACTGATGTGATTTATATTGGTGATGCAAAATCTGATGCTTTAGCATCCCTGAATGCTCATATTAATTTTGGTTATGCCAAATGGGGCAATGTTTTAAAAGAAGATTTAGAAGGAGCAACATTTATTTTTGAAAAACCATTGGATTTATTGGGATTAATTGATGCAACAACAGAATAATTTTGCGATTGGAAGTGTGTCACAGCATATTTTACATATTGCTGGACCAATGATTGTTGCTAAATTGATTAATGTTTTATATAACGTTGTTGATCGTATTTATATTGGGAGATTGCCAGAAGTTGCTACGCTTGCCATGAGTGGTTTAGGGTTATGTTTACCATTGATTTCTATTATTATTGCCTTTGCGAATCTTTTTGGCATGGGTGGTTCACCTTTGTGTTCGATTGCTAGAGGAAGTGGAGATAATGATTTGGCTGAGGAAATTATGGGTAATGCTTTTTCATTATTAGTTCTTTTTTCATTGTTGATTATGGTTATTGGTTTTCTCTTTAAAGAACCTTTATTATGGACTTTTGGAGCAAGTCAGAATACAATCGGTTACGCTAATGATTATATGACTATTTATTTGTTTGGAACACCTTTTGTTTTAATTGGATTAGGGATGAATAGTTTTATTAATTCTCAGGGATTTGCAAAAATAGGGATGATGACTGTTTTACTTGGAGCTATTACCAATATCATTCTTGATCCTGTGTTTATCTTTGGATTTTCAATGGGTGTCAAAGGAGCTGCTCTTGCAACAGTTATTTCTCAATGTGTATCTGCTCTATGGACTTTACAGTTTTTAACAGGAAGACGTACAATTTTACGTTTAAAGAAAGAAAAACTTTGGTTGAAAATCAAACATGTTCAAAAAATATTTGCGTTGGGTATGGCTGGTTTTATGGTGGGTGTGACAAATTCAATTGTGGCAGTCGTTTGTAATGCAACTTTACAGACATATGGTGGTGATTTTTATATTGCAATTATGACAATCATTAATTCAATCAGAGAAGTCATATCTTTGCCTGGACAAGGTTTAGCCAATGCATCCCAGCCTGTTTTAGGTTATAATTATGGTGCTAAACAATATCAAAGAGTTTTAAAAGCTATTCGTTTTACAACCATTACATGCTTTTTCACAAGTTTTCTTTTATGGTTGAGTATTACTTTATTTCCTCAGTTTTATATTCAAATATTCAGCCATAATACAGATATTTTAGCTGATGGCATACAAGCTATTCATTTGTATTTCTTTGGTTTTTTTATGATGGCTTTTCAAATGAGTGGACAAGCTGTAGCTGTAGGATTAGGAAAATCTAAACAAGCTGTTTTCTTTTCTGTTTTTAGAAAAGTGATGATTGTTGTGCCATTGACTTTGATATTGCCTTTGTATATTGGCATTGATGGTGTATTTATAGCTGAAGCCATTAGTAATTTTATAGGTGGAGGTGCTTGTTATATCACAATGCTGTTGACAATTGGAAAAGATTTAAAGAAAAAGAGTCAATCTGTTGATAATTGATGATATATTCTTAAGCATAAAGACATTTCTTTTTTCATATAAATAAACGGGTGATGATTCATATGAAAAAAATGATGTCTTTTATTATTCTTTTTGCTTTGTGTACATGTTTATATAAACCAGTTATTCATGTTTCATCATCTCAGTTATTAAGCAAGAGAGTGATTGTTTTGGACCCTGGTCATGGTGGGCTTGATAATGGAGCGAGTGTGGCGGGAGTAAATGAGGATGAATTGAATTTAAAGATTAGCTTTGCTTTAAAAGAAGAATTAGAAACACGTGGAGCTACGGTATATATGACAAGAACTGATGATCAGGATATGACAAGAAGGGATTATAATTATTCTAAGCAGGATGATATGTATTTAAGAGCTTTGAAAGTTGATGAATATCAACCAGATTTGTTTTTAAGTATTCATTTAAATTCATCCTCGTCCAGTGCATGGGGTTCTCAGGTCTTTTACTATAAAAAAAGTGAGGAAGGACAAAGACTGGCAAGTTGTATTCATGACCAGATGAAAACTTTAACAGGAACAAGAAAGAATATTTCATCGAGTAGTTTTTATATTTTAAGAGCAACTCAATCATTAGGCGTTTTGATTGAATGTGGTTTTCTTTCTAATGCTAATGAAAGAGGACAATTAAAAAATAAGGCTTATCATAAAAAATTAGCATCTGCCATCAGTGATGGTATTGAAGATTATTTTCATTCATTTTCGGCTCCTTTTTAAAAATATGCATAAAAAATAAAAAAAGTATTGACGAAAAAAGTTGCCTATGCTAATATATTAGGGCAGTTGTTAATGGGCCTGTAGCTCAGCTGGTTAGAGCGCACCCCTGATAAGGGTGAGGTCGATGGTTCAAGTCCATTCAGGCCCACCATTAATTACTGTTTATATATAACATGGGCCTGTAGCTCAGCTGGTTAGAGCGCACCCCTGATAAGGGTGAGGTCGATGGTTCAAGTCCATTCAGGCCCACCATGTTATAAAAAATGGGGCTTTAGCTCAGCTGGGAGAGCGCCTGCTTTGCACGCAGGAGGTCAGCGGTTCGATCCCGCTAAGCTCCACCATTAGAAATTTATGCCTATATCATATGATATGGGCTTTTTTATTTATCTTTTAATGAAAAGGATAAAATATATAAATACTTTCATGGTGAAATACGATATTATGATTTGTAATAAGGAAACTATGGAAGGAAAATTCTTTGAAACAAATCAATACAGAAATTAATGATTTTAAAGAATTATTAGATAATGATTGTTATTATGTAGATAAGACAATGCTTATTGAAGATGTATTAAGTGATAAGGTTATGTGGTATACCAGGCCAAGATGTTTTGATAAAAACACTCAATATGAGTATGTTTTATTATTTTTTTCCTACAAAGAAAGCACTAAATGATGTATTTTCTCATTTAGTGCTTAATTTATAAATGTCGTCCTTGATATTGTATCGTTACCACATAAACGGTTTTACGAAGTTCATCAATGTGGAATATGGCTATATAGTTATCAATAGTAATTGACGGTATTCTTTTCTGGCATATCTTCTCTCATTTCGTTCTTGGTGAGATTGTGGAAAAGTATCTAGGCTTAAAATGGCATACTTAATTCTATCAGGTTGTCTTTTAGCATTTTCGGGAGCTAATTTTTCACTTGCAATATATTTATAAATGTGGTCTAATTCACGGATTGCTTGAGGGTTAATCTTTACTTTATATTTATTCAAAATGTTTTTTCTCCAATTCTGCAAAAACTAACTGAGCGTCAACAGCTTCAGATTCGTTGGTAATTTCTTGTCCAGATTCAAATATGGCTTGGTCAATACGATTTATTTTTACATATTTATCATACAATTCACTGCTCATTATAACCAAGTCACTATATCCATTATTTGTAATAAAAATAGGTTCCTGTGCATTGTGTGCGATATTAGAAATCTCGGTTGTATTGCGTAAATCTTTAATGGGCATATGTTTCACTCCTCGAACATAATTATAACATAATTGTGTTCAAGAAAGGCAATGTGGGTATATAGTATATTGTTGGCTTTATAAAAATAATAACACAAAGTAGTCAGTATCATTAAATGACATAAGTTAATGAATTTTCTTAGTATAAATTCATTTGTAGTATTAAAGATGATGGGTAGGTATTACTTTTTACATTATACTAGAGAAATCTTTTGGAAACAGATATTCGTATTTTAAGAAAAAATTTCTAGTTCTCGAATAATCAGAAAGATCATATAAACATTTTATAAAATGAAAATCAGTCAAATCATTTTATAATAGAACATCTTAACATGGGTTATTATAATTCTTTGTTTTAGAAAGGTAGCAAATATTTTTGAGCTAAATGTTGAGTTATTTTCAAATGGGTATGAAATGGTGAGTCTCTAATGATTGACCGTTTTTTTCATAAGAAATTTCAAGTCTTTTATTTATAACGATGATATGACATAGAAGAATCGTTATTCTAATCATTTTTATAATATTGATAATTTAATTTTTTGGAATAGTGTTCTTGTTATAGTAAAAGATAGAATAAAGCTTCTTTTAAAGAAAAAAACTTTTTTGTTAAGTGATGGATAAAATGAGTTGTTTATTTTCGCTCATAAAAATATTAAAAATAAAACATTTTCAACAAAAAAACTCATGTATACTTGGATTAGAAAGAGAAATGATAGCGCTATGAATTTCACAATAAAGGAGGAAAAATGATGAATTTTTTTAATAAGCTACAAACAGGCTTAGAGAAAGTGGTTGGACCATTTGCAACAATGGTAGCTAACAGTAAATATATTAAAGCCTTAACAGAAGGTTTTATGTATACAATGCCAATAACTTTAGGGGTTGCTTTTATTGCTGTTTTATCAAATTTACCTATTGATCCATGGGTTGATTTTCTTAATAGTATAGGTTTATATACTATTGGACAAGAAGTTGTTTCACTGACATTATCTTTACTTGCAATATATGTTGTAGGGGCAATTGGATATTGCTTTACAAGAAATGAAGGAGAACAAGGTATTATTGGGGCTGTGATGTCAACAGCAGCATTTATTATTTTGATGCCAATTCAAACTTTTACTAATGAAGCAGGAAGTTCTGTTTCCACTCTAGCAACAAGCTATATGGGTAGTGATGGAATTTTCTTGGCATTAATTTTAGGACTCTTTATTCCTAGATTATATTGCTTTTTAATGAGTAAGAATTTAAAATTAAAATTACCAGATTCAGTACCACCAATGGTCGCTCAATCATTAGCACCAACATTTGTAGCGATGATTATCTTTACATTTGTGTTCGCTTTAAAATATGTTTGTACATTGACACCATATGGTAATGTCTTCAATGTTGTTTCAACATTGATTGGAAAACCTATTTCTTATTTTGGAGCATCTCCAATTTCACTTATTATTGTCTTTTCATTAATGAATTTAATTTGGTTCTTTGGTATTCATCCTAATGCGATTTTAATGCCATATATGCCAGTCTTAATGATGGCATCAATGGCAAATACAGAAGCATTCTTAGCGGGGAAAGCCATGCCTTATCTTGTTTTTGGAATCATTGGAACATGTGTACAAATTGGTGGGGCAGGAAATACTTTAGGATTATGTATTGCGACCTTATTTGCAAAATCTGAAAAATATAAAGCTATGCGAAAACTTGTGATTCCGGCAAATATTTTTAATATCAATGAACCAATCATCTTTGGATTCCCAATCATGTTGAATCCATTATATGTGATTCCAATGGTCTTTTCACCAGCTGTTTCAGGACTCGTTGCATGGGCATTAATTGGTGTTTTCCCAATTTCATTTAACCCAACCATTTCAATGCCGTGGGTTACACCAGGATTTATTACAACATTCTTCCAAGGTGGTGTATTCCTATTGTTGTTATGGTTAATAAGTTTGGCTATTCATTTTGTGATGTATTTACCATTCTTCTTAATTGATGACAACAATGCTTTAAAACAAGAACAAAAAATGAAAGCTGAATAGAAGTTTGTTTCGACAAACTTCTTTTAAAAGACAAACTATTAAATGTCAATAATTAATTTAAAAAAATGATTTTAATAGTGTTTGTCCTGATTTAGAGGAGCAATCCGATGTTCTTTGATGTTTTTAGTGGATTTTTGGGTGCACTAAAAACAACTTCTCAAAACTCAGTGTTTGAAAGCTCTTACATTTTAGGTTTTCTTTGTTTTTAAGCTACTGATTCCGTTGCTTCGTTCCTATAAACAAAGCGATGGATTTCACCATTGATATCAGAATACTGATAAATCTGTTTTCTGGTATTCTTTGGAAAATCTAAAGATATTGAATTGAAGAACGTATTTCGGGTTTCTTCTGGTAATCGCATGATATTTTCATGCATGATTATAAAACTGCTTTCGTTTTTCATGATTGAATAGATATATCTGGCAATGCGATTGGCAACTGCAATGACCGCTAATTTATGACGCTTTTTATTTCCGTTCTTCACTCTTTCAAATAAGTGTTTAAGAACAGGATTATGTCGTCTGGCAAATTCGGCAATCATGTAAAGAGCGTGTCTCAGGTATTTTGAGCCTTTCTTGGAAATCTTGCCCATGATTTCCACAGACTTGCCAGAACGCTTGTTACGTGGTGATGAACCACTGTAAGAGACATAATGATCAGCATTTTTGAATCTGAAGATGTCTCCGGTTTCAGCGATGATAACAGCGGCAGTCAAAGGACCACAGCCAGTGATGGTCAACAGCAGACTGTAAACATTAAAAGTGGCAGCAAGCTTTCTGATATCTTTTTCAATCAGTTTCAATTGTGTACGAATATGGATGATGCTTTCAACAGTGTTGGAAATAACATATCTCATATGATCGGATACATGTGGAACCAGTGTATCCTGAGCATAATTGAAAAGCTTATCAATCTTATCCATACTGCAGCGATGTTTAGTTGCTTCGTAAACAAGATGAAACACTTCATTTTTGGAAGCATTTATGATATCATGCGAAGTAGGATATTGAGATAAGACAGCCAGGAAAGCAGCTGATTTAGGTTCAAAAACATACTGAAGTTCAGGGAAATAACAATCACAAAGGGCAATGAGACGGTTAGTTTCCTGAGAATAGAGTTTTTTAATCTGATAGTGTCTGTGAACGAGAGCCTTAAGATCTTGATATCCGTTTTTGTTTTCAAAAACAGAATCTGAAACATATTTGACCTGATCATCAGTACCGATAATGGAACAGATGGTTTGAGCATCCAAAGGATCAGATTTAGATATATTATGGCTTTCTCTCCATTTATTAACGAAATCCGTATTAAGCTGATGGATTTCTTCATCGCTATTACAGTTTTGTTTAATAAAGGTGTAGATATTAGTAGAATATATGCCAGTGACTTCCAAAGCAAAATAAGTGTGGAGACAGTACTGATCACTGGAATACTTTCTAACAGTATTTAAAAACTCAACAACTTCAGATTTAATAAACTTAAAAGATAATTTTTTTCTAAGGAAATGAGGTTTGACCGATCTTAATTCAGGGACAGCCAGAACAGCAGCATCAGCCTTGCCTTTAGAGACATCAATGCCAACATAAAGATTGTAATTGTAATTTTTCATAAAAAATGACCTTCTTTCTAAAGTATGTAAATGGTTTTGAATTGCACCTCTAAATCAAGACAAACGCAACCTCGTAAATGCGGAGACAAGTGAGAATACACTGCTGCAACAAACTCATTCGGGTATAAAGTACGCCTTGAACAGAGGATTAAGTCTTTTAGAAGCGAACATAACAAGATGGCCGCAGGAGAAAAGAATAAAACCTTGATTCAAAACGAAACTATTATCTTAAAAGAGAGTGTAGAAGCAAGGATTTTTTAAACAACTGAGATATCTCAGTTGTTTAAAAAGAGAAATCCTTAATTCAAACTTCTATACATATTATACGAGGAGAGATATATATGGCGAAAATACAATGTAATGTGATTTCGTATACTTTAATGAGAACGGTTGATATTGATGTGATTTTACCAACTGTAACAATTCCTGAAAGTTTGATGAATCAGGGAAAAGTGCATCATGACTATCAAAAGAAATTTCCAGTTTTATATCTTTTACATGGGTTTGGAAACAATCATGCACAATGGTGTGGCTATACTAATGTAGAACTTTATGCTGAGGAAAGACAAATCGCAGTCGTGATGATTTCAGGTGAAAACAAAAAGTATATTGATCAAAATGAAGATTTGTTTGCGAATTTTATTGCTTATGAGCTTCCTGAGTTTATTACGCAAGTTTTCCCAATTTCTACAAGAAAAGAAGATACTTTTATTGCAGGACTTTCAATGGGAGGATTTGGAGCTTTATATCATGGTTTAAGTCGTCCTGAGAAATATAGTGCTATAGGAGCTTTTTCACCAGGAATCAAAATGCAAGGAAATCCAATAGATCTTTATGAAGTATTGGAATCATGTGATCAAAAGATTCCTATCTATATGGCTTGTGGTGAAAATGATTTCCTTTATGATACAAATGTTGAATTTGTAAAAAGTCTTCAAGACAAACATATGCCATTAACATGGTTGAGTGTACCAGGTTATGAACATGAGTGGCGTTTCTGGGATAAATGTATTGAAGAATTTTTAGATTGGATACAGCGCAGTGATGCCTATGCCAATGCAAAAAGAAAAATTTAAGGAGGTATAATCATGGGATTTCCAGAAAACTTTTTATGGGGTGGAGCAACCGCAGCTAATCAATATGAAGGTGGTTATTTAAGTGGAGGTAAAGGTTTAGCAACTGCAGATACCATTACTAATGGTGATCAAAAACATCCCCGTCGTATTGTTATTGAATTGAAAGATGGAAGTAAAAAAGAAATCAGTCGTTTTGAAGATGTTCCTCAAGGAGCTAAAGCTATTGTTGATGAAGATGTTTATTATCCAAGCCATGTAGCTACTGATTTTTATCATCATTATAAAGAAGATATTGCTTTAATGGGAGAAATGGGCTTTAAGACTTTTAGAATGTCTATCAACTGGTCACGTATATTTCCTCATGGCGATGATTCACACCCAAATGAAGAAGGACTCAAATTCTATGATGATGTTTTTGATGAATGTCATAAATACGGAATTGAACCATTGGTAACTATTAATCATTTTGATTTACCCCTTCATTTAGCTCATCAATATGAAGGATGGTTGGATCGTAAAACAATTGATTTCTTTATGAATTATTGTCGTACGATTTTTACCCGTTACCAACATAAAGTTAAATATTGGTTAACATTTAATGAAATTAACTTTTTAAGAGATTATTCAACACTTGGTATTTGTGAGGCTTCAAATCCCCAAAAACAACAACAGGCAATCTATCATTTATTACTTGCTAGTGCTAAAGCAGTATATTTAGGGCATCAAATTAATCCTGATTTTCAAATAGGTTTAATGATAGCCAATATCTTATTTTATCCTGAAACATGTAATCCTAATGATGCGATTGCCCAGATGGAAATGGCAAGAGATTTTAAAGATTTCTATTATGATGTTCAATGCCGTGGTTATTATCCATCTTATAAATTAAAAGAATTAGAAAGACAAAATGTTGTTTTACAAAAAGAAGATGGTGATGATCAGATTCTACGCTTAGGAACAGTTGATTTTATTTCATTTAGTTATTATAATTCATCAGTGATTTCAACACGTCAGAATAGTGAAAAATCAGGTGGTAATCAATTAGGTGGTGTTAAGAATCCTTATCTTGAAGAAAGTGAATGGGGATGGCCAATTGATCCACAAGGTTTAAGACTTGTTTTAAATCGTTTATATGATAAATATCAACTTCCATTGATGATTGTTGAAAATGGATTGGGAGCATTAGATACTATAGAAACAGATGGTTCAATTCAAGATGATTATCGTATAGATTATCTAAGAAAACATATTCAAGAAATTCAAAAAGCCATTGAATATGATGGTGTAGATGTCATAGGATATACACCTTGGGGTTGTATTGATTTAGTATCTGCAGGAACTGGTGAAATGAAAAAACGTTATGGTTTTGTCCATGTTGATATGGATGATTTAGGACGGGGAACGCTTAAAAGAACACGTAAGAAATCTTTTGAGTGGTATCAAAAAGTTATCGCAACTAATGGTCAAGATCTTGATTAGTATGTAAGTTGATGTGATATCCAAAAATATGTTAGAATGTTGCTGGTGATAAAAATGCGATTAATTTTTGATGAAGAATATGAAGATATTGATAGTAGCGTGAGAAACTATGATAATAATAAATATTGCTTATTTATAGATTCGGCAGGGTACAATGAAACATCATCAATAATAGATGTTCATTGGCATGAATGGTTAGAAATTGTACATATCATTGATGGTCATATGACAACATTGACACCCTCAGGGGCATTTGAAGTGGGAGCAGGCGATGTGATTATAATTGGTATGCAGTCATTGCATAAAATGATTGGTAATGCTGGGAACTTTCGTTTTCAGTGCTTACATATCAATATTGGATTTATTTTACAACATATGCCTTCAACATTATTAATTGATAAAGTGTTTATGATTCAAAATCAAAAGGTTTTTATTGACTTGCTTTCACAAGTTATTTTAAAAATGAATCATGATGATATTATTTCCCAATTAGAATACAAAGCATCCCTTCTTTCTTTATTAGCACAATGTTTGCAAGAAAGTCATTATGATCCAACCTCTTATCATCATGAAAATAATGATACATTTTCAAGGATTCTCTTTTATGTCAGTACTCATTATCGTGAAGATATTTCTTTAGCACATCTATCTGAGCATTTTGGATATACAACACAACATATTTCATTAATGTTTAAACGTTATTTAAACACAAATTATTATACTTATCTTACAAAACTACGTTTAGATAGAGCTAAATTTTTATTAATGACATCACAAAAACGTATTATTGATATTGCGTTTGAATGTGGTTTTTCAAGTGAACATGTATTAATTAATCATTTTAAAAAATGGTATGCAATTACACCATCACAATATCGTAAACAGGAACATTCATAAATGACAAGGACCTTTTCTTTAAGAAAGTGTCCTTGTTTTATAAGGAGGGCAAAATGGAAGAAAAAGTATTAGTCATTGATGTGGGAGGAACTTTTATCAAATATGGTTTGATTGATGAACAATGTCATTTGACACAGACATCAAAAATCAAAACACCTTATCAATCACAGGAACATTTTTTAGAAACTTTACAAAATATTTATTTATCTTATCAAAACGTACATATTCAAGGAATCGCCATGAGTGTGCCAGGTAAGATAGATGTTATGCAAGGCGTGATGCTGACAAGTGGAGCGTTGGTGTACCTAGAAGGATTGAGACTTGCCAAAAAGTTATCTGCTTTATGTGATCATGTGCCTGTATCAGTTGAAAATGATGGCAAAGCTGCGGCTTTATGTGAGTCGTGGGTAGGACAGGCAAAAGACTGTCAAAGCTGTGTTGTTTTGATTTTTGGTTCTGGTATTGGTGGAGGTATTGTCATAGAACATCACGTTTTACGAGGCTTAGATTTAATAGCGGGTGAATTTAGTCCGGTTTTTATTGATTTACATAAAGGCCATTATCAAAATTTTGCTGAAACCTATTCGACTTTATCAATTGTAAAAAAGGTACAACACATGAAACAAAACGAACATATTGATGGTGAATATATGATGCAACTTTATCGTCAACAAGATCAAGATATTGTTTCTATTTTAGATGATTGGTTTGAAGCTATCGCTAAATTTTGTTATAACATTGATTGTATGATTAATCCAGAATGTATTTGTATTGGTGGGGGCATTAGTCAGGATGTTTTATTTGTTGAAAAAATAAAGGAAAAGATTGATGAAGTTTTTGGTAAAGCATATCTTTTTAGAAAACCGCAAGTGAAGTCTTGTCAATATCATAATGATTCTAACTTAATTGGTGCGTATTATACATATCGTCAATTATTTTCAAAGGATGGTGAAAAGAATGAAAATAATTTTAAGGGCAGATGATTTAGGCATCAGTGAAGGTGTGAATTATGGCATTTTTAAAGCCGTTTATGATGGGATGGTTAGTTGTGTTGGATTGATGCCCAATATGGAAAGTGCTAGACATGGTTATGATTTGATAAAAGATTTAGATATTTGTTTAGGACAACATACCAATATCTGTTTAGGTAAACCAGTGAGTGATCCTTTGAAGATTCCATCTTTAGTTAATGAAAACGGAGAATTTTATATAAGTCGTGAAATTAATCATCGTCAACAAGATACGGTAGACATTTTAGAATGTGAATTGGAAATTGAAGCACAACTTCAAAGGTTTATAGAAATTACAGGAAAGAAACCAGAGTATTTTGAAGGACACGCAGTGTTTTCAAAAAATTATTTTCAGGCACTCAAAAACGTGGCGAAAAGATATCATCTTTTCTATGATCATCCAATGGATGAAAACTGGCAGAAACAATATCATATTCAATCTTTAGATTACTTTTCATTGGATGATAGAGGTTTGTATGATCCTTATCAATATTTTGAAAGTCAATTACCAAATATTCAAAAAAATGAGTGTAGTTTAGTTGTTTTTCATCCCGGTTTTTTAGATCAATATATTTTGAAACATTCTTCTTATACTTTGATTAGACCCATGGAATGTGCATTTTTATGTAGTCAGTGGTTAAAAGACTGGTTATTAAAACATCATATTGAAATTGTAGATTTTCGTAACTATCAAAAGGAGTAATGCTCCTTTTTTCTTGCTTAATCATGAAAACAAAGTATAATATCTTTATACAAAAGGAGTTTACTATGGAAAAATATATCAGTGCTTTGATAATCACTTTTTATATATATGGTTTTGCTGGATGGATATGGGAATCATTTGTTTGCCCGATTCTTACACGACATAAAATCAAAAACAGTGGTTTTTTAAATGGCCCTATTGTTCCTATTTATGGGGTTGGGGCATTAACAGTATCGTTATTGTTTTCGGCTAAAGAAAGTTATCTTTCTATTTTTATTGAAGGAGCTTTTGTGGCTTGTGTGATTGAATATATCACATCTTGGGCGATGGAGAAGCTTTATCATCGCCGTTGGTGGGATTATTCAGATAAAGCTTTTCATGTCAATGGAAGGGTTTGTTTAGAAGGTTTTTTAATCTTTGGTCTTTTTAGTGTGGTGGCTGTCAAATATGTTCAACCAATGTTGTTAGAAAAAGTGATGCAATATGGTTTAATTACATTGGTTATTATTGCAACGATGTTGACAACATTACTTGTAATAGATTTAGTTTTCACGGTTGTTTCTTTAACACATTTAGATGAACGTTTAGATGCTTTAAGAAAAGATTTAGAATTAACTGTACAAACTTTGATTGATAATGTTGAACAAAGCAAACATGATTTTGATGAAATTATGGAATTATGGAAAGAAAATGATCTTGCAAGTTATCGTCAATGGTTCCATGAAAAGTCTATCAATGAACGACGTATTATGAAAGCTTTCCCAATGTTAATGAAACATCAGGATAAAGGGGAGAAAAAGATGGTAAGAAATAGACATGAAAATTATTTATCACGTACCTGTCATGGGTTGGCTTGTGGCTATTTTGTAAGTTTTGTTTTAGGGACAATATGCAAGGAGCTTGGACAGATTGTACATTTTTCTATATTATATCAATGGGGAGTCATGTTGACTTATATGATGGGACCTGCAATTGGTATTGCGATGGCATGGTGTATGGAAGCCAAAGGAATCAATTTATTAGCTGCTGTACTTGCTGGAAGTATTGGGGCAGGAAGTATTGTCGTGGATGGCAGCCAGGTGTCATTGGCGATTGGGCAACCTTTTTGGCTTATTTGGCAGTTATATTAGCTGTTGAAGTCATTCGCTTGATTCAAGATAAAACATCATTCGATTTGTTGCTTGCACCTATACTGGCTATGTTATGTGCTGGTTTGATGGTTTGGTTGATGAAACCTTTTTATCTTCAGTTGGTACATTGGTTTGCTGGAATTATTCAACAATGTAGTCATATGCATTCCGTTTTGCTAGGAATATGTGTGGCATTACTGGCAGGAATGATTGCAACATCACCTCTGACTTCTTTATTTTTAATGTCAGTTTTGAGTGAATCAAACAGTCTTGTTTTAGCTACAGCCATGGCTGGTGTTTGCAGCCAAATGATTGGTTTGGCAGTGATGTCTATACGTGATAATCATTTTGGAAATGTTTTTGCTATTGGACTAGGAACAAGTCTTCTACAGTTTAAGAATATTATCAAACGACTGTTGGTTTGGTTACCACCCCTTATAGCAAGTATGTTAAGTGGAGTTATAACTGTTTTCTCTCTTTACATTGTACAGTTCAGGGAGCATCGCTAGGTTTAATGGGACTTGTTGGACTCAGTGATATCATCAATAAAATGCAACCAACTTATTGGTTTATTTTTATCTTGGTTGATATTGTTTTACCAATGGGAGTTTGTTATAGTATGTATAAAGTATTGAGAAAATTAAATTATATCAAGAGTGGAGATATGCATATATCTGGAATATAAAAAGAATGGGTGAGGAAAATGAAATTAGAGGGATTATTAAAGGAATTAGATTATCAATTGATACAAGGACATTTAGATGAAGAAGTGTCACAAATTGATTATGATTCAAGACAAGTCAAAGAGGAAAGTTTATTTGTTTGTATACCTGGTGCTAAGGTGGATGGACATTCTTTTATTGATCAAGTGATTGAAGCTGGTGCGAAAACAATTGTGATTGAACATCCTATTGAATACCAGCCAGGAATCACTTATGTGTTAGTTGAAAATGCCAGAAAGGCATTGGCTTTATTGTCATGTGCCTTCTTTAATCATCCTAGTCGTGAGATGACAGTGATTGGTTTAACTGGGACAAAAGGAAAAACGACAACATCTTATATGGTTGCATCTATTTTAGAAAAAGCACATAAAAAAGTAGGCATTATTGGGACAATAGGTTCAATTGTCAATGGTGAATTTAAGAAAACAAAAAATACAACACCAGAATCTTTTGAGTTACAGCGTTTAATGCGAGAAATGGTGGATGCTGGTTGTGAATATTGTGTGATGGAAGTGTCATCACAAGGTTTGATGTTAGATCGTGTCACAGGTATTGATTTTGATATTGGGGTATTTACCAACTTATCACCTGATCATATTGGAGAAAACGAACATCGTTCTTTTGAACATTATATGTCATGTAAAAAGAAATTGTTTCAAATGTGTCATATAGGCTTATTTAATAAAGATGATGAACATTATAAAGATATGATTGATCAGGCACAATGTGAAATCAAGACTTATTCTATTCAACAGCCAAGTGATTTGCAGGCATCACATATTGTCTTATATCAAGATAAAAATATTTTAGGAACAACATTTGATACAAAGGGAGTCATTTCATCTTCATTCCAAACAAATATTCCTGGTCAATTTAGTGTCTATAATTCATTAGTTGCGATTATGATTTGTTATTTATTGCATATTGAAGTTCCATATATTCAAGAGGCATTAAAACAGGTCAGTGTCAAAGGACGTGTCGAAATGGTACCAGTTCCTCGACCTTATACAGTCTTGATTGATTATGCACATAATGCCTTATCATTTGATAGTATTTTATCAACTATGAGTGAATATCAACCTCATCGTATTTACTGTGTTTATGGTTTAGGTGGGCATCGTGATCCTCATCGCCGCTATGATGCTGGATCGATTGTCGCTAAATATCATGCTTTCTCTGTTTTAACGGCTGATAATCCTCGAGGAGAATCAGTTCAAGATATTTGTAATGATATTATTGAAGGAATTAATGAATATCAGGGTGAATATATTGTCATCGAAGATCGTCGTGAAGCCATTCATTATGCTTTGAAACATGCTAGTGAAGGTGATGTGATTTTGTGTCTAGGTAAAGGTCATGAGGATTATCAAATCTTAGATGAAGAACCATTACCTTTTAGCGAAAGACAAATCATTGAAGAATATTTTCAATAAAAGGACTAAAAAAGACTTTTGATTCATATAGTATTTTGGTGATACATATGAAAAAGTCTTTTTTTATAGTCTTATAGTTATAACATTTTTCTTCATTTTTATTTATATTTATTTTCAACCAAAAATTATTTTTGTAGATAAAGAAATTCATTTGGCACTTTATCAAGAAGTTGAGCCACTTCAATATATTGAAAAACTTTCACATATTGAAGAAAATGATATTCAAATAGATAATCAGGTAGATAATGGAAAATTAGGGGAATATCAGATTCTTTATTCTTATCATCAAAAAGTCTTTGCTTTAACAGTTTATATTGATGATATGTTACCACCTCAATTTGAAACTCAAAATAAAACAATATTAATCAATGAAAAAGTTTCCCCAAAAGAATTAGTCAAAAATATAGAAGATGATTCCAAGACAAAAGTTTATTTTCCAAAAGAGTATGTTTTTGACAAAGAAAAGACATATAAGGTTGTCGTTGTTGTAGAAGATAGTTATGGCAATAAAACTGAGAAAAATGCTTATGTGCAAGTACAGGCAAAAGATGAACAACCTCCAGTTGTCAGTGGTTTAACACCAATAACTTTATTGATTGGGGATGAAATTGATTTGAAAAAAGATGTTGTGGTTAAAGATAATCATGATGATTCACCAACTTTAACGATTGATGATTCGCAGTTAAATATTCGTAAAATTGGTGAATATGAAGTTTATTATCATGTCAAAGATGTTTCAGGTAATGAAGATACTTTCACAAGAAAAGTGGAAGTTTTGAGTCAATATGATAATCGTGAAGCCATCAAAGATGGAATTAAGACTTGTTATTTAACTTTTGATGATGGTCCTTCACAAAATACCAAGGAAATATTAGATATTTTAGATGAATATCAAATCAAAGCAACATTCTTTGTGACAGGAACATCACCTCAACATTTCCATTATATTAAAGAGGCTTATCAAAAAGGACATACGATTGGTTTGCATACGTATAGTCATGATTATGAATATATTTATAGTTCATTAAAAAATTATATTAGTGATTTGAATAAGATTAAAGATGTTGTTTATCAACAAATTGGAAAGAATGTTGATTTCATACGTTTTCCTGGTGGATCAAGTAATCTTGTTTCTAAAAAATATAATGATGGCATTATGACACGTTTAACAAAAAAGTCATTGATTTGGGTTATCAGTATTATGATTGGACTTCTATTAATGGTGATGGGGAGGGTATTAAAACTGTAGAGGGGTTAAAGAAAAAGGCGATAGAAGAAATTGGAGATCAGGAAGATATTATGTTTTTGATGCATGATAGTGGTACACAAGAAAATACTGTCAAAGCGTTACCAGATATTTTAGATTATCTGATTGAAAAGGGATATGTTTTTCAAGTTTTAGATAAAACTTCACCCACTTTTCATCATCATGTACAAAATTAAATTTTTTCTTGCTGATAACGTGACGTTATCCTCTATAATAATATCATGGGAGGCGTTCATTGGTGGAAAAGAAAACATATACAAGTGGAGAAATCGCAAAAATTTGTCACGTTAGTATCAGAACAGTTCAGTATTATGATTATGAACATATCGTCAAACCATCACATTTAGATGAAAGTGGTAGAAGACAATATTCTATTGAAGATTTACAGCATTTTCAACTGTTTTGTTATATAAGGATTTGGGTTTGTCATCAAAAGAGATTCGTCAGATTTTTCAAGAGAATCATCATTATTATCTGTTAGTACAAATGTTAAAATACCAACATCAAAAAAATGATCAACATCTTCATCGTTTACAAAAACAAAATGAAAAAATAACTATTTTATTAGAAGAACTTCAAACCAAACAGAAATTAACAGTTTTTAATCATGATGATTTACATTATCTTGTTTTAGATACACAATATCAAAAAACAACTCATTTAACTTATTTATTATTGTTTTTTTACTTCTTAATTATGATTTTTACAATTATTATCATAGCTTTAACACATCTGTATTTTCTTGTTTTACTGGATGTTATTTTACTATTATTATGAGTTAAATTTCATTCTCAACGTTATGCTTATATATGCCCACATTGTCGTCGCAGATATTGGATGCAAGAAACTTATCGTGAAAATTTTTGAAGGATTTGTAATCGTATAAATTTTATATATGGAATAAATAAGATAAAAAACATCTCTTTATTGTATTATCCTGAAAAGAAAGATTTATTTTTTATAGAATTGGAACAATGGTTTTTTGAAGAATATCATATCCGTCTTTATGATTATAGTTATGATGTCACACATGAACATAAAACACGTTTAAAGCTAATTGTATGGGATAATTATAAATGGTTTGTAGGTGTAAATGCACAAGAAATAAAAACTGAGATTCAAAACTATTTCTTTGAATTATGTCAAAAATATCATCATGAGATACAAATAAAACCTGAAATTATCATGTTTGATACTTTAAAAGATGAAGTCAAAAAAGAATTTTAAAGCAAGTTTCTAGCTTAATTCAAAGTATTGAATATCCTGAAATATGGAAAATAGAAATTATTTTTGAGCAGGTTCATGTTTTCTTTGAAACCGATGAACAATGTACTCACTGTCAAGCATCAGGGATAACTAATCAAATTAATCACAAGATATTAGAGATTGTGAGTCCTTATGATGAATTTCATGTTTTTGATAATGATTTTTCTTGTGTTTTTACAAGTCATCAAACATTGAATGAGAATATCAAGGAAGTATGTTTTTCTATACGAGATAAATTCAAGTGATTTTTAATTGAAATTCAAGTAAAATAAAGCGAAAATACGAATGGATATGAAAGGAGTCACGAGAATGTTAAGAAAAGATTTTTTATGGGGTGGAGCAGTGACTGCTCATCAAAGTGAAGGTGGATACACAGAAGGTGGAAAAGTACCAGCTGTTTGTGATTTAACAGTGACAGGTAAGTTTTCTGATTTTAAAGATGGTATTGATAGTTATCATCGATATAGTGAAGATTTTGATTTGTTTCAGGAAATGGGGTTTAATGCTTATCGTTTTTCTATTGATTGGTCAAGAATGATGAGTGATGAAAACACATATAATGAAGCAGGTTTTGAATTTTATGATCGTTTTATTGATGCTTTATTAGAAAGAGGAATAGAACCTATTCCAACTTTATATCATTTTGAAATGCCAGTTTTCTTACAAGAAAAATATAATGGTTTTGCCAGTCGAAAAGTGGTGAATATATTTGTAGAATTATGTAAGAAAATTGTGGATCGTTATTATCATAAAGTGCATTATTGGATTACTTTTAATGAACAAAATGGGATTTTACAAAAAGGTCCAAAGATGTTTTTTGGAGGTATTTGCCCAGATGGTATGAATCCACAAACATTTGATAATCAGATTATGCATCATACATTGATTGCGCATAGTTTAGTGAATGATTATATTCATCAAAAAGGTGGTCATGTGATGGGGATGGCAACGGTTGTTCAAAGTTATCCAGAAACATGTCATCCTTTAGATACATTAGAAAGTATGAAAGCACAAAGTGAAGCCTATGTGTTCTTAGACGTTTTTGCTAGAGGACATTATAATTCTTACTACTATGCTAATATGCAAAATGAAGGCACAATGCCAGAAATTTTAGGGGAGATTTGGATATCTTAAAATTAGGAAAAACAGATTCTTTATCTATTAGTTATTATATGTCAACGATTTCTCATTATGGTGAAGAAAGTTTAACTAATGTGGAAGATGTTGTGATTAAAAAGAATCCTTATTTGGAAATGTCTGAATTTGGTTGGACAATTGATCCTGTTGGTTTAAGAATTACTTTAAGACAGTTATATGATCGTTATGAAATGCCTATCTATATTGTTGAAAATGGTTTTGGTTGTGACGATGTGATGAATGAAAATGGCGAAATCATTGATGATTATCGTATTGATTATATGCGTAAACATATTTTAGAAATGAAAAATGCGATTAATGAAGGTGTTGATTGTCGTGGTTATTTAGCATGGGGACCTATTGATATTTTAAGTAGCCGTGCCAATATGAATAAAAGATATGGAATGATTTATGTAAATCGTAGTAATGATGATTTAAAAGATTTAAAACGAATCAAGAAAAAATCTTTTGAATGGTATAAACATGTGATTGAAACAAATGGTGAAGAACTTTAAAAGCTGTGTATAAAACATGGCTTTTTTCATTGAAATTTCAAGCAATTAGATATTGCAATTCAAGAGTAAATCATTGAAAATAGAATTAGTAAATACTCTTGAAAGGAAAAAGCCTATGAAAGTGACAATGAAAGATATTGCGAAAAAATTAAATATTTCAATTAATGCTGTATCTATTGCTTTAAATGACAAACCGGGTGTGAGTGATGAAATGCGTTGGTTGATATTAAAAACGGCTGATGAAATGGGTTATATTAATGAAAAAAGAAAATATTTATCTGTTTTTTCGAGAACGAATATTTGTATCCTGATGCAAAGCTATTATGCTAATACGGGTCATTTTTATTCCATTGTATTACGTTCCATTGTAGATGAAGCAAAGAATCTAGGATATTCGTCTATTATGAATTATTTTGAAGATGAACATATGGATATGCCTGAATGTATTGTGGAAAGAAAAGTGGCAGGGATGGTCGTTGTTGGAAAAATCTCTGATGTGAATTTAAAGCAATTAAAAAAGACTGGAATACCGATTGTTTTGGTTGATTTTACATCTTTATATGATAGCTGTGATTGTGTACTCACCCATAATAAACAAGGTGGCTATATGATAACCAATTATGTATTACAAAAAGGTTATCAAAAGATTGGCTTTTTTGGTGATTTGAATTATTCGATGAGTTTTCAAGATCGTTTTATAGGTTTTAAAGAGGCTTTAATGAAACATCATATCATACAAGGATATTGTGATGATGCTTATATTCGTCAATATTCTTTTTAGAAAATATAGAAACCTTTATTTTAAATCAACAGATTGATGAAATTATTCATTTATTACAATCAAAGCCATTGCCTGAAGTTTTGATTTGTGCCAATGATTCTAATGCTTTTGTAGTGATACAGGCATTACATACAATGGGATTAAAAATACCTGATGATATAGGTGTGACTGGTTTTGATGATACCCCTTTGGCAGAAAAATTTATCCCATCATTAACAACATTACAAGTGCAAAAGGAAAGTATGGGAAAAGAAGCTGTTCATCGTTTGGTTGATCGTATTCAAAGAAAGGACTATATTCAAAAAACGGAATTGTTAAGTGTGAAGATTATTGAAAGAACTTCTGTGAAATAACAGGAGTTTTTTCAAGTATTTTTTTGTTGAAATTCAAGTGAAAATATCAAAAAATAATAATATAGTAAGCGTTTACGGATGGGAGGTAAACATATGATGAAAAAGATATTGAAGATTATATTATCATTCATGATGTCTTTAGGGCTTTTTTTAAGTTCAATCAATGTGTCTTTTGCAAGTGCAAATGATTTTGAAATTATTAAAACACGTTTAAAAGATTTTATGATTTCTCAAGATACTTTTGATGATGGCGCAAAAGTTGAAACATGTTATGTTTCTAAAGCAGGAGATTATCTTGATATGATACAGGAAGATGGTTCTTTTGATGATGTGGACTATACAATGACAGGGAGTGCAGCCAATGGTGGAGCGTGGGAACCTTATTTGGCTTTAGATAGACTTCAAGCTATTGCGATTGCTTATCATGTACAAGATAATGAACTTTATCAAAGTAAAGAAGTTATTACAAAATTGAATCAAGCAATCAAACATTGGACAATTGCCAATAATGGTAAAGAACCGACTAATAAAAATTGGTGGGAAGTACAAATAGGTATTCAATTGAGATTTTCTCGTATTGCTTTGATGTTAGATGGTGTTGAAGGAATTGAAGAAAAAACTATGAATACTTTACTTTATAAATTATTAGAAAAGACACCTGTGAAAAAGGGTACAGGTCAAAATAATTTATGGTTTGATCAAAATTATGTTTATTACGCTATTATTACAGAAAATGGCACAAAATATAAAAATTCGCTTGGATCAAGAAAAATGATTGATTTAAAAGAGTTGGTTGATAATTATTTAAGTTATTGTCTAGTTGTACAAAAAGATGATAACACAGCTGAAGCTGTACAAGTTGATAATAGTTTCTATATGCATGGTAGACAGTTTTATTCTAATGGATATGGTTTATCTATGTTTAGAGATATGAGTTATTGGCTTTATATGTTAAATGATACACAATTTGCATTTAATCAAAGTATTGTTGATTTAATGGCTGATTATATGCTTGATGGAACAAGCTGGACAATTAGAAATGATATTATGGAATTATATTTAGGCTATCGTCCTTATGACTCGGATATTGGATATAAAAATTACGCATCTGCTTATATTTTGCCATTAGAAAGAATGATGGAAGTAGATAGTGAACGTGCTGAAGAATACCAAAAGATATTGAATAATGTCAAAGGTAAAAGTTCTACAAATGGTAAAAATGGAAATTATTATATGTGGCGTTCTGCTTATGCTTCGCATATGAGAAATAACTATGGTGTCAATATCAAAATGGATTCTAATCAAGTGATTGGTGGAGAATGGAGAGGAAGCTGGACTGGACAAAAAGATGGTGGACAGTTGATTTATTGGACATCTTCAGCTTCATCTGCAATCACTGTTGATGGAAATGAATATATTAATGTTTATCCAACTTATGATTGGGCACATGTGCCAGGAACAACAACAGCTGCACGTATAGTAGAGGATTACTCTAATTCAGGTCGCTTTACAAATGGAACTGAACATACAATCGGTGTTTCTAATGGAAAATATGGTGCAACAGCTTATGATATGAGTAAAAAAGGGACGACGGCAAAAAAAGGATATTTCTTCTTTGATGATGAATTTGTTGCTTTAGGATCAGGAATTAGTTCATCAGAAGATGTGAATATTCATACAACATTAAATCAAAGTGAAGCCAAAGATGTCAATGTTGGTGGTCAAACAGTAGCTTCAGGGACTGTTAATCAAAAATATACAACAAAATGGTTGTATAATGATGATATTGGATATGTATTTTTAGATGATACTGATGTTGTTATTAGTAATGCAACGCAAAAAGATAATCCTTCATTATGGCAACAGGAAGATAAAGATAACGCTGCTGCAACATTTAAAGCCTATATTGATCATGGATTAAAACCAAAAAATGGAAGTTATGCTTATATTGTGATACCAAATAAAGATGCTAGTCAAACTCAAGAATATGCTAATAATATTCCAGTGACTGTTATTGCCAATACAAGTCAAGTTCAGGCAGTAAGACATGATGGATTGAAGCAAACACAAATCAATTTCTATAAAGCAGGTTCATTGGAATATAAGGATGGTTGTACAATTACAGTTGATAAGCCATGTAGTATAATCATTGATGAATCAAAGGATGTTAGACAAATTTCTTTGGCTGTTAGTGATACAAGTGCTAATGAAGAAGTTCATGTGAAGATACAAGCTGATAATCAATCATCTACAACATCATTTGTATCTGGAGCATTACCTTATGCAGGGCAGACAATGACATTAACTGAAAATTCAGATAATCGTTATGATGCTAGTTCAATGATTGATGAACATGAAATTGAAAAAGCATTTGATGGTGATGAAAGTACATATTGGCAAAGTGAAAATAATGAAAATCAATGGATAAGTATGTTCACTGAAAATAAAAAGCACTTATCTACTATGGATATTATCTGGGGTGATAACTTTGCAAGTGACTATGATGTGTATGTATCACAAGATGGAAAAGTTTATCAATTATTAACTTCTATTACAGATGGAAATGGTGGAATTGATACGGTTGATTTAAATGGTGTATATCCATATATAAAAATTACATTCCAAGATAGTATAAGAAGTAATTATCAAATCAAAGAAATTACATGGCAAGCGAGTGAATCGTTAGCCTTAAAAAAGAAGTAGAAGTCAGTAGCACATCAACAAATGATCCAGAAAATACAAAGGATAAAGCTGTCGATGGGAATACAGGAACAAGATGGAGTTCTCTACGAAACAAAGATGATAATTGGATTATTGTTGATTTAGGAAAATATGCTCAAATTGATGCTTTGAGTGTTTTATGGGAAGGTGCATGCTCAGATGATTATGATATTCAAGTATCAAGTGATAAAGTCAATTGGGTAACAGTTGAAGATGGAAAGAAAACATCTGATGATTTACTTGATGAATATAACTATGATGAACCAGTATATGGTCGTTATGTAAAAATTCATTCTCATAAATCAACACAATTGAAATATGGTATAAGTATTTATGAGATTTCAGTTTATGGAAATTATGTTAATGAAGATATTGTTGCAAATAAAAATGTTTTCTCTAGTACAATTAAAGATTTCAATTTCCCTACAAATGTTGCTGATCATAAGGCTAATACATCTTGGATTTCTAAAGATTCAGGAGAACAATGGATTTACGTTGAATTAAAAGGTATTTATGAAATTTCTAGTATGTCTATTGATTGGGGAAATAGTTGGGCAACTCATTATGAAATTCAAATATCAGATGATGCTCAAAATTGGGAAACAATTCAAACTGTTACTGATGGGAAAGGTAATAGCGAAACTATTGACGATTTAAAAGATAAAAAAGCCAAATATGTACGTTTGAAATTGAATCAATGTAGTGGTTTGGCATATGAAATCATTCAATGGTCAGTTTACGGGAATTTGATTGAAGCAGATATTAAGGAAAATATTGCTTTTAATAAATCGGCAACAGCCTCATCAAGCTATAACAATAAGTATCTTGCATCAAAAGCATTTGATGGAAGTTTTGATGGAACAAGTGGAAGTGAATCAAGATGGGTATCAAATAGAAAGTCTAATGATGAATGGATATATGTTGATTTAGAAAATGTTTATGATTTAACAGGTGTGAAACTTTATTGGGAAGGTGCGTGTGGTAAAGAGTATAAAATTCAAGTTTCTAATGATACGAAAGAATGGACAGATATTGCACATGTTACAGATGGAAAATCTGGTATTATTGAATTTGAATTGGAAAATGTGAAAGCGCGTTATGTCAAAATGCAAGGTATTGAACCTATTGGACAATATGGTTATTCAATATGGGAGTTTGAAGTTTATGGCACTTTATATCAAGAACCTATCCAACCTAAAGTGAATATAGCATTAAATAAAGATTCAGTAGCAAGTAATGAATTTGTGGATGGAAAAAAGCATTTTACATCTTCATTAGCATTTGATGGTAAAGGAATCAATGAAGAGGTTGATGGAACACCTTCTCGCTGGGTTTCTTTAAGAAAGAAGAATAATGAAGATAAGGATTATAATAATCAATGGATTTATGTTGATCTTGGAGCTAATTATGATATTTCAAAGGTTGTTTTGAACTGGGAAGGAGATCAAAAATTAACATTAGATTATAAGATTCTTGTTTCAGATGATGCAAAAGAATGGAAAGAAATTGAAAGTGTTGTTAATCGTGAAAGAGGTATTCATGAGTTTGAATATAAAAATGTAACAGGTCGTTATGTGAAAATGCAAGGAGTAAGAGTTGGTTCGGATTATGGATATTCGTTATGGGAATTTGAAGTGTATGGAAATACAATATTAGAATCGAATAGTCCTAATGAAAATATTTCACTTAATAAAGATTCTGTGACGAGTTCAGAATACACTGATTCTAAAGATGGGAATAAAACATATAAATCACTGCTAGCTTTTGATGGTTTGGGAATAAATCAAAAAGTTAATGGTCAAGATTCAAGATGGGTATCTCGTCGTGATTGGTCAGATGATGAATGGATTTATGTTGACTTAGGTGGAGTTTCTAGTATTAATAAAGTTGTCTTGGAATGGGAAGGTGCTGGAGCTAAAGAATACAAGATTCAGGTCTCAAATGATGCCATAGAGTGGACAGATGTTATTCATGTTAAAGACACTTCAAATGGAGTTGCTGCATTAGCTGTTGATGAAGAAATACAGGGGAATAATCGTATTCATGAATTAACATTTGATACTGTACAAGCGCGTTATGTGAAAATGCAAGGTATCCAAGTCGCTAGTCAATATGGTTATTCATTATGGGAATTTGGCGTTTATGATACAACATATCAAACAATGCTAGAAGAAACATACAATAAGTATAAAGATTTAGATGTTTCTAAGTACACTCCTGCAAGTGTAGAGTTGTTTACAAAAGCCTTGAATCAACTTGTTATTATTGGTAATGATACAAATTCTACAAATGAAGATATTGAAAAAGCAATTGAACAATTAGAAACAAGTGTCAAGGGATTAGTAAAACAGGTTGATAAAACAGAATTAGAAGATGCTATTATTTTGGCAAGTCAGGAATTTGATACAACAAAATATACGCCTGAATCAATAGAAAAACTTTCTTCAGCATTACAAAAAGCAAGAATGATTTTATTGGATGGAAATGCAAGTAAAGAAGAGGTAAATGAAGCCATTCAAGCTTTAAATGATGTTATGGATGGACTTGTTAAAAAAGCCAATAAAGATAATTTAACATCTATTTTCAATGAAGCTTATCAATTAGATCAAGATAAATATACTGCTGAAAGTCTTGCAAAAGTCAACACATTATTAAAAGATGTTGAAGCGCTTATAGATGATGATAATGCATCACAGGATGAAGTTGATAAAATGTATGAACAATTACGTCAAGCAATTGCTCAACTTGAAAGTAAACCAAATGATAATATAACACCACCTCAAACAGAGAAACCAGAACATACGGAAAAACCTGAAGGAAATGAAAATGAGACAAATTCTAATCAGTCTGAATCTGATATTGAAATAAGTGTTGTACCTGATTCAAAACCGCAGAATAATCAAACTTCAGTGAATTCAGTAGCACAAGAAACACAAACAGTCAAAACAGATGATACAACGTCTACGATACCATTTGTGATTATGTTCATGATTTCTGGTGTTGGATATTATTTTACAAAGAAAAGTTCATTATTGAAAAAATAAAAGAAACACGGTGCATTTGATGTACCGTGTTTTTAAGAAAGATTATTTTTTAAATCATGAATGGTTTGATTCAAACGTTTCAATGTTTCATTCTTACCAAAAATATGAACAAGCTCAACAGCACCGCCAGCACTAGAACGCTTATGTGTTAAAGCGGCTCTGACGGGTTCCATAACTTGACCATTTTTTAAATGATTATCTTTAGCAATCGTCATAAAAAATTGAAGAATCAAATCATCATCTTGAAAATCTTTAAGATAGGGAAGTTGTTCTTGAACCAATAATAAAGCATTTAAAGATTTTTCAGGGGTTGTTTTAAACTTTTTATGTGAAAAAATAGTGATATCAAAGGGATAGGGTTGATTTATAAAATCAAGCATATCCTGAATAATATCTTGATTCACTTGGAGTAAACGTGGTTGTAAAACACGTGAGATTTCTAATAAGTCAACTGGTTGTTTTATAAAATTATAATAAGGTCGTAATAATTGATGAAAGGTTGATAAAGGCATTTGTCTTAGATACATACCATTCATCCATTTGAGTTTTTCTATATCAAAAATAGCTGGAGATTTAGAAATATGTTTAATATCAAATTGTGTGATTAAATCTTGTAAAGAAAGCATTTCATCTTCTTGAGGTGACCAGCCAAGTAATGCAATATAATTGATGATTGCCTCAGTGAGAAATCCTTGACTTTTTAAGTCTTGGTAAGAAGCGTCACCATGACGTTTGCTTAATTTATGCGTTTCATCTTTATTCACACTTGGAAGATGAATATAAACAGGAATATCCCAACCAAATGCCTGATAAATTAGATTATATTTAGGTGTACTTGAAAGATATTCGTTTCCTCTCACAACATGAGTGATTTGCATCAAATGATCATCTATGACATTGGCAAAATTATAAGTTGGATAACCATCACTTTTAATTAAAATTCCTTCATTTAAGGTATTGTTTTGAACTTCAATGTGTCCATAAACTTGATCATCAAAAGAAGTTATACCTGTTTGTGGAATGGTTTGTCTAATGACATAAGGTTCACCATTTGCGATTCTTGTTTGAATCTCTTGTTGACTTAAATGTAAACAAGGGTCTTGATCTTCTATTTCATCTAAACAAAAGCAATAATGAGCACCACCTAATTCAATAAGCTTTTTAGCATAATCATGATAAATATCTAATCGTTGAGATTGAATATAGGGACCAAATGTTCCACCCGTTTGTGGACCTTCATCCCATTGTAAACCTGTTTCTTTTAAAACTTGATAAATCAAATCAATGGCATCTTTGACTTCCCTTTTTGATCAGTATCTTCTATTCTTAAAATGAAATCACCGTTATCTTGTTTTGCAATAAGATAACTATATAAAGCCGTTCTTAAATTACCTATATGCATATAGCCAGTTGGACTTGGTGCGAATCGTGTTCTAATTTTCATTTTTCTCTTTACTCCTTTTTAAAAAAGATATATAATATAGTCTGTGATTGGGGTATAGCCAAGTGGTAAGGCATCAGACTCTGAATCTGACATTTCCTTGGTTCGAATCCAAGTACCCCAGCCATAGAGTCAATTGAGAATCCTGAGGGATTCTTTTTTTGTATAAAAGCTATTGTTATCATGATATAAAGCTCTTAATGATTTGTCAAATATTTATGTGTTTTTATTTATAATTATGATATGATATGCATGAGGATGAGAGCAATATAATTTGAAGATTTATAAACATTATTGTATGAAAGAATACGTTTTCTTATCTTCAAAAAAGATACTAAAATCATAAACGGAGGTGAGAAAATGGAAAGGAGAAATCGTATGCAATTACATGTAGAAAACTTTGCTAAGATTAAAGAAGCGGATATTGAAATTGAAGGAATTACTGTCATTGCTGGAGAGAATAATACAGGAAAAAGTACGATAGGAAAGCTATTATATTGTTTTTTTAATGTCTTTTATAATTATGAAGATAGACTTTATAAACAAAAAGTGTCTGCCTTGAAAGAAAGAATAAACAACAGTATTAAAGTCACACAGATAATAAGTTCACAAGGAAGAATAGTTAGAAAACTTGGGAATTTTAATAAGGATTTACTTGATAAATTTGTTGATTTATTTATTTCACATTATCATATGGATATATCATTAAAAGAATATGCTGATGTTTGTCAGGCTTTCTTTCAAAGTAATGAAAATTATCATATTGAAGTTGATGATTATGATGTTTTTATAAAACAGATTTTTTTATTTTATCAGTTGAAAAAGATAAGGAAATTAATCAATTGATGTTATTATCTTTAAATACAGAGTTTCATAATCAGTATTTACCTTTAGATAATACAAATGATGTTCATGTAACATTAGAAATAAAGAGTGGAAATATTTCATTTGATATAACAAACTCACAACAATTTATGAATGTGAAAACGTATAGAGTACTTCATAATGAAATCATTTATTATGATAATCCTTTCGTTGTAGATAAACTTTCCAAAGAATCATTTTCTCATGTTATGAAATTTGCTCTTGATAATGAAAAAGAAGGGATATTTGTTAATCATTTAGATTATATGTCTATTCTTTTAAATAAACCTTCTTACATGAATAAGTCAAATATATATAATCAAATTTTAAGTGATAATATTATATTGGATATTGAAAAAGAAATTATGACTTCAGTTCATGGTGATATTGTGTATGAAGATGGTGAATTTAAATTTAAGGAAAAGAATCTAGATGTTGCACTCAATATGTGTAATTTATCAACAGGTGTGAAAAGTTTTATTGTGTTATTGAAATTAATCAAAGATTTTAAGATTGTTGAAAATGGAACGATTATTTTAGATGAACCAGAAATTCATTTGCATCCAAAATGGCAATTAAAATATGCAGAATTATTAGTTTTATTACAAAAAACTTTGAATCTACATATCTTGATTAATTCTCATAGTCCTTATTTTATAAATGCTATTGAGGTCTATTCAGCAAAACATAAAATAGCTGATAGATGTAAATATTATTTAGCAGATTTAGATAAAGAAAATAGAGCTTATTTTGAAGATGTGACAACAAATATTGATAAAATATATTGTAAATTATCACAACCTTTATTAGACTTGGAGGATGTTTTATAATGAAAGTTCGCTTTATAGATTATTTAGATTCATTAAAAAATACTTCTTATGATAAAACGAATAATGCGTATATGGTTAATAATATTCATCAAGTTATTAATTTTGATCAATTTCAAGAGGCTTATTTTTCACAATATAAGAAACCTGTGACTTGTTCTATTGATGCGTTGAAACAACATAATCGTGAATGGTTCTTTATTGAATTTAAAAATGGCAAAATAGATAATAAGACAAAGAAAAACATAAGCGAAAAAGTTGGGCATAGTTTATTTTCTTTTTTAGATGTTTTAAATGAGAAAATAGATTATTGTCGTAAGAAAGTAAATTTTATATTTGTCTATAATAAAGAAAATAATTCTCAATCAGGTCATAGACTTTCTTGTGATGACTATCAATTGTCAATAGAACGACAAAAGCTTAAATCTCTTTTGCTAGGAGTCAAAAAATATATACCTCTTTTTCAAATGGGGAGATATGAAGATGTTTATTTTAAAAATGTCTATACATATGATCAAGAACAGTTTGAGAAGTTTGTTAATGAAAATTTTGATGATTAAAAAAATGGATTGATTTTTAATAGAGAATTTTGTGATATTTAAAACAAGTGTTTTGTGTACTTTGATGAATTATCAAGAAGTTATACCAGGAGTTATTATATTTTTTATAATCCAGGAATTATGTAAATAAGAGTAAGTATCGAAAAATCATGAAGAAAGAGAACTGTTGGAGTCGTTCTCTTTCTTTTTTAGGTTATATCGACTATTAATAACATAGAAGTTTTAAAGTGTTTTTTCCAAATGAGTGTCGCAGACGTTTCTAAAATGAAAAAAACCCTATTTTATCAGGGGTTTTTGATTTCTATTGGTAGTCCGTAGGGGTTTCGAACCCCTGAATGCTAGGATGAGAACCTAGTGTGTTGACCACTTCACCAACGGACCAGATAAACTATAATATAAGTATATCACGACTTAATAAAGTGTAAAGATTTTTTTCGAATTTATGCAATAAAAAGAGATGAAAAAGCATTAATAATAATGAGTTATTAAATTTTAAAGAAAAGTCATAATAAGATTGAGTGTCTATCATTTGAATGTTATAATGAAAGCGAAAAAATTGTGAAATTGTTTTGATATTGACGACACATATGTGTATAATCTCATTGAAAAGAGAAAAAGTGTCATAAATAAGAGATTGATTGGATATATATAAAGAGATAGAAAGGAAATAAACACATGGCAGAAGTAATTGCGATAGATGGTGGATATAAATTAAATGGAACAGTAAGAATTAGTGGGGCAAAGAATGCAACAGTTGCTTTAATTCCAGCAGCAGTATTATCAGAGGGACCAGTAGAAATATTAGGAGTTCCTGAAATTTCAGATGTTGCAGCTTTAGCAACACTCTTAAAAGAATTAAAATGTGATGTAGAGATAGATGGAGAACGTATTAAAGTTGATCCAACACATATGGAAGATATGCCATTGACAAGCGATGCAGTTAATAAATTAAGAGCATCTTATTATTTTATGGGTGCATTATTAGGTAAATATAAACGTGTTAAAATTAAAATGCCTGGAGGATGTTATTTGGGACCTCGTCCTATTGATTTGCATTTAAAAGGATTTGAAGCTTTAGGGGCAAAAATTACTTATGAAGATGATACGTATTTATTAGAAGCTGATGAATTAATTGGTACTTCTATTTATTTAGATTTTGCATCTGTAGGAGCAACAATTAATATTATGTTGGCAGCTGTTAAAGCACAAGGAAAAACAATTATTGAAAATGCAGCAAAAGAACCTGAAATTATTGATGTTGCTAACTTACTTACAAAAATGGGCGCAAAAATTAGAGGTGTCGGTACGGATACGATTACAATTGAAGGGGTAGAACATTTAAATGGAACATTCCATGAAATTATACCTGATCGTATTGAGGCAGGAACATTTTTGATTATTGCAGCAGCAGCTGGAGAAAAAGTCATTGTCCAAAATATTATTCCTCAACATTTAGAAGCATTAATATCTAAATTAAAAGAAATGGGTATCAAAATGGATGTTGTTGGTGATAGTATTGTGGTTTATGGTAGAGAAGGGGATTTGAAAGTGATCAATATTAAAACGCAAATTTATCCAGGGTTTGCGACTGATTTACAACAACCATTGACAACTCTTTTAACACAGGCCAATGGTGATTCTCATGTGGAAGAAACAATCTATATTGAACGTTTTAAGCATTGTCCTCAATTAGATAAAATGGGAGCCAATATTGATTTAGAAGAAGCTCAAAGTATTGTTCATGGTTCTACACCATTACATGGTGCTAGAGTTGAAGCGACAGATTTAAGATGTGGTGCAGCTTTAGTTGTGGCTGGTTTGATTGCTCAGGGAAGAACAGAAATTACCAATGTTTATCATATTGATCGTGGATATGATAATATTGACCATAAATTAATTACATTAGGAGCTCATATTACAAGATACAATATAGATGAATAAAAAATAAAAAAACTATTGTGTTTATTGTCAAGAAATGATATTATAATTGAGCAACTTACTTTGAAGTAGCAAATATTTCAAGGCGGAAGGAGAAAAGAAAAATGAAAAAAGGAATTCATCCAGATTATAAAAAAGTAAAAGTAATCTGCACATCTTGTGGAGCTGAATTTGAAAGTGGATCAATTTTAAATGAAATTCGTGTTGATACATGTTCAAATTGTCATCCATTCTATACAGGAAAACAAAGATTTGCAAGTGCTGATGGACGTGTAGAAAAATTCAATAAAAAATACGGACTTAAATAATAAAAACCTGCCTAAGCAGGTTTTTCATTTTGAAAAAGCTGTTTCACGACAGCTTTTTTGTTAAGATGGCATGAGTGCATCAAGTTGTTTTTTAATACGATTAAATAAGATGGTTGAAATAATCACAGCGACGAGTTCTGCGATTGGAAAAGCTAACCATATCAGATTTAATTGTCCAAATAAAGAAAGAACAAAAGCACAAGGTAATAAAACAAATAATTGACGAATTAATGAAGATAATAAACTATATGTTCCTTTACCAACAGCTTGGAAAACAGCACTACATACAATTGAATATCCTGCTAATACAAAGTGAATCGCAATGATTCTTAAAGCTGGTGTTCCAATCTCAATCATTGCATCAGAAGCATTAAAAAAGCCAAGTAAGATTTCAGGAATAGATTCAAAAACAATCACACCGATTACCATTAATCCAATTGCATACATCATTGCTAAACGAATCGTTTTTAACATACGGTTTTTTTGTTTGGCTCCTAAGTTGTAAGCAATAATCGGAATCATACCATTATTTAAACCAAAGATTGGCATAAATACAAAGCTTTGAAGTTTAAAGTAAACACCAAATACAGCTGTGGCTGTTGTTGAAAATTGAATTAAAATCGTATTCATACCAAAAGTCATGATACTTCCAATAGATTGCATAATAATGGAAGGAATACCAACAGAATAAATTTGTTTAATAATATGTAAATTCGGTTTAAATTGACGAAAATAAAATTGAATATCGTGATTAAAGCGAAGATTAAAAAATAAAGCTAATAAACAGGCAATGATTTGTCCGATAACTGTAGCTATAGCAGCTCCAGCTACACCCATTTTAGGTACACCAAATAATCCAAAAATAAAAATTGGATCGAGAATAATATTGATGATAGCTCCTAATCCTTGTGTAAACATTGTAAATAATGTACGTCCTGTGGCTTGTAATAAACGTTCAAATAGAAATTGACAAAATAAACCAATAGAACATCCTGTTACAATCATGGCATATTGTGTTCCAGCTGTGACAATTTCACTGTTTTGTGTTTGAACAGTAAAGAAAGTATGAGAAAGTGTTAAACCACCAATCATAAATACAAGCGTTGTTATTAAGAAAATAAAAATGGCATTCAAAGCAGTCTGATTGACATGATTTTGATTCTTTTCACCTAAACTTCTTGATAATAAAGCATTCACACCAACAGCTGTTCCTCCTGCAAAAGCAATCATTAAATTTTGCAAAGGGAAAGCGAGAGATACAGCAGTCAATGCATTCTCGCTTATTTGTGCCACAAACACACTATCAACAATATTATACAATGCCTGAACAAGCATTGAAATCATCATTGGTAAAGACATTGAAATTAAAAGCTTATTAACGGGCATAGTACCCATTTTATTATCTTCCACGTTGTTCTCCTTTTTGATATAACGCAACGATAATATCAGCTACTTCTTCAATACCAAAATCACTATTGATCGTTAAATCAAAATTCTTTAACTGACCCCATTTTTTTGTTGTATAGTAATTATAATAATTACTTCTAGCTTTATCCTTTTTCATAACAAATTTCTTATAATCATCATGTTCTTCTTTGTAATCTTCTTTGACACGTCTAACTCTTGATTCAAATGGTGCATGAATAAAGATAGTTAAAACATCATCAAAATCTTCCAAAATATAATCAGCACAGCCACTGACAATAATACAAGTATCATTTTGAGCAATATGACGAATAATCTTAGATTGCATAGCAAAGACTTGATCGTTCAATGGTAAAGTAAATGCTGTTGAAGATAAAGTATACATAAAACTTGATGATTTTTCTTCTGATACTCTACGAATAGTATCTACATCAAATCCTAATTCTCTTGCTGCCAGATCAATAATTTCATTATCATAATAAAATATTCCTAGTTTTTCAGCAACACGTTGAGCAATTAAACGACCACCAGATCCATATTCTCTTGCTATTGTAATAATTCTAGGCATAAAATACCCCTCCTTTATAATCTTATTTTACCATATTTTTAAATTCATGTTAAATTTTTCATATATGAAAAAGTTGTTTTTTTATGTTTGAATTTGTATAATAGATACACAAAGGAGTTGAACTATGGAATTTCATGTTTTAGCAAGTGGATCAAAAGGTAATGCAACATTTATATATGATCAACAATGTGGGATATTGATTGATTGTGGTATTACCAGAAAACAGCTTTTATTTAAATTAAATCAGTTAGGATTTCAACAAGAGGATATTACTTATGTCTTTTTGACACATGATCATTATGATCACAATAAAAATATTCATATTTTTGATGCTGGTAAAGTATATAGTGCTAAGAAGAATATTCAAGATTTAGATGAATATCATACATTAGTTCCTTATACTCACCGTCAATTTGGTGTTTTTGATGTTTTGACATTAAGAACTTCTCATGATGCCAGTGATCCCATTGGTTTTGTCATAAGCAGTGGCAATGAAAAATTATTGTATATGACGGATACAGGATACGTTTCTCAAAAAAATAGACAATATATGAAAAACTTAGATTATTATATTATTGAAAGTAATCATGATATTGAAATGTTAATGGCTACCAAAAGACCAATGTTTCTAAAAAATCGTATTTTGAATGATATGGGGCATTTAAATAATGAATATAGTGCACATTTAATGTGTGAAATGATAGGGGAAAACACGAAGGAAATTGTATTAGCGCATTTATCTCAAGAAGCCAATACGAAAGAGATTGCATTAGCAACATATCAAAGAATATTCAATGAAGAACAGATTGTTTTTTCAAATATTAAAGTTGCGAGTCAAATTGATGTTGTATCTGGAGGAAACTATGAAAATTAAATTAATTTGTGTTGGAAAATTAAAAGAAAAATATTTACATGATGGAATTAAAGAATATTTAAAAAGATTATCAGCTTATAGTGATGTAGAAGTCATTGAAGTAGCTGATGAAAGAATACCTGATCATCCTTCATTAGCTCAGGAAACAATTGTGAAATCAAAAGAAGGACGACGTATTTTAGATAAAGTTAAACAAGATGATTATATGATTTTATTAGATGTACAAGGAAAAGAAGTTGATTCTGTTCAATTTGCTAAGCATATTGAAAATTGTATGTTGAATGGAAAGAGTACGATTGATTTTGTGATTGGAGGATCATTAGGACATGGAGAAGATGTTTTAACAAGAGCTAATGTCCGTATAAGTTTTTCACCAATGACTTTTCCTCATCAGTTAATGCGTTTAATTTTGGTGGAACAAATTTATCGTGCCTTTAAAATTATGAAAAAAGAAACTTATCATAAGTAACCACAATCATGTGGTTTTTTCTTTTGGGAAAGATGTTTTTAATGAATTTCACATTTTAACATTATATAATAAAAGAAAGAGGAGGATGAAAAATCATGAAATTAGTTATAGAGAAAGACGTTAAAGCTATGAGTGAAAATGCAATGTACATCTTACTTGGAGCGATGTTGCAAGATAAAAGAGTCAACATTTCTTTAACATCAGGACGTACGCCACGCCAATTATATGAAATGATGATTCCACTTGTGAAAGATCAAAAGAAGTTTAAAGATATTGAATATTATTTGTTTGATGAAAATCCATTTATTGATGAACAATATGGAACAAATTGGGCTGAAATGAAAGAAATGTTTTTTGAACCTGCGCATATTGATGAAACACATATTCATCGTATAACTTTAGATAATTGGATCGATTATGATTGGCAGATTCGTCAAGCTGGTGGTCTGGATGTGATGATTATAGGATTAGGTCATGATGGTCATTTTTGTGGCAATTGTCCACGCTGTACACAATTTGATAGCTATACATATTGTATGGAATATAAAGATAAATTAGCGGTAAATCCAACTTATGGTGAACGTCCAAGACAACCTTATACAATTACAATGGGAGCAAAAAGTTTAATGCGTGTTCAACATCTTGTCATGATTGTTAATGGAAAAGAAAAAGCAGAAATTTTTAAGCGTTTTATTGAAGAACCTGTCAATGAAGAAGTGCCTGCAACGATTTTAAAACTGCATCCTAATTTTACAGTGATTTGTGATGATGAGGCAGCATCTTTGTTGTCAATTGAAGATGAATCTCGATTATAAAAAGCGATAGTTTATTCTATCGCTTTTAATGATATTCTGAACATTTTTGGGCATCAATAGCTAAGACAATCATTAAAACATACAAAGCATTTTCAGGTTTGACAATATCTAAAACATAAGTATCTGTTAAATGATAAATATCTTTAGAAATATCTGCAATAACAACTCCATGACGATCCTTAATTTGATAATTCCATTCCAACCAATTTCCTTCAACAGTCCAATCATTGCAATCTAAAACAAATTTAGGTTTAAATATAGTGATTTGCTTTTTAATGCATCCTACATATTCATCTTGAATAAACATCTCAAATTGGGGTTTTAATGTAAGAACAACTTCTTTTAATCTCCCCACTTTTTGATCATTTTGATAAATGTCTAGACAATGTCCAAAACTTAATTTACCATTTACACTATATATTGTATGCTCATGTTCATCATAAATATCATAGCTATCTAGCCATGAAAATAAACGTTGTTTAAAAAGTAGTTTCATAGAAAGCCTCCTTTCAATCAGTATATCAAAAATAAAAAGACATCACAATCATGATGTCTAATATAAACGTCGGCATGTATACCATTCTCTTTGCCAATAACTATAATTTAAATTTGCAACCTGAATGGCTTTTCCAGTTGAAGGGGCATGAACCATTTTATTATCTCCAATATAGATACCAACATGATGCACACCACTGGCTTTACCATTATCACTGAACAAGATAATATCCCCAGCTTGTAACTGGCTCTTAGTTACACCTTTTCCAGCATTAATTAATGATCCTGTGTAATGAATACGACCTAAATCAACACCTGCTTGATAATGTGCCCAATTGACTAATCCAGAACAGTCAAATTGTGTCCAGTTAGGATTTTTAATACTACTCCAGCTATGTCCTCCACCCCAGACATACATATAACCTTGACGTGTTAAAGCTTTATTAGCAATCGCCAATCCTAATTCTTCACTTGATGTTAAAGTGTTATCAGAAGAAGTGTTATTGTTTTCTTCTTGTGAAGTATTGTTGTTTTCTTGATTAGAACTATTGTTTTCTTGATTCGTATTGCTAGACTGATTATTATCAGTACTTGGTTTTTGTGGTTGAGAAGGTTTGGCAGCTGGTTTTTTATTAGGTGTTGCCTGAGTCACATTGTTTACTTTTGAGGCATCAGAAGCTTTCTGAATAGCAGCTAAGTTTTTTTGAATGGATTCAATGGACTCTTGATTAGCAGCAGCCTCAGATGTATTGTCAGCCACAGTTTTATTTTGTTCTGTTAATTTTGCCTGGAATGTTTTTTGTAGGCTTGCTTGTTCTTTTTTATCTTCTTCTAAAGATGCTTTTAAATTCTTTAAAGTTGTTTCCTGTTTTTGAACTTCTTTTATATTTTCATTAATTTGAGCTATAAGTTCGTTATCATAATTTGTAATTTCTTTAATATTCATGACACGACCCATAAAATCTGATATTGTATCAGCACCAAAGATATATGTTGTAAAAATATTGGAATTAATAGTTGTTTGCATACTATACAAACGTTCTTGAAGTTTTTCGCTTTGTTCTTCAACTTCTTTTTTAATTTTTCAATACTTTTCTGGATATAGTTTAATTCACTTTTTGCAGATTCTATTTTTGTATCAATCTGTGTAATCTTTTCAGCAATCTTTGCAATATCTTCTTTTGTATCTTGAGCATCTTTTTTAGCCTGAGAGGCTTCTTCTTTAAGTTCTTTGTTTTTATCATATAAATAACTGTTAAATTCTTTACATGTTTTTTGTTGACTGTTTGTCAATTTTGAAGAAGAACATAATTTGATATATTTTGATTCTTTGCCTTCAAAATCTGTAGCGTTCACACTATACAGTGATGCAAAGAGACAAACTAACATGCTTAATGACAAAAACGATGCGACAATCTTCTTTTTAAACACTTAGATTTCCTCCTTTATTGACTTCCTACTTTCTATTCTAAAGCATTTTTAAAAACTGTCAAATGAAATAGAGAAAATATTATTGGAATTTTATGGGAATTCATGTGAAAAAAGGAAATAACAAATTTTGTCATTTCCTTTCTTTATTATTGATGGTTTGCAATCACACGTTTTGTTACATGATCAGGTGCAAACTCATAACCTAGAAATTCCATATCAAAGAAGCCTTGACCTTGTGTCATTGCTCGTAAATCAACAGCGTAATTCATGACTTCTTCCTGAGGAGCTTCAGCAGTAATCTTAATTAAACCATCTTCTAAGATTTCACTACCCATCACACGTGCACGTTTTTTATTGAAATGTCCCATAATATCTCCCGTAAATTTTTCATCAATATAAACATGCAAAGTCATAAATGGTTCTAATAAAGCAGGTTTTGCTTTTTCCATTGCTTCTTTAAAACACATAATAGTTGCTGTTTTAAATGCCATCTCAGATGAGTCAACACTATGATATGAACCATCAATTAAAGTTGCTTTAATACCTAAAACAGGATATTGAGCCAAAATACCATGTTTTGTTGCTTCAATCAAACCTTTTTCAACAGCTGGGAAGTATGCTTTAGGAACGGCACCACCAAAGATCTTTTCTTCAAAGATAAATGGGATAGTATAATCATGAGAAGGTTCAAATGTCATTTCAACATCACCATATTGCCCATGACCACCAGATTGTTTCTTATATTTATAACGTTGTGTCACTTGACCACGAATTGTTTCACGATAAGGAATAATAATATTATCTAAAGTGACATCAATATTAAATCTTTCTTTTAATTTAGAAACAACACTATCAATATGAATATCACCAATTCCATAAATACATTGTTGTTTGGTTTCACCATTATTTTCAAATTTTAATGTTTTATCTTCTTCTAAAAGCTTATTTAAAGCATTTGTAATCTTTTCTTCATTCGCTTTACCAACTGGTTTAATAGCCTTACCATAATAAGGTTGAGAGAATAAAATTGTTTCATAAGTGATACGATAATCTAAAGTACATAATGTGTCATTTGTTTGGGTATATGATAATTTAGATAAAGCACCAATATCACCAGCATTTAAACAATCTGTTTCAATTAAATCTTTACCTTTCATGACATAGATTTTATTTAATTTTTCAGCTTCTTTTTTCTGAACATTAAATAATGTCATACCTGAACGAATGGATCCCGTACAAACTTTAAATAAAGAAATACGTCCAACAAAAGGATCAGCAATTGTTTTAAAAACAAATAAAGAAGGTGCAAGTGATTCATCAAAACCAATTAAATCATCTTCATCTGTTTCTTCATTATGCACAACCATTGAATTGACCATATCTCCAGCAGCACTAAAGAAAGCAACCATTGAATTTAAAATAATTTGAATACCTATCTGGTTTGTACCACATAAAACAGGAATTAATGTTTTATTCATAACACCTTGACGTAAAGCCCAAGAAATTTCTTCTTTAGTGAATGGTTCTTCATTAATATATTTTTCTAATAATTCATCATTCGTATTTGCAACAGCTTCGTCAATCATGTTTTTGATAGGTGTGATTTTATCCCACATATCATCAGGAATAGGACAAGGATGTGTTTGTTCACCATCAAAATAACGTCCTTCCATTTTCGCAACATTGACATATCCCACCATCTTTGAACCTTCCATGATTGGAACTTGGATTGGAGCAATCGCTTTACCATATGTCATTTTTAAATCTTCCAATTTTTGTTGATAAGCCGCATTTGGATAATCTAATCCACTGATATAAATCATTTTGGCTTTGTCATACGCTTTATGCATGGCTTCTTTTGTGCCAACACTAATACCTTCTGTAGCAGGTACAACAATTAAGGCACTTTCTGCAACTTTTAAAGCAGCTTCTACTTCACCTACAAAGTCAAAAGAACCAGGTGTGTCTAATAAGTTGATTTTACAGTTATTCCATTCTAATGGAATAACTGATAATCCAACCGAAGAATGTCTTTTGATTTCTTCAGGTGAATAATCACTAAGGGTATTCCCATCTTCAATTTTTCCAATACGATTTGTTAAACCAGCACGATAGGCCATCGCTTCAATCACGCTGGTTTTGCCACTCCCAGAGTGACCTAACACAACGACATTTCCAATTTCGTTTGAGTGATAAGCTCTCATTATCATCACGCTCCTTTAATATTTTTTGGAATATCTTTCTTCTATTCTAACACATTTACAAAATAATGAAAACGGTTACAGCATAATTATAGTGAAATTTATAGAAAAAGATGTTATGATAACACTAGGAGGATAAAACATGGAAGTTGGATTAATTATTATATTGTTTTTATCAAATGCTTTTGCATTGGATTGTCTTTATAATAAAAGAATAAAAACAACAGGCGCTTTATTGATTTTGAATTTATGTTTAACTGTAGCTTTGGCATACCAATTTGAACAAATGGAAAAGATTGTTCATTTGTTGTTAGGATGTATTGCCTTAATTATTTTATTTTTTGGTGTAAAATTTTATTTAAAGAAGAAAAAGAAGATACGATGAATACAAGTCATCGTATGATTGAAGAGAAAGAGGATGAACTATGAAAACAATTGATTTTGAAATTGAAATGGAAAATGGAGAAGTGATGTCGGGTGAGTTATATCCTGAGATTGCCCGCGTACGGTGAAAAATTTTGTGGACTTGATTGAAAGTCATTTTTATGATGGATTAATTTTCCATCGTGTCATTGCTGGATTTATGATACAAGGAGGTGGGTATGATAAAGATATGCATATTCATGAAACACCTGCCATTAAAGGTGAATTTAAAAGTAATGGAATTGATAATCCATTGTTGCATACCAGAGGTGTGCTTTCAATGGCCCGTACGATGATAAAAGATTCTGCGAGTTCACAATTCTTTATTATGCATGAAGATGCTCCTCACTTAGATGGCGATTATGCAGCGTTTGGTAAGATTACCAAAGGAAAACATGTCATTGATGAAATTGCTAATGTTGCTACAGATGCCAGAGATTGTCCATTAGAACCAGTCGTTATTAAAACAATGAGGTTAATCTAGTATGAAACTATTTTATTTAAAGAATTGTCCATATTGTCGTCAGGCATTAACGTGGATTCAAGAGTTATATCAAGAAGATGAAAAATATCAGCAAGTTCCATTAGAAATGATTGAAGAAAGTGAACAGAGTGAATTGGCTGATCGTTATGATTATTATTATGTTCCTTGTTTTTTGAAGATCAGAAAAAACTTCATGAAGGAGCAGCTTCTAAAGACATTATTCAAAAGATATTTGAGGACTATTTAAAGGAGGAAAACAAATGAAAATTTTAGTCACAGGAGGGGCAGGCTATATTGGCAGCCATACAGTTGTAGAATTAATGCAGGAAGGTCATGAAGTTGTGATTGTTGATAACTTTTATAATTCTAAACCAGAAGCATTGGATAATATTACCAAGATTACTGGAAAAAGACCGACTTTTTATGAAGTGGATTGCTTAGATGAAATGGCTATGGAAAAGGTTTTTCAGGAACATCATATTGATGGAGCTATTCATTTTGCTGGTTATAAAGCGGTTGGTGAATCCGTTCAAAAACCAATGGAATATTATCAAAATAACTTGATGAGTACGCTAGTTTTATGTCAGTTATTAAGAAAATATAACTGTAAGAATTTGATTTTTTCATCAAGTGCAACAGTTTATGGAAATCCTCATACTGTTCCAATCAAAGAAGATTTCCCATTAGGACCAACAACAAATCCTTATGGTACAACAAAATTAATGATTGAAAATATTTTAAGAGATATTTATATTTCTGATGATGAATGGAATATCGTCTTATTAAGATATTTTAATCCAATTGGTGCTCATGCCAGTGGATTGTTAGGTGAAGATCCTAATGGTATTCCTAACAATTTGGTGCCTTATATTTCAAAAGTTGCAGTTGGAGAACTTGAATGTTTAGGTGTCTTTGGAAATGATTATGATACACCTGATGGAACAGGAGTCAGAGATTATATTCATGTGGTTGACTTAGCCAAAGGGCATGTTAAAGCGTTGAAAAAATTAACTGGAGATCATGGTGTCTATACTTATAACTTAGGGACAGGACATGGTTATAGTGTTTTGGACATTGTTAAAGCATATGAAAAAGCCAATGATGTGAAAGTTAATTATGAAATCAAGCCAAGACGTGCGGGTGATATTGCGACTTGTTATGCTGATCCAACAAAAGCCAGAGAAGAACTTGGTTGGGTGGCTGAAAAAACATTGGAAGATATGTGTAAAGACGCATATCACTTTATCACAAAGAATCGTTAAAAGTATCTTTCGGGATACTTTTTTCATAACAAAAACTTCCCTGCATAAGTCAATAGGGACTTGCAAAAAAGTCGGGGGGGGGTATATAATAGAAGTGAGGAGGATATATGATGAATGAAAATGTCATTGAAGTCAAAAAGCTATCTAAACAATTTGCCACAACGATTGCTTTAGAGAACTGTGATTTGATGATAAAAAAAGGAGAAATTTTTGGCTTTTTAGGGCCCTCGGGAGCTGGTAAGACAACGACAATTAAATTGTTGACGGGGCAATTAAAAAATGATAGTGGCGATATTTTGGTTTTGGGTGAAAATCCTTTTTCATCGAAGATGAAACAAAAGATTGGAATTATGAGTGATAACAGTGGATTATATGAGAAGATGAGTGTTTATGATAATTTGTTGTTGTTTACAAAAATCTATGATATTGATAAAAGTTGTATTGAAAAAGTTTTAGCAGAAGTTGATTTGTTGGATGTTAAAAATCAGCAGGTCAGTCAATTATCAAAAGGAATGAAACAAAGATTAATTTTTGCAAGAACAATTATTCATTCACCATCACTTTTGTTTTTGGATGAACCCACAGCAAACCTTGATCCTTCAACAGCTCAAGAAGTCAGAGAGATTATAAAAAAATTAAATGCAAAGGGAACAACCGTCTTTTTAACAACACACAATATGGAAGAAGCAGATGAAATGTGTCATCGTGTTGCTTTCTTGAATCATGGACATATTATTGAAAGTGGCGAACCAGAGGCTTTGAAGTTAAAGTATTCAAAACAATTGATTCGTATAAAAACGGATAAAAAAGATTATACGATTCCTTTAGATAAGCCCCTTTTAAAACAGGAATTAGAACAGATGAATGAATTATTAATGATTCATTCTATTGAACCAAGTTTAAAAGAAGTCTTTTTAACACTTACAAAGGAGGAATCATAATGAATATACGTATTTGTAAAGCTTTATTTATGAAAGATTTAAAGAATTGTTTTGTGAATAAAAATGTCTTTTTGATGTTAGCTTTACCAGTCTTATTTGGTGCGATGTATAATTTTTTATTGAGTGATATATTAGAAGGAGCGACTGGTAGTTTTGTTATTGTGCTTTGTATTGTCATGACAATATCAATTGTACCTTTGAATGTTCTAGCTAATATGGTTGCTGAAGAAAAAGAAAAACATACATTACGCTCATTAATGCTTGCAAATGTCAGTGCGACAGATTTTTTAGTAAGTAAAGCAATGGTTGCTTTAGGATTAATGTTAATTGATGGTATACTTATTTTTCTTGTCTGTGGACAACCTTTAGGGCAATTAGGATATTTTATATTATTTTTTGTCCTTTCATCTTTAGGTGTTCTTTTCTTTGGCGCTTTAGTTGGTTTATTGGCTAAAGATCAAATGAGTGCTGGGACATTAAGTTCACCATTAATGATTTTCTTAATGTTACCACCAATGTTTAGTCAGTTTAATGAAGTGATTGGAAAAGTGGCATTATTGTTTCCTACTACATCTTTTCAAACATTATATTTACAATTATCTCAAACATCGTTTTGGAATCAAGATGTATTTATTGCGATGGTTGTTTGTTTGATTTGGGTTATTGTTGGAATTATTGCTTTTATTTACGGTTATCGAAAAAAGGATTGGATGATTAGAGAAATCTTGAGGGTTTTTCTTTTTTTCATTTTGATAAGATGATAGAATAAAAGTAAGAAGGTGATAGGATGGTTAGAAAACATATTATTTTTAAAGGACACGTTCAAGGTGTTGGCTTTCGTATTACATTTTATCAACAGGCAACACGTCTTCATTTAACAGGCTGGGTCAGAAATTTAAGTAACGGTGATGTTGAAGCTTGTGTGCAAGGGGAATGGTCTTTGATTCAACAGGCTATTATGCATATGCAAAGTATTCGCTATATTCGTATTGATCATTATGATATAGAAGATTTAGCTGTTTTAGAAAACGAAAAGAGTTTTGAAATGAAATATTGATACTCATTTTGCTGGTTGAAAATGAGAAAATAATTTTCCGTCAAATTATCAGTTTTACTCTTTTATTTTGTCTATAAATAAGCTATAATGTTTCTAGATAATAAAATCAAATCATCGAGATAAAATCAAAAAGTATTGATAAAATCAATGCTTTTTGATTTTGTTTGTGAGATTTTTAAAAACTAGGGAGTGATGGTGTATATTCCTTTTCTTTAGATGATGAATATGATACACTAACTATTACAATAACAAGGAGGAAGGGTTTTATGAAGATTATTAAACGTAATGGAGCTGAAGTGATATTTGACCAATCGAAGATTACAGCTGCTATTGAAAAAGCGAATAATGAGGTTGTCAGCAAGGATAGATTATCAGATGAAGATATTGATAATATTACAAACAATGTGAAATATCAATGTGAAAAAATGAAACGAGCATTGAATGTTGAAGAAATTCAAAATCTTGTTGAAAATGAAATTATGAAATTAAATGCTTTTGCGGTAGCGAGAAAATATATTACATATCGTTATATGCGTGCATTGGTGCGTAAATCTAATACGACAGATGAACAGATTTTAAGTTTGATTGAATGTGCTAATGAAGAAGTGAAACAAGAAAATTCAAATAAAAATCCAACTGTTAATAGTGTTCAACGTGATTATATGGCAGGAGAAGTGAGTAAGGATATTACGAAACGTTTATTGTTGCCAGGACATATTGTTAAAGCTCATGAAGAGGGGATTATTCATTTCCATGATTCAGATTATTTTGCACAACATATGCATAATTGCTGTTTAGTCAATCTTGAAGATATGTTACAAAATGGAACAGTCATCAGTGAAACAATGATTGAAAGACCAAAGAGTTTTTCAACAGCTTGTAATATTGCGACACAAATTATTGCGCAAGTAGCCAGCTCACAATATGGAGGACAAAGTATCAGCTTATCTCATCTTGCTCCTTTTGTTGATGTCAGTCGTCAAAAATTTAGAAAAGAAGTACGTGAAGAATTTGAACAGGAAAATATTCCAGTGACAGAAGAACAGATTAATGAATTGGCTGAATATCGTGTGCGTAAAGAAATTAATCGTGGTGTTCAAATGATTCAATATCAGGTCATTACTTTAATGACAACAAATGGCCAGGCACCATTTGTGACAGTCTTTATGTATTTAAATGAAGTGCCTGATGGACAAGTGAAAGATGATTTGGCTTTAATTATTGAAGAAACATTAAATCAAAGAATTTTAGGTGTGAAAAATGAAAATGGTGTGTATGTCACACCAGCTTTCCCTAAATTAATTTATGTTTTAGAGGAAGATAATATTAGTGAAGATAGTCGTTATTGGTATTTAACAGAATTAGCTGCAAAATGTACAGCTAAACGAATGGTTCCTGATTATATTTCTGAAAAGAAAATGTTGGAATTAAAAGTGGATAAAAACAATGAAGGACATTGTTATACATGTATGGGATGTCGTAGTTTCTTAACACCATATGTTGATCCAAAAACAAATCAACCTAAGTATTATGGACGTTTTAATCAAGGGGTTGTCACTATTAATCTTGTGGATGTGGCTTGTTCATCACAAGGTGATATGAAAGAATTCTGGCGTATTATGGATGAAAGATTGGCTTTATGTAAAGAAGCTTTAATGTGTCGTCATAATCGCTTAAAAGGAACAGTCAGTGATGTGGCACCAATTTTATGGCAATATGGAGCTCTTGCGAGACTTCAAAAAGGAGAAACACTTGATCAATTGCTTTATGGTGGTTATTCAACAATTTCACTTGGTTATGCAGGACTTTGTGAATGTGTGAAATATATGACAGGAAAATCACATACTGATCCTGAGGCTACACCGTTTGCCTTAGAAGTGATGCAACATTTAAATGATGCTTGTGCTTTATGGAAAGCTCAAGAAAATATTGATTTTAGTTTATATGGTACCCCAATTGAATCAACAACATATAAATTTGCAAAATGTTTACAAAAACGTTTTGGAAAGATTCCTGGTGTGACTGATAAAAACTATATTACAAACAGTTATCATGTCAATGTGACTGAAGAAATTGATGCTTTTACAAAATTAACATTTGAATCACAATTCCAAAAATTATCACCAGGAGGAGCTATCAGCTATGTTGAAGTTCCTAATATGCAAGATAATATTGAAGCTGTTTTAGCGGTAATGAAACATATTTATGAACATATTATGTATGCAGAATTAAATACAAAGAGTGATTATTGTATGGAATGTGGCTATGATGGAGAAATTCAAATCAAAGAAGATAAAGATGGAAAATTGATTTGGGTATGTCCAAATTGTGGCAATACAAATCAGGATAAAATGAGCGTAGCCAGACGTACATGTGGATATATTGGAACACAGTTCTGGAATCAGGGACGTACACAAGAAATTAAGGAACGTGTCTTACACTTATAAAAATGAAGTATGCAACTATTAAAACTGTTGATATAGCCAATGGAACAGGAGTGCGTGTGTCACTCTTTGTTTCTGGCTGTACCCATCGTTGTCCTGATTGTTTTAATGAAATTGCATGGGATTTTCAATATGGTCAAGATTTCACGCAAGAAACGATAGATTTTATTTTAAAGGCACTTTCACCAGAACATATTGCTGGATTAACTCTTTTAGGTGGGGAACCAATGGAATTAGTCAATCAAGAAGGTTTGTTGCCTTTATTAAGACAAGTGCGCAATACTTATCCTGATAAAAATATCTGGTGTTATACAGGTTATTTGTATGAAGATTTGTTACCTGGTGGTAGAGCTTATGGTGAAAATACAGACGAGATTTTAAGCTATATTGATATATTGGTGGATGGTCCTTTTATTGTCAGTCAAAAGAATATTCGTTTAAAATTCAGGGGATCTGAAAATCAAAGAATTATTGATATAAAGCGAACAAATCAAGCTTGTCAAGTTGTTTTGTGGGATGAAAAGTGATTAAAAAAATCACTTTTTTTGTGTGAAAAATAAAAAATAAGATGATAAAAAATAAAAAAATCCTAAAATAAGTAGATATTTTTATGGAAATTATATATAATGTTAAATGCAGTGGAAGGAGGATTTTCAATGAAGGAAGGCATTAGAAGAGAGTATAAAAAGCAATATGATGCTTCAACAAAAAGAATTGATGTTGTCGATGTGCCAGAATTTAATTTTCTGATGGTTGATGGAATCGGAAATCCCAATGTGGAAGAGTTTAAATTAAAAGCTGAGGCTTTACATATATTATCTAAAGCAATTAAAGATTATTTTAAAGAAAAGATGGATTTATTATATTTAATTTCTCCATTAGAAGGCTTATGGGATACATATGATAATAGCCAATTTGATGTCACAAGAAAGAAAATGATTAAATTTACTTTGATGGTTGCACAACCAAAAGTCCTTGATGAACAGACTTTTGAAATGATTAAAGAAAATGTGGCTTTAAAAAAGGATAATCCATATCTTGTTGATGTGTATTTAAAGAAGTTTACAGAAGGACGTTGTGTACAAATGTTACATAAAGGGGCTTACAACACAGAAATTAATACAACCAAACAAATTATGGAATATATTACAATTCAAGGGATGAAATTAAGTGGATTCCATCATGAGATTTATTTAAATGATCCAGAAAAGAATCCTGTTGATAAACTCAAAACAATTGTAAGATATGCTATTGAGGAAGAGGGGGTATAACCCCTCTTTTTAAAAAGGAGGAAAATATGTTATTTGTATCATGGAATGTGAATGGTTTAAGAGCTTGTTTAAATAAAGGATTTCAAGATTTTTTCTTAGCTGTTGATGCAGATATTTTTGCAATTCAAGAAACAAAATTACAAAAGCAACAATTAGATTTACAATTTGATGGTTATATTTCGTACTATAATGATGCAGTGAAAAAAGGATATAGTGGAACAGCTATTTATACAAAAAAGAACCTTTGTCTGTAACCTATGGTTTAGGCAAAGAAGAACATGATCAGGAAGGTCGTGTCATTACATTAGAATATGAAAACTATTATTTTGTGACAGTCTATACACCTAATTCTAAAAGAGGATTAGAACGTTTAGACTATCGTCAAGTTTGGGAAGATGTTTTTAGAGAATATGTGAATCGTTTGAAACAGAAAAAATCAGTTGTGATTTGTGGAGATTTGAATGTAGCGCACAATGAAATTGATTTAAAAAATGATAAAACGAATCATAAAAATGCTGGTTTTACAGATGAAGAAAGACAAAAGTTTACAGAATTGTTGGAGAGTGGTTTTATTGATACATTCCGTCATCAATATCCAACAGTAGAAAAGTATTCTTGGTGGTCATATATGTTTAAAGCGAGAGAGAAAAATGCTGGCTGGCGTATTGATTATTTTGTTGTGTCTGAGGATTTAGAAAAACAGATTCAAGATGCTTATATTTATAATGATGTTTTTGGATCTGATCATTGTCCTGTTGGGGTTGAATTGGAGGGATTGAAATGAAATTAATGATTGTTTCAGATATTCATGGTTCTTATGATGATTTTAAAAGAGTGATGGATATTTATGAAGAGGAACAGGTTGATAAATTGATTTTACTAGGAGACTTGCTTTATCATGGTCCTAGAAATCCATTGCCTGAAGGTTATCAACCTAAAAAAGTTATTCAATTGCTTAATCAGTATAAAGATAAGATTATAGCGGTGAGAGGAAATTGTGATGCAGAAGTAGATCAGATGGTTTTAGAATTTCCAATGCGAAGTGACTATATTGAAATGTATATTGATCAACATCGTTTCTTTTTGACACATGGACATTTATATGATGAGACACATTTACCGATGTTACAACAAGGTGATGTTTTTATGTATGGTCATTTCCATAAACCTGCATTAAAGAAAGAAAATGGGATTATTTTCTTTAATCCTTCATCTATTTCATTACCAAAAGCCGGAGAAAAAAGTTTTGGGATTTATGAAAATGGCGAGTTAAAGATTGTTTCTTTGGGTAAAAAGTGTCTTCAAAGTATGAAAATATAGAAAAATAATAAAAAAACCGTGAAATTAAATTAAAAGTATGGTATTTTTATATTGGTGAGGTGAGTTTATGGCAAAGTACAGAGATATTGCTGATGATATTCGTCAGAAAATTAAAAATCAAGAATATACTTTTGGTCAAAAGCTTCCTTATGAGTATGTTTTATGCATGAGCTATCATTGTAATAAAGAAACAATGAAAAAAGCTTTAGATATATTAGTCAAAGAAGGATTGATTATTCGTCGACGGGGCAGGAACTTTTGTGAAGGATTTTGATCCATTAATGGAAAGAGCTGTGAATAAATCAGCAAGAGGTTTAACAGCCCAATATCAAGGCATCAAAGAAGTGACAAGTGATGTTTTAGAATTTGAAGTTGTTCCCGCTGATGAATTATTATCAGAGAAATTACAGATTGATGTTGGAGACTTTGTCTATCATATTATACGTTTACGTTTTTTAGATAAAATTCCTCATCTTATAGATATTACCTATATTCCTATTAGTGTCATTCCTAATTTGAAATTACAACATTTAAAAGGCTCAATCTATGGCTATATTGAAAATGTCTTGAAATTAAAGATTCAAAGTTGCCATTTAACAATTCATGCAGCTTTATCCACACCTTTAGAACAACAATATCTTGGTTTAAAGGAAAATGAACCCTATATTCAAGAAGAACAAATCTCTTTTTTAAGCAATGGTTCGATTTTTGAATATACTTTATCAAGACAACACTATGCCCATTTTGAATTTCAAACAGTGATTGTTCAACAATAATGCGTTATCATGCTTTTGATAACGTTTTTCTTTGCAAAAAAATATCTTTCATGTATAATAGAGTGGACTTGTCAAAAAGGAGAATGAGAAATGATAGCAACGCAAAATGTATCTTTAAGATATGGTGATCGAGCCTTATTTGAAAATGTATCTATCAAGTTTACAGAAGGAAACTGTTATGGGATTATTGGTGCCAATGGTGCTGGAAAATCTACTTTTTTAAAAATCTTATCAGGTGAAATTGAACCCAATAAAGGAGAAGTTTTGATGACACCGGGACAAAGACTTTCGGTGTTAAAACAGGATCATTTTGCCTATGATGATCAGGAAGTTTTAAAAACAGTTTTAATGGGAAATAAACGTTTATATGAAATCATGTTAAGAAAAGAAGAACTTTATAGTAAAGCAGATTTCAATGATGAAGATGGAATTGAATTGGCTGAACTTGAAGGTGAATTCATGGAAATGGATGGTTGGAACGCTGAAACCGATGCTGAAATTTTATTAAATGGATTAGGTATTTCATCTCAGTTTCATCATGTCTTGATGAAAGAATTAGGTGACCAGCAAAAAATTAAAGTTTTATTAGCACAGGCATTGTTTGGTAATCCAGATGTCTTATTATTAGACGAACCAACAAACCACTTAGATTTAAAGAGTGTGACATGGTTAGAAAACTTTTTACTTAATTTCCCTAATACTGTTATTGTTGTATCACATGATAGACATTTCTTAAATAAAGTTTGTACACATATTGCTGATATTGATTATAGTAAGATTCAATTATATGTAGGTAACTATGATTTCTGGTATGAATATTCACAAATGATGTTGAAGCAGGCCAAGGAAATCAATAAAAAAGCGAAGCCAAGAAAAAGAATTAGAAGAATTTATTGCACGTTTTAGTGCCAATGCATCAAAAGCAAAGCAGGCGACATCACGTAAAAAATTATTAGATAACTTAGAAATGGTAGATATAAAACCATCACTCAGAAGATATCCATTCATTGGTTTTACACCAGATAGAGAAGTAGGAAATATTGTTTTAACGGTTGAAGATTTAGGTTACAAACAAAATGGTGAACAAATTTTTGATCATGTATCTTTCTCTATCTCACCAAAAGATAAAGTAGCTTTTGTTTCAGATCATGAATTAGCTGTGACTTGTTTCTTTAAGATTATTATGGGAGAAATCACAGATTATACAGGTACTTTCCAATGGGGTGTTACAACATCAAGATCATATTTTCCAAAAGACAATAATGAGTATTTTGATGATTGTGATGTGACATTGGTAGATTGGTTAAGACAATATGCTAGTGAAGATGCTTATGAACAGGATTTAAGAGGATGGCTTGGTAGAGTCTTGTTCTCAGGTGAAGAGGCTTTAAAGAAAGCAAATGTCTTATCAGGTGGAGAAAAAGTGAGATGCATGTTAGCTAAAATGATGATGGCTAATGCCAATGTTTTGGTTTTAGATGAACCAACCAATCATTTAGACTTGGAATCTATTCAAGCATTGAATGAAGGGTTAATGCGTTTTAAGGAAAATATCTTATTTGCATCACATGACCATCAATTTGTCCAAACTGTCGCTAATCGTATTATTGAATTAAAAGATAATGGATGTATTGATCGTTTATCAACATATGATGAATATTTAGAATATAAAGAAAGTTTAGAAGGTTAAGAGTGATTCTTAGCCTTTTGTGCTATAATGGAAGAAAGGAAGGTGGCTTATATGATTACATCAACATTATCTTCTTATCCAGGTAAGAAAGTTGTTAAAGATTTGGGTATTGTTTTTGCATATGATGATGCAATTCGTCCCACACGATTTGCAATGAATATGGAAGTGTATTTGAATCATGCTTTAAAACGTTTAGGTGAAAAAGCAAAGGAAAAAGGCGCCAATGCAGTTTTGGGTGTTTGTTTTGATTTAAGAGATTCAATGAAACCTATGGTCATGGGTACGGCAGTTATTTTAGAAGATGAATAAAATATTTATTCAATTGGAATCCAGATATTATGCCAGTTAAAGTATTCGTCTTCTGGTTTACTCATAGCAACAATTTGTGTGATCATATCACCAGCTAAGTTGAGGTTGTTCTTGTTGATTAATAATTTCATCAATATCTGTTAAATTCTCTTTTTGTAAGATTTGAACTATTTCATCATGAATTAACTTATCATAATAACAGATGATTTCAGCAGTCATTTCCAAGATTCTTACTCATTTTCCACTTGTATAATACATAGAAAAACTAAGCTTTCAAATAATTTGAGAGTTTTGATTCTATTTGATAAAAAAAGAACAGGAGTATGAATCTTGTTCTCTTTTCAGTTATTCTAAAATATGTTTTTCTAAGTTTAAGATAAATTCTAATGTATATAATGGATAATAGTGAATTTGATGAGAGTTTTCTCCTATATTTTTTGAGAAAAACGAAAAGCAATGTCTGGGTGATATTGATCAATATAGCTATCAAATGATTTTGAAGATGTATGGCGAGAAGATTTCACTTCCATAGGTGTCACTTTTCCTTGATAGTAAATCACAAAATCAATTTTTTGTGTTGGAGAAGGTTGATAATAATAAGTACTTTTTTGTTTTGAATGAAGTATTTGAGCGACTATATTTTCATATAATGCACCTTTAAAATAACCAATATCTCTACTTATGAATGTTTTGATAACAGCCTCGTCAAATTGTGAAACAAGGAGACCGGTATCAGTCATATAGACTTTAAAAATATTTAATTCTTTATTGACTTCTAAAGGCAACTCAGGTGTTTTGAGTCGATATGTCTTGACAATCAGACCACTATCTTTTAACCAATCAAGACTTGACTCATAGTAACGAGCATTTCCCCCATTTCTAATCAATTTATATTGAAACTTTTTATTTTCTTTGGCAAGTTGCAAAGGTATGGAATCAAAACATTCTCGTGCTTTGATTCTCTCAGAACCATGAGCATATTTCAGCATATCATTTCGATAATCATCCACAATCTGTCTTTGAATAAGTAAAGCATCACGGTATGATTTTGTTTTTAAGAATGTTTTGACAACTTCAGGCATTCCACCAATAATCATATAATCTTTAAAAAATTGATTGAATTTTTCATGGATAGCTAAAGGAATAGAAGTGTTATTTTGAATACAATTATAAATCGTATCAATAATCGTTGGATTTACCCCCATCGCTTCAATAAATTCTAAAAAGGTCAAAGGGAACATATCCCATGTTTCAACATAACCTACTGGAAATGAAGAGCTTGAAGCAACCGCAACACCTAACATACTTCCAGAGCAGATAATATCACAAGGAAAATCTTCTGATAGAAATTTAAGAGCAGTCAAAGCATCACTACAAGCTTGAATTTCATCTAAAAAAGAAGTGTATTTTCATCAAAAGAGATATTCATATAAGTTAGTTCAAAATATTGGAGAATATCTAAAGCTGTTTTGGTATTTTGTAAGCGTCAAATAATAAAGCCCTATAAATAATGCTGAAGAAACACTATAATAGGACTGTAAGTATTTATTGGATTTCATTTAACGACTAAAAGATCGTATTTCTACGATTTTTTAGTCAGATATATGTTTTCTGGTAATGATTTTGACCATGGCATGATCTTTTCTAGTTCCTTGTCATCATTAATATCTATTTCAGTTAATGCTGTTAAAAGATATTCAAAATAATCATATGGCTTGAGATTATTAAGTTTTGCTGTTTCAAGGAGCGAATAGATTGCTGCACTTGCTTCTGCTCCTTTAACTGTGTTTGAAAACAGCCAGTTGCGACGACCTACGCAGAATGGACGAATTGAATTTTCTGCTCGATTGTTGGATATTTCAATACGACCTTCTTCAAGATACAATCTTAAGTTTTCTTCCTGGTTGATGCTGTATGTTAAGGCTTGGCTGAGTTTGGTCTTTTCAACTGCTACTTTTGCACATTCCTTGACATCCTTGAAGAAATCATCAATGATTGGCTTTGCTTCTTTTTGCCTTGTGTCTTTGATCTCTTCATAGCTTTTGCCTTTTAATTTCTTTTCAAGCGTAAAAAGCTTATTGATCTTATGAAGAAGTCTGTAACTTGCAGTACCTTTTAGATCTGTATCAGATGGTGCACCATCAAGTGCTTCTAAATACTTTCGACGACAATGTGCCCAGCATCCCATGTGTCTGATATCATCAAGTTTGTCATAGGCCTGATATCCATCTGTCTGAAGTATATTATGATATCCTTCAAGATGTTTCTTTGCATGTTCATGACCTCTTGTGTTTTCATAAATGAAATGAACAATTTGCTTGTCTTCACTTCGTCCTGTCTTGTATACCCACATATAGGATTTTGTTGTTGGTTTCTGGTCTGGAACATTCAAAACCTGATTTGTTGTTTCATCCGCATGCAGATATTCACTTTGAAGAAGTGTCTTATGCATATAATCAGTCATTCTTTTGAAATATTCATCATGAAGCTTGATCATCCAGTTGGCCATTGTCTGTCTTGATAGTTTCAATCCAATCTGATTGAACATCACTTCCTGTCTGTATAAAGGCAATGCCTTATTGAATTTATTATCAATAATATATGATAAAAGTGATGGTGATGCAAAACTCTTATAGATAACAGAAGCTTTCATATCTGCCTTGAATATTTTTGATTTTAATGAATCTTCCTCACATCTGTCACAGGTATAGACATATTGAACATGCTCAATAACTTCATACCTTGCAGGATAATAGACAAGTTCTTTTCTGATGTTTTCACCAATCTTTCTTAATGGTTCACCACAGTCAGGACAGTTCTTGTTTTCTAGATCATAAATCTTTGTTACAGCGGGTAATGATGAAATATCAATGCCACGTTTATTGTTTTTCTTTTTTCGTTTATATGTCACTTCTTCAAGTTTTGGCTCTGCTTTGATTGGAGTTGATTCAATTTCAATTTCATCAAAAAGAGAAATCTGGTCAGGAAGAACAGTTTTTTCTGATGATGAACCAAAAGCTTCTTCTGCTGAAGTCTGATCTGCTGACTGTACCAGTTTAACTGTTCACTTAAAACATTGATCTCGTTATCCTGTCTTTTGATTCTTTCTTCAAGCATATTGATTTTTTTGATTAGTTCTTCCTGACTTAGATTTCTCAGATTCATTGTATAATTCACTCCATATATTAATAATTCAACGAATAGTATTGTACCATATTTCAATATGAATTATTAGATGAGAAGCTGTTTTTCTTTGAATTTTTCTTCAAATTCAAGGCCTTCCAGAAGCCAGTTGAGCTGAGTGGAAGTTATTTTTCTTGTATTGGAATCATCATGTTCTTCAATCTTGAACCTGCCATGTTCAAGTCTTTTGATAAACAGCCAGAAACCATTGGATTCATAATAGAGTATCTTGATCCTGTTTCTGGCTTTGTTTGTAAAGATAAACAAACTATGATCAAGAACATTCATCTGAAAGTGAAGATTCACGATCTGTGTCAAACCATCAATCGACTTTCGCATATCAACATAATGGCTTGAAACATATATATTCTTGATTTCATCGGTGTTAATGATCATTTTAATGCACCAATGACTTTATCAAGCAATGAAGAATCAAATTCAACAGTATGACCATCAATATTCATCGATACAAGTGTTGGCATGTCATCAATAACTCCAACAGGCAGAAAGATATCAGTAGAAACCGAATCCTTTTGAATCTTCCTTTTATTTTTATAGAAAGAGCTGAGAGCAAGATGATGTTCATCACAGTATTTATTAACAGTGAGTCCACTGTTCAGCTGATCATCAATGATCTTTTTCCAATCATATTTCATGTAGCTAAACCTCCTTTTCAATTGGTAGTTACATTTTATATGATTTGTTTTATAAATATCAGTGCTATTTCATTTGACGCTTACGGTATTTTGAAATAATGTTTTGAATTCATCATCTCTTTCAAAATTAATCTCTATTAAATGCTGATAATGATTTTTTGCAAATTCTCTGACAATATATGTTTTGCCCGTCTGCCTCGCTCCTTTAATAATAAGTGGTTTTTTTGTTGATTTATTTTTCCATTGGATGAGATCATTATATATCGTTCTTTTCATTTTTATCACCACCTGTACTTATTATATCATCTTTTTTATAAAAAATGCAAAATGCATAAAATTTATATGTAAAAAAATGCAAAATACATATTTTATTTATTTTTTAAAGAAATGACTATAAAAGAAAAAATGAGGTTAAAATAATAAGGTGTTATACCTTTTGGTAAACACCTTTTATTTTCGCAATATAGACATGATGATAATCTTTTTCAGGATACCATTTTTGATCTAAAGAAGTATCAATAAAATTCTCTGGTTTTATAATATCTTCATAAATTTTTTCAACAATGAAAACAAATTTTGCTTCTTCAAAAGTAGGGACACCATCAATGAAAGTTGGATGAAAATCAACATTTTGAATCTTATCTTGATCACGTCCAGAAACTGTTCCCAAAACAGAGAGTTCTTTTTTATAACCATCAAAAAATGATAATGAAAAGCATGATTGCTCGTCAACAAATTGTTTTGTATAGCGTTGAGGACGAATATAGGCTTGGACAACATTTTCTCCCCATAAAACACCCATACCACCCCAAGAAGCAGTCATAGTATTGATTTTATTTTGATCACCTGCCGTTATCAACATCCAATCTTTGCCGATTGCCTGAAAAGTATTCATATCTAAATTTTGAATATCTATTTTTTTAAAAGCCATCTTTTTTCCTCCTTTCCATAATTATAACATAATATATGCATAAAATAGAAAATATAAGAGAGGTGCATCCAAAAATGAAAAAATCAATCAAAATTATTCTCTGTTTTATTTCTGTTGTGGTTCTTTTTCTTGGAGGTATCACTTTCTATGTTGGTAATTATTTATATGATTATACATTAAATCCACTTTCACAACATTCACTATTTGAAAATATGGTTTCATCAAATCCATCTGAATCTCATCAATGGTTAGAAACGCATGCTGTTCATACTTCTATTCAAAGCTATGATGATCTTTTTTTGCATGCTTATTATATAGAACAGGATGCACCTGTATACGTTATTATGGTTCATGGTTATCGTAGTGATGGAACAAGTATTATTAATCCTATTAAGCGTTTTTATAAACAGGGTTATAATCTTTTGATTCCTGATTTAAGAGGTCATGGACAAAGTGAAGGTGATTATATTGGAATGGGCTGGGATGATCGTTATGATATTCTTGGTTGGATTGATTATATTTTAACTAAAGATGCACATGCCCAAATTATCTTATATGGTGTGTCAATGGGTGGCGCAACGGTTATGAATGTTGCGGAGAAAAATTGCCACCACAAGTGAAAGCCGTGATTGAAGATTGTGGTTATACCAGTGTCTGGGATGTTTTTCAATATCATATTTCCATGCAAAAATGGCAAAGTGAAATTGCTTTGCATATGGCAAGTTTTGTCACAAAAATACGTGCAGGTTATGCATTAGAAGATGTCAATCCTTTAAAACAAGTACAAAAAAGTCAGGTGCCCATGTTATTTATTCATGGAAGTCAAGATGATTTTGTCCCTTGTGAGATGGTTGAAGAACTTTATCAAAATGCGACCTGTCCTAAAGAAAAGCTAATTGTTGAAGGAGCAGGTCATGCCCTGAGTTGTTCAACTGATGCATCAGTCTATTATCAGACCATCTTCCAGTTTATTGAACGTTATACAAAAAAATAGATGCTATATAACATCTATTTATGCTCTTTGGATACGCATTTCATTTTTTAATTCATATAAAGCATGACGTGCTTCTTCAATATCTTCAATCACATCATAAATAGCTTGACGTTGTTCATCATTCATATGCACATCTTGAGAAATATTTAAAAGCTTCTCTAATGCCTGATAAATAAAATCATTCGCAAAATCTATTCGTTCCATTGCTGCCCTCCTTTATAAAAATATGTGTATACCAATCATAATGACTACCATTGAGATATAATGATAACTCGAAATGTTATGAAATACAAGTGAAACTACAAAAGCAATCGTCCATAAACCAAGCTGTAGAGTAAGTAAGGATAGAGGAATAGGAAGAGATAAAAAAGACAAGAGAATGATATGAATCAAAGCATAAAAAGCAAGATATTGTAGCCACTTTTTAAATAATAAAAGATAACGTTCTAACAATGATAGACGTAAGCGTATGAGAGTATTTAAACATAAATACTGATAAACAATTTGATAAAAAAGTAAACTCCAAAAGATTTGAATCAAAACAAAAATAAGATAACGAAAATCAAAAAAAGGATAATGAAATAAAAGATAAGGTGTTATATCCAAATAAAGATGATTCAAAAAGCAAACAACGATACTATAAAATAAAAAGACTTTAATCCATTTCATCTAGATGAAGTTGTCCTTCTAAATGATAAATATGCGTATAATGAATATCTGGTAAATAGTCATGAGCAGCAATGATAATGGTATGACCTTGAAGATGTAATTGATTAATGATTTGACAAAAAGTTTGAATAGATGCCTGATCTAAACCTCGGGTTGGTTCATCTAATAAAATCAAATCCTGTTTTTCCATTATGGCTTGAATAATACCTGCTTTTTGACGCATTCCAACTGAAAAGTTTTTTAATTTCATACGACTATGAAAATCGAGTTGAAACTGTTGGCATAAATCTTCTATATATTCTGGATAATAATGATTGTTTAATGACGCTAAAAATTTGAGATTATAGGCTAGGGTTTCGTTTTCTAAAAAACCAGGATTTTCTATTAAGGCACCGATTTGTAAACCTTCTTTTTTTCAATGGTTCCAGATGTAGGTTTTAAGATGCCACATATTAATTTAAATAATGTGGATTTACCAGAACCATTGATGCCATGAATATAAATCAATTCCTGTCCATGAAGATGTAAAGATAAATGTTGCAAGACAGAATGTTTATGAAAGTCTTTGCTTAAATCTTGAATATCTAACATATTTCCTCCTTAAAATAGTTTTGTATAAATAAGATGAAATAAAAAATTAATAAATATAGGTAAAGCTAAATAAATAAAATTTTTCTTATGACCAATTTGTAAATAAATAATCGTAATTTCGATAAAAGTTATAATCAGATTTGTTATCATAAAAATAACAGTGATGAATAAATCGTTTCTTGGTATGGCACCAAAAAAGAAACGATAACTGATATAAATGGTCAACGTATAAATTAAACTAACTAAGATTAAAAAGAGATAGGCAGTTATATAGGCTTTTTGTTCACTGACTCTGATAAGTATAGGTGATAAAAGACGATTGAATCTTGATATCCATTGATAAACCACCAACAAAAAGACATTATTCATATAGACAGCCAGATAATGAGAATAAATCAAACAGATTGTATAAGTGTTTTTGCCACATAATACTGGTGAAGCAATTAACATCAGAATTAATAATAAGACAACTCTTTGATCCAAAAGAGAAAACCATTTTCTAATCATTGCTTTCTCTCCTTATCAGCAGTACTTGAAAACATCCATAACAAATTCCTGCATAAATGATAAAACAAATCAAATACATAGACCAATGTGATAGACCATATGGATTTTCTCTTACATGTTCTAAACCTAAAGCCACAAGATTGTTGATTTGAATTAAAAAAGCACTCTCTGGATAAGGGAGATAACCTTGAATCAAAGCTGGGAATAAAACAAGTAAGATACCAATAATAACTCCACAACAACGATAAACATATTTGTTCGTTATAAAACTTTGTAGAGAAAAATTAAACCGGAAATAAGAGCATATCCTAAAGCTGTCATGATTAAAAAAGAATTAAATTCATACATTCATTCGTACAAAGCAATTGTGTAGTGATGTAATAACCATCAGGATAAGTCATGCTTTGAAAATGAATCGGTGCTAATGTCAAATGACTAATCAATAATAAGCCTAATTGAATAATCATCACAATACAAAAAGTTAAAATGGTGTTCTTCAAATAAGTTTCCTGATAATAACATTTCCTAGATAGACGTGTTTCAATAGGATAGGCTGCATGATTTTGATGCATATTTAAAAGGTCATAGGACATAATGTTTGGTAGCATCAACATCATTAAAATAAATAAAAATGGATTGGTTCCAATACGAAAAAGACTATAATAGAATTCCAGTCCAGCATTGGGATAGGCTTGTTGATAACCAGCTTGTGAAAAGATTGATTGTTGAAAACTATAAATCATGCTGATTACCATCAACATAAAGACAACAATCACTAAAAATAGTTTTTCTTTTGAAAGAAATGCTTTCCATAGAAAACGGTGTTCTTTCATAAAATCAAATTCCTCCTTCCTTATATGATTTCCTCTTTACCTTAACAAATTTATGTAAAAAATGATGGAAACTGTGTCAAAAATGCACAAGCAAGAGTAAAAGTGGCATTTTTTCTATAAAACTGTATAGGTAAAATAAAAATGAGGAGTGAGAGTTATGAAGATTTTAATTTGTTTAGATGACGAAGATTGTATTGAACGTTTATGTGAGTTATTGTATCAAACGCAAATTGATGAAGATATGATGATTGATAGTTATAGTGATTATATAAATATTTCGCGTTCGCCACAAAAAGAGAGCTATAACGTGGCTTTTATTGGTGATACGATTGGTCAAAGAAGTGGATTTGAATTAGGAAGGGCGCTTCATGATGTGAATCCTGAATGTTTAATGATTTATATTGGTGATGATTATACACATATGCATGAAAGTTTTCGTGCATATGGTTTTCAAATGTTTTTAAAAAAGAGTTATCAAATTTATTAAAAGGAGAGTTTCAAAGAATATGGCAACACTATCAGGAACTTTATCAGCAAGTTTTGTTTTATTTAGATGCGGGTGGAACCCGTCGTTTTTTACCAAGTGAGATTATTTATATTGAAACGAGTCGTTTTCATACACAGCTGGTCACTCAAAGCCAACACTTTTTGGACATTTTCATGATATCAGTCGTACCAAAGATAAATTAATGGATTATTCTTTCTTTCAAATGCATCCTCATTATTTTGTCAATATGAATGAGATTTTATTGATAAGAAATGGGGAACTAGAAATGCGTAATGGAGATTGTATACCTACATCTATTATGAATAAAGAACTTATTAATGATGCGATTCAATCTTTTGTTGGACGATTGTAGTTCATGAAATATTACGTTCAATATTTTTTTAAATGTTTGAAATGGTTATATGGATATTGGTTGAAAAATATCCAAGAAATAGGCTTGAAATCAATGAGTTAGCTATTTTAAAACATATGATATATTTATATATTGGTGGAAGAATAAAGAATTTATTAAAGGATGAATCTAAGCAAAAAGATATATCTAAAAAACTTGATAAAGGAGCTTTAAAAAATATCAATAATTGTTGAAAAAAGAGTAGAAATGATATTATTCATGTAGTTATACAACTGACGGAAGTGGAATAGACCACATGGAAGTATAATGGGAAAGAGTCGACCGTCTGGGCAATCGTCTGGACGTTTAGACTCTTTTTTGGTTTTTCATAAATTGACAGCGATATCAATAGTCAAAAGTATGAATTTATGGTATAAAGAAAGTGTTAAGAGGTCCACAAAATCAAAACAGAAAGGGTGTTAATGATGTTAACAGATGTAGAAATTGCACAAAGTGCAAAAATGAAACCAATTCAAGAAATCGCAAAAAAAGTTGGATTAAGTGAAGATGATTTAGAGCTTTATGGAAAATATAAAGCGAAAATTTCTTTAGAAGCCATTAATCAACTTCAATCAAAAGACAATGGAAAACTTATTTTGGTAACAGCGATTAATCCAACACCTGCGGGTGAAGGAAAAACAACAACGATGATTGGTTTATCTCAGGCTTTAAACCAATTAGGGAAAAAGCTGTTGTGGCAATGCGTGAGCCAAGTTTGGGTCCATGTTTTGGTATTAAAGGTGGTGCTGCTGGTGGTGGATATGCACAGGTTGTTCCAATGGAAGATATTAATCTTCATTTTACAGGGGATATTCATGCTATTACAACAGCGAACAATTTAATTGCAGCGATGTTGGATAACTCTATTCAACAAGGAAATCCTTTGGATATTGATACACGACAAATTGTTTGGAAAAGATGTGTGGATTTAAATGATCGTGCTTTAAGACATATTGTTGTAGGACTTGGTGGCAAAGTTAATGGTGTGCCAAGAGAAGATGGTTTTGATATTTCGGTTGCCAGTGAAGTGATGGCGATTTTATGTTTGGCAACATCTTTAGAAGATTTAAAACAACGTGCAGGACGTATGATTGTGGCTTATAATCATGCTGGTGAACCTGTTACTGTGGATGATATTCAGGCAACAGGTGCAGTCACATTATTATTGAAAGATGCGATTAAGCCAAATTTAGTACAGACTTTAGATCATACACCAGTTTTTGTTCATGGTGGTCCATTTGCCAATATTGCACATGGATGTAATTCAGTGATGGCGACAACTCTAGCCATGAAACTTGGTGACTATGCAATTACTGAAGCTGGTTTTGGAGCTGATTTAGGGGCTGAAAAATTCTTAGATATTAAATGTCGTCAAGCAGGATTAAAACCTGATGCAGTAGTCATTGTGGCAACAGTCCGTGCTTTAAAAATGCATGGGGGTGTAGCCAAAAAAGATTTAGGTGAGGAAAATCTTGAAGCTTTACGTAAAGGTATTGAAAACTTAGAAAAACATATTGAAAATATTCATAAATATCATTTACCTAGTGTGGTGGCTATTAATGCTTTCCCAACTGATACAGAAGCTGAACTTCAATTATTAAAAGATATTTGCTTAGAAAAAGGTGTGGATGTAGCGATTAGTGAAGTTTGGGCTAAAGGTGGTGAAGGTGGAGTAGAACTTGCTGAAAAATTATTGGATGTTTTAGAAACAAAAGAAGCCAACTTTGAACCTTTATATGATTTAGATTTATCAATTGCTGATAAGATTAAAGTGATTGCTAGAGAAATATATGGGGCAGATGATGTGACTTTCACAAAGAAAGTAATCAATAAAATGAAAAAATATGAAGCACAGGGATTAGGACATATGCCTATCTGTATTGCCAAAACACAATACTCACTTTCTGATGATCCAACTTTACTTGGTCGTCCTAGTGGTTTTGTGGTGAAAATTAATGACTTGATCCCAAATACTGGAGCTGGATTCTTGGTTGCGATTAGTGGCGATATTATGCGTATGCCAGGTTTACCTAAACAACCTGCTGCAGTGAATATGGATATAGATGAAGATGGAAAAATTGTTGGATTATTTTAAGAAAGGAATGAAATAATGAAAGTTGCAGTGATTATGGGTTCAACAAGTGATTTGCCTAAAGTTGAACCAGCGATTCAAATTTTAAAAGATTATGGTGTGGAAGTACAAGTGAGATGTTTATCTGCTCATCGTGCTCACGTTGGGTTAAGTGCTTTTATTGAAGAAGTCAACAATAATGGTACAGAAGTGATTATTACAGCAGCCGGCATGGCAGCTGCTTTACCAGGTGTTGTGGCATCACAAACAGTCTTACCAGTTATTGGTGTACCACTTACAAGTGCCGCGTTGGATGGAATGGATGCCTTGTTGTCAATTGTCCAAATGCCTTCTGGTATTCCCGTTGCAACAGTAGCGATTAATGGAAGTAAAAATGCTGCTTATTTGGCTTTACAGATGATGGCTATTCATCATAAAGAATTAAAAGATAAATTAGTGGCCTTCCGTCAGGACAATGAAAAACAGGCTTTAAAGGCTAATCAGGAAGTTATGGAAAAATATTAATAAGAGGAGAAAAGAAAAATGGCAAAATTATTATATGAAGGAAAAGCAAAACAAGTTTATGAAACAGAAAACCCTAATGAATACATCATTCATTATAAAGATGATGCAACAGCAGGAAATGGTGTCAAACATGATCAATTTGAAGGAAAAGGTGTTTTAAACAATACGATTTCTTGTATTATCTTTGATATGTTAGAAGAAGCAGGAATCAAAACACATATGATTGAAAAAATCAATGAAAGAGATATTCGTGTCAAAAAAGTAGAAATCTTCCCATTAGAAGTGATTATTAGAAATATCACAACAGGATCATTCTGTAAAAGATTAGGGGCTAAAGAAGGCATTGTTTTAGAAGAGCCTATCTTTGAATTAAGTTATAAAAATGATGATTATGGTGATCCATTAATTAATGATGATCATGCTGTGGCTTTAGGACTTGCTACTCGAGATGAATTAAAATATATTCGTGAAACAACATTAAAGATCAATGAATTATTAAAAGCATTCTTCTTAAAATTAAATTTAAAATTAGTTGATTTTAAGATTGAATTTGGAAAAACAGAAGATGGAGAAATCTTATTAGCTGATGAAATTTCACCTGATTCTTGTCGTTTATGGGATGTTGATACAAATCAAAAATATGATAAAGATGTTTTTAGACAAGATATTGGTGATTTAATTGAAACTTATAAAGCTGTACTTGCAAGAATGGAAAATAAATAAGGAGAAAATGTATGGATTATAAAAAAGCTGGTGTGGATATTGAAGCTGGATATAAATCAGTAGAATTGATGAAAAAACATGTCAAAGCAACAATGCGTCCTGAAGTGCTTGGGGGTCTTGGTGGCTTTGCTGGAGCTTTTGATTTAAGTGCGATTAAAAATATGGAAGAACCTGTATTGCTTTCTGGAACTGATGGTTGTGGAACAAAAGTCAAATTAGCTTTTATTTTAGATAAACATGATACTATTGGTATTGATGCGGTGGCTATGTGTGTCAATGACATTGCATGTAGTGGGGGAGAACCATTATTTTTCTTAGATTATATTGCTTGTGGAAAGAACTATCCTGAAAAAATCGCAACAATTGTCAGTGGTGTGGCTGAAGGATGCATTCAATCTGAATGTGCTTTAGTTGGTGGAGAAACTGCTGAGCATCCAGGATTAATGCCTGAAAATGATTATGATTTAGCTGGTTTTGCAGTTGGTGTTGTGGATAAAAAAGATATTATTGATGGTTCTACAATTCAAGCTGGAGATGTTCTTGTAGGGATTGCATCAAGTGGAGTCCACAGTAATGGTTTTTCACTTGTGAGAAAAGTTTTTGAAATGAGCGAAGAATCATTAAACACTTATTATGATGAATTGAATGGGACTTTAGGTGAAGTGTTATTAACACCTACACGCATTTATGTCAAAGCTTTAAAGAATATCAAAAAAGCAGGTATTCAAATTAAAGGATGTTCACATATTACTGGTGGCGGATTCTTTGAAAATGTACCTAGAATGTTACCAGAACATGCATTAGCTGTGATTCAAAAAGACAGCTATCCAGTTCCACCAATCTTTGATTTGATTCAAAAACAAGGACAAATTGAAGAAAACATGATGTATAATACTTTCAATATGGGACTTGGTATGGTCATTGCTTTAAAACCAGAAGATGTCAAAGAAGCAATGAAAGCTATTGAGGCAGCTGGTGATCATTGTTATGTTGTTGGACATATTGAAGATGGTGACAAAGGAGTTCAATTATGTTAAAGATTGCTGTGTTCATCTCTGGTGGGGGAACGGATTTACAGTCAATCATTGATGCCTGTGAGGCAGGAAAAATTAATGGCAAGATTGAACTTGTTGTTTCTAATCGTTTGAAAGCCTATGGTTTAGAACGTGCCAAAAATGCCGGTATTGAAACAGCTGTTGTCAAAAAAGATGATGCTTTATTGGTATCGATGTTAAAGCAAAGAAATATTGATTTAATTGTATTAGCGGGTTATTTAGCGATTTTAACAGATACATTGATTGATGCTTATCCAAATCAGATTATCAATATTCATCCTTCCTTGATTCCTTCTTTTTGTGGAGCAGGAATGTATGGGATGCATGTCCATGAGGCTGTTTTACAAAGAGGTGTGAAAGTCAGTGGTGCGACGGTTCATTTTGTCAGCAGTGAAATTGATGAAGGACCAATTATTAAACAAGTGGCTTGTGATATTTCTGATTTAGACAAGGCTGAAGATATTCAGGCGAGGGTTTTAGAAATTGAACATCAGATTTTACCTGAAGTTGTAGGATTATATTGTGATGGAAGAATACAAATAGAAAATGGAAGGGCAAAGGTGATTTAAATGAAAAGAGCTTTGATTTCTGTAACAAATAAAGATGGTGTTGTTGATTTTGCAAAAGGCTTAGTTGAATTAGGTTTTGAAATTGTTTCCACAGGTGGGACAATGAAAGTCTTACAAGATAATGATGTGGTTTGTATTGCGATTGATGATGTCACTGGTTTTCCTGAAATGTTAGATGGACGTGTCAAAACTTTACATCCAAAAGTACACGGAGGTTTATTATATAAAAGAGATAATCCTGAACATGTTAAAACAATTGAAGAACATCATATTCAACCTATTGATTTGGTATGTGTGAATTTATATGAATTTGAAAAAGCTTTAAAAGCTGGAAAACCAATGGAAGATATGATTGAAAATATTGATATTGGTGGTCCTTCAATGATTAGAAGTGCAGCTAAAAACTTTAAAGATGTCTTGATTGTCACTGATCCAGCTGACTATTCAAAAGTTTTAGAAGCCATTAAAAATCAACAAGATGATTATGATATGAGATTGCATTTGGCATATAAAGCCTTTAGTACAACTGGTGCTTACGATGCCATGATTTCTCGTTATTTTGCAGATGTATGTCATGATGAATTCCCTGATACTTTAAATATTTCTTTAAAGAAAGTGGAACATTTACGTTATGGAGAAAACTCTCAACAAGCAGCTAATAAATATGAAGATACATATGTTCAAAAATCATTATTAGATTATGAACAGTTACATGGTAAAGAAATTTCTTTCAATAATGTGAATGATTTATATGGAGCAGTAGCTTTAGTCAGAGAATTTGGTGATCAAATTGTAACAGCTGCCATTAAACATTCAACACCTTGTGGTGTAGCAATTGGTGAAACAGGTTATGATTCTTATATGAAAGCCTATGAAGCTGATCCACAATCAATCTTTGGTGGCATTGTTGCAGTGAACTATAAAATTGATAAACAAACAGCTGAGCAAATGCATAAAATTTTCTTAGAAATTGTAGCTGCACCTGATTTTGATGAAGATGCATTAGAAGTTTTAAAGAAAAAGAAAAACTTACGTATTTTAAAATTAAAGAATTTAGATGCTAGAGATGCCAAATATGATATTAAATATCTTGAAGGAAAAGTACTTGTTCAGGAATTAAATACAAAGATGATTGATGACATGAAAGTTGTGACAGATGTTCAACCAACGAAGGAACAGTTAACAGATATGGAATTTGGTATGAAAGTTGTTAAATATGTCAAATCAAATGCCATCTGTATTGTCAAAAATGGTGTCACTTTAGCCATTGGTGGAGGACAAACTTCACGTGTCTGGGCATTAGAAAATGCGATTAGAAATAATCCGGATAAAGATTTTACAGATTCTGTTCTTGCTAGCGATGCCTTCTTCCCATTCAATGACTGTGTCGAAGTGGCAGCTAATGCTGGTGTTGGAGCGATTATCCAACCTGGTGGAAGTATTCGTGATCAAGATTCTATTGATTTATGTAATGAAAAGAATATTCCAATGGTCTTTAGTGGCTATAGACATTTTAGACATTAATAGAGGTAATCAAGATGAGTGAACAAGAGATGTGGGAAGCCTTTGAAGATAAAAAAGAAAATGACTCTTATCAGGCATGGGCATATGGTGAAAGTCCAGACGAACTTGCTCAATTGACATTAGATGGTATCAAGACAGCGACATCTTCAGCTTATGCCCTTTATGAAAATGAACCCTTACCTCAAGTGGGTGAGTATAGTATTATTTTAGATAGTCATAATCAAGCTGTTTGTATTATTCAAACAACAGCGGTTGAAATCAAGCCATTTTGTGAAGTGGATGCAACCCATGCTTATTTAGAAGGCGAAGGTGATCGTACATTAGCCTATTGGCAATCCGTCCATCGCTCATTCTTTGAAAAAGAAATGCAAGCCAACCATCAAACATTTGATGAAAAGATGCTTGTTGTATGTGAAAAATTTCAAGTTGTATATCCAAAATAGAGGAGGAAACTATGAAAGTATTAGTTATTGGCAGTGGTGGTCGTGAACATGCGATTGCCTATGCTTTATCAAAAAGTCCAAAAGTTGACGAAATTCATGCGATTCCTGGTAACCCTGGTATCGCAGCTATTGGGACATGTCATCCTGGTAGTGTGGAAGATTTGGATGGTATTTTAAAATTTGTAGAAGAACACGCTATTGATTTTACAGTTATTGGTCCAGAAGTTCCATTATGCATGGGATTGGCTGATTTATTAGAAAGTCATGGGCATCTTGTGTTTGGTCCAACGAAACATGCAGCGACTTTAGAAGGCAGCAAAGCTTTCTCTAAAGACTTTATGCAAAGACATCATATTCCTACAGCTGCATACAAAGAAGTCAATTCTTATGAAGAAGCTTTACAGGCTTTAGCACAATTCGATTATCCGGTTGTCGTGAAAGCTGATGGTTTAGCAGCAGGTAAAGGTGTTGTCATTTGTGAAAATGAACAACAGGCACAAGAGACATTAAAAGATATGATGGTTGATGGTGCTTTAGATGGTGCAGGTTCAAAAGTTGTTTTAGAAGAATTCTTAAATGGTTTTGAATGTTCATTATTATGTTTTACTGATGGTGAAACCATTGTGCCAATGGTCAGTGCCAAAGATCATAAACAAATTGAAGATGGTAATAAAGGACCAAATACAGGTGGTATGGGAACTGTTTCGCCTAATCCATTTTTACCTGAAGACATGGATGATATTTTTAAAACAGAAATTCTTGATCCTTTTATGAAAGGTTTAAAAGCTGATCACATGGATTATAGAGGGGTTGTTTTCATTGGTTTAATGATTGAAAACAATCAACCGAAAGTCTTAGAATTTAATGTTCGTTTTGGAGATCCTGAAACACAATCTATCTTATTAAGATTAGATACAGATTTATTTGATATTATGTATGCAGTGAGTACCAAGACATTAAAAGATATTGATGTCAAATGGAAAGATGAACAGGTAGCTTGTCTTGTTTTAGCAAGCGCTGGTTATCCAGGAAGTTATGAAAAAGGGAAAGTCATTACAGGTATTGATAAGGTGAGTGATGATATTATTGTTTTCCATGCTGGAACATCATTTAATGAAAATCATGAATTAATAGCAAGTGGTGGTCGTGTTTTAAATATTTGTGCTTATGGAAAATCATTAGAAGAAACAAGAGAAAAAGTTTATCAGGCTGCCCAAATCATTGATTTTGAAGGCAAATATTATCGTAAAGACATTGGATTAAATTGAGGTGAAAAGATGAGTAAAGTCTATCGTGTATATGTAGAAAAGAAAACAGCTTACGCTGTAGAAGCCAATGAATTATTAAACAATATTCAAACACAATTAAAAATGACAAATGTAACATCTGTGCGTGTTGTCAATCGTTATGATCTTCAAGGAATTCATGAAGATGTCTTAAAACAGGGGATTCCAACGATTTTAAGTGAACCAATGGTTGATGAAGTTTATTTAGAAGATTATTCTGTAGAAGATAATGCGAGAGTGTTTGCGATTGAATTCTTACCTGGTCAATATGATCAAAGAGCTGATGCTTGTGAACAATGTTTTCAAGTTTTAACTGGAGAAAAGAATGTCAAAGTCAAATGTGCAAAACTCATTGTTTTACAAGGTGTTTTGACTGATGAAGATGTAAAACGTATTCAAAACTATTTGATTAACCCTGTTGATCAACGCCAAGCTTCATTAGAAAAACCTGAACATTTAAATGATGAAGATGTGCATATTGATCCTGTACCAGTGATTGATGGATTTATGGAAATGAGTGATGAAGATTTAAAACAATATCTTCAAGATAATGGTATGGCAATGAATGAAGATGATTTAAAAGTCACTCAAGATTATTTTAAAAATGAAGAAAAACGTAATCCAACAGAAACAGAATTAAAAGTATTAGATACTTATTGGTCTGATCATTGTCGCCATACAACTTTTGCGACAATTATTACAGATTTAGATATTGAAAATGGTGCGTTTAAAGAAATCTTAGAAAAAGATGTAGAAAACTATAAAACATCACGTCATTTGGTTTATGGTGTCGATACAAAACGTCCATTGACTTTAATGGATTTAGCGACTATTTCAATGAAAGAATTAAGAAAAACAGGTTATTTAGATGATTTAGAAGTGTCAAAAGAAATCAATGCTTGTTCTGTAGAATTAACTGTTCATACCAGTGATGGTGATGAAAACTGGTTATTGATGTTTAAAAATGAAACACATAACCATCCAACTGAAATTGAACCATTTGGGGGAGCTGCTACTTGTTTAGGTGGGGCAATTCGTGACCCACTTTCAGGACGTGCTTATGTTTATCAGTCAATGCGTATTACTGGAGGCGGCTGATCCTAGAAAATCATTGGATGAAACATTAAAAGGGAAATTACCACAACGTAAAATTTGTCAAGAAGCTGCCCATGGTTTTTCAAGTTATGGAAACCAAATTGGTTTAACAACTGGTTTTGTGCATGAAGTTTATGATGATGGCTTTTTAGCAAAACGTATGGAATTAGGAGCTGTTGTTGCAGCAGCACCAAAAGATCAAGTGAAACGTCTAGAACCATTAAAAGGACATATTGTCTTATTAATTGGAGGAAGAACTGGACGTGATGGTATTGGTGGGGCAACAGGTTCATCAAAATCACATGAATTAAAAACAACGACAACAGCTGGTGCTGAAGTTCAAAAAGGAAATCCAGTGGAAGAAAGAAAAATCCAAAGATTATTTAGAAATCCAGAAGTTTCTAAACGTATTGTCCGTTGTAACGACTTTGGAGCTGGTGGTGTCTGTGTGGCTGTTGGTGAATTAGCTGATGGTTTAGAGATTAACTTAGATGCAGTACTTAAAAAATATGAAGGTTTAACAGGAACTGAATTAGCGATTTCTGAATCTCAGGAACGTATGGCGATTGTGATTGATCCAAGTGATGAAGCTTTTATCAAAGCAGCTTGTGATCAAGAAAACTTAGAAGTTGTGAAAGTGGCAACTGTTACTGATCAAAATCGTCTCACAATGACTTATATGGGTCAAACAGTGGTGGATTTAGATCGTGCCTTCTTAGATAAAAATGGGGCTTCACGTTATCAAAAAGTCCAAGTTGAATTACCTGATTTTGATAACACACCATTTGATGAAGTGAAACAATCTTCATTTGTGGAAACATCAAAAGAAGTCTTAAGTCGTTTATCAGTATGTAGTCAAAAAGGATTAATTGAAAGATTTGACTCATCTATTGGTAATGGAACTGTTTTATCACCATTTGGTGGTAAAACATTAAGAACACAAACAGAAGGTATGGCTGCTTTAATTCCTGTTTTAGGTAAAGAAACAACAACTTGTTCATTAATGAGTTATGGATATAATCCAGTGATTTCTAAATGGTCACCATATCATGGTGCTGTTTATGCAATTGTGGAATCTATTGCGAAAATTGTCGCAATGGGTGGAAATTATCAGACAATTCGTTTCTCTTTCCAAGAATATTTTGAAAAGTTATTAGATGTCCCATCAAGATGGGGAAAACCATTTGCCGCATTACTTGGTGCTTATCGTGTGCAATCTGAGATGAAATTACCTTCAATTGGTGGAAAGGATTCGATGTCAGGGTCTTTTGAAGATATACATGTTCCTCCAACACTTGTATCATTTGCGATTACAGGGGCAGAGGTTGATGATGTGATCACACCTGAGCTTAAAGCAGCTGATCATACTTTAGTTGAAGTCATGTTACCAAAAGATCAATATCATATTTATGATTTTGATGCTTTAAAAGCGCAATATGATGGTATCATGCAGTTAATGAAAAATGGTCAGGTTTATAGTGCTTATACAATCAAAGATGGTGGTGTGATTGAAGCTGTTTATAAGATGGCTTTTGGTAATAATATTGGTGTCAAATTCGCAGATGATTTAGCTTTAGAAACATTAGTTCAAAAAGATTATGGACATATCATCTTAGAAGTTGAAGATGCCAGTGTGGTGACTTTACCACATACAAGAATCATTGGACAGACAATGGCTGAATCTGTTATGATGTATCACGGTGAAACTTTATCACTAGACGTGGCTTATCAAGTTTATGAATCTGTTTTAGATGATGTCTATCCAACAACAGAAACAGCCCCAACACAGGATATGATTATCAAAGACTGTGATCAAAGAAGTGAATTAAAAGCCAAACAGACTTATGATGAAGTTAAAGTTGTCATTCCAGTATTCCCAGGAACAAACTGTGAATATGATTCTAAACGTGCTTTTGAACGTGCGGGGCAACAGTACAGCTTGTTTTAATGCGTAACAAGACAGCTCAGGAAATGAAAGATTCTGTTGATGAATTAGAAACAGCGATTAAACAATCACAAATTATGATGTTACCAGGTGGATTTAGTGCTGGAGATGAACCAGAAGGTTCTGGTAAATTTATTGCGACAGTGTTAAGAAGTCCAAAATTAAAAGCTGCGATTGAAGATTTACTAGATAATCGTGATGGTTTGATGATTGGTATTTGTAATGGATTCCAGGCTTTAGTGAAACTTGGTTTACTTCCATATGGACATATTAAAGATATGGATGAAAATGATCCAACATTAACATTCAACACGATTGGTCGCCACTTATCACAGATGGTTGATACAAGAATCGCTTCTGTGAAATCACCATGGCTTACTGGTGTCAATGTGGGAGATATTCATACAGTGCCAATTTCACATGGAGAAGGACGTTTTGTCGCTCCTAAAGAAGTCATTGAAGAACTTTTTGAAAATGGACAAGTCTTCAGTCAATATGTTGATCCACAACATACACCAACAATGGTATCACCATATAACCCTAATGGGTCAATGATGGCGATTGAAGGTATTATTTCTCGTGATGGACGTGTGTTAGGAAAAATGGCACATAGTGAACGTCAAGGTGAAAATAGAAATAAAAATATCTATGGTGAAATGGATCAGAAATTATTTGAAGCAGGTGTAAATTATTTTAAAGGTGGTAAATAAATGGAAAGACAAGTTTTTGAAAGTATGACACTTTGTCCATTAGATGGACGTTATGCTGGAGTCAAAGATGCTTTAGCTGAATATTTTAGTGAATATGCTTTAGTGAAGTATCGTGTATTTGTAGAAATTCAATGGTTGAAATTCTTAATTGAGAATGTAGATAGTGATATTTTAAAATCATTTGATCAAGCGAATATGAATCAAATTGAAGCGATTGCGAATAACTTTAATGAAGAAGCCTTTGCAAAAATTAAAGAGATTGAAGCCACAACACGTCATGATGTCAAAGCTGTGGAATATTATATCGGTCAAACTTTAAAAGACATGGGATATGATGATTTGATTAGTTTTGTTCATATTGGTTGTACTTCAGAAGATATTAATAACACATCTTATGCTTGTATGATAAAATATGGTTTAAAAGATGTATGGTTAAAAAAGCCAATGAAGTGGTGGAAGCAATGAACAAATGGGCAAATGAACATAGTGATGATGCGATGTTGGCACATACACATGGACAACCTGCCACACCAACAACAATTGGTAAAGAATTTAAAGTTTATGCTTATCGTTTTGCTTCAAGTATTGAAAATATTGAAAATATTCAGATCAAAGCAAAATTCAATGGAGCTACAGGAAACTATAGTGCTATTTTAACTGCATTTCCTAATGTGGATTGGCCTGCTATGGCAAAGAAATTTGTAGAAGAATACTTAGGTTTAACATTTAATCCACTTACAACACAAATTGAAAGTCATGATTATACTTGTCATATTTTAGATGGTATTCGTCATTTCAATAATGTTTTAATGGATTTAGATGTGGATATGTGGCTTTATATTTCAATGGAATACTTTAAACAGATTCCTGTCAAAGGAGAAGTCGGAAGTAGTACAATGCCTCACAAAGTGAATCCAATTCGTTTTGAAAATAGTGAAGCTAATGCTGATATGTCAAACAATATTTGTGTTGCATTATCAAATAAATTACCTAAATCACGTATGCAAAGAGATTTATCAGACTCTTCTAGTCAAAGAAATTTAGGTTTAGCATTTGGTTATTCTTTACAAGCTATGAATGAAACATTGAATGGTCTAGCAAAATGTGTCGTTAACACAGAAAAATTAGCCGCTGACTTAAATGAAAAATGGGAAGTTTTAGCTGAACCAATTCAAACAATGTTAAGAAAATATGGTGTTCCTGATGCTTATGATACTTTAAAAGCTCTCACAAGAGGGAAGAGTATTTCTAAAGAAGATATCTTAAAATTTGCTGAAAGTTTAGATATTCTTTCTGATGAAGATCGTGAAACTTTAGTGAATATGACACCAGCTTCTTATATTGGAAAAGCAAGTGAACTTGCCAAAATGAAATAGTTATCAAAATAAAATCCTGTCATATTAGCAGTTTCGCTTATGTATTGGCAGGATTTTTTTAATGTATTAAAATCATAAATAAACGATAACAAATTTACATATAATAGAATGTATTATGCTATTTTGATATATTGATAAATTTTTTAAATATGCTAATATAACAAATGTTAGGAGTGATAATATGAGATTTGTTATTCAGAGAATAAAATTAATGATTAATATGTATCTCAATGCGAAAGATGATAAATACAGAAAGAATGAATTATTGAAGTCATTTATGTATTTGTTTAAACATCCTTATTTATTTTTTGTTAATTACAAACAAATCGAATGTCATCATGATTCTGTTCTAAAAAATGTGAATACAATTTTTAATCGACCATATATTTTGAGTTTAAATTATGACACAATTTCATAATCAATTTGATAAAAAAGAAATGCTCAAGACATTAAAAAATTTTAGGAAACAAATTACAAAGTAGTGGAATTGACTATGAAATATATTTGTTTGGAAGTTGTCTTGGGATGTATTTACTAGATAAATAATATCACATGAGTTTAGATGTTGATTTTCAATCAAATGATGAAATAAATTCACAAGAAATAAAAGATTTTATGAATTTATTAAATATTCATGAAATTGGAGGGGTGATGAATGTTCCTCCTTTAGATGAGTTAGTTATTGTCGATGAACTTACTTTTGGTTCTTTGACTGTCAAGATTCCAAGCATTGAGAATTTTGCTTTATCTAAACTTTTATCAAATAGACCAAAAGACTATAATGATTTAAAGTCTTATCCAATATTAGATAGCTGTGATATTGGAAAATTAAGAAAATTGGTAGATGAATATGTAAAATATACTGTTTTTGAAAATAATCCAAATTATAATTATCTTGATGATCTATTGAAGGAAAGAAACCTCATATAAGTTGAAATTTAATATTAGTTGATTTTATCTACTACATGATTAAGATTATGGACTATTCATTACGAGTAGTCTTTTTTTTAAGAAAAAACGAGGAAAAGTTTATTTTCCATTCTTAGATGAAGATCCAATGAGTGCTCAAATTTTAACAAAAGTCATCATGTTTGCAAAAGATACACAAATCAAAGACCCATCCATTTTGAAGCAGATACAAACAAAATCATCTTCATATTCTTTTGAATGAAACAAAATATAGAAAACAAAGAGCTAAGAATTTGTTTTGGCATGCTGACATTTATGTTATACTTATGATATGAAAGAAGGTGAGATAATGAAAAAAGCATTACCACCTGGAATTACAGAATACAATGAATTAATACAAAATCAATATTATTTTATTGATAAAACATTAATGATTAAAGATTATTTAGAAAGAAAAAATAAAGTGACTTTAATTACACGTCCTAGACGTTTGGTAAGACACTTAACATGTCGATGATGGCAGAGTTCTTTGATATTACAAAAGATTCAAAAGAACTTTTTAAAGATACCAAGATTATGGAAACAGAATATGCTTCTTTTATAAATCAATATCCAACTCTTTTTCTATCACTTGCGAATGCGAAAGGGGATCAAATAAGTGTTGTAAGATCTATTAAACAAAGTTTAATCAAACTTTATCAATTCAATAAATATCTTTTTCAAGATTTAGATGAATTTGATACAATCCTTTATCAAGGAATAATAGAAAGTTTAAGTCAATATAATAATGGTAGTACGAATGGGATAGAGAGTGCTTTGTCTTTTTTGATGGAACAACTGGAAAGATATTATGATAAAAAAGTCATGTTTTTTTATTGATGAATATGATACCCCATTTATTGAAGCACATGTGGGTGGATTTTACCGTGAAATCAAAAACGGCCTTGCTTCAATGCTTCATAATGCTTTAAAAACATCACGTAGTTTACAGTATGCTATGTTGACAGGAATTCAAAGAGTGGCAAAAGAAAATATTTTTAGTGATTTAAATAATCTTGTTGTCTGTACTGTGAAAAATAAACAATATGATCAATACTTTGGTTTTACAGAAGAAGAAACCAAAACATTATTAGAATACTATGGCTTATCATTGAGTGAAGAAGTGAAAGCCATGTATGATGGTTATCATATAGGAAATCAGAGCATTTATAATCCATGGTCTATTATTAACTATGCTGATAATGATAGCTTACAGACTTATTGGGTTAATACGAGTGAGAATGTTAAACCGAAAACTCTACAAAATCAATTTAGATGAAAAACCGCAGATTAATATAATCAAAAGGATATAAGATTTGCCGTTAGAAACCGCAGTTCTTATATCCTTTATCTGTTTTTTGATTTATAATATTCTATGTGTTATTTATTTTGACTGATTTTTTTAATCTTAAGAAAGGAAAAAGAGAAAAGATAGGTTCAGTTTTGCAGGCTCAATCTCATCTTTTCTCCTGGGTTCATCTTTGATGAATCCACCCGCTACTATGGTACAATCATTTTCTGTTTTAATCAAGCATATTTTTCAAACTTGTCCTATTAATTTTAACCATTCTCTCTCTGCTAGTGAATTTCAGCTTCTCGAAACCTTTTTATTAAATCATCTGGAACTCTCTGCGTTTCATATCCATGATGATCATATATGTAAGTCACCTAATTTTAAATTCTTTATCTCTTATGATCGCTATTTTATTACTTTCCGTGATAATGCCGTTGTTGAGGAAACTGTTTCGATTCCCGTGCTTTACTGTGAAAACTGCAAACATTTTCATGCTGTCCTTCCTCATCTTTTCATTGTGCCTCATTGCCAATATTCTATTCCTTTTATATTATCTGTCCTTTTTGATAAATTTTATTCTTCATTGACTGTAAATGATGTTTCAAATAAATATGGAATATCTATTTCTACAATCTACAGATGGATCAAAAAATACATGTGCTATCTACGCTACTATATGCAGCTTAGAAACAGTTACCGCATGTCTTTTTTTGTTTCAATGATTTATCTTTATGAGGATGTCATGAATGATATCTACGATTTGAGTTCCCATGCTTTATTTCAATATGACCGCAAATTATTTGCTCCTTCGTGAAATGATGATCATTAGAATATAAAAATAAATAAGATGGAAATATCTTTATCATTTTCACTGTTCTATACTTTTTTGGGAGGTAAAAAGTTATGAACAAACAGAATACTGATCGTTACGAGTACAGAAAACTCGTTGCACAGGTCAAATTTTCACTTATTGCACCTGTCGTTTCGGCTACATTTACGGATATATCCGCTGAAGCCTATTTTAGGCGTGTCTCCAAGAATGAGGTCGATTGGCCCGATGGTACCAGAAGAAAGTTTTCTGCTGTAACTTTAAAGAATTGGCTTTATATTTATAGAAATTGTGGATTTGATGAACTGATGCCTAAAGATCGTCTGGATGCCGGAAGAGTCAGGAAGCTGGACAATCGCCATAAAGATTTTATTAGCGATATGATCAAGGAATTCCCTAAAATGACAGGCGTCATGATCTATGAAAGAATGATTGAAAAGGGGCTCCTCAACGTAGGTGATGTATCGGTAGATACTGTTCAGAGGTACATTAAAAATTCAGGATTGCGTCATGGGTCAAAACCTGTCACAAAAGAAAGACGTACATGGGAATTTGCTCATTCATGTGATGGATATGAAGCGGATACCTGTCATACCTTTTATATTTTTGATGAAGCCGGTGAGTACAGAAAAACTTATCTGATTGCCATCATCGATAATCATTCAAGAATGATAGTTGGTGCTGAATTCTTTTTTAATGATAATGCCGTTAATTTTCAGAAGGTATGGCATGATGCAGTACTAAGATATGGGAGAAGTAAGATGATCATCCTTGACAATGGATCAAGCTACAAAAATAAAAGCACCAAGGAGATAGAAGCAAGGCTGGGCACAAAAATCATCTACAATCCACCTTATTCACCGGAAGGAAAGGCCGTTATTGAAAGGTTCTTTTCTACCATCAAGATGAGATGGATGAATGGGGATCATGGAAGCCATTATCATTCATTGACCGAGCTCAATATGAGATTAAAAAGTTGGATTAACGAATATAACCGTACCCCTCATTCTTCACTGAAGGATGACATTCACGACAATCACACTCCATTGGAAAGATACATGTACGATATGAAGGACGTGGAGGTATGTCAGCTATCCAATAAATCATCCGTTGAATACAGAGCCTGGCTTGACGATGTGTTCATGCATGAAACGACACGTAAGGTAAATGGAGATTCAACCGTATTGATTGAAAATGTTTTATTTGATGTTCCGTCCATTTATATCGGGATGAGGGTAATCATTCGATATGATCCAAGAACTTTTGAAAATACCTATCTGTATGATATATCCGAAAAAAGAAAGTTCCAATCAGTAGGACAGATAAGGTTGAAAACGGAAGGACAAGAAGAGAGGAGATTATTTATTAATGGAAATGACAACGTATTACGGAATGGACAGAAATCCATTTACTAAAGATACAATGATTAAAACATTATATGAATCTAATGATTTTAAACAGATGACGAACCGATTGGAATTTATCATCAAATCAAGAGGAATCGGTGTATTTTTAAGCAATCCTGGGATGGGAAAGACCACATGTCTGAGAAAAACATTGGAATCTCTCAACCCCAATCGATATGTAGTAATCTATATCTGTATGACAACGATTACAGCCATAGATTTTTACAGAATGCTTAATGATGCACTGGGGCTTGAAGAGATGACAAAAAAGTCGAAGATGTTTCAAGCTATCCAGGATGAACTGAGAAGATTGACAGTAGAAAACAAAATGGAAGTCATTATAGCGATAGATGAAGCACAATTTCTCAGAAAAGAAGTGCTTAGAGAATTCATCATGCTTATGAATTTTGATTATGATTCAAAAGATTACTGTACACTGATATTCGTAGGGCAGAATGAATTTATAAGAACACTGCGACTTAAAGTCCTGGAACCATTTAGACAACGTATCAATATGAATTATACGTTTACAGGATTCAATGAAGAAGAAGTAAAAAATTATGTGGAATCACGTTTGGAATCGGTCGGTTGCCGAACAGACCTGTTTACAAAAGAAAGCTATCATACACTTTATACACTGATGAATACCTCCGTCAGGATACTCAATCAGATCATCAGTAAGAGCCTGATATTAGGAATGCATTATAAAAAGGATATCATTGATAGCGAACTGATCATGGAAGCAGGCAAGGAATTAATGATAGGATAGGAAAGATGGATTATATATATAAAGATAGAGAAAATAAAAAACAGGTTGGGGAGATCGACTGCATAGAAATTAGACCATATTATACATTTAACATAAAAACAGAAAAAAGTATATATAGGTGTCAGATGCACGCAATAGCGGGGGAATGGGAATTGTTTATACATTACTACGATAAAATCATAAGAAAAAACCAGGATAGATTTATACCACTGGCATATCCAACAGATATCATGTGGAATACGGAATCTGTGTATGATAATATAGATGATGAATTAGAAAGCAGAAGGATTGCATACGCGATAAAAAGTATATTTGAACAATATAACTATGAGGATGTATCGATATGATATATCCTTTTTTCATTGATCACTTACTATCCATCAGCAGGTAGCAAATAATCTGCGGTTAAAAATAAAAGGACGTGATAAATCAGTATAAATTAATCTGCAGTTAACATTATCGCAGAATTTGTGGTTTAACAGTGAGAATAATATGATTAAAGAAGCCATGAAAAAAGAGATGAAACTTTTGATAGAGATTATGAACAACTCATTACAACAGAGGCTGTTGAAACAACAGTTTATATGGAAACAAGTTTTTTTGAAGTAAGTAATACAGCAAGTTTATGGGGATTGTTTGTTAATGCAGGATATATGACAATTGTGGATGAAGTTTCATCAATAGATCAAATATATAAACTGAAAATACCAAATCAGGAAGTACAAGATGAATTTAAAAAGTTGACAGCCTATTATTTAAATGTCAATGCATCTAACTTGAATGTTATGTTTAATGCTTTGAAACTAGCAAAAATGGATGATTTTAGAGATAAATATCAAGCGATGCTTTTACAGCTTCCATTCTATCATGACTTATAAAATGAAAATAGCTAGCATGTTTTGTTTTTAGGTATGTGCGCATGGCTGTCTTATGATTATAAGATTATCAGTAATCGAGAAACTGGAAAAGGGAGAGCTGATATTATTTTAGAAAGTCTAGCGGATAAACCATCATATGTGATGGAATTTAAGTATACAAAAGATAAAGAGAAACTAGATACTCTTGCAAAAGAAGCTATTCAACAAATAAAAGCTCAACAGTATGATATTTCATTAAAAGGACAAGTTATATGTAGGGATAGCTCATTGTGGTAAAAACATGAAGATAGAATGGCAGAAAAAAGAGTAGACAGAGAGAAATCTCTGTTTTTATTTTAGTGATATAAAGCCATAAAGGAGGAAACTCAAAATGGCATATAGGATTTATAATAGGGGATTAGCAAAATCACAATTAAAGAAAAAAACTTGGATATGCGTTATGATATTTATGTTGGTAGTTATTATAGGGATGGGACTATTAGGTTTCTTGAAACTTGAGGGAAAGCAATTGATGATTTATTTGGGTTCTATCGGTTTTACTGGAATAATGTGTCTTTTGATATCTTTGTATGTCAAAATAAATGTGGTAGATAAAGAGTTGAAACAATTTCAAAAAGCATTAGAAAAAGGTTATCATGAAATGATTGAAAAGTTATTACAGGGATAAGTAAATTTTGATACAGATCAACTTTTTGCTTTGAAAATATTATGTGAATAACAGAAAAAAATGTCGATAGAAATGTTAAGATTACGTTAAGAATATTTACATTAAGTTAGGAATATGTTAAGTTTTATTTGTGTATAAATAGGAGGGACATGATGGAACTGACAAATATATTCTCTTTACTTGGAGGGTTAGCTTTATTCCTTTATGGGATGACAATGATGTCAAATGGTCTGGAGCTGGCTGCTGGGAATAAGATGAAGTCAATTTTGGAAAAGTTGACAACAAATCGTTTTTTAGGTGTTGGAGTAGGGGCTTTAATTACTGCGATTATTCAATCGTCATCAGCCACAACAGTGATGGTTGTAGGTTTTGTCAATGCTGGTCTTATGCAACTTAAAAATGCTGTATGGGTGATTATGGGTGCCAATATTGGAACGACCATTACAGGTCAGCTGATTGCTTTGGATATTACAGCATTAGCACCAGTTATTGCTTTTGCTGGGGTTGTCTTGATTGCTTTCTTTAAAAGCAAGAAACTTGATGCCTTTGGTGAAATCATTGCAGGTCTAGGTATTTTATTCATGGGGATGGAAATGATGTCCACAGCCATGGTTCCATTACGTGAATCAGCTGAGTTTGCAAACATTGTATCCAACTTTGAAAATCCATTGATAGGAATTCTTGTAGGTGCTGTCTTTACAGCTATCATTCAATCATCATCTGCATCAGTGGGTATCTTACAGGCATTAGCGATGAGTGGAGTCGTGACTTTACCGTCAGCCATTTATGTATTGTTTGGACAGAACATTGGAACATGTATCACATCAGTCTTGGCATCGATAGGAGCCAACCGCAATGCCAAACGAACAACAGTGATTCATTTGTCATTCAATATCATAGGAACAATTATCTTTGTGATTATTAGTATGGTGACACCATTTGCAGCGTTTATGGCATCATTGACACCAACTAATGTGGCAGCACAGATTGCCAATGTACACACAGTCTTTAATGTTGTCACAACAATTATCTTATTGCCAATTGGTGAAAAACTAGTCAATCTTTCTTATCTGATATTACCAGAGAAACCAGAACTGGAAGGAAAGATGCAGTTAAAATATTTGGACTTTAATATCTTCACAAATGATTATCATATTGGAACAAGTGCAATAGCGAATACACAATTATTCAATGAAACACAAAATATGTTGGATGTAGCGATTGATAATGTCAGAAAATCATTTGAACTGTTGATAGAGTTCAGGGAAGATAAATATGAAAAACTACAAAAGAATGAGGAATATATCAACTATCTCAATAAAAACATCGTAGAATTTACGACAAGTGCCATTTCAACAGAGTTTCCAGTAGAAGGGGCACAGCCAATAGGACTGTTCTTAAAGGTGGCAGCAGATATTGAAAGAATCGGGGATCATGCGATAAACATAGCCAATCGCGCAGAATTGCTCTATAAAGAGGATAAGCAATTCTCACATGAGGCGATGGATGAAATCGGAATCATGAGCAGTCTATGTGTAAACATTCTAGATGAATTGAAGATCATGAACTATGATGAATTCAGTGGTATTGTTGATAAAGTTGATGTGATAGAAGAAAATATTGACAAGACACACCATCAGTTCTCAGTGAATCAGCTAGTCAGATTAAAAGAGAAGAGATGTACAACAGAGAACAGTGTTGTCTATACCAAAATCTTAACAGACTTTGAAAGAATCGGAGATCATGGATTAAATATTGCACAGGCTTTCTATAAAGCTAGAGAAACTATGAAAGCTATGAAAATGGTTAAACCAGAAATGATTGAAGAAACTGAAAATAAAGAGAATTAAGAACTTTATGCAAGAACATAAGGTTCTTTTTTTGATTGAATCAATATTCATTTTTATGGACATAATTCAACAATTCTAGAGTCGTCCAACAAATTTTAGAATATATATGCGAAAATCAATCAATATTAAAAATATTATAGGCAATCCAAACAATATTTCCTGTAAATGGTGTCAAGCAATTTTGAAAATGTCCTAAAAATTTTTAAACATTAGCACCGCAATTTCGGTGCTTTTGCTTTGCAAGATACCTTAAATAAGAATCTTGTTTCCATGGATGACTCATTGGTGGAATATATTTATTTTTTCTTTCTTTGGCTTTATTTCTTCATCAAATTCTTTAGAATATGGACTGTGTTTCGGAACTTCCTGCATCAGGTAAATTTGATTAAGAATATTCACATATAATCCTCCATCAAATGATTCTATGACCATACAATCCATCTTATTTTTCATATAGCATGGGGTCCCGTTTGATGTCACCGGTATGTATATCTTATTTTTGAATTTGATACTGTGTCCTGCATCTATCTTTCTTGGTGAAAGAACCGCCAATGTATGATTAATCTTCTCCAATGATGGTTGCATTTCAAAGACCGATTTGGTACTATTGAGGTGTAGAGCAAATCTGTCATTGAATTTTTTAGGTAGGAGTTTAAAAATTCATTGGCTGACTCTATATCTTTGATATGAGCACGTTTAAGCTCGACAGGCAATCTTGATTGAAAGGTCTGATTCAATCGTTCGATTCTGCCTTTGGCTTGAGCAATGCTCGTTGTTTTAATATCAACGCCAAGATTATGACAGGCATAGGAAAACTGTGTAAAGGTGTCTTCGTCATCAAAGGCGTTGTTTTTTCTTTTATATTCAAACACAGTGCGGCGATCAGTATAGAACATGGCAGGGATTCCATAGTTAGTGAGAATTTGATAAAAGACATGATAATAGCCATTTAATGTTTCCTGATGATCAAAACAAGCCCCAACCACCTCACCGGTAGCATCATCGACAGCAAGGTGAAGATGCCAAATTTGACCAGGAATCCACTCATAGCTGGATGCATCCATTTGAATCATCTCACCCTTATATTTACATCTGGGTCTTCTAGGATGAGCATCATTTTCATCAACAGAGGCAATGACTTCTTTGATTTGATTTTGAATTTTTCTAGAAGAAGTATTATTCAATTGAGCCTTCAGTTGATTTTTAAGGATTTTTCTAGTTTTTTTGGTAGCTTTAGGAGAAATAATATTTTCCTCTCTAAGCCATTTATTCAAGGTAGTATCACTGATTTTGACATTAAGATCATCATGAACGATTTCACAGAAATGAGTAAAATTGGCATTAGAGTAATAATCGACATATAATTTAATGATCTGATTTTTAATATCAAGAGGGAAGGTAGTAGCAGGAGCTCTACCTCTATTGCCATGAACGAAACCAGCTTTTCCATAAGTTTTATATTTAATGATCAATCTATTAATGGTTCTGACAGAGCAGTTAAGTTTAACAGCAGCACGCTTTTTATTACCATTAGTTTCAACAAGTTTTTTAATAGTCAGATATTTATTTTCTTCATTCATTCTTAAAACAACCTTTCTCATAGAATAACCTCCCAACAAAAGTGAGATTATATAATAACATGAATTTTTGAATATGTCCTGCTAGCAGGACATATTCAACTTGGATACATTAAGACATTATCATATTTGAATCAGACAATCCAAACAATATTTCCTGTAAATGGTAGTTTCCCTCATAAAAATTTGTTATAATAAATAAATCAAAAATAGGAGGTAATGATAATGAAAAAAGTTGTACAGACAACAAAAGCACCAGGTGCCATTGGACCATATAGTCAAGGAATAGATATTGGAAATATGATTTTCTTTTCAGGACAAATTCCTTTAAATCCAGAAACAGGTGAAATGCCTGAAGGAATTGAAGCCCAAACAAAACAGGCTTTAGACAATGTCAAAGGTTTACTAGAAAGTCAAGGTCTTGATTTTTCCCATGTTGTAAAAACAACAGTCTTTTTAGACAATATGGATGATTTTAATACTGTTAATAGCATTTATGCTCAATATTTTGTAGAGCCTTATCCTGCCAGAAGTGCTGTTGAAGTAGGTCGTTTACCTAAGGGTGCGCTTATAGAAGTGGAAATTATTGCAGTTAAATAGAAAAGTTGTTTTAGCAGAACGTTTCCAGCATTATATACGTTTATATTATGATGATGGACATGCTGAAGTGTTGTTTGAAGATATGCAAAGCTATCTTCAACGAAAAAGAGATAAAAAGGGATATAAGAATGCTATAATGTTACATGAAAATTGGCTCTATCCGACAATGAATCAAAAAGACTCTTCATGTCATTGGGTTAATCTCCATTATTTACGTGAATATAATGTCTATTGTCGTCATCTATTAGAAAATAAGAATTTGTATCAAAAAGTCAAAGTCATGTATATGAAACAAATACAAAAGGAAATGAATACTTATCGTATCAAAGAGCTGTAACGAAATACTTTTGAAAGGTGAATTCGTTTAGCTTTTTTATTTATGGTAAAAATAGGAAATATGAATATTTATATTATTAATTATCAACAAATTAATCAAATGTGGCTATTCTTTTTTTATTTCTAAAAACAGCATAGATTTTTCAGTATCTTTTTATAACTATCGCGAACCGTCAATATATCCCTGTTTATCAGGGCTTTCTGCTCCTTTTCTTTCTCGTACAGGCAGAAGTAGACAGGGCTGTTCTTTGAACCGATATAAAAGGTCTTTGCGGTATCTCTGTCTGCTCCCGATAACTTCCCGCTGTTTATGCCCTCATATTTTCTGGAACGTTTCCATACCTTGTTGGCGTAATAGCGTTCTCTTAGGATTGCTATGTCCAGCAGTCCGCCCATGTCATTGATTGCCAAGTCCAGACGCTTAAAGATACCCTCATAGTCCATGCAACGGCTCAGAAAATTGTACCAGTTTATCCCTCTTGCCTGTAAGACGTGTTCCAAGTGCCGACAGCCCGTAATCCTCATGGATAAAGTATTCTATCTTCATAGCCAGCACGTCTTTGATAATCTCCAATGCGTCCGTTGTAGAGAAGCAGACACGCAGGTAATCAACGTTTAGCGTAAAGGGCTGTGTACAGTTGCAGTAGTCTAAATAATGCAGGAGCGTATGCTTCATTTCTTTGCTGGCTCTTGTTTTACCGTTCTCAATATCATTTAGATTTTGCTTGCTGATATGCAGTTCCTTTGCCAGCCTGCTTTGAGAATAACCACAAGCGTTCCGTTTTGTTTTCAATGCTTCGATAAATTCCATGTCGTTCATGTTCGTTCCTCCAATCAAAAAAGGCATACGCCCATAGGAGCATACACCTTGTATCATGTGTTTTCTTGTGCCAATATGCTGTTTTCGATCTGTCGGGTAGAAAAGACAGGTTGTGAAGTACAGTAAGTCCTTATAACTTTGTAGATCGTTTCATATCGGGACTTTTGTATGTGTTTTGTCTTTTGTTTTTTGTAATAGTATCCCCTGTTAGATAACGGGGGCTTTGAACGGCTCACTCCGTCGGTACAAGCAATTAGCATAACTCATATCCAGTTAAACGGGTACAATGCTTCAATAAAGAAATTCCAAAATGTTTCCCTAAAACATATCATTCTTTCATTTCTTTTTGAGAACAATGCACGTATAAAGGCAATAATAATACAAATTATAAAATAAAGCACAATTCCGACCAGAACGCTCAATATTCCTATCATCGTCTATATTATCTTTTTCTATGCAAACTGGCTGTTATATAAATCGCATAAGAACCCTTTGCCTGTAAAAGCTCTTTGTGATTTCCCTGTTCAATGATATTGCCATTTTGCATAACAAGTATCAAATCAGCGTCTACAATCGTAGAAAGCCTGTGAGCTATCACAAAACTTGTACGATTTTTCATAAGTGCTTTCATTGCCTTACCAATCGCCATTTCCGTGCGTGTATCTACGGAAGAAGTCGCTTCGTCTAATATAAGTATCGCTGGATTACAGAGTACAACACGGGCGATCGTCAATAACTGCCTTTGACCTACGGAAATATTTTCAGCGTCATTAGTAAGAACCGTGTCATATCCGTCAGGCATTGTTCTGATAAAGAAATCAGCATGAGTCACTTTCATGCTTCTATGATTTCCTCTCTTGTTGCGTCAGGCTTTCCATAAGCAATATTTTCAGCAATCGTTCCCTCAAACAGCCATGTGTCCTGTAACACCATTCCAAAATGACTTCTTAATTCCGTACGTGTCATATCTTGTGTGCAGATACCGTCTAAAATAATATGTCCTGCACTGATTTCATAAAAACGCATAAGGAGATTGATAATCGTTGTTTTTCCTGCACCAGTGCTTCCCACGATTGCAATTTTCTGTCCTGCCTTTGCACGAAAGCTAATATCCTGCATTAAAATTTTATCCTGCGAATAGCCAAAGCGTACATTCTGAAAACCAACATTGCCTTTTACATCTGTTAAGGTCATTTTATTTTCAATATCTGATACAAGTTCTTTTTCGTCTAAAAATTCATATACGCGTTCCACAGACGCCAGTGCTGACTGCATGGAATTAATCATATAAGACATTTCCGTAATCGGTTCGCCAACCTGATTGACATATTGGAAAAATGCCTGAAAAACACCTGGCGTCATTTTTCCCTCAATCAGCATAAGCCCACCGAATACAGCAATCAGTATTTGCCCCAAACGATTGACAAGTCGAATCAGTGGATTGATTGCGTTCATGATGAAATCTGTCTTTCTTGTAGCTTTTGCCAGTTCTTCCGTAGCGTCATGTATCATTTTTGAGCTTTCTTTTTCATGATTGAACGCTTTGATGATAACACGTCCGCTGTATGCTTCCTCTATCACACCTGTGAGATTGCCTGTGCAACGTTGTCTTTCCGTTGCATACTGTAATGTCTTTTTCGCAACAATATTCGTTAAAAATAAGGAAATAGCTAAAAAGCCAAGAAATATCAAAGTTAGGCGGATACTAAATGAAAACATCATTACTAGCGAACCGATAACTGTTCCCATCGCAGTCAAAAAGCGAAGTAACCCACTTTGCAAAGCTTCTGACATTTTATCAAGGTCATTCGTTGCACGGCTCATCATCTCGCCAGTTTTATGATTGTCAAAATAAGCAAGCGGCAAGCGGTTTATTTTACTACTGATTTCTTTTCGCAACTGTAAATTCAGCTTTTCTGAAAAACTTGCCATTAAGAAGTTTTGCAAAGCATAAAAACCAGCACTTGCTAAATAAATGAGAAGAAGTATGGTCATCTGCATACCGCCAGCCTGCCATGTGATACGGAAAGCATATTCCTGACTCAAAGCCTGTTGAATGTTGCTCCAAATCAAATCAACGACCTTAGCACTGTACAAAGGTGCTATGATGGTAAAAAGCGTATAAAATATAACGGATACCAAAACGACGATTAACCGTATCTTTTGTTTCATCATCGTGCCTAAGAAACGCCACATTGTATGTTTGGCATTTTTCATTTCATAGGCTTCTTCAAATAGTTCTTGATTATTGTCCATTCTTAACACCGCCTTTCATCTGTGAATTTGCTATATCACGATATACAGAGCAATGCTCCATAAGGTCATCGTGTGTACCTATTCCTACAATTTTTCCGTCATCAAGTACGACAATCTGTTCTGCGTGAAGAATCGTGCTGATTCTTTGTGCGATAATCAGAACCGCAGCATTTTTTGTTTCTTCTTCGAGAGCTTTTCTAAGAGCGGCGTCTGTCTTAAAATCCAGTGCCGAAAAACTGTCGTCAAAAATATATAAATCTGCCTTTTTCATCAAAGCACGGGCAATAGATAAACGCTGCTTTTGTCCTCCTGAAAAATTTGTGCCGCCTTGTGCCACATGAGAGAAAATACCGTCAGGCAGTGTGAAAACAAAATCAGATTGTGCAACCTTTAAGGTGTGCAACATTTCTTCCTGTGTGGCATTCTCGTTTCCATATCGAAGATTATCTGCAATCGTTCCAGAGAACAGCCATGCCTTTTGTGGTACATAAGAAATGTGACCTCGTAATTCCTGCTGTGTCATATCCCGAATATCACAACCTTTTAACATGATTTTTCCTGCCGTAACATCATGATAACGCAACAATAATTTCGCAATCGTTGTTTTTCCACTTCCTGTTCCGCCAATAACAGCAGTTGTCTGTCCTTTTCGGCAAACAAAGTTCATTTTTGACAAGGTATCTTCGTCAGCGTCGCCAAAACGAAAGGTTGCATTTTCAAAGCGTACCATTTCATCTGTTGTTTCATCAAACGTTGTTTGTTCCTGCCCGTCTGCTATTTCGGGAGTATAGTTGATAATTTCGCCGATACGATTTAAACATACCTTTGCCCTCGGAAGCAATACCATGACCATTTGTGCCATGATGATATAAAACAAAGTCAAAATAGCATATTCTGTCAATGCTGTAATATCGCCTATATTCATTGTACCGTCCGCGACAAAATTACCGCCAAAATAAAGAATGAGAACGATACAGATATTGATAGCGAACAAAGCTCAGCTATCCAAAAGCGAAAAAAGCTGGTTTGCTTTAATCGAAGCCTTTGCATAATCTTCAAAGGATTTGTTCATACGCTCTTGTTCATGCGGCTCTTTATTAAATGCTCTTATCACACGGACTCCCGTGATATTTTCACGCAAAACAACGTTCATTCTGTCAAGAAATTTCTGTAATTTTGAAAATATGACAGAGGCTTTTTTAATAATGAACGAGGCAACTAGTACAACAAGAAACATTGCTCCTAAAACAAGAACCCCCATATCTTTGTTGATATTAAATGCAAAAACAATACCCATGATACACATGAACGGTACAGGGACAATCATCTGTATGCCGATCACAAATGCCTGCTGAATGATATTTGTATCATTTAAAGTTCTGGTAATCATAGAGCCTGTTCCAAAGCGTTCAAAGTCAGAGGACGAAAAGGCAAGGGATTTATCGTAAACTTCATCACGGATATCTTTGCCGATTCTTGAGGATAGTTCCGCACAGAGCCAGCTTCCAAGCAATGCTCCTAAACCTGATAACACAGTAACCAATAACATAAACAATCCTTTTTGTATCATCTGTTCAATCGTTCCGCCATTGACACCAATGTTTATCATATCAGCAGTAATCGTCGGTATCATCAAAGCACCGACCACATCAAAAATAACAACAATTAAAGTAATTAAGCTCATTTTCCAGTAAGGCTTTAAAAAATGTAAAAAAACTTTCATATATCTTCATAAGCTCCTTTATTCGGTTCGGTTTCGTTTCTTGTATGCTTCTTCAAAATATTGAGCATAGCGTTCATACGCAAGGATAAAATCCTCAGAAAATTCTTCAATCACTTTTTTCATAACATCATTTTCTATTTCATAGACTGGCTTTAAAACTTTTTCTGCAAATTCTTTCCCTTTTTTGGTAAGAGAAATAGTCTTTTCTTTTGAGTGTTGTTGATTTGATAAAATAATATATCCGTCATTGATACATTCTTTGACAACCGTATTAAGGGTTGTTCTGGGCATAAGCCATTCTTCGCAGATTTGTTTTTGAGAGTGTTCTTTTTCATCGCCTAGCACATACAATAACCATAGCGTATTTTCCTTTATGTGCGTGTTTTTAGCAATTTGATAATAAAGCTCATCACACTTGTTCATCGCAAGACATAACCTATAATTTGCTTCTCTGTAATTCTTCATTGAAAATCCTCCTTATTACGAATTCGTATCAAAATTATAATACGAATTCGTAATAAGGTCAAGAGAGATTTTATACTTTTTGAATTTGTTGTATAAGACCTTACCCAAAATATATGTAAATAACAGTCTTTTTCTCTAATAAGAAAAAGACGCTCTGTTTCAAGCGTCGTTTTTCCATAACTCTGTATTTCTCTTTATCAGTCGTTACACAAGGCTCTTTCATTTGTTGTAATTTTCCTTATTTTCTTTTTGCTACTTTGCTGATAGACACTGTATTTATACAGATTTCCTCATTTCTTATCCGATTTTCATATAACCTGACTTTGGTATCCAACATTAAAATATAGTGAGAGTTTTATTAAAAGAAAGTGTTTATCTTTTAAATGATTTCTACTGGCTTTTATATTTTATAATTGAATATTTGACTTATTTATCTTTCTATCAGGTAATAATTTGCTAATGATAATTTTGCCATCTTCTCAAAAATCTTTGATGAATTGACTTGATGTCTAGACGTTAATATATTGGCTTTCCAAGATTCAACAGAAGTAAGAGATTTAAAAGTATGATGTGCACCACAACGTTTTTGAGGGGAATAATCACTTTCAATGATTGATGAATAAGTATGCTCTTTATTATGGTTTTTTTAAGAAAATAAGCCATAATGCATCTCCAGAGTATATATCACTAGTATCACTATATAAAATACAATGCAAAAAAATAAACAAAAAAATAGAGAAGAAAGAAAAAAACTGATAAAATCAGCATAATTTGATATTATATAAAAAGGTATTCCTAAAAAATATAGTGAGAACTTCTAAAGACGGGTTTTTCCATAACTCTGTATTTCTCTTTATCAGTCGTTACACAAGGCTCTTTCATTTGTTGTAATTTTCCTTATTTTCTTTTTGCTACTTTGCTGATAGACACTGTATTTATACAGATTTCCTCATTTCTTATCCGATTTTCATATAAATAAAGAAAGTTTATTTGACTATCTTAAAAAATTGTCTTTATTTGGCAAGAAAGCATGTTATACTTATATAAAAAGGAAGTGAAAATGATGCTTTGTTACTATGTGGAATTTCCAACAAAACACTTAACGCAAGATATACTTATTCATATGTTATTGGATTGGTTAGAACATTCTAAAAATAAAATGGAAGGTCTAAGTTATGATGGACGTATACCTTTTCAATATCAACTTGATCAAAAATTATTAAATATTGAAATTTTTGAGCAACAGTATTTGACTTTATTTTTTTCAACAAAAGATAATCATAAAAATACACATTTTATTGTAGAAGTTATTTATGATTTTGTGAATGAAAAAATACATTTACGTTTTTTTAAAGAAACATTTAATGAATCACGTTATATATCAGCTGTTTCCATTCCATCTTTATTTAAAACCATTATCACATCTCCTTATATACAAAGTGATGTTTATCCTTTTCAAGCAAAAGCCCATCGTTTAAAAGACATTGATATAATAAAAGAAATCAAAACACAGACACCGCTTATTTATATGCGTACTAAATTTATAGATGCGAATCAATTAGCTAGAGAAGTTTTAGGATTGGCACATGTTTGTTATTGTCCACGACAAAAGGAAGAAGGCTGTATAGAGATTATTGATGAACATGGTAGTCGTTTTTATCCATTAAATAAAAAGATTGCTTACATTCATCAAATACATGAAATCAATGAATTATTGAGAAATGCTATGATTGAACGTTATAAAGATACGATGCCTTCATATGAAACATTATATCAAAACTGGGTTTATCACCAACAAAATTCAGCTATTAAAAACAGTCAGGAATATCAAGAAGAATTTAAAGAAGAAATTAAACGTCGTCAACAAGAAATACTTGAGTTGAAAGAAATTTATAATATGTTATTACAAGATATTGAAGAATTGAAAGTAAAGAATTCTAAATTATCTCAGATTCATTATCATCAAGAGTCTTCATTGTTATGTATTGATGATATTGATAAAGTTTCAAAATATCAAAAGAGTCTTTTACAATATATTCAAAACAAAGCACATAATTTAGAAACGACACATGAAATTTATCGTCGTTTAGATATTTTACATGCGTTAATTAAAAAGAATGGAGGGAAGTTATGAAATCATTTTCTACTTATTTAAGGTTGCGGAAAAATGGAGCATCTCTCAATTTGTCAAATCTTTATTTCAAGTTTACGATATCCCGTATGAAGATATCGATTTTCATCAAAAAAAGATTGAAGAACGTGATTTTGATATTTATCAATATCCTCAAGATCATAGTGTTGTTGTGCATTTGTATCATCGTATGGAGTATATCTATAACGAACAAGAAGGTGGATTGTGTATTCATAATGATGGATATCAAAAGGGATATCGCTATATTGATGAATTGTTAAGGTGCCATTTGATTAAAGATGATGGTATACCACTTACAAATCAGCCTATTATGATTAGTCAAGACAATTACCAGCAAGTTATAAATTGGTTAGAAATAAATAAACTATTACCTGTTTTATATATTAATTATGAACAAGTTGTTGATCCTATTTATTTGGCAAATCAACTAAGGGGTATTGCTTATGTGATGTATGAAGAAAATAAAGACATCAATCAACGGATGAAAAAACAATGTCAAAATATACCACTTCATGGACGTATTATGATTGATTATTTAAATCATGATTATAAGGCTTATCGTCTTTCTAAAAAAGAATCACAAGATCAGTTACAACAACGTATTTTGCATAAAATGAGTCTGTTTTTAAAACAAAGACGTTATGGTAATCGTTATGATTTTCATTATTTACAAAAAAGTTATTTAGATAGTTTAAAAAGTTTGGCTCAGGATTATGAAAAACAAACCATTGATGAGTTGGGAAAGGAAATTGATAAATTAGAAGAAGAAAAGAGAAAATATTGTGATTTGATTCGTCAATTGGAAAAAGAGTCAAGTTTATTACAGACACAAAATGATATTTTAGAAGAAGAACTTTCTTTTCAGGAATGTTATACTATTTTAGATAAAGGGGATATCAAAGAATATTACCAAGCAGAACAAAAAGATGTCCTTTTAGATATGTTAGAGGATGATGTGAAAAAGAAAAATGTTGGGGATGTGGATATAAATATATTGGAAGATATTTTAAAGCAGAATCCAAAAGATGGAACAAGGGATGAATATTTAGAGAAGATTTTTAGAGTTTTGATTAGTAGCTATGATATTCATAGATTAAAGAAATATGGGATTTATATAAAAGGTGATAAAAGCAAACATCCTATTGCTGTGTTTTTTGATGATCCTAGATATCAATCAACGATTTCTTCTACACCAAGTGATCAAAATGCTTGTCGCCAGATTTATAGACAGTTTAGAAAATTTTTCTTTTAAATAAAAAGAAGGGAGTATGGTGATAATTGAAAATTAATTATACTTATCAATATTTTATAAAACATGCTGAAACACTGAATTGAATATATTTATTTTTATGAAATTTGTAACATGCTATTTTTTAGTCAGAAAAAGATTATGTTTAAAAGTTTAAAATAGCTTATAGCTCAATTGAAATGGATTTCATGACATGATTCAAAAATTAAATAAGTATCGAGCTATTTAATATAAAGATCATTTGAAATAGTGATTGCCTATTGCTTTAACATAAAAATCATATATGTATTAATTTAGTGAATATGCCAAATTTAGTATAGTTAAAAAACATGATTGTTTATATTTTTATTCTTTGAAAGTGACAATTAAACAAAAGCTAGGAAAAAGTTTGTAGAAAATAAATGTAAAGATTTATATAAAATCCTTTTAATATAATGGGATATATAAATTCTTCTTTATTCTGTTAGATAATTTATATTATAATTATTTATAATTGTGAGGGGGATAACTAATGGATAATAGAACAAAAGTAAAGTATCTACGTATAGGCATGATAGTTGGATATGCATTATTTGCAATATTATTTATTTTTTATATGCTATGATAGCAGGACGTATAACAGCACCTCTTGGTACAGATGAGTGGAGGGAACAATTTAATTATAGACATCAATTGAATGTTAATATGCCTATATTTTTTGCTATAGGTTGCGTAGGGTGTATTATAGGAAATTTATGTTATAGACCATATAAAAAGTTAAAAAGTGGAATACAGGGCGAAGAAAGAACTCTTAACATTTTGAAAAATCTTCCAATAAACTATACTGTTCTATCAAATGTTCAAATTGAATATGATGGGAAAAGAAGTGAAATTGATAATTTGATTATTAGCACAAGAGGATTAATTATTGTTGAAACTAAAAATTATAAAGGTACGACAACTGGAAAGGAAAATGATTCAGAGTGGATAATTAGCAAAACTTCATCAAAGGGAAATACATTTCAAGATTCTATCAAAAACCCAATAAAACAAGTCAAAAGACAAACTTATATTCTTTCTCAAATACTAAAGGAAAATAGCATTTATTGTTGGATTGATGGATATGTATATATGGCGGGAGGACAATGTCATACTGATTCCGATAAAGTATATACTGAGGAAAGAAAACTTCTTCAAATCATTATTGATTCAGGAAGAGATAATGCATTGAGTGATGAGGATATGAGAAGAATTCAACAAGTGTTAAAATTATAAGGAAACTATGCATAAATGATATAACGACCTCCAAGTAGACTACGTAAAAATTAAATGTTGATATAGGAGATAATATGAAGTGACCTCCTACTTGCCAAAACGTGGATTACGATTCATAATATAAATGCAAAAAACAAATTATGAAAGTCGATACCATAACGACAATAGGAGGTCACTTATGAATAGTATAGTTTATATTGGAATGGATGTCCATAAAAATTCTTATAGTTTATGTGCAGTAGATGGAGAAACTGGTGAAATTTTAGGAGAAACTAAGATTTCTCCCGATGTTGATCTTATTATCAAATTTATCAATAACGCCAAGAAAAAGCAAACGAACCTGATGCAGATGTTCTTGCTGGTTATGAAGCAGGATGTTTAGGATACTCATTATACTGGCAATTACAAGCAAAAGGTATCAATTGTGATATATTGGCACCAACAACCATGCAGCGTTCAGCCAAGAACAAGGTTGTCAAAAATGATAGAAGAGATGCTAGAAACATTGCGACAAATTTAAACAATGGAACATATAAAGCTGTGTATGTTCCACAGGATCAGGATGTAGAAATCAAAGAATATATAAGAATGATTGATGATTTTAAAGATGAAACCAAGAGAATCAAATAGCATATCAATGCATATGTATTGAGATTAGGACATCGATATGAGGGGAAATCACATTGGATTCCCACACACATCAAATGGTTGAAAGAGCTAGAGCTAAAGGATATGTATAGAGAGATATTAGATGAGTATCTTTCACATCTAGAAGATCTCGAAGCAAGAATCGAAAGATTTCAATCTAAACTAGAAGAATTATCTCATGAAGAAGCATATGAAGATAAGATAGGGCAATTGCGCTGCTTAAAGGGTGTAGATACCTCATCAGCGATGATCTTTCATGTAGAAGTATCAGATTTCAATAGATTTCCAAATGCCAAAGCCTTTGCATCATTTTGTGGATTGACACCATCTGAGGATTCAAGTGGAGACAAGACAAAGAGATTAAGTATTACCAAACAGGGAAATACACATTTAAGAAAAACGTTGATTGAGTGTTCGCAGGTGCTTGTAAGAGGCACAGTTGGAAAAAAAGGGAAAAAATTGAAATCAAAGCAGAATGGTCAGGATGTAAAGGTCATAGATTATGCAGACAAGGCAGTACTAAGATTGCAGAAGAAATATCATAGAATGATATTGAGAGGCGTTAATAGAAATATAGCGATAACAGCAGTAGCAAGAGAGCTTGCATGCTTCATATGGGGAATTGAAACAGGACATATAGCATGAAGCTAATCATGTTTGTTTTATTCCTGAAATATATTTTATAAAAGAGGAAAGGAGGAGTTGTGGAGTAGACAAAAATCAAGACAGCATCAAAGGCATAGATGGATCCCAAAATAGCAGACAGGTTCAACTATCTAAGAAAAGCCTCTTATGGCAGTCATAATATATATAAAAAGTCGCGAGTTTATATATATACCAATATGACTGATCCACGCAAGGAGATTATAGAGTTATGCGACGAACCATTAACCTTTTGGTACCCAATCCACGAATAACAGACTGGTTAACTGTCGCTAGAACACTATTATGGGGTCTTTGTATGCCTTTGATGAAACAATTTAATAAAAATATTATGAATTGTGAATTTATGTCTTGACAAAAGTCACTTCATAACAGGTTTTTATAATTAGAAGAATCAGTTCTTATTTTAACTAAAGACATAGATTGCGTTAAATCAGTTATATTGAGATAAAAAATATCAGATATGTGGTGATTTTGAACATAATATATAACTCGTTTACAACTTTTTTCGTAGCATGTAAATTTTACAGTGAGGTTATAGTTATGTCCATTTTTATAAAATAGAGATATTTAGATTTAATGATGTATATTTAAACTTTATTTTTCTGTGGAAAAATATTTAGAGTTCATGATAATCAAGAATGGTATCCAAATATTTCTATTAGGAGTTATCTTGCTACAAATATAATAAGATGCGATTTTTTTGTTTTTTGTTATAATGTAATCAGAAATATTAAGAAAGGGGCAAGGATAATATCAGATTATCCATTCTATTTAATATGGATAAAAAAGCATTAACAAATTATTATAAGTCAAAAATAGATGAGGAAATTATCAATCGATTAAGAAATCAAAACGAAAGGATTCTAAATATTCAATATGATAATTGTTTCAAATTAATTTTAAATTTTAAATTTGAATTATTAAATACTTTAAAATATCAAATTATTAATTTTGATGAATTAATTGATAATACCAGTACTCATAATGATAAACCACTCCCAATTATGCAAGAATTATTTTCTAAATTATGTTCTTGGTATTTTTCATCGTTAATAGGTTCTTTGTATTTAGGAGCTGATCTTTTACTAGAATTAGCTTATACATTATTCAAATATAAGCTTTCTCAAAGAGAAACAGAATTGATATTGGGAAATTTGAAACCATACCATAAAAAACATAAAGAATATAAAAAAGTAAAAAAATTATTATTGTAAGAGATATTAACGCTCTAAATGATGACCAAACAAATTTATTGAATTTTATTGAATACTTAATTCATGAAAAATATATATGTAATGCCCTTTTGATAAAAACATCTTCACTGCCATTTGAAGATATAAACTATAAATTTATATTAGACCTTAATGAAATCAGAACCGTTTTTAAATTCACTTTAATAAACAAAAATAATATCGAAATATTTAAAAATTTAGATATTGATTTTTTTCCAATGTTTTATTCGTGTTTACAAAATAATAAAGATTTATCAAATGAAGAGCTCTTTAAAAAAATAATTTTTAATATTATTACTAACTCAAAAACAAAGATTGCAAAACAAGATTTATATAATTTTTTTAAATTATGCTCTTATTTGTTTCCGTTTTTTAGTCAACGTGATTTAGAAAATAACTTTAATAAATTATTGAGTAATATTGTTTTATATTTAAATGATGGTAAAAAAGCAAATATTTTAGAATCTACTGATAAGGGCTATTATTTTACAGAAATTTATATCAGAAATTTCTTTTTAAATGGTGTTCCCAATATGTTAGATTCTACTCAAAAAGATAATCTATATAAGTATTTACAAACTACATATCCAACGCAATATTTCAATTTAGCTATTGCTTCAATTAAACTTAATCAACCAACATCAGAAATATATTCACGTATTCTCATTGCATATTATTACAAAGATGAATTAGCAAATGATGAAAAAAGCATATTAATAAAACAAATTAACAAAGAATACAATACAAATTTATTTACATATATTAACAATATTGAAAAAAATATAAATATAAATCTAAACATCAGATTATTACTGATTTCTAATGATTATTCTTGCTTAACTATTGCAGGAAAACTTTCGTGCTTGGGGATAATTTTACCAAAAGCATACGAATTTTTTGGTGAAGAAAATATTAATATTTTTAATCAATATGAAGAAATTTTAAATTCTACAAAACTTTTTTCTAACCTGAACAATCATTTTTATCCTTATATAATTGATTTTATTATTTTATCAACCGCTATAGAATTGGATCAAAGACAAAGTAACATTATTAATAGACTTACTGCATTGATAGAATCTAATCAAGAGGAAATATCTAAAAAATACAAACTTAAGTTCTTAAGACTATCAAATTTAATCTCTTCTGATCCTGAAAAATTATTGAAATATGCCTTTGATATTACAATCAACAATAAAATTGAACATGAAATTTTTAGAACTAATTACTCCGTAAGTTTGCTCTTTTCTTCAAAATATGAGAAAGCTTTATCTTTATTCGAAGATAAAGATAAAATTTTAATGAAATCAATAAACGAAGACATTTATATTAGTTTGGAAAACAATAAATATGTTACTAAAAGCTTATTATATCAAACAAAAAGAAATCCATTTAAAAGAATTTTAAAACAGATTTCTATTAATAATCAAAATAGTGATTGGTTTATTATAAAAAATAATCAAATAGCTCATGATATTCTATTAGGTAATAAAAACCTTGAAAAAAACATAAAATTAATTAATGAAATAGAACAATCTCAAGACTGTTTTCATATTTTTTCTTACAATATAATTTATTAACACACGCATATATTAATAAAAATATAGATTTGTTTGATGAGTTATATCAAAAGATTAAGGTACCAACATTGTTAAAAGATTATAAAGATTATTTTGCTGATAGATTGAATAAATTAAATTCATTGAAAGAAAAGAAAATCTTTATGAATACTCATGCTTTAAAAAAGAATTTGAATTGATTGATGAGAGATACGAGACTTTACGTATTGGTCACTTTAAGGAAATTGTTTTATTTGGATTGATTGAAAGATGGTATGAATAATCCTAATCCAATAAGCTTAACATAAATTAATAATTCATATACACAACTAGATTCTGCTGATAACTTATCACAGAAGATCATATTAACTCCATTTGTTTCTGAAATTGTGGGATTAGCCCCGATATCTTCAATATATATTTGATTGTTTGATATTCGAAAATCAATTCGTGATATACCCTCAAAATTTAAAGACTTAGCTACCTCTATTGAAACGTCTATTAATTGTTCTTTTAGTTCTCCCTCATATTCTTTGAAAGAATATCCTTCTAACATAACAGTATCATAATCAAGATAGTTTTGTTGATTATGAAAAATAACTTCACTAATACCTGGACAATAATATTCCTCGTTAAATTTTAATAAAGGTACTGCCACCTCTTGTCCATCTATAAATTTCTGAATTGAAAATATAGGATATTTATTCTGATACCTATGTATGTAGTCTTCAATTTCCTGTTTTGATTTTGCTGAGAAATCTATTACATGAACACCTATGCTTGCAGATTCATCATTGGGTTTGATAACCCACTTACCATTGCTTAGCATTTTACATATCTCTTCAAAATCATTTTTTTCAACGTGATATTTTGTGATTGGAAAATACTTAGCAAGATTTTGTGATAAAATATTAAACATTAATAGTTTGTTATCGCTAAATGTTGATGCCATGAAATCAGCACTAATATTAATTAAATTATAGTAGTCACACAATAAAGGAATGAGACATCTTCTTCCAATTCCATCAATATTTTGTGCCATTGAATAAACAAGAACATACTTATGTTTTTTCCTTATTGATTCAATTTTATTGATAAATGATTCTTCTCCATCTATTGTGTATACATATTCAAATACTTTTCTAAAAGATGACTCAATCATATTTTTTTCTGCTGGTAAAACACATTCAGATAAATGTTCTTTATCTCTGACTGTTTTATCACTATTATAAACAAATATCATCCCATATTCTTTATTAAGTTTACTTTGTTTTTTTATTAAATGATAAAGTTTGATAATTACATTGAAGTCCATCATATTAATTACAGATAATCTGATATTATCTACTATTAAGAAAATAATCAAAGATATTATATGAAAAAATGCTATTGTATTTTGTTGATTGGAAAGAAAAAATGGTATATTAGTAAAAAGAGGAAGAGAGATGGAGATTGAAAAGTGTGGAGATTTTGTTGAAATATGACATGATATTAGCTATAATGACATTGATAGTTAAAATTTATATTTTATTATGGTAAAATATGATTTGGGAGAGAGATATATATGTTACATGTTTTTTTAAAAATGATATTTATAGAAAACACAGAGAAAAATTATTGCTTGTTTTAGATTTGCTCATTGTACTATTGTCTTATTTAATAGCATATTGGTCTAAAAATGATTTTCAATTAAGAACAGTACAATGGGATTTGACAGGAAATGAAGTGGCGATTGGATGTTGTATATTATTGATTGTCTATACACTTTGTTTTGCGTTTTTTAAAGTTTATAAAAGTTTATGGAAATATATTGGTGTCGATGAACTTCTTCGTTTAACAGCTTCTAATATATTAGCCATGATTATTGTGATGTTTTTATCACAATTATATTTTGGAATGTTTTCTTTAATTAGTTTGGAATTGATTGCTGGTGTTTATGCACTCATTATTATGTCTGGTGTTCGTGTATTATATCGTTTGTTAAGACGCTATAGTATTAATAGAGATGCTAAAGAAGTGAAAACAATTGTGATTGGTGCAGGGGATGCTGGTAACTTATTATTAAGAGAATTAAGACAAAATGATAGCTTAAATTATAAAATTGTTGGATTTATTGATGATTTTAAGAAAGATTTAATGATTGGTGGGTATCCTATTTTAGGAACAACTGAAGATTTAAAAGTAATTAAAGAAAAATATGATGTAGAAAGTGCATTAATTGCGATTTCACATGTTAATCAAAGAGATTTAAGAAGAATTTATGATGAATGTGTGAATAATGGCTTAGATACAAAAATCATGAATTTTCAGTTTAAGAATGATACAAAGAATAACAGTGTTGTTGCAGATATAAAGATTGAAGATTTGTTAGGACGAGGAGAAATCCATTTAGAACAAAATGAGATTAGTTCTTATTTAACAGATCAGGTTGTTGTTGTAACTGGTGCTGGAGGAAGTATTGGTTCTGAATTATGTAGACAGATTTCTAAATTTCAACCTAGAAAATTGATTATGATTGATATTAATGAAAATAGTTTATATATGCTAGAACAAGAATTTAAAAGAGATATTGAACATGGAAAGATGAGTCAAAATATTGATTTAAAATCATTGATTGCATCTATTAGAGATAAGAAAGCTATTGATGAAATATTTGATAGATATCATCCAGATGTTGTTTATCATGCGGCTGCACATAAACATGTGCCATTGATGGAAACAAGACCAATGGAAGCTATCAAAAATAATGTCTTTGGAACAAATAATGTGATTCATTCATGTATTGAACATAAAGTGAAAAGATTTATTATGATTAGTACAGATAAAGCAGTTAATCCTACTAATGTTATGGGAGCTACCAAACGTATGACAGAAATGATTTTACAATCACATGGTCATAATGGTGTGACAAAGATGGCTGCTGTAAGGTTTGGAAATGTATTGGGATCTAACGGTTCGGTTATTCCTATTTTTAAAGCACAGATTGCTGAAGGTGGACCTGTTACATTAACAAGTAAAGAAATTATTCGTTATTTTATGACAATTCCTGAAGCTGCACAGCTTGTTTTACAAGCAGGATATTATGCTGATCAGGGTGATATATTTGTATTGGATATGGGAGAACCAGTAAGAATCTTAGATTTAGCAGAAAAAATGATTAGATTGGCTGGATTAAAACCATATGAGGATATAGAAATTAAAGAAATTGGTTTAAGACCAGGAGAAAAAATGTTTGAGGAGTTACGTTTAGACGGTGAAGATACAACACGTACAAAGAATGATTTGATTTATAAAAATGCACCAATGAATATTACAGTGGAAGATATTGATGCAAGATTAAGTCAATTACATAATGTACTTTATAAAGAAGATGTGACTCCATCAGAAATAAAAGAAACGATTTTAAATCTTATTATTTCTGATAAGAATTCATAAGACTGACATTACATTTTTAGGCACTTGCAATCTTAATGAATTTGTAGTATTATGTCTTTGGTTTTATTAAAGGATAATAGAGAGTTATCCGTGAAAAGGAATGCTGTAAAGGGAAATCGTTGCCGTGTCACGTTTGTCTTGAGGTATGGTCATAGATGTGATGGCTGGATGTCATTTGATGATGTCTGGCAGGCGAAGCCTACCCTTTTTCAAGGAGGTCAGGAACATGGAATGGTATGTCATGCAGGTCAGGAGCGGACAGGAAAGGAAGATTGCCGATAGATGCAGGTTTCTCATCCCATCGGAAATCCTTCATGAGTGCTTCATTCCCGAGTTTGTCGCAAGGAAGAAGTTTCGAGGCGTCTGGAAGGATGTCAGATGCGTGCTCTTTACGGGATATGTCTTCATGATCACCGAACGCATAGAGGAGCTCTATGTGGAGCTCAAGAAGATACCAGACCTGACGAAGATCATCGGGAAGAAGAAGGATGTCATCTATCCGCTCAAGGATGGAGAGGTGGAATTCCTGAAGAGGTTTACAGGAGACGACCATCTTGTGGACATGTCGACAGGCTTCATAGAGGGAGAGAATATTCACATCAGCGAGGGACCATTACAGGGGCATGAAGGAATGATAACGAAGATAGACAGGCACAAGCGCATGGCGTACATCAGCCTGCATATCTTTGGCAGTGATACAACAGCAAAGGTAGGATTAGAGATCATAAGCAAGAATTAGGCAATTCTTGTTTTTTTATTGGGAGGAAAGAGATTTGGAAAAGTTCAAGAATAAAGTATGGCTATCCAGTCCAACCATGCATGGCGATGAGCTGAAGTATATCACTGAAGCCTATGAAACAAATTGGATGTCTACTGTTGGTGAAAATATTAATGAAATTGAAAAACAGATCAGTCAAAAGGTAGGTTGCAAATATGCTGTTGCATTGTCATCTGGAACTGCAACTTTGCATCTTGCTGTGAAACTCGCTGGCATCAAGCCAGGCGATCATGTCTTCTGTTCAGATATGACATTTGGAGCAACTGTCAATCCCGTTGTCTATGAAGGAGGAATACCTGTTTTCATTGATACGGAATATGATACATGGAATATGGATCCTGCTGCATTGGAGAAGGCATTTGAAATGTATCCTGATGTCAAGGTCGTTGTCCTTGTCCATCTTTACGGAACGCCAGCCAAGATTGATGAAATCAAAGCAATATGTCAAAAACATAATGCCATCATCATTGAAGATGCAGCTGAATCCTTAGGAGCAACCTATAAGGGTGCTCAGACGGGTACATTTGGACAATACAATGCCATTTCATTCAATGGAAATAAAATAATTACTGGATCAAGTGGTGGTATGTTTTTGACAGATGATCTTGAGGCAGCAAACAAGGTCAGAAAATGGTCAACACAGTCAAGAGAGAATGCTCCATGGTATCAGCATGAGGAAGTTGGCTACAATTACAGAATGTCAAATGTCATTGCAGGTGTTGTCAGAGGCCAGATTCCCTATCTTGAAGAGCATATCGCCAAGAAAAAGCCATCTATGAAAGATACAAAGAAGGATTCAAGGGATTGCCAGTCATGATGAATCCTTATGATGAAGAAAACAGTGAACCTAACTTCTGGCTTTCATGCATGATCATTGATAAGGATGCAATGTGTAAACAGGTACGTGGAGAAAATGAACCGTTATATATCAGTGAACCTGGCAAATCATGTCCAACAGAAATATTGGAAACGTTAGCACAGTATAACGCAGAAGGACGACCAATATGGAAACCGATGCATATGCAGCCAATCTATAGAATGAACCCATTCATTACCAGAGAAGGCAATGGACGTGCTAGAACAAATGCGTATATAGAGGGAACAGCAACTGATATAGGAATGGATATATTCAACAGAGGATTATGCTTGCCAAGTGACAACAAGATGACAGAAGAACAGCAGGATCAGATCATTGAAATCATCAAGGGGTGTTTTCATTAATGTATAAACGATTCTTTAAGAGGTTTCTTGATTTCATTCTGTCATTAGTAGCCATTATCATATTGAGTCCAGTTTATATCATCGTAGCCTTGCTCGTAAGAACAAAACTGGGAAGTCCAGTCATCTTTAAACAGGAAAGGCCTGGGAAGGATGAAAAGATATTCAAAATGTATAAGTTTAGAACAATGACTGATGAAAGAGACAAAGAAGGTAATCTGCTTCCCGACGATGTAAGACTGACATCATTTGGAAAGAAACTTAGATCAACATCATTGGATGAACTTCCTGAACTGTTCAATATCCTTAAAGGTGATATGAGCATCGTTGGGCCTAGGCCCCAATTGGTAAAAGATATGATTTTTATGACAGAAGAACAACGAAAACGTCATACAGTCAGACAAGGACTTACTGGATGGGCACAAGTCAATGGAAGAAATGCAATCAGCTGGGAAGATAAAATCAATTATGATTTGCAATATATACAAGATATTACTTTTATAAATGATTTAAAAATAATCTTTCAGACATTGGTAAAAGTATTCAAAAAGGAAGATATATCAACTGAAGGTATGGAAACAGCTGAGGACTTAGGCGATTATTTATTAAGAACTCATCAGATTAGTCAACAAGAATATGATAAAGTAATAAGGACGACGCAAACTCTATGAAAGAATTAGTAAGCATTATAACACCTTCATATAATACAGCCAATTTTATATCCCAGACTATAGAAAGTGTATTGAATCAAACCTATACTAATTGGGAAATGATTATTATAGATGATTGTTCAACAGACAATACTAAAGAAGTAGTAGCAAAATATAAAGATTCAAGAATCACGTATATTGAAAATGAAAAGAATTTAGGAGCAGCTATTTCGAGAAATAGAGCATTAAAAATCGCTAAGGGAGAATGGATCGCATTTTTAGATAGTGATGACTTATGGGATAAAAGCAAATTAGAAAAACAGTTGAAATTCATGAGAACTCATAACTGTTTTTTTCGTATACTAATTATCGTGAAATCAATGAAGATAATGATGTCATTAATCAATGTATATCTGGACCAAATTATATAAATAAAAGAAAAATGTATCAATATTGTTGGCCAGGGTGTTTAACAGTAATGTATAACGCTAAAAAGATAGGTATTATCCAAATAGGAAATCTAAAAAAATAACGATTATGCCATATGGTTAAAGGCTATAAGAAAAGCCGATTGTTTACTTTTAAATGAAACTTTGGCAAGTTATCGAAAAAGAAATGGATCTATATCTAATCAATCTTTTTATAAACTAATCAAACACCACTATTATCTTTTCAAATTAGGTGAGCATAAAAATATTTTTATTTCTTTATTGTATACATTACAGAATCTATGTTATGGATTTATAAAGAAAATAAAATATAAATGAGGAGGCATATTTGATGAAAATAGCAGTTGCAGGAACAGGATATGTAGGATTGAGCATCGCTACATTGCTGGCACAACATCATGAAGTTGTTGCTTTGGATATTATTGAAGAAAAAGTTGATATGATTAATAATCATATCTCTCCTATTCAGGATAAGGAAATTGAAGAATTTTTAAAAAACAGAAATTTGAATCTAAAAGCAACTCTTGATAAGGAAGTTGCTTTTAAAAATGCTGATTTTGTGGTTATCAGTACTCCTACCAACTATGATGAAAAGAAAAACTATTTCGATACTTCAAGTGTTGAAGAAACAATTGAATCAGTTATGGAGATTAATCCTGATGCAGTCATGGTTATCAAATCAACAATACCTGTTGGTTTTACCAGATCTATGAAAGAAAAGTATAACATCGACAATCTTATCTTTTCACCTGAGTTCTTAAGAGAAGGAAAGGCATTATATGATAATCTTTATCCTTCAAGAATTGTTGTTGGAGAAAAGAGTGAAAGAGCTGAAGTTTTTGCTGATCTACTTAAAGAAGGAGCCATCAAGGAAGATATTCCGACATTGTTTACAGACAGCACAGAAGCAGAAGCCATCAAGCTATTTGCCAATACCTATCTAGCTTTAAGAGTATCGTATTTCAATGAACTCGATACATATGCAGAAATGAAGGGACTGAATACAAAGGAAATCATAGAAGGAGTCTGCCTTGATCCAAGAATTGGCAATCATTATAACAATCCATCATTTGGATATGGCGGATACTGTTTGCCAAAGGACACAAAACAGTTGAAAGCTAACTATAAAGATGTTCCAGAAAATCTAATCAGTGCAATCGTACAGTCTAATACAACAAGAAAGGATCATATTGCACAGATGATTATAGACAGAAATCCAAAAATTGTAGGTATCTATAGATTGACAATGAAGAGCGGATCAGACAATTTCAGAGCAAGTGCAATACAAGGAATCATGAAGAGAATCAAGGCTAAGGGAATAGAAGTCGTTGTATATGAACCAGCGTTGAAAGAAGATAATTTCTTTAATAGCAAAGTTATTAATGATTTAGAAGAATTCAAACGAATCAGTGATGTCATTGTAGTAAACAGAGTAAATGAAGAATTAAATGAAGTTAAGGAAAAGGTATATACAAGAGATTTATATGAAAGGGATTAATCAGAAAAGAAATAGTGTAGAAGTTCTTATAACAACAGTTAACTGTAATGATTATATTCGATTATTAAACAAAATGAATATTCAAACGGATGCAATGATAGGTAATCAAACTTCTTATAACAAAATAGACAAATTTAATTACAATTCTTTAAATATAGCAACTTATGCCTTTAATGAACGCGTGTTGGATTAAATAGAAATAATTTGCTTATGAGAAGTAAAGCAGATTATTGCTTATTTGGAGATGATGATCTTATCTATGTAGATGGATATGAAAGCATTGTGCAAGACTATTTTGATAAATATCCTGATGCAGATGTTATTATTTTCAATCTCGATGAAAAAAGAAAACGAGATTTGTTACTAAAAAAGATTTTAAAGTTAACTATTTTAATTTTATGCGTTTTGGTGCTGCAAGAATAGCAGTACGAAGAAAAAGCATTTTGTTGAATGGTATCAGTTTTAATACTTGTTTTGGAGGAGGGACTGACCATAGTCATGGTGAAGATACATTATTTTTATCAAGCTGTCTAAAACAAAAATTAAAGATATATGCAGTATCAAAAACAATTGCCTATCTTCCTGATAATCGAGAATCAACATGGTTTGAAGGATACACAGATAAATACTTTAATGATAAAGGTGTTTTATATTTTATTATGTCTAAAAGATTTTATAAGTTATTGTGTTTACAAGACGCTATTAGACATTGTAAACGTTATGGAAAAAAACCTAAATATATTTTAAAAATGATGTTTAAGGGAGTAAAAGATGAATCTAAAATATAGCATAATTGTTCCTGTATATAATACAGAGCAATATATAAAGAAATGTATTGATAGTTTAGTAAACCAAACATATAAAAATATAGAAATTATTATTATAGATGACGGTTCTACTGATAGATCAAAATTAATCTACTCAAGTTATTCTGATACAAGAATCAAATTATTTTATAAAGAAAATTCAGGATTATCTGATACAAGAAATTTTGGATTATCAAAGGCTTCTGGCAATTATATTTTGTTTTTAGACTCAGATGATTATTATGATATTGATGCTATAGATCGCTTAAATTACGTTATTAGTAATAATAACGAACTTCCTGAAATAATTAGTATTTCATTAAAAAAAGTATTACCTAATGAAGAAATATTTGATACTTTGACCCATACCAATCAATCACATATAAATATAAAAGGTATAGACTTTTTAAAAAATGAAATGTTAAATGGAACAATGCACATGGCAGCTGTTATGAAAGTATATAGTCGTACTTTTTTAATTGAAAAAAATATTCTTTAAATCTAGGATTTTGCACGAAGATGAAGAATTTACTCCACGAGCTTTATTAGTTGCTGAAAAAATTTTACCTACATCTTTGGATTTTTACAATTATGTTATACATGAAAATTCTATTACTACCAGTAAAGCTTCTTTAAAAAATTTTACTGATTTATTTAATACTTTATCTGAATTAGAAATATTATATAAAAAAATCGATGACAATGAAACAAAAAAAATTTTTATGAATAATTTATTGGAAAAATATTTATATATGTATGCGAAAGCTAATATTTATAAAAAAGAATATATTACATTTCAGCATAAGGAGTTTGTTCATAAAAAAGCAAACAATTTAAAAAACAAAATGAAAGTATTGCTTTTTTCTATCAGTGATAGCTTATATTGCTATATTTATAGAAAAAAGGAAAACAAAAGGAGTTGATAAAATGCTAATGGAATTTAATTATAAGAAAATTTTATTTTTTCTCTTGTGCTGTTTAAATTTCTATAGTGTTATTTTTGAAGATATCAAATTTTTAGGTTATATATTTTATTATATTATACCTGTTATTTTTTGTGCATTTAACTATAAAATACTTTTAACTATTTTAAAACAAATTATCCAAACTCCTTTCATACATTTTTTTATCACATGTATTCTAATAGGTATTTTAAGCATAATTATTCCAATTGCATATGGCACATTTGATTTTTCATACTTTACAATAAGAGTAATGCAAATTACAAAAGAGTTAGTAAAAATGATTTTTTTGCTAGTGTTTTTTATAAAATATATCTCACCTAATTATGATTACAAACTCTTTATGAAATATTATGTTATCTCTACATGCACTTATGTTATGTTTACAATATTGACAATTGCTTTTCCAACATTAAGAGAATTGATTATCGATCATTTAGAGGTTTCAGCAAATACTATAAGATTATTCCATCAAGAAAATTATTTTACACGTTTTGGATGGTGTGGATTTTCAGGTTTTACCTTTACACTAAAAGCCTCATTATCAGTTATTTTTTCTTTATATTTTATTGTTATTAATCCCAATAAACATCTCGTTGAAAATTTGATTATGTTACTAGTTTCTTTTTGGGAAATCTCTTTTATGGAAGAATTGGCCTGATTGTTTCTGGAATAATGATTTTGATTACACTATTTTGCTTATATAAAAATAACAAAATGCTTGTAAAAAAATAATTCTTATTTTTACATATTCGTTTTTTGTTTTAATACTTTTTTCGTTTTATAATGAGAGATTACAAATGTGGTTTAATTGGACATTCCAAAATTTCATTAATTTCTTTACCACTGGTTCTTTTTCAACAACTTCAACAGAAGCTTTAGAAAATATGTATGTTCTTCCTTCATTAAAAACCTTTTTTATTGGAGATGGATACTATTCAACAAGTTCAGGTTACTATATGAATATTGACATTGGTTTATTGCGTCCAATATATTTTGCAGGGATTTTCTTTCAGTTACTGAGATACTATACATTATATATTCCCTTAAAACTTATACATATTTCTAAAATCAAATACGCACGATATTTCAGTTTTTGTTTATTAATATTATTTATTATATTTGAATTGAAGGGAGAAAGTATTTTTCCTGTAATAAACCTAATTCTCATAATTTCAATTATTATAACATTAAATAAAAATAAGGTGAAAATAAATGATTAGTATTATAATTCCAGTATATAATATGGAAGATTATTTAGAGCAATGTTTATCTTCTATTATTTGTCAAAAAAAGAATAATATTCAAGTAATTATCGTTGACGATGGTAGTACTGATGATTCTCAAATAATTATAAAGAAGTTTTGTGATAAATTTCCTAATATTTTTGAATATCATTATAAAGATAACGGGGGATTAAGTGATGCAAGAAACTTTGGAGTTCAATTTGTTAAAGGAGAATATATTTGGTTTGTTGATAGTGATGATTATATAGATTCCCAAGCTTTATTTCATATTAGTTCATGTATTGAAGAATATAAACCTGATCTTATTATTATGGACTATTTTGATTTATGTAAAGATGTAATATCGTCTAAAACAATCTTATCTGAAGATGCTGGTTTTTTATCTAAACAGCAATACTTGTTGTCTGTACCTTGTGCATGGAATAAAGTAATAAATGCAAAAAAATATATTGAATCCAGAGTATCTTTTCCATTAAATATTTGGTACGAAGACAGAGCTACTACTGGTCAGTATTTGAATTTTTGTAATTCCATTTTTTATTTAAAAAAAAGTTTATATTTTTATAGACAACGCTCAAATTCAATTATGAATCAAATAAAATATAATCCTAAGATGATGGATATTATAAAATCAGTAAATTTAATGCATCAAACAATTTCATCCGATAAATATTATGATGAATTAGAATATATTTCTATTACTAACCTCATTTATCAATCCGGAATAAGATTATTAAATTTTAAAAAATATAAAGAAATTGGTGAATGTATTTCATATTGTAATCAACTATATCCTAATTGGAAAAGAAATAAATTTTTTTAAAAAGAAGTTTAATATATAAATTGTTTTGTTATAGTATTTCAAAAAAATTATATATGATTGCAAGATTAATTATGTTTATTTATTCAAGACTATAATAAAAGAAAAGAGTTGAAAACGTGAAAAAAAATTATGTAATTGATGATGTTTATAGAAACTCAAAACAAAATAATGCAGGATATAAAGCTAGAGATGATATTAATGATATTCTAAAAGAAGAGTTTGAAATAACTTATTTTTTGAAAGGAAACAATAAAATTTCTAGATTAATAAATTATTTAAAAATTATATGGAATATTAAATTACATTCAAATATAGTTTTAGTTCAATATCCTTTTTACATAAAAAAATATATGTTCAATTGCTAAAACATTGGTTACCTCGAGGCAGTATTTTATTGATACATGATATAGATTCATTAAGAAATCAATGGTCTATGAAAGATATAGATAGAGAAATTGAAATTTTTAATTTGTTTGATTATGTTATTTCTCATAACACTAAAATGACATCTTGGTTAGAAAAAAATGGATGTAAATCGAAAATTGTTAATTTGGAAATATTTGATTATCTTTCATTAAATAAAATAGATATTACGAAAAAAAGAGAAAATGCGATTGCCTTTGCTGGGAATCTTTCCCAAGATAAGAGTGGTTTTCTATATCAAAGCACTTTAAATCATATAAACTTAAATGTCTATGGATCAAATTTTAAAGATTTATCTTTACAACATATAAATTATAAAGGTTCATTCCCAGCGGAACTACTTCCAGAAATTCTTAATGAAAAATATGGACTGATATGGGATGGAAAATCTATTGAAAATTGTGATGGATTATTTGGAGAATATTTAAAATATAATAATCCCCATAAAACATCATTATATTTAGCATCAGGATTACCTGTAATTGTATGGAATAAAGCTGCAATAGCCTCATTTATTGAAAAAAACGGTTTAGGTTTCTCAATTCAATCAATAAATGAAATTGAAGAAAAACTAAAAAACATTTCAAAAGAAGATTATCTAATTATGTTAAACAATGTTTATAAAATATCCGAAAAGTTGCAGCAAGGATATTTTTTGAAAAAGGCACTGAATAAATGTAGGGAGGAAAAATATGAGGTATGATTATTTAATAGTAGGTAGTGGATTGTTTGGGAGTATCTTTGCTTATGAAGCAAACAAAAAAGGAAAGAAATGTTTAGTGATAGATAAAAGAAATCATATAGGTGGAAATATCTATACAGAAAAAGCAGAAGGAATAAATGTACATAAGTATGGTGCACATATTTTTCATACTTCCAACAAAAAAGTATGGGATTATATTCAACAATTTGCTCAGTTTAATAGATATACAAATTCACCTATTGCTAATTACAAAGGTGAAATCTACAACATGCCCTTTAATATGAATACTTTTAATAAATTATGGGGTGTTGTTACACCTGAAGAAGCCAAAGCAAAAATTAATGAACAGATTAAAGAATCAGGAATTACTGAACCTCATAATCTTGAAGAGCAAGCCATTTCTTTAGTTGGAAAAGACATCTATGAAAAACTTGTTAAAGGATATACGCAAAAACAATGGGGTCGACCATGTCATGAACTCCCAGCATTCATTATTAAACGATTGCCAGTAAGATTTACATATGACAACAACTATTTTAATGATTTATATCAAGGAATACCAATAGGTGGATATACACAAATCATTGAAAAAATGCTTAGTGGTATTGAAGTGAGATTAAATTGTGATTTCTTTGAACATCGAAAGGAATTGGAAAATATTGCAGATAAAATTATTTTTACAGGAATGATTGACCAGTATTATGATTACTGCTATGGAGAACTAGAATACCGTAGTTTGAAATTCGAGGAAGAAATCTTAGATACAGAAAATTATCAGGGAAATGCTGTTGTTAATTACAATGAGTATGAAGTGCCATATACAAGAATTATTGAACATAAGCATTTTGAATATGGACCACAGCCAAAGACAGTTATTACAAGAGAGTATCCAGCCACATGGCAAAAGGGAGACGAACCATACTATCCAATGAATGATGAAAAGAATAATGCATTATATAGCAAATATAAAGCATTAGCAGATAAAGAAGATAAAGTCATTTTTGGTGGAAGATTAGGTATGTATAAATACTTTGACATGCATCATGTTATTGAAGAAGCATTGAAATGTGTAACTAAGGAATTATAATTTAGGAGGCTGTATGGAAAAAATAAAATCAGTAAAATTTAATTTCATCATGAATTTTATTTTAACAGCTTCCAATTTTATTTTTCCATTAATTACTTTTCCATATGTTTCTAGAATCCTTTTAGCAAGTGGTAATGGAAAAATTGCATTTGTCACATCTGTTGCAAATTATTTTAGTATGGTAGCTTCTTTAGGAATACCTACCTATGGAATTCGAGCCTGTGCTTCAATTAGAGATGACAAAAAAAGTTATCAAAAACTGTACATGAATTAATATTTATTCACTCTTTTATAACTATTATTTCATTATTTTTTTATTTTATATCTATTTGTTTTATAGATAAATTTTATGCTGAAAAAGAATTAATGTTCATTAATGGAATTGGGCTGTTTCTAAATGTTTTGGGTGTAAACTGGTTATATAATGCTTTAGAGCAATATAGTTATATTACTATTAGAACAATTGCTTTTAAAATCATTTCTGTTATTCTTATGTTTATACTCGTACATCAAAAACATGATTATATTATATATGGGGCTATTTCTGTTTTTGCAGCTGCAGGATCCAATATATTGAATTTTTTAATATGCGTAAATTTATTTGTTTAAAAAGATATGATAATTATGATTTAAAAAGGCATATTAAACCAATACTTGTTTTTTTGCACAAACAGTAGCTATTACTGTTTATACAAATTTGGATAATGTTATGTTAGGATTTATGAAAAATGATACTCAAGTTGGTTTGTATTCAGCAGCTGTCAGAGTCAAAACCATGCTTGTATCTTTAGTAACATCGTTAGGCACTGTTTTAATGCCTAGGTTATCATATTATGTTCAACAAAACAAAAATAATGAATTCAATATCTTGATAAAAAAATCTGTTAACTTTGTTTTGGTTATCAGTACATCGTTAACTGCTTTTTTTGTTATTATGGCAAGGCCTAGTATCTTATTGTTATCAGGAAATAGCTATATTGAAGCTACTTTAGCTATGCAAATAATTATGCCTTCTATTATTTTTATTGGATTGTCGAATATAACAGGAATGCAAATATTAACACCCAAAGGCAAGGAAAATATAGTATTAATTTCTGTTATTGTTGGTGCATTAGTAGACTTAATTTTAAATTTAATGTTTATCCCTAATTTAGGATCAGCAGGAGCATCGTTAGGAACTTTAATAGCTGAACTTTCTGTATTAATAGTTCAAGTACTATATTTAAAATCTACTGAAATTAGTATCTTTAATAAAAAGAATTTGATGAAAATAATATTTTCAACAGTGATTTCTAGCGGACTATTAATTATGATGATAGACCTAACTAATCTTTCAGTTTTTATGCAATTATTTTGTGGAGCTATTGTTTTTTTTGGAATCGAAATTATTCTTTTGATGTTTTTAAAAGAAGACTTTATTAGTTCCCAAATGAAAAGTATTTTTAGTAAATATAAATAAAATTATGTATTAAAAAGGGGGAGGCTTATAAATAAAATGCTCATAAAGTACTTCCATCGTTTTATTAATTTTAGCCCATTTAAATTATCCTTAAGTATTAATTTGTTTTTCTTAATTACTTACCTATTATTTGGCCATATAAAATATGAGGTTTCTGATGATTTTATAATGCAACTTCTCGTTTCAGGTGGATATACAGGGACTCCATCTCCTGAAATTGTATTTATGAATATTTTAATTGGATATTTTTTATCTTTTCTTTATACATATCTACCTCATATTAATTGGTTTTTTTGGATGCATATATTTGTTATCTTTATTTCGTGTTTTAGTATATGCTATATTATTTTAAAAATAAAAAACACAGCAATTATAAAATTTTTAATCGTTGTTTTTTTATGCTTTTTTAGTCCGGATTTATATCTGCTAATACAGTTCACAAAGACTTCAACCGTAGCTTTGTTAGCCTCAGCTATGTTTTTTTTGTATTGGCTAATTTATAGTACACAATTACATTATTTGATTTTTGCTTCAATGATGTCTTTTATAGGTTTAGCAATTAGGGATAAATGTATTAATATTATACTACCATATTTTATATTAATTGTTTTTTTCTATTTAATTATTAATAGAAATATTATAACTAAAAAAAGATTCTTAATATATTAATTATCTTTTCTATTAGTTTTGGTAATTTGACACTTCTAAATATTATAAATAGATATTATGAAGATAATCATGCAAATTATAAATCGTATATTCAATATAACTCCATTAGAGCTTCAGTTTTGGATTATCCATATTATGATTATTCAAAATTGCAAGAGCCACTTCAAGAGATTGGAATAAATGAAAATGATTATTTGAATCTTACCCATTGGAATTTTATTGATACGGATTTTTTTGATTATGAGAAATTGAATAACATATATGATGTTTTAAATGATTATCGTGATGAGCATCCTTTAGGAATAAAAGCAAGTATATTACAATTGATGAATCAAAATTATTATAAATATGTAAGTGTTATGGGATGTTTAAGTATTTTTTTTATTGGAATTCTTATTTGTAAAAAATATTTTGTTTATTCTTCAATAGCAATTTTAGGAACTGGTATAGTTCTTTTTTTATACGCTTATATTGGAAGGTTGATGTACAGGGTCGAATACTCGACGTTTTTAGCACTGTCTATTTATTTGATAGTTTTACAATTGTTTTTAAATCAAAGAAAATTTAAATATAAAAAAACTTTAATTATTGCTTGTTGTTTTCTTATTTTAGGAAGAACTCCTTTATATATTGGCGAAACATCTTATGCTTATCATAATTTGTTTTTTTCTATGATTAATGTTGTTGGTAAATATAGAAGTCAATTTAATCAAGAAAATCGTCATAATAATTTAATAAAGGAGTTTAAAAATAATCCTAATAATTTATATTTATTGGGCTTTCAAACGATGACACAAACTTATTATTTAAATTATAGTCCTTTTACTTCAGGGTGCTTTTTAGATTTTCAAAATACTATATATATAAGTGGAGTGGAAACTAATCATCCCGAATGGAAAGAAGCATTGATGAAATGGAAAATTAATAATCCTGCATTAGGATTATTAGAAAAAATGTATATTTGGTTGAGAATGTTGATCAAGAGAATATATTTCAATATTTAAAGATACATTTTACTGATGAAGTGAAGATAGTACTTTATAAAGAATTAGATGGTTTTAAGATTTGGAAATTTTATATATAAGGAGAAAAATAATGAAAATATTAGTAACAGGTGGAGCAGGATTTATTGGTGGAAATTTTGTTCATTATATGGTGAACAAATATCCTGAAGATATGATTGTGAATTTAGATTTATTAACTTATGCAGGGAACTTAGAAACTTGTAAACTCGTAGAAGGAAAACCTAACTACAAATTCGTTAAAGGTGATATTGCAGACAGAAAGTTTATCTTTAATTTATTTGAAAAAGAAAAATTTGATGTTGTGGTTAACTTTGCAGCCGAATCACATGTTGATAGAAGTATTGAAGATCCTGAAAGTTTTGTCAGAACAAATGTCATGGGAACAACAACATTACTAGATGCATGTAATCAGTTTGGAATCAAAAGATACCATCAGGTATCTACTGATGAAGTCTATGGCGATTTACCATTAGATCGACCAGATTTATTCTTTACAGAAGAAACACCATTACATACATCAAGTCCATATAGTTCATCTAAGGCAGCAGCTGATTTGTTTGTATTAGCATATCATAGAACATATGGTTTACCAGTAACAATTAGTCGATGTTCAAATAACTATGGGCCATATCATTTTCCTGAAAAACTTATTCCATTAATGATTTCAAGAGCATTAGCAGATGAATCATTACCTGTTTATGGTACAGGAGAAAATGTCAGAGATTGGTTACATGTTTATGATCATTGTGTTGCCATTGACTTGATTATCAGAAATGGAAAAGTTGGAGAAGTCTATAATGTTGGTGGACATAATGAAAGAACAAATCTTCAGGTTGTACAGACAATCTTAAAGGCACTAGATAAACCTGAATCATTGATTAAATATGTGGAAGACAGAAAAGGACATGATTTAAGATACGCTATTGATCCAACAAAATTAGAAACAGAACTAGGATGGAAACCAAAATATAACTTTGATACAGGAATCCAACAAACAATTCAATGGTATCTTGATAACAAAGAATGGTGGCAAAATATTCTTTCAGGAGAATATCAAAACTATTTTGAAAAAATGTATAGTAATAGATTAAAGGGAGAAAAAAATGAAGGGAATTATTTTAGCTGGAGGATCAGGAACAAGATTATATCCTCTTACAAAATCAGTTTCAAAACAAATTTTACCTGTATATGATAAACCGATGATATATTATCCATTATCAACCTTAATGTTAGCAGGTATTAAAGAAATTTTAATTATCTCTACTCCAAGAGATGTTGTAGTATTTGAAGAATTATTAGGTGATGGGAGTCAATTAGGAATATATATAGAATATGCAATTCAAGAACATCCCCGAGGACTAGCAGAAGCTTTTATTATTGGAGAAGAATTTATAGAAGATGATAGTGTGTGTTTAATATTGGGAGATAACATCTTTTATGGGGCAAACTTTACTGAAACATTACAAAGAGCAAGTCAACTAACAGATGGTGCTTTAATCTTTGGTTATTATGTAAATGATCCAAGAGAATATGGAGTTGTATCATTTGATACACATAATAATGTTATATCAATAGAAGAAAAACCACAACATCCTAAATCGAATTATGCTGTGCCAGGACTATATTTTTATGATAACGATGTTGTTGAGATTGCTAAGACGATTAAACCTTCAGATAGAGGTGAACTAGAAATTACTTCTGTTAATAATGAATATCTTAAAAGAAAACAATTAAAAGTTGAGCTTTTAAGTAGAGGCACAGCATGGTTAGATACAGGAAATCATGACAATTTGCTTGAGGCTTCACAGTATGTAGCTAGCATTCAAAAAAGACAAGGTTTATATATTTCATGTATTGAAGAAATTGCATTTGCAAAAAAATATATCAATAAAGAACAACTTTTAAAATTAGCTGAAAAACAATCAAAAACTGAATATGGAAAATATTTAAAAAGAATTTCTATTGAAAATACAATTAATGAAGACAAAGTTAAAGCAAAACAATAAGGAGATATTTTTAAAATGGAAGAAGTATATGAAAAAGCTTTAAAATTACATAAAGAATATAATGGGAAAATCGAAATCGGATTGAAAAAGGATTTTAATGAAGATGAATTAAAACTTGTTTATACTCCTGGAGTTGCGCAACCTTGTAAAGAAATTGTAAATGACAAAAAAAATATATATAAATATACTATGAAATCAAATACAATTGCAGTAATAACTGATGGAAGTGCTGTTCTTGGGTTAGGTGATATTGGTCCAGAAGCAGCTTTACCAGTAATGGAAGGTAAATGTGCTTTATTTAAAAAATTTGGAGATGTTAATGCATTTCCTATATGTTTAAATGCACATGAAGTTGATGAAATAGTAAATATTATTAAAAAAATATCAGTTGGTTTGGGAGGAATTAATCTTGAAGATATATCAGCTCCTAGATGTTTTGAAATTGAAGAAAAATTAAAAAGAGAATTAAATATACCAATTTTTCATGATGATCAACATGGTACAGCAATTGTTGTTTTAGCTTTCCTTATCAATGCTTTAAGATTAACAAAACAAGAAAAAAGTAATTTAAAAATAGTTGTAAATGGTGCTGGAGCTGCAGGCATAGCAATTGTGCAACTATTATTTGAATATGGTTTTAAGAATATAGTTGTATGTGATTCAAAAGGAACAATTAATTCAAAAAGAAACGATTTAAATAAATATAAACAAAAATTATTAAGTTATACAAATAAAGAAGATATTCATGGTAATTTAAAAGATGCTATAAAAAAAGCAGATATTTTTATAGGTGTTTCTAAAGGCAATATTGTTACAAAAGAGATGGTTGAATCAATGAATGCAAACCCAATTATTTTAGCTATGGCCAACCCTATTCCGGAAATTTTCCCAGAAGAAGCTAAAAAAGCTGGGGCATACATAGTAGGAACCGGACGTTCTGATTTTGATAACCAGATAAATAATGTTCTTGTTTTCCCTGCTTTATTTAGTGCTATATTAGAATTAGGCATTACTAATATAGATGACAGTATTAAAATCAAAGCAGCAGAAGCTATTTCATCTATTATTAGTGATGAGGAATTAAGTACAAAATATTTATTGCCTAATGCCTTTGATAAGCGTATAAGAGAAACTATATTAAAAAAATTATAATAATTGAAAATCATTTAAATTAAAAAAGTTAAATTGTTTCGCTCTTTCTAATAAATTTATTGCTGAAAATATAACAAATTAATTTTAACGCCGTTTTTTTAATATTAAAACGTTGTTTCTCTAATCATTATTATTAGTGAAAAAAGTTATTGATTTCTCATAAGTACAAAAGACATCAGCATTTAAGAATGAATTTGTATTGGCAATACTAATGCCCATATCTCTTAAAGAAGTATATTATGAATATCGTTATGATATCTTTGCAGAATAGTCACTTTAGCAACATTTTTCTTAAAAAGAGCGAATTGTTTTAATGATTTAAACAAAAACGAATCAACAAATTGAAAGAATAACACAAAAATCATATAGAAATATGTTTCTATACAGTTGAAATATCAATTTAAAATGAAAGTGTTAAATCAAATCAGTCTAAGAAGAGGAGGATATATAATGACTAATGATTGGATACGATTATTATTCGATTCTTGGAAAGATCAGGAAGGCATACTTCATACAAATGAAGAAATCGACAATTGGATAAAGGAATTAAATCAAACAATTAAAGTAAAGATAACACCCAATTGTTTATCAGAAAGTACATACTGGTATTATGATAAAGAATTAGGAATTATTACGAATAAAAATAATAGTTTTTTTCAATAAAAGGAATTCAAAAAATAAAAAATGATAAAGTTATTTATGAACAACCAATAATTATACAAAATGAGATTGGGTTTCTTGGAATTATATGTTCAATTATTCAAGGGAAATTGCATTTTTTAATGCAAGCAAAAATTGAACCTGGAAATATAAATAATATCCAAATTTCTCCAACAATTCAAGCAACAAAAAGCAATTTTACACAAAAACATGGTGGGAAAAAGCCAAAATATTTAGAATATTTTTTAAATGTAAAACCCGAAGATATTATTGTTGATCAAATTCAATCTGAACAATCTTCGCGTTTTTTTCATAAAAGAAATAGAAATATTATCATTATGTCTAAATCTGATATACCTATTGAAAATAATTTCAAATGGATGACATTGGGGCAAATTAAAAGATTAATGCATTTTGATAATATTGTTAATATGGATACGAGAACTGTTATTTCTTGTTTACCTACTTATAATACAATGACTACAAAAGAAAAATTAGTCGAAATATCACGTATAAAAAATCAACCATTGGCTAAATCTATTTTAGATTTTAGTGAGTTAAAATTGACAAATGTTTTTCATGAGATAAATAATGCAAAGATGTTTGAAGAAGCAACATTAAAATTTGTACCACTTGATAAATTAGAATCATGGAATATGTCGGATAAAGAAATTTCAAATCAAAAATCAAATTTTAAAGTTATATATTGTGATATTAGTATTGAAGGTAGAGAAGTAACACATTGGACCCAACCTTTATTTAAAGCAACAGGAATAGCAATGTTTGGACTATTAACTAAAGTCATAAATGATAAAAGAATGTTTTTGATTCACATTCATCAAGAAATTGGATGTTTTGATACTGTTGAGTTAGGTCCATCTATCCAACTGGAAGCAAATGAACTGCATAAAGAATCACAAAATATAGTAGAAAAAATCTTCTTTTCATATCTAAAAAATAAAAAAATATATTAATAGATGTACTATTATCCGAGGAAGGCGGTAGATTCTATCATGAACAAAATAGAAATATTATTATTGATATAGAAGAAGACTTCAAGATTCCTAAAAATTATTTTTGGGTAGATTATGCTACTTTAAATCAAATGATACAGTTTAATAACGTTTGTAATATACAGTTGAGAAATTTGATTTCCTTACTGGAAATTTAAATGATTTATATAAAAAATGGAAAGGAAATAACTATGTATAAAATTGGAGTTTTAGGAGCAGCAGATATTGCATACAGAATGTTTATCCCTGCTTTAAAAAAAGTGTGGATTTTGAGTGTATAGGTATTGCAGAAGAATATAATACTGAAAAGTTACAGAAATTTAAAGATGATTATGGATTAAATATATTTCATTCTTTTGATGATTTGATAAATAATCCAAGTATTGATGTATTATATATTCCCTTGCCACCTGCTTTACATTACGAATATGCAAAAAAAGCTTTGTTAAATGGAAAACATGTATTTTTAGAAAAACCACTAACAACAAAGTTAGAACATACAGAGGAACTAATTAGCATAGCTAAAAGTAAAAATCTAGTTTTACAAGAAAATTATATGTTTCAATTTCATCATCAGCTAGATGTCATAAAAAATATTATTTCATCAAAAAAATTAGGAGAAATACGATTAATACGTTCATGCTTTAGTTTTCCTAAAAGAGCTCAAAATGATTTTAGATATTCAAAGAAATTAGGTGGTGGAGCATTATTAGATGCAGGTGGATATGTTATAAAATTAGGGACACTACTCTTAGGTGACGATGCCAAGATTAATGATGCTCATTTATATAGTTTTGAAGATTATGATGTCGATATATTTGGTGATTTTACTATGAGTAATGGAAAAATTACATATCAAGGTGCGTTTGGAATGGATAATGTTTATACTTGCTCTTTGGAAGTATATGGTTCAAAAGGCAAATTATATACAAATCGTATTTTTACATCACCACCAGAAAATAAGCCAATATTGATATTGATGGTAGAAAATCAAGAAGAAATTATAGTTGATGCTGATAATCATTTTTTAAAATCAATTTTAAAATTTAAAAATGCATTAGAAAATGATGAGATAAGGGAAGAATTATATATAACACTTTTTAAACAAACACAAATGTTAATGGATTTAAAAGAATTGGGGGAAAGATATTTATGATTAAATTCAATAAACCAAGTATAACAGAACAAGAAGAAAAATGTATAGTAGATGCACTACATAATAGTATACTTTCTGGTGATGGAAAATATACAACAAAAGTATATGAAGAATTTGAAAAACGTTTTGGCATAAAAAATATGTTATTAACAACTTCAGGAACAACAGCTTTAGAAATGGCATCAATTTTGTCTAATTTGCAACCTGGAGATGAGGTTATTGCACCTTCGTTTACTTTTTCTTCTACAATCAATGCTTTTCTACTAAGAGGAGCAAGTGTTGTATTTTGTGATATTAGAGAAGATACATTTAATATTGATGAAAATAAAATAGAAAAATTGATTACTGATAAAACGAAGGCAATTTATGTTGTACACTATGCTGGTTTTCCTTGTGAAATGGATAAAATTATTGAGATTGGAAATAAGTACAATTTGTTTGTTATTGAAGATGCTGCTCAAGCAGTTGGTTCCACATATAAAGGAAAAGTAGCTGGAACAATGACTGAATTTGGTTGCTATAGTTTCCATGAAACAAAAAATTATGCTATGGGCGAAGGTGGAGCTATCATAGTTAATGAGCAAAAATATATGGAACGTGCTGAAATTATTAGGGAGAAAGGAACAAATAGAAGAAATGTTTTACGTGGACTTGTAGACAAATATACATGGCATGATATTGGGTCATCTTTCTTACCTTCAGATTTATTAGCAGCTTTATTGTATGCTCAAATGACAAGATATGATGAAATAATGGAAAAACGTATGCTTGTTTGGAACACATACTATGATGGTTTAAAATCTATTGAAGCTCAAAATAAATTAAGATTGCCTATCATTCCAGACAATGTAACACATAATGCTCATATGTTTAATATTTTATTGCCAACGTCAAAAATACGAGATCAATTGATTAATGCACTACGTGAAAAAGGAATTATTGCATACATTTGTTATGTCCCATTACATTCTTCACCTTATGGAAAAAAATTGGGTTATAAACCTGTAGATTGCCCAATAACTGAAGATATATCTGCTAGGTTACTTAGATTGCCTCTTTATGCAGACATGACAAAAAATGATGCTCAATATGTTGTAGACACTATTAAAGAGGTGTTATAGTTCATGGATTATAACAGTAACTTTTCTATTGTGATACCATGTTATAAGTCAAGTCAAACTATTGAAACAGTAGTAAAATTAACAAGTGATGAGTTATTAAAAATAGGTATTGAACATTTTGAATTTATTTTAGTTAATGATTGTTCTCCTGATGATGGTAGAACAATGACGGTGCTTAAACAATTAACAAAAAAATATAAAAATATTACTGCAATAGATTTAGCAAAAAATGGTGGACAACATAATGCAACTATGTGTGGATTAAACTTTGCAGAAGGCGACTATATTATTTCAATGGATGATGATATGCAAACTCATCCTAGTCAACTCATAAAATTAATTTCTGCAATTGACGATCAAACTGATATCGTTTATGGATACTATCCAGACAAAAAGCATAATATTTTAAGAAATTTATTTAGTATAATAAATTATTGGAGCGTTCGTATTTTGATAGGAAAACCTAAGGAATTAAAAACAAGTAGCTTTTGGATAATTAGGAGATATGTAAGAAATTATATAGTTCAATTTAAAAATAAAGACTGTTATTTACAAGGACTTTTTTAAGAACCACAAAAAATATTAAGTCGATTCCAATAGAACACTTTGAAAGAAAAATAGGAACGTCAAATTATACATTCAAAAAACTCTTAATGTTGTATATAAAAATGTTATGCTATTCTATCATCCCAATACGTATGGCATCAATTTTTGGTTTTTTATTTTCTTTTATTGGCTTTATCGCCTCAATAATCGTATTTATTTTAAAATTAATGAACCCACAAGTTGTAAGTGGTTATACATCATTAATGTTTGCAATTTGTTTTTTTCTGGATTAATACTTTTTTTATTGGTATTATTGGAGAATATATAGCAAGAATATTTTCTTCAGAGAGTAATGATCCACAATTTGTTATTAGAAAGGTATATAAATAGTTAATATTTTAAGGAGGCTTATATGAAAAAATTAATGATTTTAGGAGCAGGAATATATCAAGTTCCACTTATAAAAAAAGCAAAAGAAATGGGAGTATATACAATAGTTGTTAGTATTCCAGGAAAATATCCTGGTTTTCAATTAGCAGATAAAGTATATTATGAAAATACAACGGATTATGATACGATTTTAAAGATAGCTAAAAAAGAAAAAATAGATGGTATTATGACTGCCGGTACAGACGTAGCTGTTATTACTATAGGTTATGTATGTGACCAATTAGGCTTAAAAGGATTATCGCGTAGTGCAGCAGAACAAGCAACAAATAAAATGTTAATGAAAAAAGTTTTGAAAAAGAAGGTGTACGTACAGCTCGTTTTAGAGAAGTACATTTTAATGAAAATGAGATTGTACATGAAACAAAAGAATTAAAATTCCCATTAATTTTTAAAGCAGTGGATACATCAGGAAGCAGAGGAATCATTAGAGTAGACAATAATAATGATTTTAAAAATGCAATGGAGTATGTTCGTGCAGCAACAAAATTAGATTACTTTATTATAGAAGAATTTCTCATAGGTGATGAATTTGGTGCACAAGCATATGTACAAGATGGGAAAGTTGAATTTATTCTACCACATGGTGACTATGTTTTTACAGGTGAAACAGGTGTTCCAGTAGGTCATTATGCACCATTTGAACTTGATGAAGTGATTATCAATGATATAAAAGAACAGTTAAAAAAAGCTGTGAAAGCTCTAGGACTTAATAACTGTGCAATTAATGCAGATTTTATGCTTGCTGATAATAAGCCATATGTATTGGAAATAGGTGGTAGATCGGGTGCTACTTGTTTAGCAGAATTAACATCTATCTATTATGACTTTGATTATTACGAAAAAATGATTAGAGTATCTTTGGGAGAAAAAGTTGATTTTTCTAGCAATAAAACAATACCAAATGCTAGTAAATTATTGATATCTAATAAAGATGGAATAATTGTTGATCAAGGTATTCAAGGCAATATAAAGAAAAATGTAGTTGAAATACAATTTGATTATAAAAAAGGTGATCATATCAAAAAATTCCAAGTTGGTCCTGATAGAATTGGACATATTATTACTAAAGGAAAAACTTTAAAGGAAACAAATCAACTATTAGAGGAAACAATTAATCAAATCTATGTTAACGTGGAATAAAATTAGAAAATATTATAAGAATCATCCTTTTATTTATGCATTTATCTTAAATGTTTTATTAGTCACTATTTTTTATATATTCAATGTGCCTTATAATCAGACAAATGATGATACAGGAATGGCTGCTATAGCTGCTAATGCATATGGTAGCTATTCCACTCATTTGGTTTTTGAAAATTTTATATATGGATATATTTTAAACTTTTTTTATAAATTAGTTCCACTTATTAATTGGTATTCTATATTTGAATTATTATTAACAATAGGCTCATTTACTGCAATATTTGGTGTATATTTTAAATCAGTGACTAAAAAAGTTCATAGAATAATAGGTATTTTAATATTGGTTTGTCTTGTTAAAGATTTTTATCTTATTTTGCAGTTTACAAAAGTCGCAAGTGTATGTGCAATTGCTGGATATGTATTATCTTTTTACTATTTGAAACACAATTGTGATATAAAATACTATCCAATATCAATCTTATTTTTATTAATGAGTTGTTTTTTAAGATATAAATGTTTTTTTATTGCCACTGTATTTGCTGGGATTTATGGATTGGTTTTTATATTAATTCCTAATATAAAAAATAGAGAAAAAATCTTTTTACAATTAAAGCATTATTTTATTTATTTTCCTTTAATGTTTATTTTAATGTTTACATTTATAATTGCTGACAATATGTATTATCAAAGCAATGAAGAATGGGCAAAATATACGGAGTTTAATAGACTTAGAGCTAATTTATTAGATTATGGATGGGATGAACCATTTCCTAATTATGAAGAAAATAAGGAAGCATATGATGCATTAGACATAAATGCTAATGATGTGGAATTTTATTCAATGGGTTGTTTATCAGATGAGCAAAATCTTACAATAACAAAATTAAATGATCTCAAAGAATTAAAGAATGAAATAACATATAAAAATTTTAATGTATTTCAAGCTGGAAAAAGTTTTATAAAGAGTATATTTGATGCACCACTTATTCTTTTGTTATTAATTTTGTTTATTGATTACATTGTTGAATATCGTTTAGATAATAATTCTTTATATTCGATTCTTATATTATTAGGATATTTTGCATTTTATATGTATATGTTCATGTTAAATAGAATTGTAAATTGGCTACTTGTTTCTATTACATTAATGGCATTAATATCACTATTGATGATTTATCCAAAAATGAAAAGAAAACAAAATTTTTATCATAAAGAATGGATATTAGTTGCATGTTGTATATGTTTCTTTGTATTGACTTTTAATAAAATGACATATAATCAATTAAAGAATGATCGATATGAAGCAACAAGGCTTTATGAATATATGGAGAGTAATAATGAAAACATTTTAGTTGCTGACAGAAATGTTTTTAGATGGAATTATAAATACTTTTCAGCATTTAAACATATTGGTGAAGATTTTTATACGCATCAAGTTGACTTAGGTGGTTGGCTTGCACGAACACCATTTATGCACAAAATAATGAAAGATAACAATATATCTAATATATATACTGCATTATATGAAAATGATAATGTGTTTTTTTATACATCAGCGAGTGACCAACTTTTATTACAATATCTTCATGACCATTACAATGAAAATGTAAGTATGTCTATTGTTAGACAATTTGATGGCGTTAAACTCATTAAATATTCTACGTATCAGAAAAAAGGAAGTAAAAAGAAAGAAAAATTCAGAGTTGAAAAGATTATAACTGATACAAATTATGAATACTATAATGAAATCCAAGTATCAGTACCAATGGAAGGTATTAAAAACATTAAAGATGTATATCTAAATGTAATAGATGGTAAAAATAAACAATCTTATATGGCTTATAATACTTATTTTAGTCTAGGTGATAGAACTTATATAAGCTTTTTTATTAGAAAAGAGATATTTGAAGAACATAATTTTAATGAATGTGAATTATTGCTTATTATAGACGATCAAAATTCATATCTAAAAAAGGAGGCATTGTAAAATGAAAACAAGGAATTTGAATAATTTTTTTAAAATTCAATTTATTGTTTTTATATATTCATTAGTAAGCCTATTTTCTAAAATTTCATCTAATTTTATGGGTGAGTATGGAATTTTTTCTTTTCAATTTTTTTTATCGGTAAGTTTTATGCTACTGATGCTAGCAATATATGCTTTATTATGGCAAGGTATACTAAAAAAATCCGCTTTCTTTTGCATACATAAATAAAGGCACTCAACTAATATGGTCAATATTTTGGTCATTGATAGTATTCAAAGAAGGCATAACAATATTCAATGTTTTGGGAACTGCTATTGTATTAGTGGGAATATATATGGTGAATAAAAAATGAAAGAACTCATTAGCAATCCTAGTTTTTGGATAATGCTAGCTTCAGCATTTTTAGCTGCTTTATCACAAATATTATTGAAATTGAGTGCGAATAAAAAATATAAAAATAAACTATATGAAATTCTTAACCCATTAGTATTGAGTGGTTATGTAATATTATTATGTACAATGTTTATGAATATTATTGCTTATAGAGGGTTGGACTATAAAATTGGTCCTATATTAAATTCTACAACGTATATTTTTGTTATCTTATTAAGTCTTATGATATTAAAAGAAAAGATAGCAAAAAATAAATTTATGGGAATTATGCTTATTATTTTAGGTTTAATTGTATTTAATATGTAAAAAATCGAAAAATAGTTATTTACATTATACTATGTCAATAATTGGTTTTTTAATCTTATTGTTATATAAAGTGTTACAATTTATAATAAAATATATAAATGATATATACCAAAAATGATATTATTTTCTATACAATAGAAAAATTTACAGTATTGGTATCTATGATTATGGGAGGAAAAAATGAAACTTAAATTATTTTTTTAGTATCCATGTTATTTTGTTTAAGCATCATTGGTTATTATACAATTGTAAGTGCAAAAAGTAATGATGTTATAAATAATGTAATAAGCATAACTAGTAAATCAATTACGTACGAAATTGTAGAAACAGAAAATGGCAGATATTATTATAAAGATGGTAAACTTATAAAAGGATACATTGAAACAGATGATGGAAAAATTTATTATGCTGATGAAGAAACTGGAAAACTTTTAACTGGTATGCAAACAACCAAAAAAGGAACATACTATTTTTGTAGTGATGGAACGGTTTTAAAAGGAAAAGTTGCTAAAGTTAATGGAAAAAGATATTTGTTCTCTGAAACAGATGGAAAATTACGCAAGGGATATTCTGCTTTATCAGACGGAAGAAAATACTACTCTGATAAAACTACTGGAGAATTGCAAATAGGAATGATTTCTATTAATGATACGACAACATATTATTTTTTAGCTGATGGAACTGCGGCTAAGAATTCTATAAGAACTATAAATAACCGTAAGTATTATTTTGGTGATACCGGAAACATAAAAAAGGTTACATTCAAACATCAAATGGTGAAATTTATTGTGGAGATGCGACAGATGGGCATTTTGTTACAGGTATGCAAACAACAGCAGCTGGAACATATTATTTTTGTAATAATGGTACTGTTATGAAAGGAAAAGTTACCAATATTAATGGGAAAAGATATTTATTTTCTGAAACCGATGGTAAATTACGTAAAGGATATACTGATATGTCTGATGGTAGAAAATATTACTCAGATAAAACTACAGGAATATTACAAACTGGAATGATTGCTATTAATAGCACTACAACATATTATTTCCAAGCTGACGGAACAATAATGAAAAGTAAAGTTTATAAAACCGCTGATGGGAAAAGGTATTTATTTTCTGATACAGGAAATCTCCAAAGAGGTTATACACAACTTAAAGATGGTCGTTATTATTATGGTGATAAAGAAACCGGTGAACTGCAGACTGGTATGATACAGATTAATGATGAAACCACATATTATTTTAAATCTAATGGAACAATTATGAAATCTACTGTTTACAAAAGATCAAGCGATGGAAAACGTTTTTTATTTGCTGATAACGGCAATCTGCAAAGAGGATATACACAGCTTAAAGATGGTCGTTATTATTACGGTGATAAAATAACAGGTGTATTAAAAACTGGAATGATTGCAATAAACAGTGAAACTACTTATTATTTTAGAATAAATGGCTCTATTATGAAATCCACAGTGTACGCATCTGGAAACAAACGTTACTTGTTTAATGATACAGGCAATTTGCAAAGAGGCTATACACAGCTTAAAGATGGTCGTTATTATTATGGGGATAAAGAAACAGGTGAATTACAAACAGGAAAAATTGCAATAAATGAAGAAACAACGTACTACTTTAACAAAGATGGAACTTTAAAATCAGGACTTATTACAATAGACAACAATGAGTACTATTTTTCACCTGAAACTAAAAACATGCAGACTGGTATGCAAATTATCAATGATAAAAGATACTGGTTTAATAGAGAAAATGGTAAGGCAGAAATTGGAGTTATTTATGTTGATACTATTGATAGAAATTATTATTTTGATTATACACAACAAAGTGGTTTACGTTATGGAATCCAAAAATACAATGGAAAAACGTACTATTTTGACGATGAATATGGAATAGGTTTAAAAAATCTTCAATATGTGAAGGAAACAGAACATTTAAATGAAGGTTATGATGGCCTTTATTATTTTAATCCAGAAACATACGAAATGGAATTTAATAAAATAATAAATATTTCAGAATTAAATAAAAATGATACATTAAGTAATATAGATTTTAATGCAGGTAATGATGGTAAAGTCACAATTTCTTCGAGTGTTCCATTTTCTTCTTTAAATAAAAGAAGTCAATTTGTTTATAGTGCACTACAATGTGTTGGTGAAAAGTACGCATATACTGATTCAGAACAAGGTTATAATTGCTCATCACTTGTTTTTGATGCTACAAGGAAAGCTGCTATAAATGTTTTTGGAAATCAAGATGATATTTCCGATATGTGGAAAAGCAAAGATCAAGCAAAATATGTTTTAGAAAATAATATGACATACACAGATGAAACATTATTAAAACCTGGTGATTTAATATTTTTTAATCAAGAAGCATGTGGAAACAAAAATGTCGATGAAAATGGTCATTGTATTCATATATTTAACTATAATGGTGTAAGATATCATCCACATCATGTAGGAATATATTTAGGTAATGGGCAAGTTGTTGAAGCATATGAACCAAGGGGTGGTGTTGTTATTCAAAATATGCATTTATTAACTGAAGAAGACAATAATAACTATTATTATATTTTTTGTGCGAATATTTTTAATGACTAATATGATTTTTTTAGTTGTAATAGTAAATTTTGGACTATCAATATTGTGACAAATATTAGTATAAAAATTAGTTTTATTTGGTTATAATAATTTTTGCAATTAATTTATACTATCACTAGATGTATTTAGTGATAGTATTTTTGGTAAACAGGAAGTTTTATCTATAGTATATTCTTCCTGCTTTCTTGTAATATTATTTATTATTTTATTTATAACCGCTTATCACTTTTCTTTATGTAACAATTATTTCCATAATTTGTGTTATATGATAACTAAGAATTTTAAATTAATGCTAGATTTAATTGCTAGAAGACAAAATGATTTATCGTGGTATCTGATATAATTTAGTAATATATTACTGAAAATCGGCTATCTTTTATTTGTTGATTATTTCGTGTGTTCTGGATTCATCCTCATCTTGTGAACTTAGTGGTTGATTAACGTGAAATAATCATTGTTGCTTATTTCACTAAAAAGATAACATTATGTCATTTATTTGATGATAAAATAGAACAAGTAATACAATTCAATTTTCAAAATGAAATATTTATTTATGAAATAATATGGTGCATAAATATTTTCCCATCAACTGTATTATTAATTTAAGTATTCAAAGACTATGTAGTTAAAATATAATTTTAAAATATACTTTATAATAGCTCATTATATTAGAGTTTGGTGAAAGGAGGTTGTTATGGAAATATTAAAAAGACAAATAATTGCATTTATTTTAATGATTTCTATAATTTGTATGTCTGTATTTTATTTTACTTATCAAAAGGATGAAGTATTAATTGTTTATTTTTCTCCTGGAGAAAATAGTAAAGTAGATATAGCTTCATCTTGTAGCGTTACACAAATAAACGATAAAAATATTGGTACAATTCGTTATCTGACAGATAAAATCAATACATTTGTTAAAGGAGATGTATTTCCTATAAAAACTTCAGAAAAATATTCTGGCAATATTAACAAAGTTGTTGAAAAGGCCAAAAAAGAACAAGAAAAAAATGTCTATCCTGTGATTTCTAACAAAATTGATAATTTAGATAAATATAATATTATTTTTGTTGGATATCCCATATGGTGGAGTGATATGCCGCAAGTCATGTATTCTTTTTTTGATGAATATGATTTTTCAGAGAAAGTCATTATTCCATATTCAACAAGTAAATCAGGTAGAGGAGCACAAATAGAATCAAAGATAAAAGAACTAGAACCCAATGCCACAGTAAAACCATCTTTAAATATATTAAGTAATCATGTTAAAGATAGTGACGATGCAATACAAAAATGGTTAAAAAAATAGAATTTTAAAACGATAAATTAAAATCAAGGTGGAAAGATAACAATGAAAAAATATTTAAAGTACATCAAAACTTCTGTAATTGGTAAAGTGACATTTGTTTTGTTAATATTTATAATGTTTTTAGGAATGTATTGCTTTTCCCAAATCTCTATCTATGTGCCAACAGATATTTTTATGATATCTTTGATAGTTTTTACTATTATTATTGTTTTATTAGTATTTTCTCATTATAAAATTCCTAAAATAGCAATTGTTTTGGAAATTATTGTTTGCATATGTTTGAGTATTTGTGTGCTTGGAGTACAAAAAGTAAATACTTTTACAGACAAAGTAACAGAAATTGAAGAATTTGAATCAGTGCAAATTGTTACATTGAAAGATTCTAATATCACAAAAGAACAGTCCTTTTCTGATTTGATATTGGCGTATAGTCAAGATGATAATCAATCATATATCAAATCATCAGAAATATTAAAAGAAAATAAAAAAAGTATTAAAATTGAAAAACCTTATGAGAACATGGAAGACGCATATAATGATTTAAAAAATAAAAAAATAGATTTACTAGTTTTAACAAATATTGGAAAAAGCGATTTATCGATTATTGATGAAAATTATACAGATAAAATCAAAATTATTCTATCAAAAAATTATAGAATCGAAAGTGCCTCTACAAAAAATGTGGATATTTCTCAAAATCCATTTACTATATATTTTCAAGGAACTGATTTATCTTCAAAAAACAATATTAATTCCACAGGGAGAGGTGATGTTAATATTTTATTAACAGTTAATCCAAAAACAAAAAAGTAAACCTTCAAGTTATTCCTAGAGATTTATTTGTCTATATACCCTGCAAAAATGCCAATAGTAAATTATCTTATAGTGGATGGTGGGGAGGAGTTCAATCCTCTATTGCAAGCATTGAAGATAAATTAGATATTGAAATTAATTATTATGCTAAAATAAATTTTGATGGATTAATTGATTTAGTTGATGCTTTAGATGGTGTTAAAGTATATAGTCATTATACATACGATGCCGAAGGTTATCATTTTACAAAAGGATATAATGAAGTTGATGGAGAAAAAGCTTTAATATTTGCCAGAGCAAGAAAAATGCTTCCTTTAAATGAAAGATCAAGAGGATACCAGCAAATGGAATTGATTAAAGGGATTTTTAGTAAATTTTCCCAAGAACCTACATATAGTTATGCGCTAAATATTATTGATACATTAGAAAATAATTTTACTACAAATCTACCAAAAAAAGATTTTATTAAAGCATATCAATTAGTGGTAGACTTGTTGCCTGAACTTCAAACAATGGAAAATCATTCTATTGAAGGAGTATATAAATGGCATTATGATGAAGTGAGAACCAATTATTATCAATATTATTTTTATCCTGATAGTGGTGAATTAGAAGATGTAAAAGAAAGAATTCAATGTATTTTGGACGGTAAATAACACTATGTTATATTCTTTTTCAAAAACTAAACTATTAGTCATGATTAAATACTTTATAAAATCAAAAAGAGCTAGAATAAGAATATTAAATTCTTTTTCTAGCTCTTTTGCATTTACAAAATAAAACAGGTAAGTCCTCTATAATTCACACACTACAAAACCTCGTTTCCTTGTAAGCGTCAAATGAAATAGCACTGATATTTATAAAACAAATCATATAAAATGTAACTACCAATTGAAAAGGAGGTTTAGCTACATGAAATATGATTGGAAAAAGATCATTGATGATCAGCTGAACAGTGGACTCACTGTTAATAAATACTGTGATGAACATCATCTTGCTCTCAGCTCTTTCTATAAAAATAAAAGGAAGATTCAAAAGGATTCGGTTTCTACTGATATCTTTCTGCCTGTTGGAGTTATTGATGACATGCCAGCTCTTGTATCGATGAATATTGATGGTCATACTGTTGAATTTGATTCTTCATTGCTTGATAAAGTCATTGGTGCATTAAAATGATCATTAACACCGATGAAATCAAGAATATATATGTTTCAAGCCATTATGTTGATATGCGAAAGTCGATTGATGGTTTGACACAGATCGTGAATCTTCACTTTCAGATGAATGTTCTTGATCATAGTTTGTTTATCTTTACAAACAAAGCCAGAAACAGGATCAAGATACTCTATTATGAATCCAATGGTTTCTGGCTGTTCATCAAAAGACTTGAACATGGCAGGTTCAAGATTGAAGAACATGATGATTCCAATACAAGAAAAATAACTTCCACTCAGCTCAACTGGCTTTTGGAAGGCCTTGAATTTGAAGAAAAATTCAAAGAAAAACAGCTTCTCATCTAATAATTCATATTGAAGTATGGTACAATACTATTCGTTGAATTATTAAGATATGGAGTGAATTATACAATGGATCTGAGAAATCTAAGTCAGGAAGAACTAATCAAAAAAATCAATATGCTTGAAGAAAGAATCAAAAGACAGGATAACGAGATCAATGTTTTAAGTGAACAGTTAAACTGGTACAGTCAGCAGATCAGACTTCAGCAGAAGAAGCTTTTGGTTCATCATCAGAAAAAACTGTTCTTCCTGACCAGATTTCTCTTTTTGATGAAATTGAAATTGAATCAACTCCAATCAAAGCAGAACCAAAACTTGAAGAAGTGACATATAAACGAAAAAAGAAAAACAATAAACGTGGCATTGATATTTCATCATTACCCGCTGTAACAAAGATTTATGATCTAGAAAACAAGAACTGTCCTGACTGTGGTGAGCCATTAAGAAAGATTGGTGAAAACATCAGAAAAGAACTTGTCTATTATCCTGCAAGGTATGAGGTTATTGAGCATGTTCAATATGTCTATACCTGTGACAGATGTGAGGAAGATTCATTAAAATCAAAAATATTCAAGGCAGATATGAAAGCTTCTGTTATCTATAAGAGTTTTGCATCACCATCACTTTTATCATATATTATTGATAATAAATTCAATAAGGCATTGCCTTTATACAGACAGGAAGTGATGTTCAATCAGATTGGATTGAAACTATCAAGACAGACAATGGCCAACTGGATGATCAAGCTTCATGATGAATATTTCAAAAGAATGACTGATTATATGCATAAGACACTTCTTCAAAGTGAATATCTGCATGCGGATGAAACAACAAATCAGGTTTTGAATGTTCCAGACCAGAAACCAACAACAAAATCCTATATGTGGGTATACAAGACAGGACGAAGTGAAGACAAGCAAATTGTTCATTTCATTTATGAAAACACAAGAGGTCATGAACATGCAAAGAAACATCTTGAAGGATATCATAATATACTTCAGACAGATGGATATCAGGCCTATGACAAACTTGATGATATCAGACACATGGGATGCTGGGCACATTGTCGTCGAAAGTATTTAGAAGCACTTGATGGTGCACCATCTGATACAGATCTAAAAGGTACTGCAAGTTACAGACTTCTTCATAAGATCAATAAGCTTTTTACGCTTGAAAAGAAATTAAAAGGCAAAAGCTATGAAGAGATCAAAGACACAAGGCAAGAAGAAGCAAAGCCAATCATTGATGATTTCTTCAAGGATGTCAAGGAATGTGCAAAAGTAGCAGTTGAAAAGACCAAACTCAGCCAAGCCTTAACATACAGCATCAACCAGGAAGAAAACTTAAGATTGTATCTTGAAGAAGGTCGTATTGAAATATCCAACAATCGAGCAGAAAATTCAATTCGTCCATTCTGCGTAGGTCGTCGCAACTGGCTGTTTTCAAACACAGTTAAAGGAGCAGAAGCAAGTGCAGCAATCTATTCGCTCCTTGAAACAGCAAAACTTAATAATCTCAAGCCATATGATTATTTTGAATATCTTTTAACAGCATTAACTGAAATAGATATTAATGATGACAAGGAACTAGAAAAGATCATGCCATGGTCAAAATCATTACCAGAAAACATATATCTGACTAAAAAATCGTAGAAATACGATCTTTTAGTCGTTAAATGAAATCCAATAAATAATTACAGTCCTATTATAGTGTTTCTTCAGCATTATTTATAGGGCTTTATTATTTGACGCTTACAGATAATGAAACTATTGAGACATTAAAAGAACTAGGTTATCAGCAAATTATTAAATTTAAAAATATGAGTAGATCACGTTATATTTATCCATTTTAATACATAAGAAAATATAGGTAAAATAGTATATCTTTTATCAGTAAATAGATGTATTTCATTTTTAAAAATATTTCTTCTTTACTCATAAAAGATAACAATTTAAATCTATGCAATCAAAATTGAATAAATATGTAAAAAATTTGTATACCATATAAAATTAGAATATTCATAATTTAGATTTTTTAGATAGAAAAGACATGATACTTTAATGACTAGAGTTATTGTAAACAAAAAAAAACAATATAAAAGTATTAATATTTATTTTAAGTTTATTAAAAACATATCCAGTCAATATATATTCCAGCAAATCCACCAATGAATGATAAATCTAAATTAACTGATTTGAGAATACTATCTGGAAAATGGGCACTTATAAGTATATTTATTGTTGGATTTAAAAAATAAGCAATAACTCCTAAACATATGGGTATAAAAATAATTTTGTTGTTTGCGTATTTTTGAATTCCTATCTTTATAAATGGTATAAATAAATATACTCCTAGAATAAGAGGCATGTAGCACATTTGTTTCATTTTTAATGGTTCTAGAAATAACATTTGATAAAACATGCTTGTTATATCCAAATTTATTTGAAAAATAAAATTTTCAAATAGATTATTTATAACTATCCATATCTCAGTTATTATAAAAAGTGGAACTAAATATTTTTTATAAAATATAGCAATATCCATTTCACTATTATTCATCATAAGAATACCAGTTATCATTAAAAAGATCGGTACTCCCAATCGTGATAGAAGATATAGTAAACTTTGAATATAAAAAGATATATTTGAAGATGGTAATGCATTGCTATAAGATGATGGATAAAATAGCTCAATTGCATGGCAAAGAACAACTAATATAATAGCTAATGTTCTTAGAATATCTAAATATAATAATCTCTCTTTTTTCATATGCATCCTTTCTTATTCGTTATTTGATTAACTTTTATAATAAATGAGACACAATAAAATTATTGTGCCTCTATTCATTAATTTGTTGGACCAGTCTTTTTAGAAGAAAAATATGCATTCATATCTACTCTTCCTTTAATACCATTAATAGAACCTGAAGAAGTATATTGCCACATTCTATATGTCCCTTTATAAGTACAATGTTTGATAATAGGTTGGCTACTATGTCCATATTGAGCTACCCATTTTTCATATTTATTTAAGGAACTATCATATAGTTTATTATTCCAGTAATTTAAGTTAGCATAAATTCCTGGAGTATAACCAGCATCTCCAATAATATGACAATATGTATTTGCCATATCTGTATATGTACTAGCAGAAATATTTCCAACATTATCTGTATACTCTAAATCGTAATAAACTGGTAAAGATAATTTTCTACCTTTTATTAAATCTAAGGTTGCATAAGCCTCTTTTTTTGCTCCTTCAACATTAGTTGCATAACTAAAGAAATATACACCATAAGGAATATTTAATCTTTCTAGAGCTTGAGCATTTTTTAAAAATTGGGGATCAATAACAACATTATCATTGGTATGACTGTAATATCCACAACGTAAAATAACTTTATCTACCATTCCTTCTTTTTTTATAGTATCCCAATCAATATTACCATTCCATTTAGAAATATCAATGACAAGTGCATCAGCACCTTCAATAAGTTCTCCATAACTGTTATAAAGTTTCTTTTGACCGTTTTGTTTAACCCAACCTATTGAACACACACCTCTATCATCAAAATGATATGTTGTTCCTTCTATTGTTTTTGTTCCTACAACCATACTACCATCTGAATCAAAATAATGCATACCATCTTCATTTTGATACCAGCCAGTTTTCATAATTCCATCATTAGAAAAATAATAAGTTTTTCCATTTATAGATTGCCAAGCTTTTAGTGTGTTTCCATTCTTAAAATATCTAACACCATCAGTTGAAGAACACCAGCCATCTTGCTGAATTCCATTAGTACCAAAATTATATTCTTTTCCATTTATAATTTGGTAGCCAGTTAACATATGCCCTTCATTATTAAAATAATACTTTTTGCCATTTTGATTCATCCAGCCTTTAGTAATGATACCACGACTATTGAAATAATACCTTTTTCCATTGACAGTCTGCCAACCTACCAGCATATGACCTTCTTCATTGAAATAATGATAGCCTTCATCATTATAGTACCAGCCAATTGTATATCCACCATCACTATTGAATAAATAAGTATATCCATTTAATGATTGCCAACCATTCAATGTGTTTCCATTTCGATCAAAATATTTCCAACCGGTCTCTGTCCATTGCCATCCTAGCCCAAGTTCTCCATTTGATTTAAAGTATCTTATTTTTCCATCAATAGTATGCGTACCTGCCAACATATGTCCTTCATTATTAAAATAATATTTTTTTCCATTTTGATTCAACCACCTTTTAGTGATGATACCTCGACTATTAAAATAGTATCTTTTTCCATTGACAGTCTGCCAACCTACCAGCATATGACCTTCTTCATTGAAATAATGATAGCCTTCATCATTATAGTACCAGCCAATTGTATATCCACCATCACTATTGAATAAATAAGTATATCCATTTAATGATTGCCAACCATTCAATGTGTTTCCATTTCGATCAAAATATTTCCAACCGGTCTCTGTCCATTGCCATCCTAGCCCAAGTTCTCCATTTGATTTAAAGTATCTTATTTTTCCATCAATAGTATGCGTACCTGCCAACATATGTCCTTCATTATTAAAATAATATTTTTTTCCATTTTGATTCAACCACCCTTTAGTGATGATACCTCGACTATTAAAATAGTATCTTTTTCCATTGACAGTCTGCCAACCAACTAGCATATGGCCTTCTTCATTGAAATAATGATAGCCTTCATCATTATAGTACCAGCCAATTGTATATCCACCATCACTATTGAATAAATAAGTATATCCATTTAATGATTGCCAACCATTCAATGTGTTTCCATTTCGATCAAAATATTTCCAACCGGTCTCTGTCCATTGCCATCCTAGCCCAAGTTCTCCATTTGATTTAAAGTATCTTATTTTTCCATCAATAGTATGCGTACCTGCCAACATATGTCCTTCATTATTAAAATAATATTTTTTTCCATTTTGATTCAACCACCCTTTAGTGATGATACCTCGACTATTAAAATAGTATCTTTTTCCATTGACAGTCTGCCAACCTACCAGCATATGACCTTCTTCATTGAAATAATGATAGCCTTCATCATTATAGTACCAGCCAATTGTATATCCTCCATCTTCATTGAATAGATATGTATGTCCATTAAGATATTGCCAACCTTTTAAAGTATGACCATTTTCATCATAATACTTCCAACCTGATTCTGTCCAAGCCCAATATCCACTTTGACTATCACTGGCATAAACATCGTAGGTAGATAAAATTCCTACAAAACAGAAAATAAAGAAAATTTTAAGTATTTTTTTCATGTTAATATTTTTCCCTCCCATCATATATCTTACTTGTTTATAATAATAAAATATGTAAATTCCATTTTGCTTTCTCAATCATTAACTTTTTTAAATAGACGCAATATTTTTTAGGGTTTAAAGTTTATATCATAAAATTTCTTTTTAAGATCAATTTTGTTGCTTTTTATATTAAGTTTAATTATGTCTATCATTCTTTGACTTGTTTTTCCAAATCCATATGGGCTAGACATATCTACTAATTTGTTTCTAAATTGTTGAGAAAGTCCCAATTTCATCGCCTCATAGATTTCTCTTTTTATTGGTTTACAATTAATAATACTTATGGCTTGTTTTCTTCCTTTTTGTCTATCTCCTATATTTATGGTTGGAACTTTAAAAGAAGGACTTTCGATAATACCACTAGAAGAGTTACCAATGACCAAATCAGCATATTTCATCGAACTCAAATATCTAATCATTCCTAGACTAAATTCACTATAAAATTTATTTGGATATTCACAACAATACTGATCTATTATTTTGTTTATAATTTTACCACCTGCATCAGCATTAGATTTTGTAATGATAAATTTTAAGTCATCAAATAATAAAAATGCTTCTAACATTTCTTTTAATTGATGTTCAGCAGTATTTTTTTCCAAAGTTACAGGATGAAAAGTAACTAAAGCATATTTTCCTTTTGTAAAAAAAATATCATTTCCCAATTCTTCTCTTGATAAAAGTTTTTGTGTTAAAATATTTTCAACACCTAATGCACCAACATTAAAAACAAAATTTGGATTTTCTCCCAATTGTATGACACGTTTATAATATTCATCACAACTTGTAAAATGAAGATGACTAAATTTTGTAATTGAATGACGAATCGATTCATCGATAGCACCTTCTGTAGTCTCTCCTCCATGTATATGTGCTATGGGAATACAATGATGTCCTGCTGCAATGACTGTTCCCAAAGCTTCATATCTATCACCCAACACAATTAGTAAATCAATAGAATAATTTGAAAAAAATCATCTGCTTTCATAATCATCTTTGCTATAGAATAGTTAACGTTTTCATTCTCATCCAATATAGAAATTTTATAATAATTTTTAAATCCATCCTTGTCTATGTATTGATATGTGTTACCATACAAAGAAGATAAATGTGATCCTGTTACCATAAGCAACAAATTAAGTTCAGGATCTTGATCTATTTTTTTAATAAAGGGTAAAGAAGGTGATAATCAGCACGTGAACCCGTTAAAACTGCTATATTATATTTCTTCATAATCTAATTCCTCAGCTAAAATTAATTGATCTTCATCATAATTAAAATGTGATTTCTTACCTAGTATATTAAACCATTTTAAGGGTGAGATACCATTTCCTGGCCTTTTTACAGTTAGATTTTCTTCAGTAAAGACATCGCCCTCTCTAATACTTTTTTTGCAACAATACTTTTTCTTGCTATGCACTTATTTTTATTCTCTGATTGAGATACTTTTTTCTCTTCTAAACCTAAAGCTTTTTCAATATTTCTAATTGATGTAACCATTTCTTTCAGTTCATTTGGTTCAAGACTTGCTTTATGATCTGGTCCCTCCATATGACGACTCAATGTAAAATGTTTTTCTATAACCTTTGCACCTAAAGCGACTGCAGCTATTGGCACTTCAATTCCTTTTGTATGGTCAGAATATCCTACTCGAACATTAAATTTATCTTTCATTGTATTCATAGCTTTTAAATTAACATCTTCAAAGGGAGTAGGATACTCTGTATTACAATGAAGAAGAGTTAACTCTTGATTGTTGTATTTTCTAATTATTTTAACAATAAATTCAATTTCTTCCATTGTACACATACCTGTTGACATAATCATGGGTTCATTATATTTGGCAATTTTAATAATATATGGAAGATTTGTTACTTCTCCAGAAGGAATTTTCCAAAATGGCATATGGAGCTTAGCTAAAAATTCAGTACTTTCAATATCAAAAGAAGTTGAACAAAAATCTAATCCTTTCATTTCAGAATAATTTTTCAATTCATAGAAATCATCAAACGATAACTCCAATTTTTTCAACATATCAAATTGAGTCTCATTTTTTATATCAGTCTTTTTTTGATATTCAGCTTTTTGAGCATATTTCGATACTAATTGAGAGGTTTTAAAAGTTTGAAATTTTATGCAATTCACTCTAGCTTCAGCAGCAGCATCAATAAGTTGTCGAGCTAAATTAATATCACCATTATGATTTACACCAGCTTCTGCAATAATATATGTTTTATCCATTATTTATCTTCTCCTTAAAAAAGTTGCAGGATTTCCAGCAACATACTCATTTTGACCTATATTTTTAATAACACAACTTCCCATACCTACGATTGCATAATCTTTTATTTTGAGTCCATTCCTGATTGTGCTATTTGCCCCTATAAAAACACTATCTCCTATTTCTACGTTCCCACACAGTACACTTCCAACTGAAACATGCGAAAAGTGTCCAATAGTACATTCGTGTTCAATGATGGCACCGGTGTTTATTATGCACATATTGCCTAAAGATACATCAGCATTAATTACAACTTTTTTCCTATAAAAACACCTTCACCAATTTGTATATCATTTGCAAGTATTGAGCTTCGATCAATTACATTAATAAGTTGATATCTATACATCGTTAATTTTTTATATAATTGTTCTCTTATTGTTGTATTTTTTATACTTCCAACAGTTATAAATGCATAATGATATCCTTGAGAATATAATGCTTCTAAATAATCATCATTACCTACAACAGGTATCCCCAAAACCTCTTTCAGATGTGGAAAAGCTGGATCAAGAATAACAATGTCATCGAATTTCTTTTTATCCAAAGCGTCTATTACGCTTTTGCAGTGACCACCACCGCCTACTAATACCAGTTTTTTCATAATTTTTTTCGAAATCCATAATTAATTGAGCTACTCTTCTTACATCTTCCTGTGTTAAATTACTACTACAAGGAATATTAATGGCACTATCATAAAAAAATTGAGCTTCTTTACCACCACACATCTTATAATTTAGAAATGGTTTTTGAGTATGATTTAATTTCCAAATCGGTCTTGTTTGAACATCATTATCTTTAAAATATTGTATTAACTGATCTCTAAGAATAGCATTTGGTTTTTTTAGCATAAATGTATAAAACCAATAATTAGGTCTTATAGAAGAATTGAAATCTAATATATATCCTAGATTACTTTCTTTTAATAAATCCTTATATAATAAATAATTTTCTTTCTTTATTTGGATAAATTGTTCTAATTGCTCTAATTGTCCTAAACCAAGAGCAGCTTGTACGTTTGTCAAACGATAATTGAACCCAATTTCATTATGGATAAAATAAACCGTATCATCTTTAGCTTGTGTTGAAAGGTATCTGATTTTATCTATCAATTTCTTATTATTAGAAACAACCATACCACCACCACCAGTAGTAATAATTTTATTACCATTAAAAGAGAATACACCTACATCTCCTATAGTTCCTGCATATTTTCCACAAAAAGGTCCGTTAGTATAATATGAACCTAATGCCTCAGTAGAATCTTCAATGACATAAAGATTATATTTTTTTGCTATTTTCATAATCTCTTCCATATAGCAAATATTACCAAAAACATGGACAGGCATAATAGCTTTAATTCTTTTCCCACTTTTTGTTTCTATAACCTGATTATTTTTAATAGTACATTCATTTTCTAAATATTTTGTAATTTCTGTAGTGTTAATTCCTAGTTCTTTATCACAATCAAAAAAACTGGAGTCGCTTTTTGATACATAATTGAATTAATAGTTGCAATAAATGTTAATGATGGTACCAGTACTATATCATCTTTTTCAATGCCTAAAGCTACTAAACATAAATGAAGACCTGCTGTTCCTGATTGACAGGCACAAGCATAATCAACATCTAGATAGTTTGCAAAATTATCTTCAAATGTTTTAATATGAGGACCACCTGAAGATACCCATTCAGTATCTAGTGCTTCATTTACATATTTTTTTCATTTCCTTTAATATTTGGAACTGATAAGGGTATAAAATGATTCATAATTATTCCTCCTTTTCAATAGATTGAGCTAAAGTTAATACTTCATTTGCTTCTAAAATACTATTTGTATTGACTATTTTTTGTTCATACATTTTTAAAAAAGTTCTCATTTCTAAAATGTATTTATCATTTGTTTCTTCTTGAAATTCTATAGTTTTATTGTCTTTTAAAAATTTGATATTTTGATTTATAATATCTCCAATAATGATATTATCATTTGTGATAATTTCAACTTGTCTTCTAGGATATCTACCAAAATAATCTAAATGTAGTTCTACTAAAGAATGTTCATATTTAGCAATATAAACTGCTATATCTTCACTATCTATTTCTAAATTAGATAAACGATTATAATATCCCTTTAGTTCTTTTGGAAATCCCATAATATATGTTATATAATCAAGTTCATGAATCAAATCAATAATAACTCCTCCCCTAAATCTTTATGAGCACTATAAACTTTACGGTAGTCTACTGTAGGACGCCAATCTGGTAAATAGCTAGAGCTTATTGATCTTAAAGATAATATTTCAATTGGAGAAATATTGGTTTTAATATATTGAATAACCTTTGTATAACGTAAAGGACATGCTATATAATATTGATTAGTATTTTTAATAAATTCTAACGATTTTTGAGAAAAACCTTTATCAAAAATTGGTTTTTCAACAAAATACATTTTTGCCTTACCAATAGTATTTTTTATTGTTTCAAAATGCATTGATGTGGGATTACAAATAAAAATTATATCATAGTTAGAAGGTAATTCTTGATAGTCATAGTATACATGGTTAATTTCATGATATATTCTATTCTTATTTGAGCTTAAAACATCAACCAACAATGAGTATTTTTTTCTTTACATATTAATTTGAGATTGTTTAAATGTCTCGTTCCTATAGAGCCTAATCCAATAAAACATACTTTCAAATCCATCATATTCACCTTCAATCATCTTTTTCAATTTTATTAATAATATCTATAATATCTTTATCCTTTGAAAAAGTGTATTTTGGAATTTCCATATTTAAAATACAATTAATATAGTTTTCTAACTCTTCTTGATATGCATTTTCTATGATATTTTTAGCATATCTTTTGTCTTGATTGATATTGTTATATGTTAATATATTGACCATTTCCATACTTTTAAAATCTAATTGGTATAAAGAATCTGGTGTCCCATTCCACGCTAAATGAATATTTTCTCCATAAACACAGAGTTCTCTTTTGGCAATTCTAGAAACAATATCAACATTTATGGTTCCAATTGTTCCATTCTCATGTTTTATTATTCCTACATATGTATCATCATAATCGATTTCTAAATTTGTAGATTTCCTTTTAAAAAAGTAAAAATCTTTAATTTCACCAAATACATTTACAATCCATGGAAGTTCAATAGCAAATAATTCTCTACACCCATTTGTTCTTTTATCTCCCACAAAAAAATCTTTATAACTTTCCCAAGGATGCCAATCAGGTAAGTATTGACCAACATGATATTTGTAATTTACAATTTCATGTGAAATAACTTCTTTAATATATTTAATTTCATTTCTATATAAAAATGTTGAAGATAAAAATAAAATTTTATTCTTTTTTTGTGAAAGATTTATTATGTTCTCATAATTATCATTAATCAAATTGATTTCAGTGAAAACATGAAGATTATTTTCTAATGCCTCTTTAATGATTTTGGAGTGAGTTAATGGAGGTGTTGAAATAACAACACCATCAACATGTTTTTTTTGTAAAACTTCGAATAATGAATTATAGCAATTAATATTTAATTCATCATGTGTATGTTGTCTTCTTTCTTTTTGCGAATCCACACCATAAATATTATTAACTTTATCAATATTTTTAAGTAAGCGAATTCTTCTTTTCCCCATACTTCCTAATCCAATCACACAAATATCCATATACACTTCTCCTATAAATTATAAATATCAACTTTATATTTTTCTAAATTGTCTTTAAAGAATTTAATAGTTTCTGTAAGCCCTTCTTCAAATGTGTATTGCGGTTCCCAATCTGTTAATTGTTTAATTTTTTGATTTGCACCTAGTAAACGATTGACTTCTGACTTTTCAGGTCTTAGCCTTTCTTCTTCGCAAACAATCTTTGCTTTTGGGTTAATTTGATTAATCAATTCTTGTGCTAATTCACCAATAGATATTTCATGTTGTGTAGCAATGTTTATTTCTTCACCAATTGTCTTATCAGATTCTGCAATTGCAATAAATCCATCAGCAGTATCTTTTACAAAATTAAAATCTCTTGTTGGAGTCAAAGAGCCTAATTTAATTTCAGTTTTACCTGCAAGTAATTGTGTAATGATAGTAGGTATAACTGCTCGAGCTGACTGTCTAGGTCCATATGTATTAAATGGTCTAACAATTGTTACTGGTAAATTAAACGATCTATAAAATGATTCTGCAATACGATCGGCACCTATTTTGGTTGCACTATATGGTGATTGTCCTTGATATGGATGTTTCTCATCAATAGGTACATACTGTGCTGTCCCATAAACTTCTGATGTTGAAGTCACTAAAATTCTTTTAGTACCTAAATCACGTGCTGCTTGTAATACATTTAGTGTTCCCTTGATATTCGTATCAACATATGAATCAGGAGAGTGGTAGCTAAAAGGAATAGCAATTAAAGCTGCTAAATGAAAGACAATATCTATTCCTTTCATAGCTTCTTTAACACCATTAGGATCACGAATATCACCTGCAAATATTTCTATTTTATCTATTTTTTCTTTTGGTAATGTATCTAACCATCCCCAATTGTTGAAAGAATTATAATATACGAAAGCTCGTACATCATACCCTCTTTCTAAAAGTCTTTCTGTCAAATGAGAACCAATGAAACCATCAGCTCCAGTTACTAATACTTTAGTCATTTATATTTCCTCCTTTATAACGACTCTTTTAACATTTTCAAAATTAAAATAATGTTTTGGTGAATGAATCTCTCTTGGAAAAAAGATTATAAATTCACCTTTTTGAAATAGTAATTTACTATATTTTTTGATTCGAATAACTGATAATCATCTTTATAATTAATTTCAGATATTGCTTTTATGAATGAAGAATTTGTATAATACATATATTCGCTACCATCCATCATTATCTGGCAATCAATGTGACGATAATGACATTCGAAAATAGGATTATTGATTGTATCTTCAATGTTATATTCAAATATTGAAATGTTTAAATCATCATGATGAAGTTTACCATTGTAAACATCCTTGATAGTTTGTATCATTTTTCTACCTAATATTTTTTCATACTTATCTATGTTAATTATTTGATCGTATATCATTAGATTTCCTCATTTCGTTATAACTAAAAATAAATAATAATAAACAACATATAGTTACAGTTGTCATTGATATTGTATATGTTAGTGCTGCCCCTGTAATATTGAATAGTGATACTAACTTATTTGATAAAAAATAGACTAGAATTGAAACAAGAATATAAATTCCAATCAAGGTATTTTGTTTACGAATAGTTGTTAAAACAATAATGAGAAAGTTAGATAATGCATACATGCCACCACCCAATAATAAAATCATTAAGTCCATTTTATATGCTGTTAAATCACTTTTATATAAAACTGAAAGGATAGGTATACCTAATAAAAAACCACCAATTAGAACAATAATTGTAAGTAATAAAACATATTCAATTTGTTTAATGATTTCTTTGATAAACATTGTATAGTTTTTTTGATTTATAAAATCTGCAATTTTAGTTAAAACTGGTTGATATATAAAATTACTTAATAAGCTTATGACAAAAACAGGCATAGCAATAAAACTATAATATGCCTGTTGTTCTTGTGATAATAATGCATCAATTGCATACTTAGGTGCATTATTCAAATAAAATAATAAAAAAAGACTTATAAAAATTGGAAAACATGATTGAATAAGACTTCTCTGATTATGAAAATTAAGAGCTATTTTTTTCTTGGTCACCAAGGAATAAGAGATTTTAATAAAAAAGCCATAGTAATAATTGAGATAATTAATGTAAGTATAGTTGCTATTAAAAGATTTTTAAATATGATTAAAAAACAACTATAAAAAAATATAGTTATAATATACCTGAGACATTGACATTTTGCACCGATATCCAATCTCTCTAAATTTTGATAATAACCATAAAAAACATCTTCTATGCTATCTATTCCTTTTATCAAACACATCAAAATAATGATGCTTACTCTATCCAATTCAAATGATAAACCATAAGAAAAGAAAACAAAGATAAAAGCACTTATAATCATTAAAGAATATGTTATGATTCGTAAAGAAAAGTATTGATTAAAAGAATAAATATGTTCTCGATCAGTGACTTGATAACTTCTTACTCCAAAATTCGCAATTAATAATAACAGACTGGCATTTGAAAAGGAAAAAGAAAAAATACCTGCTTCTCTCACTGTACATGTTCTCATAATAATCATCAGTAATACAACTGATTGAAAAGCATTGAACATACCAGCCAATGTATTCCATATATAGCTATTCTGTTTTCTTTTTCTTCAGTTCCATCAATGAAATGAACAAATTTATTGTATATCATACATTAACTCTTTTAATTCTTCTTCTGAAATAAATGGATACATATCGTGTAACTGAGGTGTTTCAAATTCACCTTTATCATTAATTCTAGACATCAACTTAGGTGTTAATGGATCATCTAATCTTTGATCTATTTCTAATATGGCTTGACCATCAATTGCAAATAACCATTCAAGGCTTTTCTCTACTTCTTTATTATTGTAACAATGATGAAATTTAAAACCAAACGTATCAGCGACTTTTTTAAATGAAGGAAAACCAACTCCAGTATTGAAATCGCAACCAACATAGAAATTATTAAAAAAGTTTTTACATGTTTGCCTAAAAGCATTATATCCATCATTAGCAAAAATAACTATCTTAATTGGAAGATTATAATGTTTTATAGTCTGTAATTCTTGAATATTCATCATAATACTTCCATCACCAGTCACACAAATAATTGGTTGTTTAGAAGCAACGGCTGCACCTATTGCAGCAGGTAAATCATACCCCATTGATCCACAATTATCATTCGTCATTGTTCTTTGTCTTTCTTTTAATACACCTATTTGTACTTTAGCACTAATACCTGTATTGTTTCCCAAAATAGAAATATTGTCATTAGGTGCAATTTCATCATATTTTTTCCAAAAATAATATGAACATACTCTATCGTTATCATCCAAATTATATGTAGCTTCAAAAATATCAAATTTATTTCTTACCTTATTACAATACTCTTTCCAATCAGAATCAACATCTATCTTATAACATATATCTTTCCACACATTAAAGAAATCATTAACGTCTGCATGAATAAATTTATCTATTTTCAATCCGGGTTTTAATGGTTCATTTTCATCTGCATCAATCATATATATTTTAGCGTTAGGAGCAAAATATTCTTGTGCATAACCAGTAGTTTTAAATCCCAAACTTGATCCTATAGATAAGATAAAATCAGCATTCTGTAAAATAAAGTTAGATGCTCTCCAACCTATTATACCAGCAATTCCATAATAATTATCATCTTCTCTATATCCTACATCTGATGCTTGTGCTGCTGCTAAATAAGGAATACCTAAGATTTTAGATATTGCTCTAAAAGAAGGAATAGCTCCGGAATTTCCCACTCCATTTCCAACTAATAAAATTGGTCTTTTGGCTTCTTTCAAATTTTCTAATATATCTACTATATCATTTTGATACTCATTGTTAACACTTTTAATCTCTTCTGGATATAAATCATCAATTTCTACTTCAGCCATTTGAACATCCAAAGGTATATCTAACCAAACTGGTCCTCTTCGACCTGTTGTAGCTAATTTGATGGCCTTTAACAATTCTTGTTTAATTGATAGTGGATCAATAATCATCTTAGAATATTTTGTCATTGTTTTCACAGTATCAACAATATTAAATTCTTGGCCTCCTCTGAATCTTAAATTCAAACCAGTTTTTGCTACGGTCAAATCATAACGTACTTGACCTGAGAGAACTAACATTGGTAAACTGTCAACCCATGCACCCATCACACCAGTCAAAGTATTAGTAGCACCTGGCCCACTTGTTACTAATACTAATGGAATTTTGCCTTCTATTTTTGCATATGCTTCTGCAGCCATAGCACACGCTTGTTCATGATGGTTAAATATTTTATGAATCTCTTCTTTTTTGCCTAAAGCATTATCCAAATGCATTGAACCTCCACCAACAACGGCAAAACTATCTGTAATACCTTCTTCAACTAATATATCCATAATAATATCAGCAACTCTTTTTTCATGTTTTAATATTTCCTCCTCATAAGGTATAATGGTTCTAATACCATCTTCTAAACTTTTGAATTCGTAATTACCCATTTCATCTAATAAACGGTTAATACATGGTGTATATTCCTTATTTAATCCTTCAGATAAAACCACTATTTTTCTATCACTTTTCATTACTTTCAATACGTTTTGAGCAATTTCAATTAATGAATATCGACTTCCACTAGCTATATTATAATCATGATATTTCGGATCATGTTCAATAAAAAATGAAATAATATTTGCTAAATCATCTGTATGAATATAATCAAAATAACAATTTTGTCTAATCGTTATATCTTGATTTCTTAAAACACATCTTATGCAATGAGAAATAAATTTTGATTCATGATCAGTAGGACCATAACAAGCAAATAATCTTAAATTATAAACATTATTGGTACATTGGATTATATAATTCATTATATATTTACTAAATCCATAAACATCATGTGGTATACTTCTTCCAAATTCTTCTTCATGAATTTGGAACATATTCTTTGATTTATCCAATTCGGCTCCAGACCCTAAATAGAGAATTTTATGAACATATTTTCTACAAGAAAATATGTTCATAAATATTCTCATACTATCTTCAAACATTTTATCTTGTACATCTTGTTTATTTTTTGTTGGATTAGGATTGGCAGAATGAATAATAATATCTATTTTGTTTCCTTGTATAAAATTCTCAATATCTTTATTATTCATTAGATTTAGTTCATTTCGCTTTGGTGCATAAATATCATATTTTTTTCTAGTATAGGAACAACATTTTTTCCTACTAATCCTGTTCCTCCTGTAAATAGTATTTTAATTTTCATCATTATACTCCAATCTATAAATTCCCATATTTCTTTTTGAACCTAGAGCTAGAAAATTTCTTCTTGCTTCGAATATTTTTTCAATATGATCAATTTGAAAACGTTCTTTTATTACATCATCTATATCATAATAATCAAAATACAAAATATTTTCTTTCGTTTGCAAATAATCATTATATTTATCTTGCGTATTTAACAATGGCTTAACATCATTATATAATGTAAATCCATTAATGTATTCACCTAAAATTATTTCATTATTATATTTTGATAAAGCAATCATACAATCTTTTTCATAAAAAGTAACGTTTTTAAAGCAATATCTATATATATATGTAACATTCACTATAGTGAAAAATAAGAATGCTGCAACTATTAATTGTTTTTTATTTTTATAAAACAATAATGGTAAAGCTATTGCACTAATCATTAATAAGAAAATTAATATTTTATCATTTTGATTAAAATCTAAGTTAGTTAAATCGTTAATTAGATGTAGTCTAAAAAAGGTATAAATATTGCCAAGATAATAGAGACTAAATTAGCAATATATGATAATTCTAAATTACGATTTCTATTTATTAAACAATAATAGATTAATGTAAAATAAAAAGGTGAAATTATTATTGATTTTCTAACAACATAATCCTCACTAAACAAAGTTTGCATTAAAAATGAAAAGATTCCCAAACAACAGAAAATCAGTATATCTTTATTTTTGGTTCCTTTGATAATAGTTTTAAAATTTAAGAGAACAAAAGATAACAAGGGTAATGTATATAAAAATAAATTTGAGGTTAAAAATTTAAATAATCTTGTAATATAAACTTGTATATTAATGTGATTCACAGCATATGTTTGATCATATTGAAAAGAACTAATTTGTTCAAATGTATTTGTTATCAAATCTGTATTCCATACAGTTTCATAATAAATTTGAGAAATGATCAATCCTATAATTATACCTATACATCCAAATATAAATAGTGTTTTTACATCTTGATAATTTTTATTTTTTAATTGATATATTAAAAAAAGGAAAACCGTCAAATATAAAAAAATATTTGTTATATAAACCATAAAACAAGAAATTGTAATAAATAAACCAATCAAAAAACCTAGTATTCTTTTATCTAAATTCTTCATAGATATTAAAAATAATATAATCGATATGAAAAATAATCTTACAACGCTTGGTTCAATAACTCTTGAAGAAATATATAATTGAAATGAGCATAATAGAACCATCATCATTATTAAAATATTTTTAGATTTTTTAATTTTATACCAAGAAAAAAGCATTAGCACACATGATAAAAGCATAAATATGTAAGACGACAATCTAAAACCAAAATAGTTATCTCCAAATAATATCAAGCATACATATGTTACAATATTGCCAATAATATTTGTAATAACATGCCCTTGCATCAAATATGCATTAAAACCATAATAATTATTTGGATTTATATTTCCAAAATTAACCATATTTAAAGCCATATTTCCATATATTCCTTCATCAACAGGCTGGTAATTAATAACTCCCCAAGATGGTAAATCTGCATCAATATTAATTAAACGTATAATAAATAATAAGCAAAATAGTAAAATTAAGTAAATAAAGATCTTTTTATTCATTTGTATTGTTTTTAACCAATTAGTAATCATAAAATGTTCCCCTAATCAATATTAAATTTTTCCTTAACTTCAACTAAGGGATATCCCTTTTGATATTCCAAAATTGAATATATATATTCCCCGATTAATCCAACGCAAGCAATTAAAAAACTTATTAAAATAAGCAGTATTGATAATAAAAGATGTAAGGAATTAAAAATATTAAAAAATAATAAGCATATTAAGATATACATAAATAAAATAACAGAACAAAACATCAAAAGTAAACCAGTGTACAATACAATTTGTATAGGTTTGTTTGTATTATTTACCAATGAGTTAATTGCTAGATTTAAATAAGAAAAAAATTATAACTAGATTTACCTTCTAATCGTTTAGGTTGATTGTATTCTATGAAAGTTCTTTGAAATCCTAATTCAGACAATAAAAATCTGAAATTTGGTGATGGCTGAGGAATCTTTTTCATTTTTTCTATTATTTCTCTATCATATAATCCATAACCGGTTATTTGGTTTAATCCATCATCTTTAATAAATAAAGAAATTATTTTATAATAAAGTTTTCTGAAAAAAACATCAGTCTTTTTTCCTCGCTTGAAACTTTTCGACCTAATATTAGTTTATTTCCTTCTTCCCATTTTTTTATAAAAGAACTAATTAATTCAGGAGGATCTTGTAAATCACATGCCATAGTAATCACAGCATCTCCAGGGGTATTGTAAAACCCGAATGCTCCTGACCTTGCTGGTCCAAAGTTTTTAGTATTAAAAATAATTTTTACATTTTTATCATCCTTAGCTAAATCTTTAAGAATATCTCTTGTTTTATCAGTAGAGTAGTTATCAATAAATAAATATATAAATTCATAATCATTAAATTTATATGTGTTTTCTTTTATTGCATTATACAATTTTAATATATTTTTTTCCTCATTATAACAAGGAATGCAAAATCCTATGGTTTTTTTCATTTGATATTTCCTCCTATATTTCCACAGAAAAGTAATTTTGTGCCATACATTTTTCTTTATATCTTTTTTTATAACACTTTTACCGTCTAAACAAATAACAATAGTGTCAGAAAGAACACTTTCGTTATAAATTAATGCATTAACACCAATAGATACTCTATCACCTATCGTTTTATTTCCTATAATTTTTGCTCCTGCTGCCAAAAAGCATCCTTTTCCTATTTTTGGTACTAATTCTCCGTTTACACTGTTCCCAGTATTAATGGTGACATTCTGAAAAACCACTAAAAAATCAGAATAGTCAGCATTACCTATTACACTACCTACAGCATGATAAAATATAAAAATATCTGGTAATTTACATTTGTATGATACAAACATTCCAGAAATATATCTAATTAAATTCATTAGTTTTTGGCTAAATGTTTCATCTAAACCATTTTTCCAAGCTGTATTTGCAAAGAAATATAAAAATTGTGTATATTGATCAGAATGTAGATGTGAAAAAAATACTTCTCCATTTAAATGATATCCAGAGATAGTAACATATTGGAAACATTTTTCTAATCGTTTTAACGATTCTATCATAGACGGTAAAAAAACTTTTTTGTTATAAGAATTACAATCTGGGAAAAAATATTTATTTGATTAAAAACATAATCTAACAATTCTTCCTCTGTAAGGGTCATTATCATAGTAAATCCACCTTCTTTTTTATATTTATTAAAAAATGACTTGATTAGTAAAAATTAATGTAGATTTGATCAAGTATAACATTTATTGTTCTTTCAAATTTCTTAATCTCTCTTTAGATTCATTCAATTCTTCTATTTGCCCCATGTCTAACCATTTATCTTCAGTAATAGGATATACACCAACTTTTAGATTAGCTTCTTTTACTCGCTCTATTATATTTGGAAAATCAATGACTTCTTCTTCGTCAATAAAATCGAAAATCTTTGGTTCCACAATATATACTCCTGTGTTTACAAGAATCATGTATGTAGGTTTTTCCTTAGAACCTATAATATTTTGGTTCTCATCTGTTAAAATAACTCCATATGGTACATGTATTGATTTTAAAGACACAATCATTGTAATAATATTATCTGCAGTTTTATGATATTCATATATTTCATCATAATTTTCTAAAGTCAATATATCACAATTAGTTAGAAAAAAGTTTCTTTTATTTTATCTTTTACATAAAATAATCCTCCACCAGTTCCCAATTGTTTAATTTCTTCCCCATAATAAACATTATAATCATGCTTATTATCTTGGAAATAACTTTTTATCATTTCTTTTTTGTGATTAACAATCAAATAAAAATCATTACTACCAAAATTATAAAAAGAATCCATAATCATTTCAACCATTGGTTTACCATCAATAATTGGAACCAAAGGTTTAGGTAATACTTTTGTATATGGGTATAATCTTGTTCCTAAACCACCAGCCATGACTACTACAGGACATTTTATTTGATTTTCCAATGATAATTTTTTAGGAGGAAAAAAATATCTAATAATTGTTTGTTTTCATTAATTACAGGTATTATAGAATGACAAGACGTTAAAGATTTATCATTAATAGTATTTATTGAGTAATCGTATGTAGTATTTACAAAGGGTTTCAAACTTACATCTTTTATACCAAAAACATGAGAGCAATTTACTAAATCTCTGCGTGTAAAAACACCATATACTTTGCCATTTTCCAAAACCACTAAACCCTTAATCACATTTTTAGTCATTTGTGCAACAGCTTCTGATAAAGGAATATTTACATCAACAATATAATTATTTATATCCATATCATTGTTCCTCCAAAAATTTATTAATTTGATTTCTCATAATTGCATTGTAGTCATTATTAGCAATATATGCTTTAGACCATTCAACAGTCATTTCAATTGCATTTTTTACGTTCGTTTTAGGTTTCCAATTAAAAGTTAATTTTAATTTGGTACAATCTAATTTTAAAAAATTTGCTTCATGAGGACCGTTAATTTGTTTTGTAGTCCAATTTGCACCATCTCCCCAATATTTGCAAAATAAAGTAGCAAGCATACCTGTATTTATACAATCATCATCATCTGGACCAATATTATAATTACCAGCATACTGATAATCTTGATATTGTTTCATAGCAATCATCATATAGGCATATAACGGTTCTAAAACATGTTGATAAGGACGAATTGAATTAGGATTTCTAACTAATATTTTTTTATCTTTTTCCATTGCTCGAATACAATCTGGTACAATACGGTTAGGAGAAAAATCACCACCACCAATCACATTTCCTGCTCGACAAGTAGATACAGGTACTTTTAATTCATTAAGAAATGATTTGATATATGATGAAGTTACTAATTCACTACATGATTTACTGTTTGAATATGGGTCATATCCATTAAGCTCATCATTTTCTCTATATCCGTAAATCCATTCATTGTTTAGATAAACTTTATCAGTTGTAATATTAACAATGGATTTTACACTTGAAGATAATCTACAACATTCAAGTAAATTGACTGTTCCCATAACATTTGTTTCATATGTGTAAACAGGATTTTTATATGATTCTAATACAATAGGTTGTGCTGCTAAATGAAAAACAATTTCTGGTTTTTCTTCATTAAAAACATCTTTTAGTTGTTTTATATCTCTAATATCTGCAATATATGAAGTTATTTTATTTTCTAATTTTACCAAATTAAAAAGAGCTGGTTCTGTAGCTGGTTCTAATGCATAACCTATTACATTTGCTCCCATCTCTAATAACATTTGACACAACCAAGTTCCTTTAAAACCTGTATGACCTGTTACTAAAACAGTCTTTCCTTTATAAAAGTTTTTCATTCTTTATCCCACACTTTCCATAATGCTTGATTTTTCTCTAATAGATCTTCTAAATAATTTTTATCTCGTAATGTATCCATACATTGCCAGAAACCTCTATGCATATAAGCATCAAGTTCTCCCATTTTTGCAACTGTTTCTAAAGGATATTTTTCAAATACAGTAGTATCATCTTTGATATATTTAAAAATTTCTGGTTCCAATACCATAAATCCACCATTTATCCATCCGCCATCTTCTTTATTTTTTCTCTGAAAAAATTAATTTGATTATTGGAAGCAATATCTAATACACCAAAACGTCCTCCTGGTTGAACAGCAGTTAGTGTAGCAATATGCCCCTGTTGTTTATGATATTTGACTAATTCGTTAATATTAATATCTGAAACACCATCACCATATGTTAGTAGAAAAGTTTCATCACCAATATAATCCTTTACTCTTTTGATTCTTCCTCCCGTCATAGTATTTAAACCTGTGTCTACAATAGTCACACTCCAAGGTTCAGATACATTATTATGTACCTGCATCTGATTATTTTCCCTTAGATTAAATGTAATATCAGATCTATGAAGAGCATAATTATAAAAATATTCTTTTATAATATGTTGTTTATACCCAGCACAAATTATAAAATCATTAAATCCATAATAACTATACAATTTCATTATATGCCATAATATAGGTTGATCTCCTATTTCAATCATTGGTTTAGGCTTTAAATGTGATTGTTCACTTATTCTTGTTCCAAAACCACCTGCTAAAATTACTACTTTCATCTTTTACTTCTCCCTTATTTCCCAAAATATTTACCAAATAATGAATTATAATATGAAGTTGCAATAAAATTGTCTCCATGATCTTCTATTGAAATATTTTCTGCAACCAAATTAATTTTATGTTGAGTTCTTACTTCATGATATCCTCGATAAAATTCAATTAGAGGTGTCACAGAACCCATAACTAAACAAAAAGATAATAAAATACCTTTTACAGAAAATATTATTTTTCTTTTTTTATAATAATGTCTTCTGTCATTTGTTTGATAACAAACATCATTAAACAAAATAGAAAAGGTATTGAAGCTCGCATTTCAAAATCATTTGTTGTACCAAATCTAAATGCAGCAATAAAAGGTAAACATATTAAAATAGCCCATAAAATATAGTTGTGTTTATATGTTTTAAAAATAAAACCTACATATATTCCATATTCGACAAAAATAAATATCGCTAACATAAATAGATTATAAAAATTAATATCTCCAATATTCATATTAAACAATAGTCCATTGTTACCACCTGATTTACCATTACTAAATACAAAAGTAACTAACGTAGGAAAAAGAAATACTAATGATAAAATATTTTGCTGCGAAAAAAAATCCTGAAAAAAATTTTTAATATTTACTTTTTTGAAATAATTAAAAACAACTTTAAAAATACAAATTAAAAAACATCCTATTAATGGAAGTGGGCTAAATAACAATAATAAAACGCCAAAAAAATATCATTTCTGATACTATCTAAAGATATTAACAATAAAATTCCAATCCATGCTGGTATAGCTTGATTAAACACCCAAAAAAGTTGTGTCGTTTGTGAGCTAAATTGAAAATATACGTTCCACATTTCAATATGTTCAGAAAAGTTGCCATTTCTAATTAATAGTCCAACAACATCTAAGCCACTAAAAAAATAAAAATAAATAGAGCTATCATTATCTTCCAAATTTTATTAAGCTTTAATATAGCTATCATAAATAGAAAAGATAAAATGATTCCTATTGATGTCCAGGCTAATAAAAAAATATTTCCAATTTTCCATACAATACTTGAAGAGACACCAATAAATAGCATTATTTTTGATAAAACCATAGGTACAATCCAATGACCAAAATAATAACATAGAAAACTATCATTTCCAAAAGTAAAAGGAATATCTTTCATTACCATGTTTTTATAAATATCATTGCGTGCCCACCAATCTCCCGATTGATAATATAAATTTCCTTGTCCTCCAAGGATACACCATAGAAGAATAATTCCAACAATGATAAAAAAATATTTATAAGGTATTTTTATTTCAGTTTGAAATGTTTCTTTATGTATGTATCTTATGTATATATATGTTATTGATAATATACCAAAAAGAGCAAAATACCATTTGCACCATAATAGAAAAAAATTGATATAGGCAAAGCTAAATATAAAACACATAATTTAAATAGAAGATTTTGTTTTAATGTAATCATATCTTCCTCCTAGTCCAAATTATTCTGCACACATTTCAATGCTTCTTCAATAACATGATGCATATCAAAGTATTTATACATACCTAATCTTCCACCAAAAATGACTTTATCTTCTTTATCTGCTAATGCTTTATATTTGCTATATAATGCATTATTCTTTTCATCATTCATTGGATAGTATGGTTCGTCTCCCTTTTGCCATGTGGCTGGATACTCTCTTGTAATAACTGTCTTTGGCTGTGTTCCATATTCAAAATGCTTATGTTCAATAATTCTTGTATATGGCACTTCATACTCATTGTAATTAACAACAGCATTTCCCTGATAATTTTCTGTATCTAAGATTTCTTCCTCGAATTTCAAACTACGGTATTCTAGTTCTCCATAGCAGTAATCATAATACTGGTCAATCATTCCTGTAAAAATAATTTTATCTGCAATATTTTCCAATTCCTTTCGATGTTCAAAGAAATCACAATTTAATCTCACTTCAATACCACTAAGCATTTTTTCAATGATTTGTGTATATCCACCTATTGGTATTCCTTGATATAAATCATTAAAATAGTTGTTGTCATATGTAAATCTTACTGGCAATCGTTTAATAATGAATGCTGGGAGTTCATGACATGGTCGACCCCATTGTTTTTGCGTATATCCTTTAACAAGTTTTTCATAGATGTCTTTTCCAACTAAAGAAATGGCTTGCTCTTCAAGATTATGAGGTTCAGTAATTCCTGATTCTTTAATCTGTTCATTAATTTTTGCTTTGGCTTCTTCAGGTGTAACAACACCCCATAATTTATTAAAAGTATTCATATTAAAGGGCATGTTGTAGATTTCGCCTTTGTAATTAGCAATAGGTGAATTTGTATATCTATTAAACTGAGCAAATTGTTGAATATACTCCCATACTTTTTTGTTAGAAGTATGAAAAATATGTGCACCATACTTATGTACATTTATTCCTTCTACTTCTTCAGTATAGATATTTCCACCTATATGATTTCTTTTATCTATCACTAAACATTTCTTTCCTTTTTTATTAGCTTCATAAGCAAAAATAGATCCAAATAATCCAGATCCAACTATCAAATAATTATATTTCATTCATGACACCTCCTTCCAAATTTTGAAACAATCTATCTACTATTTTTGAATCTTTACGATAATCAAATTTGCGTATAAAAAAAGAAGAATGTATATTTATGATTTCTTCATAATCTTCTTCTAGAAAAGTATAAGGATTTCCTCTTTGCCAATCGACATATCTTCCTAATTGAATTTTTCTTTCTTCTTTTGGCAAATCATAATAATTGTTTTTTGAAAACTTTGAATTATATAATAAAGTTTGTAAAAACAATTCATCCCCACAACAAGAATGCTTAAAATATTTTTCAATCCATTTTTGCAATTCTATCACATATTTAGCAAAGTCATGTGTAATATCAAACCAATTAGAACCATATTTGAATTGTTGATTACCAATTCTATTAACGTTTAAAACTTTTTGAAATTTTAAAAAAGTCTCCCTCATAAAAGTTTGAGGTTTTCTTAAAATTGTATGAGTGTTACGAATAGAATTCATGAATATGTAATAATATTTAACGCGATCAATGACTTTATTTTCTATCGCAACTTCTTCTGGTGAGAACTCTACAAATTCCATTCCCTTATTATCTTCAAAAAAGTTTAAAAAATCTTTTTTGGTAAATAAGGGAATATCGCAACCGGAAATCAAATGATAATAATCATATTCTTTTTTTGTGGCTTCACGCAACAAAACCAATTCTGATTCAATTTGACTATATGTACCCCAATATATCTTTAATGCATCTATAAAATAAACATGAGATTTATGGCACACATTCATTATAAGATCATGCTTATAATGAACAGCTTTTTTATCAACGTGGATATAGAAGTCAATATTCTCATCATCATATGCTTTTAAGAGCTGTTGTGTAATTTCTTCATTGTTGTGTGTTGTGATCAATATTGCATGTTTCATTTTAATTTCTCCTTAAAATTATGAATTGTCTCAAAAATTAATTTATCTTTTATTAGAAATAACAAGCCAAAATATATACAAATACCTACTAATATAAGAATTAACGTCATTGTTATAGAAGACTCCAATTGAAAAGACAAAGCAAATATTAAAATAAACATGATAAATGAAGAGAACATATAATTTTTAGATTGTTTGATAACTCTCATAATATTTATTTCTTTATGGATACTACATAACTGAACGATGACTACACCTAATTCAGCAATAACTGAAGCAATTGCTGCACCAGTAGATAAAAAGATTGGTATAAAAATACAATTAAGTACTAAATTGATGCATGAGCCAACTATTGTAGAAATAGTATAAATCGCCTGACGTTGGGTAGGAATAAGATATTGAAATCCAATTATATTGCTAATACCAATGAATACAACTATTGGTGAAGTCAAAATGAGTATGTTTGCCGACTCTAGAAACTCTGGCCCTAAAAACCAAGGAATCAAATTAAACGAAATTCCAATTAATCCAAACATTATAGGAAAAGCAATTAAAAATGTATAAATTAATGAATTTTCTGTATAATGAATAATTTTTTTGATCCTCTTGAACATATAAATTTGCTATTCTTGGCAACATAACAGTGCTTAATGACGTAACAAGAGTCAAAGCGAGTTTAACGATTTTCTGTGCTTGTTCATAATATCCTATTTGAGTCGTATTGTTAGTAATCAAACCTATCATAAATCGATCTAAAACTGTATAGATTGAAATAGCGATTTGTGGAAAAAATAAAATCAACGTAGGCTTTATGTGTTTTTTTATTTGCAGAGAATGTAACGGAACACTGCATATATATTTATGTATTGTGACCCACATTGATAAGTTCCCTAGTAATAAGGAAAGTGAATATATGAATGCATACAAAGGCAAATCACTTTTCTCTTTTACAAACAAAAAAATACAAATAATTCCTAATATTTTCACAAATACATTTCTAATGACAATTTTTTTAAAGTCCTCAATTCCTTGATAAAAATATGTAATATCTAACATATTTGCAAACAAATCAATGACCTGAATATAAAATAAGATTTTATATTTATCCATTATTTGAATCGTCATTATAAAGACTATAATACTGATAGTCATAGTACACATTTTTAACAATAGAATTTCAAAAAAAGCACGACTTCTTTTTTCTTTATCATTTTGATAATAAGCAATTTCACGTTGCCCGTATAAATTTAATCCAATACATCCAAAAAGAATAAAATAAGTCACAATAGAGGTTATATAACTATATGTACCGATTCCGTCAGGGCCTAAAATACGAGATACATATGGAGTTGTTATTAATGGAAGAATAATAACAAGTATCTGATAGGAAAGATTAAAGATATAATTTACAGTTATTTTTTTCTTCATTAATTTCAACTCCTTTATTGATCAATATATTCTATTTTGGGTTTAAACTTACGTCCATCTCTTATACCCTTAAGAATAATTTTTATTTTTTTCCATTTTCCATTCTGTTTACTTTTGAGTATTTTTTTAATATCTAAAAAAATGCCATAATAGTATAAGAGCATTGATAATTTATTTCCTTGCTTTTTATTAACATAATACATATTTCTATATGAAAACTTATATCTAAAAAGTCTATCTGGAGAATCTTGTGATATATCAGTTGGAATATTGCTATTCATTTTATGGATAACTATACTTTTAGAAACAAAATATGATTTTTTTGCTTCACTGATTCTCTTTGTATATTCAGCATCATCTCCCCAAACAAAAAATTCCTTGAATGGTAATCCAATTTGTTTGACTATTTTTGATGAGAAAAAGCAAGAAACAAATGAACATTGGGATACATTTAATAAACCATATGAAAGGTATTGTGTATTTGAAATCCAATCATTTGAAATATTAGGAACATTCATTGCACAAGGATCTCCATCAATCCATTTGACATCACTACATAAAAAACCATAATCTTTTAAAATGTTGTCTGCTTTCATAAGCTCTTCCAAAGCAGTAGGAGTAGGAATTGTATCATCATCCATAATCCAAATTTTTTCGTAGTTATGTTCTACTGCTTTTTTAATTCCATAATGGAAACCACCTGCACCTCCTAAATTTTCACCTGTATTCATATAGTAAATATTTTGAAATTGATTGATTTTATCTTGAATATAATCAAAAGTTCCATCTGTACTCGCATTATCAATAATATAAATATCAAACTGATTAAAAGTTTGATTTAATAAAGCTGTGATTGATTCACTCAATAAAACTTTACGGTTATATGTTACAATTATAGCTACAATTTTGTTCATTAGTTTCAACCTTTCATTTTCATATCTATCAAAATTTTAGATAAACGATAACATTTCATACTTATGAGATAACAAAGAATCTTGTACCCTTTAGATTGTTGTTTAAAATATTTATTTTTCTTCCAATTTGGATACTGCTCCTTTAATATCAAATAACATTTTTTCATCTCTTTTATTCGCATAAAAGGAATGAGCCTTAAAGAATTTTGAAAAAGCAGATTACTTATAAATAAGTACTCTTTTTCGTCTTTAAAATATGTATCAGAAACTTGTTTATCAAAATTCTCCATTGCAGTAATTATATCTAACATTTTAGGATTATAATTATTTTGTTTCATAATTGAATTTTGCCTTTGTCTATAGTAATACAATGGTGTATGTAAATAATAGATAGATTGACAATAATTGATATAATTACCTGTTGTGGCTCTATCTTCATACCATAATCCTTTTGGGAAATACATATGATGAGATTTTACAATTTCAGCTCTAATAATTTTATTCCATGCTGCAGGATTCATTAATAAATAATCTTTTTTGCTAATGAAACCACTGTTTTGATCTGAAAGATGGACAATTTCACTTTTATCTTCCCATTTATTAAAATAATCGAATATTAATAGATCAGGATGTTTTTCATTTATGATTTTTTCTAATTCAGCAAGACTATCTTTTGTAATGGCATCATCACTATCAATAAAAAATAAGTACTCATTTTTCGCAAATGGTATAGCATAATTTCGAGCATCACTCAAGCCACCATTTTCTTTTCTAAAATATTTGAAAATATGAGGATATCTGTGTGCGTAATTTTGAGCTATTTGACTTGAACAATCTGTTGATCCGTCATCTATTAATAATACCTCTATATTTAATTTATCCTGACATAGAAGGGACTCTAAACACTCTTTTAAATAGTCTTGTACATTGTATATAGGTATAACTATTGAAAACATGATTAACTCCTTTTCAATAAATAATCTTTGAAAAATAATAACCATCTGGCAAGTGTAAACTTTCTTTTAGATAAAAGATAGCAAAACAGTTTATATAACTTCGGCTTTGCTAAATAGTACTTATTTTGATTCCAATGATCATAGAACTTTTTATGATTACATAAACACTTGTCTAATTCTTTATATCTTTTTAATGGTAATAACTTTAAAGCAGATCCATAGAAGAGATGCTGTAAAGATAAATATTCTAGTTCTTCTAAAAAGCAATTATTGAAATGCTTTCTTAAGTTATCAATTGCATCTATCATATCCAAAATTTTTGGATTATATTTATTTTGATTCATAATAGAGTTATTTCTAAATTGATAAAAATAAATACCTTCATTTATATATCCAATTTTATTTGTATATTGAGCTAGACTTGGAATAATTGCTAGATCTTCATACCAAATTCTTGTCGGAAACATAATGTTATTATCTAAAAACAACAATCTTTTAAATATTTTATTACAAGCATTAGGTGTTGATAGAATATAATCAGTTAATGAAATATCATTCATACTTTTTTCATGAATAAATTTCTTATCGTCATATACCTTGATAAAATCAAATACTAAAATATCTAAATCTTTTTCCTTCATTAAAGAAATTAATTTTTTGAGACTATATTCTTTTATATAATCATCACTGTCCACAAACATAAGATATTGCCCTTTAGCATATGGAATCGCATAATTTCTAGTATCACCTAATCCACCATTCTCTTTAATATAACCTTTGACTATATTTGGATATTTTTTTACATATTCATCTATAATTGTTTGAGAATTATCTGGTGACGAATCATTAATTAGTAAAATTTCATAATTATTTATATCTTGATTCAACAATGAATCAACACACTTTTTAAATATTTTTCTGTATTATATATTGGAACAATAATACTTACTTCAACCATTTTAATTCTCCTTTTTTATATTTTTGAGATAAAAACTTAAAAAAGACGATTAGTAATATCGCAAAACCACAATGCCATATATATTCACGATATATTGCACCAAAGTATCCTCTAATCCAGAAAAACAAAAGAGGGGTTATATACGCAAATAATAAATAAAGAAAATATTGTTTATTTTTTCGAGATACAACCATTCCATAATAAATAAAACCTAGCAAAAGACCTAATATAAATGCAAAAAGAAAACCACCCCAATGGAAGGAATAAAATAATTCACCTATATATGAACCTCCGATAGGTTGATTAAAAGTTTTGATGTGGTTCGTATATATCATTTGATTAACGACATTAGCATTGAATCCTCCTATGTTAGGTAAAACCAAGATAATTGGTAGAATATAATTCAAACCAAAAGTTGGCCCTGGGTTTGAAGCGACAGTAAAACAGGCTGTTGAAAATGTTGATCCAAATTCCGATAGAGCCATGGCAATTTGATTATTAGTTAACGAATATACAAAAACATTGATAATTTCATTTAGAGAAAATGTTGATATGTTTCTTGCGTTTGCTATAAAATTTAATAAAACCAGTCCAAAATATCCTAATAAAATTAAATAAATAATTTGTTTTCCCGTTAACTGATAAACCATGTTTTCCCAAACAATAAATAACCCAACTAAAAATACAATAGATTCACCTCGTCCACCACTAGACATCATAAGTACTTTATATATGATAGTTGAGAAAAAGATAGTATTAGCAATTCTCTTGTTATTGGAAAAACCTATAATGAAAGCAAAAATTGAAAAATTAAAAAAGTTAGCAATGACTTCTACAAAATCATGAACATTTAAATTAAAGGTATTTGTATACCCACCTTGAAAAAATAATATTAAACGTGATATATCAATATATAATGTAGGAAGAATTCCAATCAAAAAACATACGATTCCAATGATTTTTATTTTTTTAAAGACACATTAAATATTGTCTTATTCGTATAGCAATTAGAATATTTTTTAATCATATATTTATAGAAAAAAACAATCCTATAAAAAGCATAGTTTGCGATAACAATGTAAATATAGCTGTTTCTTTATAAACATCAAAACTAATATACCATAAAGGAAAAAGCACATTACTTCCAAAATCTATATTAAAAGCTTTAATTGGAATATGACCATAATTAAAGATATAACTTAAAATAAAAAATATAATTGGAAATGTCATAAGTTTTTCTTCTAATTGAAAAAAAGAACTAATATGAATAATAAGTTGAAGCAGAGTAATGAGGAAGAAAATAATAAACCATGTTTGTTGATGAGAAATCAACAATGTTCCCCAACCTAATAAGCATAAAATGATTTCAATGCTTAACAAACTTTTATATTTTAAAATATTTTCTTTTTGATTTCTTAAAAACTTTTTCATTTCAAATCTTCCTTTTATATATATTCATTATTCTCATTGGTATTAAACCAACAAATAATGGTTTTATCGCATAAAGATAATGATGAATAGAAACTTTTTCTTTTCTCATCCAATAAAATTTTAATTTTGCTTCTTGTAATCTGTATTTATACTTTCTCTTTTTTATAGAAAAAAAACTTTCTCTGTAATAGAGAAGAGGAATATCTAAATTATATATTTTAAAATTTTTTGATAAAAGTTTACACCATAAATCATAATCTTCAGCTCTTTGAGTCAGATGATTGACTGTATAACTATTCACGGTCAATAATGCTTCTTTTTTCATAAGTACAGTAGGGTGAATAACTTGAGTTTTTTTATGGCATCCAATAAATGGACTTCATTAGAATGAATTGAAAATTCTTTACAGGGTTCATCGTTCTCATTAATTGTTATGCTTTTTGATCCAACAACATCATACTCCTGATGTTCCATCAAGAAATTGTATTCAACCTCTAGTCTATTTTTAAAACTTATATCATCACTATCCATCCTTGCAATATATTGTCCTAATGATATCTCTATACATTTATTTAATGATGCGGCTAAACCTAAATTAGTTGAGTTATTAATAATTTTAATTCTTGAATCTAATTTTTGAAATTCTTGGATTATTGACAAACTAGAATCAGTTGAACAGTCATTACATATAATAAATTCAAAATCCTTAAAAGTCTGATTTAAAATTGATTGAATAGACTTTTCAAGATATTTCGCATCGTTGTATACGCTCATGATTACAGAAATCATTACCATTCATTAAAACTCCAATCCATAGATTTTATTCATTTCTTTTAAAATAGTCTGTAAACTATAAACTTCCATTGATTTTAAGCTGTTATTAATAATATTTGGAAAATTGTTGCACTGTTTTAAAACAATATTTATTACATCTTCTTGAAATGTTGATAAATCTAAAATATATCCATCTTTCTGATGTTTGATGAGATCTGTATTTCCCCTAATACGACTGGCAATACAAACCATTCCACAAGCTTTAGCTTCCATTAAAGCGACAGATAGTCCTTCTCTTTTAGATGGAAACAAAAAGATATCACATGATTTCATGATTTCAAGGATATCATGTCTATATCCTAATAAATGTAACCTATTAGAAACTTGAAGTTGCTTTGCTAATTGTTCATAATTTTCTTTCATATTGCCAATACCACAAATAAGATAGTGAAAATTATCTGGTAAATGAGGAAGACATTCTATAACAATTTTATGATTTTTATTTTCATTGAGCTCACCTACAGATAAAAGTAAAATTGAATTGGTAGGTATCTGTAAGCTATCACATAGTTTTCTTTTTTGTCCTTGAATAGAATTTATTTTATCCATATCAATTCCCACACCTGGCACAAATTCTACTTTTCCATCTTGTTTCAATTTAAATTTCTGGGCAATCTTATAATCTTCTTTATTGATAGTTATAAGAATATCTGTATAATGAGCACACAATTTTTCAATTGGATAATAAATTGTCCAGTTTTTCAATGGAGCGCCTTTAAAAAAATGGAAACCATGAGCTGTATAAATCATTTTTGTATTTTTGTAATTTTTACTCATTCTATTTGCAATACGAGCAATAACACCTCCAACAGGTGTATGACAATGAATAATATCAAAATTATACTCATCAATGATTTCTTTTAATTCTCGTAAAGCTTTTAAATTATGTGGAGCAAAGGGATTTCTTTCAAAAGGCAAATTATGTTTGACATCACAAAATTCAAAAATACTGTCTCCGTGGGAAGCTACATGAACTTCATATCCATTATCATGAAACATTTTTAAGAATGGAATATGAAAAGCGTATATATGACTGTCTACATGTGCAACAAATAAGACCTTTTTATTTTCCATATTTTAAATCTCCAAAACATTTTGTTATTAATCCAACTTTTCCAATTAAGAAGCGAATCATTGGATTGAATATTGACAGATAAATGACTTTTACATTTTCCTTTTTCATTTGGTTCTTGACTATGTCAACTGTGCACAGATATTCATCATTCTGAGGTAAAAATAAACCTGTTGCTTCTTCATCAATGTATTTTTTGATATACTCACATAGTTTTTCTACTGTAATAGAACTTCTTTCGTTTCTGAGTGTTGGAAAGATATGAAACTTTCTTACTGCCTGAAAGAGCCTACCTAGATTTCCTGGTGCTCCTTGTCCATAAACCATTGGTGGTCGTACTATGCAGACATGAAAAGAATCATCTTTCAGTTCCTTTATCATCTGTTCTGCTTCATATTTGCTTTTTCCATAATATGTATTTGGATGACATTCAGTTTTCTCATCAATAAATATGTTTGAATGAATCAATCCATAAACACTCATTGAACTCATGAAAATGAATTGTTTTACTTTTGAGTCCTTTGTCTTTTTTGCTATATTGACAGCTAAATCTCTATTGACTTTATAATAAAGATTTTCATTTTCGCTGACTTCCTTGATATGTGCAATGCCTGCTACATGATAGACAGCATCATATGCAGAAAAGTCAAACCCCTTCCAGCTGTCATCCCTTACATCCAGTTCCTTTACATAATAGTCATTTGGATACTGTTCAAGATATTTCATGAAGTTCGTTCCTATATAGCTGTCCTTTCCCGTTATCAGTATCCTTTTCATGCCTCTTCCTCCTTGTGGAGTTCTCCTGTTCCTCCTTCAACCACTCCTTCATGTTTAAGAACTGAAGTGATCGTTCCAAAGAAGCATCTGATGTCAAACAGTAATGACATCCTCTTGACATATTCTCCATCAAGTCCAGCCTTGACATCTATCTCTAGCTCATCTCTTCCGTTGATCTGTGCCCAGCCTGTCAGTCCTGGCTTGATGTCATTGGCTCCATATCTGTCCCTTTCAGCTATCAGGTCATCCTGATTCCATAATGCTGGTCTTGGTCCTATGATGGACATCTCACCTTTAAGGATGTTGATGATCTGTGGCAGTTCATCAAGCGATGTCTTTCTTAGAAACTTTCCTGCCTTTGTGATATACTGGTCTGGATTGGAAAGCATATGTGTTGGCATGTCCTTTGGCGTATCAATATACATCGTTCTGAACTTCAGTATATTGAAGTAGCTCTTGTTCTTTCCAACTCTTTTCTGTTTGAAGAATACTGGTCCCTTGCTGTCAAGTTTGATCCAGATGCACAGAATAATAAAAACTGGACTTAATATGATAAGTCCAATGAATGAAAGCGTAAAATCTATAATTCTTTTCATGAAGCGCTTATACACTTGTTTCCCCTCCAATATCCTTCTTTTGATTCATAATTAAAAAAACAAGAATCGTCTAATTCTTGCTTATGATTTCTAGTCCTACCTTTGCTGTTGTATCACTGCCAAAGATATGCAGGCTGATGTACGCCATGCGCTTGTGCCTGTCTATCTTCGTTATCATTCCTTCATGCCCCTGTAATGGTCCCTCGCTGATGTGAATCTTCTCTCCCTCTATGAAGCCTGTCGACATGTCCACAAGATGGTCGTCTCCTGCAAACCTCTTCAGGAATTCCACCTCTCCATCCTTGAGCGGATAGATGACATCCTTCTTCTTCCCGATGATCTTCGTCAGGTCTGGTATCTTCTTGAGCTCCACATAGAGTTCCTCTATGCGTTCGGTGATCATGAAGACATATCCCGTAAAGAGCACGCATCTGACATCCTTCCAGACGCCTCGAAACTTCTTCCTTGCGACAAACTCGGGAATGAAGCACTCATGAAGGATTTCCGATGGGATGAGAAACCTGCATCTGTCGGCAATCTTTCTTTCCTGTCCGCTCCTGACCTGCATGACATACCATTCCATGTTCCTGACCTCCTTGAAAAGGGTAGGCTTCGCCTGCCAGACATCATCAATTGACATCCAGCCATCACATCTATGACCATACCTCAAGACAAACGTGACACGGCAACGATTTCCCTTTACAGCATTCCTTTTCACGGATAACTCTCTATTATCTTTTATGTCTGTAAATGGGAAATTATTTTGTATTTTGTCGTATTTAATATATAATAATGTATATAGATAAGATAATATACATGTTTAAGAGAAAATCATTATATTCATGTAAAAAGAAGATAACTTTAAAATATTTTTTGATGGGAGATGAACGAATAAGTAAAGTTATGGTTCTTCTTTATGAGAGTTTTATAAAATGCTAAATTAAAAGGAGTGAAAATTTGATTATAATGAGATATTTAAAAACAGTATTAGAGCAATTATTGAAAATAGTAAAATCACAATCACTAATAAAAGAAAAATTACGAATAAACAAAATAGATAGATTGATAATGGGATATCTTTTATTTAGTTTGATTGCTTTTGATTTCTTTTTTTGATTAGAGACATAACATGGTTTATTTTATCTATTTTTCATTGTTGGTATTTATACTGTTAGCAACTGGAAAAAAGCGTAAATTAAAATTTTATATTATAATGATAAATATTGCTAAATATATATTGATTTTAAGTGCTATATTATTCATTGTAGGCATTATAAATTGGTTGGACTTCGAATTTATAAAGACTAATATAAATCTGTATATCCAAATTCTTTTAATATTTCTAATGTTATATATTTTGAGTTGGTTTGTTATACAAACTAGTGAAATGGTTAGATCTATATTATTAGAATGTGAAATAGCTTATTTTACTAAAACAAAAATTTTTGGTGTTTATTTTATAAGTCTCATAATTATTAATTTAGATACATATGTAATTGATGCTTGTAGTAGTATAACAAATACTATAGTAAATATGCTGATAAATATTGTAATAAATATTCTGGCATTTGTCATTTTAGGTTGTTGCTTTATATCTATTTTTATATTTATGTTGAAATATCATTTTTTACAGCAAAAAAAACAAAAATTTTACAATTCAACCGTAAAAATTGCTTCTTGATTATTTAGTTTGATAATTGTATTGTGAATGGAGATATGATCATGTCACAATATAATTAAGGGTTGAGTTAATTGTGTAGAGAAAACGAATTTAAATCATTGAGAAAGAAATACAAATGTTCACAAAAGACATTTGCCACACTACTAGGTATTAGCGAAAGAACGTTAAGAAAATATGAAAAAGATGAAATTGAGCCAAGCGAATCAGTCAAATTAAAGCTTTTTGAACTAAAAGATTAACTCAGAAAGAAAGTTGACGAAAATGCTATCTACTTCCATATTTTTCATGATGGATTTTCGTATGGTGGAGACACTTATTGGTTAGGATATGTAGATGAATTAACAGGTAATTTCACTGAAATAAGATTGCTAAAGGAAATAACCGCTAAAAAAGTATCAGAATATATAAGAGATGATGAAATCGTTATGAATAATTTGGAAGATATCCAGGAGTATCTTACTAATTATAAATGGGGATTCATAAAAAAATTTATGCGAATAGTTGCTTGATTGGTATTGGGATCCTTATTTTGTCACAACATGGGAACAAAGACAAAAATATCAAGACATATTTAAATAAATGCCATTTAAAAGAAATTTTTATAATTCTTGATGTTCTTGAAAAATACACATGGTTATGGTACTATGGTAACGATTAAGAAAAGAGGGATTTCATGTCAAAAACAAATAGTATTATAAAGAAAATTATTGATTGGAAAGTCATTTTAGGTATACAAGCCATCGCTTCATTAGCATTAATTGGTATTATCTTTAAATTAGGTGCTCTACCAATGCAATATGCTTTGATTGTGATTGCTGTGGTTGCCTTATTATGTGTTGGAACATTTTTCTTGATGAAACCATCAAAGAAAAAAGGACAAGGAAAAATACGTAATATAATTGGTAAATTAGTAAGTGTTTTACTAAGTGTAGCCTTGTTATTTGGAACTTTATCAATTGCTCAAGGAACATCGGTTTTGGATGCGATTACTGGTGCTAATATACAAACACAACGTTATACTGTTGTTGTTTTGGAAGAAAGTTCTTATAAACAGTTATCTGATTTAAAGAATGAAACAATTGAAACAGTTTCTTCAGTAGATGAAGAAAATGCAAAAAAAGTGATTGCGGCTATGCAAAAAGAAGAATCATCTATTAAAACAAAAGATATTGATAGTTATACAACAATCGCTAATGATTTATATGACAAAAAAACAAATGCAATTTTAGTGAATGAATCATACTATGCAATTATTGAAGCAGAGCATGAAGATTTCCAAAATGAAACACGTGCCATCTGGTCATATGAAATTGAAGAAGAAATTAAAGATATTTCTAAAAAGGTTGATGTAGATGAAGAACCATTTATCGTATATATTAGTGGTATTGATACATCAGGTCCAGTATCAACAGTATCTCGTTCAGATGTTAATATGATTGTGACAGTTAATCCTAAGACAAAACAAATCTTATTAACAAGTATTCCTAGAGATTATTATGTCACTCTTGCTAATAAAGGGAAGAAAGATAAATTAACACATTCTGGTTTAGCTGGTATTGATAATACTGTTGCAACAATGGAAAATTTCTTAGGTATCGATATTAACTATTATGCCAGAGTGAACTTTACATCATTAATTAAGATGGTTGATGCTTTAGGTGGTATCACAATTAATAATGATGTGGCGTTCACAGGATTTAATGGAACTTATTTTGCAAAAGGAAATATTTCTATTGATGGTGATGAGGCATTAGAATATTCAAGAGAAAGACATGCATTTGGTGCTGGAGATAATGAACGTGTTTTCCATCAACAAATTGTTATTATGGGAATGTTGAATAAAATGATGTCGCCATCTGTTATTACAAATTATTCAAGTGTTTTAAATGCTATTGAAGGATGCTTTGAAACAAATATGTCATCTAGTGAAATTACAAGTTTAATTCAAATGCAAATTAATGATATGTCATCATGGAATATGGTACAAAAACAGTTCTCTGGTCATGGTGTCTTACAAACTGGTGGAGCTTATATGCCAAGTTCAAAATTATATTATATGATTCCTGATGACAATAGCGTTGCTGAAAATGTAGCAGCAATTAAGAGTGTCTTAAATGGTGAAACAGTAGAATAAAAAAGTGGAAGGGAACTTCCACTTTTATGCATAAAGGGGTAGGTTATGATTGATAAAATATTAGTTGATAGAAAATATTTTAAATTATTGTTTATCTTATATGTATTTACAAATACTTTAGCATTAGGATATTTTGGGATTAATTTTAATCCATTATCTGTTATAGTTTTTATATATGGTTGTGCTATGATTTTCTATAGTATCATAAAAAAAGAATTCTTCTATTCAAAAAATCATTTATTGTTAATTGGATTATATGGTGCTTTACTTTTGATTGCAACTTTTCTCAATAAAGATTATTCCACAAAGAATTCTTTAGTAATAGCAAGTATGCAATTGCTTATTTTTACATTGATATTTGCTCAACCAAAATCAATGACTTTAAAAAACTCAAACAAGAATTACATAGTATTATTCCTTTGACATGTTTTTTAGTAGGAAGTGCTTCGCTCATTTCATTGTTTATGTATTTTTTAAATATTTCAGGCAGTCAAAATGGATGGTATATTGGTCTTGTAGGAAATCGTTTATTTGGTGTTTACTTTAACTGTAACCCAGCATCTTTTTTAGCCATTATTGTTATTTTAATGTCAATGATTGCAATTAAAAACCATTATGAATATAGTTTTCTTTACATTGTGAATATAGGTATTCAGTTATCCTATATTATTTTGACACAATGCCGAGCCGCAATTATTATTCTTGCTGTTATTTTAACAGCAGTTGCTTATTATCGCTTTTTTAGAGCCAAAGAACTTTCAACAATGAAAAGAATTGGTTTAAATATAGGTATGTGTTTATGTATGCTTTTAGGAACAAAAGTTGTACAAGAAGTTGCTTTCATTATCCCTCAAATTCAAGGTGCTAAAGAAGAATCAGACAGTCGTTTTCAATTAGAAAAAATTAAAGATATCATATCCTTAACAATGACTGGAGAACTTCAAAACATTCCTAAAATTATTGATTTAGCAGATGAAGTCAGCAGTGGTAGAATCACGCTTGCAAAAGATTCCCTAAAGGTTTGGCAACAAAGTCCAATTCAAGGAATAGGGGCTGGTAATTTTAGAAATATGCTTGTTGATGTAAGTCAAAGTGATGATTGGGGACAACAGATTCTCCATAGCCATAATGTCTTTATGGAATCATTAATTACAGCTGGTATATTTGGATGCTTATTATTTATCCTCTTTTTTATAAAAACACTCTTTATTTCAAGAGATATCTTGTTAAAATATCGTAATAAAAAATCATATTTCATTATTTTATTATTTATTATGATCGTTGTGAGTGAATTTATTGGTGGGTTCTTTGATTTTGGTGTTTTCTATGTTTATTCCTTATCGGCGACTTTAGCGTGGTTATTTTTAGGATATATTTACTGGTTAAATGATCAAAGTGATATGTCATTAGTTGATCAAAGTGATGTTGCTGTTTTTAATAAATATGAATTATTGTCTATTATTTATCATAAAGAAGATATTGATGTTTTAAAACCAGAATTTGAGATTTTAGATAGCCATTATCAAGATGACGATTATGTAATGAAAGTTCAATACTATTTAGGACAATCTTCATTTACATATGATATTTATTATACTTTATATGATAAGCAGGAGCATATCAATAAAAAACTGGCGAGAGATTTCTATTCATTAATTGAAGATGAGATTAAAGGTATTTATAATCAATCACAGATTAAGTAAAAGATAATCAAATAAATCATTTCATATGGCAAGAAAAGCTTATTTTCTTGCCATATTTTTTGTATGCCGGGCATGGCATATATCTAGGTGGTGAAAGTCCACTGTGGGGGGCGATGTCGCAACTGCCAACCACTAGCCAATATCAAGGGTGTCTATCGTGAGATGGAATCTGAAAGAAGATGGAGGCAAAGTCCTGGTCCGAGGAACACGAATCACATCAGGCATATAATAGGGACGAGTGTGCAAAACAACACGAAGTCATAAGAGGTTGCGGAATAGGACTATTATATGTAAATGTGGCGGATATATGGGAGGAAAGAGATATGACCTTATCCCGGGAGGTCTCACTAGCGATACAGCAGTAACAACGAATAGTGAGAAGTCAGCAGAAGTCGTAGTAGTAAGGAAGTGACTGTAATGGTCATGGAGCGAAGGACTGAATAAATCTATCAGTTATTGAATTTTGAATTGATTTCATTATACGAAACCGTGGAGATAGACGAGTACACTAGAAGACCCGAAAGAAGAATGTAGGGAAGGTGAGTATAATGGATAGCGAAAGAAATGGAGGTAACGAAAATATGAAAACTGATAACACATTGCTTGAGGAAATGCTTAGTGATACTAATCTAGAACTAGCATTTACACAAGTCAAACGAAACAAAGGTGCAAGTGGAGTAGATGGAATGGAAGTAGCTGAACTTAAAGACTATTTAGATAAACATCTAGAAGAAATTAAGGACAGTATACGAAACAAGACATATAAGCCACAACCTGTGAGAAGAGTAGAAATACCCAAACCCGATGGCGGAATACGAAATCTAGGAGTGCCAACAGTACTTGATAGATTTGTCCAACAAGCCATAGCCCAAGTGTTAATACCTATCTATGAACCAATATTCAGTGACAATAGTTTTGGATTTAGACCAAATAGATGTTGCGAAATGGCAATCATCAAAGCATTGGAATATATGAATGAAGGCTATCAGTGGATAGTAGATATAGACCTAGAAAAGTTCTTTGATACAGTTAATCATGATAAACTTATTTCACTTGTCATGAAAGATGTAAAGAGTGGAGAAATAGTATCCCTAATTAGGAAATATCTAGTAAGCGGGATTATGATTGATAATGAATATAAAGAGTCAGTCGTAGGAACACCACAAGGTGGAAATCTAAGTCCGCTACTCAGTAACATAGTTCTCAATGAACTAGATAAGGAAATGGAAGCACGAGGACTAAGATTCACACGATATGCAGATGATTGTATTATATTAGTGGGTAGCAGTAAAGCCGCCGATAGAGTAATGGAAAACATTAGTAAATTCATAGAAAAGAAACTAGGACTTAAAGTAAATATGACTAAAAGTAAAGTTTCCAAACCTAATGATATTAAATATCTAGGATTTGGATTCTATTATGACTCTTTTTCATCTATGTGGAAAGCAAAACCACATGAGAAATCTATCGCAACACTGCAAACAAAACTAAGGAGACTAACAAATAGAAGTTGGTCAGTATCGTGGGAATATAGAATACTTAAGATAAGACAACTTGTAAATGGGTGGATTAACTATTACCGTATTGGAAATTTTATAAAAGTCTGTAGAAAACTAGATGCACAAATAAGATTTAGGATACGTATGTACTTATGGAAGAAATGGAAAACCATAGGAAATAGAGAAAAGCAACTAAGAAAGTTAGGGGCATTACCATGGCAAGCTAAAACTTGGGCAAACAGTCGAAAATCATATGCAAGATGTGCAAGTACATTTCTTCAAACAAGAATAACTAATGATTTATTATATAGAAAAGGACTACCATCAATGGTAGCCCAATATCAGTTAAAACATATTTCAGTATAGATTTAAACCGCCGTATGCCGAACGGCACGTACGGTGGTGTGAGAGGTCGAAAATAAATATAAAATTATTTATTTTCTCCTACTCGATTATTTCACTATTTTGATAAAGATTAAAAACGATTAATATTATTCAATTCTCAACAAATACAGTTATATCAATATAAATGATATTTGTTGAACTCATATTCAATATGAATTTATATTAAACAATGAGACTTCTTAATATTTTGGTTTTTTTGTTTTATAGATGAAAATAAATGACGCTATATTATTCATATCAAAATGTTGTAAACTTATATGAGAAAAGAAAATTTCATAATGTGGATGGAATTTGTAAAATAGTGAAAAAATATGCAAAATAATAATAAACACAACTATTCATGACAAAAATCATGTAAATAAAATATATATCTAAGGATATAAGGAGTGTTTATGAAAATAAGAATAGAAGAAGATTGTGGTATGAATCATCATCAAATGAAATTAGTTATTCATCCACAAATTAGACATATTGCTGAAAAAGTTATTGAAACAATGTCTGCTTCATTAGAAAGTATACATGGTTACGATGAATATAATAATATGTATTTTATCCCAATTGTTTCTATTGTATATATTGAAACAATAGATCATAAATTATATGCTTATACAAAAAATCAAGTTTATTATCTACATTTTTATTCATTAAAAGAATTAATGCGTAAAAAATTCTTACCACAATTTTGTCAGATTAATGCCCAAACTCTTGTTAATACAGATTATGTATGTGCTTATCGTATAGATGAAAATAGCCGTAGAAAAATTATTTTAGAAAATGGAGAAATACTGATTGTCAATAGAAGTTATAAAAATAGATTTGAAAATGTCATGAATATAAAAAATAAAGTTGTAAAATAGTAAAAATATTTGAAAGAAAAGATATTTTTAAGATAATGTTTTTAAAATCATTTATAATGAAAGTATGATGAAATAACGTTATTTTGTTGAAGAGAAAAGGAGGAAGAAAACATGGCAATAGGAAGTCAATTTACAGGTTTAGATATGAAAGAATTAATTGGTGGCCCATTAAGTGCTGCAGCTGACGCAAGTGTACAACTTGCTCAAAGTACAGCTGAGTTCATTAATGAGGTTGGATTTGATGAACAAAAGAAAGTCAGAAATGTTCAATTTGGTTATACAAAAAAGAATGAGAATCCAGATGGAACAATCAGTAATGATGATATGAATGTGAATGTTCCATTACTTGCGATTGTTCCTATTCCTAACTTACAAATTGATGAAGTAAACATCTTGTTTGATATGGAAGTCAAAGAGAGTCAAAAGAGTGAATCATCTAAAGATTATGGTGGAAGTTTTACAGGAACAGCTAATTTTGGAATATTTAAAGCAACTGTTTCAGGTAGTGTTTCTGCTCATGAATCTAATACAAGAAGCAGTGACAATTCTGCAAAATATCATGTTGATGTGCGAGCAACCAATCATGGTACTCCAGAAGGATTATCCGCGTTTTAGATATGATGTCTGCATGCATTGCACCAGAACTTCTTGGAAGTACGATTGTAGGAGAAGATGGAAAAGCATTAGAAGGTCAGCGTAAAGAACGTGCACAAAAATTAAAACAATTACAAGCAGAAATTATGGTGTGTAATAAAAAAACAAATGCTGCGAAGGATTCAATGGCTATTGCTTTAGAAAGATTAAAAAAGAAAGCTACAAGCTGTGAAAATCAATATCTTGCGAATCTTTCTGTACTGATGAGTAAACTTGATGACAGTGAAGAATCAAAAGGGAAGTTAGAAAATTATCAACAAATGCAAAACCAAGTTTCAATAGAATGGGGAGATTTTATTCAAAATACACAAGATCGTGTTGATATGATTGAAAGTTTGAATCTTGAACAAGAAGATGATATTTTCACACAACATATTTTATTAACTTGTATTAATAGTGAAGGGAATACAGAAGTTGTCAATCAGGAATTTAAAAATTATTTCCATCTTGCTATAGAAGCTAAAAAACAAGTGACATTATGTCAAGAAGATACAGACAACAAACAAGAAGAATATAATCGCATGATGTATGGTGGATAATGATGGCGAAAAATAGAAAAAAGAAGATATTAATGAATTTGAAAATAACACAACAACTGAAAACAAATTTACAAATTTAAAAGATCTTGTTGAAGCCCCTTTATTAGCTATTGCGGATCAAACGTGACACTTGGCAAATCCATTGTAGATTATATTCAAACATCTGGAACACCAACGACAATTTATAATGAAAAAGTGACTGTGCTTGAAAACATTAATCTTGGATATCAGCAAGTCAAACAGGGAGATAATCATACACAAGTCATAGAAGACATGGCTTTGCAGATTCCACTATTATCAATCATGCCAATTTCTAATTTACAAATAAAAAAAGCAAAAGTGGATTTTAATGCAGAAGTGCGTGGCGTTGAGGATGAAAATCATAATATCTATTATCAGGCCAGAGTCTGTGCTCCAGAAAGTCGATCTACAGATTATCTATCTAAAATTCATTTTGAAATTGAGGTAGAATCTTCTGAAATGAGTGAGGGTATGGCAAGATGTATGGATGTTTTGAATTTACATCAAATTCCTAAAAAGATAGATACACGTCCAACTGATGCGACAGGAAATGTTTTGGATGCAAAAAGACAAGAAAGTTTTGAAAAGAAAAATCAATTAATGAAAGAAATTAATGATACACATCTTGCTATTAAAAAATTAGAAGATTTTATACATAATCAAATTATTCAATTTGATTCAGCTTTAAAAAATATTGAAGAATTAAAAGATAACAATTATGAAAGTTTTATAACAAACAATAGACAAAAAGATATTAAACAATTACTTCAAAAAGAGAAAACAAATGAAAATCTTTTAACAATTCAAACTCTTTATCAAGATATTCAAAACAATGTTGTACAAAAAGAACAACTTCAACAGCAAGCAAAACAATTAGAACAAGAGCTTCTCAATATAGATATCCAAAAAGTATTAAATACATGAAAAACACAGATTTAGAAATTCAAGATATTGCTTATGTTCATATTGTAACTATAGGAAGTATCAATCCTAATCATCCGCTATCAGATCAAGAAAGACAAAAACAGGTTGATCATTTAAATCGATGCTTAAATGAATCACCTAAGGGTCGTATTATAGCATTTGATAGAAGTGTGGGACAATTTGCTGTTGGACAACATGAGTTTATTATGGAAAAGATTACTTATCATGTTGGATTTAAAAGAAAACCTTATTGGATTAAATGAAAAACCATTATTAGAAGAGATTGTTGTAAAAGGATTAAAGATCACTTCATTTGCATACGCTTGGGAAATTTGTTTAACGAATTGTATTGTCAAAATTTATGTGAAAGAGAGGTGAGATTGATGCAAATAAAAGAGCATTTAATATCAAAAACAAAATATAAAATCAAATGTCCCAATTTAATGACAGTCAAATGGATTGTTATTCATAATACAGCTAATGATGCTTCAGCTCAAAATGAAGTCAATTATATGCAATCAAATAATAATCAAATATCATATCATTTTGCTGTTGATGATAAAGAAATTATTCAGGCATTACCCTTGAATCGTAATGGTTGGCATGCTGGTGATGGATATAAAGAAAATGGAGGAAATAAATGTGGGATTGCTATTGAAATCTGTTATTCAAAAAGTGGTGGAGACAGATTTCTACAAGCAGAGAAAAATGCCGCTTGGTTAGCAGCAAAGTTATTAAAAGACTATGAATTTGATATAACACATTTAAAAAAGCATCAGGATTTTGCTAATAAATATTGCCCTCATCGTACTATGGATTTAGGATGGTCAAGATTTGTAGATATGGTAAAAAAACAATTACAAACAATGAAACCATCATCACAATCTGGAAATAAACAAATTTCTGTAAGTTATTATCCTCAATATAAGGGTACATCTTTATCATTTGTTGATGCTTTAAATACATTACATATTGATAGTTCTAAAACATCACGACAACAAATTGCGCTGAATAATGGGATTATTGGATATAGTGGAACTGCAAAACAAAATCAGCAATTATTCCAATTATTAAAACAGGGAAAATTGAAAAAGGAGAAATGAAAAAATGAATAGAAATATTATGACTTGGAATGTACGTGGCGCTGGTCGATATGGTGAGCATAAACTAAGGATATTATCTGAATGTATAGAACATTATAATCCAATCATTATTTTGTTACAGGATGCAGGATGTGAAGATGATAATGTTTATATCAAGACTTTACTTCACAAATCTTATGAAGTTTATGATGTTGTAGCAGGAAATACAGAAAGATATCGTTTGATAACTGCAGTGAAAGTACCTGATATATCGGTGATGACAAATCATGGTAGAATTGAATATGATTCTACTTATAGAAATGATCCGGGAGCAAGACGACCTTTACTATTAGACTGCCTTTATAATCAAGTTCGCTTTCATTTATATAATGTTTATAATATAACAAATCAACAAAAATCAAAACAAGAAATTATAGATTTGTATACATATGTTCAACATGATGGAGCAGCAAACAGAATAGTAGCTGGGGATTTTAATCTGACTTCAACATTACTAAGTTTAAATATTCAAGGATATGAAACGAAAAGGAATAATTTGGATTATGTGACTTCAACATTTACTTTACAAAATTCCCATCATATTCTATCTCCAAGTGACCATGAGATATTAATATGTGAAGTTGATTTTCGATAAAAATAATGACTATTAAAATGAGGATAGATATCCTGCTTTTAATAGTCCTTTTTTATTGTATATCTTTTACTTATCTAAATGAAAAAGAATTTTGAGTTTCGGTAAAAAAATAAAAAACAGGTAAAAAGTTATTCACAAATTGCCTGTTTTGCTTTATTTATAAGGAAAATCAGCCTCTTAAATGTTATAATAATTTTAGATCAATAAACAAAATTTAGGAGGGATTTTCCATGAGTTATTTTACCACAGATCTATATGAAACGAAAAGAGAAATTGTCAATTTTTCTAATAAATTATCAGACAGTCTTGATAAACCTGCTGCCAAGTTTGTCATGGACATGATGTTTGGTCTTGCAAGAAGTCAAAGTGTTCTACTTAGCGATATTGCCAGAGCTCTTGATGAAAATATCAAGCTCAATTATACAATTGACAGATTATCCAATCATTTGGCTCAATTTGATGATGAAGCAATGAACCAAATGAAATCCAATTATAATGATATGGTTATCAAGCATCTTAGCGAAGACAGGATCATTTTACTTGATAACAGTGAAATCATCAAAAAATATGGAAGAAAATTTGAAGATCTTTGTATGGTCAGGGATGCTTCCTCACTTAAGGATGACATTTATCCTGGATACCATGTATGTGAGGCAACTGCCCTCACACAGGATCAACATCATCCAATATCTTTGTATAGCCATATCTATTCAACTGAAAGTGAAGGATTCAGGTCAATGAACGATGAAACAATAAAGAGCATAAAATATGTCAAATCTCTCATTCCTGAAAGATGTACATTTGTATGTGACAGGGGATATGATGCCAATGTATTTTATGATTACTTCATAGATGAAAATCATAATGCAGATGATTTCATCATCAGACTCAAAGAAAATAGAACATTATTGTTTAAAGGGAAGCCAAAGAAAGTAGGAGAAATCGCCAAAAGAAGAAAAGGCAAGATTAAGATGAACATGTATTTTTCTAAGGAAGATAGTGAAGTCTATGTATCACATACGAGAGTGGAACTGCCATCACAAAAGGGAAGGATATTAAATCTAGTCATTGTGTATGGATTAAGTGAAGAAAAACCGATGATGCTTTTAACGAATAGAGAGATCAGGAATAAAAGAGATGTGCATAAGATAGTGAGGGCATATATGTCAAGGTGGCGAATCGAGGAGAAATTCAGATTCAAAAAGAATCAGTACGGTTTTGAAAATATAAGAGTAAGGACAATGAAATCAATAAATGTATTGAATACGATATTGATGATGCATATAGGGCATATAACACTGTTGGCAGAGAAAGTAGACAAGAAATTACTGGTCATAAAGATGATAGAGAGAAGCAAATCGCTTAAAGGAAAGAGATATTACTGGTGCTATCAGATCAGTAAAGGGATACAGGAAATATTAAAATATGCACAAAAGGGAATCAAGGAGTTTCAAAATATAAGAGAGAAGCAGGAATACAGGCAGCTACAACTGAAACTATAAAATGAACATATAGTAAATAATAAAAAAGGTCATGAAAATGACACTTTTTCAGCTACAATAAAAAGAGAACAAAAACAAAAAAGATGATATAGATAAGAAAACAAGGGTTATGACAATAAACAACAAGACATACCCTTCAAAAAAGAATGCAAAAAACCGAAAGTCAAAAAAAGAATATGTTGTTATATGGGGAATAAATTGGTATAATTGAATTTAGATAAAATTAAGGAGTTGAAAATAATGAATAATGTAACACTTGTTGTCATGGCAGCAGGAATAGGAAGTCGCTTTGGTGGTGGTATTAAACAGCTAGAACCAGTAGGACCAAATGGTGAAATCATTATGGATTATTCTATCTATGATGCTTTAGCAGCTGGATTTAATAAAGTTGTTTTTGTTATTAGAAAAGATTTAGAAAAAGACTTTGATGAAATCATTGGACAAAGAATGAAAAAGAAAATCCAAGTTGAATATGCTTTCCAGGAAGTTGGTAATATTCCTGAACAATATAAAGAGAAATTTAAAGGACGTACAAAACCTTGGGGAACAGGACAAGCTATTTTATCATGTAAAGGTTTAGTCAATGAACCATTCCTTGTGATTAATGCTGATGATTATTATGGAAGAGAAGCTTATGAAGAAGCTTATCGTTATTTAACACAAGAACATCCAAAAACACCAATGCCAGTATGTATGGTTGGTTTTATCTTAAAGAATACATTAAGTGATAATGGTGGAGTCACAAGAGGTGTTTGTCAAATTCAAGATAATCAGCTAATTGATATTGTTGAAACACATAATATAGAAAAAATTGATGGAAAAGCTGTTGTTGATGGAAAAGAAATTGATTTAGATTCAGCAGTATCTATGAATATGTGGGGATTATATCCTGAATTTATAGATGTTTTAGAACAAGGATTCCAAACATTCTTAGAAGAAACACCATCAGATAATCTTAAAGCGGAATACTTATTACCAACAATCATTGGAGATTTATTACATAGTCAACAAGCTGTTGTTACAGCATTGAAATCAAATGATGAATGGTTTGGTGTGACATATAAAGAAGATAAAGATTTTGTAAAGGAAAACATTCAAGCATTAGTAAAAAAAGGAATGTATCCTGAAGTGTTATAAAACAAGCATTATGAATATTTAAGGAGCTGCTTTGACAGCTCTTTTCTTATTTTTTCATATTGAAAAACATCAAACCTACACATTTGACAAAATTCGTAGTAAAATAAGAATATATAACGAAGGAGGAATTGTTATGAATAATTTTAGTGAAGATTTAAAGAAGGTTTTATTAGCTGGTATTGGAGCTGTGGCAGTCACAGCTGAAAAATCTAAAGAAGTGGTAGAAGACCTTGTTAAAAAAGGAGAAATTACAGTTGAACAAGGAAAAGTCTTAAATGAAGAATTAAAACATAGCGTTGCTGAAAAATTAAGAAAACCAGTTAGTGTAGAAACTGTTGAAAAAGATTTACAGAACATGGACGTAGAAGACTTAGAAGCTTTAAAAGCAAAAATTGAAGAATTACAAAAAGCAAAGAATGAAACAAAAGAATAGTTTAAGTACCAAACGTCGTCTTGCTCAAATTCTTGCAATACTAAGAAAACATCATTTAACAAAAGGGATTGATCCTGTTAAGTTCAGGATGATTTTAGAAGATTTAGGACCAACCTTTGTCAAGATTGGTCAAATCATGGCCTCTCGACAAGATATGTTTTCTAAACGTTATTGTCGAGAATTGGTCAAATTAAGAGATAATGTTGCTCCTATGAGTATGGAAACGATACGCCATGTGATTGAAACTGAATATCAAGAAAAACTAAATGATGTTTTCTTGGATTTTGATCATACACCATTAGGCAGTGCTTCCATTGCTCAAGTACATAAAGCAACATTAAAGGATGGACGACAAATCGTTGTGAAAGTTCAACGTCCTGATATTTATGAAATGATGGAAAGAGATATTTCATTAATTCGTAAAGCTGTAAAAATTTTAAAATTAAATGATGTTTTAGGAAGTGTTGTAGATTTAAATATTGTTTTAGATGAATTCTGGCATACTGCAAAAGAAGAAATGGATTTTTTAAACGAAGCGCGTTTTGCTAGAAAATTTGCTTATTTACATCAAGATATTCAATATATTAGTGCACCAGTTATTATTGATGAATATAGTACCAGTAAAGTGCTTGTTATGGAATATATAGAAGGATATGAAATTGATGATCGTATCAGTTTGAAAGAGGCTGGCTATGATTTAAAGGAAATTGCTGCAAAGCTGGCAGAAAATTATATTAAACAGATTGTTGATGATGGCTTTTTTCATGCCGATCCTCATCCTGGTAATTTAAGGGTACGTGATGGCAAGATTGTCTGGATTGATTTTGGAATGATGGGTATTTTGAATCGTACTGATAAAGATTTAATGAAAGAAGCTGTATTAGCGATTGGTCAAAATGATACGCAAAAGCTTGTTGATGTTATTTTAACCTTGGGAGAACATGATAATCGTATTGATTATGCTTTGTTTTATGATAATATTGAAACTTTTATGAAACACTATGTGACTGTTGATTTAACAGATATTAATTTAGGGGATGTTGTCCAGGAAATCTTTGTGATTGCCCATAAACATCGTATCTCTATGCCAAAAGGTGTCAGTATGTTGGCAAGAGGTTTAGTAACAATTGAAAGTACCGTGATGCTTATTGACCCACATATTAGTATTATAGAGATTGCCGCTAATCATGTGGCGAATCATCTTTCTAAACATTTTGATTATAAAAAAGAATTAACGAACTCAGCCAAAAAATTATATGATGCTTCGCAAAATATGCTTCATCTTCCAATTCAATTATCAGAAGTCATGCGTATGATTATGAAAGGAAGATTAAAAATCAATCTTGATATGATGGAATCAAGTGTCCCAATGAACGCTATTAATCATATGGTGAATAAGCTTGTTGTTGGAATTGTCAGTGCTGGTTTGTTAATGGCAAGTAGTTTATTATGTACAACGCAAATGACACCCAAAGTGTTTGGAATTCCTGCTTTAGGTTTTATTGGTTATATGACTGCTGTGGGACTAGGAATTTGGTTGTTGTTAACAGTTCTTAAAGAAAGAAAACAGAAAAAATAAAGCTGTATTTATTGATGTAAAAATGCATACAGCTTATTTTTGTCTTTAATCACAATGGTTTTATATTGTAATAAAATCATTTTTTCTTTTTCAAATTCATTTAAAACTTTGGTCACAGTTACACGTGATAAACCAAGCAATGAGGCTATTTCTTCATGCGTATAAGAAATTTCATGATGCTTTTGGTCCATTTGATCTAATAAGAATGCTGCGACTTTTTCATAACGATTATAAGTATATGATCTTTTGATTATCGATGTTAAATAATTACAAGTCTGCGACATGGATTGCATAATGGAAATCATCAAATCTGGAGATTGCAGACAATAAGAATAAAGAGCCTCAGGATAACAGGCAATCACTTCAACGTCATTAATCGCATTAACCGTTGTAGGACGTACAGAATGTTGAATAAAAGCTGATTCACCAAATATCTGGCCACGCTGCAAGATATCCATTGTGACTTCTTTGCCATTGCTATTCATCACATAAACTCTGACTTTCCCTTTTACAATCAAAAATACCAAATCGCGTCATCTTCTTGCATATAGATAATGTCTGAGGGCTGATAGACTTGTCTTTGTCCAGCTTTTTCAAAGTATTGAAAACATTCTTTTTTGATTTTCATAAAACTTCACCACTTTTCTTTTTAATTGTAACATAGATTACATTTTATAAAAAGTATATATGATAAAGTCTTGGGCGAGGTGAGGAAATATGAAACAAAAAGTCTTAAATTTGGTTTACATTATTGTTGGAAACATTTTTATTGCTTTAGCAATCAATACATTAATCTTAGAAAATCATATTATTGTTGGTGGAACTTCTGGAATAGGAAATGTTTTAAATCATTATTTTGATATTCCTGTTTCATTAAGTGTTGGATGTTTAAATATCTGTTTATTTTTAATTGGTTTATTTTTCATTGGGAAAAGATTTGCCATGACAACGTTAATTTCAACATTCTTATTCCCAATTGTTTTACAATTCTTTGAAACTCAACCCATGTTTCATCATTATTTAGATGATCCATTATTAGCTGCGATTTTAGCTGCCTGTCTTGTTGGTGTAGGAATTGGGTTAATTCTAAAAGCCAATGCTTCAACGGGTGGAGTTGATATTTTAGCCATTCTTTTGAATAAAAAATTTGGTTTCCCAGTCCATATTGTTTTAAACTGTATTGATTTATGTATTCTTGTTTTACAGTTTACATTCAATGATACAACCCATGTCATTTATGGAATTATGATTGTTATGATTACATCAGTTGTGTTAAATAAAACATTAACACAAGGAACAAGTTTAGTTCAGTTAACAGTTATAAGTGATTATTATGAAGAAATGAAACAAACAATTTTACATGACTTTGATGCAGGTGTGACTTTATTAGCAAGTGAAAAAGGATATACAGAAGAAAAATCTAAACTTCTTTTATCTGTTTTACCTTATCGTAAACTCCCTGCTATTAAAGCAAAAATTCATGAAATTGATCCTTTGGCTTTTGTGATTGTTTCCCATGTTGAAGAAGTAGGGGGAAAAGGTTTTACATTAGAAAAATCGTAATATTTAAAGCTCATCAAGAGCTTTATTTTGATAATCTAGAATAACGTATACTCATCAATTATTTGGTTTAGGTTATCATGAGGTAAATAACACCCCAAACAATCAAACAAGTTATGATGGTGGATAATTCTTTCTGGGATACCCACTTTTATTTTATAGAATCTTATTTCATTTTGATCATAATAACTTCGATAAAAGGCACTTTTTTGATTATAGGGTTATATAAATTTGAAAAGTGCTAAGGTTGTAGATGTATTCAAGTTATAAAAAATTTATCTTTTTCTTGAATAGGATAAGAAAATCTATGTATAATATAAGTGTAAAAAAATACACTTTAATATATTGTTTGTGTAATAAATTTACAGATGGGAGATTGTGTATGTTAAAAAAGTTGTCATAAAAAATTATAAATCTTTTAAAAATGAAACAGTTATTGATTTAAAAGCAACGAAGTATAATTTTTGGAAGAAACAAATGTTGCAAATGGAATTGTAAAAGGATTGGTGTTTGTTGGTCCAAACTCTTCTGGAAAGTCTAATGCTATTCATGCTATATCAGTTTTATTAGATTTGTTATTTATAGAAAGTGAAATTTCTATTCCTTTACAAATGTGCTTCTATACTGGTGATAATTTAGAATTAAGTTATTTATTCGAAATTGATCAACACGACATATTATATGAATTTAGTTTTAACCGTAGTGGAAATGTGGTTGATGAAAAGTTGTATTTAGATAATAAAAAGTTGTTAACACGTTTGGGACAAGAGGCTGAAACTGAATTAAGTGAAACAACTCATTATCATAGTGACTCTATTGCAAAAAATGTGTTATTTTTAAGAACAATATATTTCAATACACATTTTGCAAAATTTCCAATATTAAAGAAATGGTTTACTTTTTTACAAAATTCGGTTTATTGTGATTTTTCTAATAATTTAAATATTGCTTTTAGTCCTAAAACTTTAAATAAATTACAAGAACATATTACAGAAGAAACAGTTGATAAGATGAATCAATTTCTTAAAGAATCTAAAATTGGATATAGTGTAAAATACACAAATGAATCAAAAATTAGTGAATTTTCAAATATTAATCTTGGTGATAAAAAAGAGTTTTTTGTGAAAAAGGAAGATTGTGATTATTGGATGCCATTGCATTTAGAATCGCAAGGAAATAAAGAATTCATTCCTTTAATACCTGCGATTCTTCATATTATAAATAATGATGGTATGTTCATCATTGATGAATTCAATGCGGCTTCATTTCATAATGAATTAGAAGAACTTATTATAAAATATATTTTAAAAAATTCAAAACAATCTCAATTAATCATCGCAACACATTCAACAAATGTTTTAAAAACATCACTGTTTAGACCTGATCAAATTTATTCTGTAGATTTTATTGGTAATGAAGGAAGCGTTATTAAAAGAATCTCTTCAGAAAGTCCAAGACAATCACAAAATTTAGAAAAAATGTATTTATCTGGAATCTTTGATGGTATTCCAAATTATCGAAATAAATAATCATGAATATTGTTCTTAATAAAAACAAAAAGATTGGGCAGGTTGTTTATATTGTTGAAGGTGAAAGAAAGGAATTTACTCTTTTAAATCAAATATTTACAAATATTTTAGATTATAGTTTTATTGAAGCAAAAAGTGTTGAAAATGTAAAATATACTTATAGAAGTAAAAGTGATAGAAATTCTAATGTTTGTGTTATTAAATCGATGTCTTCAAATATAAGTTCAATTGAAGATGTTACTCTATATATAGAAAACATTTATGGATTGCTTATCAGTGAATATGACATCGATATTGAAAATGCTGCAATATTTTATATATTTGATAGAGATCGTCAATCAAACAAAAATAAAGGTTTAATAAAAGACTTATTATCTCGTTTTTCTCATTCAAGAGATGATAATAATGAATTTTTAGGAAATGGATTATTATTGTTAAGTTATCCATCATTAGAAACATATATTATTTCATGTTTTGAAAAAGGGAGTCAAATAATATACAAACAATCAAACGAGTTAAAAGGATATTTAGATAAAAAACAATATCATCAAAATAAGATTACAGAAAAACATTTATTATTTGCAGCAAAAAATATGATTATGAATTTATATGAATTATGTCATTATAAATTTGATGTCAATGATCTTGATAATTTTGGAAAGATGAATGTCCAAATACTTGGCGCAGAGGAAAAATATTATCGCACAAACGGAATGGACAAATTATTAAGTTTGCTTAGTTTATCATTTTTTGATTTAGGCATATTTTGTGTTGAATAAAGATAGTAACTGCAAAGTAAAATAGTGAATTTTTAAGCAATGATTCCAATTGATTGTTGATATTTGTTAATACTTTGGAATGAACTTTATTATATAAGTTTTGAGATACAAAAAGTTAACCACCTAAATTTTATATTCAAATTTAGGTGGCCACATTATAGATAATATTTTATTTAGAATTGGTAAAGACAACCACACTATGTATAGATATAAAAGTATCTTATGGTATTGTCTTTTTTGCTTTATTTAAAATTTTGAGTGCATATGGTTTGTACTTTTGAAGTAAGTGTGTTAAACTGCATATAGTTAGTTAAAGCTAACTAATAATGAATCGTATAAAAAAGATAAAAATGTTTACAATACAATAAGGAGGTATAAACGATGTCATTAATTGGAAAAGAAATTAAAGAATTTAAAGCACAAGCTTATCAAAATGGAGAATTTAAAGAAATTACAAAAGAAGATTTATTAGGAAAATGGAATGTCTTTTTCTTCTATCCAGCAGACTTTACATTTGTTTGCCCAACTGAATTAGAAGATTTAGCAGACAAATATGAAGAATTTAAGAAAATCAACTGTGAAATCTATTCAGTATCATGTGATACACATTTCGTGCATAAAGCATGGCATGATGCTTCTCAAAGAATTCAAAAGATTCAATATCCTATGTTAGCTGATCCAACTGCTGCGATTGCGAAAGATTTAGATGTTTATATTGAAACAGATGGTTTGGCTGAAAGAGGAACATTTATTATCAATCCAGAAGGAAAAGTTGTGGCTTATGAAGTCATTGCAGGAAATGTAGGACGTAATAGCGAAGAATTATTAAGACGTGTTCAAGCTTCACAATTTGTAGCTGAACATGGTGATGAAGTGTGTCCAGCAAAATGGAAACCAGGTGAAGAAACACTAAAACCATCACTTGACTTAGTTGGAATGTTATAATGTCAAAGGTCTATGATGCAATTATCGTTGGTGGAGGCCCTGCGGGCTTTCTGCTGCGATTTATCTTGCAAGAGCAAAATACAGTATTCTGGTTTTAGAAAAAGAAAAATTTGGTGGACAGATTACAATCACATCAGATATTGTGAATTATCCTGGAGTTTTAGAAGACTCTGGTGAAGGCTTAACACAAAAGATGCGTCAACAAGCAGAAAGATTTGGTGCCACTTTTCAAAAAGCAGAAGTTAAAAAATTAAAGTTAGATCAACCTATTAAAAAAATAGAAACAAGTCAAGGCACATTAGAAAGTATTGGTCTTGTTTTAGCAACCGGTGCGCATCCTCGAAAATTAGGTTTCCCGGGTGAAAAAGAATATCAGGGTAGAGGTATTGCCTATTGTGCAACATGTGATGGAGAGTTTTTGAAGGTTGTCAATTGTTTGTGATTGGTGGTGGATTTGCAGCCTGTGAAGAGGCTATTTTCTTAACACAATATGCTTCCAAAGTGACAATGATTGTCAGAGAAGAAGATTTTACATGTGCGAAAACAATTGCTGATGAAGTTCGTGCTCATGAAAAAATTGAAATTATTTTTGAAACAGAAATCATTGAGGCTGGTGGTCATGAAACTTTAGAATATGCCGTTTTTAGAAACAATAAAGATCAATCTTCATGGCGTTATGATGCCAAAGAACAAGGTCGTTTTGGAATCTTTGTTTTTGCTGGATATGTTCCAGAAAATGAACTGTTTAAAGACCAACTTACAACCAATCTCCAAGGCTATTTATTAACAGATCGTCACCAAAAAACAAATATGGATGGTGTCTATGGAGCAGGAGATATTTGTGAAAAAGATTTGCGTCAGGTTGTCACAGCAGTCAGTGATGGTGCCATTGCTGCGACATCTTTAGAAAAATACATTACTGCAACAAAAGAAAAACATCATATTGAAACAGTTGTTTATCAAAACCAAACAGTTTCAAAAGAATCTTCACAAACAAATGATTCACAAATGTTTATTAGCGATGATATTCGTGAACAGTTAAAACCAATATTTGAAAGATTAACACAAGATGTTTATTTGATTGGGCAACTTGATCAAGATCGTTTTTCTTTAGAAATGAAAAATTTTATGGAAGAATTGGCTTCTTTAAGTTATCATATTCATCTTGATTATCAACCATTAGAAAAAGAAGTACAAATGAAAATCTGTGATGCCTCAAAGCATGATTTAGGTGTGCATTATCATATGGTGCCTGGAGGTCATGAATTTAATTCGTTTATTTTGGCTATTTATAATGCTGGAAGTGCTGGTCAACCAATCGATCAAGATATACTAGCAAAAATAAATGCTTTAACTCCTCATCAAATCCAAGTGTTTGTATCATTATCATGTACAATGTGTCCTGAAGTTGTACAAGCAACACAACGCATTGCTTTATTGAATCAAGATATTCAAACTTCTATTTATGATTTATCTCACTTCCCTGAATATAAAGATCAATATCATATTATGAGCGTACCATGTATGGTGATAGATCAACAACATGTTCTTTTTGGAAAGAAAAATCTTGAGGAAATGGTACAAGTATTAGAAAATATTTCTAAATAAAATCAAATTGAAAAAGACAATGAACCTGATTATATATATAACCATTGTCTTTTTTTATTTGTTATCAATTGTTATTTGTTTTATGCTATTTTTATAAATATAAATAATATAAAAATATGTTATTGTATTGCTTTTGAAGATACATTTGCATATAATATATGAAGAAGAAACTATGAAAGGAGTTTTTATAATGGCTACAAAATCATCTAGTTTTTATGCAAGGATTGATCCGGATATAAAGTTACAAGCAGAAAATATTTTATCGGGTTTGGGTATTTCTACATCCTGTGCAATAGATATTTTCTTTAGACAGATTGTATTGCACAAAGGTTTACCTTTTGAAGTCAAATTTCCATATGAAAAACCAATAATAGTCAGTTCGTTAACTCCAGAAGAACTTAATACAGAAATTCAAAAAGGATATGAAGATATATTAGCAGGGCGTACGAAAATGATTGATGAAGCCATAACTGATATGCAAAAAGATTTTCAATTATGATAAATTATCAAATTGTACTTTCTCAAGAAGCTGATAAAAATCTAAGAAATATCTTTTTGAATATTGCAAGCAACTTGCATTCTCCTGAAAATGCGAGAAGATTATGGAAAGAAATGAAATCACTTCTATTGATGTAAATGATAGGTATATATAATAAAAAGATGGGTAAAATCATCTTTTGACACTGATTTTAAAATTTATTTTATATTGATATATTTTTGTTTATTCACCCAGACATTTGAAAATCTTAAACATAGATTATATTGAGGTGAATAAAATTGGATTTTAATCAAAATGAATATGATATGTATGATTTTTATAATCAAAATCAACAACGCACTATCTTTCAGCCTTGGTTATGGTGGTTCTTTTTCCCACCACATATGATGCCACCTATTTTTCCGCCAAGGCCACCACAACCACCTAGACCGCCAAGACCTCCTGGACCTCCAAAACCACCGGGGCCACCAGGTCCACCATGGACACCTGGACCACCACCTCCTCGTCCAAGAGAATATATGTAAAAAGGCACTTTTTATGTGCCTTTTTAGATATTTTTTGTTTTTTTCTAATTTTTTATATTCAATACAAGCAACACCAATTGCTCCAGCTAAATCTAACATTAAATCTTTCATTGTATCGTTGAGTGCTTCATGTCCTTGCAAAGGAATATCATCCTCATCATAAAGAGTTGAACGGGTTGACTCCATATATTGTTGGTTATTGGTATCAAAAATATCATCAACTGTATATTCGCCAATTTCCCAGACTGCTCCAATCGCTAAAGCCACACACACGACAATTAAACTCATAAACAGTGGAGATACGGATAAAGGAATGGTGTATTCTTGATCGAGATATTCAATGACGATAAAGCCAACATATGCAATCACGACACCAGAAAAAGTATGTAAAATAGAGTCCCAGTAGGGGATACGTCCATAAAAATTCAAAACATCTCCTAAAATAAAACCACCAAATGCAAAGCTGATTAAGACAAAATCTAATAGATGTGGGATTTCAAAATGGTATAAGTCTTGAATAAATTTGGGAATACGCAAGACAAAAAGCATAGCGACTAACTGCACAATTGTAAATATTAAGCGTCCTTTATTTCCGTTTTGACGTGTGAATAATAAATAAATCGCAATCATCAACATCAAAACAACACTCCAAAAATAAACTTTCTAGCAATAATTAAATAATAAGGTTTTCTTTCTTTTAACTTCGTTTTCATAACTCCTCCATAATGTTTTCAATCATATCTTATGATTATGAACTTTCTATAAATTCATGACATATTTTTTGCCATTCTTTTAATAATTGTTCTAAAGAATAAGCAGCATTGGCAGGAGAAGTTGAAGGCAAACAATAATCTTTAATTCGTGTCATAGGATAACAATATTTCATATAGAGTTGATGCGCTTTTTTACCATTGGTATAAATATGTGTGATTTTTGTTTGTTTGAGTAAACTATTCAAATCATTGACTTGAACATTTTGAATCGAACTATCACTAGAACCTTGAATATCACAACTTTCAATGACATCCCATAAAGCAATATGATTAGCTAATAAAAAAGCTTTCTTTTCTTCAATGGAATTCAAAGATTGATGATGATACAACAAAACTAAGACTTTCCAAAAACGATTTTGCGATGATGATAAAAAAACATCGCTTCTCGTGATTTAACAGAAGGGAAAGAACCTAAAATAAGAATTTGAGAATCTTGATTATAAACAGGTTGAATATTATGTTTGGCTAACATATCCCCACACTCCTTTCTTTATCTTTTTTTATTATGAATCAAAATGAATGATTTCACAACAAAATTGCCTATTTTCTTAGGATTATGATAATCTTTATTTACAAAGGTTCAAAAAAGGTATATGATTAAAAACATAGATGATGTCAATTCTATAACCGGTTTTCAAAACTGAATAACGTCTTTGTGGCAGGGTGTAAGTCCCTACCGATGGTGATAGTCCATGACTCGCTTAACAGCGACTGATCTGGTGAAATTCCAGAACCGACGGTATAGTCCGGATGAGAAAAGACAAATTCTATGCGACTTAGACATTTTTTATGTTTAAGTTTTTTTTAGAAAAAGGAGATAGAAGAAAATGAAAACAAAAAAATGAATGTGAAAACAATGGCTCTAATTGGTATTTTAGGAGCGCTTGGTGGGATTTTGATGTTGTTGAAAACACCATTACCATTTATGCCACCATTTATGGACTTTGATTTAGCGGCATTGCCTGAAATTATAGGTGGTTTTGCTTTAGGTCCAATTGCAGCAGTTTTGATTATTATTGTTAAATTACTTGTAAAACTAGTTATTTTAGGAACAAGTACCGCATTTGTTGGTGAAATTTCTAATTTTATTGTTAGTTGTGCCTATGTTCTACCAGCCATTTTGATTTATGATCATCAAAAATCAAAAAAATCTGCTTTAACGGGAATGATTATTGGAACACTTGTTTGTACATTGGCTGCAGTCATTTCCAATGTCTATATGATTATTCCTTTCTATACCCATATGATGAATTTGTCTTTAGAAGCCATCATTGAAATGTGTCATGCAGTTTGTCCACTTGTTAATAATATTTGGACATTGGCATTATTTGGAGTTGTCCCTTTTAATCTGATAAAATGTGGTGTCACTTCCATTATCACTTTTATTGTTTATAAAAAAATCAGTGTCCCATTAAAGAAATTTGCTGGTAATTAAAGGGGAAAAAGAAAATGAAAGTCAAACAATTAGCAACCATAGGTATTCTTTGTGCTTTAGCCATGATTTTAAACTTATTTGCATTTATTCCACTTGTTCCAACAGTCAGTTGGTTAACATATGATCCTAAAGATATCGTTATTGTTATTGGGGGATTTATCTATGGTCCAATGACAGCCTTTTTGATGAGTGGTATTTGTTCTGTATTAGAAATTATGATAAAAGGTGGAAGCATCATAGATGTGATTATGAATATGATTTCCACTTGTTCATTTGCCTGTGTTGCTGCAACAATCTATAAACATCAACATACGAAAAAAGGAGCGATGATTGGTTTATTAGCTGGGGTTGTTTTAACAGTCATTAATATGACAATTTGGAATTATATTGTTACACCAATCTATTATGGTATGCCTCGAGAAGCTATTGTTGCCTTACTGTTACCGGGAATTATTCCTTTTAACTTATTAAAAGCAGGACTCAATGCAGGAATTACATTATTTTTATATAAGAGTATTGTTACAATTTTAAGACAGACTCATTTTGTAGAAGACACACATCAAACTTCACAAAAAAATATGTCTTTAGCTTTGATTGGTTTATTTATTACTATTTCAATGATTTGTATCATTTTAGCAATTCAAAATATTATTTAGGAGGACGAAAAGATGAATTTTATTGAAGCCAAACAGTATTTATTTGAAAAATTAGCACCATCAAAAATTATGGCCTTAGCATCAAGTGTCAATAATCATGTGATGGTTAGAAATGTCAGTTGTTTGATTTATGATGATGCAATTTATTTTAAAACTGATAAAAACTTTAGAAAAACAAAACAATTATATGAAAATCCACAAGTGGCTTTATGTTTTAGTGGTATTCAGGTGGAAGGAAAAGTTCAGATTTTAGGTTTAGTTGTGGATGAACCAGATCGTAAATTTGAAAAACTTTATCAAAAATATTTATGGGGAAGCTATAATGCTTATAGTCATGAAGAAGATGAAATTCTTGTCAGAGTAGAACCTTCTTTTGTAGAAATCTGGGATACTGATGAAAAAAATCAAGCTTTTCAAATCTTTATTGACTTTGAAAAAGAATCTGTGGAATATCGTCAATATGATGATAAAAAATAAAAATTTTGAAGAAACTTATTGAATTTTCTTTTTTTCATAAAAAATACACACGTATTTTCTATAATGAATATGCACTTTTGATTTGTAATTAGTGAAATAGTGTGTATAATGTTAATATTAGAATTGAAGAAGAAAGAGGGATTCAATGAAAAAGCTTATCAAAATATTACTTTCAAGAAGATTATTATTGATTATCACACTCATTGCAGCTTGTGTCTTTACTTTTGTTGCATTTGAGTTAAGTATACTTCCATTAAAATATTTTATACCACTGATTGTTGTGATTTTTCTTGGGGCATTTTTGTTATATCGTTTATCAAGAGATAAAAATGATCGTCATCCAGTTAAAGTTGCGATTGTGAAGTTAGTCAATGTGATTTTAGCTATTGTTTTAATTATTGCTTCATGGTCTTTGATGAAAGGTTCAAACTTTATTTCTTCAATTACCGGTGGCGGTGAAGAAATCATTGAAATGGATGTTGTGGTTTTAAAAGATTCTTTATATGATACAATTGATGATTTAAAAGGACAATCTTTTGGTGCCTTACATGGTGATGCTGTGAATATCAATAAAACTGAAACCATGATTGAAGATGATATTGGTGATATTACTGTTACTAATTATGCAAGTAATAATGAATTGATTCAATCTTTAATGACACAGGAAATGAGTGCCATTATTGTGAAAAATGTGGATTTAGAATCATTTGACTCGATTGAAGAAAATTTTAATGATAAGATTAGAATTATTCAAAAATATGAAATCAAATTACCAAAAGTGACAGCTGATAGTGCAAAAGTAACACAGGAACCATTTATTGTCTTTATTAGTGGGCGTGATAAAAAAGGACCAATTAATACCTTCTCATTATCTGATGTCAATATGATTGCGACAATCAATCCAACCACAAAACAAATTTTACTTGTAAGTATTCCTCGTGATTATTATGTGGATATTCAAGGTATTGATGGAGTGAGCGGGAAGGATAAATTGACGCATAGTGCTAAAGGTGGGATTGATGCGACAATTCAAACTGTTGAAAATTTGATGGACATTAATATGAACTACTATGCAAAATTTAATTTTACTTCATTTTTAAATGTCATTGATGCTTTAGGTGGCATTGAAATAGATGTTCCTAAATATGATGTGATTGGTAGAGATGATGGTGTCTTTGTGACACGTTTAGATAAGTATACGATTAAACCTGGAAAACAGACATTTGATTCAAAACATGCCTTATCATTTGTACGTGAAAGATATGCTTTTGTTGATGGGGATGAAATTCGTGGTAAAAATCAGATGTTGATGATTAAAGCAATTGTAAAAAAATGCTGTTCACCAAGTTTAATTACAAGTATGGATAGTGTATTTGAATCATTATCTGATAGTTTTGAAACCAATTTAAGTGCTAGTGATATTAAATCATTGATTAATATGCAAATTAATGATATGGCTCCATGGGATGTGCAATCATTCCGTTTAACGGGAGATGCCTCTCAAAGAACATTGGAACTAGCAACAGTAGGTGATGTCACATCAGTGAATCCTCATGGTGTTTTTGTCACACAACCTGATGAACAAGCTATTGCACAAGCAAAAGAATATATTCAACAGGTTATGAATGGTGAGATTGTAAAAGTGGAAGATGATTCAAATGATGATGTAACAGATCAAACATCAACGAATACAACAAATTAGTAGCTTTATGATTCAAAATATGGTATGATATAAAAAATACAATGAAAAGAAAGAGTAAATGGAAAGTCTTAGACGTAGAGAGTTCTTGGCTGGTGAAAAAGAAATCAAGGCACCATTGAATACATCTTGGAGTAGGTGGCTGAAAGTAGTAGGCTAACACGGGAATGCCCGTTACAGCATCAGAGTATGAACCTGATTGTCAGGCGTACTTGCTAAGGCTTATATAGTGATATATAGGTAAATTAAGGTGGTAACACGATGGGTTTCTCTCGTCCTTATGGATGGAGAAACCTTTTTGAATATAAGGAGGAAAAAAGATATGATAATTGTATTAAAACCAAAAATAAGTGAAAATGATGTTCAAGAATTAGTGAACAAAGTAGAAAGTTTTGGATTAACCGCACATGTTTCTAAAGGAGCAGAAACAACGATTATTGGAATGGTTGGAGATGTCACAAAAGTTGATCCAAAACAATTAGAAGTCTCTCCAGTCGTTGAAAGAGTAATGCATGTCAGTGAACCTTATAAATTAGCCAATCGTGCTTTCCATCCAGAAGACTCCATCATTGATGTTGATGGTGTCAAGGTTGGTGGTGATCATTTGGCCTTGATTGCTGGACCATGTTCTGTGGAATCAAAGGAACAAGTTATTGCAATCGCTAAAGAGGCTAAAGCAGCAGGAGCGAATATGCTAAGAGGTGGCGCATTCAAACCAAGAACATCACCTTATGCTTTCCAGGGAATGGGAACAGAAGGATTGGATATTCTTGTCGCAGCGAAAAAAGAAACAGGACTTCCAATAGTCTCTGAATTGATGAGTGCAGACTATATTGAAGAATTTAATGAAAAGGTTGATTTGGTACAGATTGGTGCCAGAAATATGCAAAACTTTGACTTGTTAAAAGAAGTTGGAAAGAGATGTACAAAACCAGTCTTACTAAAAAGAGGATTAAGTGCAACCTATGAAGAATGGATCATGAGTGCTGAATACATCATGGCTAGTGGAAATCCAAATGTCATCTTATGTGAAAGAGGAGTTAGAACATATGAAACATACACAAGAAATACATTGGACTTACAGGCTATTCCAGTGATTAAAAGATTGACACACTTGCCAATCATCATTGATCCATCACATGCCGGAGGAAAATGGTGGTTAGTAGAACCAATGGCCAAGGCAGCAGTAGCGGCAGGATGCGATGGTTTGATGATAGAAGTGCATAATGATCCAGAACATGCTTTATGTGATGGACCACAATCATTGAAACCTGCAAAATATACAGAGTTATTAAAACAAGTTGGCGCTATTGGTGAAATTGTTGGAAAGTCTTTGTGATAAAATAATGATTAATACCATCAAAGCCTTAACTTAATCATATTGGTTTAGATTCTTCTTTTGTTCATTTTAAAATAAGGGTATAATAAGAATGATTCATACTGAAAGGAGTATTTGATTGTGGAAAATAATATACTAAACAATGAAGCCTTAGTAGATGAAATTGCTAGAATTATTACAAATGCTAGAAATAATGTTATTAAAAATGTTAATAATGAGTTAATTCATGCGTATTGGAATATAGGACGTATTATAGTTGAGGATGAGTTGAAATCAAAGCGTGGCGAATATGGAAAAAAACAATTGTTGACACTATCGAAGACTCTTACCAAAAAATTTGGTAAAGGATTTTCTCGAGCAAATCTTCAAAATATGAGATTACTTTATTTGAAATATCCAAATTACCAGACACTGTCTAGCAAATTAAGTTGGTCACATTATTGTGAGTTATTATATATATCAGATGATGATAAACGTCATTTTTATGAAAAGGAAGCAATAAATGCCAATTGGTCTGTAAGAGAGCTAAAAAGACAAATTAGTACTTCATTATTTGAAAGATTGTTATTATCAGATGGTGAAGCTAATAAAAAGAAAGTTCTTGAATTAGCGTTAAAAGGAAATGAAATTGCAAAACCAGAAGATATAGTAAAAGACCCTTATGTTTTTGAATTTCTTGGATTACCAGAAAATAAGCCGATGATGGAATCTGATTTAGAAGAAGCACTTGTCAGACAAATTGAAAAGTTTCTTTTGGAACTTGGAAAAGGATTTATGTTTGTAGGAACACAACAAAGGGTAACATTTGGGAATACTCATTATTATGTTGATATGGTTTTCTATAATAAGATTTTAAGGTCTTATGTATTGATAGAATTAAAAACTATTAAATTGATGCCTGAAGCCGTTGGACAACTTAATATGTATTTGAATTATTATGAAGCAGAAATTAATGATGAAAATGATAATCCACCAATTGGTTTGATTTTATGTACTGATAAAGGTAATGTTGATATGCAATATGCAATAGGTGGTTTGAGTAATAAAATCTTTGCTTCTAAATATATAACATATATGCCTGATAAAGAACAATTAATTGCTCAGGTTGAAGCCGTATTATTGGCTAATGATCAGGCTCAATAGATGGATAATAAGTAATAAAATTTACTTTTACAATTAAGCCTATTGTAAAAAAATTATGGAAATTTATAAAAATGATTGACTTTTTTGTATTTATCGCATAATATATTAACATATTAAAACTACTGTTATAAATACTGTGAAAAGAAAGAGTAGATGAATGAGCTTGTGCAGAGAGTTCTTGGCTGGTGAAAAAGAATCGAGTGAACTCATTGAATTCCTCTTGGAGTAGGTGGCTGAAACAAAAGTAGGCTAACACGGGAATGCCCGTTACAGCATCAGAGTATGAACCTGATTGTCAGGCGTACTTGCTAAGGCTTATATAGTGATATATAGGTAAATTAAGGTGGTAACACGGAAGTAATATCTCTCGTCCTTATAGGGTGAGAGATTTTTTGTTTATACAGTAGCAGAAAGGGGATATGAAAAATGATTATTGTATTTAAACCAAAAACAAAAGATGAAGATGTTCAAAAAATTGTAAAACAAGTTAAAAACAAAGGATTAACAACACATATTGTTGTGGGTACAGAAACAACAATTTGTGGGGTTATTGGAGATGTCACAAAAGTTGATCCAAAACAATTAGAAGTATCACCAGTTGTTGAAAGAGTAATGCATGTCAGTGAACCTTATAAATTAGCCAATCGTGCTTTCCATCCAGAAGATTCCATCATTGATGTTGATGGTGTCAAGGTTGGTGGTGATCATTTGGCCTTGATTGCTGGACCATGTTCTGTGGAATCAAAGGAACAAGTTATTGCAATCGCTAAAGAGGCTAAAGCAGCAGGAGCGAATATGCTAAGAGGTGGCGCATTCAAACCAAGAACATCACCTTATGCTTTCCAGGGAATGGGAACAGAAGGATTGGATATTCTTGTCGCAGCGAAAAAAGAAACAGGACTTCCAATAGTCTCTGAATTGATGAGTGCAGACTATATTGAAGAATTTAATGAAAAGGTTGATTTGGTACAGATTGGTGCCAGAAATATGCAAAACTTTGACTTGTTAAAAGAAGTTGGAAAGAGATGTACAAAACCAGTCTTACTAAAAAGAGGATTAAGTGCAACCTATGAAGAATGGATCATGAGTGCTGAATACATCATGGCTAGTGGCAATCCAAATGTCATCTTATGTGAAAGAGGAGTCAGAACATATGAAATATATACAAGAAATACATTGGACTTACAGGCTATTCCAGTGATTAAAAGATTGACACACTTGCCAATCATCATTGATCCATCACATGCCGGAGGAAAATGGTGGTTAGTAGAACCAATGGCCAAGGCAGCAGTAGCGGCAGGATGCGATGGTTTGATGATAGAAGTGCATAATGATCCAGAACATGCTTTATGTGATGGACCACAATCATTGAAACCTGCAAAATATACAGAGTTATTAAAACAAGTTGGCGCTATTGGTGAAATTGTTGGGAAAAAGATTTAGGAGTTAGAAAATGGATTTAAGAGTTAATTTAGGAAAAGACAGTTACAATATATATATACAACAAGGTTTATTAGATCATCTTTTAGAATATCTTTTACCATTATGTCAAGGAAAACAGATTATGATTATTTCTGATGATCAAGTGTTTTCATACTATGGACAAAAAATAGAGGAACAACTTCAATCCCATTATCGTGTAGGTCATGTCATTCTTCCTCATGGTGAACAGTCCAAACGTTTTGATATTTTACCTGAGATTTATCATCAACTCCTTTCTTTCCACTTAACGAGAACCGATGCAATCATTGCTTTAGGTGGTGGTGTGATTGGTGATTTGGCTGGATTTGTCGCAAGTACCTTTTTAAGAGGAATTCAATTGATTCAAATTCCAACTTCTTTGTTAGCGCAAGTTGATTCCAGTGTTGGAGGAAAAGTGGCTGTTGATTTACCTGAAGGAAAAAATCTTGTCGGTGCTTTTAAGCATCCTGCCTGTGTCTTTATTGATCCTTTGACATTAAAAACTTTGGATCAAAGATATATTAATGATGGAATGGGTGAAGTGATTAAATATGGTTGTATTTTTGATAAAGATTTATTTCAAAAATTAATTTCTTATCAGTCATTTGAAGATTTATATCAGGATATTGATGAAATTATTTATCGCTGTGTAGATTTAAAACGTATTGTGGTTGAAAAAGATTTACTTGATTTTGGTGATCGTTTGGCACTGAATTTTGGACATACATTAGGACATGCGATTGAACAATATTATCATTATGAAACGTATTCACATGGTGAAGCTGTTAGTATCGGCATGTATCAGCTCAGTTTAATCAGTGAGGCTAAAGGTTTAACCCAAAAAGGGACAGCCAATCAAATCAAAAAAGCTTTAGATTTATATCATTTACCAAGTGCTAGTCATGTACCTACACAGGAATTAAAAAAAGCAATGGCTTTAGATAAAAAGAATATTCATCAAAAATTAAATTTTGTCTTATTAAAAGAGATTGGTGATTGCTTTATTTATCCAAGTGATTTATCATTTATAGATGAAAGTCAGGAGGTTTAATATGGCATTAAAAATAACACCACATACTTTATCAGGAGGGGTTAAAGTCCCTCCTTCAAAGAGTTTAGCACATCGTGCAATTATTTGCGCAGCTTTAGCACGAGGAAAAAGTGTGATTACCAATATTGAGTATTCTAAGGATATTCAAGCAACGATTGGGGCTATGAAAAGTTTAGGAACCATGATTTTTGAACATGAAGATTATCTTGAAATTGATGGTACAACAACTTTTATGAAAAATCAATGTGAAATCAATTGTTTTGAATCAGGTTCAACTCTTCGTTTTATGGTGCCTATTGCACTTATTTGTGAAAATAATCTTCATTTTATTGGGGAAGGAAGACTAGGAAAAAGACCATTACAAGTTTATTATGATATTTTTGAAAAGCAGGGTATTTCTTATTTGTATCGTGAAAATGTTTTGGATTTGTATGTCAGAGGAAGAATGCATGGTGGTGAATTCGCAATACCTGGTGATGTATCTTCACAATTTTTCAGTGGTTTATTGTTTGCTTTGCCATTGATGGATGAAGATTCACGTATTGTGGTGACTTCACCGATGCAATCTAAAGGATATATTGATTTAACTTTACAGATGTTAGAAAAATTTGGAATTCAGATTGAAAATCATGATTATCAGGAATTTATCATTCGTGGAGGTCAACAGTATTGTCCATGTGATTATCATGTAGAAGCAGATTTTTCACAGGCAGCTTTTTTCTTGGTTGCTGGTGCTTTGCATAATCAAGTTGATTTACAAGATTTAAATATTGATTCTTATCAAGGGGATAAGGTTGTGATAGATTTATTGCAGCAGATGGGATGTCAGTTTGGAAGAACAGTGAGTGGCGATCGCATGATTTGCAATCATTTAAAAGCCATCCATATTGACGGTTCACAATGTCCTGATATTATTCCTATTATGGCTTTAGCTTGTGCTTTAAGTTCAGGAACTTCTTATATAAATAATATTGGACGTTTACGTATCAAAGAATGTGATCGTTTAAGTGCAACCGTTGAAGTTATTAATCAATTGGGTGGTCAGGCTCGTGAAATGGAAGATGCGATGGAAATATATGGAGTTAAAAAACTTCAAGGTGGACATGTTTCTTCTTATCATGATCATCGTATGGCAATGATGGAAGCCATTGCTTCAACTGTATGCTCACGACCAGTCATTATTGATGATGAACAATGTGTTGAAAAATCTTATCCACGTTTCTGGAATGATTTTCAACAGTTAGGAGGTGTTATTGATGAGTGCGAATTGGGGGAATAATATTGAATTATCGCTATTTGGTGAAAGTCATGGTGAAGCGATAGGAATTGTCATTGGTCATTTACCTGCTGGCGTGCGTTTAGATATGGAACAGATTCATTGGCATATGAAACGTCGTGCACCAGGACAAAATAAAATGTCAACACCACGTCAAGAAAAAGATGAAGTGCATATTGTCAGTGGTATACAAGATGGTATCACAACTGGTGCCCCAATATGTGCCATGATTTATAACAGTAATTCACATTCTAAAGATTATAGTGAACTCAAGGTAAATATGCGACCTGGTCATAGTGATTATCCGGCTTATGTGAAATATCATGGCTATAATGATGTGCGTGGTGGAGGTCATTTTTCAGGACGCTTAACGGCACCTCTTGTTTTTGCAGGAAGTATTGCTCGACAAATTTTATTGCAAAAAGGGATTAGAATTGGAGCTCATATTAAAAGTATTCATGATATTCAAGATACATCGTTTTCCGTTGATATTGATGAATCACTCTTAAACCAATTATCATCAAAGATGTATCCAACCCTTGATGAACAGGCTTTTATAAAGATGCAGGATGAAATAGAAAAAGCTCGTATGGCTCAGGATTCTGTAGGTGGGATGATTGAATGTGCAATCATCAATATGCCTGCTGGCATTGGTAATCCTTTCTTTGATTCTGTAGAAGCTCATTTATCACCATTATTATTTAGTATTCCAGCAGTAAAAAGTGTGAGTTTTGGCAGTGGTGAAAAAATAACGCAAATGTATGGACATGAGGCTAATGATGCTTATTATTATCAAGGTGAACATGTGAAAACGAAAACCAATCATAATGGTGGGATAACTGGTGGTATTACGAATGGAATGCCTATTGTTTTTCAGGTTGGTATTAAACCTACACCATCTATTTCTAAGCTTCAAGATACCATCAATGTTCAAACAAAAACAAATACGCAAATTCAAGTGAAAGGGAGACATGATCCATGTATTGTGCCTAGAGCTGTTGTGGTGGTGGAATCTATGGCGGCTTTAGCTATTTTGGATATGTTAGGTTAATATGAAAGATTTAAAACAATGTCGTTATGAAATAGATGAAATAGATGAACAGTTAATGGCTTTATTTGAAAAAAGAATGCAGGTTGCTAGAGATGTCGTGAATTATAAAATGGCTCATGATATGGAAATTTTTCAAAGTGCTAGAGAAATAGAAGTTATTGAAAAAAATATATCACGTATTCAACATAATGATTTAAAACCTTATGCGAAACACTTTTTAACATCAATGATGAATATTTCTAAAACTTATCAGTCAACTTTTTTATCTTTTGATAAAAATTTAGAATTTTATACACCAAGAATGGAAAATATTACGGTTGGTTTTCAAGGTGTGCCTGGTGCTTTTTCTCAAAAAGCTTTAGATACTTATTTTGGTCCACATACCAAAAAACAACATTATGACCATTTTAAAGATGTCTTTGAAGCTTTAAAAAATGATGAAATTGATTATGGGATTGTCCCTTTAGAAAATTCATCCACAGGGGCTATTAATGATAATTATGATGCCATGAGAGATTATGACTTTTATATTGTGGGGGAACAAAGTCTTTCTGTTTCTCAGCATTTACTAGGAATCAAGGGAACACATCTTGAGAATATTCAAGAAGTTTATTCCCATCCTCAAGGCTTATTACAAACATCTTTATTTTTAGAAAAACATCATATTCAACCTCATACTTATGAAAATACCGCAATGGCAGCAAAATTTGTAGCATCTTTAAACAATCCTCATATTGGAGCTATTGCATCTTCGCAGGCAGCGAAACTTTATAATTTAGATATTCTTCAAGAAAATGTTCAAAATGTTTCCAACAACGCAACCAGATTTATTATCTTTGGAAAACGTTTAGAGATTTCAGATGATGCATCATGTATCAGCATTGTGTTTACATTACCACATCAAGTCGGTGCTTTATATCAAATTACTAAAATTATTAATGATTACGCAATTAATATGTTACGTATTGAATCAAGACCTTTATTAGAAACACCATGGGAATATTATTTCTATGTTGATTTAGAAGGAAGTTTAAAAAATCCTTCTATGATACAAGCTTTACAAGATATCAAAGCTCATACCCAGACCATGAGAGTGTTAGGAAATTATGCCAAAAGATAGTCGTAATATTGTCTTGATTGGCATGATGGGATGTGGCAAAACGACGATTGCTCAGTTATTGAAAGTTCGTCTTGGGAAACAATGGATTGATATGGATATGTATATTGAAGAAAAATATCAAATGCGTATTTCTGATATGTTTGATATTTCTGAACAATATTTTAGAGAAAGAGAAACAGCATGTTGTCTAGAAATTGCGAAAATGGAAAATATGATTATTTCAACTGGTGGTGGTGTGATTAAAAATCCCCAAAATATCGAAGCATTACATCAACATAGTTGTATCATTTATATAGATAGACCAATTCCTTTAATATTAGAAGATGTAGAAACAGCTTCACGTCCATTATTAAAAGAGGGTGCACAAAAATTATATGAATTATATGATCAAAGACACCCTTTGTATTTAGAAGCGTGTGATTATCATCTTCAAAATGATGGGACATTAGAGGATATTTGTCTCAAAATTATAAATATATTAAAAGAGCTATAATGGAACTATTCTATTATGGTTTTTTTATAAGTTTAAAGATAGATATATTTTCTTATCTATAAAATATAAAAGAAATGGTCATCACAAAATCATAGCGAGTTTTTAATCGTTTTGCACAAAATCATGTTTTTTCATGAAATACTGTCATTTTTAAGCGATTTCAAATTATCTGTTCACAGAGCAGTTTGTTTGATGATATAATATGAAAAGAGATGGAAAGAAAAGGGTGAAGATTATGAAAAAATATTTATGTGTGGATGTTGGTGGAACATCAATGAAAATGGCTGTTTTAGATGAAGAAGGTCAGATTCATGAAACAAAGAAAGCGAATGTACCACCAACAATGGAAGATATGTATCAGGTAATTGTAGATACATTTAAAAGCTATCAAGGGTTAGAAGGTGTGGCTTTAAGTATGCCTGGTGCGGTTGATAGTGAAAAAGGAATTATTGGTGGTTCAAGTGCGATTGATTATATTCATGGACCGCATATCAAAGAAGATTTAGAAAATCGTTTGCATGTTCGTGTAGAAATGGAAAATGATGCTAACTGTGCTGCATTAGCTGAAGTTTGGAAAGGAGCTGCCAGTGATGTGCAAGATTGTTGTTTTATTGTTAGTGGAACAGGTATTGGCGGGGCTGTGGTCAAAGATCGCCGTATTCATAAAGGGGAACATTTACATGGTGGAGAATTTGGTTATATGATTGCTGAATTTGATTTTGATACGCATCTTATGAAAACATGGTCAGATGTTGGTTCAACAATGGCTGTTGTTCGAAGTGTTGCAAAAGAAAAGGGTGTGGATGTTTCTTCATTAGATGGTAAAGATATTTTTGATCATTATCATGATGATCCTATTTATGAAAAATACGTGGATAAATATTATTATGTATTAGCTAATGGTATTTATAATTTACAATATGCTTATGATCCACAAAAAATAGTGATTGGTGGAGGAATTAGTGTTAGAGATGATTTATTAGATGAAATCAATCAACGTTTAGATGTGATTTTTCAAACATTTACACATGCAAAAATACGTCCAGTTGTTTTGACTTGTCAATATCATAATGATGCGAATTTATTAGGGGCACTCTATCATTTCTTCACAGTCAATTCATAAAAATAAGATATAATTTCATAGAGGTGATGATAAATGGAAAAAGTGACACCTAGAGTGGATTCAAAATTAAGACATATTGTAGAAGTACCAAAGTGCATTTACGATGTTTCAGGTATAACAATTAATGGAAAAAGAGTGAAATCTTTGGTTTTTTCAACAGATGTTGCAATTATTGCAAATTGTAATGCAGATGCAGTAATTGCGGTCTATCCTTTTACACCAACCATGCAAATTACAAATGCCATTATTGAAGTGGCCCAAAAACCAGTGTTTGCAGGAGTAGGAGGAGGAACAACTGCTGGTCCCAGAGTTCATAAAATAGCGTTGGATGCTGAATTACATGGAGCCACAGCCGTTGTCTTAAATGCACCAACGAAAACAAAGTTTGTGCAGGATTTGGCATCTATTATTGATATTCCCATTGTTTTAACAGTTGTTTCTACTGATGAGCCATTAGAAGAAAGAATGCTTCATTCTGGCGCAAGTATTATCAATGTATCTGGTGGCAAAAAGACAGTCGAAATTATTAAAGCGTTACGTGAAATTGATAAAGATTTTCCAATTATTGCGACTGGTGGTCCAAATGAAGAAACCATTCAAGAAGTCATTAAAGCTGGTGCCAATGCAGTGACTTATACACCACCAACAAATGGGGAAATATTTAAAGAAATGATGGAACGTTATCGTATTCAATGTTCTCATCATGAAGAATAATAGATAATTGAATAGTTATGTAAAGGAGTCTATGTTTGAAGGAACTCCTTTTTTATTTTAAGAACAATTCTTATTGAAATGATAAAAATAATGACTTTTTGAATGTTATTCGTTATAATAAGCGAGAGGTGAAAAAAGTGAAACAATATTTAGATATGTGTCAATATATATTAGAACATGGAGAAGATCGTGAAGATCGTACAGGAACGGGAACACGCAGTGTTTTTGGCTATCAGACACGTTATGATTTACGTGAGGGTTTTCCCTTACTTACAACGAAAAAAATGTTTTTAAGACCGATTGCTGAAGAATTATTATGGTTTATTAAAGGTGATACCAATATTAAATATCTTGTTGATAGAAATGTGAAAATATGGAATGAATGGCCTTATGAAAACTTTAAAAAATCACCTGATTTCCATGGTGAAAGTTTAGAAGAATTTATTAGTAAGATCAAAACATTACCTGCAGATGATCCTTTTGTATTAAAGTATGGAGAACTTGGGCCAGTCTATGGTAGACAATGGCGTAATTTTAATGAACAAGGTGTTGATCAGTTACAAAATCTCATTGATTCATTAAAAAACAATCCTTTTTCAAGAAGACATATTGTTAGTGCATGGAATCCTGTGGAAGTTGATCAAATGGCTTTACCACCATGTCATGCTTTCTTACAGTTTTATGTGTCAGCTGATCAAAAGTATTTATCTTGTCAATTGTATCAAAGAAGTGCTGATACATTCTTAGGTGTGCCTTTTAATATTGCTTCCTATGCATTGATGACAGCTATGTTAGCTCAGGTTTGTGGATATGAACCTAAAGAATTTGTGCATACAATTGGTGATGCACATATTTATAAAGATCATTTCGATGTTGTCAAAGAACAAATTTCAAGAGAACCTTTACCACTCTGTCAATTAAAATTAAACCCAGAAATCAAATCATTATTTGATTTTACAATTGATGATATTCATATTGAAAATTATCAAGGTCATGGAAGATTATATGGAAAGGTGAGTGTCTAATGATTAGTATTATTGTGGCTATGGATGATGATCGTTTAATTGGTAAAAAAGATTCATCAAATGGAATGCCTTGGCATAATCCAGAAGACTTAAAACATTTTAAAGAAACAACAATCCATCAAACGATTTTAATGGGTTATACAACTTATCAGGCGATTGGTAGACCATTACCTAATCGTCATACAATCATTGTTAGTTTTGAACCTTTTGAAGACAAGCGTGTGGAAGTCAGAACATCTTTAGAAGAAGTGATTCAAGAATATCAAGCAAGTGGAAAAGATTTATATATTTCAGGGGAGCTTCTATTTATAAACAGTCATTACCATTTGTCGATCAATTATTGATTTCTAGAATTAAAGGAAGTCATGAAGGAGAAACTTATTTTCCTGATTTTGAAGACTATGGCTTTGTTTTAAAAGAAGTGAAACCATTTGAAACATTTGATTTAGAAATATATCAAAGAGGTGTCCAATGAAAAGAATTATATTTTTAGTCATTAGATTAATATATAGAATACCAGGATGGCTAATGACAATACATCGTTATAATAAACATAAAGAAGAAGTGAGTTTTGAAGAAAGATTTGATTTTACACAAAGATTAATTAGAAAAGTGAATGAAAAATCAAGAGTCAATATTCATTGTTATGGTCAGGAGAATTTGCCTGAAGAACAAGGCTATTTAATGGCGCCTAATCATCAAGGATTATTTGATGCCTTGATTTTAATTGGAACACATGATCGACCATTTCGTTTTGTAATTAAAAAAGAATTAATGAATGTTTTTGTATTAAAAGATGTCTTACGTATGATTGATGCTTTAGCCATTGATCGTGAAAATATCAGAGCATCAGTGAAAGTTATTAGACAAGTTTCTAAAGATATGAAAAGTGGTATCAGTTATGTCATTTTTCCTGAAGGAACAAGATGCCGTCAACAAAACAAAATGCTAGAATTTAAGGGTGGAACATTTAAATCTGTCATGGATGCGAAAAAACCAATTGTTCCAGTGGCATTGATTGATTGTTATAAGGTGTTTGATAATAATTCTATCGAAAAGGTAGATGCTCAAATTCATTATTTGCCACCTATCTTTTATGAAGAATATCAAGATATGAGCAGTATGGAAGTGGCTCGTCTTGTTCAATCAAAAGTAGAACAATGTATTTTAGAAAATGAGAATAAATTTTAAAAAAGCGACATTATAAAATATGATGAGGGTTCGATATGTAAATTTCGAATCCTTTTTAAAATTGAATAAGGATAAATATTTGTGCATTATATATTAAACATGTCAATTGCATCATCAAAATTAAAGGGATGAATCAAGGTTTTTATTAATAATTATTGATTATCGAATAATATTTTCAAAGATATCTTTCTCTTGTCAGATTTTATAATACTCAAAAATATAAGTAAAAAAGATTTTTTTGAAGATAGCTAAAATAAGTAGAACTTTGTAAAGCATAAGAAAAATGATACAAATGATAATAAATAAAAGATATAATAGTATTTGAAAAATAAAGGAGGCTTACTGAATGGATAATATTTCAAAAATGATTATTTATACAACCGAAGATGGATTAGTGAAAATAGAAACAACATTTAATGCTGAAACAGTTTGGTTATCATTAGATCAAATGTCATCTTTGTTTCAAAGAGATAAATCCACTATATCAAGGCATATTAAAAAAATTTTTGATGAAGGTGAATTAGTTCGTGAAGCAACTGTTGCAAATTTTGCAACAGTTCAAAATGAGGGAAATAGACAAGTAGAAAGAAATATAGAATATTATAATCTTGATGTTATTATTTCAGTGGGCTATCGTGTGAAATCAAAACGAGGAGTGCAATTTAGAATATGGGCAACTAATCTTATTAAAGAATATATGAGAAAAGGATTTGTGCTTGATGATGATCGTTTAAAAGAATTGGGTGGTGGAGGATATTTCAAGGAGTTGCTTGAAAGAATACGTGATATTCGTGCATCTGAAAAAGTGTTTTATAGACAGATACTAGAAATATATGCAACAAGTATTGATTATGATCCAACTGCTGATGTTTCTATCCAATTTTTAAAAAAGTACAAAATAAGGTTCATTATGCTATTCATGGTGAAACTGCAGCTGAAACTATCTATCATAGAGCAGATGCCAAAAAAGAATTTATGGGACTAACGACTTTTATGGGTAATCAGCCAACATTAAAGGAAGCAAAAATAGCAAAGAACTATCTCAATGAAAAGGAGTTAAAAGCAATGGGGCAACTTGTTTCAGGATATCTTGATTTTGCTGAAAGACAAGCACAGCGTGAACAAGCTATGACAATGGAAGATTGGGCAAAGCACCTAGATAATATTCTCACAGCGACTGGAGAACAATTGTTGGTTGGTAATGGTTCAATTTCTCATCAAAAGGCTATGGAGAAAGATGAAACAGAGTATAAAAAATATAAAGCAAGAACATTAAGTGACGTAGAAAAAGATTATTTAGATGCGATTAAGGAGTTAGAAAATTTGAAGGATAACGATAAGTTTTGAGAAATGTCCTTTGATTGTATTTGTATTGAAAGATAATGAATGGCAAGTATGAATAGATATTATTAAAAATATTCTTATATTCGTGAAAATTATCATATAGATAAGATGATGTGGTATTGACCGCTAGAAATTTAATACAATAAATAGTATTTATTCTTTGTAGTATAAGTATGATAAATTATGAAAATTATAAGATGGCTAGTGAAAAATAGTAAGGTTATAGTAAATAAATTAAAAAAGCGTTATAAAATATGATGAGGATTCGATATGAAAAATTCGAATCCTTTTTCAAATGTTATAAAGAAAAATGTTTGTATATTATACATTAAGCATGTCAAGTACATCATCATGATAAAAGGTATGAATTAAATTTTTTTATCCATAACACTAAATAGCTAAACAGTAAAATTATACGGATTATATATAGTATATTTGTTTAATAGTAAAAAAGAGACATTTCCATATATTTGATTTTATAATACTAAAAAAATTTTCTTACGAATTTTTTCACAAAAGCATTGATAAATTCAAAATAATTTGTATTTGCATCCATGTTTAAAAGAAAAAACTACACGCAAAAGGTAGAAAAAAACTTGATATATAAACGCTTTCAAGCTATAATATATGTAGTTCAAAAAAGGAATGGGAAGGAGATTTTTTATGAACAAATTATTAAAAGTTTTAGCTGCATCTGCTTTAGTAGCAACTGTATTAGTTGGATGTGGTAAGAAAGGTGAAACAGGCGGAGATGCAACAACTGCTGCAAAATATGCAAAAGCAGGTTTAGGAGTTGTTAGTAGCTATTCTGAAGATGGTCAAGTAAATACAACAATGGCTGCAGTAGGATTAGATGCTGACGGTAAAGTTCAATACATTGATATTGATGTTGCACAATCAACACCAGGTGGTGGAGATAAAGAAAAAACTCAAACTAAAAAAGAATTAAAAGAAAAATACGGTATGAAATCAGTTTCTGCTAGCATGGGTGTTATCAAAGATGGTGGAGAATGGTATGAACAAGCTGAATATCTTGAAAATTACTGTAAAGGTAAAACAGCTGAAGAAATCGCTAACATTGAAACTGAAAAACGTGATGAAGAACATACTTCAGTACCAAAATCTGGTTCTGATTTAACTGCTGGATGTACAATGGATATTGGAACATTTAAAGAAGCAATCGCAAAAGCTATCGCTAATGCTCAAGATGCTAATGCTGAAAAAATTGGTATTGGTGAAGTTATGTCAAATGGTGATGCTCAATTAGATACAACTATCGCTTTAGTAGCTACTGATGCCGATGGTAAAGTTGTTTATTCAAAAATTGATGTTGCACAAATCAATAAAGATGTTACAGCTACTAAATCTGAAAGAAAAGATGATTATGGAATGAAATCAGTATCTGCAAGCATGGGTGCTATCGAAGGTGGAGCTGAATGGTATCAACAAGCTGAAGCGTTCGAAAAATACTGTAAAGGTAAAACAGCTGATGAAATTGCTAAAACTGCAACTGAAAAACGTGATGAAGAACATACTTCAGTACCAAAATCTGGTTCTGATTTAGCTGCAGGATGTACTATGGATATTGGTGCTTTCTTAGAAGCTATGTCTGAAGCATTTTCTAGTGCTAAATAATTTAACAACGTGATAAGAAAACCATGAAAAAATTCATGGTTTTTTTCATATTTATTGATATAATGGATAACGGTGATGAAATTGAAAAAAGGAATTTTAGGTTTACTTGCTTTATCAATGTTAAGTTTAACTGTTGGATGTCAAAAGAAATATGAATTAATGAGTCATAATTTTATGGGACCATTTGATACAGTTACGACATATATGTCTTATGCTAATAATGAAGATGATTTTAATGAACAATGTGATTATATTGATGAACAATTAAATTATTATGATCATTTGTTTGATAAATATAGTACATATGATGGTATGAATAATTTAAAAACAATTAATGATAATGCAGGAAAAAAGCTGTTGAAGTTGATCAGACATTAATTGATTTATTAAATGTGAGTATTGAACGTTATCAAACAATTTCTTCTAAAGTGAATATTGCTTTTGGAAGTGTGATTAGTATTTGGCATGATTATCGTGAAGAAGCAGAGGCAAATGGTGGCGTTGGTACAATACCAAGTGATGTAGCACTTGAAAAAGCCAATCAGCATACTAATATACAAAGTATTCAAATTGATGAACAAAAGAAAACAGTGTATATTGATGATGCTTTGGTTTCTATCGATGTAGGAGCAACTGCCAAAGGTTATGCGATTGAACTGATTAAAGATGGTTTAATTGAAAAAGGTGTGGATAATTTCTTGTTAAGTGGTGGTGGTAATGTTGCCAGTCATGGAGAAAGAAAGATTGTTAAAGAAGGAGATTTTTACCTTGATGAATGTGCCAATAAATTCTGTGTTGGTATTGAATCACCTCAAGATGGAAATTATTCAGCAAGTGCAGATGATCCAGATAGTGAAAATGAAGCTGTTTTGGTTGTACAAGGTGAATCCATTGTCACAAGCGGTGACTATCAACGTTTTTATCAAGATATTAATGGTGTGAAATATCATCACTTGATTGATCCTGATACATTATATCCAGCTGTTCATTTTAGAAGTGTCAGCATTATTACTGAAGATAGTGGGTTAGCTGATTTTTTAAGTTCAGCAGTCTTTTTAATGGAATATGAAGAAGGATTAGAATTAATTCATTCATTAGATGGGGTTGAGGCTATTTGGCTATTGGAAGATGGAAAAATCAAAATGTCGGATGGTTTAAAGGATAATGACAATATTTATGTCATTGAAAAATCAAGATTAGAATAGGAGGAATGAAGGATGCAAAGTTATAAAACAAAAGGAACATGTTCATCACGTATTGATTTTGATGTTGTGGATGGAAAAGTGACAGGTGTGAGATTTATTGGAGGATGTGCTGGTAATACGCAAGGTGTGGCACGACTTGTTGAAGGTATGAGTAAGGAAGAAGTGATTGCAAGACTAGAAGGTATTCGCTGTGGAGCGAAACCAACGTCTTGTCCTGATCAATTAGCACAAGCTTTAAAACAAGCTCAATAAATAATATGTATAGAGTACCTTTGATTGAGGTACTCTTTTATATGTTTTGATACTTTTTTATACATTTTTTTCATATGATAAATTAGGTGATAGTTATGATGATACGTAGAATGAAAAAAATGCAGCTATTATGTGGAGTCTTTTTGATATTGCAGTTACTTTGTTTTCAATGGATTATTCCTTTTCATTTATTAGCTGTTTTAGTTAGTTTGATTATTATTTTGAATCAAAGATGGTTTAGAGTCATTCAATTACAATATCATTTTTATTTAATTTTATTATATTTTTATCGTTTGTGGATTTTGAGTATTGAAGGCTTTTATTTTTTAGATTTGATTTATGTGGTGTTTTGTTTATATATTGCGATTATGTTAATTCTTTTCTCTTTTCATTGTATCTTATAATGAATTTTTTTGTTATAATGTAGCATAAAGGAGGCGATAGGATGTTTGGACATTTGCAGATTTATAGTGGTTATAGTTTTCAACAAAGTACAATTTTAATTAAAGACTTGGTTTTTGCTGCAAAGGAAAAACATTTGGATGCCTTAGCTTTAACGGATAAAAATAATATGTTTGCAGCAATGGAATTTAGTGAAGCATGTTTAAAAAATAATATAAAACCTATTTTTGGCATGGAAGCAAGTGTTTTGATTGAAGGCAATATTTATCCATTTATTATTTTAGCTATTGATGATCAAGGATATTTTGATTTGGTGCATATCTGTTGTGAAATTAACTTGAGTCCTGATCGTGCGATTGCGTTAGATAAATTAGCAAAGTATTATCAACATCTTTATATAATTTCAGGATTAGAAGATGGGATTGTGGAACGCCACGTGGCTAAAGAGATGGAAGATGAAGCGATAAAATATATGCGTTTATTTCAAGAACTTTTTCATGATCATTATTATATCATGTTGCAAAATCATCATTTGAAATTACAGGAAAAACTCAATGAACGCATCATGTCTTTAGCGCGTTATGTCAAAGTTAAAGTGATTTGTTCTAATGAAGTACGTTATTTAAAAAAACAAGATGCTTTAGCAGTTGATTTAATGCAGGCATCATTAAGTGGAATGGTGTTAGAAGCCAATTATGAACCATTAACACAGGAAAAATATTTAAAAGATGAACAAGAAATGAAACAATTGTTTTCTCAAGAAATTATTGAAGAAACAAGACATGTTTTATCAACTTGTAAAGCAACCATTCCTTTAAATGAAAAATATTTACCGACTTATCCTGTGCCTCATTCTGGTAAAGCCGTGGATTATTTAAGAAGTTTATGTCATGTGGGATTAAAAAAACGTTTTCAAAATCAACAGATTCCTACATCGTATAAACAACGTCTACAATATGAACTTCAAATTATTCATGATATGGGATTTGATGATTATTTTTTGATTGTCTGGGATTATGTGCGTTGGGCAAAAGTCCAAAAGATACAAGTTGGACCAGGAAGAGGAAGTGCTGCGGAAGTCTGGTGGCCTATGTTTTAGGTATTACGAATATTGATCCACTTCATTATGACTTGTTTTTTGAACGTTTCTTAAATCCTGGACGTGTATCCATGCCTGATATTGATATTGATTTTCAGGATAATCGACGTGATGATGTGATTCGTTATGTTATTGAAAAATATGGACAGGAACATGCTGCTCAAATCGTCACTTTTAATACATATGGGCCTCGAGTTGCTATTAAGGAAATGGGAAAAGTCATGGGTGTTCCTTTACCAAGATTAGAATTAATTGCCAAAATGATACCGACTTCTCCTAAAAATAAAAAAACTATTACACAAATGTATCAATCTTCAGCTCAGTTTCAATCGCTTATTAATCAAGATCAGCGTTTAAAGAAAATTATTGGTGCAACAAGTGTGATTGAACATTTACCACGTAATATTTCGACTCATGCGGCAGGTATTATTTTATCAAAACGTGTTTTAAATGAAGTTGTGCCTTTAGTGATTGGTCCAACTTCAACCTTAATGAGTCAGTATTCTAAAGATTATATTGAAAAAGCTGGATTTTTAAAGATGGACTTTCTAGCTTTAAAAAATTTAACAATGTTAGATTATATTTGTAAAGATATTGAACAGAATCAAAACAAAAGAATTGTTTTAAATGATATTCCTCTTGATGATGAAAAAACATATCGTCTAATTTCAAGAGCAGATACTTTTGGTATTTTCCAGTTAGAATCTTATGGGATGCGTCGTTTATTAAGACAAATGAAACCATATTGTTTTGATGATATTGTGGCTGCGATTGCTCTGTTTAGACCAGGACCAATGGAAAATATTCCAACTTATCTCAAGCGTCGTAGTCATCAAGAAAAAATCGTATATCCTTTAAAAGAACTTGAACCGATTTTAAAATCAACTTATGGAATTATGGTTTATCAAGAACAAATGATGCAAGTTGCCCAAAAAATGGCAGGTTTTTCACTCGCAAAAGCTGATACACTAAGAAAGGCAACTTCTAAAAAGAAACTACCTTGATGTTATCAATGAAAGAAGAATTTATTAAAGGTTGCTTGCAAAATGGTTTTTCTCAAGACAAAGCTGAGGAAGTTTTTGGATTGATTGAAAAGTTTGCGGATTATGGTTTTAATAAATCGCATAGTGTGGCTTATAGCTATGTAGCTTATCAGTTAGCTTATTTAAAAGCCAATTATCCACTTTATTTCTTTGCCTCTATTTTATCTAATGAATTATCAAGTGAAAATACCAAAGTTCATTGTATTCAAGAATGTAAAGCATATCACTTGAAAATATTACCACCATCAGTGAATCATTCCCATGCGCGTTTTATGGTCGAGAATGGCCAGATTCGTTATTCTTTATTAGCAATTAAAAATGTTGGTTATGCAGGCTATAAAGCAATTATTGAAGAACGTCAAAAGGGAATGTTTAAAGATATTTATGATTTTATGATGCGTATGGAACATTCTCATCTTTCTAAAAAAATGTTGGAATCATTGGTGGATGCAGGCGCTTTAGATGAATTTGATATGTCACGTCAGACAATTCTTAAAAATTTAGATGCGATTAGGGATTATGGGCATTTAAAAGAAAATCTAGGGATTGAAGAAAAACCGGTTTTAACGATTTATAAAGATAATCAAGAAGAAAAATTAATGCGAGAAAAGGCTGTTTTGGGTGTGTATTTATCCATGCATCCTCTTGAATTAAAGAAACAAAAAATTAATGTAGCTTATGTGGATGTCTCACGTTTAGATGAATATGTTCAAAAGACAGTGAATGTTGTTATTCAGTTACAACGTGTAAAGAATATTACTGACCGTAAAGGTCAAGAAATGTGTTTTATTGAAGCAATGGATGAAACGGGAAGTTTAGATGGTGTTGTGTTTGCTTCAAGGTACAAAAATATAGGAATGATGTTAAAGAAAGGAAATATTTGTCTTGTTCAGGGAAAAGTAGATATGAAAGATAAATTATCTTTGATAGTGGATAAGGCAAGGGTGATTGAATAGATATGGAAGAATTAGTTTTGATTGATGGAAATTCATTGTTGTTTAAAGCCTATTATGCGACTGCTTCAATGGGAAATTTAATGGTCAACAAAGATGGTATTCCAACCAATGCAGTGTTTGGCTTTGCCAATATGTTACAAAAAATATTAGAACGAGAAAGTGCTTATGTCGTTGTGGCTTTTGATTATGGGAAAAAGACGTTTAGAAATGATTTATTGGATCAATATAAAGCAACCAGAAAAGAAACACCAGATGAATTAAAATGTCAATTTGCGATGGTTCGTGAATTTTTAGATGCCTATCAGATACCTTATTATGAAATGGAAGGATATGAAGGGGATGATTTGATAGGAACATTGTCTAAGTTAGGTGAACAACAAGGATTAAGTGTATCTATCTTTACGGGAGATAAAGATGCTTTCCAACTTGTTTCTAGTCAGACAACAGTTTATCGTACAGTGAAAGGTGTGACACAGCTTGATATTTATACACCTGACACTTTACAGGAAAAATATGGTTTAGCACCTGATCAAATTCGTGATTTTTTAGGATTGATGGGTGATAGTGCTGATAATATTCCAGGTATTAAAGGTGTCGGTGAAAAGACAGCTTTAAAACTACTTCATGAATATGGCTCAATTGAAAACTTAAAGGAACATATGCATGAAATCAAAGGAAAAATGGGTGAAAAAATTCGTGAGAATATTGATTTAGGTCTTCAGTCTAAAAAAATTGCAACGATTTTAAGAGATATTCCGATGACTTTAGATTTAAATCAAGCACGTTATGATGGTTATGATTTTGAAAAATTAAAAGCTTTCTATACGCATTATGATATGAATTCATTATTGAAAAAGATTTCAGTTGAATCACGTGTGGTTCAAAAAGCAGATTTTCATTATGAAATTGTCAAAGAAATGCCACCTATCCAAACCAATAGTAGTATTTTAGGGGCTATCTATGACCAAAATTATCATAAATCCATTGTTTTAGGTTATGCATTATATAATGAAAAACAAGCTTACTTTATCACTTTTGAAGATGCTTTAAAAGATCAGATGTTTTTAGCTTATTTAAAAGATCCACACTATCATAAATACAGTTATAATATCAAAGCTCAACTTTTATCTGCCAAATGGAATGGTATTGATATTCAAGGTATGGATTTTGATTTACAGTTAGCCTCTTACATATTAAACCCAAGTTTAAAAGATGAAATGAAGTATATTGGAGATTATTATGGTTATACGTCTTTACAATATGAAGAAGAGGTTTTTGGTAAAAATGCGAAAAAGCATATTCCTGAATTAGACTTATTAGCCAAACATACAGTTTCTAAAGCCAAAGCTATCTATGATTTAAAAGATCAAGTGATTGAAAAATTAAAACAGGAAGAACAGTATGATTTATACCAAAACTTAGAACTACCTATCACTTATATTTTAGCTGATATGGAATATGTAGGGGCAAAAATTGATGTTGATGTTCTTAAAAAATTGGAACAGACTTTTGACGTACAAATTAAAGATATTGAAGAAGATATTTATACTTTGGCCGATGAAAAGTTTAATATTGCCTCTCCTAAACAATTGGGTGATATCTTATTTGGTAAATTAGGTTTACCAAATGGGAAAAAGACAAAGAGTGGTTATTCAACATCACAGGATATATTAGAAAAAATTGAAGATTTACATCCTATTGTACCATTGATTCAACAATATCGTATGTTGACAAAACTCTCATCAACTTATGTTAAAGGTTTACAAGAACAAGTATTTCCTGATGGCAAGATTCATACCATCTTTAATCAAGCTTTAACACAGACAGGACGTTTATCTTCGATTGATCCTAACTTACAAAATATTCCTGTTCGTCAAGAAGAAGGAAAACTAATTCGTCAAGCTTTTGTAGCGAGTCATGATTATTTGATTTCTTTTGACTATTCTCAGATTGAATTACGTATTTTGGCTCACTTAGCTAAAGTCAAATCATTGATTGATGCTTTCCATCAAAATAAAGATATCCATACTCATACGGCTGCGTTGGTGTTTAAAGTTAAAGATGAAGATGTGACACCACAAATGCGACGTCAAGCAAAAGCAGTCAATTTTGGTATTATTTATGGCATGGGTGAATTTAGATTATCTAAACAAATTGGTGTGAGTTTATCAGAAGCTAGAGAATTTATTCGTCGTTATTTTGAAGAATATCCTGAAATTAAAAAATATATGGAAAATGTGGTTGAGGATTGTAAACGTGATGGCTATGTATCCACTGTTTTAAATCGTAAACGTTATATTCCAACGATTCATGATAAAAACTTTATGGTGCGTGAACAAGCCAAACGTTTTGCGATGAATTCCCCAATTCAAGGAAGTGGTGCGGATATATTGAAACTGGCAATGATTCAAGTGGATCGTTTAATGAAAGAAAAACATTTAAAATCACAAATGATTTTACAAGTCCACGATGAATTGATTTTTGATGTATATAAAGAAGAATTAGATGAGATGATGACCATTATTAAATCTGCGATGGAAAATGCTTTCCAGATGGAAGTGCCATTAAAAGTAGATGGAACTTATGCAACCAACTGGTATGATTTAAAATAGGTGCTATATGCCAGAATTACCAGAAGTCGAAACGGTCAGAAGAACATTAAAAAACTTTATTTTAGACCGTCCTATCTTAGGTATTGATGTCTATTATAATCGTATCATTCAAGGTGACGTTTCACAGTTTATAGAGACTTTTACTGGTGAAGTGTTCTGTGATATTGATCGCGTTGGAAAATATTTGATTTTTAAATGTCAGCATCATGCCTTTGTGTCACATTTACGTATGGAAGGAAAGTTTCATATTGTTGATTGTGACGAACCAGTAACGAAACATACCCATGTTGTGTTTCATATGGATCATCATCAAGATTTAAGATATATTGATACAAGGAAATTTGGGCGCATGGAAATGGTCGATCTTCATGATTATCGTCATCAATTGCCCTTAAAGAAACTAGGGCCTGAACCCTTTGATATCACAAGTGAAACGTTGTATAAACGTCTGCATCATTGTTCATTACCGATTAAAACAGCATTGTTAGATCAAAGTATCATGTGTGGTATTGGTAACATTTATGCTAATGAAATCTGTTTTTATATGCATATCGATCCCCGTACCAGAGCTTCACGTTTATCCAAAAAAGAGTGGATGAATTAAGGCAAGTGGCGATAGATGTTTTAAATTCAGCCATTGAACAAGGTGGAACAACGATTCATTCCTTTGATGCAAATGGGATTCATGGATTATTTCAGGTCAAACTTAAAGTACATGGGCAAAAAGAATGCCCTGATTGTCATCATGAGATTAAAAAAATCATGGTGCATCAGCGTGGGACTTATTTTTGTCCACAATGTCAAAAGAAACGTTATTAGAGGTGTTGAATATGAGTCGAGTGATTGGAATTACTGGATCAATTGCAGTTGGAAAAAGCACAGTTACCAATTATTTAAGAACACATGGTTATTGTGTTTTGGATGCTGATGAGATTTCTCATCAAGCTTTAGAAAAAGAAAGTGACTGTTATCAAAAGATTATTGAGAGTTTTGATTGTTTAGATGATAATCAAAATATTTCTCGTCAAAAACTGGGTCAGATTGTTTTTCGTGATGCCAACAAGAAAGCTTTATTAGAAAGTATTATTCATCCTTTTGTGAAAAAGATGTTAGAAAAAGGCATACAGGAATGCCAAGAACCATTGATTTTTTTGGATGTTCCATTATTATATGAATCCCATATGGATGAAATGTGTGATGATGTGATGGTTGTGTATGTGGATGAAAAAACACAGTTACAACGTTTAATGAAACGTAATCATATGGATGAAAAACAAGCAAGATTGTTGATAAATCAACAATTGTCAATAGAAAAGAAAAAAGCATGGGCAGATTATATTATTGATAATTGTCAAAACTTTGAAGATTTATATCAAAATATAGAAAGGGTATTGAAGGTTTTAAAAGATGAAATTGTATGTCACTGATCTCTATCGTGTTGAAATACGTTATCCATTGGATGAAATTCAAATGGATACGCTTTATTATCTCTATCAGCCATTGATTGGTTCATCAGCTCTGCAGCTTTATATGATGTTGATGATGGAAGGAAAGCGTATGCGACGTTTTATTGCTCCATGTGCTCTGTCACGTTTACAGTCTTTTTTATCCATGAATATGATGGATTTAGAAAAAGCATTACGTAGTCTAGAGGCCATTGGATTATTAAAAAGCTATGTCAAACATGAAAATGATATCACTCAATATATTTATCGTGTCTATGCACCTTTATCATTAAAAGCTTTCTTTAAAAATCAAATTTTATCATCATTATTACAATTATCATTGTCACAAGAAGATTTTCAAAAGACTTTACAGTATTTTAAAATCTCTTTAGAAAATTTAGAAGGTTATGAAGAAGTGACTGCTAAGTTCCAAGATGTCTTTACCATTCAGCATCCTCGTACAAGTACCCGTCTTTTAAAATATCAGGAAGATTTTGTTCATCAGGAATCACAAAATATTTCTATTTCGTATGATCGTGATTTGCTTTATCAAAGTTTAGCAGATTATCAGGTCAATCGCTCTCTTTTAAGTCAAGAAGATTTAGCCTATGCAATGGAACTGGGGTATGTTTATCAAGTGGATGCATTAACACTGGCAGGATTTATTAAAGATGCGATGGAATCACAGGGACTCAATCGTTCCTGTATCAAACAGGCTATTCAAAAATATTTTGATGTACAACAATCATCCAAATTAGAAGAAGTCTATCATAAACAACCCATCCAGTATCAAACTCAAGATTCCAATAGTTCACCCCTTGTTTTACATATGAAATATTTAGATTCTTTAACACCATATGAATTGTTGAAAGAAAAACAAGGTGGTAAAGAACCGGTTTATCATGATTTAATGATTGTGGAAACTTTGATGGTACAACTAGGATTAAAACCAGCCGTGGTCAATGTTTTGATTGAGTATGTGTTAGGTAAAAATGATAATCGTTTATCGAAACGTTATTGTGAAGCGATTGGGGCATCGTGGGCACGTAAAAAGATTATAACAGCAATGGATGCTTATCGTGAATTGATGAATCCAGGAAACGAAGAAAAAGAAGAAGACGTTCAAGAAGATGTCAAAGTTCAACCTGTACAAGAAACTTCATCTCAAGAATTACAAGACTTATTGAATCAATTGAAGGAGGGACAATTATGAAAAGAGTATCGGATATGATTTTTCAAAATGAAAATATCGAAAAAATAAAGTCAGAAAGCCAATATGCCCTGCTGAAAGAAAAGACTATTCAAGATTTTTTAAAACAACATCATTTGGATGCATCCATAATGGAAGATTATTGGGTTGAGTTTTTAGATTATAATGATGATTTTCATATTTGTCAGTCTTGTCAAGGATTAGCACATTGTCCAAAGGATACAGTAGGGATGCAAAAAGTATTACGTTATTATGATGGACAGGTTGTTTTAGAATTACAAAGCTGTCCATTTGGAAAAGCACTTGAAGAAAAAAGACAGCTATTGGATCATTTTATAATGAGTAATGTGAGTGAAGAATTGATGTTGACAGATCTATCGTCTTTAGAAATGATTCGAAATCCTGAAGGTCTATCACCACTTCGTCAACAGGCATTGGTTCAAATTTTAAAGTATTCGCAATCACCTTCAACGCAGGGTTTGTTTTTACATGGTCCAATGGGGGTAGGCAAAACAACATTGCTTGCAGGACTGATGAATAGTTTAGCTAAAAAAGATAAGCAGATTGGGTTTATTCATTTTCCAACTTACTTGATAGATCTAAAAGCTAGTTTTTCTTCAGGAGATAATGAATATGCGATGGATCGTCTTTTAAAAGTAGACTATTTATTTTTAGATGAACTTGGTGAAGAAAATATCACAGCCTGGTCTAGAGATGAAATTTTACTGACGATTTTATCATATCGTTTATTGAATCATTTACCTACTTTTTTACAAGTATGTATGGTTATAATGAATTGAAAAAGGTGTATACTTTAAAGAAAGGTGATGAAATTCGTACAAATACAATTATTTCAAAATTGAAAGCGTTAAGCATTGAAATAATGCTTGACTGAACGAATTTGAAGATATAGAATGTAGTCGAAAGTGTAGAACATAACGTCATTTTATGATAAAATAATAAGTAATAAAGCGAGAGGAGAGTAGTTATGGTTAAATGTATTGGAGTTTTAACTTCTGGTGGAGATGCACCGGGAATGAATGCGGCGATTCGTGCTGTTACAAGAACTTGTTTAAATAAAGGAATTAAAATTTATGGGGTAAGATTAGGATATAAAGGACTTCATGACGGAGAGTTTATTGAATTTGATAGCCATAGTACACGTAACATTATTAATATTGGTGGAACATTCTTAAAATCTGCACGTTTCCCTGAATTTAAAGACCCTGAAGTGAGAAAAGAAGCCATTAAACAAATGCAAAAAGTTGGTATGGAAGCTTTGGTCGTTATTGGGGGAGATGGAAGCTATAATGGTGCTTTAAAATTAACAGAAATGGGAATTAACTGTATTGGTATTCCTGGAACAATAGATAATGATATTCCTGATACAGATTTTACAATCGGTTTTGATACAGCGTTAAACACAATTGTAGATGCTTTAGATAAATTAAGAGATACATCAAGTTCTCATCAAAGATGTACAATTCTTGAAGTTATGGGAAGAAGATGTGGAGATTTAGCTGTTCATGCTGGTTTGGCTGATGGTGCTGAAATGATTATTACAAGTGAAACTGGTTTTAATGAAGAAGAAGTCATTGAAACATTAAAACGTTCAAAAGCAACTGATAAAAAACATGCTTTGGTTGTTATTACTGAACATATTACAGATGTTCATCAACTTGCTAAACGTGTTGAAGAAGCCACTGGTTTTGAAACACGTGCCAATGTTTTAGGACATATGCAAAGAGGTGGACGCCCATCTGCAAAAGATCGTGTTTTAGCAACTCGTATGGGAATTAAAGCTGTAGAATTACTTGAAGAAGGTAAAGGTGGACTTTGCATTAGTGAAGTCAAAGGAGAAATCGTTGGATTACCAATCCAAGAAGTTTTAGGACACAAACGTGAAGTTGATAAAGGTATTTACGAAGATGTATTGAAACTTCGTTAAATATAGAAACTAAATTATAGGAGATTAATTGAGAATGAAAGATAAAATGAAGAAAACAAAGATTATTTGTACAATTGGGCCTGCTTCAGAAGATCCAAAAATGTTAAAAAAATTAGTTTTAGCAGGTATGAATGTTATGCGTTGTAATTTCTCTCATGGTGATTATGAAGAACATGGGAGAAAGATGCAAACAATGCGTGAAGTGAATGCTGAACTTGGAACAAATTGTGCCATCTTATTAGACACAAAAGGTCCAGAAATTAGAACTGGTGATTTTGAAGGTGGAGCCACTGAGTTTAAAAAAGGGCAAGTTTCTACAATTTGTGTAGAAGATATCGTAGGAACTGCAGATCGTTTTACAATCACTTATAAAGATTTATATAAAGATGTAAAACCTGGTGGATTTATTTTAGTGAATGATGGTCAAGTTGAATTATTAGTTGACCATGTTGAAGGTACTGACATTGTTTGTGTTTGTGCAAATGATGGTAAAGTAAAAAACAAACGTGGTATCAATGTGCCAGGTATCGAACTAGGATTTGATTTCATTTCTGAAAAAGATAGAGCAGATATCGAATTTGGATGTCAACAAGATGTTGATTACATCGCAGCATCATTTGTACGTCGTCCTCAAGACGTTTTAGATGTAAAAAAGTTTTAGTTGAAAACGGAAAACCTGAAATTCAAATTATCGCTAAAATTGAAAATAGCGAAGGTGTTGAAAAAATGGATGATATCATCAAAGTAGCTGATGGAATCATGGTTGCACGTGGAGATTTAGGTGTTGAAGTTCCTGCTGAAGATGTTCCTTTAATTCAAAAAGAATTAATTAGAAAATGTAAAGCAGCTGGAAAAGTAGTTATTACTGCAACTCAAATGCTTGAATCTATGCAAGAAAATCCAAGACCAACACGTGCTGAAGTGAGTGACGTTGCTAATGCGATTTATGATGGAACTGATGCAATTATGTTATCAGGTGAATCTGCACAAGGAAAATATCCTGAAGAAGCTGTTATGGTGATGAATAAAATTGCGATTAAAACAGAATCAACACTAGACTATGCTTCATTACATAGAAAAGCTGTTAGAACTGCATCTAATGATACTTCTGAAGCTATCTGTATGTCAGTTGCTGAAATTGCAACTAAATTCAATGTGGCAGCTATCGTTGCTTTCACTGAATCAGGATTTACAGCAAAGAAAATGTCTAGATATAGACCAGAATGTCCAATCATTGCTGCAACTCCAAATGCTAAAACAACTAAGAAATTAGCAATTAACTGGGGTGTAAAATCAGTAACATGTAAACACATGGATACAACTGAAGGTTTATTAAACTTAGCTGAAGTTATCGCAAAAGAAAATGGTGTTAATGCTGGTGAAACAATCCTTGTCACTGGAGGAACTCCTGGTGTTGAAGGAACAACAAGTTATTTACAATTAATCACTGTTAAATAAGTTTTCAATCAATTTCTATTTATGAAAGTATTACTCAAAGAGTAGTACTTTTTTTCAAAAAATAAAAAAAGTCATAATTTATACACAACGATATGCTATTTTAAATGTAGAGAAGAAAAAATATTTTCTTTTTATGAAAAAAGTAATTATAAAATGAAAAGAAAGGTATGATAATTATGTTTCATCATGTTGGAGAAAAATTGCAAGTTTTTGCATTTATATATATGATTCTTTATACATTTAAATCTGTTTGTATTCAATTTCATCATATTTTTTCATGGAATACTCTTTTTATATTGATTTATGATTTGATTTTTGCTTTATTAATTTCGTTGATGATTTATGGTAGTGGATACATTGTAAAATTGTATGAAAATAAAAAAGTTTGATAAAATGGTCAAAAAATGACGGGGGGGTAAAAACCGTGACTTGTAAAATATCAAGAGTTTTGAAAATCTGTGCTTATATCTTTTTGATTGGAAGTATACTTCGTCAAGGATATTCGATAGCTGCTAGTACTTCTTATTTAAATACAGGACAATTGATGGGAGTAGAATCTATGTTGATGATGTTGTGGTCTTGTTTTATCTCCTTTCTTCTTTCATTTGTTATTTATGGATTTGGTGAAATTGTAGAATATTATGAACTCAATAAAACAAAAAGAACAGATGTCTTGACAAATATGAATAATGATGTAAAATAACTTTACAAGCAATGATTTAGGATATGTTTTTATAAGTGATTGTTTAGAGAAAAGATGGTTGGTGAAAATCTTTGATAGCTTATAAAGATACTCCCTAATAAGCTACACTCGAAAGAGATTGTCGTAAAACTGCGTTAAAGTTTTTGAGGTTATCTAACGATAATGAATAAAGGTGGTACCACGAGATTTCGTCCTTTGGATGAAATCTCTTTTTTGTAAGGAGGCGGTGAGTGATGAAAAAGGGATATTTAAAATTTCCTGAACTCCAAGATGAAGAATCTATGAAGATGTTGATTCAGACCATGAAAGATGAAAATAATCCTTTTGGAATCAATGGTGCAGGTGCTTATGAAAGTTGTGATACTTATCAACAATGGCTAACAAGGGAGAAAAAGAATCATCTTGGTATTGAATTAAAAGATGGTTTCGTGCCAAGTACAGAATTGTTATATATATTCAATAACAAGGTGATTGGTTGTATCAATATTCGTCATTGTTTAAACGATGCACTTTTACGTCATGGTGGACATATTGGCTATTCTATTCATCCTGATTATCGTCGACAGGGTCATGCGACTGCAATGGTGCAAGAAGCTTTGAAATTTTGTCAACAATGGGAAATTAATCCTGTTTTGATCACCTGTCACAAAGACAATGTAGCTTCTAGAAAAACGATTGAAAAATGTGGTGGACAATTCGATAGTCAATGTGATGATATTTTAAGATTTTGGATAGGAGGAAAAGAAAAATGAGAGATTTTAAAAACGAAGAAGCTTTAAATACTTTAAATCATTCTTGTGCTCATGTGATGGCACAAGCTGTTAAACATTTATATCCACAAGCTAAATTCTGGGTAGGTCCAGTTGTCAGTGAAGGATTTTATTATGATATTGATTTAGGAGATCAAGTAATTACTGATGATGATTTACCTAAAATTGAAAAAGAAATGAAGAAAATCTGTAAAGATGGGAAAAGAATTATAAGAGAAGAAATTTCTAAAGAAGAGGCTTTAGAAATGTTTAAAGATGATCCTTATAAATTAGATCTCATTCAAGGTTTAGAAGATGGACAAATTACTTGTTATCGTCAAGGTGATTTTGTTGATTTATGCCGTGGACCTCATGTGGAAACAGTAAAACTTTGTAAGAACTTCAAGTTATTAAAACATTCTGGTGCTTATTGGAAAGGTGATAAAAACAATAAAGTATTGCAAAGAATTTATGGTGTTTGTTTCCCAACAGCTGAAGAATTACAGGAACATCTAGATTTTCTTGAAGAAGCTAAGAAAAGAGATCATAAGAAATTAGGAAAAGAACTTGATATATTTATGATGAGTGAATATGCTCCTGGTATGCCATTTTTCTTACCACATGGTATGTTATTAAGAAATACATTAGAACAATACTGGTATGAAGAACATGCAAAAGAAGGATACCAATTCATTAAAACACCAATTATGATGTCAAGAGAATTATGGGAAGTTTCAGGACATTGGGATAATTATAAAGAAAATATGTATACAAGTGAAGTAGATGAACGTGAATTTGCAATTAAACCAATGAATTGTCCAGGAAGTATGCTTGTTTATAAAAATGGTTTACATTCTTATAAAGACTTACCATTACGTATGGGAGAACTTGGACAAGTTCATCGTCATGAAGCCAGTGGTGCTTTAAATGGTTTATTTAGAGTACGTACATTTACACAAGATGATGCGCATATCTTTATGACACCAGATCAAATTGAAAGTGAAGTTGTCCGTTTGATTTCATTTATTGATCGTGTTTATTCTAATTTAGGTTTACCTTATGATATTGAATTATCAACACGTCCAGAAGAAAAATATATTGGTGATTTAGAAATCTGGGAAAAGAGTGAAGCTGCTTTAGCTGCCGCTTGTAAGGCAGCTGGTAAAAACTTTAAAGTCAATCCAGGAGATGGTGCTTTCTATGGACCAAAATTAGATTTCCATGTGAGAGATTCTTTAGGTAGAGTATGGCAATGTGGAACAATTCAATTAGATATGAATTTACCTGAAAGATTTGATTTAACTTATGTTGATCATAATGGTGAAAAAGTAAGACCAGTGATGTTACATCGTGTTATCTTTGGTTCTATTGAAAGATTTATTGGTATTTTAATTGAACACTTTGCCGGAGCTTTCCCATTATGGTTAGCACCAACACAAGTTAAAGTGATTCCAGTTAAAAATGAATATCATTTAGACTATTCAAAAGAAGTTTTCCAATTATTAGAAGATAAAGGTATTCGTGTAGAACTAGATGATCGTGAAGAAAAATTAGGTTATCGTATTCGTGAGGCACAAATGAAAAAATTCCTTATCAGTTAGTATTAGGTGATAAGGAAAGAGATGAAAGAACTGTGACTTATCGTCAATATGGTGAACAAAAACAAATTACTGTATCATTAGATGAATTTGTAGATATGGTTTTAAAACAAATTGCAGAAAAGACAAGATAAAAGAAACCCGCTAAGGGTTTCTTTTATTCATATAAATCCGTTGATAAATAACGATCTCCACCATCAGGAAGTAAAACCACAATGTTTTTATCCTTGTTTTCAGGTTTTTTTGCCAAAATTTTTGCAATGGCTAAAGCACCACCAGAAGAAATACCTACTAATATACCTTCTTTTTGTGCTAATTGACGTGCAGCTTCGTAGGCTTGTTGTGTAGAGACAGTCATCACACAATCATAAAGTGATGTGTCTAGGATTTCAGGAATAAAATTGGCACCAATGCCTTGAATTTGATGAGGACCAGCTTGACCTTTTGAAAGTAATGGGGAATCTGCTGGTTCAACAGCGACAATTTGAATATCAGGATGTTTTTCTTTAAGATAGCGTCCTGTTCCAGTGATTGTACCACCTGTTCCAACACCAGCAACAAAAATATCAATTTGACCATCCATTTGTTCATCAATTTCAGGACCTGTTGTGATATAATGAGCTTCTGGATTACTTGGATTGGTAAATTGGCTTGGAATGAAGCTTTCAGGAATCTCTTTAGCGAGTTGCTCAGCTTTTTCAATCGCTCCACTCATTCCTTGTTTACCAGGAGTTAAAACTAACTTGGCTCCAAAAGCAGTCATTAATTTTCTTCTTTCTTGACTCATAGTATCAGGCATAACAATAATGACTTCAAAGCCCATGGCTTTTCCAATCGCACATAGACCAATTCCTGTATTTCCACTTGTTGGTTCAATAATGGTTGCTCCAGATTTTAACTTACCATTCTCTAATGCATCCAATAACATTTTTTTAGCGACACGATCTTTCACACTTCCAGCTGGATTATAATATTCTAATTTGGCAAATAAATGTGCCTGTAATAGTTCTTGTTTTTCAATGTGATGTAATTGTAAAATCGGTGTTTGTCCGACTAATTCTTGAATACTATGATAAACTTTCATATCATCAACTCCTTTTTGTTTTACTCATTATAAAAATTATAATGAAAAAAAGCAAAGAATATGATAAAAGTTTTCAAAGCTCTTGTCAGAAAATCTTAATATTCTTTACCAAATTATCATATTCTATGTTATAATGAAAAAACATAAAGGGAGGAATAAAAATGATTTATTATGATAAAAATGATATAAGAGATTTAAAAAATCATGAAGATAAATACTATATGCCAAGTGCATTATTTGATACTATGCAATATAAACTTGTACGTTTAGAAGTGAAATGGGCTTATGTTGCTTGTTTAAATGTGATGTTAGAAAGTGCATTATATGATAATGATGGAAAGGCATATATTAAAGATGATCATCCTCAAGTCATTGAAGTGTTAAAAGATCTAGCACATAAAAAAGTTGATCAGGAAAAGATTGATGGTTATCTTCAAGAATTAGAAGATTGTGGATTGGTTCAAAAAGAAGGAAAAAACATTTATTTGAAAAAAATATCAAATATTTTCTAGGAGGCTTTTATGTTTCAGTTGATTGTGAAAAAGACAATTTCAAATTATCAAGCTGCACATTTGCCAGAAGTGAGAGAAAAATATGGAACACTATGTAGTGTTCTTTCTATTATATGTAACTGTATAATGGTTGTCTTTAAATTATTATTTGGTTTTATGACACATTCTGTGGCTATTCAGGCTGATGGTTTAAACAACCTTTCTGATATGGGTAGCAATTTAGCAACTTTATTTGGTTTTAAATTAGCTGGCAAGCATCCTGACAGTGATCATCCCTATGGTCATGGACGTTATGAATATATTGCTGGTTTAATCATTTCTTTTTTGATTTTATTAGTGGCTTTTTCATCTTTTAAAGAATCACTGATGAAAATCATTGAACCTGAAAAGTTATCTTTTACATGGGGTGCAGTGATTGTTTTAATAGTATCAATATTGATTAAATTATGGATGGCATCTTTTAATAAAAAAACAGGGAATTTCATTGATTCAACATCCTTAAAAGCGGCATCACAAGATAGTTTAAATGATGTTTGTGCTACTTTTGCTACACTTGTTTCATTATGTTTAAGCCTTGTGACAAGTTTTCCAGTGGATGGTATCATTGGGGTTATTGTATCCATTGTTGTTTTCAAATCGGGAATTGATATTTTTAAAGATACGGTTGATCCATTATTAGGAAAAGCACCGGATAAAGATTTGGTAGAAGATATTTATCAATATGTTTTATCTTTTGATAAGGTTTTGGGTATTCATGATTTTATGTTGCATGATTATGGACCTGGTCGTCAGTATATGACTTTTCATGCGGAAGTGGATTGTGATGAAGATATGATGGAAATTCATGATCAGATTGATAATATTGAAAGAAATTTATTAGATAAATACAATATTTTAACAACGATTCATATGGATCCTATTGATACAAAAGATGAATTAACAAATGATTTAAAACAACAAATAGAAAGCATAGTCAAAGGTATTCATGAAGAATATAGTATTCATGATTTTCGTCTGATCAAAGGACCAACGCATACAAATCTCATTTTTGATGTTTTATTACCAGCTGATGATGAAATTTCCCATCATGAATTAAAACAACAAATTGCCCAGGAAGTTCAAAAAATCAATACCCATTATTTCTGTGTCATTCAGATAGATCATGCATTTTTATAAAAAGTGTTTGACAAATGTTTATAGACACGATAATATATTATTAACAACAGTGAAGAGAAGAGTAGTTTATGATGATTTGATAGAGAGTTCTTGGTTGGTGGAAAAGAATATTGAGTCATAAATGAAGATGGTCTTGGAGTTTCATTAGTGAATGATTAGCTAATGGCGGGTGTACCCGTTATCGTACTAGAGTATGTTGGTACTCGAAGAGGTTGTTATAGTGATATAACAATAAATTAAGGTGGTAACACGGGTGATAACTCGTCCTTAGGGGGACGAGTTTTTTTATTTGTAAGGAGGGATAAGATGATTGAATTAAAACATATTCAAAAAGTTTTCCATACACCTAAAGGTGATATTCATGCTTGTCAGGATGTCTCTTTAACGATTCGAAATGGGGAAATCTTTGGTGTTATTGGTTATAGTGGTGCTGGAAAATCAACATTGGTACGTATTATAAATCAGCTTGAACCACAAACAAATGGTGAAGTCATTATTGATGGTGAAGATATTTCTTTGTTGAATCCTAAAGATTTAAGAAAGAAAAGAACAAAGATTGGGATGATCTTTCAACATTTTAATTTGTTGTGGTCAAGAACAGTTCAAAAAAATATTGAGCTTCCATTAGAGATTGCAGGAGTAGATAAAGCCAAACGCAGTCAAAAAGCAAAACAACTCATTGAGTTAGTTGGTTTACAGGGACGTGAAAATGCCTATCCAAGTGAATTATCAGGTGGACAAAAACAACGTGTAGGAATTGCACGTGCTTTAGCCAATGATCCAAGTATTCTTTTATGTGATGAAGCAACAAGTGCTTTGGATCCTGATACAACTGAACAAATCTTAGATTTACTCAAAGATATTAATCGTCAATTAGGAATTACGATTGTGATGATTACCCATCAAATGGAAGTTGTTCAAAAAATATGTCATCGTGTCGCAGTCATGAGTGAAGGACGTGTTGTTGAAGAAGGACGTGTCAAAGATATTTTTGAACATCCTCAACACACAGTGACAAAACGTTTTGTCAGAGATATTGCTAGTAAAATTGATGATGATAAACAAAATGAAAATCTAAAACAGATTTATCCAGATGGAATTTTATTAAGACTCACTTTTGATGAAGATATATCTCGTCAACCGATTGTTTCTCGTGTCATGAAAGAAACAGAATTAGATATCAGCATTGTATCTGGAAATCTAACCAATACAATTGATAGTTCTTTTGGAGTCTTGATTGTCAATGTTTTAGGTGGAAGTGCACAAGATTATGAACAGATTATTCAAAAATTTAAAAACTATCAAGTCATTGTGGAGGTGATATAGGATGAATGAATTTTTAAGCCAGATTGATTGGGATGCGATGTGGGTAGCCATTCAGGAAACATTTATCATGACAATCATTTCATTAGTGATTGCTGTGGTTGTTGGATTTGTTTTAGGCATTATTCTTTATATTACCAAAGAAGATGGACTTTATCCTCAAAGAATTGTGCATCGTATTTTAGATTTTATTGTCAACCTCTTTAGAGCGATTCCCTTTATTATTTTGATTTTCTTACTTTTAGAAATCACAATGGCATTAATGGGAACAATGCTAGGTGTGAAAGGGGCTTTACCAGCACTGATTGTATCAAGTGCACCATTCTATGCACGTATGTGTATGATTGCCTTGAGTGAAATTGATAAAGGAACGATTGAAGCCAGCAAAGCAATGGGTGCAAGTTCATGGCAGATTATTACAAAGGTTTTGATTCCTGAAGCTAAACCAGCTCTTATTTCAAGTATTACAGTAATGGGTATTTCGTTAGTCGGTTATACCGCTATGGCGGGATGCATTGGTGCTGGTGGTTTAGGAAACCTGGCTTATATGTATGGTTATGTCAGACAAAATATGCCAGTAATGTATACCGCAACATTCTTTGTATTGGTGATTGTCTTTATTATCCAAGGTATTGGAGATTTGATTGTCAAAAAAATTGATAAAAGATAGGGGAGGAAAAAGAAAGATGAAAAAATTATTGATTGGTGTTTTAGCATTATTTTTAGCAGTAGGACTTACAGGATGTGGAAGTGGAGGTAACAGTGATGCGAAAACTTTAACTGTTTCAGCAACTTTAGATCCACATTCTAAAATCTTAGAGGAAGCCAAACCAATTTTAAAAGAAAAATATGATATTGATTTAAATATTAAGGTATTAGATGATTACTATATCTTTAACAAAGCTTTAGATGCCGGAGAAGTCGATGCCAATTATTTCCAACATCGTCCATTCTTTGAAGGAGAAGTTGAAGAACATGGTTATAAGATTGTTGAAGCAGCTGGTATTCACTTAGAACCATTTGGTTTCTATTCTCAAACAATTAAAAATATTCAAGATATTCCTAATGGTGCAGAAGTGATTATTTCTAACTCTATTGCGGATCATGGACGTATTTTAGGAATCTTAGCTGATGCTGATATCATTGAATTAAGTGATGATGTTGAAACACTTGATGCCACAGTAAAAGATATTGTGTCAAATCCTAAAAACTTAAAATTTACTGAAATTAAACCTGAATTATTAGCGACTTCTTATCAAAATGGTGAAGGTGATTTGGTTGCGATTAATGGAAATTATGCATTACAAGCAGATTTAAATCCAACACAGGATGCTTTAATTATTGAAACAGTGGATGAAGATAATCCATATATTAATATTGTGGCAGTCAAAAAAGGTAATGAAAATGATGAAAGAATTCAAGCTTTAATTGATGTCTTAAAATCAGATGAAATCAAAACATTTGTTGAAAAAGAATATAAAGGTGCTGTTTTAATGGTAGATTAGATAAGAGAAATCTTATTTAAAGCATGAACTTAAGATGAATTGATCTTAGGTTTATGCTTTTTTAATCTTTTCTTTTTTGACTTCATTGTATTATTTAGATATAATATGATTAGAATTTGAGTATAATTTTAATATAATATATAAGGAGACGTTGTTATGATTATTAAACCATCCGCAGCAATTAGACAAAATTACAATGAAATTGCAGATTTGTGTCGTGAAGCGAAAGAACCTATTTTTTTGACAAAGAATGGCGAAGGTGACTTGGTTGTCATGGATATTGACACTTTCAACAGAAGAGAGAAGATGTTAAAACTTCGTGAAGAACTTCTTGTGGTTGAAGAAGCAAGAGCAATGGAGGAGAAAGGATATTCAATTGATGAAGTTGTTAATATGATGAAAAAATCAGTGGATGGAGTAGGAAATGGGAAGTAAATATCATGTGATTATTTCCTCAAGAGCTACTCAAATGCTTGTTTCTTATGCGACGTATATTTCTCAATATGATAGTGCTGCAGCTAATAAATTCATAGAAGAATTTGAAAAGGCATCGCAGTCATTAGAGGAATTTCCTAGAAGATGTCAATGGCTTGAAGGGGATTATATTCCAGCTAAGACATATAGGTATCGCATATTTCATAAGCATTATATGCTTATATTCAAAATTGAAGATGATAGCGTTTATGTTGATTATGTAATCAATTGCAGATAGGATTATCAGTGGTTGATTAGATAATTTAAAAAATATTGGAAATGATGAAACGATAAAGTATAATAACGAAACATTAAGAAATTGAGCGCTTCGTTTATGTTTTTGGTTGAATGAGTTCAAAATCAAAAACATCATGTTTTTCAAACAATCTTTTGTTGAAAAGAATATAAAGCTGCTGTTTTTGAAATCTGTATTCTTAAAATTTTAGCAAAGAAAAAAGTCAAAGTCACGGGAATTTAAGATAGAGCGTGTAAGATAAATATTGAGGGATAGGATATGAATAAGACGATTCTAGAAATGGCTTATCGCCATATCAAACATCATCAACGTCAATATTTATTTCTATGTGCTTTTATCTTTATTATGTCTTTTAGCTTTTTTTATGTATATTCTCTGTATGCGCTCCCATGATCAAATGCAAAAATATGCCTATGAATTAGAGTATGGTTCATGGTATGAAGATTATCATGATGAAGATATGGAAGCAACCAAAGAACAATTGTCACATACAAAGAATATTGAATATCACTTTTTGTATCAAATGGCTTATGACAAGAATAATATGACAGTTGGGTTTGGAGATGAAGGATTCTATGACTTTTGTCAAGTGACACTGACAGATGGTCGTTTTCCTGAAAGTGATAATGAAGTTGTTGTGAGTGATGAATTTTCTTATGAAATAGGACAGCATATTTATATTGCTATATCTGACCAGCTTCAGGAAATGGAAATTGTCGGTGTTGTCCATAATTCACAACCGATTTTCTATGATATATATGTTGCAAGCCAACAACATTATGATGATGCATATTTTTATAGTGATACAGCTCTTTTACCAGGCGTTGCTTTTTCTCTATCTGATGAAAATCAATATGGTTATGATCATAATCCAGCATGGGTTGGTTTTTATACAATTGTTAGTTGTGTTGTTGTTATGATACAGGCAAGTTGTTTAATGGCATTGGCTTTGATTTTATTATCGACAACACTTTTGAAAAAAGTGTCAGAGAATTTGCCTTATTGCGTGCCATTGGCATGACCACTAAACAATTATTTTTAATGATTCTCTATGAAATGATTTTTTGTAGTCTGATTTCTGTTTTCTTAGCTGCAATTCTTGCTCCCTTATTAAGTTATCCTATTATTTATTATATATCATTATCATTAGGTCTTTATGAATATGTTTTTTATTTACTAGCTTATTGTTTTTATATTTTTATGCTTTTATTGAGTATTTTGATTTTTCTTTACTTATCCGGCTATTCGCTCATCTTCTCAAGCATTAAGTGGTGCCTTTGATGGAAAACAATTCTATTATTTTGATATCAGAGCGAAAACTTTAAAGTATCTTTATAAATGGCGAATTGCATGGCGTGAATGGAAAAGCTATAAGAAAATGAATATCATTTTTGTGATTTGTCTGTGTCTATGTTCGGTGCCTTATTTAGCGAATCAAATTATTGATTATCATAATGAATATATAGGATCAAAGCGTATTTTAACATACGACAGAAAAGATACGTATTTTATTGAGGCAAATGGTTCAAAAGACATGTTAAATCTGATTTTAAATATGGATTTACCGGATGTGGACAGTTATGAATATAAAAGTACTCCCTTTGTATCATCTTTAGGTTCTGGAACATCTTCACGTATCTGTCAGCTTAATGAAACATTGCTTAGAAATGTTGAAATTGAGGGTATGATTCCACAAAATGATTATGAAGTATTAATTGATGCTGATTATGGAAATATTGGCGAACAGGTCATTGTAGAAAATCAGGAATTTATTGTTTCATGTATTATTCATGATAAAGTAGCAGAACTAGAAGATTTGGATTTTCCTTATTGTCCAATTCGTACAACGTTTGTCATGTGTCCTCAGCCATTTGAAAAACTTGCAGATGATGCTCATACGATTTTATGTATCTGGTATGAAGATATCAACCAAAGAGATGAATGGATGCATGATATCAATGTAGAAACGAAAGGAAATATTGATTTGGAAGATTGTGGATTGATGATTATAGAGTTATATAAAGGTGGACATGAACGTATTCCACTTATGGTAGATAATGAATTATTGATGGTAGGCATTGTATTGATTTTCTTTGTTTGTTATTTCTTGAATAAAAATTATATCATAAATCATCAAAGAGATTATCAAATGTTAAGATGGATTGGTATGACAAAAAAGATATGCTGATTAAAGAAATTTATAAAGCATTATTTTCATTTTTATTTATTGCATTATTGAATGGCATCATTCCTTTGATGGAAAAACAATATTTAAGTGTCAGTTATTTTCCATATGTGAAATATGGTATTGTGAATATTATTTGCTTATTCGTCTGTTTGATTATTTATGTGTGTCCAATATTGAGATTGTGGAAAGCTTTTATGGTTATAGATTATGGAGGCGAGAATGTATGATTATTTTGGAAGGAAAACATTTGACAAAAACTTATGGCTATAATGAAAATAAGGTGATTGCGTTAAATGATGTTTCACTAGAAATTGAAGAAGGTTCATTTATGGCTGTTGTTGGAACAAGTGTCAGTGGAAAAAGTACTTTATTAGATGTTTTAGCGGGATTGGTGAAACCAGACAAAGGAATGGTCTATTTACAAGGAAAATTACTTTATGATATGAATAATGATCGTTTAACACATTTAAGACGAAGAAAAATGGGTTTTGTGTTTCAGTTCTTTAACTTGATTTCAACACATAACGTGATTGAAAATATTGTTTTACCTATCCATTTGGATAATCGACAGGTTGATGAAGAATATGTCCATGATATTGTAGAAACACTGGGCTTAACAGAGAAAAAATATGCCTTTATTCATGAATTGTCAGATGGTGGACAACAACGTGTCGCTATAGCAAGAGCATTAGCTTCTAAACCAGCTATCATATTTGCGGATGAAACAACAGGAAATCTAGATGCAAAAAGTTCTCAAGAAGTGATTCAATTGTTAAGTATGGCACAAAGAAAATATCATGAAACAGTGATTATGGTGACACATGATGAAATGATTGCCCAGGTGGTTGATAGAATTTTACGTATAGAAGACGGTAAAATCATACAAGATACAAAAAATGACGAATGATTAATTTCATTCGTCATTGTCTTTGTATGCCGGGCATGGCATATATCTAGGTGGTGAAAGTCCACTGTGGGGGGCGATGTCGCAACTGCCAACCACTAGCCAATATCAAGGGTGTCTATCGTGAGATGGAATCTGAAAGAAGATGGAGGCAAAGTCCTGGTCCGAGGAACACGAATCACATCAGGCATATAATAGGGACGAGTGTGCAAAACAACACGAAGTCATAAGAGGTTGCGGAATAGGACTATTATATGTAAATGTGGCGGATATATGGGAGGAAAGAGATATGACCTTATCCCGGGAGGTCTCACTAGCGATACAGCAGTAACAACGAATAGTGAGAAGTCAGCAGAAGTCGTAGTAGTAAGGAAGTGACTGTAATGGTCATGGAGCGAAGGACTGAATAAATCTATCAGTTATTGAATTTTGAATTGATTTCATTATACGAAACCGTGGAGATAGACGAGTACACTAGAAGACCCGAAAGAAGAATGTAGGGAAGGTGAGTATAATGGATAGCGAAAGAAATGGAGGTAACGAAAATATGAAAACTGATAACACATTGCTTGAGGAAATGCTTAGTGATACTAATCTAGAACTAGCATTTACACAAGTCAAACGAAACAAAGGTGCAAGTGGAGTAGATGGAATGGAAGTAGCTGAACTTAAAGACTATTTAGATAAACATCTAGAAGAAATTAAGGACAGTATACGAAACAAGACATATAAGCCACAACCTGTGAGAAGAGTAGAAATACCCAAACCCGATGGCGGAATACGAAATCTAGGAGTGCCAACAGTACTTGATAGATTTGTCCAACAAGCCATAGCCCAAGTGTTAATACCTATCTATGAACCAATATTCAGTGACAATAGTTTTGGATTTAGACCAAATAGATGTTGCGAAATGGCAATCATCAAAGCATTGGAATATATGAATGAAGGCTATCAGTGGATAGTAGATATAGACCTAGAAAAGTTCTTTGATACAGTTAATCATGATAAACTTATTTCACTTGTCATGAAAGATGTAAAGAGTGGAGAAATAGTATCCCTAATTAGGAAGTTTCTAGTAAGCGGGATTATGATTGATAATGAATATAAAGAGTCAGTCGTAGGAACACCACAAGGTGGAAATCTAAGTCCGCTACTCAGTAACATAGTTCTCAATGAACTAGATAAGGAAATGGAAGCACGAGGACTAAGATTCACACGATATGCAGATGATTGTATTATATTAGTGGGTAGCAGTAAAGCCGCCGATAGAGTAATGGAGAACATTAGTAAATTCATAGAAAAGAAACTAGGACTTAAAGTAAATATGACTAAAAGTAAAGTTTCCAAACCTAATGATATTAAATATCTAGGATTTGGATTCTATTATGACTCTTTTTCATCTATGTGGAAAGCAAAACCACATGAGAAATCTATCGCAACACTGCAAACAAAACTAAAGAAACTAACAAATAGAAGTTGGTCAGTATCGTGGGAATATAGAATACTTAAGATAAGACAACTTGTAAATGGGTGGATTAACTATTACCGTATTGGAAATTTTATAAAAGTCTGTAGAAAACTAGATGCACAAATAAGATTTAGGATACGTATGTACTTATGGAAGAAATGGAAAACCATAGGAAATAGAGAAAAGCAACTAAGAAAGTTAGGGGCATTACCATGGCAAGCTAAAACTTGGGCAAACAGTCGAAAATCATATGCAAGATGTGCAAGTACATTTCTTCAAACAAGAATAACTAATGATTTATTATATAGAAAAGGACTACCATCAATGGTAGCCCAATATCAGTTAAAACATATTTCAGTATAGATTTAAACCGCCGTATGCCGAACGGCACGTACGGTGGTGTGAGAGGTCGAAAATAAATATAAAATTATTTATTTTCTCCTACTCGATTATTGAATTGGTTCAAAATCAGCTGCGCCATGTTTACATAAAGGACAGATAAAGTCATCAGGTAAAGTATCTCCCTCATAAACATAACCACAGATTTTACATACATATCCTTTTTTACCTTCTGTTTGAGGTTTTGGTTTGACATTGTTTTGATAATATGTATAAGTCATTGTATCTAAATCAGAAATGACACGTGCTTCAGTCACTTTACAAATAAACATGCCATGTGTATTTAAATCAACATAACTTTCTACTTCTAATGACATAAAAGCATTAATATAACGTGGTAAGAAAGCTAAACCATTATCAGAATGAAGAGGTTCAAAACCTCCAAATTTATTTACTGTACGTCCACTCTGGAAACCAAATCTTTCGAAGATACTAAATGGAGCATCTACAGATAAACAATTGACATTTAATTTTCCTGTCTGTTTAATGACATGATGTGAATAATTTTGTTTATTAATATTGACAGCAATACGATTAGGAGTATCACTGACTTGTGTAACAGTATTAACAATCAATCCATTATCTTGTTTACCATCATGACTTGTCACAACATATAAACCATAACCAATTTTAAATAAAGCACTCATATCATGTTTATTGGCTTTTTCATTAGACTGGGCAATATAATCACGACATAATTCATCAGCTAATTTTTCAATCGCCTCTTGACTATCACTATTCAGTGCTGATTTGATTGTGACATTGTTTTCAGTATAAGTTAAATCTTTACTATTTTCAAGCATTCCTTTCATGACTTTTATAGCCATTGGTGCCCATGAACCATTTTCCATAAAAGCCACAGTACGTTTTTGGAAATTTCTTTCTGTTAAGTGATGAATAAATTCTTTCATGAATGGGAAAATATCAGCGTTATAAGTCACAGATGCCAATACAATTTTGCTGTATTGGAAAGCATCAGCTACACATAAAGCCATATCATCACGTGCTAAATCATGAATAACGACTTTTGGACAACCTTTTTCAGTTAATTTGGCTCCTAATAACTCAATCGCTTTTTGAGTATGTCCATAAATAGAATTATAAGCAATGACAACACCATCTTTTTCTATATTATAAGATGACCATGTCTGATAAAGATCAAGATAGTGATCAATATTCTCTTTTAAAATAGGACCATGTAATGGACAGATTGTTTGAATATCTAAAGCACTCGCTTTTTTAAGGACTGCCTGTACTTGTGCTCCGTATTTTCCAACAATGCCCATATAATAGCGACGGGCTTCATCATCCCAATCTTCTTCAACGTCATTGGCACCAAATTTACCAAAAGCATCAGCTGAAAATAAGATATGATCTTTTTGATCATAAGTCATCATGACTTCAGGCCAGTGAACCATTGGTGCAAACACAAATGATAATGTATGCTTTCCTAAACATAATTCTTCACCATTTTTCACAACCAATCTTTGATAACTTGCATCAAGTGAGAAGAATTGTTCCATCATCATAAATGTTTTCGCATTACCAACGAGTGTTGTTTGAGGATAAACTTTCATAAAATTCAAAATATTTGCTGAATGATCAGGTTCCATATGCTGGATGATTAAATAATCAGGAGTTCTACCATCCAATGCATCCGCAATATGATCAAGCCATTCATGTGTAAAATGAATATCAACTGTATCCATAACAGCGACCTTTTCATCTAAAATCACATAAGAATTATAAGCCATTCCATGAGGGACATGATATTGTCCTTCAAATAAATCAATATGATGGTCATTGACACCAACATATTTTATATCTTCTGTTACTAACATACTTTTTATTCCTCCATTTCTTCTTTCATTATAGTCATATTGATACAAAAAATCAATCTTGATACCCAAAACATAAAATTGTTTATTTTGAATTTAAAAAAGTGTAAAATAAATATATAAAGCTGACGTAAAGAAAATCTTAAGTTTTTGTAAATTCATGAAAATGGTCTTGATTATATGATAAAGACATATTATTTTTTTAGTGATAAATAAAGGAGGATATTATGAAAGGTTGTAGAGAAAATAGAGAATTATCGTGGTTGAAATTTAATGACCGTGTTTTAATGCAGGCAAAGGATAAAGAAGTGCCTTTAGGAGAACAGTTAAACTTTGTGTCTATCTTTCAATCAAATATGGATGAATTTTTTATGGTGCGTATAGGAACATTATATGATCAAATGTTATTTTACCCATCATCTAAAGATAATAAAACACAAATGACAGCAGAAGAACAATTAAAAGCATGTTTAATGAGAGTTGGTTTTTTAAATCGTAAAAAAAATCGTATTTATACACGTATTATGAATGATTTAAAAGAATATGGTTGGGGTATTTTAAAATATCACCAATTAAAAAATAAAGAAGATCGTAAGTATTTTGAAAAGTATTTTGATTCAGAGATTTTACCTTTGATTTCACCACAAGTGGTGTCTAAAAGACAACCATTTCCTTTTTGAATAATAAGGAATTATATATTATTGTACAATTGGAATCTAAAAAAGGAAAACGTAAAATGGGAATTGTATCTTGTGGTAATGCGATAGATGAAAGAATGTTGGCTGTTCCAAGTATGCAAGGACAATTTATTTTGGTAGAAGATATTATTTTGCATTTTGTTTCTAAAGTCTTTAGTAAATATACAATTAAAAATAAAGGTTTTATTCGTGTGACAAGAAGTGCTGATATTGATGAAGATGATCATTCTTTAGAAGGACATGATGATTATCGTGAAATGATGGAAACATTGATTAAACAACGTCGTAAATTATGTCCAATTCGTTTGGAAATCTCTGAAGGTTTGGAAGAATTAGAAATCATGATGTTGATGAATTTCTTGAATTTAAAGAAAAATCAGGTGTTTTTATCACAAGTACCATTGGATTTAGGCTTTATTGGAACATTGCGTGATCATTTACGTATGTTGCATCCTCAGTTGTTCTATAAACGTTTAGAGCCTAGAAACAGTCCAATGGTTGAAAATGCGGTTCCAATGATGAAACAAATTGGGAAGAAAGATATTTTATTGGCATATCCATTTGAATCGATGTCACCATTTTTGAGATTGCTTGATGAAGCCAGTCGTGATCCACAGGTTGCTAGTATCAAGATGACACTTTATCGTGTGGCTAAAAATTCAAAGATTGTTAAATCTTTAATAAGAGCAGCTGATAATGGCAAAGAAGTTGTTGTTTTGGTGGAATTAAGAGCACGTTTTGATGAAGAAAATAATATTGACTGGTCAAAACGTCTAGAGGCTGCTGGTTGTCGTGTGATTTATGGTTTAGATGGTTATAAAGTGCATTCTAAATTATGTTTGATTACTTATAAAAATAGTCAAGGTGTTCAATATGTTTCACAGATTGGTACAGGTAACTATAATGAAAATACCGCTAAACTTTATACTGATTTAGCTTTAATGACACATAATCATGAATTAGGGGAAGAAATTAATGATGTTTTTAATCATTTGAGTTTAGGAGAAACAATGAGTGAAACACAACATTTGATGGTTGCACCTCATTGTATGTTATCTAAGATTTGTGAATATATTGATGAACAAATTGCTTTGGCTAAAGAAGGTCAAGAGGCTTATGTTGGTTTTAAATGTAATTCAGTAACTTCAAGAGTCATGATTAACAAATTGATTGAAGCCAGTCGAGCAGGCGTTAAGATTGATATGATTGTCAGAGGTATTTGTTGTATTATTCCTCATGTGGAAGGTTATACTGATAATATTCGTGTAATTTCTATTGTGGGACGTTATTTAGAACATTCACGTATTTATATTTTTGGTGTTGGGGATAATCGTAAAGTTTATATTTCTTCAGCGGATTTAATGACAAGAAATCTAGAAAGACGTGTAGAAGTTGCAACACCAATTTATGATAAGAAAATTCAAAGAATTATTTGTGCAATGTTTACAACAATGTTGAAGGATAATGTCAAAGCTTGTGAATTATTAGGTGATGGAAGTTATAAGCGTATTAAAAATAAACAGGCAAGTATGAATAGTCAGGAGTATTTCTTTAAAAAAGGTATTGATGTAAAGGAGTGAGATGATGAGGGTTGGTCTTTTAACGAGTGGAGGTGATTGTCAGGCTTTAAATGCGACAATGCGTGGGCTTGTCAAAACACTCTATCAACAAAGAAAAGATATTGAGATTATTGGTTTTCTAGATGGTTATAAAGGTTTGATGTATGAAAATTATCAAATTATGCAACCTCAAGATTTTGAGGATATTTTAAATAAAGGTGGAACGATTTTAGGATCTTCTAGATGTCCATTTAAAAAAATGCGTGTGATTGAAAATGGTTTTGATAAAGTGGCAGCCATGAAAAAAACATATCAAAAGTTAAAATTAGATTGCTTAGCTGTTTTAGGTGGTAATGGTTCATTAAAGACTGCGAATTTATTATCACAAGAAGGGTTAAATGTTATTGGTTTACCTAAAACAATAGATAATGATACATGGGGAACTGATTATACTTTTGGTTTTCAATCAGCCGTTGATATTGCTTCAAGATATTTAGATGAAATTCAAACAACAGCTTCAAGTCATAGTCGTGTCTTTATTGTTGAAATTATGGGACATAAAGTGGGGCATTTGTGTTTGTCGGCAGGTTTGGCTTCAGGGGCAGATATGATTTTGTTGCCTGAAATTCCTTATGATATAGAAGTGGTTGCCAGAGATATTGAAAAAAGAATCAAGACAGGTAGAAGATCGATTCTCATTGCTTGTGCTGAAGGTGCTATTTCTAAAGAAGAATCGATGCTTTCTAAAAAACATTATAAGTTAAAAGTTGCAAGTCGTGAAGGTCAATCTGTGGTTTATGAGATTGCTGAAAAATTATCTCATTATATAGAGAAAGAAATTCGTGTGTCTTGTGTTGGACATGCTCAGCGTGGTGGACAACCTTGTGCTTATGATCGTGAAATGGCGACATTGATGGGTGTCGAAGGAGCAAAATTGATTCTCAATAAAAATTATGGACAATTGGTTGTTTTGGTTGATCATCATTTGACATCTATTCCTTTATTGGAAACAGCTGGACAATTAAAATATGTAGATATTGAAGGAAGTGCTGTGCAAAATGCACGTTTAATGGGTATTTCTTTTGGTGATGTATAAAGAATCTCTTGAGATTGATTTCTCAAGAGATTTTTGTTAGGCTTCAATTAATCCAAAATGAACAAAAGCATTATAGAGTCCATCTTGATCGACATCATCAGTGACATAGTCAGCCATGGCTTTGATTTCGTCACCACCACGACCCATCGCAACACCTACCTGGCAGTATTCAAGCATAGGAATATCAATTTTAACATCTCCAAAAGCAAATGTATCTTCGATGCTGGCATCAAGATATTTCAATAATTTATCAATCGTATGAGCTTTGGTAATGTTTTTACTCCTAAATCACCAAATAAAGCAATTTCACCTTTGCCACTCCAAGTTCCTGGTTTCAAATCTGGGAATTCTCCAATAGAATCTAAATGATCTTGATAGCTTTCTAAGATAAAGCTAACCTTATGTAAATCATCACGATATAATTCAACACCATAGATCATTTCAGGGAAAATATCACGTACTGTCATTTCTTCAGCATGATCTTTTCCTTTTCTTTTACAATATTCTTTAATAACAGGGTTTCCTCTTTCTTCAAAGTTTTCACTGGCAAATAAACCATTATTACTTTCAAGATAAAATTCTAAATGTCTAGATTTAACCAATCTACAATATGACGACATTGTTCTTTGGTAATCAATTGCTGCATCACAATATGATCTTGATGTTCTACATAACTTCCGTTTCCACCAATCATACCATCCAATCCAATATCCCAGATATAATCATAAACTTCGGCTTTACTTCTTCCTGTACAAATATAAACTTTGTGTCTATTGGCATGGGCTTTTTGAATCGCTAACGCAGCTGATTCAGGTAATTTGTTTTCATAGTCTAATAATGTTCCATCAACATCAATAAATATAATTTTACTCTTGATTTCCACTCCTTTACTTGTTTTCATTATAAAAGAAAATCAAAAACAAAACATGGATTTAAAGAGAAATGTAAAGAATATGCAAAAAAAGAGAAAAAAATATTATCATTTCTTTAATGTTTGCGAAAGGAATAGATTTATTTTAAAATAATATAAAGGTGGTATATATGTATATTGAAACAAAACAACAGTATTCGCAATTTCAAGGAGATGAATTAACTGATTTACTTGGCAAAATGACTTTTCAGATTAATAATTTTGGTTTATGGCAAAGTGATGAAGATACCAAAGCCAGTTATATATCCAATGATATAGAAATTGTCTATTATAAAGATGGAGGTTCTACAACGATTATTGGTGATAAACAATATGAATGTCCAGTTGGCAGTTTTTTAATTTTAGAACCTTTTCAGTTAAATACGTCTATTAATCATGGGCATGATCATTATGCTTATTATTATTTTCATTTTGAAATTGAACCAATATATTTAAAAACACAGTTTTTATCCATGTTGACGTATCATGGACATTTGATTTATCCTGATGAAGTGCGTGATTTTCAAGAAATGTTGGAGCGATTGTTGATTGAAGCGCGTGAAAAGGAAATTGGTTATTCCAGTGTTATTACTTCAGCATTAATAAGAATTATTGTTGATATTATGAGGGCTCAAATCAAAAGAGGGAATGATTTACAGATTGAAGTCAGTCAATCTTCTTATGCTGGATTAATTAATGAAAGTGTGAAATATATCCAAAAACATCTTTATGAACCGATTCGTTTACAGGTTATGGCACAATCTTTAGGCGTATCCACAAGTGTTTTGTATAAAGCTTTTATCAATGTTTTACATACTTCACCTGCTTTCTATATCCAACAACAAAAGATTGCCTATGTCCAAAAACAGCTTTTGCTTGGAAAAAATGTGAATACCTTATCGCAGGAACTTGGTTATTCATCAGCCTATCATTTATCAAAGGCTTTTAAAAAGATCGTGGGGATGAGTCCTCGTGATTATAAAAAGCAAATGACATTCAAGAAAACTTTGTGAAATAAAAAACATATATGAAAAAGTATATGTTTTTTAGCTAAAAGCGTATGTTTTATATATTTGTAAGTGCTATCATAGGTGTGATAAAAACAAGGAGGAAAAAAGAATGAATTTATTAGAACCTATTCAAGTAGGAAAAATCACATTAAAAAATAGAATTATGTTTCCACCGATGACAACAGGATATGAAGAAAGAGATGGAAGCATTGGAACACAAAGTTTTAATTTTTATAAAAGATTGGCTGAAGGTGGTGTCGCTTATATTGTATTAGGTGATGTTGCACCCGTGAATACTGTATCTCCAACACCAAAGCTTTTCCATGATGGACAGATTGAAGCTTATCAAAAATTAGCTGATGCTTTACATGTATATGATTGTAAATTAGGGATTCAATTATTCCATCCAGAATATGATGTAGATGCTTTAGCTGAACTCTTTAGAAAAGGAGATATGCAGGCTGCACGTGCAAAATTACATCATGATATGTTACATTATATTGATGAAGTGACAGAAGAACAATTAAATACAATTTTAGAAAAAATGGGTGATTGCGTGAAACGTGCTTATCAGGCAGGTGTTGATGTGATTGAAGTCCATGGAGATCGTTTAGTAGGTTCTTTATGTTCAACAATCTTAAATCACCGCAATGATCAATATGGTGGGGTTTTTGAAAATAGAATTCGTTTTGCATTAGATGTTGTGAAAACTATTAAAGAATATGCACCAGATATTTGTATTGATTATAAATTACCAGTTGTCACAGTGAACCCAGATGGAACGCTGAGAGGAAAAGGTGGTTTATTAATTGAAGAAGCAGTGAAGTTTGCGAAAATCTTAGAAGAAGCTGGCGTTGATATGATTCATGTTGGTCAAGCCAATCATACTGGAAATATGAATGATACAATTCCTGCAATGGGAACAACACCATATAGTTTTATGGCATCTTATACAAAACAAATTAAAGAAGCTGTAGCTATTCCAGTTTCTGCTGTTGGACGTATTATCACACCAGAAAACGGTGAAGCATTAATTGAAAATGGTGTTTGTGATATAATTGGATTAGGTCGTTCTTTATTGGCTGATCCTGATTATGTTAAAAAATTAGAAGCCGGTGAAGGTACACGTATTCGTCATTGTATGATGTGTAATAAAGGATGTACAGATTCTATTCAAAACAGAAAATTCTTAAGCTGTGTTTTAAATGCTGAAAATGGATATGAATATGATCGTGTTATTACACCAGCAACTGATAAGAAAAAGTTGTTGTTGTGGGTGGTGGACCAGCAGGTATGGAAGCTGCCAGAGTGGCCAAAACAAAAGGACATGATGTCGTTTTATTTGAAAAAGAAACAACTTTAGGTGGACAATTAAATATTGCGGCTGTGCCACCTAGAAAATATGAAATGAATCGTGGTATTCATTATTTAACAAATGAAATGAAAGCATTAGATATTGATTTAAGATTAGGACAAGCAGTGTGCGCTAAATGTGTCCTTGATGAAAATCCAGATGCAGTGATTGTCGCTGTTGGAGCATTTAATGTCATTCCAAATATTCCAGGTTGTGATTTACCACATGTTTATGATGCATGGAAAGTGCTTAACCATGAACAATTACCAAGTGGAAAAGTTGTTGTTATTGGTGGTGGATTAGTTGGTGCTGAAACAGCTGAATTATTAGCTCAAATGGGAGCTGAAGTCACAATCGTTGAAATGATGGATACAATCGCTAAAGAAGAATCTACAACAGTTCGTCCAACAATGATGGCTGATTTTGAAAAACATGGTGTGAAACAATATGTCAATACAAAAGTGACAGCTATTACACCAACAAGTCTAGAAGCCCAAAATGAAGAAGGTCAGTTATCTATTGACTGTGATTATGTTGTCTTAGCTGTAGGTGCAAAACCAAATACTTTTGATACATCATTATTAGAAGAAAAAGGTATCAAAGTTTATGTTGTCGGTGATTGCCATGACAAAGCAGCAGATATTAATCATGCCATTGAAGAAGGATATTTAGCTGCTAATGGTATTTAAGGAAGTGAATACAATGAATCAATTTCCACATTTATTTGAACCTATTCAAATAGGAAATCAGATAGTTAAAAATAGAATTTTTATGCCTCCTTTATCAACCAATTTAGGAAATAAAGGTTATGTGACAGATGAACTTGTAGAACATTATAAAGCACGTGCAAAAGGTGGCGTTGGATTGTTTGTGACAGAAGTGGTGACAGTGGAACCAACTTATGTCTATCTACCTGGTGATATGTCTATTTATGATGATTCTTTCATTGAAGGATGGAAAAAATTAGTTGATGGTGTCCATGAATATGGAGCAAAGATCTTACCACAGCTTTTCCATCCTGCCTATATGGCATTTCCTATTCCAGGAACACCACAATTGATTGCACCATCACATGTTGGTCCTTATTATGCTAAAGAAGCACCTCGTCCTATCACAAAAGAAGAATTGAAAGTTATTATTCAACAATTTGCCCACGCAGCTTTAAGAGTCAAAAAAGCTGGTGGTGATGGAGTTGAAGTGCATGCAGCACACGCCCATGGATTGTTAGGTGGATTTTTATCACCACTTTATAATAAACGTACAGATGAATATGGTGGTAATATTGATGCCCGTTTAAAATTGACTTTAGAAGTCATTGAAGCGATTAGAGAAACATGTGGATCTGATTTTATTATTGATGTGCGTATTTCGGGAGATGAATATAGCGATGGTGGTTTGAATATCAATGATATGATTTATGTTGCTAAAAAATTGGAAGCACATGGTGTGGATATGTTGCATGTTTCTGGTGGAACAACGATTGCTAGAGGAAGTTCTATTCCTGCACCTGGAACACCAATGGGAAGTCATGCAGCTTTATCTGCTGAAATTAAGAAGTATGTATCTATTCCAGTTGCTACAGTTGGTCGTATTGTTGAACCTTGGGTAGCTGAAGAATTAATCGCTAATGGTAAGGCTGATGCTTGTATGATGGGACGTGCCAACCTTTGTGATCCAGAATTTGCAAATAAGGCGAAAGCTGGAGAAGTGGAAGATATTCGCCCATGTATTGGCTGTCTACGTTGTTTAAATGGCATTATGTTTGGTAAACCAGTTGCCTGTACAATGAATCCATCATTTGCTTTAGAAAACGAAGATACCATTCAACCATCTTCAGCGAAAAAGAAAGTGCTTGTGATTGGTGGTGGACCTGCTGGTATGGAAGCTGCGTTTATTGCGAAAAAACGTGGTCATGAAGTTGTCTTATGCGAAAAAGAAGATGAACTTGGTGGCGCATTAAAAATAGCTTCTGTTCCAATTGGTAAACAAGACTTATGTCAAGTGATTAAATGGATGAAACGTCGACTTGTTCAATCAGGTGTTGATATTCGTATGCATACACCAGTGACTTTGGATATGTTACAAAACGAATTTCATGATTATGAGGTTATTGCTGCACCAGGAGCGAAACCGCTTATCATTCAACCTTTTACAACATTTAAACAATGGATGACTGGTGATGATATATTATCTGGACGTGCTTTTCCAGGTCGTAAGCTTGTCATTATTGGTGGAGGTTCAGTGGGTTGTGAACTAGCAGATTATTTAGCGCCATTAGTCAATGACCGTTTTCCTAGAAATCGTGATATTACGATTATTGAAATGGGTCAAGAAGTGATGTTGAAAGAGTCTGGGCCAGGTCGTTCTTTACTTGTTCAAAGATTAATGAAAAAAGGTGTCAAGATGATTGTCAATGCGAAAGTTGAAAGCGTAACAGACAATCAAATTACATATATCCAAAATCAACAATCTTATACGATTGATGATGCTGATACGTTAGTTCTGGCCTGTGGTTATCAACCAGACGTTACTGTTGAAGAAATGTTGAAATCTGCGAATGTATCTTATCATTTGATTGGTGATGGACATCAGGTAGGAAATATTAAAGATGCAGTGAGTGAGGGTTATGAAATTGCACGACATATATAGAAACTGTTTTATAGCAGTTTCTTTTTTCGGACATAGAATGCATTTTCAGGTGTTTATATATAAAATCCTTTTGACCCATGAAAACATTCGTTTTCTGATATGTTTTGTTGTATAATAGAAAAAAGGGGTGAAACGATGGAAATATTAATATCACGTATTTTAAAGTATTTGAATGGTTGTTTAAATGATGATTATATGTATCGTATTGGAAGTTTTGTCGTCAAACATTATCATCAAATTTGTCATTATGATTTTCAAAAGTTTATTGATGAAGTTAAATGTAGTCAAGAAGATGCTATGTCATTTTTCAAGCATCTAGGATTACATTCCTATGAAGAATTTCATCAACAGATGAATTTAGATAAACAGCTTCGTTTAGATCAAATAGAAGCCAGAATGTTACAGACTGATGTAGAAAAGTTTTTATCTCATTTACAAATTAAAGTGGAGAAAGAGAAATTTTTAAATAATATTGATGAGATTTGTAATTTGATTTTTGAGAAAAAAGAGTAGTGATTGTTGGAGCATTATATCCTAGCTGTATTGCAGTTGATTTTCAGACGGATTTAATTACTTTAGGAAAAGAAGTTATTGAATATCATCATTTTGATGAAGAATTTGAATTTTCTGATGATGATGTCGTATTGTTTATTACAGCAACTGGACGTACGATGGAAGAAAATGCTAAAAAAATGGTGAAACAGAATTTATGTGAAGCTTATGTTGTTTTAGTGACACAAAATAAAAAGTATATTCAATTTGAAGATGTTTGCCCTGATTATGTTGTTCATGTTTCAGGAACATTTGATGGATTAGAATTTAATTATCAAACAATGATAATTTTTGATTTATTAAGAATTCGTTATTATAAAAAATTTTATATAGAAGATGAATCATAGGTGGTATTTATGAAGAAAGGAATACAATATTTATTGGTGATATGTTTTACATTGATGTTGATAGGATGTCAAAGTGAAAAGCCACAAGTAACACAAAATGAAGAAGAAAAAGTAGAAACGAAAGAACCTGAAGTGAAAAAGACAGAAATCACTTTATCTTTTGTGGGTGATATAACTTTAGGAAATTATGCTGGTCAAGGTTATGATGGGTCTTTTGATCAGGAATATGAAAAACAAGGTAAAGATTGTACATATTTTTTAAAGAATGTCAAATCTGTTTTTGAAGCTGATGATTTAACGATTGCCAATTTAGAAGGCCCATTAACAACAAGTCAAGATTATGCCCAAAAGACTTTTGCGTTTCAAGGGAAACCAGAATATGTTAATATTTTAACTGAGGGTGATATTGAAGCTGTCACATTAGCCAATAATCATTCAAAAGATCATTTTGAACAAGGGATGCAAGATACGAAAGATATTTTAGATGAAAAAGAGATTGCACATTTTGGTTATGATGAAAGTTCTGTAATAGATGTCAAAGGGATTCAAGTTGGACTTTTAGGTTATGCTTTTCCTAGTGAGGTCACTACTGATATGAAAAAGGCGATTACAGAATTAAAGGAAAAATGTGATTTGGTTATTGTTTATTTTCATTGGGGAATTGAACGTGATAAGGCACCAATGGAATCACAGCGCAGTCTTGCAAAACAGACAATAGATGCTGGAGCTGATTTGATCATTGGTTCACATCCTCATGTTTTACAGGGTATTGAAACATATAAAGGGAAAAAGATTGTTTATAGTTTAGGTAATTTCTGTTTTGGTGGAAATAAAAATCCAAGTGATAAAGATACCATGATTTATCAACATACTTTTTCATTTGAAAATGATGAATTGGTTAAAGAAGAAAGTAAAGTCATTCCTTGTATGATTTCTTCTACATCTTCACGTAATAATTATCAGCCTACAATTGTAGAGGGTGATGATGCATCACGTGTTTTAAAGAAAGTCAATGACATAAAATAGCATGTTTATGCTATTTTTGTTTTGGAGATTTATTTGATGTTTTGATATCTCAATGATACAATAAAGATAAAGAAAAAGTGAGGAAAGCTTATGGATATGAAAAAAACAGAATTATCTTTTGATTTTCAAGCATGGATTCAAAAACATCATAGTGATGATTATCGAATTATTGTGGATAATGATAAACTGATTCGATTAGTAACTGATTATGGAGAAGCTTCTATTCGTTTTACAATGATTGAGGACAGTACGATTGTTGAATTTTCGATTGTGTCTCAAAAAGATGATGAAGTCAAATTTTATTTGCATTTTGAATTGAATGATGAAGAACATGCTAAACAATTATATGATGAAATGGTAGAAACACTCATTGGATTAAAAGATAAAAAGACTTTACAAGTTTTATTATCATGTTCTGCAGGTTTGACAACGTCAATGTTTGCTGAGAATTTAAACGAAGTTGCGAAAATGTTAGGGTTGGATTATCATTTTGATGCAGTGTCTTATTTGAGTATTTATGAAGAAGTGGAAAAATATGATGTGGTCTTGATTGCACCACAAATTGGTTATATGTTGAATCGTTTAAAAGAAAGTTTAACAGATAAACTTGTTTTACAGATTCCTACCTCTGTTTTTGCGACTTATGATGCATCAGGAGCCTTAAGATATATTCAAAATGAAGTCGAACAATATTATGCAAGTAAAGCCAAAACAACTCAGAAACATCATAGTCATTGCACGGAATATGAAAATCGTATTTTATCTATTGTGATTTCAAACAATAAAGCACAAACACGTATTTATTATCGTTTGAGTGATAAATGTGAAATTATTGATCATAATATGATTATTAAGCCATCTTTGAATATTTATGATCTTTATGATATTATTGATACAGTTTTATTAAAACATCAATATGTCGATATAATTGGAATTGCGACGCCAGGAGTCGTTAAAGATGATCAACAGTTAAGAAATTCCATAGATGAGAAGATTTTAGATATCAAAAATGACTTTGAAAAGAAATATGGTGTCAAAGTATTGGTTTGTAATAATGCCAATGCAGCGGTCATGGGCTTTGCTTTGGAACATCCAGAATACCAAAATATTGTCTTCCACTCTCAGCCATTTGGCTTTGCGATAGGTGGTCAAGGTGTGATTTTTCATGGAGAGATTGTTCATGGACGTAATGGAGTGGCAGGTGAAGTGAGATATTTTCTGCGTCGTATGCAATTCTCCGATGACTGTTCAAAGTTAGCATGGACACAAGCAGGTGTTTTAGAACTCGTTACAAAATCATTGTTACCAACACTATGCATTATGGGACCAGAAGCTGTGGCACTTTATTCTCCAATGGTACAGGATATGCATGAAGTCAAAAATAAACTCTTATCATTTTTACCTGAAGATTTTATGCCAGAATTTTATTCAATTAAAGAAGTCAGTCCTTACATGTTAGATGGTTTAACAAAGCTTTGTGTTGATGTTTTAGAAAGCAAAAATAATGAGGATTAAAAGAAATATAAAAGGAGTTCAATGTTATGAAAGAAAGAATTGTATTTATGGGAACAGCTTCTTTTTCATTAGCTGTTTTGAAAATGTTGATAGATAATGATTATCATATTGTAGGGGTTGTCACACAACCAGATCGTTATGTGGGAAGAAAAAAGTTTTAACAATGCCCGATGTGAAGGTAGAAGCTTTAAAATATGATATTCCAGTTATTCAACCAGCACGTATCAAAGAAGATTATCAGGCAATTATTGATTTACAACCAGATTTGATTATTACTGCAGCTTATGGACAAATTATTCCCCAAGCACTTTTAGATACGCCACGTTTAGGGTGTATCAATGTCCATGCGTCTTTATTGCCATTGTATCGTGGTGGTGCGCCAGTTCACCAGGCCATCATTGATGGACAAGACAAAACAGGTGTGACGATTATGTATATGGTGAAAAAGATGGATGCAGGAGATATGATTGCTCAAAAAGAAACACCTATTAATGATGAAGATACAGTGGGGGTATTGTATGATCGTTTAAGTGATTTAGGTGCTCAGTTGTTAAAAGAAACATTACCAGATGTATTGAATGGAACAAATGCGCGTATTCCTCAAGATGAAAGTAAAGTGACTTATGCACCAACACTTTCAAGAGAAGATGAACGTATTGATTGGAACTTATCTGCCAAACAAGTTTATAATAAAGTTCGTGGAACAAATCCATGGCCAGGGAGTTATACAACTTATCAGGGAAAGACTGTTAAAATTTGGGCAGGACAAGTCCATCATTGTGAAAATGCTATGAAACACCATGCCCATCAAGATAATGGAACAATTGTTAAAATTTTTAAAGATGCCATTGGTGTCAAAGTTAACGATGGTGTGTATTTAATTACAGAATTACAATTAGAAGGTAAAAAAAGAATGTCTGTGAAAGATTATTTGAATGGGCATTGTATTTTTGAAGTGGATACAAAGTTTGAATAAAACTTTGTATTTTTTTGGAGGAGAAAAACAATGAAAACAATATTAGTAACCGGTAGTACAGTTTTTGTCAGTCGCTTTGTCAGTGAGTATTTTGTGAAAATGGGATACAAAGTCTATGTTTTGAATTGTGGCACAAAATCACAACCTTAAGGCGTTCATTGGATTCAAGCAGATAGACATCATCTACAAAATCAGCTTCAATCCATTGATTTTGATGTTGTGGTAAATGTATGTGCCTATGATGAACAAGATATTTTAGATTTGCTTCAAGCATTAGGACATTTCCAACAATATATCATGATCAGTTCAAGTGCCGTTTATCCAGAGCGTGCAAAACAGCCATTTGATGAAAAGACACCACTTAGCTTGAATCGTTATTAGCAAGATTATGGCATCAACAAAATATCTGCTGAAAAAACTTTGCTTCAATATGTACCAAATGCTTATATCATCAGACCATCGTATCTTTATGGACCGATGAACAATGTTTATCGTGAAGCCTTTGTTTTTGAATGTGCCAATTTGAATCGCCCTTTTTATATCCCTAAAGATGGTTCTATGAAATTACAGTTTTTCTATATCGAAGATTTGAGTCATTTTCTATATCATCTGATGATTGATTCATCATTTGAACACATCTTTAATGTTGGCAATCCTCAATCTGTAACGATTAAAGACTGGGTAGAATTATGTTATGAAACTTGTCATCAAAAACCAAACTTCATTCATGTGGATTCGACCATTGAACAAAGACAATATTTTCCATTCTATAACTATGAGTATGCTTTAGATGTTCAAAAACAGAAATTAATCTTAACAACAACAAAGTCACTTGATAAAGGATTACAAGAGTCTTATGATTGGTATCAAAATCATAGTCAGCTTGTTATGCGTAAACCATTGATAGAATTTATTGATAAACATTAAAAAAATGATAGATTTTCCCATGAATTTATGGAATTCTACTTTTACGGGGCGTTCCTCTTTTGATAAAAAGATATAATAGAAGTAGGAGGAATCATTATGGATCAAAAGAAAATAGGATTAACCCAAAAACAATTGGTTCAACAACTATCAGTGACAGATAAATCTGTATCCAAAAGGGAAAAGGGAGTTTCCCGAACAAAAGGATATTAAGGAATAACCTGTGTTTACCTGCTTGCGAATAAAAGAATAATACTATTAAGTTAGAAATACTGCATAAATGTGCTGGTATCTCTTTTTCGTTGGCTTGAAACAACAGACTATTTCATTTCTGCTTAATTACTTTAAACTTATCAGGATATGATTTGTCAAGGGCTTGTTGCGTAAGCAATGCTGAACAGCACCCTTAACAAATCATAGACGGATAAGTAACCTTTTTGTACAAGAAAAAATAGTAATCTTAAGATTTTGAAATATTGTAGCAGATAGTGGAAAATGGTATAATGTAAATACAGAGAAACATATAAATTGGAATTTAAGGAGAATTATTAGATGAATATATCAGAAAATAAAAAGAAATTACCGCAAGGTATCCATCAGAGTATATTTATATAATGGTTGGTCTTATTGGTATAGGATTTTTCTGTTTGCTTATTTGTTCCCTCATTGCACCGCCAGAACAAAAGGAAGAAATCATTTCGTTAATTTTAGGAATTTTAGTTCTTTTATTGATATTGAGCATTGGATTTAAACGATATAAAATAATCCTTAGCAGAGATGAAATTATTGAAGTACCTATTCTTGGTAAAAAGAAACAGATACAATTTAAAGAAATCGAAAGTGTCAAAATTAGACGGTCTAAAGCAATTTCTATCTTTGGTAAAAAGAAAAAATATATATAGACCCTGCTGTAACAGAATATAAGCAAATTTTTTTATTTTATCTGACAAAGGATTTATCCAATCTGTGTTACCTCATTTATAAATTTCAGGTTGTAGAGGTGATTAGAATGAAGAAACTATATTGCATGAACTGTGGTACTGAAATAAAAGGCGGAATACCTAACAAATGTTCTTGTGGAGCTGAATTTGATTTAGCAGATACAAAAAAACATAAAAAAATAATTACAAGCATTATATTCTTTGTAATATTAATGTCTCCACTGATTATTCTTATTCACTTTGGCAGACAATATTTACAAGCGTCAATTATTTTATATGCTTTACTTCTGATTCTAGGTATTTTTTGGTATCGTATCGTACAAACTATTTTAGTTCGTCTTGGGTTAGTAACTATGACGAACATTGAAATTAAATAACAACAACATCTTCGCAACTCTACTGAGCAGGAAATCTGAAAAGGTCTCCTGTTTAAAATAAAAAAAGGCAATTCTTTTTTATTTTCCGATAAAAAAGATTAAAAATCTGATTATCTGCATAAACACAAGTACTTTAAGTAATAAGAATGAAAATACAAAAGAAATTTACCACAAATTCACTACGATTGAAAGAACCTTGATACGACAAAGAAAAATTGCATAAAAAAGAAAACAGGCATTTCATACAAGATATGAGATGTCTTTTTGTTGCTGTAACACAGCATAATTTGTTCTTTTTTCTGCTTGATTATCTATCATTTTTTAGAGCATGAATTGTCAAGAGCTTGTTGCGTAAGCAATGCTTGCACTCTTGATAAGGCATGGGATAAAAAATATTCTGACAGATAGCAGAAAAATAATGACTGTTTAAATTCGTGATGATATAATTATAAAAAATATTTTTTATCAAAGGAGAAGATTGAATGGAAAGGAAAATCATAAGAAATAAAAAATATGTGAAAATTATAGGTATTATAACTACTGTTGTATTTTCAATGATGAGTATATTTTTTGGCATAGTAGCAGGTATGATTGCTTCAATATGTTTTTTGCCATTTGTAGCACTTGGAATAATTCTACTGATAGGATATGAAAGAGAAAAAATTATCATAGAAGAAGATACACTGACTTTTTGCTATCCATTGAAGAAAACACGTGTAATAAAATATCATGATATTCATTGTTTGCTTTTTGTTCCATTGGGCAATAAGACATCAATGGTCTTAATTGATAATAATTACAACAGATTAAACGAATTGGACTCTACGCTGGACAACCTAGATGTTTTATTTGAGATGCTTGCAGAAAAAGGTGTCTCGATTATTGATTTTGAGGAACTTGTTGAACAAAATAAGAATGTATCAAAATATATTTCTGCTTTGAACTGGATAGAAAAAAATTATTATAAATCTATATTTGATGAAAAGGATACGACTGAGAAACTGCAAAGAACAGTAGAAAAAGATAAAATTGAAAAAGTAAGACAAAGACTAAAGATTTTCGGCTGGGGATTCATAATCGCTGATGCTTTGGCATTTTTGTTCGGTGGCAAATCAATGTATATTATCTATATCCTTGTTATCCTATCCACCTATGCATTATATGTATGGTATTACCCATATATTTATTTTGAAACCAAGAGTAAAAAAGTTGAAGATGTCATACTGCAATTACCTTTATTCGGTGCACTTATAGCGTCACTATTCTGTATGTTTGTTTTTCAGATATGTGACTGTGACTTTTATGATTTATTGAAATTTATTTTTATCAGTGCGGTTATCCTATCTATCCCTTTTATCTTCAAATCTTTAAAACTCAAGATACATCAAAGAAAAGCACGAATAATATCAGTATTATTCGCAACATTGTATATATCATTTATCATTGCCATGCCTGTCAATATTTTATTGACATTTGATAGAGCAACACATGAAGAAATCGTCGTTATTGATAAAGATATAGATACAGGAAGCAGTCTTACAGACTATGAACTGATAGCAAATTGGCGTGGAGAAAAACAGAGCTTCAATGTGTCAAAAAACGAATATTTGAAAACATCTGAGGGAGATACACGTAGGGTTTGCGTTCGTAAAAGTTTATTTGGCTTAGAGTATTATACTGTTCACGAATAGATTGTGTGTTTGTAATAAATTCATGTTTGAATTATGCAGACGGAGTGATCCAGACACGGTGGCAGGAAAATCTCTCGGATTTTTCTGCCATGTCTTGCAAGTGGCTGGTTCACTTCGTCTGTGAGCGAGCCATGGCGAGCGAAGATTAAGCCCCGTTATCTAACAAGGGGCGGAAAAAACAAAAGATAATGGGCATTTACAAACGTAAAACGTTGTATTTACAAGGTAAAACTGCATTTTACATGATGTGATATAAAAAGTATCTATTTCACATGGCAAATATATATAAACTTATCAAGGAGGATTATATAAATGAATATTGCAATGATTTTAATAGGTGTTCTTATTTTTCTTTCTTTTCCATTTATTGTTTTGCAAAAAATCAAAAAAACGAAACAAGAAGATACAGACGAGGCAAAGAAAAAATTAAATTTATTTCTTATTTGCACAATTCCAGTTCCAGTAGTTGCTATTATACTTTTCTTAATGGGATTGAAAGCATTATTATAACTGAAAATCAATGATTTTTATAAATAGTGAAAACGGAATGCTTGAAAGAAATTTAATGAATGGGGGATAAAGATGTTAATATCAAAATTTAACAATGAAGATATTGAGAATGCTATTCAAGAAATAGAAAATCGTTATGGTTTTATTTTTCCTACGGAATATCGAATATTTTTACAAAAATATAATGGTGGAAAAACTCCTAACACAACCTTTCATCTTCAAGGAATTTCATCAGATATTCAAGCGTTTTATGGTCTTGGTAAAGCAGATATGAATTATAATATTTCAATGCTTGAAAATACACTATTGTTTTCAGATATGATTGATAACAACCTGTTTCCTATTGCAATCAATTCATTTGGAGATTATCTTTTAATCGGATTATGTGGAGATAATACAGGGAAAATATATTTTTGTTACCATGATATGTCAAAAAATGATATTGAATTATCATCAAGTTTATCTGCCTTTTTCTCCTGTTGCAGAAGTCAAAAAATCGGGCATATCCGAACCGTAGAAGAACGAATTACTGATATGAAACGATTGGGAAAAGGACATAAAATTACAGAAGAAAAATTGAAATGCTGGCAAAAAGAAATTGATGAGTATTCAAAAATCAAACAAGAGAAAGTTACTTTTGAAATTTAGATGTTATGTAATATCAAGGAAAGTGAAGTATCTGTAAATCTCATATTCATACGCATAAGCAGTTAGTCTTAGGATTGACTGCTTTTTCTATACAGATTTTTATTAACAGGCAATTATCAGTAAATGGTAGTTGTCTTTTTTGATTGGAGGAATTTTAGAATGAATGATAAAAACTTTATTGAAGAATTAAGGAAAAAACGTGAAAAATACGGTGTAACACAAACAAGGCTTGCGGTTGCCTGTGGTATCAGCCGTGAGTATTACAACCGCATTGAAAAAGGCAAACAGCCATTGAATGATGAATTAAAGGAAATCATAGAAAAACAGATTGAGCGTTTCAATCCACGAGAGCCGTTATTTTTACTAATTGATTACTTTCGTGTCCGCTTCCTACTACGGACGCATTAAAGATTATTCGTGATGTATTGCAACTGAAAGCAGATTATATGCTGTATGAAGATTATGGAAAATACGGGTATGAAAGCAAATATGTGCTTGGCGACATCAATGTCATGTGTTCCATGCAGTAACATTTAGGTGTTCTATTGGAACTAAAAGGCAAAGGCTGTCGGCAACTGGAAAGTTATCTGCTGGCACAGGAACGCTCATGGTATGATTTTATGCATGATTGTATGACGGCTGGCGGTGTGATGAAACGGCTTGATTTGGCTATCAATGACCGAGCAGGAATATTAGATATTCCAAAGTTAAAGGAAAAATATATGGCTGGGGAATGTGTTTCCTATTTCCGTAAACAGAAAAATTATGGCAGTACAGAAAAATGCGGTGATGATATGCCAAAGAACACAGGCGAAACTTTATATCTTGGCTCAACAAGTAGCAAACTATATATGTGTGCTTATCAAAAGAACTATGAGCAGTATGTCAAGAATGGCACAGAAGTTGAAGATACCGAGATTAAGAACCGTTTTGAAATACGCATGAAGAATGAGCGAGCCTATTATGCGGTTGTAGATTTACTGACTTATCGGGACGCTGAACGTACTGCTTTTTCTATCATCAATCATTATGTCCGTTTTGTAGATAGAGAGGAAGATAAACCGAAAAGTCAATGGAAAATGAATGAAAATTGGGCGTGGTTTGTAGGGGATAACAGAGAAACGATACGCTTAACTACAAAGCCAGAGCCTTACACCTTGCAAAAGGCATTACATTGGCTACAAAGGCAGGTTGCACCGACCATAAAAATGATACAGGCATTAGACAGAGAAAATCATACAACGATACTGAAAGATATGATTGAGCAGGCAGAACTCAAAGATAAGCATAAACACTTATTACAATTAGAAAAATCAACCATAGAAGAACGTATAGATACCGCTATTCCACAAGAGAATGACGGTATTTTTTAATTTCTTCAAAAAATCTGCAACAAAACAAGGTGTTTATTCCCTATATGAAGTGGAAGTTGAGAAAATCTAAACTTTTTTTGAGAAATATGACGGAAATTCATGATTAGTGGACAGTGTTATGCGAAAAGAAGAAAATCTTTTCATTCTCAACTTAACATTTGGTAGTTGCCGTTCCCTATATGGAGCAAAGAAAATCTTTCATTCCACAGTTGGCAGTTACGGCGTTGCATGGGTAGTTAGGGTGTGAAAAGAAAATCGGATTTTTTCATCATCAACTTAGCAGAATGACACTTTCTTTCCCTATATGGTACAGGATAAGAAAAAAGTTTTGAAGATTGGCTACGCTTCTGCTCTTTTCCAATGCGGTATATAGGAAAGACGATTTTCTTCTTTCGTGTTCTTTGACAACTGAATAAAGCAGTTCAATACGTTTGACAGACAGCGAGCCGTCGAAACAGATACGCCATGACCTTTCCCCTGCAAAAGCGAGCGACAACCTATCTGTGTTCCTGTAAAAGATTTGTTCTCTTTTATCGCCATGACCTGTCCTGTCTGATAATGATACTCCCGTACAGCCACAGCTTGAGCGTTCAGAGCGTCGCACGCAATGGGTACGGCTACATAAGAACTATGCAGAGGTGGAACTCCTGTAGGCTATGACAAAAGCCGTTGAATTACTTAGAAAAGATTTTTACAGAAAGGGGGTATGTGTTATTGCTGATATTGTAAAAACAAGGTAGGAAAAGACAAATAATAAGCGTGGCATTGGCAACAGAGGAAAAACAAAGATTGTTGTAAAAGAGCATTTTTCCGAAAAGGGAAAGACAATGGAAGAACTTCTGACGGATGTTATGCTGGAAAAAGCAAAGCAGACAATCGCATAAAATCGGTGCAGTTGTAAGAAATAGATTGAATGACAAAAAGTACCCATGTTATACTTTACTTGCAAGCAGGTATTGTAAACACGGGTTAGTTATAAAGGAGGATAACTGACAATGAAACAACAGATTTACAATACTGCACTTTATCTTAGGTTAAGCCGAGATGATGAATTACAGGGCGAAAGTTCCAGCATTACCACACAAAGAAGTATGTTGTGTCTATATGCAAAAGAACATCATTTGAATGTGATTGATGAATATATTGATGACGGCTGGTCGGGAACAAATTTTGAAAGACCGTGTTTCCAGAGAATGATTGAAGATATAGAGGCAGGAAAAATCAACTGTGTTGTAACGAAAGATCTTTCCCGACTTGGCAGAAATTATATTATGACAGGACAATATACAGAATTGTATTTTCCCAGCCATAATGTCCGTTACATAGCGATTGACGACGGTGTAGACAGCGAAAAAGGCGAAAGTGAGATTGCACCATTTAAAAATATTATCAATGAATGGGTGGCAAGAGATACAAGCCGTAAAGTGAAATCGGCATTCAAGACAAAATTTGCAGAGGGTGCATATTATGAGGCTTATGCTCCGTTAGGATATAAGAAACACCCCGACATCAAAGGAAAACTGCTGGTTGATGAGGAAACAAAATGGATTGTTGAAAAAATCTTCTCCTAGCCTATCAAGGTTATGGTAGTGCCAAAATCACAAAGGTACTGCGAGAAGAAAAAGTTCCGACAGCGTCTTGGCTGAATTTCACAAGGTACGGTACTTTTGCACATATCTTTGAGGGAAAGCCCGACAGCAAGCGTTATGAGTGGACGATTGCTCATGTTAAGGCAATTTTAAAAAGTGAAGTCTATATCGGAAACAGCGTTCATAATCGACAATCAACAGTTTCATTCAAGAGCAAGAAAAAAGTGCGTAAGCTCGAAAGTGAATGGTTTCGAGTAGAAAATACCCACGAACCGATTATTGACAAAGAAGTGTTCTATCGTGTGCCGGAACAGATAAAATCAAGGCGTAGACAGACAAAGAAAAAAGCAACGCCAATATTTGCAGGGCTTGTCAAGTGTGCGGATTGTGGCTGGTCTATGCGGTTTGCGACAAATAAGGCAAATAAAACACCATACAGTTATTATGCTTGCAGTTACTACGGGCAGTTTGGCAAAAGTACTTGTTCTATGCACTATATCTGTTATGATGTGTTGTATCAAGCCGTATTGGAACGATTGCAGTATTGGGCTAAGGCAGTACAGCAGGACGAAGAAAAGGTGCTGAATAAGATACAAAAGGCTGGGAATGCAGAGCGAATACGAGAAAAGAAGAAAAAGGCAAGTGCTTTGAAGAAAGCCGAGAACCGTCAAAATGAGATTGACCGCTTGTTTGCGAAAATGTACGAAGATAGAGCCTGTGAGAAGATAACGGAACGAAATTTCATCATGCTGTCGGGAAAATATCAGAAAGAACAGATAGAACTGGAACAGCAGATAACCGACCTAAGAGAAGAATTAAGTAAAATGGAACAGGATATGATAGGTGCTGAAAAGTGGATTGAGTTAATCAAGGAGTATTCCGTACCAAAGGAACTGACAGCACCGTTATTAAATGCAATGATAGAAAAAATCCTTATTCACGAAGCAACAACGAATGAGGACAATAAAAGAATACAGGAAATAGAGATATACTACCGATTTATTGGAAAAGTAGACTGATAATGAGGGTTCATATCTTTAACTAAGGGAAAAGGGTATTCATTTACCTGATGCTTCCTTGTATATGCCTTTGTGTGAAATATTGGGGATTAGACTTAATGAATTTTTTTATAGGAGAATATGAACAACATCATGAAGACATCGTGCCAGAAATATTAAAAGAAAATTATCATCATATGTTGAAAATAGAAAGATGGAATTTCATTATCTTTATTGTTGCCATGTTAAGTGTTTTTTGGACCTCTTTTGTCTGGGCTGTGCATTTAGGTTGGTTGATATTAGAACCAGATTTAAAACCTTATAGTCATTTATATTATTTATCTTATGGTTATTGGCTGGCTTACTTTCTTATTTTTAAAAAAGTGAAATTAGGTTATCTTTTGATGTGGATTATTTATTTTATAATGGTTAGTGGTATTATTGCTTTCTTTGGTTATCAATTTAATCGTATGTTACTTCATCTTGATTTTTGGATAAATAGTGCATTAACGCTTTGGGGAGTGTATAATAGAGATATAAGATTTCGTAATCTTTTAAATCGAAATGAAAAGTGAGGACAAAACAATGCGAATGGTTGATTTAATTGAAAAGAAAAAAGAAGGTAAAAAACATACTCCGGAAGAAATTCATTTTATTATACAAGGCTATACCCATAATGATATTCCTGATTATCAGATGAGTGCATGGCTGATGGCTGTTTGTTTTCAAGGATTAGATAAAGAAGAAACAGCCATTTTAACAAAAGAAATGATGCATAGTGGTGATGTGATTGATTTAAGTCGTATTCAAGGTATTAAAGTCGATAAGCATAGTACGGGTGGTGTTGGTGATAAAACATCAATGGTTTTAGGACCAATTGTTGCTGCTTGTGGTGTACCCGTTGCAAAAATGAGTGGTAGAGGACTGGGACATACAGGAGGAACATTGGATAAACTAGAATCTATACCAGGACTTCATATTATGATTGATGAAGATGATTTTGTAAAACAAGTCAATGACTGTGGTCTAGCAATTATTGGGCAAAGTGGACATTTAGATCCAGCGGATAAAAAAATGTATGCCCTACGTGATGTCACAGCAACTGTTTCTTGTATTCCTTTGATTGCTTCCTCCATTATGTCTAAAAAACTAGCGGCTGGTAGTGATGCAATTTTATTGGATGTCAAATATGGTGATGGTGCTTTTATGAAAACTAAAGAAGAAGCAAAAGAATTAGCCCGTACAATGATTGAGATTGGTGATTCTTTAGGTAAAGATACGCGTGCTACGATTTCTAATATGAGTCAGCCTTTAGGTTATGCGATTGGCAATATTCTAGAAGTTAAAGAAGCAGTGGATACACTAAATGGACATGGACCAGAAGATTTGTTGGAACTCTGTTTACAAGCAGGTAGTCATATGTTGCTTCAAGCCAAAAAAACGGATTCATTAATAACAGCCAGAAAAATGTTGCAAGATGTCATTGAGAGTAAACAGGCATTAAGAACTTTTTGTGCGATGGTCAAAGCACAAGGAGGTGACGAGGCTTATATTCGTCATCCTGAAATGTTTCCAAAAGCAAAAGATGTTATTCCTGTATACAGTTTAAAGACAGGTTATATCAAAGATTTAAAAGCCAAACCTTTAGGAATTGTCAGTATGAAATTAGGTGGGGGACGTGAAACAACTGAGGATGAGATTGATTATAGTGTAGGTTTAGTCCTTCATAAAAAAATTGGTGACTTTGTGAAAAAAGGTGAAGTGTTAGTAGAGGTGCATACTAACAATGGACTTTCCCAAGAATTAGAACAAGATATTTTAAATGCTTATGAATTAACTGATGAATTTGTGAAAAAACCATTATTGATTGAGGAAGTTTTATCATGATTATTTTCAAAAAATGATAATTTTATACCAGAGTTAAAAAAACATGTATAATAAAAGTCGGTGGTGAAAATAATGGGAAAATTTTTATTTTTTGATATTGATGGGACATTAGTTGGAAAGTCTAAAATGGTGACTGAAAAAACAAAACAGGCGATTCAACAAGCAAGACAAAATGGGCATCGCGCCTTTTTATGTACTGGACGTGCACCAACTTCACTTGTTGGTGATATTCGTGAAATTGCTTTTGATGGAGCAATTTGCTCTGCTGGTGGATTTGTGATTGTTGATGGTGAGTATATCTTTGAAAACTTTATGAATCAATATATTTTATCAGAAGTGATGACTTTATTTATCAATAATCATATTTTGTTTACATTAGAAACTAAAGAAGCGCTCTATCAGACACCTGGTGTTAATGAATTTTTTGATCAAAAACATCAAAAAGACTGTGAAAACAATTTAGAATTAATGCGTTTTTTCCAGTTAAGACGTATGGGAGAAAATCGTTTACCAATTAAAGATTTTGATATTTTAAAAACAGGTGTCACTAAAGTTTGTTTTATTGCACCGAATAAACAAAGTTTTTATGATTGTGTTCCTTTTTTAGAAGAGTTCTTTAATATTGTGACTTTCTCTAAGGAAGAAGATGATTTTATTAATGGTGAAATTATTTTAAAATATTGTACCAAAGCAGATGGTATTTTAAAAGTTGTCAATCATTTTAAAGGACAAATGAAAGATACAATTGGTTTTGGGGATAGTATGAATGATTATCAAATGCTTCAAGAAGTGGAAACTGGTGTGGTCTATGAAGGTGCATCAGATAATTTAAAGGCATTAGGAAAATATTTCTTTACTGATCCAGATCAAGATGGTATTTATAAAGTGATGAAAGAAATGGGATTAATTGATTAAAATATTGAAAGATTATTTTCAATATTTTTTTCATTTAGAAATAAATACGAGAATATTGTTTCATTTTAAGAAAGTTTGCTTTTTTTATTTGTGTTTTTGTTATGATATGGTTGGTAAGTATCTATTTGAGAAAAAACATTGTTTTGAATCAAAAAGAACTATAATAAAATTATGAGGTAAGGAGGATGAGTTATGGATATTGTTTTATCAAGAATTTTAAAGTATTTAAATGGCTGTTTAGATGATGATCATATGTATCGTATTGGTTTGTTTGTTGTTCATCATTATGTTGAAATGGAAGATTATTCTTTGCAAAGAGTGATGGATGAAGGAAACTTTACAAAAGATGATATTTTAGATTTTTGTAAGCATTTAGGATTTGATACTTATGAAGAGTTTCAAAGTGAATTGGTTGGGGATTATATGCTTCGTGTGTCTCAGATTCGTGCAAGGATGCTTGGTGTTTCAGCCTCACAATTGATTGAACAATTAGATTCTTCTTATGATAAAGAAGCTTTTGTCAAAGAGTTGGAATTGATTTGTGAATTGATTTTCAAAAATAAACGTGTAATTGTGATAGGAGCGTTGTATCCAACAAGTATTGCAGTGGAATTTCAGACAGATTTCATTACTTTTGGCAAAGAAGTTATTCAATATCATCATTTTGAAAAAGATTTTCAATTTAAAAAAGATGATGTCGTTATTTTCATGAGTGCAACCGGAAGAACTTTAAATGATTATCTCAAAGAAAGTGCTGACCAGAATATTCATAGTGCTAATATTGTATTAATGACACAAAATGTAAAATATAAAAAGAATAATGATTTAGGTGCCAATTATGTCCTTCAAGTACCAGGACGTTTTGATGGTATTCAGTTCAATTATCAGATAATGATGATTTTTGATATTTTACGTATCTATTATTATACAAAATATTATATTTAGGGAGAATAAAGATGGATGTAAAAGCAATTATGTGTGATGTGGATGGAACTCTTCTAACAAGTGAAGGAATTGTTTCACCAATGACTGTAGAAATGATTAAAAAAGCAAGAGAAAAAGGTATTTTATTTGGTTTATCAACTGGACGTGATGTGCATAGTGTCAAAACACTTTTAAAAACATGGGGTATTGATGGTTTGGTTGATGCGATTGTTGGAACGGGTGGTGCTGAGATTTATGATTATACCCTTCAGGTAGAAAAATCAAGCTATCCATTAGCTGGTGAATTAATCCAAGATGTAATGCGTCATTTTGAAGATATGGATGTCAATTTTGCAATTCCTTATCAAGGTATTTTATATGCACCAAAAGATGATGAACATATTCAAATGTTATCAGTGGCTGATAAAGTACCTTATAAAGTTGTGGATTTTGATGAATTTTTAAAAGAATCACGACCAAAATTAATTATTATTTGTCATCCTGAAGAAATGGATCAAGTCGTTGCCAGAAGTCAGACTTTCTCAAATGATCAATATAAATCAGCTTCTTTAAAAACAGCGAGTGAATTATTTGAATATATGGATCCAAGAGTGACAAAAACGCACGGCTTACAGGAAGTCATGGCTATGCATGGCATTGACATGCAACAGCTTTGTACATTTGGTGATGCTGATAATGATTATGATATGACTCTTCATGCTGGTGTAGGTGTTGTTATGGCTAATGGAAGTGAGAAAACAAAAAGTGTTGCTGATTATATCACTGATGATCATAATCATGATGGAATAGGTCAATTTATAAAAAAATATATTTTATAAGCTTTCATTTTGATGAAGGCTTTTTTCATGTATAATAGAATTAAGAGATAATATGAATATAGCATTCATTGCACATGATCGAAAAAAGGATGAAATGATTACATTTGTTAAAGAGTATGAAGAGTTTTTAAAACATCATCAGCTTTATGCAACAGGCACAACAGGACTTAAGATTATGGAAAATACTGGATTAAAAGTTCAATGCTTTTTATCTGGTCGTTATGGCGGCACTATACAAATGGAAGGATAAGTTGCTGAAGGAAAAATAGACATTGTTATTTTCTTCAGGGATCCTTTGACGGCTCAATCCCATGAACATGAATGCATTAATGCGTGTTTGTGATATTCACTAAATCCCTTTGGCCTCGCATATTCAAACAGCAAGGCTTATTTTAAAATCTTTTATGCAGGAGGAAAATCAAGATGAAGTATGAAATTCAAGGAACACCTTTCCCAGTTGTGATTTGTTATTTAGAAAAAGGTGAAAAAATGATTAGTGATAGTGGAGCTATGGCTTGGATGGATCCATGTATGAAAATGGAAACATCAAGTGGTGGTATTGGTAAAGCCTTTGGAAGAATGTTTTCAGGAGAAACAATGTTTTTAAATATTTATGAAGCAACGGAAGCTGGAAAGATTGCTTTTGGTTCATCTTTTCCAGGGGAAATTAAAAAGTATGATATAGCCCCTGGACAAGAAATCGTTGTGCAAAAATCTTCAGTGCTTGTATGCGAGGAATCAGTAGAAAGAAGTGTTTTCTTTAATAAAAAAGTATCAACAGGACTTTTTGGTGGTGAAGGTTTTGTCATGAGTCGTTTATCAGGGCAAGGAGTTGCTTTTATTGAAATAGATGGTGCAACAATAGAATATCAGTTAAATCCAGGTGAGCAGATTATTGTCGATTCTGGTAATTTAGCTTTGATGGATGCCACTTGTCAATTAGCAACACAAAGTGTACCAGGAATGAAAAATAAGTTATTAGGTGGTGAAGGATTCTTCAATACTGTCATTACCGGTCCAGGACGTGTTGTTTTACAAACAATGCCAATATCTACAGTTGCGAAAAGTATTATTCCTTTTATTCCAACTGGAAAATAAATATGATTTTAAATATCAGTGGTCGCAGTGACATTGTTGCTTTTTATAGCGATTGGTTATTTCAACGCATTAAAGAAGGATATGTTTATGTTAGGAATCCTTATTATCCAACACAAGTTTCTAAATATCTGATTAATCAAGATATCATAGATGGTATTGTTTTTTGTACGAAAAACCCTCATCCACTTTTGACACGTTTAGAAGAACTTTCGTCTTATCCTTCTTTCTTCTATATAACAATCACACCTTATGATCAGTGTATTGAGCCATTTGTTCCTCATTACGATCAAGTTATTCAAGATGTTCAACAATTATCCTTAAAAGTCGGACATCAGGCAATTGGTATTCGTTATGATCCAATCTTTTTAAATGAGGACTATACGATTGAAAAGCACATATTTTATTTTGAAGATATTTTATCAAAGTTACAAGGATATAGTCATCGCTGTGTTTTAAGTTTTATTGATTTATATCAAAAAACAAAAAGAAACTTCCCTGGGATTCAGGAAGTTTCTTTCAAAGATCAACAAATCATTATCAAAGCATTTGTAGAAATTGCGAAAAAATATCAGTTTGAACTACAAATGTGCGGGGAACCTTATGATTTTTCTAAGTATGGTGTTATTAATCGAAGTTGTTTAACCCCACAGCTTTTAAAAGAAATAATTGGCTATGATATGGTTATACCATCATCCAAATCATTAAGAAAGTATTGCCATTGTTATCCAAGTCGTGATATTGGTGAATATAATACATGTCCACATGGATGTTTATATTGTTATGCTAATGAAAATAAGCAGCAAGTATGGCAGAATTATCGTCGCCATGATCCTTTTTCCCCATTATTGATTGGACATGTCCATCATGATGATGTGGTTAAACAAGCAAAACAAAAAAGTGATAAAAATATACAGTTATCATTGGATTTATAAGCAAAACACTTTTATGGATGTCGATAAAAGTGTTTTTATTTATCTTAAGGTATGCTTTTTAGCTATGGGAAATGATATTATATAAGTATTAGACATTTTTAGTGATGCGTTATATAAATATATTGAGAGGAGTGGATCAATTGAAAAATGGACGAAAGATTTTTATAGTTACAGCAATATTTATACTTTTGATAACAACTTATTTGATTATTGTAAATCATCAAAAAGTCAATAAACAAGAAGAAATACAAGATATACATAAGGAGGATACTCACAATATGAAAAGACAAATTTCAATAATAAATCATCATATTACAATTCTTTTTGAATTAAATGACAGCCAGGCATCACAAGATTTATACAATCAATTACCATTAGAAGTCAATGTAGAAAATTTTAGTGATAATGAAAAGATGTTTTATCCTGAAAAATTGAATACGACGAATACGCCACTTGCTGATGCGAAAAAAGGAACACTTTGTTATTATGTACCATGGGGTGATGTCGTTATGTTTTATAAAGATTATGGAATGGGAAGTCAGTTGTATGAACTGGGAGAATGTATTTCTGGTAAAGATGATATTGAAAAATTATCAGGTGTTATCAAAGTAGAAAAAGCAGATTAAAAATAAAAATTGAAATGAAACACCTTTTTATTCATATAATGAATAGCATAAAAAAGATTTATTAAGGAGTATAGGCATTGTTCTAAAACAAGCTATATCATAAATATTAATATAAAAAGACAGATATTTAGTTATCTTTTGAATATGATTTTAAGTTATTGGAAACAATATATAAATGTGCATACAATATATAAAAACAGGAATAAAAATTATTGTTTTCTCCCTGTTTTGGGTATACGTACAATTGTTTTTCTTTGAAACTTTTAATATTGATTATCATGATAATATCTTCTTTTATCATGTAATAAAGATTGTATTTTATTGACATCATTTCTATCTTATAAATTTTATTTTCATAATCGTAAAGATTGAACATCTTTGGATTGTCTTTTTAATAATGTCTTTATATAAGTAAGTTCATCATAAAATAATTTTATAAAATGATTATTACCAAATTTTTCAAACTAGTAATCAGCAATTGAATAGATTTTTTCTTCTGTATAATCTGAAATTCTAATTTTATAATCCATATCTTTTTTGAACCTTTCCTCAAATGTATCAAATGAAATAGAGGTGGATTCTACATCGTTAAAGATTCGTTTACTCTCATTTTTAAAAAATTCTATATGTTTAATTTTTTCAAGTTCTTCATCAGTAATGAGATTATATGTTATACCATCAACAATCATTTTTTTATAATCCATATAGCTAACCTCCTTTATCATAGGGTAGTGTCAAAAGTTGCTATATGACAACACAAATGCACTACTCTTGATTTGTTTTATTTGTTCTATTTTAATAATAATTTGTATTCTTATTTTTTTACTATTTCTCTAAAATTTGTATTAAAAAAGTGAAATATCCATGTTATAGTATTCTTTACACAAAATCTAACGAAAGGATATTTCACATGAATACTATAACACATATCTTAAATAATTTAAATTCTTTTTCTAAATCTAACTTTAAGTTTTCCAAATATATTGATTTCTTTCAGTTGATAAAGTCTATCCCCGTCTTTAGGAGTTCTCACTATATTTTTTAGTAATCCTTTTTCATCAAATATCATATTACGCCGATTTTATCGGCTTTTTTTGTTTTTTATCTTTTTTTTATTTATTTTTTATGTTATAATTTATATAGTGATACTAGTGATATCTATTATGGAGGTTATTTATGGCTTATTTTCTTAAAAAAACTCATCGTAATGGGCGTACTTATCTTTCTATCGTGGAAAGTTACTATTCCCCTCAAAAACGCTGCGGAGCTCATCGCACCTTTAAATCTCTCGCTTCTGTCGAATCTTGGAAAGCCAAAGGAATCGAGGATCCTATCGCTCATTTCCAAAAAGAAGTCGATGCTCTTAATGATGAAATTTCTAACAGTCAGGCTCTCAAAATTTCTGAATCATCTCCTGAACTTTATTTAGGATATTTTCCTTTTGTTTCTTTATTGAATAAAATGAACATCAAAAAGTTTGTTGACTATTTCAATATTTCCAATTCCTTTGAATTCGATCTGTATGAATTGCTTTCCTCTCTTGTTTTTGCCCGACTTGTGAATCCCTGCAGTAAGCATAAGACTTTTCACGAGGTTCTTCCCCAGCTGAAGGATCCTGTCCATTTTTCTTATGACCAACTTTTAGACGGTCTTGCCTTCATGGGCAATGATTACGGCAAGTTCATCGAGATTTTTAATGAGCAGATGAAGAAAGTCTATCATATCAATACTTCAAAGACTTATTTTGATTGTACCAATTTCTATTTTGAAATCGACAAGGAAGATGATTTTAGAAGAAAGGGGCCATCAAAAGAAAACAGAAAAGACCCTATTGTGAGTTTGGGGCTATTGCTCGATGCCAATCAAATCCCTATTGGCATGAAGCTGTTTCCTGGTAATGAAAGTGAAAAGCCAGTCTTAAGAGATGTGATTCATGATCTTAAAAAGAAAAACCAAATTTCAGGAAAAACTATACATGTAGCTGACAAGGGATTGAACTGCACTCAAAACATTGCTTTTTCTAAAGAAAATGGAGATGGCTATTTATTCTCCAAATCTGTCAAGACTCTCCCTGAAAAAGAAAAGATATGGGTATTGTTGAATAATGAAGACTGGAAAGAAATAAAAAATGATAATGGTACATTATTATACAGATATAAGTCATGCATTGACAAATTTCCTTATCATATAGAAATTGATGGGAAAAAGAAGACTATATATTTTACTGAGAAACGAGTAGTGACTTATAATCCAAAGCTTGCATCTAAAAAAAGATATGAAATCAGCAAACAGGTTGAAAAGGCAAGAAGCCTATGTTACAGTCAGGCAAAAAGAGCCGAATATGGAGATCTAGGAAAATACGTTAATTTCACTAATGAAAATGGAGAAAAAGCAAAGGCAACAATCAATGAAGACATCATAGAAAAAGAACTTGAACTGGCAGGTTATAATTTATTGATCACATCAGAAACAAATATGAAGTCAACAGACATCTACAATACCTATCACAATTTATGGAGGATAGAAGAATCATTTAGAATAATGAAATCCGATTTGGATGCCAGACCAGTATTCCTTCAAAAAGAAAACAGTATAAAGGGACATTTTTTGATATGTTACCTGGCAGTATTATTGGAAAGAATATTCCAATTCAAAATCTTGAACAATAAATATAGTACACAGGAAATTATGAAATTTGTAAAAAGTTTTAAGATAGTCAAGGGAGAAAGTAAATATATCAACGTAACAACATCAAGCAAGTTCATAAAAGACTTTGAGCAAATGACAAAATTACCGTTAACAAATTATTACTTGACAGAAAGGCAAGTAAAACAAATATTCAGGTACAAAATATAAAAAAGCAGTAGCAATCACTTAAAAGATTACTACTGTTTTTCAATGAAAGTCTCACTATATTTTAATGTTGGATACCAAAGTCAGGTACTATAACACATATCTTAAATAATTTAAATTCTTTTTCTAAATCTAACTTTAAGTTTTCCAAATATATTGATTTCTTTCAGTTGATAAAGTCTATCCCTCATTCTGTTGAGTATCATCTTAATTCCTCTGATTTTATTTATCACCTTGAGCAGGTGACAATCCATCTCGACTGGATGATTGATTTCTTTGATAAATACATCAATCCCACTCTTAAAAAAGAGTTTAAGAAATTAAAGAAATCCAATAAGAATGATCATACCATTCCTTATGCCGACTTTAAAATTGACGAGCCTCCTGTCTTCAAAAAGGAAGCACCTGTTCAGCTGAGTTTTGAAGATATTCTTAGAAATGCATTAAAGGATGGTCGTCCTATCAAGCCTGTCAACAGAAGAAACAATAATTTTGACTTTAAGGGTGTCTGCCCTTTTTGTGGTGCTCCTCATGAATATATCTATGACAACAATAGTCGCGGTCAATTCATGTGCAAGGTATGCTGCCAGACATTTTCCCTGAAGATCTCTCTTTCCGGTGAAACGGGCATCTTCTGTCCTCATTGTGGCAAAAAGCTTGATATGAAGCACGACCGCCAGGGATATCTTGTTTTTGTATGCCCAAGCATGAAATGCCCCTATTACATCAAAAACAAAAAGCTTGTCGATGAAGGAAAGGGAGAACACCTTCTGACTTCAAGCAATCAGTACAGGCTTCGCTATCACTATCGTGACTTCAAGTTCAATCTTGACAGTCTTAAAAAGGCTGAAGAAAACATCACAACTCCTGTCAATCTTTCAAGAATTCATTTTGATCACAGAATCCTTGGATTGGCATTGACCTATTACGTCAACTATGGTCTTTCTTCAAGAAAGACTGCACTGATCATCAGGGAAGTCCATGGCTTTAAAATATCACACCAGACAGTCATCAACTATGCGACAACTGTATCACGTCTGGTCAAGCCTCTTGTTGACAGGTATCCATACAGGCTTGGCTCCATATTGTTCGGCGATGAAACCTATATTAAGATAAGAGGCAAGAATCATTACGTGTTCTTCTGGTCTGATCCCAAGACAAAGATCATCACTTCTTACACAATTTATCCCGTAAGAGATACAAAATGTGCCTGTACATCTATTTATGAGTGTCTAAGTCATTACAGTGAAATCCCAGATGACATGACTCTTATAACAGATGGGAATCCAATCTATAATGCAGCACAGGTTTTCTTTGAAATCAATGGAATCAAGTTTGACTTGCATCAGGTCATCGGTGTAAAGAATCTTGATGAGGAATCACAGAAATACAGACCTTTCAAGCAGATTGAGGAGCGCCTCAACAGGACATACAAGCAAAACTATCAGGGAACAAATGGCTATGACAGGCTTGAATGTGCAAATAGTTATATGGTCCTGTTTGTATGCTTCTTCAATTTCTTAAGAAGGCATTCAGCACTGAACTATAAGACGCCTGTTGATGACGGTCTGTTCAAAAAGGATATGCTTATGCCTGACAGATGGCTGCAACTTATCGAGTACAGCTCACAATATCACGCAGCATAGAAAGTTCACCATTTTTAAAAAAATGACGTGAGAAACGATACCCTCATTGCGCCCAAAAATGGGCTTTTTTATTGGAAAGATGGCAGTCCGTAAATTTTGGAAAAAGACAAAGAAAGATTTTCAAATAAATGCATCCTGCCAGAGTCATCGTACACTTTGTAAAGTTGCAAAGAGTAAAACTTTCATAGATTTTTGACTCTACCTATCATAGTATATCATTTTTTGATTTTTTATCTATAAAATAATTTTGACTTTCGGTTTTTTGCATTCTTTTTTGAAGGGTATGTCTTGTTGTTTATTGTCATAACCCTTGTTTTCTTATCTATATCATCTTTTTTGTTTTTGTTCTCTTTTTATTGTAGCTGAAAAAGTGTCATTTTCATGACCTTTTTTATTATTTACTATATGTTCATTTTATAGTTTCAGTTGTAGCTGCCTGTATTCCTGCTTCTCTCTTATATTTTGAAACTCCTTGATTCCCTTTTGTGCATATTTTAATATTTCCTGTATCCCTTTACTGATCTGATAGCACCAGTAATATCTCTTTCCTTTAAGCGATTTGCTTCTCTCTATCATCTTTATGACCAGTAATTTCTTGTCTACTTTCTCTGCCAACAGTGTTATATGCCCTATATGCATCATCAATATCGTATTCAATACATTTATTGATTTCATTGTCCTTACTCTTATATTTTCAAAACCATACTGATTCTTTTTGAATCTGAATTTCTCCTCGATTCGCCACCTTGACATATATGCCCTCACTATCTTATGCACATCTCTTTTATTCCTGATCTCTCTATTCGTTAAAAGCATCATCGGTTTTTCTTCACTTAATCCATACACAATGACTAGATTTAATATCCTTCCCTTTTGTGATGGCAGTTCCACTCTCGTATGTGATACATAGACTTCACTGTCTTCCTTAGAAAAATACATGTTCATCTTAATCTTGCCTTTTCTTCTTTTGGCGATTTCTCCTACTTTCTTTGGCTTCCCTTTAAACAATAATGTTCTATTTTCTTTGAGTCTGATGATGAAATCATCTGCATTATGATTTTCATCTATGAAGTAATCATAAAATACATTGGCATCATATCCTCTGTCACATACAAATGTACATCTTTCAGGAATGAGAGATTTGACATATTTTATGCTCTTTATTGTTTCATCGTTCATTGACTTGAATCCTTCACTTTCAGTTGAATAGATATGGCTATACAAAGATATTGGATGATGTTGATCCTGTGTGAGGGCAGTTGCCTCACATACATGGTATCCAGGATAAATGTCATCCTTAAGTGAGGAAGCATCCCTGACCATACAAAGATCTTCAAATTTTCTTCCATATTTTTTGATGATTTCACTGTTATCAAGTAAAATGATCCTGTCTTCGCTAAGATGCTTGATAACCATATCATTATAATTGGATTTCATTTGGTTCATTGCTTCATCATCAAATTGAGCCAAATGATTGGATAATCTGTCAATTGTATAATTGAGCTTGATATTTTCATCAAGAGCTCTGGCAATATCGCTAAGTAGAACACTTTGACTTCTTGCAAGACCAAACATCATGTCCATGACAAACTTGGCAGCAGGTTTATCAAGACTGTCTGATAATTTATTAGAAAAATTGACAATTTCTCTTTTCGTTTCATATAGATCTGTGGTAAAATAACTCATGGAAAATCCCTCCTAAATTTTGTTTATTGATCTAAAATTATTATAACATTTAAGAGGCTGATTTTCCTTATAAATAAAGCAAAACAGGCAATTTGTGAATAACTTTTTACCTGTTTTTTATTTTTTTACCGAAACTCAAAAAAATAATTATTGAATCAAAGTATGTATAAAATGAAAAGATATTTTTATTTTACAATGAAATATCTTTATAAAGAAAATGATTTGAATGAGAGAATGAAATAAAAAAAGATGATATTGAAAAATGATCAGGTGTTTTCAGAGTAGAAAAAGCAGATTAAAAACGAATGAAAATTGGACTGAATCATTTTTTTATTCATATAATGAATAGAGGTGTTTTGATGATAAAAAAATGGTTCATTTGTTTATGTGTTTGTTTATTATGTATTTCTATTTCACCAGTTTATGCAACTGAACTTCAACTTGCACCTAATGCTTCAGCCTCGCTCTTGATGGAATCCTCGTCTAGACAAGTTCTTTATGCAAACAATGAAAAAACAAAATTATTTCCTGCTTCTACAACAAAAATTATGACAATGATTTTATTATTTGAAGCGATTGAAAAAGGGAGTTTAAAATGGGATGAGGAATTAACATGTAGTGCTTATGCTGCCAGTATGGGAGGAAGTCAGATTTATCTTGAAGAAGGCGAAAAAATGAATGTTGAAGATTTGTTTAAAGCCATTAGCATAGCTTCGGCTAATGATGCTTGTGTCATGGTGGGAGAACGCATTGCGGGAACGAATGATAACTTTGTCAAGATGATGAATGAAAAAGCGAAAGAACTCAAACTTGTGAATACGCATTTTGTGAATTCAACAGGTTTACATGATGATGAACATTATACCTGCGCTTTAGATTTAGGTACAATGGCAGCTTATTTGATTGAAATAGGTGGGGAGCGTTTATTTCAGACGACATCATTATATGATAGCTATATTCGTGAAGATACAGCTCATCAATTCTGGCTTGTCAATACGAATAAATTATTAAAATCTTATCAAGGTGCAGATGGACTCAAAACTGGTTATACCAAAGAGGCAGGATATTGTATTGTATCCACAGCAAAACGTAATGGTTTAAGATTGATTGGGATTGTTTTAAAAGAAAGTGATCCAAAAGTCAGAAACCAAGAAGTTTCTCAACTATTAGATTATGGATTCTCATTATATGAAAATAAGATCTTATTTCAAAAAAATGATGTTATTGAAAAAATCAAAATTGACCATGCAAAAGTACCTGAAGTTGAAGTCATTGTCAAAGAAGATGTTCAATATATTCAAGATAAAAATGATACAACAAAGGTGACTTATCAAATCAATTATACCAATCTTGTTCCACCACTTAAAAAAGGAGAAATAATCGGACATTTATTATTAATGCGAGGAAGTGTTAATATTGGTTCATTTGATGTGACAGTTAAAACCGATGTTGAAGCTTTGTCTTTTGGGGAGAAAGTTGTACAACAATTAAAAGAATTTATTTAAAAATCTATCTTGGGATGGATTTTTTTATTTTGCATAAAAATTCTAGTTTTGTTGAATAAGTTCTAGTTTTAGCGAAACGATTTTTTTCATTATGAATTGGTATATGATACCTACGAAGGAGGAAGAGAAATGGATAATTATATAGAAATTGAAAAGACTAATCATCTGCTTATTGTTCATTTTTATGGTGAAATTGATAGTGTCATGGCACCTGTTTATCGTGGACAATTAAGTGATTTGATTGATGAGAGTGAAGAAGATGTGATTTTTGATTTTACGAAAACGTCTTTTATAGATAGTTCAGGCATTGGGCTGGTTTTAGGTCGTTATAATCAATTGAAGTTCGAGCATCGTACTTTAATTTTAACAGGCTTAAATCCCGTTGCTTATCGTTTATTTGAATTAACAGGTATGTTTCAAATTATGCCTTATTATGAATCAATAGAAAGTTTAAAGGAGGGGACACTATGAATCAAATGGAAGTCAGTTTCAGTGCCATATTGGATAATGAAAACTTCGCAAGAACAACTGTAGCGACCTTTTTAACACCTTTAAACCCAACAATTGATGAAATTATTGAATGGAAAACAATTGTTTCAGAAGCTGTCAGTAATGCGATTATTCACGGATATAATCAAAATAGTGAATGTTTTGTCGTTATAAAAATGAAAATAGAAGGACGACAGATTCAATTGACTGTTCAAGATTATGGTAAGGGGATTGAAAATTTAGAAGAGGTGAAAACACCTTTTTATACAACTGCAAAAGACCTTGAACATGCAGGAATGGGATTAACAATTATCGAGACATTAGCTGATCGTCTAGAGATAGAAAGTGTTATCAATATAGGAACAAAACTTATCATCACAAAGAATCTCAAAGATCATGACACAATCTAAAACATTAGATCTTTTAGAAAAAGTCCGTTTAGGGGATGAACAGGCAAAAGAACAAGTTGTAAAAGATAACTTAGGTTTGGTATGGTCGATTGTGCATAGATTTAAGAATAGTTATTATGATAAAGAGGATTTATTTCAAATTGGTTGTATTGGTTTGATGAAAGCTATTAATCATTTTGATACATCTTATCAGGTACAGTTTTCAACATATGCGGTACCAATTATCATGGGTGAAATTAAACGTTATTTTAGAGATGATGGCACAATCAAAGTTTCCCGTTCTTTAAAAGAATTGAATATCAAGATTACTAAAGCTAAAGATTATCTTCAAACCCAGAATAATCAAGAACCAACGATAGAAGATGTCGCAACATATCTTGGTGTTGAACCACAAGAAGTTGTTGAAGCTATTGATGCATCTTACTATCCTACATCATTAAATGAACCAATTTATGAAAAAGATGGTTCAACTATCAGTGTTGAAGATCGTCTGGTTGATAAAAGTGATGATATGTGGTTTGAAAAAATTGCTTTAGAAATGGAAATGGAAAAACTGGATGATAAAGAAAAAATGATTATATATATGCGTTATCAGCTTGATTATAATCAAGATAAAATCGCTAGGTATTTAGGCATTTCACAGGTTCAGGTATCACGATTAGAAAAGAAAATTGTGACAAAATTAAGAACACGCTTAAAAGATGGAAAATAGTATGCTATAATACATCAGAGGCGAGAAAAATGGAAAAAAACGATTTTAAAAAATCTTTATTTGAATATATCAAAGTCATTATTATAACAGTCGTGTTAACACTGGGGGTTCTTTATTTTATACAAATTTCTAGAGTTGTTGGTTCTTCTATGGAACCAACCTACCATAATGGTAATATCATTCTGGTTGATAAATTCTTTTATAAACGAGGTAGTCCTTCTTATAATGATATTGTTGTTGTGAAATATCATGTAGCCAAAGGTGAAGATCAGATTATTAAACGCATTGTGGGATTGCCTGGTGATCATCTGGAAATGAAAGATAACCAGCTTTATCGTAATGGTCAATTATTGGATGAAGATTATATTCAGGAACCGATGTTACAAAATGAGGATTTTTCTTATGATATTCCTGAAGGAAAGGTATTTGTCATGGGAGATAATCGTAATCATAGTGTTGATTCACGAAATATTGGATATATTGATTTTGATGATCAAGTTGTTGGTCGTGTCTTTTTTAAGGTCTTTTGATAAGACCTTTTTTATTTGATGGAGGGATTATGAAAAAATTAAGATATAAACGTGTTATTATGGTTATTGTTGTTTTCTTATTGATTGTTGGAATCATTAGTTATATGTATGCAAAAAGAAGTCGTTATTATGAATATCAAGGAACAGTCACAACCTATATTGGAACCTATCAACAAGATGAAAAGATTTATACTTTTGATTTAAAAGGGTTTCAAATAGATGAGCAATATTATTTATCTTTAAATGATTTATATAATTGGTTTGTTATTCAAGATGAAGATGCAAAAGTCTATGTTGATTATGGCAAGCATACGATGGTTTATCAATTCAATCAAGAAATTTATTATATTGATTTTGGTAGGGATGAAATTAAATATAATAATGATTGTATAAATGTTAATAAAAACAATCAACATATTTATGTTTCTCATAAAAATATATATCTTTCTGTATCTTTTATAGAAAAAATATTGTTAAAAAGTGAAAATAATATAAAAATAGAAAATAAAAACGCTATCATTTCATAAATTTTATGATTTTTGTAGTCAAGATGGGATTTTTTGATAGAATTGTTTCATATTTGAAAGATGGAAAGCATCTCTCAAAGGAAAGGGTGAAAATATGGCATATAAATTTAATATTACACGAGGTAATGCAATTTTAAATTTTTCTGAAGAATTTTGTCAAAGCCGTTGTCAATTAATAGAAAGTGAGTCTTTTGCGAAAGTTTTAGAAAAATATATTAAACATATAAAAAGAACGGATACAACAGTATACGAATATCTTCATGCTATTCAAGATGATGATGTAGACTTATTAAAAGATTTAAGAGATGTTTTTAAATTATTATTAGTCATGTCAGTAGAAGAAGTCTGTGCAATGCGTTCTCAAATGAAAGCTTATTTTAAAGATTGTGATATGTTTATTGCTTTAGTGGAAGATGTCTATTTATATTGGCGTCGTTTACAAAGATATGCAATTGTTTTTAATGAAACAAAAAGAGCAGGTTATCAAAATGTGCAATTTGCTGATGCACAAACTGAATTTGAAGAATTGGTGTTAGAAGTTTATCGTTCTATTCAATCAGCGGTTGGAAAGAAAGATAAAGTTTTACGTCAGATTACAGCTGGTGTCAATGCTGGTTTAGCTGTGACTCATATGCGTCCATTTTTACCATATGAATATCGTAATCTTGATGAAATTCCATTTATTGAATCTGTTGTTATTCATCCACCATTTATTGCTTATTCTAAGCGTAATAAACGTGATGGTGTTTTCCCAGAAATTAAAACAAATCCAATTGAAGATAAGAAATTTGATGCTGATTCATGGTTATGTTATCCAGCTAAAGTTGGAGATTTGTTATGTTTTGTATACTTTAATACCAAATTCATGGCACAAGGTGTGACTTTATGTAACTTATTTGATTTAGCTGATGAAACAGAATATCGTAATCGTAAACCTGATTTGATTTATGTTTATGGATATGAAGATGGTGAAATGAATCAGGCTTTCTATCAAGATGAATCAAATGATATGATTGTGGCTTTATTATCAGCAAGTGATGATTTTGATTATTTTGGATATATGAAAAAAATGTGTTTAACTTTGCATAATGTACAAAAGATTAATCACAGAGAATTGCCAGTTCATGGAGCTATGGTGAAAATGACACTTCGTAATGGCGAAACAAAGAATATCGTTGTTATGGGAGATAGTGGTGCTGGAAAGAGTGAAACGATTGAACAAATTAAAGTTCTTGGAGAAGCTTATATTACTGATTTAAAGACTATTTATGATGATATGGGATTATTGTCTTTAGGTGATAAAGGCAAAGTGAAAACGTCAGGAACTGAAATTGGGGCTTTCGTGAGATTGGATGACTTGGATGCTGGATATAGCTTTAAGGAATTAGATAGATCTGTCTTTATGAATCCTGATAAAGTCAATGCACGTATTGTTATTCCAATTACAGATTATAAAGATGTTGTTGCAAAACATGATGTTGATTTATTCTTATATGCGAATAACTATGATGAAGAAGGTGAAGCCTTAAGTTTCTTTGAAACACCTGATGAAGCTTTAAAAGTCTTTAGAGCGGGAAATCGTATGGCGAAAGGAACAACAACAGAATATGGTTTAGTTGGAAGTTATTTTGCTAATCCATTTGGTCCGGTTCAAAGAAGAGAACAGACAGAACCTATTTTACAAGATTATTTTAAAAGAATGTTTAAACAAGGTGTCAAAGTAGGTCAATTACGTACACGTCTTGGTATTAAAGGAAATGAACACCAAGGACCTAAAGATGCTGCTATGGCAATCTTAAAATATGTGACTGGTGAAGAAACATTAAAAGAATTACCAGTTGAAGAATAAAGAGCATAAAAATGCTCTTTTTTGACCATCAAAATAGATGATGGATATGAATTGTTCCTTTAGATAGAATATATGACTAATGTTATATCAAAAATAATCATTCAACAATAAAATCGATGGACAGTATTCATAAAAACAAATTATGACAAATGATATTGAAAAAGATGATTTATCAATATTATTGATTTTATCCAAAATTTATTTATATAAATAGGTTCATTACGAATTTAGGGACAATTTACCCTTTTTTCGTAATAGAAATGTCTTATTGATTTAAAGGACTATGTTTAGTGTATATTATTAAAGAGTGATGAATAATAAAAAAGGTTGTTAGATTTAATCATCCAACAACCTTTATTTTGTATTAATAGATTCCTTGAGAAATCATTGCAGCTACAACTTTTTCAAATCCAGCAATATTTGCCCCTTTGATTAAGTCATAACCTAAACCATATTTTTCAGCCGCTTTGACTGAAGAATTATGAATATCTACCATAATATCATGTAATTTTTGATCAACTTCTTCAGCTGTCCAGCTATAACGCATAGAGTTTTGAGCCATTTCTAATGCAGATACAGCAACTCCACCAGCATTAGCTGCTTTAGCAGGTCCTAATGTTCCACCATTTTCTAAGAAATAAGCGATAGCTTCAGGTGTTGTAGGCATATTTGCACCTTCAATAATATATTTGACACCATTAGCCACTAATTGTTTAGCTTCTTCTAAACCAATTTCATTTTGTGTTGCACATGGGAATGCCATATCAACTTTTAATCCCCATGGTTTTTCACCAGCATGGAATTCACAACCGAATTTTTCAGCATAATCTTTCAATTTAACATCATTTGATCCTCTGATTTGTAATAAGAAATCAATCTTTTCATCAGTTGTAATACCTTCAGAATCATAAACATAACCATCTCTACCAGAAATAGATACAACTTTTGCGCCATATTCTCTTGCTTTTAAGCATACACCCCAAGCAACGTTTCCATATCCAGAACAAGCAATTGTTTTTCCTTCATAAGAATCATTGAAATGACTTAATACTTCTTTACCATAATAAACGGCACCAAATCCAGTTGCTTCAGGTCTAATTAATGAACCACCATAAGGCAATGGTTTACCAGTTAAGACACCATTTTCATAAGCACCTCTGATTCTTTTGTATTGTCCATACATATATCCAATTTCTCTTGCACCTGTACCAATATCACCAGCAGGAACGTCTACATCAGGTCCAATATGACGATATAATTCAGTCATAAATGATTGGCAGAAACGCATAATTTCATTGTCTGATTTTCCTTGTGGATCAAAATCAGAACCACCTTTTGCACCACCGATTGGTAAAGTTGTTAATGAATTCTTAAAGATTTGTTCAAAACCTAAGAATTTAATAATTCCTAAGTTAACAGATGGGTGTAATCTTAAACCACCTTTGTAAGGTCCAATTGCATTTGAGAATTGAACACGATATCCTCTGTTCACATGAACTTTTCCTTGGTCATCTTGCCAAGGCACTTTAAACATAATTGCTCTATCAGGTTCTACTAATCTTTCTAAAATTGCCATATCCTCATATTCAGGATGCGCTTCAATTACAGGTTCTAAGCTTTCTAAAACTTCTTCGACAGCTTGAATAAATTCAGGCTGATCAGCATTTTTTGCTTTTACATCTTCTAATACTCTATCAATATATTTCATAGTTTGAATCCTCCTTGAAACTTATTATATACAATGATAAATAAAAAACAAGCATTTTAATAAAAAATTATTATAATTTTTGAAATTTAGATAATAAATTCTTGTTTTTTTAGCTTAATTAGAATTAAAAGGTTATATTTCTTAAGAATTAATAAATTTTTATAATCTTTTGTTTAAAGTTTTCATTCTTTATAAAATATGATAAACTACTAATGGTGATGAAAATAATGAAAAAATTTAAAGAGTATAGAACATTTTTATTGTGTCTTGTGTTATTTATTTTATTTATTGGGATTGGTTTTTATGCCTATATGCAAAAGGCTTATGCGCAGTCTATTGGTTGTTTTTTACTGGGCTTGATTGCTTTGGTATTAATGAGTGCTAGATATAAGATTATATTGTTTGATGATGAAATGATGATTTATGAATGGAAGATTGCTGCTTTTTTACCTGTTTTAATTCCTTATCAAAATATTCAATCTATTCAAACAAAATCAAAGCATCATGTCGTGATTCAACATCAAAAAACAAGTCATGTTTATGTTTTTAATAGTGAAGCGTTTATCAATGCTTATCAGGAGTTTAAACAATCTGTATGAATTTAGTTGTGATGTCACTTTTAGATTGGATGGCACATCCACAAATATCATCTGTTGACAAAATAATTGTGAAATATATATTAGAAAATGATGAGAAAGTCCAAGATATGACGATTGTTGATATGGCTGATACATTACATGTTTCATGTTCACAAATCAGTCGTTTTGTTCGTCATATTGGTTTTTCATCTTTTTCTACTTTTAAAGAATCTTTATCTTATCATGGCAATCCTCAAAGACATTCAATGGTACAAAGAAGAGTTGAACAACGTTTTTTTCAACAATATCTTCATGAAGATATTGATTATTTTTAAACTCATTTTGACTATCAACAAGGTGAGTGTTTGATTGATATTATTCAAAATCATGAAGTTGCCCTCTTTGGAATTTTTAATAGTGAAAATTATGCGAGAGAACTTCAATATAATTTAGCGTTTCATCAAAAAATATGTTTCACTTTTTTAGATATTCATAAACAGATTGAATATCTACGTGAAAGTCAAGGCTGGGTTATTATTTATTCAATGTCTGGAGAATATGTTTTAGATAATGGTTATTCACGATATTATGGGATTTTAAAAGCTTTAAAAGAAAGTCAGGCACATATTGTTGTCATAACTTGTCAGCCAAAAGTAGCGACTTTGGATTACATTGATGAAGTCGTTATGATTCATTCGAAGCATGGTTATCATTCTTATTTGGTTCATTGTTTAAATGATTGGATTCTTGCAAGCTACATAAAAAGAAATAAACAATTTCCAAAAGTTGGAAATAAAAACTGAGAGAGAATCAATATGTTATCCTAAGTAAGGAAGGTGATCAGCTATATGAAAATGAATAAACAATGTTTACCATGTTTGATGAATCAAGTCGTCAAAATGGCAAAAATGACAAACTGTCTCAATCAGGATGCATTATTTCATCAAGTCTTTCAATATATGAGTCAAGTTGATTTTGATAAAACAAATCCTGAGATTATTGGTGAAGTTTTTGCGATAGTGAAAGAGTATACACATCATGATGATCCTTATCAGTCATTAAGAACTTATTATAATCAGTTGTTTTTAAAACAGTTGCCTCAAATAGAAAAGCAAATTCATTCTTTTGAAGAGGCAATAATTTCTGCGATTGTGGGCAATATTATAGATTTTAGTCCTATGCATCAAAATGTTGAGCAGGATATCACAACATATTTTCAAAATGTTCATCAGTTATCGCTTGCTATTAATCATGTAGAAAGATTGAAAGATGATTTAAAGAACAGTTCTTCTTTATTGTATTTAGGAGATAATTGTGGTGAGATTTGTATGGATTTACTTTTTATCAAAACAATCAAAGCTTTCTATCCACAATTACATATTTATTTTGCGACTAGAGGAAAACCCGTTGTTAATGATTCGATATTAGAAGATGCATATTTTGTAGGTATGGATCAATATGCAACGATTATTTCTAATGGAGATGGCTCATTAGGAACGGTTTTATCACGTGTCAGTCAAGAATTTCTAGATATTTATCAACAGGTGGATATTGTCATAGCAAAAGGGCAAGCGAATTTTGAAAGCTTGAGTGAAGAAAAACACAACATTTATTTTTTGTTAATGGTCAAATGTGAAGTCATTAGTCAATATATAGGTGTTCCACAAAAGTCATTGGTATGTATGTCTAATCTCAATAAGGAGTTAGAAAATGAAAATAACAATTAAAAGAATAATGGATTCATCATTGTGGCAAAAAGAACTTCAAAATACAAAAAAGAGTATATTTTTAATAGTATCAGACTGTTTGATGGTTGTGGGATATCATTATAATATTTTGACTTTCGGTTTTTTGCATTCTTTTTTGAAGGGTATGTCTTGTTGTTTATTGTCATAACCCTTGTTTTCTTATCTATATCATCTTTTTTGTTTTTGTTCTCTTTTTATTGTAGCTGAAAAAGTGTCATTTTCATGACCTTTTTTATTATTTACTATATGTTCATTTTATAGTTTCAGTTGCAGCTGCCTGTATTCCTGCTTCTCTCTTATATTTTGAAACTCCTTGATTCCCTTTTGTGCATATTTTAATATTTCCTGTATCCCTTTACTGATCTGATAGCACCAGTAATATCTCTTTCCTTTAAGCGATTTGCTTCTCTCTATCATCTTTATGACCAGTAATTTCTTGTCTACTTTCTCTGCCAACAGTGTTATATGCCCTATATGCATCATCAATATCGTATTCAATACATTTATTGATTTCATCGTCCTTACTCTTATATTTTCAAAACCATACTGATTCTTTTTGAATCTGAATTTCTCCTCGATTCGCCACCTTGACATATATGCCCTCACTATCTTATGCACATCTCTTTTATTCCTGATCTCTCTATTCGTTAAAAGCATCATCGGTTTTTCTTCACTTAATCCATACACAATGACTAGATTTAATATCCTTCCCTTTTGTGATGGCAGTTCCACTCTCGTATGTGATACATAGACTTCACTGTCTTCCTTAGAAAAATACATGTTCATCTTAATCTTGCCTTTTCTTCTTTTGGCGATTTCTCCTACTTTCTTTGGCTTCCCTTTAAACAATAATGTTCTATTTTCTTTGAGTCTGATGATGAAATCATCTGCATTATGATTTTCATCTATGAAGTAATCATAAAATACATTGGCATCATATCCTCTGTCACATACAAATGTACATCTTTCAGGAATGAGAGATTTGACATATTTTATGCTCTTTATTGTTTCATCGTTCATTGACTTGAATCCTTCACTTTCAGTTGAATAGATATGGCTATACAAAGATATTGGATGATGTTGATCCTGTGTGAGGGCAGTTGCCTCACATACATGGTATCCAGGATAAATGTCATCCTTAAGTGAGGAAGCATCCCTGACCATACAAAGATCTTCAAATTTTCTTCCATATTTTTTGATGATTTCACTGTTATCAAGTAAAATGATCCTGTCTTCGCTAAGATGCTTGATAACCATATCATTATAATTGGATTTCATTTGGTTCATTGCTTCATCATCAAATTGAGCCAAATGATTGGATAATCTGTCAATTGTATAATTGAGCTTGATATTTTCATCAAGAGCTCTGGCAATATCGCTAAGTAGAACACTTTGACTTCTTGCAAGACCAAACATCATGTCCATGACAAACTTGGCAGCAGGTTTATCAAGACTGTCTGATAATTTATTAGAAAAATTGACAATTTCTCTTTTCGTTTCATATAGATCTGTGGTAAAATAACTCATGGAAAATCCCTCCTAAATTTTGTTTATTGAGATAAAATTATTATAACATTTTAGAGGCTGATTTTCCTTATAAATAAAGCAAAACAGGCAATTTGTGAATAACTTTTTACCTGTTTTTTATTTTTTTACCGAAACTCAAATATAATATAACACTGGCTGGTTCAGGAATGCTCTGTTTTTTTGGCGCTCTCATTTTTATAGTGACGCAACTGATTATAAAACAAATTCATTTTTTATGCATAAAAGGACAAACTATAGAGATTCATCAAAATCAAGATTTTATTTATCATAATAAGACTTTCCAAGATAATCAACTCAAACGTATTTATTTTTTCCTTTAATATTGGATATTTAGAATTTAAAAATGAAGTTTTATCTTTTCAAAGTTCTCGTCAAATCAAAAATCAACTGAGATTATTTTATCCAAAACAGTTTCAAGCAGGAGAATTATTATATAACGAAAGACTGATAACACAATTGACATATATTCTATTATTTTATGGAATGGTTATTTTATTAAATAATGTGGCTGGTATTTTTTATTGTCTACAAAAGAATACAATGTTGATTGATATCAGTCAGTTGTTAGGTGACTTGTTCATTTTAATAATGATAAGTGTGAGTCTGATGCTTTTTAAAAAGTTTAAAAAACAGCGTTGGACAATTGGATGGTCAATTCTCTTTTTAGCTGTATTTATATCTATTTTTCAACTGGTCATATCAAGAAAATTATTGTGAATCAAAAAATGATAGGATATTGTCAAGTTGAAGAGGGTATTCAAATTTATCGTGATGTTGCTTATGTTTATGGAAAAAAGAAACAATCATTCCTTTAGAACAATTGAATGATATTTATGCTTTTCAAAATCTTATTTGTATTGAACATGATGATCAGTATACTTTTTATAGCTTGCAGTCAATCACACAATCATTAGACGATATTTATGAAAAATATGATGGATATACATATAAAAATCAAACAAGTCGAATCAGTATTCAAGATAAAGTGATGAAGATCAATGATATAGAATGTCCAGTGAAAGTTGTCGGAGAAAATATTTTGTATACAGATGCTTTACAAACACCATTACTGATATACTTGAATCATGAAAAAACAGATTTAAATGTAGGAAAATGTGAGCTTTTTGATTTGAATACTCAATCATCAAAAACTCTATATAAAAGTTATAACACATCTATTCAAATGCCAAAACAAGATCAGGAAACTTCTGATCAAGATGAAGTGATCAATGAACAGCCTGAAGTCAAAGAAGATGAAGTTGTAGAACCTGAAGTTGATCCTTATATGGAAAAAATAGAGAAAGAAAAAGCCCAAAAAGACCAAAACAATTATCAGGCTTATCAGGAAGTCATCAAAAAACAAGATATATCATCATTTGAGTCTAATCAAAATGTTGTGAAAATCCATAATGAAAGTGATGATATTTATCAAGTGATTAAAGCATTGGATAGAGAATATACACGTATCAATAATGATAAGGATACGATTTTAGATGTCCAAATCTTATCCATGTTGATTTATTCACAGTATGACAATCAGTATGGGATTTATATAAATAGAAGAGTTGATTCTTCAACATCGGAAAGTCAAACTTTCAGTGAAGTGATTGTGATGAAAAAATATGGCAATGATTATGTAGGTACGAGATTTTATGATAGTCAATATATGCCAATGGATCATCCAACTAATAATGGAAGTTATAAAACACGACAGACCACAGAATATCTCTATCGTATTGAAGGGAATCGGGTTGGAGAAAATGCGTGGTGAAATGATATGAATATTGAAAAAGAATTTGAAAAAATTCTTTTTTTATTGATTGAAATATGGTATAATGATAAAAAATGAGGTGATATTTATGAAAAAGACAATTTTAAACAAACAATTTCATCACCATCATCATTGGAACACTTAGGGTTATATCTATGAAAGATACAGCCCATTTTACATATAGTTTATAAATGGGTGTATCTAATGACTTAATATTTGATGGACGAGTCATTAAGACTCGTCTTTTTTGTTGAAGGGGGATTAAGATGGAAGAATTTAAGTATTTGATACCAGAAGAAAGTATTGATGCGATTATGGATAACGTATCGAAGTTAAGAGAGATTGAAAAAGATTTAAGAGCTATTTTTGTAGAACATGGTTATTTAGAAGTGTTAATGCCTTCTTTTGAATATGTTGATTTGTATAATGATATGGATATTGGCATAGATGAAGAAAAGATGTTTCAATATGTCAATTATGAAGGAAAGCGTGTTGCATTAAGAGTTGATTATACAGTGCCTTTAGCGAGATTGTATTGTTCACAAGATGAAAATGGTGAAAAAAGATATTGTTATTTTGGGAAAGTTTATCGTAAAGAAAAAGACATAAAGGTAGAAGCAGTGAGTTTTTTCAGGCTGGAATTGAATTGATTGGGAAATCTGGAATGTTTGGTGATTTAGAATGTTTGGAACTTGTTTTACAGACAATGAAATGTTTAAAGTTACAAAATATTCGTATTGAAATGGGTTCAGCCAAATTTTATAACCGTTTGGTAGAGATTGTTGATGATGAGCAATTTGTAGATATTTTAAAAAGACGTGATTTAAGTGCCATGAAAATATTTGTTGAAAGTCATGATTTTGATAAGAGTTTGCAAACTTTGCTTATGCATTTACCTCAGGCATTTGGTGATGTACAAGTTTTATATGATGTCAAAAATCAAATTCAAGATCAATTATTAAAAGAGGCCATTGAAGATATGATTCAATTATATGAAAAAATACCTGCCAAAGAGCTTTTGACTTTTGATTTGGCGATGACACCGATGATGAAATATTATACGGGTATCATGTTGAAAGGTTATTCTCCATATAGTGCGCAACCCATTATGAATGGTGGACGTTATGATCATTTGATGAATCGTTTTCATCGTAAAGTGCCAGCAATTGGGTTTAGTTATGATTTAAGTCATATTTTAAAAGCGTTAGAAAAAGAGGAGGAAGAGTCATGATTAAAATAGCCATTACAAAAGGACGTATTGAAAAACAAGTCTGTCAACTCTTATCAAAACAAGGTTTTGATATGGAACCCGTTATTCATAAAGATCGCGAGTTAATGATTGAAACCCAAGATGGTCTTTCAATGATTTTTGCGAAAGCTAATGATGTTTTAACCTTTTTAGAACACGGGATTGTTGATGTTGGTTTTGTTGGTAAAGATACTTTAGAAGATAGTGATTTTCAAGATTATTATGAAATGCTGGATTTAAATATTGGGAAATGTTATTTTGCGTTAGCCGCTTATCCTGAATATCGTGATAAAGTTTTTAAACGTCGTCAACGAATTGCTTCTAAATATACAAAAGTGGCGAAAGATTATTTTCATCAAAAACAACAGGATGTCGAAATTATTAAATTAGAAGGTTCGGTGGAACTTGGACCAGTTGTTGGGTTAAGTGATGCGATTGTGGATATTGTGGAAACTGGTTCAACCCTTAAAGCTAATGGTCTTGAAATTATTGAAAAGATTAGTGATGTATCAACGAAGATGATTGTTAATAAAGTGAGTTTAAAATTTAAAAAAGATGAGATATTTCATTTGATTCAAATGTTGAAGGAGGAAGAAGAATGTTAAAGGTATATGATGTACAAGGACAATTAAAAGATGTTGTGAAAAAGTTTTCAACACGTAAAACAGAGATTTCTAAACAAGTCAATGATACAGTGATGGAAATGATTGATAATGTTGAGAAAAATGGAGATCAGGCCATTATGAAATATTGTCGTCAATTAGATGGCTTTATGATTGAAAATCCACAAGACTTACTTGTTTCTAAACAAGAAATTTTAGATGGTGTGACAGCTGTTGGTAAAGATTTTATGCGTATTTTAGAACGTACCAAAGAACAGTTGACAGATTTCCACCAACATCAAGTTGATCGTTCATGGTCTATCTATAAAGAAAATGGTGTGATGATGGGGCAGGTTGTACGTGGTTTGGAAAAGGTGGCTTTATATGTACCAGGTGGTACAGCAACATATCCATCAACAGTTATGATGAACGCTATTCCAGCAAAATTGGCTGGTGTAAAAGAATTAATCATCATTACACCAGTGAAAGCCGATGGAAAAGTCAATCCTTCAATTTTGGCAGCGGCTTATGTCTGTGGTATTGAACGTATTTATAAAGTAGGAGGAGCTCATGGTGTAGCTGGTGTTGCGATAGGAACAAACACCTTACCAAAAGTCGATAAGATTGTTGGACCAGGAAATATTTACGTTGCGACGGCGAAAAAATGTTGTTATGGACGTGTGGATATTGATATGATTGCAGGACCAAGCGAAATCTTGATTGTTGCTGATGAAAAAGCCAATCCAAAATATATTGCGGCTGATTTAATGAGTCAGGCTGAACATGATGCTTTAGCCAGTGCGATTCTTGTTACAACATCTTTGTCTTTAGTCAAAAAAGTTAATGAAGAACTCAAAAGACAGATTCAAACATTATCAAGAGCGAAAATGATTGAAGAATCACTAACAAATTATGGTGGAGCTTTTTTAGTGAGTTCTATTGAAGAAGCTTTTCAAGTATCCAATGAATTTGCACCAGAACATTTAGAAGTGCTGGTAGATAATCCAATGAATACTTTGCCATTGATTTATAATGCGGGTTCTATCTTTTTAGGGGAATATACACCTGAACCATTGGGTGATTATATGTCAGGCACAAACCATGTGTTACCAACTGGTGGAACAGCTAAGTTTTATAGTGCTTTAGGGGTTTATGATTTTGTGAAATATTCATCTTATAGTTATTATCCAAAACAAGTTTTAAAGACTTTTAAAGATGATGTGATGACATTTGCGAAAAAAGAAGGATTAGATGCACATGCTAATAGTATTGGTGTGCGTTTTGAGGAGGAAGAATAATGCGACAGAGTCAAATCAAACGTCAAACGAATGAAACAACAATAGAAATGTCCATCAATCTTGATGGACAAGGACAAGCAACCATTGATACTGGTGTTGGTTTCATGGATCATATGTTAGAATTATTTGCTTTTCATAGTGGTATTGATTGTACCATTACGTGTATAGGTGATTTAAAAGTAGATAGTCATCATACTGTTGAAGATTTAGGAATTGTTTTAGGTGAATGTTTAAAAGAAGCATTGGGTGATAAAAAAGGTATTTATCGTTATGGACAAATGGCAATTCCAATGGATGAAACATTAGTCACCACAACCTTGGATTTGAGCGGGCGACCTTATCTTGTTTATCAGGCCAATTTACCTTGTCAGCAGTTAGGTAATTATGAAACAGAAATGACCAAAGAGTTTTTTAAGGCTGTTAGTGATCACGCATTGATGACTCTACATATCCAACAAAACTATGGTGAAAACACACATCATATTATTGAAGCTATGTTTAAAAGTTTTGCCAGAGCTTTAAAACAAGCTATTCGTATTGATGAAAACCATAAGGAACAGATTGTTTCTTCTAAAGGGGTTTTATAATATGATTGTGATTATTGATTATCATGTAGGGAATTTGATGAGTGTCCAAAATGCTTTGATGAAACTTAACATGGATGTTATCGTGAGTCGTGATCATGATGTTATTCGCCAAGCCAAAGGGATTGTTTTACCAGGTGTAGGAACTTTTCCGGTCGCTATGGAACATTTAAAACGATATGATTTGATTGATATTTTAAAAGAAAGACAACAGGCTGGGATTCCGATTTTAGGTATTTGTTTAGGAATGCAAATTCTATTTGAAAAAGGATATGAAGTCTATCCTACAAAAGGCTTAGGTTTTTTAAAGGGTGAAGTCAAACGTATGGAAGTTCAAGCAAAAATTCGCATATGGGATGGAATGAATTAAACATCACAACACAATATCCTTTAATGAAATATATTCATAACGGCGATTATGTGTATTTTGTCCATTCTTTTATGGCATATCCTAGTGATGATGAACTGATAGCCTATTGTGAGTATGGGCAAGAAAAAATTACCGCTGTTGTTGCGAAAGACAATGTCATGGGCTGTCAGTTTCATCCTGAAAAAAGTGGAGCCATTGGCAAGAAAATTTTATTAGCGTTTAAGGAGATGGTGCAATGATTATAATTCCAGCAATTGATTTAAAAAACGGTGAAGCTGTCCGTTTATATAAAGGTGATTACAAACAAAAAACAGTTTATAGTAGAACTCCAGAAACATTAGCTTTACAATTTCAAGACATGGGAGCTAAATATTTACATGTTGTGGATTTAGATGGAGCCAAAGAAGGTAACACAACCAATTTACAGACAATTCAAAAAATCCGTCAGACAATTACCATCCCTATGGAAGTTGGTGGTGGGATTCGTGATGAGAAAACTGTGTCATTATATCTTGATGAAATAGGTGTTAATCGTGTGATTTTAGGAACAGCAGCCATTGAAAATCCTGATTTTTTACAAGCTATGTTAAAACGATATGGATCAGAAAAGATTGTGGTTGGGGTGGATATTCAAAATGAATATGTGGCTACATCTGGATGGTTAGTGACAACCAAAGTGCATTACTTAGATTTTTTAAAAACACTAGAAACAATGGGTGTTCGTTATATTATTTGTACGGATATTTCTAAAGATGGCACATTACAGGGACCAACATTTTCCATTTATCAAAAGATTCAAGAAACAACATCTTTACAATGTATTGTATCAGGTGGTGTCAAAGATCAAGATGATATTCTAGAAGCTGCAAAACAAGGCTATCATGGATGTATTGTTGGAAAAGCTTATTATGAAGGAAAAGTGGATTTAAAAGAGGTGATAGGATGCTTGCCAAAAGAATCATCCCTTGTTTAGATATTAAAGATGGAAAAGTCGTTAAGGGTGTAAATTTTGTAGGATTAAAAGATGTTGGTGATCCTATTGAAATCGCTAAAAGATATGATGAACAATGTGCTGATGAAGTGGTTTTTTGGACATTACTGCCACTTATGAAAATCGTGATATTATTAAAGATTTAATTCAAAGAGCAGCCAGTGAACTTTCCATTCCTTTAACAGTTGGTGGTGGCATTCGTACACTTGATGATTTTCGTATGATTTTATCAAGTGGTGCTGATAAAGTTTCTGTTAACTCGGCTGCCATTCAAAATCCACAGTTAATTCAACAGGCATCGGATGAATTTGGAGTTCAATGTGTTGTTGTGGCTATAGACGCTAAAAAACGTGAAGACAATTCAGGTTATGATGTCTATATTGCTGGTGGTAGAAAAAATACGGGATTAGATTTGATTGAATGGGTCAAACAATGTGAAAGTTTAGGTGCTGGAGAAATTTTACTCACTTCAATGGATAAAGATGGCACAAGAGATGGCTTTGATATTGATATGTTAAATGCAGTGCTTGATGTTGTGTCGATTCCAGTCATTGCCAGTGGTGGCTGTGGAGATCAAAATGATATTGTTGAAGTTTTTGAAAAAACAAATTGTGATGGCGCATTAGCAGCTTCCTTGTTTCATTATCAGGAAGCCACGATAGATGATGTCAAAGCCTTATGTGCCAAACATCATATACCAGTAAGGAGGAACATATGAAACCAGATTTTCAAAAAGGAAATGGCTTAGTTCCAGCAATTGTCCAAGATTATCAGACAAATGCTGTATTAATGTTGGCTTATGTCAATGAAGAAGCCTATGAAAAGATGTTAGAAACGAAGGAAACTTATTTTTATTCACGATCACGTCAAGAATTATGGCATAAAGGAGAAACATCAGGTCATTTTCAATATATTCAAGGAATGTATTTAGATTGTGACAAAGATACTTTATTAATTATTGTTAAACAAATTGGGGTGGCTTGTCATACCGGTGCTTATTCATGTTTCTTTCATGAAATCATGCCTTATGTGACTTCTCGCAATATTTTCCATGAAGTCTATGATGTCATTGCTGATCGAAAGGAACATCCTGTTGAAAAATCATATACCAATTATTTATTAGATCAAGGTGTTGATAAGATTTGTAAAAAAGTTGGTGAAGAAGCCAGTGAAACAATTATTGCAGCAAAAAATCAAGATAAAGAAGAATTAATTGGTGAAATCAGTGATTTATTTTATCATGTACTTGTTTTGATGTATCAACAAGGAATTCAAGTAGAAGATATTGAAAGAAAGCTACAAGATAGACACCAAGTGACGGGAAATAAAAAAGATTTTCATCAACGTGGAGATTATTAGAATTTCTAATAATCTTTTTTTATTTATAAAGTAAATAAAAAGAGTGATATAAATGTAAAGAGTCTAAATCTTAATACAAAAAGAAAATGCAGATGTGATACTTATGATATAGCAAGAAATTGTTTTTTCATTAAATTTTTTATATTGTTAATAATTGTATATGCTGTTTCTTTTGATTCGAATGTGTTAGATCGATAGTGTTTAGTTTTTGAGTTTCGGTAAAAAAATAAAAAACAGGTAAAAAGTTATTCACAAATTGCCTGTTTTGCTTTATTTATAAGGAAAATCAGCCTCTTAAATGTTATAATAATTTTAGATCAATAAACAAAATTTAGGAGGGATTTTCCATGAGTTATTTTACCACAGATCTATATGAAACGAAAAGAGAAATTGTCAATTTTTCTAATAAATTATCAGACAGTCTTGATAAACCTGCTGCCAAGTTTGTCATGGACATGATGTTTGGTCTTGCAAGAAGTCAAAGTGTTCTACTTAGCGATATTGCCAGAGCTCTTGATGAAAATATCAAGCTCAATTATACAATTGACAGATTATCCAATCATTTGGCTCAATTTGATGATGAAGCAATGAACCAAATGAAATCCAATTATAATGATATGGTTATCAAGCATCTTAGCGAAGACAGGATCATTTTACTTGATAACAGTGAAATCATCAAAAAATATGGAAGAAAATTTGAAGATCTTTGTATGGTCAGGGATGCTTCCTCACTTAAGGATGACATTTATCCTGGATACCATGTATGTGAGGCAACTGCCCTCACACAGGATCAACATCATCCAATATCTTTGTATAGCCATATCTATTCAACTGAAAGTGAAGGATTCAGGTCAATGAACGATGAAACAATAAAGAGCATAAAATATGTCAAATCTCTCATTCCTGAAAGATGTACATTTGTATGTGACAGAGGATATGATGCCAATGTATTTTATGATTACTTCATAGATGAAAATCATAATGCAGATGATTTCATCATCAGACTCAAAGAAAATAGAACATTATTGTTTAAAGGGAAGCCAAAGAAAGTAGGAGAAATCGCCAAAAGAAGAAAAGGCAAGATTAAGATGAACATGTATTTTTCTAAGGAAGATAGTGAAGTCTATGTATCACATACGAGAGTGGAACTGCCATCACAAAAGGGAAGGATATTAAATCTAGTCATTGTGTATGGATTAAGTGAAGAAAAACCGATGATGCTTTTAACGAATAGAGAGATCAGGAATAAAAGAGATGTGCATAAGATAGTGAGGGCATATATGTCAAGGTGGCGAATCGAGGAGAAATTCAGATTCAAAAAGAATCAGTATGGTTTTGAAAATATAAGAGTAAGGACAATGAAATCAATAAATGTATTGAATACGATATTGATGATGCATATAGGGCATATAACACTGTTGGCAGAGAAAGTAGACAAGAAATTACTGGTCATAAAGATGATAGAGAGAAGCAAATCGCTTAAAGGAAAGAGATATTACTGGTGCTATCAGATCAGTAAAGGGATACAGGAAATATTAAAATATGCACAAAAGGGAATCAAGGAGTTTCAAAATATAAGAGAGAAGCAGGAATACAGGCAGCTACAACTGAAACTATAAAATGAACATATAGTAAATAATAAAAAAGGTCATGAAAATGACACTTTTTCAGCTACAATAAAAAGAGAACAAAAACAAAAAAGATGATATAGATAAGAAAACAAGGGTTATGACAATAAACAACAAGACATACCCTTCAAAAAAGAATGCAAAAAACCGAAAGTCAAAGTTTAGTTATATTGAAAAAAACAAAAAATATGTTACAATTCAGTTGCAAGTAAATATATATCATGAGTACCATAATATATTATGGAGGTGATAATTATGGCTACTGAAAGTTTTGAAAAAACTTTTATTGTCAATCATGAATCTGAAGAGTGCATGGAAAGAATTTTAAAAGAAACAAACCCTTTGATAATTAACAGAAAAAAAGTTGTAAACAAATTTCAAATGAAGAATTAATTGAGTTATTTAGGAAATGATAAAATTAGAGAAAACTGATTTTATTAAATTTAGCTTGAGTGATTTTTTGAATAAAATCGGAGAAGATGCTTTTAAAGAGCTTGTCTCCGATTTTTCTTGCCCATATGATAAGGATATTGAAGATTTTTTAATTCATAAAGCAATTCCATTTGAAAAAGCAGAATATCAGTCAAGTAGAACGTATTTAGTTGGGTTTGCTAATGATCAACAGCAATTTTCATTGTGTGGATATTATACTTTAAGCAATAAACCTTTTATTTTATCTGAAGAGTTAAGCAAATCGAAAAGAAAGAGTTTAACTGGAGGAAAGACAAATCAGGATGCGATTTCGGTTGTTTTAATTGGTCAATTATCTAAAAATTATAATAAAGCATTAAATTATACAATAGAGGGTTCTGATTTATTGGCTTTTGCATTAGAAACGATTTTTTAGGTATATAATTCAGTTGGCTTAGACTTGGTTTATCTTGAATGTAAAGATGCTCTTGCATTAAGAGATTTTTACAGTCGTAATCATTTTGAATTATATGTTAATTCAAAAAATGAGCCAATATATACTGGAAAGAATAGCAATCTTTTATGTTATATTGCTAAGTATAAAAACATAAAAATTTTTGAATAAAGATGACTCAAAATTATCTTGAGTCGTCTTTTTTATCTCATTTAAGAATTGATGATTTTGGTGAAATCAGTGATTTATTTTATCATGTACTTGTTTTGATGTATCAACAAGGAATTCAAGTAGAAGATATTGAAAGAAAGCTACAAGATAGACACCAAGTGACGGGAAATAAAAAAGACTTTCATCAACGTGGAGATTATTAGAATTTCTAATAATCTTTTTTGTAAAGAAATAAATTTCAAGCGCTTTCAAATTATGTTATAATATCTCTATAAAGATGAAAGGAGTATGTGTATGGGTGGTTTAAAACAAGAGTATTTAGATAAGATTGATGCGATTGTTGATAAGCATAAAGATCAAAGAGGTCCCATGAAATTAATGCTTCATGATATTCAAGATGAACTTGGATATATTCCTTTTGAAGCGATGCAAAAAATAGCAGAAACATTAAATGTTCCCGTTTCTAAGGTTTATGGTGTTGTGACTTTTTATTCACAGTTTACAACTGAACCTAAAGGAAAACATGTCATTTCTGTATGTTTAGGAACAGCTTGCTATGTTAACGGGGCACAAACAGTATTAGACTTACTTTGTGAAATGACGGAATGTGAAGTCAATTCAACAAGTGAAGATGGTCTATTTTCCATTGATGCGACACGTTGTGTAGGCGCTTGTGGGTTGGCACCAGTTGTGAGTGTGGATGGAACTGTTTTTGGCTGCAATAAGCAATTGGAAGATTTGAAAATGTTGATTCTTGATTATTTAAAGGAAGAGAGTCATGCTAGTTAAAGAAATTGTGGAAATTTTAAATGCAAAAGAAGTTTATATTGCTAATCAGGATATTTATGAAAAAAATTATGATAAGGCTTTTGCAACAGATTTGATGTCAGATGCTCTTGCTATGTTGAAAGATGAAGTTGAAGATCTTCTTTTTTAACTGGATTAGCTAATGTGCAATCTTTAAGAACAGCAGAAGTGTTAGATTTAGATACTATTTTTTTGGTCAGAGGAAAACCTATTGACATGAATATCATAGAAACTGCCAAAGAATTGCATATTAATCTTTTTCAAACAAATCAAACAATGTTTGAAGCTTGTGGAAAGCTTTATGGTAGAGGAATGAGAGAATGAAAAAAGTCTATCAAGTTGAAAAGGATAATTTTGAAGATGCAGGTAAGGCATCTACAGATATCAAGAGAACTTTAAAATCAATTGGGATTGATCGTAAAGTGTTAAAAGCAGTGGCAATTGCCTGTTATGAAGCCGAGATGAATATTGTGATTCATTCTGATGGTGGAACAGTGACATTTGATATTGATGATAATGGTGTGATTTCTTTAGCATTTGATGATGTTGGACCTGGTATTGAAGACCTTGAATTAGCACAGACACCAGGATATTCCACAGCTTCTCCTAAAGCACGTTCCTTAGGTTTTGGTGCAGGAATGGGTTTATATAATATGAAAAGTGTGTCATCTTCTTTTGACATTCATTCATCCCATGAAGGGACACATATTTATATGACATTTCAATGAAACCAGTCATTCATTTTTTAGGAGAAAACTGTAAAAACTGTATCAAATGTGTGAAATCATGTCCCACTGAAGCTATTTCTCTGATTAACGGAAAAGTTATGATAGATGATGCTCATTGTATCAATTGTCATGTCTGTGTTCAGTCCTGTGATTATAAACAGCTCAAAATTAGAGAAGTGAATCTGGAAAAAGCTTTTCAGGAGCATGAATATAATATTGCATTAATTCCCACATCTATATTGTCAGATTTTAAAGAGTTTAATGAATTAAAAGAATTTGTTTATGCGATTAAAAAGTTTCATTTTGATGAAGTCGTTCAATACAGTGATATAGAAGGAGAGCTTTATCATCAGGCAATGATTGATAGTTTGAAAGCTGATAAGGTGATGTTGACATCTTTTTGTCCAACTATTAATCGTCTGATTAAACGTGAATATCCAACTCTTTTGGATCATTTATTGCCTTATGATTATCCTGTTGAGATTGCTGCAAAACGTTTAAGAAAAAGTATCAGGACAAGGATATTGGTATTTTTTCACTTTGTGAATGTGTTGGAAAACTCACTCTAGCCAAAGAGCCTTTAGGGAAAATAGATTCACAAATTGATTATGCTTTAAGTATTTCACGTATGTTTCCACATTTTAATAAAAGAAAAGGGAAAGAAAAAGAGGAAATGGTTATCAATCGTGATGGTGTAAAAAGTAATGTGAGTGATTTGTTTGGTGATCATCAATTATCTATTATGAGTGTGGAAGGATTATCACAAATTCGAATGGTATTAGATTTAATTGAATTTGATCAATTAAAACATATTCGTTTAATTGCTTTATATCATTGTTATCAGGGGTGTATTGGTGGTTATTATCTATGGAACAATCCCTTTGAAGGACGTTATCATATTGAAAGTATGTTAGATCATTGTGAGGGAGAGCGTGTTCCCTTAGAATTAGAAGAATATTATAAAAAACGTCATATCAATGAACAGAAACAAACGTTTAAAGAACGTATGGCATGGTTTCAAAAAGTCAATGCGATTTTAGAAACATTACCACAATATGATTGTGGCAGCTGCGGTTTTGCTAATTGTCGAGGTTTAGCAATGCGTATTGCCAGTGGTGAAGTCGATGATTCATTGTGTCGTATTAAAAGAAGGTGAAAACATGAAATGCCAAGATTTATTAACATTATCCTTAAAACAAGTGAATGATGTTACATTGGATGGAGACATTGAAGATGTTTATATTGGTGATTTATTGAGTGAAGTCATGGCAAGTGGACAAGAAGGGATGTTGTGGTTGACGGTACAAAAGCATTTAAATGTGATTGCGATTGCTCATTTACATGATTTTGCTGGTATTGTTTTTGTACAGGACCATTATCCTGACGGAGATGCTATTGATAAAGCGACTGATTTACAAATCCCTTTATTTGTCAGTGATAAGGATGCCTTTACTTTAGCTAAAGAGCTTATCACTTTGGGGTTATAAAATGTTTTATGATTTGCATATTCACTCGGCTTTATCGCCTTGTGGTGATGATACCATGACCATTTATAATATATTCAACATGGCTTATATTAAAGGTTTAGATTTGATTGCGATTACTGATCATAATTCTTTGAAACAACAATATCATTTAGAAAAAGTCATTCAAAGTCCAATATTACAAGGCAAGATTAATTTTTTACATGGTGTAGAGTTACAGACATGTGAAAATATCCATGTTTTGGCTTATTTTCAAAGAGGAACAGATTTAAAACCTATTCAACAATGGATTGATAAACATCTTATCAAAAAAGTCAATGATTCTTTGTATTATGGTCATCAGTATATATTTGATGATAATGATGAAATTGTTGATGAAGAACCACATCTTTTATTAAGTTCTTTAGATGTTGATGTCTATGAAGTTGTTAATATGATACATCATTTTCAGGGACTTGCTGTTTTGGCTCATGTGTTTGCGAAAAAATATAGCATTTATGCTTTCTATCATGATATTCCTGACAATTTAGATTATGATGGTCTAGAAGTAGGCAGTATCAAAGAACAGCGTGAATTAAAAATAAGATGTCCCCATGCTAGAGATGAATTTGTTTTGATTAATAGTGATGCACATCAATTAGAAGATATTAATGAACCTGTTTATCAAATTCAACAGGCTCAATTCAATCAATTATGGAGAAAACGATTATGCAGGAAATTGCAATGACAATTTTAGATATTGTTCAAAATGCAATACGAGCCAAAGCCACTTTGATTCGTATTCATATTATAGATAGTTTTCAAAACAATAAAATTCATATTGAAATTAGTGATAATGGTTGTGGAATGAGTCAGGAAATGTTAGAGAAAGTGATTAATCCTTTCTTTACAACTCGTACAACACGTCCCATTGGATTAGGTATTCCAATGTTTAAAGAAAGTGTGGAAGCTACGGGTGGTACATTTTCCATTCATTCTCAAGAAGGATTGGGTACCACAATTATTGGTGTTTATACTAAAGATCATTTAGATACGCCACCTATGGGAAATCTGGTGGAAACAATGATTACACTGATTCAATATGATGAACATATTCGATATGTATTCAAATATCAGGAAAATGATTTTGAATTTGATTTGGATACATTAGAGATTCAAGACATTCTTGATGATGTTCCTATCAATCAACCAGAAATTATACTATGGTTAAAAGATTATATAAAGGAGGGTATGCGTAAATGAAATCATTAGATGAATTAAAAAAGATTAGATATCAAGCCAAAGAAAGAATGGCTATGCGTGGTCAAGAAGACCAGGATTATCGTGTTGTTGTTGGTATGGCCACTTGCGGCATTGCAGCGGAGCTAGACCAGTTTTAAATACATTGGTTGAAGAAGTTGCCAAAGCACATTTAGCTGTGACAGTGATGCAGACTGGATGTATTGGAATGTGTGCTTTAGAACCTATTGTGGAAGTTTTTGATAAAGATAATCAAAAGACAACTTATGTATTGATGGATGAAAAGAAAGCAAAAGATGTTGTCTTACGTCATTTGATACATGGTGAAGTGATAGAAGAATATACTGTTGGACAATATCAGAAATAGGAGGGTAGACGATGCCGTATAAAAGAACACAAGTATTGGTTTGTGCAGGAACAGGCTGTACAATTGGAAATTCTGGCGAATTAATTGAAGAATTTGAAAAAGAAATCAAGTCAATGGGACTTGATAAAGAAATTGAAGTTTTAAGAACGGGATGTTTGGGTTTATGTGGAGCTGGTCCTAATATTTCTATTTATCCTGATAACATTATTTATAAAGGAGTCAAAAAAGAAGATGTTAAAGAGATTGTAATGGAACATTTTTATAAAGGACGACCTGTTCAACATTTGATGTTAAATGAAGCCGATCAAGAAACAAAGGAAATCCATGATATTAATCATACCCGTTTCTATGAAAAACAAAAACGTGTTGCGTTGCATAATTGTGGTGTGATTGATCCTGAAAATATTGAAGAATATATTGGTCAAGATGGTTATTTTGCATTGGGACAAGTTTTATCACAGATGACACCTCAAGAAGTTGTTGATGTCATTAAGGCAAGTGGTTTAAGAGGTCGTGGTGGAGGAGGTTTCCCAACTGGACTCAAGTGGCAATTTGCATTGGATGAACCTGGTGATGAAAAATATGTGATTTGTAATGCTGATGAAGGAGATCCTGGTGCCTTTATGGACCGTTCAATTCTTGAAGGAAATCCTCATAGTGTTATTGAAGCCATGATTATTGCTGGTTATGCCATTGGGGCACATCATGGATATATTTATATTCGTGCTGAATATCCAATTGCCGTAGAACGTTTGAAAACAGCGATTTCACAAGCTAAAGAACTTGGATTATTAGGTGAAAATATTTTTGATTCAGGTTTTGATTTTGATTTAGAAATTCGTTTAGGTGCGGGAGCCTTTGTCTGTGGTGAAGAAACAGCGTTAATTCAATCTATTGAAGGTGAACGTGGTATGCCTATCTCTAAACCACCATTCCCTGCCCAACGTGGAGTATGGGGAAAACCAACCATTATTAATAATGTTGAAACATATGCCAATATTGCGCAAATTATATTAAATGGTGCTGATTGGTTCCGTTCAATTGGAACAGAATCGTCACCAGGAACAAAAGTCTTTGCATTGGGTGGAAAAATTACCAATACTGGATTAGTTGAAGTTCCAATGGGAACAACATTACGTGAAGTTATTTATGAAATTGGTGGCGGTTGTCCTAATCATAAACGTTTTAAAGCGGTTCAAACCGGTGGACCATCTGGTGGATGTTTAACAGAAGAACAATTGGATACACCGATTGGTTTTGATGAACTTGTCAAACTTGGTTCGATGATGGGATCAGGTGGAATGATTGTTTTAGATGAAGATAACTGTATGGTTGATGTAGCACGTTTCTATATGGACTTTATTGTTGATGAATCATGTGGAAAGTGTACACCATGTCGTGTGGGAACAAAGCGTATGTTAGAATTGCTTGAACAGATTTGTGATGGTGAAGGGACAATGGAAACATTGGATGAACTTGAAACTTTAGCTATGACAATTAAAGATACGGCATTATGTGGTTTAGGTCAATCAGCGCCAAATCCTGTTCTTTCAACAATTCATCAATTTAGAGATGAATATTTGGCACATATTGTTGATAAACGCTGTCCTGCAGGTGTTTGTAAGAAGTTATTACGTTATGAAATTAATAAAGACGAATGTCGTAAATGTGGTCTTTGTGCAAGACAATGTCCAGTTGGAGCTATTAGTGGAAAAATTGGTAAAGAAGCCTTTGAAATTGATCCAGAAAAATGTATCCGCTGTGGTTTATGTATGAAAGCTTGTCACTTTAAGGTTATAGAAAGAAAGTAGGTGTAAAATATGTCAAAAATAAAAATAACTATTAATAATAGAGAAGTTGAAGCTTATGAAGGACAAACAATCCTTGAAGCTGCCAAAAACAATGGCATTCATATTCCTACTTTATGTTACTTTAAAGATATCACTGGAGCAGGTGCTTGTCGTGTGTGTCAAGTTGAAGTAGAGGTGCCAAAACATTATGTGCTGCTTGTGTTTATCCCGTTAGAGCAGGCATGGTGATTAAAACCAATTCACAACGTGCATTAGATGCCAGAAGACGTGTTGTTGAATTAATTGTTTCTAATCATTCAAAAGACTGTCTTTCTTGTATTCGTAATACCAACTGTGAATTACAACGTTTATGTCAAGAATTAGGTGTACGTGAAGATGCGTTTGCAGGTGAAAAGAGCGAACCAACATTTGATACCGTTTCACCAGGAATTGTTCGTAATACATCAAAATGTGTTTTATGTGGACGTTGTGTGGAAACATGTACAAAAGTACAGGGATTAGGTATTCTTGGTTATATGAATCGTGGTTTTAAAACGAAAGTTGCACCAATTTATGATAAAAGTTTTGCTGATGTGAACTGTATGCAATGTGGTCAATGTATCAATGTTTGTCCAGTTGGAGCATTACATGAAAAAGAAGAAATTCATTATGTGATTGAAGCTTTGAATGATCCTCAAAAACATGTTGTGGTGCAAACAGCACCAGCTGTTCGTGCTGCATTAGGTGAAGAATTTGGGATGAGTATTGGGACAAGAGTCACAGGTAAAATGGTTCATGCCTTAAAACTTGTTGGTTTTGATAAAGTTTATGATACAAACTTTGGAGCTGATTTAACAATTATGGAAGAAGGTTATGAATTTTTAGGACGTTTGAAAAATCAAGGAACTTTACCAATGATTACATCATGTAGTCCAGGTTGGGTAAATTATGTTGAACATGAATATCCAGATTTATTAGACCATCTTTCAACTTGTAAATCTCCACATATGATGCTTGGAGCAATGGTAAAATCAGTCTATGCTCAAAAAAATGGAATTGATCCACGTGATATTTTTGTTGTATCAATCATGCCATGTGTTGCTAAAAAAGGTGAAAAAATACGTCCCGAAAATAAAACGGCTGAATATCAAGATGTTGATGCTGTTTTGACAACACGAGAACTTGCCAAATTGATTAAAATGTTTGGTATTAATTTTAGAGATTTAAAAGATGATGACTTTGATCAGGATCTTTTTGGAGAATATAGTGGAGCTGGTGTTATCTTTGGTGCCAGTGGTGGTGTTATGGAAGCTGCTTTAAGAACAGTGGCTGATGTGATGGCACATGAAGATTTATCTATGATTGATTATTATGCTGTAAGAGGTGTTGAAGGTGTCAAAGAATCAACAATTAAAATTGGTGATCAAACATTAAAAGTAGCGGTTGTACAAAGCATGTCATTAGCTAAACCTCTATTAGATGATATTAGAGCCGGTGTTTCTCCTTATCATTTTATTGAAATTATGGGATGCCCAGGTGGGTGTATTAATGGTGGTGGACAACCATATGTCAATGCTACCATTAGAAATAATGGCTTTGATTTTAAACAGGCAAGAGCAAAAGCTTTATATGAAGAAGATGTTGCTTTACCAGTTCGTAAATCTCATAAAAACTCACAAATACAAGAGTTATACAAAAGCTATTTAGGTGAACCAAATAGCGAAAAAGCTCACCATTTACTTCATACACATTATTCTAAAAAAGCTAAGTTTAAATAGCTTTTGGAGGTTTTTATGAAAAAGTTTTTAAAAATAAGTTTATGTATTTTGATGAGTTTACTCATCACAGGATGTCAACAAGAATCATCAGTGCATATTTTATGTCCAACAGGTGCTCCCGCTTTAGCCCTTGTTGGAGAATATGAAAAAATAGTTGAAAATGGACAAATTCAATTGGTCGATGGAACAGATCAGTTGATTGCTGAATTAGCCAAAGCTGATAGTGAATATGAAATCATTATTGCACCTATTAATGTAGGCGCAAAATTAATCGCAAGTGGACAGACTGAATATCGTTTACAAAGTGTATTAACATGGGGTAATTTATATTATGTGGGAACATCTAAAGAAGCTTTGACACATTCAGGTGAATTGGCTTTATTTGGTGAAGGGGCTGTGCCTCAAAAGATTGTTGAAACAGTCAATATGGAAACCAATCTTGAACCACATTACTATTCTTCAGCAACCCTTGTTCAACAACAGTTATTATCAGGTAAAGTGGAAGTTGGATTGTTGGCAGAACCACTTGCTAGTGCAACAATCGCAAAAGCGAAACAAAATAATTTAAAATTATCAATTGTTGCTGATTTACAAACAGAATATGGCAAATCTGGTTATCCACAAGCAGCTATGTTTGTAAAAAAAGACTATCAAAATGATGATTTGTTTCAAGCTATTGAGGATTTTACAGAAAACAATTATCCTGATTTAAAAGAAAAATTAGAAAGCATTGGGATTGAACAATTAGGTTTACCAAGTGTTGATATAACTATTGCATCAATTGAACGTCAAAATGTTCACTATGTTCCAGCCAGTCAATGCGAAGATAACATTAAAGATTTTCTTCAATTATTTAACATCACTTATGATTCAAGTATGTTAGCATCATGAAAAGAAAATTGATTCTCTTTCTTATTGTTTTAACCATATGGCAGATGGCTTCTTTAATGATTCAAAAAGAAGTCATCTTACCATATCCAAGTGATGTTTTTATGCGTATGATGAGTGATTTTACGCAGAAAGATTTTTATATCGCTATTTTTTATACAGTTATACGCATTATGATAAGTTTTTTCTCGCCATGATCATAGGTGTATTTTTAGGCATTATGAGTGGAATTTCACATCGCTTATGTCAATATATAGAACCTGTCATGACCTTTTTACAAACCATTCCTCAAATTGGCTATATTTTGATTTTACTTGTTTGGTTTCATAGTACAACAGCTTTGATATTGATTGTCTTTTTGATGTTAGTACCAGTCTTTTATTTTAATGCTTTCCAAGGAATTTTGCATATAGATAGTGATTTGCAGGATATTATTCAATTATATCATCACTCTTTTTTCTATAATTTGCGTTATGCTTATTTACCTTTGATTCAAGGATATATTCAATCTGCCATTCAAACAACATTACCATTAAGTTTTAAAGCAGGTGTCATGGCAGAAATTTTTGTATCTACTCAATATGGCATTGGAAAAAAATTATATTATGCTAGAGTTCAAATTGATATGGTTGGTATCTTTGCATGGATTCTTTGGATGGTGATTATTGTTTTTGTGATGACAAAATTATCTGATTTATGGATTCATTATTTACAAAGGAAAAAACATTCTCTTTAAAAAAGAAGAATGTTTTTTGATGATTACGTCCATACTCTTAACGAGGTGAGAATATGGACTTTCGTAATAGTCAAACAAAAGATAATTTAATGAGAGCCTTTGCAGGTGAATCACAAGCGAGAAATCGTTATACTTTTGCTGGTGCTTTAGCAGCTAAAAAAGGTCATCATATGTTAGCTGATGTATTTTATTTTACAGCCAATCAGGAAAAGGAACATGCTGAAATTTTTTACAATCATTTAAAGGAATTAACTGGTGAAACGATTGTTATTGATGGTGGTTATCCAGTAGATACTTATGATGATGTTTTATCATTATTAAAGAGTGCCAGACACAATGAGTATGAAGAATACGAAGATGTCTATCAAAATTTTGGTGAGATTGCTAAAGAAGAAGGATTTCATAAGGTTGCACAAGATTTTTTCAATATTGCAGAAATTGAAAAAACTCATGGTGATCGTTTTGAAAAGATGGCAACTCTTTTGGAAAATGGACAACTCTATGCATCTGATCAACCTTGTTATTGGATGTGCTTGAATTGTGGTTTTATTTTTGAAGGTACACGTGCACCACAGCTTTGTCCAGTATGTTCACATGATCAAGGATATTTTGTTAGATTAAAAGATGCACCATTTACTTGTGAACCGTCTCAATGATAACGATTGATTATTTTACTATGATGAAAAAAGAGTTCATGAAGAAAAAACTATTGATTGTTAACTGATAAACTTGAAGAATATGTTTTCACAAATGATTTTGATAAATGTTGTAAACAGGTATCAAAATCATTTTCAATGTTATGGAATAAGATTAAAAACAGATTCACAAAATTTAATGTCTTTGATCAATCAATGGAATGTGAGTCATCTTTATATTCATGAATAAATTTTTGTTAAAGAGCTTCTTTAAATATAAAGAACTCTTTTTGAGTTAGCACAGTTAGGCTATACGTATCTTAAAATTTAGTATATAATAGTAGTAATACTGTATGAAAAGGAGGCCTATATGAAACTTATATTACATTATTTAAAAAGATATAAAAAGTTGTTAGTGTTGAATATTGTATCTGTCTTTGGTTTTGCCCTTGTTGAACTAGGTCTACCAACGATTATTGCAGATATGGTTGATAATGGAGTAACAATGCAAAATGAGAGTTATCTTTATTCCATGTGGTTTTTAGCCATTGTAATTTCTATTTTAGGTGTAGCTGGAACGATTATTTTAGGGTATTGTTGCGCTAAAATTTCGACATCCATTACAAGAGATATGCGTAATGATATTTTTAGCCATATTCAAAGTTTTTCACCACATGAATTTAATCATTTTGGAATCTCATCATTAATTACACGTACCAACAATGATGCTTTTCAAATTCAATTGTTTGTTAATGTTCTTTTAAGAACGGCATTATTAACACCGATTATGGTCATTATCAGTGTTTTTATGACCATGCGTACTTCATTAGAATTGTCGTTGATTATTGCTGCGACTTTACCGGTGATTGTGATAGGCGTTATTGTTGTTGCAAAGATTTCTGAACCTTTATCACAAAAACAACAATTATCTTTAGACCGTTTAAATCGTATTACAAGAGAAAATTTATCAGGATTAAAAATTATTAGAGCATTTAATAATGATGACTATGAACAATCACGTTTTAATTCAACAAATGATGAATTTACAGGATATACAAGAAAGATTTTTAAATTAATGTTATTAACGCAACCGATTTTTTATTTCTTAATGAATTTAGTGACATTAGTGATTTTTTATGTAGCGAGTCATATGATTGATATGGGAACATTACAAGTTGGAAAGTTAATAGCCTTTCAGGAATATCTTTTCCATGCGATGTTTTCGATGATGTTATTTTGTAATGTTTTTGTAATGTATCCTCGTGCGGCTGTTTCAGCAAAACGTATTATGGATGTTCTGTCTACAAAAAGTGTCGTTGAAGATCAAGGAACGAAAGGACAAGTAGTTTCTCATGGTGAACATCATCTTTCTTTTGAAAATGTGACTTTTGCATATCCAGATGGTGAAGAAGCAGTTTTAAAAAATATTTCTTTTGAAGCCCATGAAGGTGAAACCATTGCGTTTATTGGAAGTACTGGATCAGGTAAGAGTACATTGATTAATCTGATACCACGTTTCTATGATATAAGTAGTGGAAAAATTCAAATTGATGGTTTGGATATACAGAACTATCATATTGATGATTTAAGAAATAAAATAGGATTTATTCCTCAAAAAGCCATGTTGTTTACTGGAACGATTGGAGAAAATATAAAATATGGAAAAGCTGATGCGTCTTTAGAAGAATTGGAACATGCAGCGAAAGTTTCACAAAGCTATGATTTTATTATGGAAAAACCACTCGGTTTTGATGAAATGATTACCGAAAGTGCAACCAATGTTTCTGGTGGACAAAGACAACGTTTAAGTATTGCTAGAGCGTTAATTAGAAAACCGGAAATTTATATTTTTGATGATTCTTTTTCAGCTTTGGATTACAAAACTGATGCTGTTTTAAGACAAGCTTTAAAAGCGTAAACGAAACATTCTATTGTTTTGATTGTGGCTCAAAGAATTTCTACTATTAAAGATGCTGATCAGATTATTGTTTTAGATGAAGGACGTATTGTTGGACATGGGAAACATCATGAGCTTTTAAAGAATTGTTCTATTTATCATGAAATTGCTTTATCACAGTTAAGTGAGGAGGAATTGAATTATGAATAAGAAATGGCAAACATTAAAAAAATCAATCCAACAGATTTCTCCTTTTTTAGCACCTTATAAATGGGGATTTATCATTGCAATTATGATGATTGTTGTGACATGTTTTTCATTATCTACATCACCTATGATTGAAGGGATGATGACATCATTATTGATGGAAAATGCGATGGATATGATGCAAGGGATACCGGGTGCTCATGTAGAATATGATCGTGTTATTGAAATTATTATCATGTTGTTAGGAATATATTTATTAAAAACTTTTTCACAATCTATTACGATTGTCACATTAACAAATTCTATTCAAAAAACAATGCATGATTTAAGAAATGCTTTGCAAGATAAGATTAGAAAATTACCTGTGAGTTATTTTGACCAACATAAATATGGGGATGTTTTAAGTCGTATTACAAATGATGTTGATACATTGTCTAATGCTTTGCAACAGACTTTAACAGAAATGATTAGAGGCATTTTGATGATGATTTTAGCTATTGTTATGATGATGCGTATCAATATCACGATGACTTGTATTGTCTTATTGATTATTCCTGCGGCTTTATTGATTACAAGATTTATTGTCAAGCGTTCCCAAAAGAAATTCCAGGCTCAACAAGATGCATTAGGAAATTTAAATGGAGCCATTACTGAAATGTATAGTGGTTATCGTGAAATTCTATTGTTTAATAAGCAAAAAGATGCGATTGAAAAATTTAAAGGTATTAATCAAACATTATATCGCAATGCTTTTCAGGCACAATTTATGTCTTCTATTATTTCGCCATGTATATCATTAGTCACTTATATCATTATTGGTACAATTGGTTTTGTGGGAAGTTTATCTGTCTTAAATGGGACATTGCTAGTAGGAGAATTGCAGGCTTTTGTACGTTATATTTGGCAAGTCAATGATCCGGTTTCTCAAGTCAGTAACTTATCTTCACAAATTCAATCAGCTTTTGCAGCCTTACATAGAATTTCTGAAGTCTTGAATGAACCTGAAGAAAAACCAATAGATAATCCTCAATCTCTTACAAACACAAAAGGTCATGTCACGTTTGATCATCTTTGTTTTGGTTATCATGAAAAAGAAGTTCTTCATGATATTGATGTTGATATTCAAAGTGGACAGATGGTCGCTATTGTAGGACCAACTGGTTCTGGAAAAACAACGTTAATCAGTTTATTGTTACGTTTTTATGATGTGACATCAGGAAGTATTCGTATTGATGGTGTGGATATTAGACAAATTCCTAGAGAACAATTGCGTTCTATGTTTGGAATGGTTTTACAGGATACATGGTTATTTCATGGAACGATTTATGAAAATATTCATTATGGACGTTTGGATGCAAGAAAGGATGAAGTGATTGAAGCAGCTAGACAAGCTAATGTTGATCATTTTATTAGAACGTTACCAGATGGATATGACATGATTGTTAATGAAGAAGCTAATAATATTTCACAAGGTGAAAAGCAGTTATTAACGATTGCAAGAGCAATGTTAAAAAATCCTCAAATTATGATTTTAGATGAAGCCACTTCATCAGTTGATACACGATTAGAGAAACGTTTGCAAGATGCGATGCAAAAAGTTATGAAAGGACGTACTAGTTTTGTCATTGCACATCGTTTATCAACGATTAGAAATGCTGATTTAATTCTTGTAATTAAAGATGGTTATCTTGTAGAACAAGGGAAACATGAAGATTTATTAGCAAAGAATGGTTTTTATAGTCAGTTGTATAATGCCCAGTTCCAAGAAACAGCGTAATATGTGAAAATATGTGAAATGAAAACAAAAAAAGAAAAATGCCCTCTTACTTTCGTATATAAAAAGTAGGAGGGTTATTTTATGTTAAAGGAAAAAAGAAGAATTGAAGATTTTAAGAATGATGTTTTGTTTAAATTTACTTTAAGGGATGATCAGGACCCCGACTGCCTTTATCTTTTAAAATTGATTATTGAAAATATTGCAGGAATTGAATGTTGTTCATTGAAAGTGCAAAATCCTGAATTGAATCCCCAGCATGTTGAAGATAAGGATATGATTCTTGATGTAAGAGTTACAAATGAAAAAGATGAAATCTGTGATGTAGAAATGCAAAATTCATCACTGGACCAGGAACAATATCAAAGATTTCAAATCTATGGAGCCAGATTGCTAGTTGAACAGCAAAAGCGAGGACAGGATTATGTGTCCAATATTCATCATGTATTTCAATTGATTTTTATCGATGATCTAGATAAGGATAATCTTGTTTTGATAGACAGATATGTGAGCAAAAATGAAGAAGGGCATATAGAAAAATATCATTTAATAACAAGAATCTACATATATTTACCATATATCAATCTTTTGAAAAAAGAAAAGGGATTGGATAAATTTAATGAATTGGAAATCGCCATCTACATATTCAAAAATGGGATTGATGATGATATAATGAAAACGAAGAAAAAGGTGGTGGAGATCATGGAAAAGAAAGTAGAAAAGTTTAATGAAGATATTATTTTGCAGGATATGGCATTCAATCGTGACTTGAACAGAAGGGCGAGAAAGGCAAAGGAGAAAAGAGAACACGAGGAAGGATTGCGTATTGGAAAAGAAGAAGGGAGAAAAGAAACCTTAAAGTATAATGTCGTTAAATTATTTATGAAAATGAATCCTAATCATGAAACAGATTTCCTTGATCACTTGTCATTAGAACAATATGAAAAGATATTTGACCTTTTGCTTGAAGAAGCAAGTTTAGAAGATATTTATAAAATAGCACAAAAAAAGCTTGATTAAGGTGTTATGTTAAATTTGTTTTATTAAAATGATTTTAATTTTAAGATTACTGATAATAAATGGAATGAACGAGGGCTAAATAATTATGAAAACACAAATAGAACAAATTGATGAAGATATATTCCAGTTCTTTTTTCGTGGTATGAGCTTGTATCCTTGCCATCTTCAAGGTCCAGATAGGCATGTAAGATTGGATGGGAAGGAAATATATTATATTCAATAGATAAAGTGAAATAAATTCTTAAAGTTGCTGATTTTCTATAGTTTGGAATGGATTTTAAAGAGATTTCTTAAATGACAGATATAGTCGTTTATGAAATCTTTTTATTTTAAATATTGTATTAAGTTTTTTTATCTTTTACTTTTAAGAATAACTTGTGTATAATGTTTTCAACGAGGAGATTAATATATGAATATTCAAGAGATTAAACAACAATCAAATCAACTCTATCTTCGCTATCGACATCAGATTATACCAGAATTCTTTTATGTAGGATATGTGGGTATTTTGGCTCAATATTTACAAAGTGGTATTTTTTCTTTCTTTGTATCACTCTTTTTATGTCCTATTAGTCATGGATATGTTAAATGTGCAATGAAGTTAGTGGATACAAAGCAACCAATATTAGATTATCATGATTCATTGGATGGCATTTTTAGCTTTGTTAAAGTAGCACCAGCATATTTAATGAGAAAGGCGATTATTTTGATGTGTATTTTGATTTGTTTAATCCCGTCTTTTTTGACAATTCAAAATTTAATTCCAGAATTTTCTATTGAATGGTTTTCATCATTAGGAAATGCTTTAATTCAAACAGAATATTTTATACCACAATTTGAATATATATCTTTAATTTTAGAAAATACATTTTTAGTTGTGAATATAATTGTGTGCATTTTTATTTATCTTTTTTTAACAACATTATTTATACCTGTTCCTTATGTAATGGAATTAGAAGAATTTTCTTGGACAGAATGTATCACTTATTCTATTCGTTTGATGAAAAAATATTTTTTTCAATTTATTTACTTATATATTTTATATATGCCACGCCATATATTGTATTGGATGGTAACGGGGTGTATTGTTTTATGGATTGGTCATTTGAATGAATTTTTAATGCTATTTTGTATTGTTTCATCTTTATTTTTTTATATAGAAGTTTTTAAAGGAAGATTTGAAATTGCAAAATATTTGTTTTATCAAAAGATGAGAGGGGAATATCATGAGGAAGACGAAAAATATCAAGAGAGTGATTATTAAAGTAGGATCATCATCTTTATGTCATCAAGATGGCTATATTGATCAACAAAAAATATTATATTTAGTTATGCAGGTTGCCAAGTTAATTGAACAAGGAATGACGGTTGTCATCGTTTCATCAGGGGCGATTAGTGCTGGAATGGGAGCGATGGAATTGCCACGTAAACCAGAAACATTGCCTCAAAAACAGGCTTTAGCGGCGATTGGACAAGCTAAATTGATGCAGATTTATGAAGAAATCTTTCAATTATTTCATTTAAAATGTTCACAAGTTTTATTGAATCATGGAGATTTTGATGATCGTCAAAGACTTTTAAATTTATCTCATACAATGAATGCTTTAATTGATTATGGGGTTATTCCTATTGTCAATGAAAATGATGCTTTAGCAGTGGAAGAAATTAGAGTAGGGGATAATGATACTTTGTCAGCTTTACTTGTTCCTGTGATTGATGCTGACTTATTAATATTAGTGAGTGATATTGATGGGTTATATACTGATAATCCACATGTCAATCCTCAAGCGAAACTTTTAAAATATGTTGAACATATTGATGAAAAGATTGAAAAGATGGCATCTGGTTCGACTTCAAAGTTAGGAACGGGTGGTATGGCAACTAAAATTAAAGCTGCTAAGATTGTCAATGATTATGGAAAAGATATGGTTATTGTGAATGGGCAAAAAGCCAATAGTATTTTACATGTTTTTGATGAACATGAATCAGGAACATGGTTCAATGGTGGTAGTGGACAAAATCTGAAAGCTAAGGCACATTGGTTAACTTATCGTAGTCATTCAAAGGGTAAAATTATCGTTGATGATGGCGCTTGTCTGGCTTTAAAAGCACATAAAAGTTTGTTGCCCTCTGGCATTGTTGATGTCAAAGGACAATTTTTAGCGGGACAAGTTGTGGATGTTGTCAGTCAAAAAGGACAAAGAATCGCAAAAGGGATTGTGCAATATTCAAGTTTAGAAATTATAATGATTAAAGGACATCAAAGCTATGAGATTAAGCATATATTAGATCGTCATGATTATGATGAGGTTATACATGTCAATAATATGGTGATTTTAGGAGGGGATACCAATGAATGAAAAACTTTTAGAACAGCTTCATCAAGCAAAGAACGCAGCACGTCAAATGATGAATATGTCTACAGAAATAAAAAATCAAGCATTAAGAAATATAGCTGAAACATTACAAAAACATGTTTTGGATATTATCAAAGAAAATCAAAAAGATATTGAAAATGCAAAAGCATCAGGAATGTCAGAAGCAATGATTGATCGTCTTTTGTTGAATGAAGAACGCATTATATCCATGTCACAAGATGTTTTAAAACTGATTGATTTAAGTGACCCAGTGGGAGAAATAATCAGAGAAATCAAAAGGCCTAATGGTTTACTCATTCGTCAAGTCCGTATACCGATTGGAGTGTTTGGTATTATTTATGAGTCACGTCCTAATGTGACAGTTGATATAGCAAGTTTATGCATCAAATCTGGAAATGTCTGTATTTTAAAAGGTGGAAAAGAAGCTATTCATTCCAATCTCTTTTTAACTCGTTTGATGCAAGAAGCTATTGATGGAATTCTCCCTGTTGAATGTGTTCAATTGATTGATTATGGAGGACGAGAAATGGTGGATGAATTGATTCATGCCTATGGTTATGTGGATGTCGTTGTGCCTCGAGGAGGAGCAGGATTAATTCAACATGTCGTTTGCAATGCAACTGTTCCAGTTATTGAAACAGGTGCAGGAAACTGTCATTTATATATTGATAAAGAAGCCAATATGAAAAAGGCTATTGATATTACGATTAATGCCAAAATACAAAGACCATCAGTTTGTAATGCGATTGAAACGATTTTGGTTCATCGAGATATTGCTGATGTTTATTTGCCTTTGTTATATCAACATTTTCAAGAACGTGTAGAAATACGTGGTGATGCTTCTGTTCAAAAAATCATTCCATGTCAACCAGTGACAGATAAAGATTATGCAACTGAATATGATGATTATATTGTGGCAGTTCATGTTGTCAAAGATGTACAGGAAGCGATTGAACATATTTATCAATATTCAACAAAACATTCAGAAGCTATCGTGACTGAAAATTTAGAAACAGCATGTTTATTTTTAAAAACAGTGGATTCGGCTTGTGTTTACCATAATGCTTCTACTCGTTTTAGTGATGGAGGACAATTTGGTTTTGGGGCAGAACTAGGCATCAGTACCCAGAAATTACATGCCAGAGGTCCACTAGGACTTTTGGAAATGACATCTTATCAATACCAGATTCATGGCCAAGGTCAAGTTCGTGAGTAGGGAGGAAAAAGATGATTTTAATACTTGCGCCAATTATAATCATTGTGTTGTTGATTGCTGCGATTGGGTTTAACAAACAATTTTTGATGCTGTTATCATTAGCATTACTGATGGTTTTCCTTATATTTTATGGTGATATAATTGAACAATATTAGCAAATTTTTTAGAACGTTGTTTGTTTTGGGTTATTGGAGCATTGATTTTATCATTGCTTATCAGTTTTCGCTGGCAGATGGTGCCTCGTTTAATCTTTTGTTGTGTTGTATGTGTCATAGGATGTGCGATTCCAATTATCCTTTCAAATCATTATATAACATTAACATTTGTCGTTGAGCTTCAGGATATTCAGGAAGTGAATGTGTATCGTTCACAAAGAGATAGTGTGACACTCAATGAAACGCAAATTGAAGAAATGACAACGATGTTTGAAAATTTAGATGTCAAAGAAGATATCATGGAAAAAAGTTTAAATATGGTTTTAAATAATTAGCATAGCTAGTCTTATGCGACTATCAATTTCTCTAATGGTGAAACGATGCGTATTGTTTTCTTTTCACAAAATGATGATCAGCCTGATCTTATACGTGTAGAAGTTGATGATAAAAGAGATGTTATGTTGCCAGTCAGAATAATGTGGGTTCTGTAAAAACATGGATTAATCAGCAAGTCAATCAAGCCTTAAGAGATACGACAAAAAATCAATATGGAAGTGCATTAACATCATTAAAGAAAAGTTTTACAATCAATGGAACAAATTGTTCATTTGTTGTTCCAACTGGCTTACCAGATGATTTAGAAATCACAATTGTAGGATTGCCTGATGAAAAAATACAGTTGTTTATTTTTTAGATGAAAATAACGAAGAACATACATGGAAAGCAAAACAAACTTATCGTTTTGATATTTCTCAATATCAATCTTATCGTTATCCTTATCTAGCAGTTAAAATCAATGGTCAAGGCTTTGATTTGGTTAATATTTTTGATATGTTACCAGATAATACGCAAAGCCGAAATCCTCAAAATCGTTTCTTTGATTCAGGATTTTAATAAAAAATAAAATCATAAAGTATAAAGGGTATCCTAAAATGGGTACCTTTTTAGTATGAAATCTATTTCTAATGACCAAAAATGAATTTTTTCAATTTTAGTCAATAGGTTTAGCAAGTTAATATCAGGTAACAAGATTTGTGTTTATTGCTGTTTTGATTCTAATTGCTTGAAATCATAATGCTAAAAACATTAAATAATATGTGGAAAGAGCATAAATATGCTAAATTTTAAATAAAATCAATTAATGAATTGTAGTAGGTTATAGATTGGGTTATACAATAATCATATTAATTATCTAATGCAAAATGACATATTTAGAGCTGTTTGTAAAAAATTATAAATTGGTATGCTCTATTATAGATGAAAAGAAGATTTACACGAACATTTGTCAATTCATAAAGAGATAAACATGAAAGAGTGAGGAGTTGAATAACTCCTCATAATTATTTTTGGAAAGGTTCTATATCAAAAATAATGATTCTCATGAGTTCCTTAAAGCTATACCATAAAAAATTCTAGAGCCTTTATTGATGCTTAATATAAAATATCGTTCTTTTATATTGACAATAGTTAGTCGACTAAGTATAATGGTTAGTGCGCTAAGTAATAGGAGGAAAGAATATGGAATATGAAAATTTTGGTCAATTGATGGAAGAAATGAGAGATATTCATAAATTGCTTCAAAAATTGACTTCACAAAAATGTCATCATTTGACAATGGAACAGGTGAAATTGATTTTTTTAATAGCACAAAATCAAATGAATCAAAAGGAAATTGCTCAAAGACTTCGTATTACTGAGGCAACTCTTTCAGTAAGGATTAAACGTTTAGTGGATATGGGACTTATTGAAAGAAAAATGAATGAAGATGATAAACGTTATTATCAGATTATTTTATCTTCCAAAGGGAAAGCTGTTATTGGTGAAATGAAAAATGATTTTCATCATGTTCATGATGTTGTCTGTAAAGATTTAACAGAAGAGGATTATCAGGCTGTTTTAAAAGTGATTAAAAAGATTAAAAGAAATTTAAAGGAGGAAATGCAGTGATAAAATTACGCAAGTTTGCCTATAAATTTTGGTTACCTATTCTTTTGTGTATTGGATGTGTTTTTATTCAATCACAATCAGAATTAGCCTTACCGGATTATATGAGTGATATTGTCACAAATGGGATTCAGGCAGGTGGATTTGATACATCTATTGGAGATGTTTATAGTCCAGAAACTTTTGAACATTTATTGCTTTTTGCTGATGAAAAGCAACAAGAAACAATTCAATCAAGTTATACTTTGACATCTTATGAAGACTTATCACAAGATTTAAAAGATACGTTTCCAAAATTAGAAGATGCTTATGTTTTAAATGATTTGTCAACAAAACAGACAGAAGAATTAGAAAGTGCATTGATTAAACCAATGTTGATGGTTTCTTCTATTGATGCGATGGATCCTGAATCTACTCAGTATCAACAGATGTTTCAAAATATACCAGAAGGTATGGATATTTATCAGGTTTTTGAAATGATGGATGAACAAACCAAAAATCAGATGACTGCTGATATTGATGCTCAAATTGATACAATGGGTGAATCAACAATGTTAGTGGCTGCTGGAAATGGTGTCAAAAGTGAATATATAGCACTAGGTGCTGATGTCGATCAAATGCAAACAGAATATATTTTCTTTGCTGGTTTTAAAATGTTAGGTATTGCATTATTAGGTTCATTAGCGGCGATGGCTTCAGCATTTTTATCATCAAGAGTTGGATCAGGTTTTGCCAGAAATTTAAGAAAAGCTGTATTTAAGAAAGTTGAAAGTTTTTCTAACAGTGAATTTAATAAATTTTCTACTGCTTCATTAATTACCCGTACAACAAATGATATTACCCAAGTACAGATGTTGATGATTATGTTATTGCGTATTGTTTTATTTGCACCAATGATGGGGGTAGGGGCTTTAATTAAAGCTTTTACACATTCTTCATCTATGACATGGATAATATTGATGATTTTAATTGTCATTACAGTTGTCATTGGTGTATTGATGAAAGTTGTTTTACCAAAATTTAAAATCATTCAATCATTAATTGATAAATTAAACTTAACAATGCGTGAAAATTTAACAGGGGTTCTTGTTATTAGAGCTTTTGGTAATGAAAAACATAGTGAAGAACGTTTTGATAAAGCCAATAACGATTTAACAACTGTCAATTTATTTGTCAATCGTGCAATGGCAACATTAATGCCAATTATGATGTTTATTATGAACTTTGCAACTGTTTTAGTTGTTTGGGTGGGTTCACAACAATTAGATTTAGGAAATATTGCGATTGGTGAAATGATGGCATTTATTCAATATGCAATGCAAATTATTATGTCATTTTTATTCATTGCGATGATTTTCATTATGATACCTCGTGCCAGTGTCGCTGCTGATCGTGTTTATGAAGTATTATCAACAGATTTAACAATTCAAGATCCTAAGCAACCTGTTGATTTTGATGACAGTCAAAGAGGTGTTGTGGAATTTAAAGATGTGTCTTTCCAATATCCAGGAGCGCATGAAGCTGTTTTAAGTCATATTAGCTTTCAAGCAAAACCTGGTCAAACGACAGCCTTTATTGGGTCAACGGGTTCAGGAAAAAGTACATTGATTAACTTGATTCCAAGATTCTATGATGTCAGTGAAGGTGAAGTGCTGGTAGATGGTGTCAATGTCAAAGATGTTGTGCAACATGATTTAAGAGAACGTATTGGTGTTGTTCCTCAAAAAGGTGTTTTATTTTCAGGAACCATTCGTTCAAATTTAAAATATGGGGCACATGATGCAACTGATGAAGAATTAGATGAAGTGATTCGTGTAGCACAGGCTAAGGAATTCGTAGATGAAAAACCACAGGGATTGGACGAACCAATTTCGCAAGGTGGAACGAATGTGTCTGGTGGACAAAAACAGCGTTTAGCAATTGCCAGAGCGTTAGCCAAAAATCCTGAAATCTTAATTTTTGATGATAGTTTTTCAGCATTGGATTTTAAAACCGATGCGACTTTAAGAAAAGAATTAAGTCAGTTAATGGAAAAGAATAATAATACTGTTTTAATTGTTGGACAAAGAATTGCTTCTATCATGGATGCAGATCAAATTATTGTTTTAGATGATGGAAAAATTGTTGGAAAAGGAACACATGATGAATTGATGAAAACTTGTCAAGTTTATCAGGAAATTGCTTATTCACAACTTTCAAAGGAGGAATTAGCCAATGCCTAGAGGACATATGGGTGGTAGACAGATGTCTAATGAAAAAGCTAAGGACTTTAAAGGAACAATGAAAAAATTGTTTGCTCATTTACAACCCTATTATATTAAATTTATATTTATTTTTATCTTTGCTGGTGGTTCAACAGTCTTTTCAATCTTTGGACCAAAGGTTTTAGCTAAAGCAACAGATAAATTAAGTGAAGGAATTATGGCGAAAGTCACACATACCGGTGGGATTGATTTTGATGCAATCTTTGAGATTTTGTTTTTCTTGGTTTGTATTTATTTATTAAGTGCTTTATTGAATTATGTCCAAGGATTTTTAACTTCAGGCATTTCTCAAAAAGTAGCTTATGATTTTAGAAAAGAAATTTCAGAAAAAATGGATCGTTTACCACTCAGTTATTTTGATACTCATTCCAGTGGTGATACTTTATCGCGTGTGACAAATGATGTGGATTTGATTGCACAATCATTAAATCAAAGTTTAACGCAGATTGTCACTTCTACTGTGACTGTTATTGGTATCTTTATTATGATGTTGACCATCAGTGTACCAATGACATTATTGGCCTTATGTGTTTTACCTATTTCTATGTTTTTAATGTCTAAGATTATGAAAAGAACACAGAAGTATTTTATTTCACAACAAACTAATTTAGGAAATGTTAATGGACACATTGAAGAAATGTATGGGGCTCATCAAGTGGTGAAAGCTTTTAATGGAGAAGAAGATTCCATAACAAAGTTTGAACAATATAATGATGAATTATATAATTCAGCATGGAAATCACAGTTCTTTTCAGGATTAATGCAACCATTAACAACTTTTGTAGGAAACATTGGTTATGTTGGTGTCTGTTTATTAGGTGGTTTTTTAGCAAGTGGTGAAATGATTTCGATTGGTGATATTCAAGCGTTTATTCAATATGTCCGTCAATTTAATCAACCGATTACACAATTGGCACAAATTATGAATCAGCTTCAATCAACGGCAGCGGCTGCTGAACGTGTCTTTGAATTCTTAGATGAACCAGAAATGGAAAAAGAACAGGCACTAGTAACCACTGAACAAGTTCAACAAATGCAAGGAAGCGTAACATTTAACCATGTGAATTTTGGTTATACACCAGATAAAACAATTATTTATGATTTTTCAATGCATGTTCATGCAGGACAGAGTGTTGCGATTGTAGGACCAACGGGTGCTGGAAAAACAACTATCGTGAAGTTGTTAATGCGTTTCTATGAATTAAATGGTGGTCATATCTTAGTTGATGGTGAAGATATTACTCATTTATCAAGAAGTGATTTAAGAAGTTTATTTGGTATGGTTTTACAGGATACTTGGTTATTTGGTGGCACAATTCGTGAAAACTTGAAATATGGAAAACTAGATGCAACGGATGAAGAAATGTATGAAGCTTGTCGTTTGGCTTATGCCGATCATTTTATTAATACATTAGAAGATGGTTATGATACTATCATTAATGAAGAATCTAGTAATATTTCACAAGGACAAAAACAATTGTTGACAATTGCTAGAGCTTTTTAGCCAATCCAAAAATCTTGATTTTAGATGAAGCAACATCTTCTGTTGATACAAGAACGGAAGTGCTCATTCAACGTGGAATGGATAAATTGATGGAAGGCAGAACATGTTTTATCATTGCACATCGTCTTTCAACAATTAAAGATGCCAATACGATTATTGTGATGAAAGATGGAGATATTGTCGAATTAGGAAATCATGAATCTTTATTAGCTAAAGCTGGATTCTATGCTGATCTTTATCAATCACAATTTGAATCTAGTCATGAGTAAGAAAGATGGAATGATCTAAAATACTGATAAAATCAAATAAATTTTATTATTAATTGTATAAAGCAATAAAAACAAGGTGAAAAACCTTGTTTTTATTTACTTTAAAAAATTTATATAAAAAATTTTAAATAAATTAATAAAAACCTATTTACAAATCATAAAAAGAGGTGTATAGTAACATTACTTCAAAAATTTGAAGTAAGAATATAAAAATTTTTAACTAAATACAGGAGGACATATCATGTTTGAACAAGTAAAAGATGCATTAGTAGAATCTTTAAATATTGATGGAGAAGGAATTACATTAGAATCTAAATTAAAAGAAGATTTAGATATTGATTCTTTAGCAGCTGTTGAATTGTCTTTAGATTTAGAAACAGAGTTTGATGTTGAAATTTCTGATGAAGAATTAGCTGCATTAGTTACTGTTGAAGATATCGTGAAATTAATTGAATCTAAACAATAAGCTAAGGTTTCACTTAGCTTATTTTTCTAAGGAGGAATAGATATGGATACGGAAAAAATTAAATCAATTATGAAGATGTTTGAAGAAAGTCAAATATCAAAGATGGATTTAACTGATGGTGATTTACATATCACATTAGAAAAAGATATAGAAGTGAAGCAGGTTGTGGCACCTGTAAATATAGAAACACCTGTTCAAGAGCAAGAAGAAAAAGCTGGAACACCTATAAAAAGTCCAATTGTTGGAACATATTATCAATCAAGTGGGGCTGAAAAAGAACCTTTTGTTAAAGTGGGAGATATGATTCAAGAAGGAGATACGATTTGTATCATTGAAGCAATGAAAGTGATGAATGAAATCAAAGCAACTGTTTCTGGAAAAGTTTTATCTATTGAAGTTCAAGATGGTGAAACTGTTGAATATGATCAAACTTTAATGATGATAGGGTAAGGTGATAGCGTGATTGAAAAATTATTAATTGCCAATCGTGGTGAGATTGCAGTCAGAATTATTCGTACATGTAAAGAAATGGGAATTCAAACAGTGGCTGTTTATTCGACTGCTGATCGACAATCTTTACATGTGCAATTGGCTGATGAATCAGTGTGTATTGGTGGACCACTCGCCAATGATTCTTATTTAAATATGAATGCGATTATTCAAGCTGCATGTAATATAGGCTGTGATGCGATTCATCCAGGTTTTGGGTTCTTAAGTGAAAATAGCCAATTTGCTAGATTAGTTATCCAATGTGGGTTGATTTGGGTTGGACCATCACCAGAAATTATCGATATGCTAGGAAATAAGTCGGCGGCTAGAAAAATGATGAAAGAGGCTGGTGTTCCAGTAATCCCAGGTTCTAAAGAAGTTGTTGAAACTGTAGAACATGGAAAAGAGATTGCCAGTCGCATTGGTTATCCAGTCATGATTAAAGCCAGCAATGGTGGCGGTGGACGTGGTATGCGTGTTGTAAGTCATGAAGATGAATTTGAAACACAGTATCAAAATGCCAAAGCAGAAGCTAAAGCATGCTTTGGGGATGATGATGTTTATTTAGAGAAGTTGATTGAAAATCCTAAACACATTGAAGTTCAGGTGATTGGAGATCAACATGGTAATGTTATTCATTTATTTGAAAGAGATTGCTCATTCCAAAGACGTCATCAAAAAATGATTGAAGAAGCACCATGTCATATCTTAAAGAAAGATGTACGTCAAAAGTTATTTGAAGATGCTTTGAAAGCTTGTCGTCATGTTGGCTATAACAGTGTGGGAACAATTGAGTTTTTATTAGATAAACATGGAAATTATTATTTCGTGGAAATGAACACACGTATTCAAGTTGAACATCCAATTACAGAAATGATTTGTGGTGTTGATTTGATTAAATTACAGTTAAAAGTGGCTGGTGGGTTGAAGTTACCTTATAAACAAGAAGATATTCAACAAAATGGTTATGCTTTAGAATGTCGTATTAATGCTGAGGATATGAATCGTGATTTTGCACCAACACCAGGAAAAATTACATTTATGCATTTGCCAGGTGGACGTGGTGTCCGTGTGGATAGTGCTATGTATAGTGGTTGTGAAATATCGCCTTATTATGATTCAATGATTTTGAAATTAATCACTTTTGCCCCAACACGTTTAGAATGTATTAAAAAAATGCGTGCAGCTTTAAGTGAAGTGATTATTGATGGTATTTCTACCAATACAAAATTTCATTACTATGTGCTTCATTCTAAAGAATTTATTGAAGGAAGTTATGATACAAGTTTTTGTGAAGCGTTTATAAAGGAGTTGAAAGAGAATGGATCAATTGTTTAAAAAACGAAATGAAGAATTAAAAGAATTCTCATCTTGGTTAAAAAGACATAAGGTCAAAGAAAAAAGAAATTCCAGAAAATATTTTTAAGCAATGTGATCATTGTCATGAATCTATTCCTTATTTTTCATTGATTGAAAATGATTATGTTTGTCCAAAATGTGGTCATCATATGAAAATTAGTGCCAGACAACGTATTCGTGACTTCATTGATGAAGGGTCTTGGCGTGAATATTTTGAAAAAGATATAACAAAGAATATTGAAAATTTTCCAGGATATGATAGTAAATTAAAAAAAGCTCAAATGTCAACAGGTATGAATGAAGCTGTGATTTGTGGAATTGGTAAAATCAATCAAAGTGGTGTTGTTTTATGTGTCATGGACTCTCGTTTTATGATGGGGAGTATGGGAAAAGTTGTTGGTGAAAAGATTTGTAAAGGTGTTGAACTTGCATCACGTAAAAAGTTGCCATTAATCATCAGTTGTACAAGTGGTGGAGCCAGAATGCAAGAGGGTATAGACTCATTGATGCAAATGGCAAAAATCAGTGCTGCTTTAAAACGCTTTTCTAATCAAGGTGGTTTATATATTGCTTTATTAACACATCCAACAACAGGTGGAGTCAGTGCCAGCTTTGCCATGTTAGGTGATATTATTATTGCAGAACCACAAGCTATGATTGGTTTTGCTGGAAAACGTGTGATTCAAGATACAATTAAACAAGAATTACCTGAAGGTTTTCAAACAGCTGAGTTTTTACTCGAAAAAGGTTTTATTGATATGATTGTTCAAAGACATGATTTGAAAAATGTTATTTCAGATTTATTAAAGTTACATGGAGGAAAATTATGAGCCTCATAGATAATGAAAAGAAGATAAAAGAGTTACAGGCCAAAAGAGCCTTAACGCAAGATCAAAAAGAATTTGATGAATTATCTTTACAAATAGATAATTTAACAAAAGAAACATATCAGAATTTAACGGCTTGGGATCGTGTGTCTATTGCTAGACATCCATCACGACCTAAAGCCAGTGATTTTATTGAGGGATTGTTTGATCATTTCTATGAATTGCATGGGGATAGACGTTATGGAGATGATCAGGCCATTATTGGGGGAATTGGTTGTTTTCATTCAATGGCAGTGACAGTGATTGCACAGGCCAAAGGAAAGACTTTGGAAGAAAATTTAAATAGACATTTTGGAATGTGTAATCCAGAAGGTTATCGTAAGGCTTTAAGACTTGCGAAACAAGCTGAAAAGTTTCATCGACCAATTATTACTTTTGTCGATACAGCTGGAGCTTATCCTGGTATTGAAGCTGAGGAGAGAGGTCAGGCACAGGCCATTGCTGAAAGCTTATATGTTTTCTCTGATTTAAAAACACCAGTGATTTGTGTGGTTTTATCAGAAGGCGAAAGCGGTGGGGCTTTGGCTTTAAGTGTTGCCGATCGTATTTGTATGTTAGAAAATGCCATTTATTCAGTGTTATCACCTGAAGGTTTTGCAAGTATTTTATGGAAAGATGATAGTCGTGTTCAAGAAGCAGCTGAAGTCATGAAATTAACATCTTATGATCTTTATGAAAAAGGGATTGTTGATCATTTGGTGAAAGAACCAACAGGTGGTATGCAAAATGATTTAAAACTTGTATTAGATAATATAGATCAGTATTTACAAAAAGAATTAGATATTTTAACACACACAAAAGAAAAAGATTTATTGGAAAAACGTTATCATAAATTCCGTAAAATGGGATTGATGTCATGAATTCAATTGAAATCTTAGGAACAGGGTTTGTCAGAGCCCAAAAGAAAATATCTAATTTAGATTTAGAAAAAGAGTGGACACAAGTGATAAATGGATTATACAAAGAACGGGTATTTCATCACGTTATGTCAGTGAAACTGAAAATACAAGTGATTTAGCCTATCAAGCAAGTTTACAGGCGATTGAAGATGCGAATATTCAAAGAGAAGATATTGATGTGATTATTGTTGCGACAATGACACCGGATTGTATGACACCTTCAACAGCTTGTCTTGTCCAAGCGAAGCTTGGTTTAAATGATTGTCCAATTTTTGCATTTGATATTAACGGAGCTTGCAGTGGCTTTTTATATGCTTTCCAGATTGCCAGTGATTTATTAAGCAGATATGAACATATTCTGGTGATTGGAAGTGAAACAATTAGTAAAATGATTGATTGGAATGATCGTTCAACTTGTGTTCTATTTGGGGATGGAGCCGGTGCGATGATTCTTGGTCGTGGAGCAACTCAGTTATATCACTATGCTAATAGTGAAGGAGATACTCAGCAAGTATTACAAGCTGATGGTTTATCATTGGTTCAAGATTTACAAAACAATGAACCATCAACACATTATTTAAATATGAAAGGTAATGATGTGTTTAGATTTGCAGTGAAGGTTTTAAAAGAATCGATTGAACATGTTTTGGCACAGTCTAATCTAACAATGGATGATATTGATTTGGTCATTCCACATCAAGCTAATTATCGTATTATCAGTCATGTTGCGAAAAAGATGAAAGTTGATCTTTCCAAATTTTATATGAATCTTCAAGAGTTTGGAAATACTTCAGCAGCAAGTATTCCAATTGCCTATGCCATGGCACAAAGAGAAGGAAAAATACCAGCCAATGGACGTGTGATTCTGGTTGGTTTTGGAGCTGGATTAACTTATGGTGCAACTCTTATTGACAATAGAGGAGGACAATAAAGTGTTATTAAATCAATTATTAAATATTAAATATCCAATTATTCAAGGAGCGATGTCAAACATTGCAATCGCATCTTTTGCGGCTTGTGTTTCTAATAGTGGTGGTTTAGGAATTATTGCGACAGGATCAATGGATGCCAAACAAACACGAGAAGAAATTCGTAAATGTAAAGCATTAACAACACAACCTTTTGGTGTCAATGTGATGTTGATGAATCCTTATGCTAGTGACATTATTGATGTCATTGTTGAAGAAGGTGTGTCAGTGGTTACAACAGGAGCAGGGAATCCTGGGCCTTACATGGCTAAATTAAAAGAAGCTGGGATTAAAGTCTTTCCAGTTGTGCCAAGTGTTGGTCTTGCCAAACGTATGGAAAGAGCTGGGGCTGATGCTTTAATTGTTGAAGGTGGTGAATCAGGAGGTCATGTTGGTGAAATGACAACAATGGCTTTGGTGCCACAAGTTGTTGATGCAGTCAATATTCCGGTTGTTGCTGCTGGTGGAATTGCCGATGGACGTGGGATGATGGCGGCTTTAAGTTTAGGTGCCATTGGTGTTCAGATTGGAACTTGTTTATTAGTGGCTGATGAATGTCCAATTCATGAAAACTACAAAGAAGCTGTCATGAAAGCTAAAGATACGGATACTGTTGTAACAGGAAGAAGTGTCAATACGCCAGTGCGTATCTTAAAAAATCAAATGGCTAGAGAATATTTGAAATTAGAAGGTCATTTTGAAAGTCGTGAAGAATTAGAAAAATTAACATTGGGTGCTTTAAGAAAAGCTGTTCAAGATGGTGATGTCAAAACTGGATCTGTCATGATGGGACAAATTGCTGGAATGGTCAAAGAGAAAAACCATTAAAACAGATTCTTGATGAAATGATGACTTCTACAAAAACTGTTTATCACAACTTACAGAAAGTCATGGAGGAAATGGAATGATTCAAATACAAGAACGTTTGATGAAACTTCCCATTATTCAAGGTGGTATGGGTGTTGGTATTTCTTTATCATCACTAGCTGGACACGTGGCGAAATGTGGAGCAATGGGTGTGATTAGTGCCGCTCATCCTGGTTATAACTATGAAGGATTTAGAAAAGACCCTGTAGGTGTGAATTGTCAAGCATTAAAAGATCATATTCATCATGCCAAAGAAATTGCCAAAGGCAATGGTTTGATTGGTGTCAATATTATGGTAGCCAGTCAAAATTATGAAGCTTTTGTGAAAGCTTCAATTGAAGGTGGTTGTGATGCGATTATATCAGGTGCAGGATTACCTTTAGATTTACCTAAACATGCCAAAGGAAAAGCTTTGCTAGCACCGATTGTATCAAGTGGTAAAGCGATAAAACTGATCGCGAGAGTTTGGGATAAACGTTATCAGTATACACCTGATTTTGTAGTGATTGAAGGCAGTGAAGCTGGTGGACATCTTGGTTTTAAAAAAGAAGATTTATTAGCGAAAACATATCAAAAACTAAGTGATATTTTATCAGATGTGAAAAAAGAATTAAAAGTCTGGGAAGAAAAATATAAAAAGACAATTCCTGTCTTTGTGGCAGGTGGTATTGATTCAGGTAAAAAAATGGCTGAATTCATTAAACTTGGTGCTACCGGTGTTCAAATAGCTACACCATTTATTGCCACATACGAATGTGATGCTTCGCAACCATTTAAAGATATGATTATTCAATGTAGTGAAGAAGATATCGAACTTGTTTCTAGTCCAGCTGGACTTCCTGGTCGTGCGATTGTCAATGACTTTGTGAAAAAAACAAGACAAACGGGCGATATTTGTATGAAAAACTGTTTACATTGTATGATTCCTTGTACGCCTGAAAAGACACCTTATTGTATCAGTGAGGCTTTAATTCAAAGTGTCAAAGGAAATGTGCAACAAGGACTTGTCTTTGTGGGAAGTCAGGCAGCACGTATTCATGAAATGAAACATGTTGATCAAGTGATTCAAGAATATATGGATGAAATGGAGGAAAATCTATGAAAATAGGAATGATTTTTGCCGGACAAGGCAGTCAATATGTTGGTATGGCCCACGAATTCTATGATGCTTTTCCAGAAGCAAAAGATGTTTTTGATCAAGTTAACATCGATATTGATGTGAAAAAAGTATGTTTTGAAGGACCAGAAGATGTTTTGAATGAAACATCATATGCACAACCATGTATTTTAACAACATCTTTAGCAATTGCGAAAGTCATTGAAGCACATGGTATTCGTCCAGATTATGTAGCTGGTTTATCTTTGGGTGAATATTCAGCTTTAGCTTATGCAGGAGCTTTTGATATTCAAGATGCGATTTCAATCGTTAGACGTCGTGGACAAATCATGAGTGAAGCCTTACTGGCAGGAACAACATCAATGGCAGCTGTTTTAGCCATGGATGCTTTGAAGATTCAAGAAGTGATTGAACCTATTGATGGTGTGACTATTGCGAATTACAATTGTCCAGGACAAATTGTCATTACAGGGACAAAGGAAGCTGTTGAATTAGCTTCAGAAAAATTAAAAGAAGTTGGAGCAAAACGTGTTATTCCATTAAAAGTATCTGGTGCATTCCATTCTCCATTATTAGAAGAAGCTTCTCATCAATTAAAAGATGAATTAGAAAAATATGAGATTCATCAGCCAAATATTCCAGTGATTTATAATGTATCTGGAAAAGAAGAAGATCGTGATTTAATTGAGATTTTAACTCAACAAATCAAATCAAGTGTTTATTTTTATCAATCTATTCAATATATGATTGAAAATGGAGTAGAAGCTTTTGTAGAAATTGGACCAGGAAAAGCATTGAGTGCATTTGTGAAAAAGACAGATAGAAGTGTTCCAGTTTATAGTGTTGATAGTATTGAAGGATTAAATCAAATGTTGGGAGCGTTAAAAAATGGGTAAAGTTGCATTAATTACAGGAGCTAGTCGTGGAATTGGAAAAGCCATCGCTTTAAAATTTGCAAATGAAGGTTATGATATAGCGATTAATTATATTGGAAATCCAGATGAAGCTTTAGAAGTCCAAAAAGAATGTCAAGCTTTTGGGGTACAGGCCATCATTCATGAAGGTGATGTTACTGATTATGAAGCAATGGATGAAATGATGAAAACAGTTTTAGAAAAATTAGGGTCTATTGATGTTTTGGTTAATAATTCAGGGATTACAAAAGATCAATTATTATTAAAAATGAATACACAATCATTTATGGATGTTATTGATGTGAACTTAAAAGGAACTTTTAATGCGATTAAAGCTGTTTCACGTATTATGATGAAACAAAGATCTGGTGTTATTATCAATATGGCAAGTGTGATTGGTATTATTGGAAATGTTGGTCAAGCCAACTATGCAGCTAGTAAAGCAGGTGTTATTGCTTTAACAAAATCAGTGGCTAAAGAATTGGCTCCTCGTCATATTCGTGCCAATGCGATTGCACCAGGGTTTATTGCGACAAAAATGACAGATGTTTTAAGTGATGATACAAAAACAGCAATTTTAAATAATATTCCTTTACAACATATGGGTGAACCTGAAGATGTTGCCAATGTCGTATACTTTTTAGCAAGTGATCAGGCAAAATATATTACTGGTCAAGTCATCAATGTGGATGGCGGAATGGTCATGTAAGGAGGATCAATGATGAAAAGAAGAGTTGTCGTTACAGGTATGGGTGCTGTGTCACCTATTGGAAATACTGTTGATGAAACATGGAATGGAATTTTAAATCAAGTATGTGGAATAGATGAAATTACACATTTTGATACAAGTGATTATAAAGTCAAATTAGCAGGAGAAGTCAAAGGTTTAGATTTTGAAAGCTATTTTACAAAAAGAGAATTAAAGTTTAATGATCGTTTTACACAATTTGCTAGAATTGTTGCGAAACAAGCCATAGCTGATGCGAAGTTAGATTTAGAATCAATCAATCGTCAACGTTTTGGTGTCATAATTGGTAGTGGTATTGGTGGTGTGGAATCTATTGAAAAAGCCGAGCAAAATTTATTAAATAGAGGATCATCAAAAGTTTCACCATACTTTATTCCAATGACTTTAATTAATTTGGCAGCTGGTAGTGTTGCGATTGATTTAGGAGCTAAGGGTTATGTATCTTCTGTTGTTACAGCATGTGCTGCTGGAACAAATGCGATTGGAGAAGCTTTCCATAAAATTAGAGATGGCTATGAAGATGTTATGGTAGCAGGTGGAAGTGAAGCTTCGATTACACCATTATCTGTAGCTGGATTTGCTTCAATGAAAGCATTACACACAGGTGATGATAAAGAACGTGCTTCTATTCCATTTGATAAAGATCGTAGTGGTTTTGTCATGGGTGAAGGGGCTGCTGTTCTTGTGTTAGAAGAATTACAACATGCATTAGATAGAAATGCAACAATCTATGGTGAAGTTGTAGGTTATGGAGCAACTTGTGATGCGTATCATATTACAGCTCCATTAGCTGATGGAACAGGTGGTGGCGAAGCGATAAAACAAGCTTTAAATGATGCCTCTTTACAACCATCTGATATTGATTATATTAATGCGCATGGAACTTCTACACCATTAAATGATAAAACAGAAACAACTGCTGTCAAATATGCTTTTGGTGAAGATGCATATCATCTTGCAATGTCTTCAACAAAATCATATACAGGACATTTATTAGGTGCCAGTGGTGCTTTAGAATCAGTGATTTGTGTCAAAGCTTTACAGGATGGATATATTCCAGCAACGATTCATTATCAAAATAAAGATGAAGATTGTGATTTGGATATTGTCGCTAATGAAGGTAGACAACAAGATATTCATTATGCAATGAATAACTCTTTAGGATTTGGTGGACATAATGCTTCATTAATCTTTAAAAAATGGGAGGATTAAAGATGTTATATAATTCTAATGATATTCAAAAAATTATTCCCCATCGTTATCCATTTTTACTTGTTGATTGTATTGAAAGCATTAGTGAAGATGGAAAAACAATTGTTGGGAAAAAATGTGTCACAGCAAACGAAATGCAGTTTTTAGGGCATTTCCCTGAAAAACACGTGATGCCTGGTGTTTTAATTATTGAAGCATTGGCTCAAACAGGATGTGTATTGTTGCTTTCTAAAGAAGAAAACAAAGGTAAAATTGGATTCTTTGCAGGAATTAATAAAGCACGTTTTAAAAGACAAGTGATTCCTGGTGATGTCTTAACAATGACTGTCACTTTAACTAAGGAAAAAGGTGGTATTTACTTTGCATCTGTTCAAGCAAAAGTTGAAGATGAAGTCACTGTAACAGGTGAAATTATGTGTGCTGTTGGTGAATAGCCAAAATAAAATAATCAAAATCATGAGAAGATATTCTGGTGAATGTATCAGGTTTCTTCTTTTTTATATAAATCATTATTTTATTCATATATGTAAAAGTTGAATTTTATATGTATAATTGAGGAAGAAAATACGCAAGATGGAGGCGATTCTATGAGTGAATATAAACCATCTTTTACGTTGTCAAATGAGATACTTTTATATGTATCATCTATTAGCGAAAAAATTGGACGTATAACAGCTATCAATCATTTGAAATTGAAACCACATTTGAGAAAAAATAATCGCATAAGATCGATTCGTTCATCTTTGAAAATTGAAGCAAATTCGCTTTCTTTTAATCAAGTGAGAGATGTTATTAAGGGCAAAATTGTATTAGGTGAACAAAAAGAAATACAAGAAGTTAAAAATGCTTATAAAGCTTATGAACGCATTTTAGAAATTGATCCTTACAACATTGAGCATTTAAAAATGTTTCATGAGATTATGACAAAATATGTTGTAGAAGATTCGGGTGATTTTCGTAAAGGAGAAGATGGTAATGGACGAATGGCAAGATTGTGGCATACGGCTATTCTTTCTCCGTGGAAACCCATATTTGAATATATTCCTATTGAAAGTCAGATTGAAAAATTTCAGGAAGACTACTATGATGCCATTGCAAAGTGCCATGAGGCAAGAGAATCAACGATTTTTATTGAATTTATGTTGTCACAAATTGATAAAATTTTAGATGATATTGCTATTCAGTTTCATGATGAAAATGAATATTTGCCTGAATCAATTAAAATGTTGCTTTCTGTAATGGAATATGATGTTCCATATACGAGTAAAGCATTAATGGAAAAGCTGGGATTGAAATCAAGAGAAGGGTTTAGGAGAAATTACTTGCAACCGGCAATTGAACGAAATCTTGTTTATATGACAATTCCAGATAAACCAAATAGTAAAAATCAAAGATATGTAAAAGTTTGATGATAAAATTACAGTTCTATTTTTAGGCAATACTAAGTTATCATATTATAAAGTCGCAAGTTAGTCGCAAGTTAGTCGTGAGTTCGTTAATAAAGTTTTATAGAGAAGAATCAATTTATTGCAATGATGATAATGATAAAAAATCAAACAGGCAATAAGCCTGTTTGATATAATAGAAATTGTTTTCTATGACTCATCTAAATATTTTTTAATTCTTGGACAAGTTCATGGACTTTTGTACCTGGATCATATTCAGATGGTTTGTCAATACCTTCACGAAATGAAGCCATTCGTCTTTTGGCATTTTTGATAGCATTGTTGACACCGTCAAAAGTATTGACAAGATCATATATGTTTTCTTCATTTTTTCTATAAGTGCAATTACCCAAATGATATTCTTTAAAAATTTCATCTAACTTATTGGTCCAAATATCTCTATGAAGTGCAGAATCACTATATTGAAAATGAAGATATAGCCAATATTCAAATGACTGATTGCTCCATGCTATGTTATAGCCTTTGTTTTTACCTTTATAAATTGCTTGATCAAAATCATGAAAATCATCTTTATCAAAGACAAGCCATATGTTTTGATAAATGAGTTTAGCATTTTTGATGATTTGATCAGCAATATCTATAAGTTTTTCTGTTGAACTCCCACTCCCACAAATATTAATAAGAGGTGCTTCTACAATATCTACATGTCCACCTATTTTCTTTTCGATTTGCTTTTTCAGTCCTTTGAAATATAGTGGTTCAGTGCATTCACCTTCAGTGACAATTAACAAAGAATTGATTTTAGGTTGTTTATAATCATGTTTTCTTTTCTTTCGTTCTTGTCTTCTTTTTTAAATAAATCGTCAGAACCCATATTTATTCACCAACTTCCATATCAAATTCTTCAAAAGTTGGAATGCCTCCATATACACCAGCGAGATAATCCTTTTCAAATGATGCATCTGATCTCACTTTGAAATCAGCTAATGATGATAATTGTGAATAGCCATATTCATCTTTTTGTACAAACCAAATTTGATCACGTCTAAAAAATCTTTTATCCATTAATGTTGTATCATGTGTTGTATAAATAAGTTGAGCTTGAGATTCTTCATTATAAAATAAGTCAATAAAGAATTTTAACATTAATGGATGTAATTTGACATTGAGTTCATCAATGAATAGCGTTTTGTGAGAAGTGAATGTAATTTTTGCATAAATAAATAAAAGAATACTTTTTATTGTTCCTTGTGATTCATTGTATAGATTTAATGGATATTTTTTTGGTCTTTTCCTTGATGGGATGTGATAAAGATAATATTGTTTTGAGTATCAATATAGTCAATATCTTTAATACCTGTATCAATTGCAGTCAAATATTCAATTAATTCATCTTTATTTGAATCGATTATTTTAGGGAGAAGTTTTTCTAATAATTGTGTATCTTCACAAAAGTCGCTAGGAACAATCAAAATATCCATGATACCAGAATATACAATTTTAAATTGATTGTTTGTTAGATTTAATCTATTAAAAAATGACAGGACAAGAGTGTCTTGGGGAATTTGATCTTTATATAAATCACATTCTTTTCTAATGGAAGCACCAAAGTCAATATTTTTGGTTGATCTTTCTAAAAGTGTTATTGTTCTATTTGTTGTTAAATTTTTACGATATAACCATTCCATAACAATATGATGAGAATTGTATTCAAATCCATATTTATATTCGTCATTATTTAATAATAAAATGATTTCAAATTCAGAATTTTCCATTTTTTCTTCAAAAGAAAAGGGATTATAATATTTTTCTAAGACAGTATGATCATTATCGTTTGTATTATTGAATGATTCCTTAACGATATTTTGAAAATACTTCATAGCATAGTATAAGTTGGATTTACCACTAGCATTAGCCCCATAAATAGAAGCGACTTTTACTAGATTTTCATGATTTTTTGTTTGAATTAAATTGCAAGGATATTCTTTATAAGCATGAATTGCTGTCATATCAAAGACTGTTTCCTCTTTAAAAGATAAAATATTTTTTAACATGAATTGTATAAGCATTGTCATCATCTCCTATAATTATTATACCATTGATAAAATCTATATCAATATTTTTGTGAAAAATTCACAATTTTATACGTTTTATATTAAAAATAATACTTTTTTCGTGATTATAAAAGCTATTGATAATATATTGAAGTATATCACCAATAGCTTTTATTAACGTTTTTTAAACTTGTAAATAATCCTGCTGGCATATGGAATAGAAGAGAGTTCCTCAGGATGATCTGAATAGAAATAGAAGATAATCACAAAGTATATAATGACTCCCACAATAACAGCGAGAACTAACGGAATGAAAACTTTTCTTGTTAAAGCAAAGATGCCGTAATAAACAATAGCCACAACAATTCCCATTAATAGAGAAGAAATAATAGGAATGAGATAAGTTTTCTTGATTTCTTGTCTATACTTAGTCATTTTGCGTAACATTTTTTGATTTAAATAACAAACTTGTAAACCATAGAAACAGTTAGCAATCATTAAAGAATACAATCCTAATGGTGTAAACTTCAATAAAACAATAGCAATCACAATATGATAAATCAAAGCAATTGCAGCATTTTTTAAAGGCGCATTGACTTTACCTAAGGCTTGTAAAATACCGTTTGTTAAAGTTGATAAACCAAAGAACACAATACCAGGTGTTCCTAAAGCTAACATCATTGTTGAAACAGCAACAGTTTCTTCTTGTGGGAAAAGAATACCAATGATAGGATGGGCTAAGACACTCATTCCAACAGATGCAGGAATTAAAAGCATCATTGTCACACGAATACCTGAACGAATATGTTCTCTTGTTTCACGATAATTTTTTAATGACCATGATGAAGAAATGGCTGGAATAGAAGCTGTGGACATTGCTGAGGCTAAAGCTACTGGTACATTTTGTAAAACAATATATTGTCCTGAATAAACGCCATACATCGCAGCAGCATGAGGATCAGTTCCAATAATGAAAGAATAAATATATTGATCAACAACAGTAATCAAATTATAAACACATGTAGCAAAGATAATTGGGGTAACGATATGCATAATCATTTTAAAGATATCTTGATAAGAATCTTCATAATCATCCGGTGTGTCTTTAATAATTAAATGATTGTGATTCTTTAAATACATAATCGCCATAAAAATCAAACCAACTAGAACACCAACACCTGGTCCAACAGCACCACCAGCAGCACCAGCGGCAGCCATTTCACTACCACCAGTTTCCATTAAAGGACGAACAAACAAATAAGCACATCCAATTGCAACAATAGCATTGAAGATTTGTTCAACGATTTGTGATACAGAAGTATAAAAAGTTGTCTGATGAGCCTGGAAATAACCTCTAAATACACCTAACAAGCCTGATAAAAAGATGGTTGGACAAAGGATTCTTAAAGGTAATACAGCATGTCCAGTTACCAAGTATGGTGCTAGAATATAAGCAATAAGAGAAGCACTTCCACCTATAATACAAATATAGATAAATGAACATTTTAGAATTTTTTGAACATTATTATATTGATGAATGGCTAGTTTTTCAGCAATCAGTTTTGAAATCGCTGTTGGAATACTATATGAAGACAAAAGTAAAATCAAAGCATAAATATTATATGCCATTGAATAATATCCAATCCCTTCAGCTGTAATTAAAGCTGTTAATGGACTTTTATATAAAGCACCAATAATTCTGACTAATATGCCTGCCACAGCAAGTATGGATGCCTGTTTAACAATTGAACGTGACATTGATAGACCCCACTTTCGAATATTTCTTTGTTTATTATAACATTAATTCCAATAATTGCAAAAAAACTTATGGTTTTATACCGAAAATGACTTTTTTCATAGGTTTTACACATGATTATGGCAAAATGTTTGATAGAAAAATAGTGAAAGTGCAGGTATATATATGAAAATAAAAAAACATAAAATTTTTACGCATACAATGATTGTGGCTTTATGTATAGGTGGTTTATTTTATTTTAATCGTCCAAAAAATAAAGTAGCTTTTAAAATTGAAGAATCACCAATTCAAGAAAATAATCAATCTGAACAAAAACCAATTATACAAGATCAAAGACGAAAGCTTTCATTGCTTTCCATTGGTAATAGTGACTTATATAGTGGACTCAATCCCATGCAATTGTGGCATGATTATGGTATCACAGCTTTTAATATTTCTGCTCCCATGCAAAATATGAAATTATCTTATTATATGTTAAAGTATGCTTTGATGGTTCAAAAACCAAAATGCTTGCTGATAGAAGTTGACCAGTTTTTGAAGAAAGAGAGGCTCTTGAATATGATGGTTATGAATATACAGCATTAAGTTGTTGTTATCCATTATATCGAGGAAGTAAACAATGGGATAAAATAAAAACTGAAAAATTCATCAAAGAAGAAAATTCTACGCATCGTATTAATTATCTAGGATTTTATGACAATCGTGAAATTAAAAAATATCGTGGTGGCTTTGATTATATGAAAAAAACGAATAAACGAGAAAAGTTACCCTCACTTACCAAAGAATATTTACCACAAATTATATCACTAGCTAAACAAAATGATTGTCAAGTTCTATTTGTGCAATTTCCATCTCAATCTTCTTGGAACTGGGCAAAATATAATACCGTTAAAGATATAGCGCAAGAATATCAGATTTCTTATTTGGATTTTAATGTTTCACAGTATAATACTGGTTTTAGCTGGTTGACTGACTCACGTGATGGTGGGAATCATTTGAATTATTATGGTGCTCAAAAGATGACAAAATATATCGGAGAGTATTTAAAAGAGTATTATACGTTGGAAGATGATCGTCACAATCCTGAATATCAAGATTATGAGGAAATTTATAAAAAATATCAGCAAAATTTTATGAAATGAGCTGAATTGTAAACAAATGTGAATTTGTTTATAGATTTTTAATAATTTGTGCTATAATATATAAAAATATGTCTTGGAGGAAGGTTATGAGCGAAAGTAGAATTTGTATTGCTTTAGATTTTCAAACAAAACAGGATGTAAAAGATTTCCTAGATAAGTTTGAAAATGAAAAATTGTATGTCAAAATAGGAATGGAATTATTTTATGGTGAAGGAATAGAAATGATTAAAATGATTAAAGAAAAGGGACACAAAATATTTCTTGATTTGAAATTACATGATATTCCTAATACTGTAAAAAGTGCTATGAAACAATTAGCAAAATTAGATGTTGATATGGTTAATGTTCATGCATCTGGAAGTATTGCTATGATGAAAGCAGCTATTGAAGGATTAAATGAAGGTGCACAAGGTGGAAAACGTCCTTTATGTATTGCTGTGACATGTTTAACATCATTAGATCAAAAAGTTTTAGATGATGAGTTATTAATTCATGAACCATTAGAAAACGTTGTTTTAAAATGGGCACAAAATGCTAAAGAAGCTGGTTTAGATGGTGTTGTCTGTTCACCATTAGAATCAAAAATTATTCATGAAAATTTAGGAATGGACTTTTTAACAGTGACACCAGGAATTCGTTTAGCAAGTGATAGTGTCAATGATCAAAAACGTGTGACAACACCAGCTATGGCTAAAGAATTAACATCAAGTTATATTGTTGTCGGAAGAACAATCACAAATGCTGATGATCCAGTTGCAACATATAAAGAAGTCTATAAACAATTTCAAGGAGAGTAAGAACATGGAAAAAACAATCGCAAAAGATTTATTAAGTATTAAAGCAGTCTTTTTAAGACCAAATGAACCATTTACTTGGGCATCAGGTATTAAATCACCTATTTATTGTGATAATCGTTTAACATTATCATACCCTGAAGTGAGAAAAGATATTGAACAAGGATTAGCACAGTTAGTTAAAGAAAACTATCCAACATGTGAATGTTTAATGGGGACTGCCACAGCTGGAATTGCTCATGCTGCTTTAGCAGCTGATATTTTGGATTTACCAATGGGTTATGTTCGTGGTGGAGCTAAATCTCATGGTAGAAATAATCGTATTGAAGGATTAGTCAAACCAGGAATGAAAGTTGTTGTTGTGGAAGATTTGATTTCAACAGGTGGTTCATCTTTAGAATGTGTTGATGCTTTAAGAGAAGCAGGATGTGAAGTTTTAGGTATGGTTGCTATCTTTACATATGGATTAGAAGATGCATTGAAAAACTTTGGTACTAAAGAATGTAGTTTTCATACATTAACAAATTATGATACTTTAATTCAAGTGGCTGTTGATCATGAATATATTGAAGCAGCTGATTTAGAAAAATTAAAAGCTTGGAAAAAAGATCCTCATGATGAGTCTTGGATGAATAAGTAAATAAAGATGCTATATTGGGCATAAATATAAGGGGAAAATGCTTAATGAAGTTGCATTTTTCTTTTTTTCGTGTATAACAGTAAAGAGTTATATCATCTTTGAGGAGGATAGCTATGTTTAAGAGTATAAAATATGTGTTACAAGAGAATTTTCATAACTTATTTAGAATTTATTCTATCTCTAAATATGAACTTCTTGGTGATATGAGAGATTCTAAATTAGGACTGTTTTGGAATTTTGCACATCCATTAATTCAAGTCTTAACATATTGGTTTGCATTTGGTATTGTTTTTGAAAAAAAGCAGTAACTTCCTATGGAGTTACAGTTCCTTATATTTTTTGGATGATGGGTGGAATGGTTGTCTGGTTTTTTATTTCACCATGTATTACGAATGGTTGTAATGCTGTTTTTTCAAAAGTCAATGTCATTACAAAAATGAAATTTCCAGTAAGTATTTTACCTGCTACTGTTGTATTAAAAGAATTATTTAATCATTTTTGTTTGATGGTTATTTTACTTATTATCTTTTTATTTGGTGGCATTTATCCAACATGGCATTGGATAGGTTTAATCTATTATGCACTATGTGCTATTATTTTTTCAATTTCATTATCAATGACAACATCAGTTTTAAATATGTTAGCAAGAGATACAAGAAAACTCGTTTTAGCGTGTATGCGTTTATTATTATATTTAACACCCATTTTATGGGATATTAAACAATTAACACATATGCCAAAAATTGTTGGATTAGTTATGAAAGCCAATCCTATTTATTATGTTGTACAAGGATATAGAGATTGTTTCTTTTATCATAAAGGAATTTTATTTTATTCTCATTCAATGATTGCTTTTTGGGTCATTACATTGATATTGTTTGTTTTTGGAAGTTATATGATGTATAAATTTAAACATAAGTTTATTGATTTGATTTAAGAGAGGTAAATCATGGAAAAAGAATATGCAATAGAATTTAAACATGTTTCTAAAATATACAGTTTAAAATCAAAAAATAAAAAGAATTCAAACGATAAAAGATTTTATGCCTTAAAAGATATTAATTTTAAAATTCCTAAAGGTGAAGTCGTAGGAATTTTAGGAACGAATGGATCTGGAAAATCAACAATGTCAGTCATTTTGGCAGGTATTAGCGAAGTTGATGAAGGAGAAATGATTGTTAATGGAGAACAGGCATTAATAGCGATTAATACTGGTTTAAATCAACAGTTAACGGGTTTAGAAAACATTGAATTAAAAGGTGCTTTATTAGGTTTAAGTAAAAAGAGAATACAAGAAATTACAGCAGGAGTTATTGAGTTTGCAGAAATTGGAGATTTCTTATACCAACCAGTTAAAAAATATTCTAGTGGTATGAAATCAAGATTGGGATTTTCTATTAATTTATGTCTAGATCCTGATATTTTAATTGTTGATGAAGCTTTATCAGTAGGTGATAAAGGTTTTGCACAAAAATGTATTAATAAAATGAAAGAATTAAAAGCACAGGGAAAAACAATTGTTTTTATTTCACACTCTTTGCCACAAGTGAGAGATTTTTGTGATACAGCGATGTGGATTGAGGGTGGAATGTTAAAAGAATATGGAGATATTGATGAAGTATGTGATCATTATGCAGAATATGTTGATTATTATAATTCATTAAGTAATGCTGATAAGAAAAAAGAACGTGATGAGAAATTTAATAAAAGAATCATTCCTCATACAAAAAGAAAAGGTTTTTTTGATAGAATATTTGGATAGAAAAGAGGTATATCTAAAATGAAGAAAGTTATTACATATGGAACATTTGATTTATTTCATGTTGGTCATCTTAATATTTTAAAACGTGCAAAAGCATTAGGAGATTATCTTGTTGTGGCTGTATCAAGTGATGCTTTTAATGCTATTAAAGGGAAAAAATGTGCGATTCCTGATACAGAAAGAATGCAAATTGTAGAAGCCATTAAATATGTTGATGAAGTCATTCCTGAAAATTCTTGGGATCAAAAAATAGATGATATAAAAAATCATGATATTGATGTATTTGTCATGGGGGATGATTGGACAGGAAAGTTTGATTATCTTAACGATTATTGTGAAGTTGTTTATTTACCAAGAACACCTGATATTTCTACAACGCAGATTAAACATGAGTTGAAGTTGAAGTGATTTGAAATAATCTATATTTGGAGGTCATGAAAATGAGTAATATAAAAGTTTCTGTTATAGTTCCAATTTATAATGTAGAGGAATATTTAGAAGAATGTTTAATGTCATTGGTAAAACAAACATTAGAAGGCATAGAAGTATTAATGATAGATGATGGTTCTACAGATCATTCTGCTTTTATAGCTAAAAGATTTGAAGAAAAATATTCTAATTTCCATTATTTTTATAAAGAAAATGGCGGTTTGGGAAATGCAAGAAATTATGCTATTCCTTATGTTAAGGGAGAATATTTAATTTTTTTAGATTCAGATGATGTTGTTCCTGAATATGCTTATGAAAAAATGTACAATTTAGCAATCAAAACAGGAAATGATATGATTATAGGAAATGTTAAAAGATTTAATTCGACAAAAGTTTGGGATTCAGGACTTCATAAAAAGGTTTTTGATGATGCTTATGAACATACACACATACTTGAGAAGCCTGAATTGGTGTATGATACCACTTCTTGGAATAAACTTTTTAAAACAAGTTTCTATAAAAAAATAATTTTCAGTTTCCTGAAAAAATTCTTTACGAAGATATTCCGGTAACTATACCTGCGCATTTTAAGGCTAATTCAGTAGGTATTATAACAGATATATGTTATTTATGGAGAACAAGAGATGGAGTTAGTAAATCTATTACTCAGAATAGAACAGAAGTGAAAAATTTTACTGATCGTATTAAAATCATGGATATGGTTAATAGCTTTTATGATAAAAATGTAACAGATAGAACTGCTTTATTAATGAAAGATTATAAATGGCTTGATGTCGATTTGAAATTATATGTAAACCAGTTTCCAGATGCAAGTGATGAATATAGAAAAATTGCTACTAAAGAAATTCAAAGGTACTTAGACTCTATAAATCCTGATGCTTTTCAAATGTTAAGAAGTATTGATAAAATGAAATACTATTACATTAATAAAAATAAGATAGATAGATTATTAGATTTATTGGAATATCAAAAGACTACATTTAAATCATTATCAATTCACAAAAAACAAAACTCATATATTGGAAATTTTCCAATGAAAGATATTCCTGATGATTTGAAAAATATGACAAAGGAATTAGAATTTTATCCACCTGTTGAAGCTGTTAGAAAGATTGAATTTTCTCAAAATACCCTTAAAATCCAATGTGTTTTTTATATATCAAGATTAAAAAAACAGGATGATTTCGAAGCTAAAGCATATTTATATAATAAAAAAAGGAATCAAAAAATACCTTTAAATATCATTAGAAAGTCATCTAAAGATTTGACAAATAAAAGAGGATACCGTTTTTGCAGGAAACCAATAAGAGTTGTTAAATATGATTACTCTCATTGTGCATATGAAATTATGATAGATTTAAATAATGAAAAAGTTATTGATTTATTGAAAGAAAGTTGCTTTATTCAAATAAATTATACTAATGGGATTATCAATCAAACATTTCTTTTAGGCAAGTCCGATTCAGAGAGTATGAATTTAATACAACATTATGGATTGGATTGTAGCATAATAAAAACTCATTTGATGAATAATGGGAATTTACAGATACAAAAAGAAGAGAATATATTATACGTTGATAAATATAATATTGAAAAAGGAAATGTTGTTTTTGAAAATATTCAGTCTCTAAATTTATATCATAATTATTTGAATATAGAGTGTAATAGTATGATACCTCTTAAAGATTTGGATTGTGGAACGTACGATGTTTTAGCAGATTCAAAGTTTATATCTATAAAATGTCAATCACAACAATTCAAAGATGAAAATAATATATATTTTATTGAAAATGGCTTGAATGGAAATTTACAAATTAAAAAGTACGTCTCACAAATTTTAGTTGACGACATTCAATTTCAGAACAATAAGATAATTTTTGATCTTCAATATTCTAATTACTTATTTGATGAAATACCAAGTTTAGTTCTGTCTAATAAAAAATATAATTATGATATATATATCGAACCTAAAGAATATGATAAATTTAAGGCAAAATTTTTAATACAATTAGATGATTCTGCTTTTATATCACAATTGGCTAATGGTGAATATACTTTTACTCTTCACAATAAATTTAAGAATGTTTATCCGTTGAAAGTATTATTGAAAGATAATGTATATAAATATAAGATATTTGATAGAATATTATATTTCTCTTTTAGTAATAATGAAATAAATTTAAAAGTGGACCATGAATGGAAAGCATATGAAAATACGAGAAAAAAGAGAAGAATATTGAAGAAATACATCTATCCTTTATTAAGACTATTGCCACTTAATAAAAAAACAATTATATTTGAAGGATGGTGGGGTGCCAAGTATCATTGTAATCCAAAATATTTATATGAGTATATAAATAAGCACTATCCTAAATATAGGTGTATTTGGTTCTTAAATGATAACTATATTCCTATTCATGGAAATGCAAAAAGAGTTCGTAGAAAATCATTACAGTATTATTATTATTTATCAGTTGGAAAGTATTTTGTAAATAATGTTAACTTCCATGATGAATATGTAAAAAGAAAAGGTCAAATAGAGATTCAAACTATGCATGGAACACCTTTAAAAACACTTGGGTTGGATGTTCCAGGTGAGTTAGATGATCCTCAAGATAGAGAGAGATTTTTACGTAGACGTGCTAGATGGGATTATTTAGTAGTTCAAAGTCATAGAGCTTCACAAATTACATCAAGTTGTTATGCGTATAATAAAGAATTTTTACGTACGGGGTACCCAAGAAATGATATTTTATTTGAAAAGAATAACTTAAATGATATTAATAAGATTAAAGAAAAAATGGGAATACCTCTAGATAAAAAAGTTTTAATGTATGCACCAACATGGCGAAAACGAAATTTTTTTGATATGCATATGAATATTGAAGATATGAAAAAAGCTTTAGGTGATAAGTATATTCTTATATTAAGAATACATCCTTTTGCCTATAAAGGATTTGATGAAACTATCTTAAATGATTTTGTTTATAATTTTTCTACATATGAAAGTGTTGAGGAATTATATTTAGTATCTGATATAGTAATTACTGATTATTCATCGGTTATGTTTGATTATACTATATTAAATAGACCAATATTATTTTATACATATGATTTAAAAGAGTATCGTGATTATTTGAGAGGATTTAACTTTGATTTTGAAAAAGAAGCTCCTGGTCCATTGATAGAAAATTATGAAGAATTAAAACAAGCTATCTTGGATATTGAGAATGTTTCAAAGAAATATGATAATGCTTTACAGAAGTTTAGAAAAACATTCAATGAATATGAAAAAGGGACTGCTTCTGAACAGATATTTAAAAAAGTTTTTGAAAAATAGAAGTACATTTATAGTACTTCTGTTTTTCCATATTTTAAGATATATTTTTAACCAATTATGGAGGAATTATGAGTCATCAAAGAATAAAATATATTGATATCGCAAAAGGGATAGCAACGTTGTTAGTGATTATAGGACATCTTTCTTATACACCACCAGGAATCAAGGCATGGTTATATACATTTCATATTCCGTTATTCTTTTTTTATCAGGTTTTGTACTGAATTGTAATTTTCCTAAATTACTAGATTTTTTAAAACTCAAGATAAAAAGGATTTTGCTACCTTATTTATGGTTATCAATAATTACATGGATTTTTGTAGAATGTATCTATCAATCTGTACTCAATTTAGATTACCATTCTTTTCAAAAAATTTTAGGGATTTTTATATGTGCTAAAAGTACACCATATTATTTAACTTTATGGTTTATTATAAGTTTATTTTTTGCGCAAATAATAATATATTTATTGAGTAGGCTAAAAAACAAAAAAATAATATTAATGTTTTTAGCTATGTTGTTTTTGTTAGGGATATATATATCTAGTATCTATGAACCAGGTTGGATTTTAGTAAGTGATACAATTCCTATGGCTTCTTTTTTTGTTGGGTTAGGTTTTTCTCTAGGCAATATTATGATATAATCAAAAATTTTTTTAATATACCTTGTTTGATAATTTGTACTTGTATAAATTATATGGCAGGTATGGTGAATTTGAATTATGTATCACGAGTCGATTTGTTTTATCAGGATTTAGGTAACCCAATTTTATTTTTGAGCTCTGCTATTAGTGGTATTTATATGATTATTATTTTTTCTAAATTTATTCAAAATTTTAAACCGATTCAATATGTTGGTAAGAATAGCCTTTTATTTTATGCTTTTCATAGTCCTATATTTATCCCTATAGCTGATAAAATTGTAGAGATACTAATTATACAAAATATTCCTTTAATATGTTATGATACTATAAAGATGTTTATTGCTTTGTTTACTGTGTGTATTGGAATGGTTATTGTATGTGAGATTGTTAACCGATATTTTTCATTCGTTTTAGGAAAAAAGAAATTAGTTTAAAAAGTACTATAAGTATATAAATGATTTAAAAGTACATCATAAATGAGGTGAGATAATGTTTATTTTAAGGAAAATAAAAAAATTAGCAGGAAAGATTATTAGAATATTATATAAATTGACTTATAGATTTATTTCTATTGATGATAAATTAGTTATATTTATATCTTTTCATGGTAGAGGATATTCTGATAATCCAAGAGCTATTTATGAACAAATGAAAAAGGATGAAAGATTTAAGGATTATAGATTTATTTGGTTTATTAAAAATCATAAAAAGAAAGATATACAGATTGATGGGGCAGAAATTAAAGAATATTTTAGTTTACCTTACTTTTATTATATGTCTAAAGCAAAGTATTGGATTATTAATTGTAAAATGCCTACATATATATGTAAAAAAGAAAATCAAGTTTATTTACAAACTTGGCATGGGACACCTTTAAAAAGATTAGCACACGATATAATTGCACCGGAAGATGCTACATTTTATAGATCAGGTGTGTCATTTGAACAAATGACAAGATCATATGATATAGATGTTGAAAGATACAATTATATGATTTCTCCTAATGCTTTTTGTACAGAAGTCTTTCAAACGTCATTTAGAATTAATCGCAAACGTTTAATTGAAACAGGTTATCCAAGAAATGATTTTATTACGAACGCAACTGAAGATGATATTAGAAATCTAAAATTAAAATACAATTTACCATTAGATAAAAAAATTGTTTTATACGCTCCAACATGGCGTGATAACTCATACGTGGCTTCTGGCTATACTTTTGAATTAGAAGCAGATTTCCATAAATGGAAAGAAATACTTGGAGATGACTATATTGTTGTTTTTAAACCACATTATTTGATTATTAATAAATATGAGAATGATGATTCTTTAACAGGTTTTTTATATTCTATGAAAGCTGAAGCAGAAATTAATGAATTATATGTTTTAAGTGATATTTTAATTACTGATTACTCTAGTGTATTCTTTGATTATGCAGTTTTAAATAGACCAATTTATTTTTATATGTATGATTTAGAACAGTATAAAGGTGAATTGAGAGGTTTTTATTTAGATATATATACTGAATTGCCTGGTAAGATTTATGAAGATGAATCAAATTTATTATTAGATATTAAAAATCAAGTCTATGATTATTCTCATTTAGAAACTTTTAATCAAAGATTTAGTGCATGGCAAACAGGTGACTGTGCGAAGAAAGTCATTGATATTGTATTTAAAGAATGTTTATAAATAAATCTAAATGCGATGGATAAGAATAAATGAACTATTCTTATCTTTTCGCTCTTTTTAATAAATTTATTGTTGAAAATATAACAAATTAATTTTAACGCCGTTTTTTTAATATTAAAACGTTGTTTCTCTAATCATTATTATTAGTGAAAAAAGTTATTGATTTCTCATAAGTACAAAAGACATCAGCATTTAAGAATGAATTTGTCTTGGCAATACTAATGCCCATATCTTTTAAAGAAGTATATTATGAATATCGTTATGGTATCTTTGCAGAATAGTCATTTTAGCAACATTTTTCTTAAAAAGAGCGTATCTTTTTTTATTCTCAAAGAATATTAGAATTTTTAATTTGTACACAAATTTTACAAATCTTCTGTGTATACTTACTTTGGAAGTGTTTTAAGGAGAGTTATTATGATAAAGAATTTTTCAAAATTAAAGATAAAAAATATATTGATTACCTTCTTTATTGTTTTGAGTGTCATATGTTGTATTTTTGTTCTATTTAAAAGTGTTAATCGTTTTTTTCTTTGAATCATCTTAAGATAGAATTGAAATCCACAAATTTAGATTTGTATGAGCAAGATGTTGGAAAGTTGGATGTAGAATTATCAGATAATCAATTTATAGATAATTTAAAATATACGGTTGATGATAACGAAATACTTCAAATAGATAATCAAGGAAATTATAAGGCATTAAAAGCTGGTACGACACATATAAGTGTTCAGGTAGAAGGGACAAATCAAAAAGTGGATTGTTATGTTCATATTTTTCCTTTTATTAAAATACAAGATATTCAATTAAAAGATGTACCGCAATATGATTTATATCCAGGTATGAAATTTTCTTTAAAATTTAATATTTTACCTGAAGGAGCAACTCAAAAGGATATACATATAGTTTCCTCTAATTCTGATATTTTTGAGGTAAATAATCAGGGAAATATTGAAGTTAAAGGAATTGGAGAAGCCACAATAAAAATTTCTGTTAATAAGACATCTGTTAGTAAAGAAGTTAAGCTAAAATCAATTGAAAAGCCTAAAGTTGATGAAACATTATATTGTCGTCATAATGACGAATTAAAAATAGAAACTCATAAAGGTTATCAGCTATCTTATAGTCATATAGAAAAAAATAAAGATATAATTTATGAGTCAGAAAATAATGATATAGCAAGTGTGTCACCAGAAGGTTTATTATATGCAAAAAGGCCAGGTTATACTGTTATTAAATGGAGAGTAGGTAACAAAACATATAGATGCCAATTGATTGTAAAATGTGACAATGGGCTGATTAATCTTTCTGATTTATCTCAGGCTGGCATTAACGAATCTCATAAACTTATGATTGTAGCTCATCCTGATGATGAAACGTTATGGGGTGGAGGACATCTTTTAGATGGAGGATGGTTTGTTGTTGTATTAACAAATGGATATAACAATCAAAGAGTTAAGGAATTAACAAATGCTCTATCAATAAGTCATACTCATTTCATTATTCTTAATTATCCTGATTTAAAAAGTAAAAAAGTCAAAGATGATTGGAATTATGTTCAAAAAGGAATGAGTAAAGATATTGAAACTCTTTTAAAATATAAGCAATGGGATCAAGTTGTTACTCATAATCCTAAAGGAGAATATGGACATATACACCATAAAATGACAAATCAACTAGTAAAAAAATTAGCTATAAATTTAAAAATTTATGATAAACTTTATTATTTTGGGAAGTTTTATAGTAATGATGGTAAATTTTATGGAAATCCAAAGATGCCCGATGGGTTGAAATCGACCTATAGTGGTGAAAAATTAAAAATGAAAAATATGATGATTGATAAATTTACTTCACAAAAAAAGCTATTCAAAAATATTGGGAACAAATGATTCCGTTTGAAGAATGGATAAAAGCATCAAGATGGGAGAATAACTAATCATGATAGAGAAAATAGAAAAAATAAGTATGAGTAAAAAAACAGAAATTATAAGATATGTTATTGTTGGAGGATGCACTACATTAGTTAATGTAATGATGTTTGCATTTATGTGCAAGGTTTTATATATTGATGTAACGATAAGTAATTTTATTTCTGTAATGATTGCTATTTTGTTTGCCTATATTACAAATAAAATATTTGTATTTCAAGCAAAATGTAGTAATTTTAAAGAATTATTGAATGAAGCTTCAAAGTTTATTGGAGCAAGGTTATTAACGATGATTATAGAAGTTGGAGGAGTTTTTTTACTTGTCAATATTATAGGACAAGATGAACTTCTAGGAAAATTAGAAACACAAATTATTGTACTTATTTCAAATTATCTCATAAGCAAATATTTAGTCTTTAAATAGCGAGGAGGATGTACATGAAATTATCAGTTATAGTACCATGTTATAATGAAGAAAATAATGTAGTACCATTTTATAATGCTGTAATGAAAGAACTAAAAAACATTGATTTAGAAATTTTATTTATTAACGATGGAAGTAGAGATCAAACCTTTAATAAGCTTAAAAGTTTATTTTTGAAAGATAATGAACATGTGAGAATTGTTGATTTTTCTCGTAATTTTGGTAAAGAAGCAGCATTGTTAGCAGGACTTAAAGAATCTAAAGGAGATTTTGTTAGTATCATAGATGCTGATTTACAACAAAATCCAAAATATATTATTGACATGCTAAAAATTTTAGAAAATAATCCCGATTATGATTGTGTGGCCGCATATCAAAATGTGCGTAAAGAAGGAAAAATATTAACTTTTTTTAAAGATTGTTTTTACAAACTTATTAATCGTATGACAGAAATTGAAATTGTTAGATCTGCGAGTGATTTTAGAACCTTAAAAAGGTGTATGGTAGATGCAATTCTTTCATTACCAGAACAGTGTCGATTTTCTAAAGGAATTTTTTCGTGGGTTGGTTTTAATACATATTATATGCCTTATACAGTAGAAGAAAGAGCGAGTGGAGAATCAAAATGGTCTTTTTGGAAACTATTTAGATACGCTATAGATGGTATTGTAGCTTTTTCAACGACACCACTAGTTATATCTTCTATCATTGGAATTATTCTATGCTTTGTGTCATTTATTTTTATAGCTATAATTGTTATAAAGACACTGTGTTTTGGTGATCCAGTAGCTGGTTTTCCAACTTTAGCAACTATTATTTTATTGTTCTCAGGATTGCAATTGTTTTTTATAGGCGTGTTAGGACAATATTTAGCGAAAACATATACCGAAAGTAAGCATAGGCCTGTTTATATTGTGAAAAATATATTAGAAAAGGAAAGTTTTAAAGATGAGTAATTATTTATTAAAATGGAATGAATATAAAGAAAAACGTCCATTCAAAGCATATTTTATAATGTTTACTCTTTTGTTTTTTATAACTATTTTTCTGTTTTATGCATCATTTATTTTTAATGAGAAATCATTTATTTGGAAAGGCTCAACAAAAGATGGATTAGTTCAGCACTATAATGCTTTAATGTATTTTGGAAGGTATCTTCGATCAATTTTATACAATTTATTTGTTAATCATCAGTTTGATATTCCTTTATATGACTTTAGTATTGGCTATGGTTCTGATATTTTGACGTCTTTACATTATTATGTAATGGGTGATCCGTTGAATCTTTTATCAGTATTTGTTAGTTCAAAATACACTGAATATTTATATGCTTTTTTAGTTGTTTTACGCTTATATCTATCAGGATTATCTTTTTCGTATTATTGTTTTCAATTAAAAAAAGATAGTAAGTCAACTTTAGTGGGTGCATTAACATACATTTTTTGTGGATATGTAATTTTTGCAAGTGTAAGACATCCTTATTTTATTAATCCAATGATTTATTTACCTTTATTGTTATTGGGAACTGAAAGAATATTACATAATCGATCTCCAAAATTGTTTATAATTGTATTGACAATATCAGCAATTAGTAATTTTTATTTTTTGTATATGTTATGTTTAGTGGTGTTTATATATGCTGTGATACGTTTCTTATTTATTTATCATTTTAAAGTTAAGCTTGGTATAAAATATTTTTTTAAATTTGTAACGAATGGAGTTATTGCTTTATGTATGTCAGCATTCATTTTGTTGCCTGTAATATATTTTTTCTTTCAAACAGCAAGAAGTGAGTATAAAATAGCTTTTGATAGCTTTTATAGTTTATCTTACTATTTATCATGTTTTTTAAATTTTAATTCATACAATTTTGCTGAATATTGGACGATATTTGGTTATAATTCTTTAAGTTTATTATGTGTATTTATACTTTTTATAAGAAAAGGAAATTATTCTTTAAAAATAGGGTTTATTATATCAACGTTATTTATATGTTTACCATATGCTGGATATGTGTTTAATGGTTTTTCTTATGTGAGTAATAGATGGGAATTTGCATATTCATTTGTGATTGCTTTGATTACTTGTTCTATGTTTCAACGTCTTTTTACAATGGAAAAGAAGGAATGTATATTAACAGGACTTTTTGTTTTCATCTATATTTTTATAGCCGGTTTATTTTCGGAAACAAGAAATTTTAATTTTATAATATCTGCTATTATTTTGATTATGACATACATTATACTACTTATTAGAAATAGATTATGGTTTAATCAGAAAATAGGTTTATCTTTAAATCGTATATCTTTGATCTGTATTATTGCTTTATTAATATCAAATGTTTCTGTTAATGCTTATTATAAATATTCACCACAACATTTAAATTATATAAAGGAATTTGTTGATGCGAAGAAGGGATTTTCAAATCTCACAAAGACAAGAGCTCAGGTTATTAAGAAACTTAATGACTCTACTTTTTATAGGTATGATGAAACGAATTTTGGTAAATATTATTTAACAAATACTTCGTTACAGCAAAGACAAAAATCTATATCCTTTTTTTATAGTTTAGGAAGTGGATATATTACAGATTATTTTATGGAAATGCAAAATATAAATGCGTTGAGTTCAATATATACAGGAGTGAACTATCGTGCTTATTTAGATGCATTAGCATCTGTAAAATATTTTGCTGCAGAAAAAAATCAAGAACAGTATAGACCTTATGGTTTTGATAAGAAAGTTTATGATTCAGAGAAATTTTCTGTTTTTCAAAGTGATTTATATTTACCATTAGGCTATACATATAATCAACAAATTTCACAAAAAGATTTTAATAATGCTTCAGCTATAGAAAAACAGCAGATGCTTATGCAAGGTGTCTATATTGATGATGATATTCAGTCATTTCAGTTAAATAATGCTCAAGTGTCTTTAGCTAATCAACAAGTTCCTTATCAAATTGTACATAGTGATGGTATTAGAAAAACAACGCAAGGTTTTGATGTTATAAAAAAGAATGCTAAATTAACAATACGTTTTAATCCTGTTGTAGAAAGTGAACTTTATTTATTATTCCATGATTTATCATTTTTGCCTTATAAGAACGAAAAAGAAAAATATGTAAATCAAGCTAAAATAAGTATTTCGTCACATAATATCAAGGATACGATTATACTGAAGAATAAATATCATACATATTATAATGGAACGGAAAATTTTTTAATGAATTTAGGATATTCAAGAGAGAATAGGAATGAGATAACTATTGAGTTTAAGACTATAGGAAGTTATATTTGTAAAGATATGAGTGTAGAAACTTTACCAATGAAACAGTTTGATTATCAAGTCAAAGAATTAAAAGAAAATTGTTTAGAAAATGTAGAGATGGGCGTAAATACCGTTTCAGGTACTATTCATACAGAGGAAAATAAATTTCTTTGTTTTTCTATACCTTATAGTGATGGCTGGAAAGCATATGTTAATGGCAAAGAAGTTGAATTATATCGAGCAAATATAATGTACATGGGATTACCATTAGAAAAAGGTAAACATACGATTCAATTAGTCTATTCTACTCCTTATTTAAAACAGGGAGTTATTATAAGTGGTATAGGTATTATAAGTTTTCTTGGAATAATTTATTATGAAAGAAAAAAGAAAATTATTCGTATTTGTTAAATGTATGGGTTATTCATAAAAAGTTTTTGATAACAATTTTTGAATAAGGATATTGTATGAGAATCCTTTTTATTCAGAAATCTTATAAAATATTTCATGTAAAATTTAATTGATAATCAGCCAATATATACTAAAGAGATAAGAAATTATACTTTTCTTGTCTTTTTATTTTCTAGTGTAGCTATGATATTTTATATGAATTGTTTATTTTATTTAGCATATGTTTTAAGAAGAGTCATAGGAAATCATGTGAATTCATAATAAGTTCTTTTTTAATCATTCAAAAGATGTTAAAATAGATATAAAGTTATAGGAGATTGAATATGGGATTACAGAAAATCATATTAAATATTGTTTTAAAAATCGAAGCTTTTTTTATTTCTTTTTTAAGATAAAAAATAATAGAATAACATTCATTTCTTTAGAAGCAGATCACCTGGTATCTGACTTTTTAAAAATTTATCAACAATTACCTCAAGAAGATTATGATATACGTTTATGTTTGATTCATTATCATAAGAATTTATGGGGACAGTTTTTATATTTTATAAATTGTATGAAACAATTATATTATGTTTATACTTCAAGAATTATCTTTTTACATGACAATAACTATGTTGTTTCACACTTTAAAAGAGAAGGCGTTCAAGTCATTCAAGTATGGCATGCCTGTGGTGCTATTAAAAAGTTTGGAAATGTCATTGAAAGACAATACCCAATTCGTAACTATGATTATGTTTTAGCAACGTCATTATTTTGGAAAGAGCCTTATCACCAAGCTTTTTCTGTTGATGCTAATCATGTTTTACCTATTGGATTACCAAGAACAGATGAATTATTCGACCAAGAATGGATAGAAAAGAAAAAGCTTGAATTGTATCACAAATATCCATCTTTGAAAAATAAGAAAGTTATTTTATATGCACCAACATTTAGGGGAAACATATATAAAGGTTTTTCTGCTATTGAATTTGATGCCAAAAAAATAATGGATTGTTTAGGTCATGACTATGTCCTTATCTATAAATTTCATCCTTTAATGGGAAATTATATGTTAGGGGATGGAGATTCAATTATCAATATGAATCATGAAGATACTCATGAATTGTTTTGTATCAGTGATTATTTGATTTCTGATTATTCGTCTATTGTTTTTGATTTTATGATTTTAGAAAAACCAATTCTTTTCTATGTCCCAGATTTAGAACAATATTCAAAGGATTTAGGTGTTTTTGTAGATATTAGAGAATTGGGGTATCCAGTTTGTTATAGTGAAAAAGAGGCTGTTCAAGCCATTCAATCAAACTGGCAAGATACACATATATTAAAAACAATGAAAAATCGATTTTTTGATATTCAAGATGGTAAAAGTACATTACGTGTTAAACAATTGGTAGAAAAATTATGTGGAATGGAGAATGATGAAAATGAGTAAAGTAGCAATCATTGGGACAGGCACTTGGGGTATAGCTCTCGCAAATATGTTAAGTGAAAATCACCAAGTGAAAGCATGGTCAGCAATTCCAGAAGAAATTGAATATATTCAAAAATATCACAAACATCCTAAATTGAAAGATGTTCATATTTTTGAAAGTATTGAACTTTCTTTAGATTTATCTCAAACATTGGATGATGTTGAGGTCATTGTTATGGCTGTTCCTTCTGTATTTGTAAGACAAACAACTCAAAAAATTGTACCTTATTTGAAAAAAGAACACATTATTGTAGATGTCGCTAAAGGAATGGAAGCTAAGACATTGATGACAATGTCAGAAATTATATACTCTGAAATATCTAGTCAAATGGAGTTTGAGTATGGACATATTGTTGCTTTATCAGGACCAACTCATGCTGAGGAAGTTTCAATAGGGTTACCATCCACAATTGTATCGGCTTCAACTAATGAAAATATCGCCAAAAGAGTACAAGATATTTTTACAACGCCTTATATGCGTGTTTATACGAATCAAGATATTAAAGGTGTAGAAGTTTGTGGCTCTATGAAAAATATTATCGCATTGGCAGCCGGAATTTCACATGGCTTGGGTTATGGTGATAATGCTATTGCAGCATTAGTGACAAGAGGTATTCATGAGATTTCACGTTTAGGAATTGCCATGGGTTGTTCGATTCACACGTTTTATGGCTTGGCAGGATTAGGTGATTTGGTTGTTACTTGTACCAGCAAAAATAGTCGTAATAATCAATGTGGAACATTTATTGGACAGGGATATGAAGTGAGTGAAGCCATACAAAAAGTTGGGATGGTTGTAGAAGGGATTAATGCTTTAGATGCAGCTGAACTTTTAAGTGTTCGCTATCATGTGGAATTACCTATTATTCGAGCAGTTTATGATGTTGTTAAATTTGGATTGAATCCAAAAGTTTCAGTACAAAGATTGTTCCAACGTAGAAGTAAATCTGAAATTCCATTTTCTATTTTGGAACTTGTTCATGAAAATATGGAAATGAAAAATAAAAGAGGTGTAAAAATGAAAAGAGTGATTACATATGGAACATTTGATCTTTTGCATTATGGACATATCAATTTATTAAGACGTGCGAAAGCTTTAGGAGATTATTTAATCGTTGCTTTATCAACAGATGAATTTGTCAAACTCCAAAAATATAAAGATTGTTATTTTAGTTATGCTGAAAGAAAATCTTTATTAGAAGCGATGAGGTATGTTGATTTAGTTATTCCAGAAGAAAATTGGGATCAGAAAAAGAAGATTGTCAACAATATCATATTGATGTTTTTGTGATGGGAGATGACTGGCAAGGACAGTTTGATTATTTACAAGATCAAGGCGTTGAAGTTATTTATCTGCCAAGAACACCAGAAATATCAACAACACGTATTAAAAACGACTTACATGAATAAAGACTTTTCGAAGTCTTTTTTATATACAGATAATTATTCATTGTGTTCTATTTTTTGCAATTCTTCATATACTATTTGTATGACAGGAGGACATTATGAATAGGGGAGAAATATATTATGCAGATTTATCACCAGTAATAGGCAGTGAGCAAGGTGGATATAGACCAGTTTTGATACTGCAAAACAATAAAGGAAATAAATATTCTACAACTGTTATCGTGGCACCCATTTCTTCAAGAATGACCAAAAATGATTTACCAACACATGTTATTATTGAAACACCTTTTTTAGAGAAAAAATCAGTCATTCTTTTAGAACAAATTCGTACTATTGATAAAAAAAGAATAGATGAACGTTTAGGCATATTATCAGAATCATTCATGGAAAAGGTTAATCAGGCTATTAAAACAAGTTTAGACATTAAATAGCAGATATGCTATAATGTTAGAAATACGAGGAGTGATAAAATGAATATACAAAAAATAAAAGCAAGAGCCGGGCAAATTCAAAATCTCAATAGAGCTCAATATATGCGTATTCTCTTAATGCTTGTCTTACTTGAGTTAATACCTAATTTATTTGATATAGGAGAAGATATTTTATCTCGCTTGCTTTATCTTATAATCAGCATTGCTTTTATAGCAGTGGCTCATGGTTATGTTATAAGTTCACTAAAGATGGTTAGAAATCAATCACAGATGTTAGCAGATGATGATGCTTTTGTAGGATTCAAACGTTTTAAAGAATTGTTTTCTACATATTTATTAACAAATATCGTTACAATTGTATTAGGAATGGTTGCGATGTTTATTTTAACAGTTTTTTTAGGTATCATTATAGGTTCTACTGCAGGATTACCTAGTGAAGCTGTTCTTTTGAATGATTATACACAGATTGTTTCTTATTTAACAAATTTACCTGTTTCAATTTTAGCAACTTTTATGCTATTTTACTTGTTGTTAATTGTTATTGTTTTTGTCATATCTTCATATATGTTTGCAGTTCCATATTTATTAGAAAGATATCATATGACAAACTTAAATGCGATTAAAGAATCATTCCGTTTGATGAAAGGTCATATTTTAGATTTCATTAAATTGAATCTTTCATTTTTAGGATGGATGGTATTGATTATCTTGGTTCAAAGTTTCATAGGAGGATTTTTAGCTTTCTTGCCTGTTTTAGGTTCACTTATAGCAGCTATTATCGCAGGTGTCATCAGTGTTTATACTTATATGCCACGTTATCAGTTATCTAGAGCTATTTTCTTTGAAGAATTAGCATATTATCGTTATGAACAAAATCAGTCATATGATGGAGATGAACAACATGTTTAATAAAAATTTTAGTAGAAGGGTTCCTTCACAAGCCAAATGGATGTTTATTCTTGTTATTTTACCTCTTTATGTTTATTGTGGTTCACTGATTTTAAGTGCTTTGTTTAAATTCTTGATTATACAATTTCATTTTGAATATGATTATAACCAGATTAATGCTTATCTAAATCTTGTTTTTGATCTTATTTTGCTGCTTTTAGCAGGATGGCTACTTAAAGATAGTATGATAGCACAATGGAAGGACTTTAAGAAAAATATTAAGAATAATTTACTTCAAGGCTGTGTTATAGGTGTTTTACTGATTTATGCTTGTCAAATTATTGGAGGATTATTAACACTGGCATTAGGTGGAAATCAATCAAGTGAGAATCAAGAACTGATTGAATCTATCACAGCATCTTATCCTATTTTAATGATTTTTGTATCGTGTGTTTTAGCACCAATTGTAGAAGAAATGTTATTTAGAGGTATTGTTTTTGGTTGGATTTATGAATGGAATCCTCAAATAGCCCATTTCATTTCGTCATTTATATTTGGATTTATTCATATTATGGCAGCTGTATTGACTGGAGATATGTCTGAGTGGGTACAGATTTTCTCTTATTGTTTTATGGGATTTGTATTAAGTTATTTATATGAAAAGAATAATAATATTTATGTCCCTATATTATCTCATATGATGAATAATATCATTTCTATGTGCATTGTTTTACTTTAGAAGATAAGGTTTTTGAATTATATCAAAAGCCTTTTATTATATCTAAAAAAAGAAACCAGCAAGGTTTCTAAATACAATAAATAATGATACCAATACTGATACCTAAAATCATTCCACAAATAACATCACTTAAAAAATGAACAAATAAATAAATTCTTGAAAGACCAGTTAAAAAAGCAAAGAGATAAGCAAAAATACCTAAAGTAGGAAAGAAGAGAAAAAGAACTGTACTACAAGCAAAAGCTGAAGTTGTATGACTGGAAGGAAATGAAGTGTCATGAGGTGTTGGGATAAGTAATTGGATATCTGGATAAAGATGACAAGGACGTTTTCTTTGAATCAGTGATTTGATTGTGATTTGCCCTATCAGTGCAGAGGCTATTAGAGCCATTAATATATGAATAGCCATGGAACGCATAGCAGGATTCAAAAAAGAGATGCCCGTTACAATCAACCATATAATACCAAAATTTCCACAAGAACTAATAAATTTCATGGTATTATTTAAAATAGAATGCTGGTATAAATGGGTCATATAAAATGATAAACGAAGATCAAGGCGATGGATATTATGAAGTATGGTTTTCATTGTCAGAATCTCTCCTTAAGATATAAATGATGATTTTAATAAAGCTAATAAGAATAATTTGGAAGATAAAGATGTTAAAGAGTTGAACACCATCTAAAGAAAACATTTGATTATGGATTAGATAATTCTGATAATCTGGAATCATAGGAATTAATGTATGTAAACTATTGAAAAAGACTCTAAAACAAGATTCAACCATAGCATAATAACCTTGAAAAATCAAAGTGAGAATATGGAAAATATGTTCTTGGTTTTCAAATTGTGGAATAAAGGCAATATAAACAATAATACCTATAAAAATGATTAAAAAAGAAGTTGCTATAATATAAATCAAATTAAAAATAATATCAAGCCATGAAAAAGATGATTCTTCATCCCATTCTTCTTCATCTTCACTTAAATTAGTGAATTCCTCATCTTCTGTTTCAATAACAGGAGGTGATTTTTTCTTATAATTAATCTGTGATAATAGAGCTGTTAATTCCTCTTCTTCTTGAGCATTTAAAGCAGAAAAAGTTTTGGTTTTCATAGGTTCATCAGGCTTTTCATTGCTAGTTGTTTCTTGTGTTTGAATAGAAATTTCAGGCTCTTGTTCAACTTCCTCATCATCAAAATGAAAAGTTTTTCGAGGATGTGTTTTTTGCATATAAACACTTCCATCTTTAACAACAGGTTCATTTAAATGTGATAAATGATAAGCATAAGTTTGATGAACAATCTGATTTAATTGAGAATCATCAGGATAATCATTCTCCCATTTATCTTTGACTTGATCTAATTCTTTTTTAGACATATGTTTATTCATTCCTAAAAGCGCTGAATACATATCTATTTCATTATATCGGTCAAACAACAAAGTATTAAAAACTTCAAAAAAATTATGACAAGTCTGATAAGATGTTTCTTTTTCATATGTACCCGCTGACTTTAAATCCTCACAGAAAATAACATTCATATGTAATCGATTGCTAGCTTTATTTAAAGCTTCAAATGAAGAAATAACTAAAGTGTTTTCAGGTTTTATTTGAAAATGTTCTATAACATTTTCAAGTATTTCAGTACTTGGAAGAGGCATACTAATCATGTCACTTCCAATAATATAGTCAACTTTACGCACGATATTCGCCATTGATAAATATTTTTTGGCATCTTTACTACGATGGGTTGAGATAATTGCCACAGGAATATTTTTTTGATGAAGATATTCAACCAGCTCCAAGAATCCTTCTTTAGGTTTCAATCCTTTATATGTTAAATATTGCAACATTTCTCTTTCTATTTTCGCATTAAAGAGTCCTTCGCTCATGACTTGTTGGATAGGAGTGTTATGATACATATCATACATATTTGAAAGATGATGATAGAAATCATCAAGGGAATATTGAAGTTTATGACTTTCACAAAAATGGTGTGTGTAATTATATCTATATCTATTTAAATCAAAAATAGTACCATCCAATGGAATAATCACCAATTGAATATTTTCAATAGATTGCTTATACATCATCTCACCACCTTTATGTGTAACATTATATCAAATATTATATAAATATTCCATTTAAATATCTTGATTTTTAATGAAGTTTAGTGTATTATATATTCGTTAATCATCTCTCCGTAGCTCAGCTGGCAGAGCATCTGACTCTTAATCAGAGGGTCCACGGTTCGATCCCGTGCGGGGAGACCAGTAAACAAATACCGAAAAACATTGTTTATATCAGTGCTTTTCGGTTTTTATTTGCTTAAACATAACACGTGAAGTAGACTAAAGTTTATGAAAACTTGCTATTTTTTAGCTATTTTCCTTAAATGTTTTCTTATTTTTATAGAAATAATTTGAAATAAACAATAAGTAATGAATCTTAGATATTTACATAATCTTAATATAAAATTTATAAAAAATCGCTTTATATAAAATCTAGTTTTGTTAGAATAAATATGGCTATTGTTAATCATCTTTTGTCAGTTCTATTTTACAATAGCCTTTAATCAAGAGAATACAGATTCTCACTATCTCATGTTGTCAAAATCAATCTCTTAACACACATTAGGCAACCTTTAAAAAATCAGATAATTCTGATTTTTTATTTTTTTATACGAATTTATTTACAACTATGAAAAAGAAGTTTAAACTATAAGTTAGCAATATTTAACTAAAAGAAAGAAGGATTATATGAAAAAATTAAGTCATGATGAATGTTGGTGTGGGAGTCATAAAAAATATAAAAAATGTCATGAAAAATTTGATAAAAGATTACGTTATTTCAAAAAACAGGGATATGTGATTCCTAGTCATGCGATGATTAAAAATGAGAAACAGATTGAAGGCATTAAACAGGCCGCATTGATTAATAATGGTTTATTAGATTATATAGAAAGTCATATTTGTGCAGGAATGTCAACTTTACAAATAGATGATATGACAGTAGAGTATTTAAAGGCGCATGATGCGACTTCTGCTGATCTTCATTATCAAGGTTATCCCAAAAGTATATGTACTTCAGTCAATGATGAAGTTTGTCATGGGATTCCTAGTGAGGATGTGATTTTAAAATCAGGAGATATTATCAATGTGGATGCAACATCTTGTTATAAGGGATATTATGCAGATGCATCGCGTATGTTTATGATCGGTGAAGTGAGTGAAGAAGCGAGAAAACTTGTCGCTGTAACAAGAGAATGTTTATACAAAGGAATAGAAGCTGTGCGTCCATTTAAAAGTACGATTAGCGATATTGGTAAGGCCATTGAAACACATGCCCATCAACATGGTTTTTCTGTTGTAAGAGAATTTTGTGGACATGGTGTAGGTTTATCCATGCATGAAGATCCCTATGTTTTACATTATGATCCTCATTATCCAACAACGTTGCTTGTTCCGGGCATGGTTATCACTATCGAACCGATGATTAATGCTGGAAAACGTTATGTTCATATAGGACCAAATGGTTGGTCAGCTTTTACGGATGATGGTTCATTATCAGCTCAATGGGAACACACTATCCTTGTCACTGAAACAGGTGTAGAAATATTATCTATGTAAAGTACCGAAATGATTCGGTATTTTCTTTTTATGAAATTATTTTCATCCTAATGAAAAAAGAGTACAATAGATAATAGTTAAGGAGGTAGAGAAAATGAGTTTTCCTAAAAATTTCTTATGGGGAGGAGCTATTGCTGCTAACCAATGTGAAGGAGCGTGGCTAGAAGATGGAAAAGCTCCTAATGTCACTGATATTATGGTTGGAATTATGTCTAAAGAACCAGGTTTAAAATGGAATCAAGAAACAAAAAATATGAAATGTGTCTTGATCCACATAAAGCTTATTTAAGTCATGAGGCCATTGATTTTTATCATCGTTATGAAGAAGATTTAGAATTAATGGCAGGAATGGGATTCAATTGTTTTAGAACATCTATTGCTTGGGGAAGAATTTTTCCTAATGGAGATGAAACAGAACCTAATGAAAAAGGATTAGAGTTTTATGATCGTTTAATTGATAAAATGATTGAATTACATATGGAGCCAGTGATTACATTAAGTCATTATGAAACACCTTTACATTTAGTAACAGAATATGGTGGTTGGAGTCATCATCGTTTAATTGATGATTGGAAACGATATGTGACGACTGTTTTTAATCGTTATAAGGGGAAAGTCAAATATTGGTTGACTTTTAACGAAGTTAATAATTTATTAAGAAATCCATTAGTTGCTGGTGGTGTTTTAACATTAAATCCTGAAAATCCTGATGATCCTATTGGTTCAACAACTTTTGAAGATAAATGGCAGGCTTATTATCATATTTGTGTAGCGAATGCATGGACTGTAAAACTTTGTCGTGAAATTGATCCTCAAGCCAAGGTAGGATGCATGATGACATCTTCTTCAGTCGCAACCTATCCATATAATTGTGATCCGGATAATGTCTGGGGTGCTTATGATACAGTCAGAATGTCAAATTTCTATTTTGCTGATGCTTTTTGTTTTGGTGAAATTCCTGGTTATGTTAAACGTGTTTGGAAAGAACATGATTTTCAACCAGTCATGGACAAACAAGAACTTGAATTGATAAAAGAATATACTGTAGACTTTTTCTCATTGAGTTATTATCGTTCATCAACATATGATAAAGAAAGTGTGATGTCAGGAGATACAGGTGGTATTTTGGGAAAAGAAAATCCTTATCTTGAAGGATGTTCCCCAGAACCTTGGTGCTGGCCTATTGATTCTAAAGGAATCCGTTATGTCTTGAATGTTTTATATGATCGTTATCATTTACCTTTATTTATTGTTGAAAATGGGATTGGCTTAGATGAAAATATTGATGAAAATGGACAAATTGATGATGCTTTTAGAATGACTTATGTAGAAGATCATTTGAAATATGTTCATGAAGCCATTCAGGATGGTGTTGAAGTGATGGGATATCTTTATTGGGGACCTATTGATATTGTTTCGGCTGGAACGGGAGAAATGAAGAAGCGCTATGGTTTTGTCTATGTTGATCGTTTTAATGATGGACATGGTACATTAGAACGTCATATTAAAAATTCATATTATCGTTATAAGGAAATTATAGAAAGCAATGGTGAAATTCTTTTATAATAAAAAAGTTTTAGGCGAACCTAAAACTTTTTTATTCAAATAAAGTAAATCCTAGATAATACACAAGTTCATGAAACATTTTGGTATTAAAACCATAACAAATGCAATCATCTGGTTCACCATCCCAATCGTTATTTAATTGATCTAATAAAGGTTGTACCTGTTCAGGTGTTATATCTCCTGTCGCATAAAATTCACTATGATCTTTCATTCCAGCATATTCTCTAGCTGGAGAAATAGATAAATCTGGTTTGATTTGATACAGTAAATCTTTAATCAATTTTTCATCTTTTGCATCTTCACTTGAAATAATCACATGAAGTCTTAAAAACATAATATCCCTTCTTTCATCCCTATTTTATCATATTTTTAACACATGAAAAGATGTATTTGATAAAAAAATAGTGTATAATATTTTTTCAAGATAGGAGGTCCATATGAAGAAAATTGTTATTGGTATATTAGCTCATGTTGATGCGGGAAAAACAACACTTTGTGAGAGTATATTGTATCATTCAGGACAGATTCGACAATTCGGGCGTGTTGATCATCAAGATACTTTTTTAGATTATGATAGGCAAGAACGTTCACGTGGTATTACGATTTTTTCTAAACAAGCTTATTTTCAATGGAAAAATACACAGTTTATTTTAATGGATACACCGGGTCATGCTGATTTTTCGGCTGAAATGGAAAGGACATTACAAGTTCTTGATTATGCGATTATTGTGATTAATGGCATGGATGGTGTACAAGCTCATAGTGAAACAATTTGGCATTTACTTGGGCATTATCATATTCCTACTTTTATCTTTGTCAATAAAATGGATCAGACAACTTATCATCAAGATGAACTTCTTTTCAATTTAACACAAAAATATAATGATCATTGTTTCGATTTTACTTTACCTATCAGTCAGCTTTATGAAAACTTGGCTTTGGTTGATGATGCATTGTTAGAAGAGTATATGGAAACACAAAAGATTTCTTTAGAACATATTCAAATAGCAATCCAACAACGACAGCTTTTTCCAGTGTTTTTTGGCTCAGCTTTAAAAAATCAAGGGATAGAAACTTTTCTTGATACCTTAGACACATATACTATAGAGTCTACATATCCACAAGATTTAGATGGTTTTGTCTTTAAAGTGACTCATGAACAAGGAAGTCGTTTGACGCATGTTAAATTAACTGGTGGTGCATTGCATGTCAAAGATATGATTGGTGATGAAAAAGTGGATCAGATTCGTTTTTATAATGGTTTGAAATATACTTTGGTGTCAAGTGCTAAAGCAGGTGATGTTGTGGCTTTAAAAGGATTAAAAAATTTTTTACCAGGAATGTCTTTAATGAATCAAACATCAATCAAACCGGTTATGATTCCATATATGAATTATCGGATTGTTTTATCTCCTCAATGTGATCAGCATCAAATGTTGAAAAAATTACAAATGTTAGCTCAAGAAGATCCAACTTTACAAATTTCCTATATGCCTGAAACTCAGGATATTTATGTTCAATTGATGGGTGAAATTCAAATTGAAATCTTACAAAATATCATTCGTGAAAGATTTCAAGAAGAAGTGCATTTTGATCATGGTGAGATTTTATATAAGGAAACTTTAGCAAAACCAGTTGAGGGAGTCGGACATTTTGAACCACTGCGTCATTATGCTGAAGTCCATGTTTTATTAGAACCACTAGAAAGCGGCAGTGGTTTGGTATATGAAAGTCAATGTTCAACAGATATATTACCACTCAATTATCAGCGTTTAATTGTGACTCATTTTCAAGAAATTGAGCATCGTGGTGTTTTGACAGGTGCACCAATTACTGATATGAAAATAACCTTATTAACAGGAAAAGCCCATCAAAAACATACGGAGGGTGGAGATTTTCGTGAAGCGACTTATCGTGCGATACGTCATGGTTTAAAACGTGGAGAATCTATTCTATTAGAACCCTATTATGATATTCAGATGCGTATTCCTCAAGAATCCTTGAGTCGTGTGCTTTATGATATGGAAAAAAGGCATACAAAAGTGACGATGGAAGACAAACAAGGCATGGTGAATCTATATGGTGAAGGACCAGTTTCTTGTTTACAAGATTATCAACAAGAAATTATTGCATTGACAAAAGGTAAAGGCTATATGTCTTGTTCATTAAAAGGCTATTTCCCTTGTCATAATCAAGAAGAAGTGATTCTACAAAAACACTATGATAGTGAAGTTGATCAAGAATATCCTACCGGTTCTGTATTTTGTCAACATGGTGCAGGATTCTATGTGAAATGGCAGGATGTAGAAAAATATATGCATATTCCCTATCAATATAACAAACATAAAAAACGTGAAAATATATCTCAAGAAATGAAATCTTATCAAAATGAAGATGAAGAACTGGATGCTATTTTTCAACGCACCTATGGGCTAGTCAAACGTCGCTTGGCAGATGATTATTATCGTCCTCAACCTAAACAGGAATCTATGCAAGTTCAAGTGAAACCAGAATGCCTTTTGATTGATGGATATAATGTGATTCATTCTTGGTCGACATTAAAAGAAATCGCCCACGAGAATTTGGCTGTTGCTCGTGATCGCTTGATTGATATTTTAGGTAATTATCAAGGATATAAACAATGTCTTATGATTATTGTTTTTGATGCCTATAAAGTTAAACAAAATCCAGGGCATCAAGAACGATTACATAATGTTTATGTTGTTTATACTAAAGAAGCACAGACAGCAGATATGTACATCGAGCGTGTGACACATCAGTTAGCAAGTGAATATCGTGTCGTTGTTGCGACTTCTGATGCATTGGAACAATCCATTGTGATTGGAAGAGGGGCACGTCGTATGTCATCAAGAGAACTAGCTTTAGAAGTAGAAGCTGTCAGTCGTGAACATTTTCAGGAGTTTCAAAGAAAACAACCAAAACATCATGAATTTTTATTAGAGGATGTTAAAAATTATAAAAAATAAAAACGCATAGTGCTATGAAGAATAAAGTTTTCTTATAGCATTTTGCGTTTTTTTAAAAGATTTGTAAAAGAATACCCATTAGTGAAGCACTGATAAACATAATAAACATGATTCTTAAAATATCTTTTTTATTATCATACATACGTAACAATACAAGTAATCCTAAACCAGCACTTGTCATTAATCCAGCAAATAAAGTTCCAAAACTTAAAACACCATCAAGATAAAGTTGAGAAAGAATGACGCTGGCAGCACAGTTTGGAATAAAGCCAGTGATAGCACCCAAAATAGGTTGTAATAATGAACCATGAACAAAAATATAGTTAAGAGTCTGTGTACCAATTTCCTCCATGAGCCATGTTAAAGCAAAATTAACAATGAAAATAAAGATAAAGATTTTTAAGGTATGCAACAAAGCTAGATAGACAATTCCATGACCATGTTCTTCTTCCTGACAATGTTCATGGATATCATGTAAACTATGGTTTTGATGAAGATGATGCGATTGGATTAAAGCATCCACAAGATATCCAACACTTATCGCTACAATTATTTTTAAAAGAATAATCAAGAATAATGTTTGTGATTGTTGTGGTTGAGCAATCAAAATAGGAATAGCGTCATCACTTGTCGCAATAAAAACTGATAATAATGTTCCTAAACTAATACTTTGATTCATATATAAGCCACTGGCAATGACAGAAAATCCACATTGTGGAATAATACCTAAAAAACTACCAATCAAAGGACCAAGTCTTTGTGCTGATGCAAGAAAGGTTTGAAATCTTTGATTATTTTTATGTTCAATGTATTCCATTAATAAATATGTGAAAAATAAAAAAGGAACCATTGGGATTAAATCATGTAAAGAATGTTCTAATATATGTATCATATTGACCTCCAATAGGCTACTATCTTAGCATAATTTTAAAGAAAATGCTAATGATATGATGTTCAAATTTTTATGGGCATATCAGTGGTCAAATGAATTTTTGATATGATAGAATGCATTCAAGGATGTGAAATAAATGAATACAAATAAAGAAATGATAGATGCTTTTTTAAAAGTCTTTCATCATCAAAAATTTGCTTGTGTTTTGAATAAAGTTAATCAGGACTTTTGTCAAAACAATGATTATTTACAACGTTTATATCAAAGGTGGCATCATTTTTATCATGTTTCCATGACAGAACATGATGCTTTGACAGCTTTGATTCAAGTGAGTTTAGAAATGATCAGTGTTGAAGAACCACAATGGGAAATGATAGCAGCAAGATTTTTAGCTTATGATATTCATCAACAAGTGGCAAAACAGATGAAATTACGACAAATTTCTTCTTTTTATCAGAAAATAAAATATTTAACACAGGAAGGATATTATGGCAGCTATATTTTAGAACATTATACTTTACAAGATATTGAGGTATTGGAAAATTATTTACAAAATGAACGTGATGAATTATTTAATTATAGTGGACTTGATTTATTATACAAACGTTATTTAATTCACGATTATTCTCATCAGGTGTTAGAAACGCCACAAGAAATGTTTATGGGAATGGCAATGCATCTGGCAATGAAAGAAAAACAACGTGTGTTTTGGGCAAAACAGTTTTATGATATTTTCAGTACTTTAAAAGTTACGATGGCAACACCAACCATGGCTAATGCCAGAAAACCATTTCATCAAATGAGTTCATGTTTTATAGATGTTGTGGATGATTCTTTGCAAGGTATTTATCAAAGTTTAGATAATTTTGCACAGGTTTCTAAGTATGGTGGTGGTATGGGATTATATTTTGGTAAAGTCCGTGCCAATGGAAGTTCTATTCGTGGATATAAAGGGGCAGCAGGTGGTGTCATACGTTGGCTCAAACTCGTTAATGATACTGCCGTTGCGGTTGATCAGTTAGGTGTGCGCCAAGGTGCAGCAGCGGTTTATTTGGATGTATGGCATAAAGATTTACCAGAATTTTTACAAATTAGAACAAATAATGGTGATGATCGTATGAAAGCACATGATATTTTTCCAGCCGTTTGTTATCCTCGTTTATTTTGGAAACTTGCTAAGGAAAACCTTGATGCACCATGGTATATGATGTGTCCTCATGAAATTTATGAAGTCAAAGGCTATCATTTGGAAGATAGTTATGGGGATGAGTGGCAACGACGCTATCAAGAATGTATTGAGGATGAACGTATCTCTAAAAGAGTCATGAGTGTTAAAGAAGTTGTGAGATTGATTATTCGTTCACTTGTGGAAACAGGAACACCATTTGCCTTTAATCGTGATGAAGTGAATGAAATGAATCCTAATCATCATCAGGGTATGATTTATTGTAGTAATCTATGTAGTGAAATTGCTCAAAATATGCGAGCTATGACTTTTTGGGCCAAGAAGTCATAGAAATTGATCATGAAAGCATTGTCGTAGAAAAAACAAAACCTGGGGATTTTGTAGTCTGTAATTTAGCTTCATTAACACTAGGAAGAATTCAGGTTGATGACGAAAATGAACTTCAACACATTATTCAAACAACAATACGTGCTTTAGATAATGTTATAGATTTAAATTATTATCCTTTACCTTATGCGAAAATAACCAATCAAAAGTATCGTGCTGTTGGTTTAGGAACAAGTGGTTATCATCATTTGTTATGCCAACAAGGAATTCCTTTTGAAAGTGAACAACATTTACAATTTGTTGATCAATTATATGAAAAAATCAATTATTATGCTTTAAAAGCATCTTGTGCTTTAGCCAAAGAAAAAGGAAGTTATGCTTATTTTTCAAAAAGTGATTATGATACAGGTGATTATTTTCAAAAACGTCATTATCAATCTACAAAATGGCAAGAATTACAGAAACAAATTCATCAATATGGTTTACGCAATGGTTATTTAATGGCGATTGCACCAACATCATCAACATCTATTATAGCAGGAACAACAGCGTCCATTGATCCTATCATGAAAAAGTTTTTTATTGAAGAAAAGAAAGGAACGATGATGCGACGTGTTGCACCGGATTTAAATCCTCAAACTTTTTGGCTTTATAAAAATGCTCATTATATAGATCAAAGCTGGGTTATTCAAGCTGCAGGAATACGTCAACGTCATCTTGACCAATCGCAATCCGTCAATATTTATATGACTCAAGAATTTACTTTTAGAAAGTTATTGGATCTCTATATTTTGGCTAGTGAATGTCATGTGAAGACACTTTATTATGTGAGAAGTCAATCTTTAGAGGTTGAAGAGTGCGAATCGTGCAGTGCATAAAGGAGGATATATGGAATTAAAAACAAAAGCATTATTTAATGAAAAAGGTGATATAGATGTTAGAAAACGTCGTATGATTAATGGGAATACAACCAATTTAAATGATTTTAATCATATGAAATATCAATGGGTTCATGACTGGTATCGACAGGCTATGAATAATTTCTGGATTCCAGAAGAAATTAATCTTTCACAAGATATCAAAGATTATCGTTTATTAAAAGAAGAAGAAAGACAGGCCTATGATAAAATTCTTTCTTTTCTTGTTTTTTTAGATTCCTTACAAACAGCAAATTTACCCCATATTGGTGAATATATAACAGCTAATGAAATTAATCTTTGTTTAACCATCCAAGCATTTCAAGAAGCTGTTCATTCACAAAGCTATAGTTATATGTTAGATACGATTTGTTCTCCAGCTAAACGAGATGAAATTCTTTATCAATGGAAATATGATAAGCATTTATTAAAACGTAATCAGTTTATTGGTGAACAGTATAATGCATTTATTCAGCAATCTGATGCTTTTACATTGATGAAAACAATCATGGCAAACTATATATTGGAAGGTATTTATTTTTATAGTGGTTTTATGTTTTTTTATAATTTGGGTCGTATGGGAAAAATGCCGGGATCAGCACAAGAAATTCGTTATATTAATCGTGATGAAAATACACATCTATGGTTATTTAGAAATATGATTATTGAATTACAAAAAGAAGAGCCACAACTTTTTGATAAAGACAAAATAGAAGTTTATCGTGATATGCTTAAACGTGGTGTAACAGAGGAAATTGCTTGGGCACAATATGTATTAGGGGATCGAATTGAAGGACTTACGCTTTCTATGATTAGTGATTATATTCATTATTTAGGTAATTTACGTGCGACATCATTAAATTTTGAACCTCTTTTTGAAGGATATGATCAAGAACCAGAAACGATGCAATGGGTTCATCAATACAGTCAGGCGAATTTGATTAAAACAGATTTCTTTGAAGCAAAGTCAACAGCTTATGCTAAAGCAACTGCAATTGAAGATGATTTGTAATGAAAAAAGGGCAGCTTATTGCCCTTTCTTGATTTTCTTCGCTTCTAACCAAAGCATATGTAAAACTTCTAATAACATATTACGTGTTTTAGGTTTTAATAAAGTAATTTCTTTAATGGCAGTCATAATATGTTTATAAGAAATATGTGATAAATCAGAAAAATTATATATATTTAAACTATCAAATAATGAAAACATAGCTTCCACAAATTGATGTTTTTCTTCATGGCTTAGTTTTTCTAAAAAAGAATGACTTTAATCGCAAATTGAACACTTTCATAAGAAAGTTCATCCTGTTCAAAATGCTGGGCATTGATTTGCCATGAAAATGCATTGTGTTGCATCATACCAACTTCTTGACTTTGGACAACGGTATAATTTTCTTCATGACCTAAAACGATACCAAAGAAAGAATAATGTGGAATATAGCTGTGTATACGTGGGAGCATTGTTTGATAGGCGGTTGATTGTAAAATCTCGTCTTGAAAGCCTGGACCATCAAAATTATCAATCTGTTGAATGCGATTTTGGATGGTTTGATGACAAAAACATCCAGCAAAAATAGCGAGATTTCCACCTTTAGAATGACCCACAAGCCATAGGGGACGGTGCTGCTTGTATTCAAAATGTTTTTTGAAACGTTGCCATATAGAAGAAGATAAAAAAGGATTTTTTAAATCTTGAATGAGTGAAAAAGAAAGTGGTAGTTGCGCAACATGTTCTAAAAAGCGAACCGAAGATTCTTGGGCAGGAACAGTTTTTTCACAAAGCATTAAAAAATCTTCATGCCAGCCTATCAAAGAATCATCTGTTCCACGATATGTAATCACAATACGACCATCTTCTAATAATAAAGCCATTGCAGCAAATTGTTTGACCAGTTCTTTATTGACATCATTGACATAAGCAAGAATTTGAATGTTTTGATAACGAGGACTTTGTGCCATCTTTTCAAAGAGTTCATGACTTGGAATTTGAATTTTTGAAAGTTCTTCAACAGAAAGCGTTTGATTTCTTTGGTGATATTGATCATAGACTTCTTGTAAAGTTGGATAATCTAAATGATTGATAAGATCATCTAAATAAACATAGGCGAGTTCACTAAAAATTAATGCATCAATTTCATTGTATGGAAATTGATTGGCTAAAAGATCGCCACGTAAATCTACATAATTTAAAATTGTATTGACGTTCATTTTATCACCCTTTTCTTTATGTAGGTGATTATTTTACATGATTTTTATGATAAATGCAAATGACAATGATATAATAATTCATTGCGAAAGATGTCGAAATATGATACGCTAACAAAAAGGATGTGGCATTATGCAAAAAATAGATAATAAATATTTACGTCGTATTGTATATAGTATTCAATTTTTAATGTCTATTGTTTTACTAGCAACAATGTATTTTATTCAATTTGTGCCTATGAAATATTTCATAAGTGCTGTTGTTGTTTTACTCGTATTTATGGTTGGAGAGTATTTCTTAATTTTTTATAAGAAAAAGGAAGCAAACGCTCATTATTAACACAATTGTTAAGTCTTTTATTGAGTTGTTTCATGGCAGTAGGTTCATTTTATATTTATAAAACTGGACAGGTTGTTGATTTATTAGCTGATGAACAATTTCAGACACGTGCTATTTCTGTCGTTGTTTTAAAAGATTCAACGATAAAAAATGAACATCAATTACCTAAACATTTGCTTTCACATGTTTCTTATGTTGATGAATCGACTATGGATTATACAATTGCACAGATTGAAAAAGAAGTAGGAAAGATTTCTTTAGAAGATTCTTCAGATTTTCATCAGTTAGTTACTAAGCTTTATCAAAAAGATGTGGATGCGATTATTTTAGATGAAGCTTTTAGAAGTCTTGTGGAACAGGAAAAAGAAAACTTTAGTCAGGAAACACGTGTTATTTATCAAGTGAAGCGTGATGAAGCAGCTGTCAATGCTAAAAATGTTGATGTAACACAAAAGCCATTTCTTATTTATATGAGTGGAAATGATGAATATGGCGATTTAACGGCAGTATCACGTAGTGATGTTAATATGTTAGTCGGAATTAATCCTGTAACAAAGCAGATTTTGTTAATTAGTATTCCACGAGATACGTATTATCCACTTCATCGTAATGGACAATATGATAAATTTACACATACAGGTATGTATGGTTTACAAGAAAGTATTGATACTTTAACGGATATTATTCATCAAGATATTAATTATTATGTTCGTATGAATTTTACTTCTTTTATGGATATTGTTGATGCTTTAGGCGATATTACTGTTAATTCAGCTGATGAGTTTACAACGAAGATAGGTGGGTATCATATTCAAAAAGGAGAAAATCATTTGAATGCAAAACAGGCGTTAGCCTTTGTAAGAGAAAGAAAATCATTTTTAGATGGAGATTTTGCAAGAGGAAGAAATCAACAACGTATGATTTCTGCCATTGTGAAAAAAATGTGTTCACCAGCGATTTTAACATCTTTTTCTGATGTTTTAGATACAGTGAGTCAAAGTATTGAAACAAATATGTCAAGCGAGGAAATGAATGCTTTGGTTCAAATGCAATTGGCCGATATGCCTCAATGGGATATTCAGTCTTATCAGATTACTGGTGATAGTGCTTCTATGCCTTGTTATTCATTAGGGATGAATGCATCTGTTATTATTCCTCATGAGTTATCAATACAACAGGCAAGTGAGTATATTGATCAATTCATGGCTAATGAAAAAATAGAAACACAATTAGGAGATTTACAACAATAAAAGAAAGGATTTTATAATGAAAGATACGATTTTGGTTTATTGTTTACCACAGGATATAAAGACAAAAATAGAAATGATTGGAAAAGATTTAAATATTTCTGTTAGTGAAATAGCAAGAGAAGATGTCAATCAGACAATGGGATATTTACTTCAAATGGATGGTTATTCTTTTCAAGAAGGAGCAACACCATCCATGAAGATGGAAGACCCTTTTGTATTCTTTGCCTTAAACAATGATGAACAACTTGATTTATTATTACAAATGTTTCGTATGAAAGGAATTCCATTTATTCCTTATAAAGCTGTTTTAACACAACACAATGTTCATTATCGTTTTGTTCAATTATATCAAAGTGTTGCTGAAGAATATTTATATATGACAAATCAGAAACCTCAATAGCAGGTTTCTTTTTTATAAAGAAAATCCTAAGCACTGGCATGCTTAGGATCACAAGTTAAGTTCATTTTTAATTTTCTTAATGTTTCATTATCTTTATTGCTTAAAATAACTGTTGAATGAATTTCGCAATCTTTTAATAATGTTAGAGCTTCAAGACATTTTTTAGCATTTTGATCATGTGCAGAAGCAATTGTTAGTGTTAGTAAGACTTCATCAATATCTAATAATGGGGTTTTCATATTTAAATAATCATTTTTTAGTGAAAGAATAGAATGTAACATTGTTGGTGAAATCAATTCAATATCTTGTTCAATACCTGCTAAATATTTTAGCGCATTTAACATAGCTGCACTAGATGCACGTAATAATGATGATGTTTTACCACTGATTAAATGACCATCATTTAATTCAATCGCACAAACAGGACCTTGACGTGTTTTCGCAACTTCTCTGGCAACAATGGCACATTTACGATTTTTAGCGTCAACACCAGCTTGAGATAAAAGCATTTGCATTTTTTCTAAAGATTGATCATTGATTTTTCCCATTAAATAATCAACTTGTGCATGGTAGTAACGGCGTACAATTTCACGGCAGCTTGCATCTTTTGCAGCTTCATTATCAATAATTGCGTAACCTGCCATATTGACTCCCATATCTGTTGGAGAAGCATAAGGTGATTCACCAAAAATCTTTTTGAACATTGTATTCAAGACAGGAAAAATTTCAATATCACGATTATAATTGACAGTTGTTTCACCATATTTTTCAAGATGAAATGGATCAATCATATTGACATCATTTAAATCAATAGTTGCAGCCTCATAAGCCAAGTTAACAGGATGCTTTAATGGTAAATTCCAAATAGGAAAAGTTTCAAATTTCGCATAACCAGCACGAATACCATGTAAATGCTCATGATATAACTGTGATAAACAAGTGGCCATTTTTCCTGAACCAGGACCAGGAGCTGTAACAACAACTAATGGTTTCGTTGTGATAATATAATCATTCTTTCCAAATCCTTCAGGTGAAATAATGTGGTCAACATTATGAGGATATCCTTCAATAGGATATTGCATAAAGACTTTGATACCACGTTTTTCTAATTTTGTTTTAAAAGTATCAGCAGAATTTTGATGTTGATATTGCGTGATTGTAACACTTCCAACATATAATCCTACATGTTCATATTCATTAATTAATCTTAAGACTTCATCATCATAAGAGATTCCTAAATCTCTTCTCATCTTGTGTCTTTCTAAATCTTTAGCACATACAGCAATAATGACTTCAACTTTATCTTTTAAAGTCAATAACATTTTCAGTTTACTATCAGGTTCAAAACCAGGTAAAACACGAGAGGCATGGGTATCATCAAAAAGTTTTCCTCCAAATTCCAAATAAAGTTTATTGTCAAATTGGGCAATTCTTTCTTGAATGTGTTTAGATTGTAATTCTACATATAATTCATTACTAAATGCTTTTTTCATTTTCTTCTCACTCCTAGTCAACATTATATAGAAAATGAATTGAAGATAAAGAAAATAATAAAAAAATATTATGTCGATAAATAATGGTAATTATTCAATAAAGATGAGCTTTTTTGATTGTTGTTATTGTGTAAAAAATATGATATATTGTAAAAAGATAAAAGAGGTAAAGGAGTCTTATTATGTTTAATATGGTCTTTTTAAAAATTGTTTTGAATTTTTTAGTGGGATTTATTCTTGTTTTAGCAGTGATGCCTAAAGCGATAAGTTATTTAAAAAAACTAAAATTTGGGCAAGTAGAAAGAGAAGAGGGTTTACAGTCGCATAAAGCAAAAGGTGGAACACCAACGATGGGGGAACAGTTTTTATTTTATGTGCGATTGTTGTTGTGTATATTTTAAATTTTACTTCATTCAATAATCCTTATATTCATTTATTAACATTTGCATTTTTAGGTTTTGGTTTGGTAGGATTCATTGATGATTATTTAATTGTTGTAAGAAAAACAAATGAAGGATTAAAGCCTTTATATAAATATGCTTTACAGTCTGTTGTCGCAATTGCTTTTTATGTTTTAGCAAAGATTTTTATACCACAGTTTGATACAGCAATTTCTATTCCTTTATTACATATGGAAGTGGATATTGGATGGCTTTATCCAATTCTGGTTTATTTTATGTTTACAGCTGGCAGTAATGCAGTTAATTTAACAGATGGTTTAGATGGTTTAGCAACTGGTTTATCAATGATTGCTATTTCTGTATTTGTTATTTTTGCGATTATGAATAAAAATTATGAAATTGCAATTTATGCAATGGCGGTTATTGGAACATTGCTTGGATTTATGTGCTTTAATTATCATCCAGCACGTATTTTTATGGGTGATACAGGATCGCTGGCCTTAGGTGGATTATTAGCAGCTTTAGCGGTTTTAACACGTCAAGAATTATTATTTATTTTAATTGGCGGGGTTTTCTTGGTAGAAACATTATCTGTCATTATTCAAGTTGTGTCTTTTAAAACAAGAGGAAAACGTGTGTTTAAGATGGCACCGATTCATCATCATTTTGAAATGCTTGGATGGACTGAACAACAAGTTGTTATTTCATTCTGGTTTTTAGGATTTATTTGTGGAATTATTGGAATTGTTTTAGGAGTCATGTAATATGTTGAAAGGAAAAAAGTTTTAGTTTTAGGACTAGCAAAAAGTGGTAAGGCGGCAGTTGAGCTTTTAGATGCTTTACATGCTTCAATTACTGTTAATGAATTTGCTAAAAAAGAAAAAATTGATTGTTATGATGAATATGTTAGTCGAGGTATAGAAATGATTGTTGGGGGGCACCCCGATGAATTATTTGAAAGAAATTTTGATTTTGTTGTAAAGAATCCTGGTATTAATTATCATAAACCTTTTATTTTAAGATTAAAGGAAAGAGGAATTCCTGTATATACCGAGATTGAATTAGCATATCAAGTTGCGAAGATGCAAAATTATATTGCGGTTACAGGAACGAATGGAAAAACAACAACAGTCACTTTAATTGATACAATTTTAAGACAAGCTAATCATCAAGTTTGTTTGGCTGGAAATGTGGGAACACCTTATGCTTCGCTTGTTTTAGAAAATGATTTAATCAATGAAGAAGGCTATGATGTTGTTTTGGAAATGTCAAACTTCCAATTGTTGGATATTGATAAGTTCCATCCTCATATTTCTACAATTATCAATTTAACACCAGATCATTTAGATTATATGGCTTCGTTAGATGAATATTATGCATCGAAAACGCGCATTTATATGAATCAGGATAGTCAAGATTATTTTATTGAGAATTTAGATGATCCTATTTTACAGGATTATTTAAAACGATACCCTGTAAAAGCTCAACGTGTGACTTTCTCATTGTCTCAAGAGGCTGATTGTATGATTCAAAATCAGGCTATCTATTATAAAGGAAAACATGTGATTGATTTAGATGAAATCAAAATTGTTGGTCAACATAATGTTCAAAATATGATGATTGCGATTATTGCCTGTGCTTTAAGTGGTGTTTCACTTGCCAGTATTCATCAATCATTAGTTTCTTTTCAAGGTGTGGAACATCGTATTGAGTTTGTTAGAGAATATCAAGGTGTTAAATATTATAACGATTCTAAAGCAACCAATACTGATGCAGCTATCATTGCTTTAAAAGCTTTCCAACAACCTGTTATTTTGTTAATGGGTGGACATGAAAAAGGATTGGATTTATCTGAAATGGCGACATATCAATCGCAGATTTCAGCATTGATTTGTTTTGGTGAAGCCAAAGAGAGATTTGCAAAAGAAATGCATTGTCCTCATACTTATGTTGTGGAACATATGAAAGATGCCATTATGAAAGCAAAAGAAATTGCTCATGAGGGAGATATTGTTTTACTATCACCTTCAACAAGTTCATTTGATGAATTTAGTGGCTATGAAGAAAGAGGAAGAGTTTTTAAAGAAATTGTTTATCATTTTTAATGATGAAAAGAATCTGAAAGCGTTGACAAGAAAATTGAATAATGCTATGATTATGTTGTAATTTATGGATAGTCATTGCATAGATAAGGCAACACTAAACCTGTTTACAGATATTTTTTCTGTGGCAGGTTTTTTCTATTTTAGAGAGGTGATGGGTATGATTATAAAAAAGATTTTAAATAATAATGTTGTTGTGACGACAAATCAGCAAAAAGAAGAGATTATTGTTATGGGGAAAGGTTTAGCATATGGTAAACGTACAGGAGATAATATTGATGTAGATAAAATTAATAAAACTTTTGAAGTGTGTTTGAAGCCTAATCAAAAGAAGATGATGAATATGCTGAAAGATATTCCAATTGAATATATGGAAATATCAGATTTTGTTATTCAAAAAGCAAAACAGGATCTAAAAGTGGATGACTCTCTTTATATTAGTTTAACAGATCATATTCATACCAGTATTGAACGTTATAAGGAAGGAATACCTTTAAAGAATCATATGCTTTTTGATATTAAACATTTTTATCCTAAGGAGTTTGAATTGGGATTGTTGACTTTAAAATTGATTGAAGAAAAATATCATATTTGTATGGAAGAAGATGAAGCAGCTTTTTTAGCATTACATATTGTCAGTAGTGAAGTCGGTAAAAATATTAGTGATGTATACGAAATTACAAATTTTATTTTGGAAATTGTAGACATTGTAAAGAAATATTCTCAATTGGAATTGGATGAAGATTCATTGTCTTATCAACGATTTGTAACTCATCTTAAATTCTTTGGGTTACGTATTTTTAATAAAACAAAATTGGATGATGATGCATCTTTGAATAATGATTTATTAGAAATTATGAAAGAAAAATATGTAGATCCTTATCTATGTGCATCTCAAATACAGGCCCATATCGAAAAGACTTATCATTATGAATTGGATGATGAAGAAGTATTATTTTTAACGATTCATGTTGCTAAAATTATTTCTAAGAAATAATTTGCAAATATATTGGATGGTAACATTAAGTTGGCCAAACCTTCACATTTTGAAGTTTTCAAAGGAATGGAGGAAAAGAAAATGAAATATGAAAAACTTTCAAAAGACATTATTAAAGCTGTGGGAGGAAAGGAGAACATTGTATCTTTACAGCATTGTATGACACGTTTGAGATTTGCTTTAAAAGATGAGTCAAAAGCAAATGATCAACAAATAGAAGCGATTGATGGCGTGCTTTCTTTGATTAAAAAAGGAGGACAATATCAAATTGTTATTGGAACACATGTTCATGATGTTTATCTTGATGTTTGTCAGTTGGCAGATATTCAAGAAGATGGCAATGATGGTACAGAAAAAGAAAAGAAAGGCATTTTTAATGCAATATTTTCAACGATTATTGGGTGTATAGGGCCTATTATTCCTATTTTAGTAGGAACGGGACTAGGTAAATGTATTTTGCTATTTGTTTCTATGATGGGTTGGGCAGATGCTGAATCATCAATGACATATTATGTTTTTAATTTTGTGTTTGATTCAGGAATTACATTCTTACCTGTTTTTACAGCAGTTGCTGCAGCTAGACATTTTAAATGTAATATGTATATGGCAGCTGTACTTGGTTGTGCTTTAGTTCATCCAAACTGGAATGCGATTGTTTCGGCTACTGACCCAAAGTTTATCGGTGATATGTTTGGCTTTTTACCATTGTATGGCATGCCTTATACATCAACACTCATTCCATCTATTTTGATTGTTTATGTGATGAGTAAATTAGAATTTGGTTTAAATAAAGTTTTGCCTGAATTAGTGAAAGGTATGTTAACACCATTATTAACTTTACTTATTATGACACCAATTGCATTTATTGTATTAGCACCAGCAATGGGAATTATTTCTATTTATTTAGGAGAAGCTTTATTATGGGTTTATAATACTTTTGGAATGTTTGCGATTGCGATTATGTGTATTGTCTATCCATGGATGGTTGCTACAGGTATGCATGCAACTTTAGCGATTGCAGGTATTCAAATTTTATCTCAATCAGGTTATGATCCATTTTCAAGAACATTGACACTAACAGCGAATATGGCTCAAGGCGCTGCAGCATTTGCTTGTGCCGTGAAAACCAAAAATAGTGATTTTAGAAACACATGTCTTTCAGCCGGATTTACAGCATTCTTTGCAGGAATTACTGAACCTTGTATTTATGGTGTCACAGTTCGTCTAAAAAAACCAATGTATGCAGTTATGATTGGATGTTTTGCAGGTGGTTTATATGCCGGATTTTGTGGATTAAAAGCTTTTGCGTTTATGACACCAAGTATTGTGAATTTTCCAATGTGGATTGGTGGAGATAATCCAAACAACTTAATGAATGCTATTATTACAATGATTATTTCTGCTGTTGTGACTTTTATTACGACTTTACTCATTGGTTTTGATGATATTGAAGAAGAGCATCAAAAAATTGAAAATAAATTCAATCAGGTCAATTGTCCTGTCAAAGGAAAAATTATTTCTTTAGAAGAAGTTCATGATGAAATGTTTTCTAAAGAAGTTTTAGGAAAAGGTGTTGCTATTATTCCATCAGAAGGAAAAATTTATGCACCTGCAAATGGTGTAATTAGTGCCACATTTGAAACAAAACATGCGATAGGAATGACAACGGATAATGGAACTGATATACTTATTCATGTCGGAATAGATACAGTTAAGTTAGAAGGAAAACCTTTTGTTCAACATGTTGAAAAAGGTGAATATGTCAAAGCAGGAACTTTACTATTGGAATTTGATATGAAAGCTATTGAACAAGCAGGGTTTGATTCTACAACAATGGTTGTGGTGACAAATTCTCAAGATTATTTGGAGGTGATTCCTACAAAATTAGAGAAAATAAATAAAAATGATCCAATTTTAACAATTATTTAAGAGGAAGTGAGATTATGGTCTGGGCAGATTTACATGTTCATACAGCTTATAGTGATGGTGTTCATTCTATTGAAGAAACCGTCCGCTTTGCAAAGACACAAGGAATTCAAGCCATTGCCATTACTGATCATGATACTGTTTTTCATTATGAAAAAGTCAAAGCAGTATGTAAGCAGTATGGTTTAGAAACAATTCGTGGTGTAGAGATGAGTTGTTATGATTGCGATGTTCATAAAAAAGTTCATATTGTTGGTTTATGGCTTGATGAGTATCCTCAATATGTAGAAAAATTATGTCAAAATACGTTGCAATGTAGAGATTGTTATCATCATGAAATGATTCAAAAGTTAAATCAAAAGGGATTAGATATAACATATGAAGAAGCTAAACAGTATGCTCCTTATAACATTGTCTTTAAAATGCATCTTTTTATGGCTATTGTTCATAAGTATCCTGAATATAATAACCTTCAAAAATATCGTGAATTATTTATGGAAGAAACTTCTCAGGACATAGATGCAAAAATGGGGTATATTGATGTTAAAGAAGGTATTGAAGCGATTCGCCAAGATGGTGGCATAGCGATTATTGCGCATCCATGTGAATATCATAATTATGATGAAATAGAAAAGTATGTCAGTTATGGTTTGCAGGGAATTGAAATATCACATCCTAGTATGGAAGAGGAAGATTATGATTTAACACAATCATTTGCTCGAAAGTATAATCTTTTGAAAAGTGGTGGTAGTGATTTTCACAATATTCAACTAACACCAATCGGTCATCATGGATTAACAAAACAACAATTTATGGAATTAAAAAGGCAGGTTAATAGATAGTATGAAGAATTTAAATGTGAAAAACTTCAGAGATATTAAAGGTTATGTTAATCATGAAGGACTTGTCATGAAAGCTCGTATGATTTATAGAGGTGGACCACTTAATGGATTAAGTGAAAAAGAAAAGAAATTGATAGAAAAAGATTTGAATATAAAATACATTCTTGATTTTCGAGATGAACAAGAAGCACAACTCATGCCTGATTGTTCTTTTGATAATATTGTTTATGAACGTATTGGAGCCTTAATTGGGTCATTCAAACATCAAGGGTTTGATTTTGGAAACTTGTTACAAGGAAAAATGACTGAAGATAAATTACATTTTTTATTGGATTATATTAAAGATGGTTATAAACATATGGCATTTGATAATCCGGCTTATCATCGTTTGTTTGTTTTGTTATTAAAAAATGATGGCGGTGTTTATTTCCATTGTAGTGCTGGTAAAGATAGAACAGGAGTGGCTGCGTTCTTGATTATGATGGCTTTGGATATGAATGAAGAAGATGCTATTCAAGAATATTTATTATCTAATGAATATTTAAAAGAAAGTAATGACACTCTATGTGAACAATTACAAATACCTTTTGAACTCAGAAAAAATGTGAACCTTTACTCTATGTTCAAAAAGAGTTTATTGATTTGACGATTGAATCTATTAAAGAAAAATATCAAAATTATCATGAATTCTTTTTACAGGAATATCATTTAGATTCAGGAAAGAGAGAAAAATTAAAAGAAATATATTGTGGTTAGGTGGTGATGGATTTGCCATTGACTATTAAGGATTTATTTGTACATGGTCTATGGGTTATCAGATTAATTGTGGCGATATTATGTGGATGTTTAATTGGATATGAGCGAAGTAATCGAAACAAAGGTGCAGGTGTACGTACACATGCTATATTGGCACTTGGCTCTGCGTTGGTGATGCTCATTTCTAAATATGGTTTTTTAGATGTTGGAAATATTGATGGCTCTCGTATCGCTGCTCAAATTGTTAGTGGTGTTGGCTTTTTGGGTGCTGGTGTTATTTTTGTGAGAAATGGAAATGTTTCAGGATTGACGACAGCAGCGGGTTTATGGGCTACCTCAGGAGTTGGTATGTGTATTGGGGCAGGAATGTATGATATGGGAATTACAACAACTTTACTTTTAATTGGACTTCAAATTTTATTTCACAAAGGTTTCTTTTTGAAATTAACACAAAACAGTCAAAGTATGCATATGGAAATTTATTATGAAGAATATGCTTTAAAAGATATTCATTTTGTTTTTAAAAAATGTGGTATTGATATTTATTCTATGAAAATAGAAAATTTAAAAAATAAGTATATGTATATTGAAATGGAAATATCAGCAAGTCAAAATTTTCAAAAAGAATGTCTATTAAATGAGATGATGAAAAAAACATATTTTAAAAAACTGAATTATTGTTAAAGTGACTAATGAAGGACTTGACGAATATATAGAATATGTTAGAATAGTGGTGCTTGCTCGGAGGGTGAGTCATTCATTGGAAATGGCGAACTGGATAAGGCTACAAGTTGAAATACTTGTGACTTATCCAGTTTTTTGTTTCATGTCAAAAAGGAGGTTGAATATATGGATTTTATCAAAGGAAATATGAAAAGTATTTATTTGAAATATTTAGGTGCAGCTTTTGGTAGTGCCCTAATTACTTCGATTTATTCTATTGTAGATATGGCGATGGTTGGACAGTATCAAGGACCAGATGGAACTGCAGCATTGGCAGTTGTTGCACCGATATGGAATATTATTTATAGTTTGGGATTATTAATGGGGATTGGAGGAGCAGTTATTTTTAGTACGCTCAAAGGACAAGATGGTCATAAAGCATATGAAGCTCAGGAAGTCTTTACCGTTTCATTGATAGGTTCAGTTGTGTTGGCTATGATTTCATGGATAGTAATTATTGTTTTTGATCAGCAATTATTAATGTTATTTGGAGCACGGGAAAGCTTATTGCCATTAGGTTTAGAGTATTTAAAGCCAATTCAATATGTCATTCCTTGTTTTTTAATCAATCAAATGTTAGCGTCATATTTGCGCAATGATAACGCTCCTACTCTAGCAACCATCGGTGTTCTTTTAGGTGGTGTCTTTAATATTTTTGGTGACTACTTTTTTGTGTTTGTGATGGATATGGGAATTGCGGGAGCTGGTTTAGCAACCGCTATGGGTGCCGTGATTTCGACAATAGTTATGTTGATCCATTTTGTTAAAAAGGAAAATTCATTAAAAATTGTACCACCAAAACATTTTTTTGAAAATCTTCAAAAAATCACAGTGACAGGTTTTTCAACATTTTTCATTGATGTTGCAATGGGTATTTTAACAATCTTTTTTAATCGCCAAATTATGAAATATTTAGGAACGGAAGCTTTATCTGTATATGGAATTATTGTCAATATATCAACTTTTGTACAATGTTGTGCTTATAGTGTTGGACAAGCCTCACAGCCTATTATTTCTGTTAATTATGGAGCACATCAAGTGAGTCGTATTCAACTTGTCTTAAAATATGCTTTATTGACAGTTGCTTTCTTTAGTTTGTTGTGGACATTATTATCATTATTGACACCCATGTTATTGGTTTCTATTTTTATGACACCAACACCTGAAATAACTACCCTTGCTCCACAAATTATTCGTTGTTATGGTTTATCATTTTTGTTGTTGCCATTTAATATTTTTTCAACTTATTATTTTCAGGCTTTATTACAGCCAAAAGTTTCATTTATTGTGGCTGTTTCAAGAGGATTAGTAGTCAGTGGCATTCTCATTTATATTTTGCCATTGATTCGTCCAGATATGTTGTGGTGGACCATGGTTGTGACTGAAATCGTTGTTGCTTTTTATGCAGGATTGCATATGTTTCAATATACAAGACAATTATCTGTTGAAAGTTAAAAAATGAAATTTTTATCAGAAGGTACTATAAGGTATCTTCTTTTTTTGAGTTTTTTCATATAGTAAAATGATGGAGGTGCCAAGATGAAAACAAAAAAGATAGTCATACTTACAATTATTATTGTTATTTTTGGATTAATGAGTGTTTATAGTTCTTCTCATATTTGGGCACTTTATAAATATAATGATGCTTTTTATTATATTAAAAGACAAGTGATTTTTGCTTGTTTGGGTTTGATTGCTATGTATGTGACATCGCATATTGACTATCATTTATATAAGAAATATTATAAATTGATTTTAATGGTATGTTTTTTACTTTTGATTCTTGTTTTAATACCTGGATTAGGTGTTGTTCGAGGCGGAGTCGCAGTTGGTTTAATTTTGGTGTTTTTGCTTTACAACCAAGTGAATTATTTAAAATTGGAATAATTATTTTTACGGCTGTTTATACTGAAAAAAATTATTATCATATGAAAAAAATCAAATATAGTTTGCCTATTTTATTAATGATGGGATTAGGTTTTCTTTTGATTATGTTACAACCTGATTTTGGAAGTGGTGTGGTTATGGCGTGTAGTATCATTGTGATGATGATTGTTTCGCCGTTTCCGTTTCGTTATTTTGTGGGATTAGGAATTATTGGCGTTATAGGGATTGTTATCATGATATTGTCAGCACCTTATCGTATGGAACGTATTCTATCATTTTTAGATCCGTTTCAAGATCCTCTGGGCAGTGGGTTTCAAGCTATCCAGGCTTTGTATGCAATTGGACCAGGAGGACTTCTAGGTGTAGGATTTGATCAAAGTATTCAAAAACATTTTTATTTACCTGAGCCTCAAACTGATTTTATTTTTGCTATTATTGCTGAAGAATTAGGGTTTATTGGTGGTGTGATATTGATTGGTTTATATATGAGTCTATTTAAAACTGTTTTAAAAGTCAGCCAGAATGCTCCTGATTTGTTTGGTAGTTTTTTAATGATTGGTATTATTTCAATGATTGGAATTCAAACATTGATTAATTTAGGTGTGGTCGTAGGATTGTTTCCTGTTACCGGTGTAACCTTACCATTGATGTCATATGGTGGAACCAGCTTGGTTATTACATTAATGAGTATAGGAATTTTAATTAATATATCAAAATATTGTCGGGATGTGTTATAATGAACACTAGGAGTGATGAAAGATGAAAATTATTGTAAGTGCAGGGGGAACAGGTGGACATTTATATCCTGCCTTGGCCCTTGTTGAATATATAAAAACACAAGATAAAGAAGCTGAATTTTTGTTTGTGGGGACAACCGATCGTTTAGAATCACAGGTTGTACCTCAATTAGGATATGCGTATCGTGGCTTGGCGGTTAAAGGACTTGTTGGCAACCCCATTCAAAAATTGAAAAATGCTTTGATTTTTATAAAATCATTAAAGAAATCAAAACAGATTTTAAAAGAATTTCAACCAGATATTGTCATTGGATTTGGTGGTTATCCAAGTGCTTCCATTGTGATGGGGGCTTCTCAATTAAAAATACCAACAATGATTCATGAACAAAATTCAATTATTGGTTTAACTAATAAAGTTTTAATAAAAAAAGTAAATAAGATTGTATGTTGTTATGAAAAAGCGTATAATGAATTCCCAAGCAATAAAACTGTTTTGTTAGGAAATCCAAGAGCGAGTGTTGTGGCTCATCAGGAATTGAAAAATATTCATGATTTATACCATATTCCTGCGAGCCGTCAAACAGTTGTTATCGTGATGGGAAGTTTAGGTTCATCATCAGTGAATCGTGTTATGAAAGAAGCATTACGTCAAATGCAATATGATGACTATGATGTAATTTATGTAACTGGAAAGAATTATTATGAAGACATGCAAAAAGAGTTGGGTGATCTTCAAGATTCTATTCATCTGGTTCCTTATATTGATGATATGCCTAGTTTGATTTCGAGTTGTGATGTGATTGTTTCACGTGCTGGAGCGACAACTTTAGCTGAGATTACAGCGCTAGGGGCGGCAGCTATTATTATTCCAAGTCCTTATGTTGTGGCAAACCATCAAGAATATAATGCGATGGAACTTGTACGTGCCAAAGCAGCTCGTATGATTTTGGAAAAAGATTTGAATGCTGATGCTTTTGTAAGTGAAATTAGACATTTATTAAAAGATCAGACGTTATTACAATCATTAAAGGCTCATGCATGTCAATTAGGAAAACCACATGCTTGTGAAGATATATATCAAGAAATCTTAAAAACATTAGAAAGGAAATAAGCATGGATTTTGAAAATATATTTTATGATTTAGTTGATTTACAGTTAGGTGAAATTTTAGAAAATGAACCTTTATATAAACATACAACATTTAAAGTTGGAGGACCTGCTAGACTCTTTGTATATATTAAAGATGTTGAAGCATTAAAAAGAGGTGTTCAATATTGTCGTCAAAACCAGGTTAAACATATGATTATTGGAAAAGGTTCTGATTTATTATTCTCTGATAAAGAATATGAAGGTGTTATCTTTTCTTTGAAAAAATTAAATAAAGTTCATTTTAATGGTGTTGAAATACGCGCTCAAGCTGGTGTCAGTATGATTTATTTGGCTTATGAATCAGCCAAAGTTGGATTATCTGGTTTTGAATTTATGGGAGGTATTCCAGGAACAATTGGTGGCGGTGTTTATATGAATGCTGGTGCCTATAAATATTGTGTCAGTGATGTTTTTACATCGGCTTTGGTATTGAATGAAAATGGTGATTTGATAACTTTAGATCGTGAACAGATGCAGTTTGATTATCGTCAGTCTATCTTACAAAAACACAAAGACTGGGTACTCGTAGAGGCAACTTTTACAATGACATCACGTGATCCTAAAGATATTATGCAAGTTTTAGATAAACGTAAGGAAAAACGTATGGCAACCCAACCATGGAATTTTGCTAGTGCTGGAAGTATTTTTAGGAATCCTGATGAAAAACCAGCTTGGCAGTATATTGATGAAAGTGATTTAAGAGGTTATGAAATAGGTGGTGCTCAAGTGTCACCAAAGCATTCTAATTTTATTGTCAATAATGGTTATGCTAGTGCGAGAGATATATTAGATTTGATTTTATTGGTTGAAAAGACGGTGTTTCATCGTTTTGGTGTAGAATTAGAAAAAGAGGTTATTTTGATTAACTGGGAGTAGGTGATTCATGTGGCTAAAAGTCAATATTATTTTAATGAGCATGATGAAAATCAGACACAGCTCCTTAGAAAAAAAGAAAGAAAAAAATTAAAACGTAAAATGAAGATTGTTTTTGTTCTTTTTGTTTTATTATTAATTGTAGGATATTTTGTGAGTGATTTTTCGCGTATCCAAACAATTGAGATAGAAGGACAACAGGAAATTTCTAAAGAAGAAATATTAGAAACGATTTCTGTACATAAAGGTGATATTATTTTCTTGGTCAATACAGGTCATATAGAAGATGAGGTGGCAAAAATGCCATTTATCAAGAAAGTTAAGGTCACTAAATCTGTGCTTGGTCACGTCTATATCGAAATTGAAGAAGCTCAAAAAGTTGCTTATTGTGTGATTGATAAAACCACATATGTGATTGATGAATTAGGAAATGTTAGTGAAACAACTGATAAAAATCTTATTGCGTCATTGCAAGCAACACCACGTATTACAAATTTTAAAGATTTAGATTTATTGAAAGAATTTGCTAAGGAATATGTTAAAATTCCTGAGATTGTAAAAAGTCAAACAAGTGATATTTTATATGATCCTCAAAAAGCGGATGAAACACGTTTAAAATTTCTTATGGATGATGGTAAAATTTTATATTTGCGTATTGAAGATATGGCTGATCAGTTAAATAATAGATATGATTATGAAGCGAATAAAGAAGTATATAAGGATAAATGTGAATTTAGCTTTGAAGGAAATCATGTTTATATGAAAGATTGTAAATAATGCATTTTGAAAATGCATTATTTTTTTGTCATGATGACTCTTTTTTCATCATTTATATATTTTCTTATGGCTAAAATTATGCTACAATAATAAAGAAGTATTTTTGAAGGAGAATCGTATATGAAGAATATCTATGCTGTATTAGATATAGGAAGTGCAACGGTTAAATTGCTTGTGGGTGAGGTTGTGAGTGCAAATATTAATGTGCTTTTTGCCAAGAAAATAACAAGCCATGGCATTCGTAAAGGTCAAATTGAAAATATGCCTGTTGTGGTAAGTGAAATTAAACAACTTGTAGATGAAGCTTCTAAAGCATTAGGGGCAATGATTTCAAAAGTGGCTTTATGTATACCGTCTTTTCATGCCCATATCTATCAAAGTGATGGGATTACAAAAGTTAATTCTCCTTTGGATCAGATTACAAGTGAAGACATTGTTCGTGCATTAAAACTTTCCAGACGTTTTACTTTAAAAGAGGATGAAGAAGTTATTTCTGTTATCCCGGCAATGTTTTATTTAGATACGAAATCAATGAAAGATATTCCAATTGGTGAAAAATCGGCATCATTAAAAGTAGAATCGTTAATTATCACTTCAAAAAGAAGTTGTTATATGGTTATATTAATGCTGCTGAAAAAGCCGGAGTGGAAGTTTTGGATATTACAATTAATGCTTATGCTTGTGCCAAAGAGGCGTTTGATGCAGTCTATCTTCAAGAAGGTGCGATTTTGATTGATATTGGTTATCGCAGTTCAACTGTGGCTTTCTTTGAAGATGGCTATTTGAAATATATTGCTCAAGCGCATGTTGGGGGTTATGATTTAACAAGAAAAATTGCGACATCATGGCAGATTCCAATGGATAAAGCAGAGTTATATAAAGTGAAATATGGAACATGTGATCTTCGTATTGGAGATGAAGATGTCATACATACGACGAGTCAAAATGATGTAGAAAAACATTTTACTCAAAAAGATTTAGCTCAGGTTTTAACTGATGGTGTTAAAGAAATTATGGAAATCATTAAAACGAAAATAGAGGTCATTAATGATGGAAGAAGTTATGAAACTGTGATTGTCGGTGGTGGTGGAGAATTACCAGCAATTGATGAGGTTGCAACACAGGTATTGAATAGTGCGGTAAGAACGTATCGCCCTGATACGATAGGCGCACGTGATATGTCATTTGTTTCTTGTCTTGGTATGATGTATTATCTGAATGATCGTTTGAAGATTTTTGGTCAAATGGATTCATCTCTTGTTTTACCTGATATTTCGAATACAATGAGTATTCGTTTTAAGGGGTTAACAAAGACAAAAACGGCTTATAATTCAGATACAAAGAAAAAAGGAAAATTGACAAAAGTAATTGAAAATTTATTTAGTGAAGAAGATTAATATAAAAGTGAGGATAGAAATATGGATGGGAATTTAGATTTTGTTCAAGTTGCAAAAATTAAAGTCATTGGTGTCGGTGGAGGTGGTTGCAACGCTGTAGCTAGAATGGCTAAAGATGGTGTCAAAGGCGTTGATTTCTATGTTGCAAACACTGATGCACAAATTCTAAAAGGAATTGATATTGAAAATAAGATTATTTTGGGTAAAGAATTAACACATGGTTTAGGAGCTGGTGGTAATCCAGAAGTAGGACGTAAAGCAGCTTTGGAAACTGAAGAAGAAATTAAGGCAGCTTTATCTGGAGCCAATATGGTCTTTATCGCTGCTGGTATGGGTGGTGGAACTGGAACCGGAGCTGCTCCTGTTGTTGCTAAAATATCACGTGAATTAGGTGCTTTGACTGTTGGTGTTGTGACTTCACCTTTTACATTTGAAGGACCAAAGGTTTTAAGACAAGCTAAAAGTGGTTTGGCAGAATTAAGAGAAAATGTGGATTCTATCATTATTGTTTCTAATGATCGTTTACTAGAAGCTATTGGACGTAAACCAATGGGAGAAGCGTTTAGAGAAGCAGATAATGTATTAAGACAAGGGGTACAGACAATTACTGATTTGATTGCTATCCCAGCATTTATTAATCTTGACTTTGCTGATGTTTCTTCAGTTATGAAAGATAGAGGTTCTGCTTTAATTGGTATTGGTATGAGTGATGGAGAAAATAAAGCTGAAGAAGCTGCAATGCGTGCGATTTCATCACCATTATTAGATGTTTCTATTGCAGGAGCAAAAGATGCTATTGTGAATGTAACAGGTGGAACAAATATTACTTTATATGATGCTAATACTGCTTTAGCAACAATTAGAGAAGCTGTTGGAAATGATGTGAATACTGTTTTAGGTGTAGCTATTAATGAGCAATTAGATGATCAGGTTATTGTAACTGTTATTGCAACTGGTTTTGAAGATGAAGAAGAACCAGTTGCACCTGTGAAACAGACTTCATCATTTGAATCAGTTGTCAAACCATCTATGTATGAAGATGAAGATGATGACGATGATGTTCCAGCATTTTTAAGAAATAGAAAATTATAAGCTAACACTTTTGTTAGCTTTTCTTTGTATGGAGGTTAAGATGAAAAAGATTGGATTTATTGGCTTTGGAAATATGGCAGGAGCCATTGCCCAAGGAATTATCACATCAGGTTTTTTAATGGCTGATAACTTAATAGGATATGATATTGATAAGCGTATGATTGATAAAATGAAATCATTGGGTATAGAAACTGCGAGTGATATAACGAATCTTATTGAAAAAAGTGAATATGTTTTTATTGGAGTGAAACCACAAGTTGTGGAATCAGTTTTGCAACCTTATGTTAATTGTTTAAAAAATAAGGCGATTATATCTATTGTTTTAGGGTATGATTTTGAAAAATATCAAGGTCTATTAGATAGTTCTACACGTCATATCTTTGTAATGCCTAATACGCCAGCACGTGTTTTACAAGGAATGTCGTTGATTGAAAAAACACATTCTTTAACAGAAACAGAATTCAATTTTGTGAAAAAAATGTTTGAATCTATAGGTTGTGTTGAAGTTGTTCCATCACATTTAATGGGAGTAGCAGGAACACTTAGTGGCTGTGGACCGGCATTTGTTTATATGATGATTGAAGCTTTGGCAGATGGTGCAGTAAAAGAAGGAGTGCCTAGAGAAATGGCCTATAAATTGGCATCGCAAACTTTACAAGGAGCGGCTAGGATGCAAATGCAGACACAATTGCATCCTGGTGTTCTAAAAGATCAGGTGTGCTCGCCAGGTGGTTCAACAATTTGTGGAGTTGAAGCATTAGAAAAAGGAAATTTACGTGCAACTTTAATGTCTGCTATTTTTGCTGCAGCACATTATAATAAAGGAAAATAATCTGTGAATGAACCTCTATTTTATATTAGGGGCTCTTTTTTTAAAAAAATATAATGCAAAAAAAGTCGATGAAAAGGGAGAAAAAAGGAAAGTAAAGAAAAAAGTGAAAAAAATTAAAAAAAAGACTTGCAAAGGGGAGATAGAGATGGTATTATAGATGGGCACTCGAGAGAGGGCGACAGGGACATTGAAAACTGAACAGTAAACACGTCAATAGAAGATAAAGAAAAGAAAGAAGAGTCAAGAAGACAGGAAGTTGTCTTTAGATAGAGACAATGGAGAGTTTGATCCTGGCTCAGGATGAACGCTGGCGGCGTGCCTAATACATGCAAGTCGGACGCAGTGCCAAGAGCACTGAGTGGCGAACGGGTGAGTAAGACATAAGCAACCTGCCCCTGTGAGGGGGATAACTGCTGGAAACGGCAGCTAAGACCGCATAGGCATCGAGGTCGCATGACCATGATGTTAAATGTCCCACGGGACAGCACGGGGATGGGCTTATGACGCATTAGCTAGTTGGCGGGGCAGCGGCCCACCAAGGCGACGATGCGTAGCCGGCCTGAGAGGGTGGACGGCCACACTGGGACTGAGACACGGCCCAGACTCCTACGGGAGGCAGCAGTAGGGAATTTTCGGCAATGGGCGAAAGCCTGACCGAGCAACGCCGCGTGAAGGAAGAAGTCATTCGTGATGTAAACTTCTGTTATGAAGGAAGAACGCTGGATGGAGGGAATGCCATGCAGGTGACGGTACTTCATGAGGAAGCCACGGCTAACTACGTGCCAGCAGTAGCGGTAATACGTAGGTGGCGAGCGTTATCCGGAATCATTGGGCGTAAAGAGGGAGCAGGCGGCAGTGCAGGTCTGCGGTGAAAGACCGGAGCTAAACTTCGGTAAGCCGTGGAAACCGCACAGCTAGAGAGCATCAGAGGATCGCGGAATTCCATGTGTAGCGGTGAAATGCGTAGATATATGGAGGAACACCAGTGGCGAAGGCGGCGGTCTGGGGTGCAGCTGACGCTCAGTCCCGAAAGCGTGGGGAGCAAATAGGATTAGATACCCTAGTAGTCCACGCCGTAAACGATGAGTGCTAAGTGTTGGGGGTCAGACCTCAGTGCTGGAGTTAACGCAATAAGCACTCGCCTGAGTAGTACGTTCGCAAGAATGAAACTCAAAGGAATTGACGGGGGCCGCACAAGCGGTGGAGCATGTGGTTTAATTCGAAGCAACGCGAAGAACCTTACCAGGTCTTGACATGCCGTCAAAGGCTCCAGAGATGGAGAGATAGTCATGGCGGACACAGGTGGTGCATGGTTGTCGTCAGCTCGTGTCGTGAGATGTTGGGTTAAGTCCCGCAACGAGCGCAACCCCTGTTGCCAGTTGCCAGCATTAGGTTGGGGACTCTGGCGAGACTGCCTCTGCAAGGAGGAGGAAGGCGGGGATGACGTCAAATCATCATGCCCCTTATGACCTGGGCTACACACGTGCTACAATGGACGGATCAGAGGGCAGCGAAGCCGCGAGGCGGAGCGAAACCCAGAAACCCGTTCACAGTTCGGACTGCAGTCTGCAACTCGACTGCACGAAGCTGGAATCGCTAGTAATCGCGAATCAGCATGTCGCGGTGAATACGTTCTCGGGCCTTGTACACACCGCCCGTCACACCATGAGAGTTGGTAACACCCGAAGCCGGTGGCCCAACCGCAAGGAGGAGCTGTCTAAGGTGGGACTGATGATTGGGGTGAAGTCGTAACAAGGTATCCCTACGGGAACGTGGGGATGGATCACCTCCTTTCTAGGGAGAAGAGAGAAGATGTGGATACTGTTTGGTTTTGAGTGTATCTGTAAAGATGCATTCAAGGCAGGAACATTGAAAACTGAACAGCAAACTTTCTACAAAGAAAGCGAAGAAACGAAAGATGAAAGAGATCAGGAAAGAAAAGAAGAAGGTCGAAATCATCTAGTTGCAAACTAAGAAAGCACGAAAGAGAACTTGAACACTTTAGGTTAAGCGAAGAAGAGCGTATGGCGGATGCCTGGCCACCAGGAGGCGAAGAAGGACGCAGCAAACGGCGAAACGCGACGGCGAGCAGTAAGCATGCTAAGACCCGTCGATATCCGAATGGGGGAACCCGTCATCCAAGGGGATGACATCGACAGAAGTCGAGGCGATACGCAGGGAACTGAAACATCTCAGTACCTGCAGGAAAGGAAAGTAAGAACGATTCCGTGAGTAGTGGCGAGCGAAAGTGAGGAGCCCAAACCATCAGATGATGGGGTTATAGGGGTGCCGATAAAGCCAATGTGACATGACAGGAGAAGCGCAGGGGAAGGCGCAGCGAAGAGGGTGAAACTCCCGTATCCGAAGTCGTGGAGCGAGGCGAGGCAGGCCCTGAGTACGTCGGGACACGAGGAATCCTGACGGAAGGATCGAGGACCATCTCGAAAGGCTAAATACTCCCTGGTGAGCGATAGTGGACCAGTACCGTGAGGGAAAGGTGAAAAGAACCCCGGGAGGGGAGTGAAAGAGAACCTGAAACCATATGCTTACAAGAAGTCAGAGCCCGTTAAGGGGTGATGGCGTGCCTTTTGTAGAATGAGCCGGCGAGTTATGATATGGAGCGAGGTTAAGCAGGAGATGCGGAGCCGAAGCGAAAGCGAGTCTGAAGAGGGCGACAGTTGCATGTCATAGACCCGAAACCGGGTGATCTAGCCATGATCAGGTTGAAGTCGGGGTAAGACCCGATGGAGGACCGAACCGACCCCCGTTGAAACGTTGGCGGATGAATTGTGGCTAGGGGTGAAATTCCAAACGAACCCGGAGATAGCTGGTTCTCCCCGAAATAGCTTTAGGGCTAGCGTCGCGAGGAAGTCGCATGAAGGTAGAGCACTGAATATGTGATGGCCTCATCTCGAGGTACTGAGCATAATCAAACTCCGAATGTCATGAGGACATGCGCGGCAGTCAGACCATGGGTGATAAGGTCCATGGTCAAGAGGGAAACAGCCCAGACCATCAGCTAAGGTCCCCAAATGCATGCTAAGTGGAAAAGGATGTGGAGATGTACAGACAACCAGGAGGTTGGCTCAGAAGCAGCCATCCTTGAAAGAGTGCGTAACAGCTCACTGGTCGAATGACTCTGCGCCGAAAATTTACCGGGGCTAAGCATGATACCGAAGCTATGGATTTACGGAAGTAAGTGGTAGGGGAGCGTTCCAGACAGCGATGAAGCGGCATCGGAAGGAGCCGTGGAGCGTGTGGAAGAGAGAATGCCGGTGTGAGTAGCGGCACGTGGGTGAGAATCCCACGCACCGGAGACCCAAGGTTTCCAGAGGAAGGTTCGTCCGCTCTGGGTAAGTCGGGACCTAAGGCGAGGCCGAAAGGCGTAGTCGATGGACAACGGGTGGAGAGTCCCGTACCGGAGTGCAGGCGAGGGAGTGACGGAGACGGCTAGGCTGACCAGCTGCTGGAAAAGCTGGGGCAAGCGAGGTAGGGGCCATCCAGGCAAATCCGGATGGCATAACCCGAAGGCGTGATGCGGATGGAACATTGCGATAAGTACAGAAGATGCCAAAGCCGGCTTCCAAGAAAAGCTTCTAGCATAACTGCACTCTGCCCGTACCGAAAATGGACACACATGGGTAAGGAGAGAATCCTAAGGTGAGCGAGAGAACTATAGCCAAGGAACTCTGCAAAATGACTCCGTAACCTAGGGAGAAGGAGTGCTCAGTGAAAGCTGAGCCGCAGTAAAACGGCCCAAGCGACTGTTTACCAAAAACACAGCTCTCTGCGAAGACGCAAGTCGAAGTATAGGGGGTGACGCCTGCCCGGTGCTGGAAGGTTAAGGGGAGTGGTCAGCGCAAGCGAAGCCATGAACCGAAGCCCCAGTAAACGGCGGCCGTAACTATAACGGTCCTAAGGTAGCGAAATTCCTTGTCAGGTAAGTTCTGACCCGCACGAAAGGCGTAACGATTTGGGCGCTGTCTCGGCTGTAGACTCGGTGAAGTCTTAGTACCTGTGAAGATGCAGGTTACCCGCGACTAGACGGAAAGACCCCATGGAGCTTTACTGTAGCCTGATATTGGACTCTGATGCATGATGTACAGGATAGGTAGGAGGCAGTGAGACGGATACGCCAGTATTCGAGGAGCCGACGTTGGGATACTACCCTTGATGCATTGGAGTTCTAACCGGGCCTCATGGAGCTGAGGACGGGACAGTGTCAGGTGGGCAGTTTGACTGGGGCGGTCGCCTCCCAAAGAGTAACGGAGGCGCCCAAAGATACCCTCAGCATGGATGGAAACCATGCGCAGAGTGCAAAGGCAAAAGGGTGTTTGACTGCGAGACAGACGAGTCGAGCAGGGACGAAAGTCGGGCTTAGTGATCCGGCGGCACCGAATGGAAGGGCCGTCGCTCAACGGATAAAAGCTACCCTGGGGATAACAGGCTGATCTCCCCCAAGAGTTCACATCGACGGGGAGGTTTGGCACCTCGATGTCGGCTCATCGCATCCTGGAGCTGAAGTCGGTTCCAAGGGTTGGGCTGTTCGCCCATTAAAGCGGTACGCGAGCTGGGTTCAGAACGTCGTGAGACAGTTCGGTCCCTATCTGTCGTGGGCGCAGGAAGTTTGAGGAGAGCTGCCCTCAGTACGAGAGGACCGGGGTGGACGGACCGATGGTGCACCAGTTGTCACGCCAGTGGCACAGCTGGGTAGCCAAGTCCGGAAGGGATAAACGCTGAAGGCATCTAAGCGTGAAGCCCCTCCAAGATGAGACTTCCCATTCGTAAGAAGGAAGGTCCCTCCAAGACGAGGAGGTAGATAGGTCATGGGTGCAAGCATGGCGACATGCTGAGCTGAATGATACTAATAGACCGAGAGCTTAGCCAGGGAAGTGTGAAAGGAAAAGCTGTTCAGTTTTGAGCGTTCGTGCTCTAAGGGGATCTGGTGGCGAAGGCATGATGGACACACCTGTAACCATGCCGAACACAGAAGTTAAGCATCATAGCGGCGAAGATAGTGGGCAACTGCGACAATAGCACGCTGCCAGTCCATTCGGGAAGGTTCAGTTCTTCTGTTTCCTTCCCTTTTTTATTCTCTTTTTCTCCCTTTTGTAGTAAAATGATTATAGGAAATATATCCTTGATTCTTTATGGTAATATAGAAAATAAATAAGAAGGGAGGATTTAATAATTGCTTGCAATTATTAGCAAATATGATGAATGGAAAGAAAAAATATCTTTTAAATATCGCCATAATATTAATTATTGGAGGAACGGTTATTTATGTATCTATTGGCGATCAATGGCAACAAGTTATTGATTCATTTGCCCATGCTAAGCTTTTTTGGATTATTTTAATGGCTATAATTATGTTTTTATATTATGTTTTTGATGCTTTTTCTTTGTTATATTTTGGAAGGACATATAAAAAGGATTATACTTATAAACAGTCTTTTGTAAATGCTATTAGTGGAACTTTTTTTAATGGTATCACTCCTTTTGCTAGCGGAGGACAATTTGCTCAGGTTTATATTTTTAATAAGCAAGGGATTCCACCAACTTATTCAGCAAGTATTCTTTTGATGTGTTTTATTTGTTATCAAAGTGTACTTGTCATTTATACAGGTGTTGTGTTAATATTTAAATATCAGTATTTTATAAGTCAACCAGCTATTTTTAGTTTAGTTATGCTTGGGTTTCTTATTAATTTTGTTGTTATTGTCGCTTTATTTGGAGGAGCAAAATCACGCATTCTTCAAAATTTTTTAACGCATACGGTGCTTAAACTTTTGTATAAAATTCATATAGTTAAAGATTATGAATCAACTTGTTTTAAAATTAAAAATTACTTGGCTGATTTTAGAAATCAATTAAATTTCTTACAAAAAAACAAACCGGTTTTAATAAGGTCATGCGTTTGTAATTTTATTAAATTGACGATTATATATAGTATGCCTTTCTTTACTGCTAAAGCTTTAAATTTAAATGTAACAATGGCAGATTTTTTAGATTTTATTGGACTTTGCTCATGCATATATTTGATTAATGCTTTTTTGCCTATTCCAGGTGCAAGTGGTGGAAGTGAAGGTGTTTATCTATTATTATTTAGTTTTTTAGGACCTGTTGGTGTTTCATCATCGATGTTTTTATGGCGTTTTATGTCTTATTATATGGGTCTTATTATAGGAGCGTTAGTCTTTTCATTTAATAAAGAAATTAATCAAACAAGATTGGAGTAATGATATGAACATAGCTTTATTTAGTGATACGTACTTACCTGATATTAATGGTGTAGCAACATCTACACATATTTTGAAAAAGAATTAAAAAAACATGGTCATCATGTTTTAGTTGTGACAACTATTTTACCACATCATAGTGACTATATTGATGAAGATCAAGATGTTTTGCGTTTACCAGGTATTGATTTAAAGAAATTGTATGGGTACCGTGCTTCCAATATATATTCATTTAAAGGAATGAAAGAACTAAAAGAATTTCAACCTGACATTATTCATATTCAAACTGAATTTGGTATTGGTATTTTTGGCAAAATCGCAGGTGAAATTTTAAATATACCAGTATGTTATACTTATCATACTATGTGGGCTGATTATTCACATTATATTACACCTGGTAATTTAAAGGCTGTCGATCAGGCTGCCAAAAAGATTATTGAAAAGATTTCTAAAATATATGGAAACAGTTGTTCTGAATTAATTGTGCCTTCTCAAAAAACAGCTGATGCACTTATAAATTATGGGATATCTAATTCCATTCATGTCATTCCAACAGGATTGGAATTAGAATCATTTGCTACTGAAAACAAAAATGATCAACTGATTAATGAAATTATTCAACAGTATCATTTACAAGATAAGTTTGTTGTTATTTTTTAGGTAGAATTGCTCCTGAAAAAAGTATCGAAATATTAATTGAAGCGATGCAAGACGTCACTAAAATAAATGATCAAATATGTTTAATGATTGTTGGTGGTGGACCACAATTAACTGAATTACAAGAAATTGTTCAACACAAGAATTTACAAAACTATATCTTTTTTACAGGTCCAAAAGAAAGTGAATATGTTCCTTCTTTTTATCATGCGGCTGATCTTTTTGTTTCTGCTTCAATCACAGAAACGCAAGGCTTGACATTTATTGAAGCAATGGCCAGTGGTTTGCCAGTTTTAGCGCGTTATGATAAAAATTTGGATGGAGTTATTTTAGATGGGAAAAATGGATATTTTTTCGAAGATCGAAAAGATCTTGTGGAAAAGATTTTACATCTTTCTCAAACAGACTTAAGTATACTTTCACAGCAGGCTAAACAAGAGGCACAAAAATATAGCAGTGAGAATTTTTATCAGAAAATTCTCAAAACTTATGAGCAGGCACTTTCAAAACATCATTATTGTTATAGGGTGGTATCTATTAGCCCTGAAAATCAACAACAATATACTGTTGCATTTCAATTTGATCATCATCAAATTTTATTAACTCTTTCTGGACAAGTGATTGAGCGCTATGGCTTGTCTGTTGGACAAGTTGTTGATAGAGAAGAGTTAGATGCTTTAAAGGATCAGGAGCAAGTTTCTAAAGCTTATAAATTAGCGTTAAAGTATTTAACTTACAAGGATTATACTTATGCAAAAATGCAACAAAAATTAATAGACAAAGGCGATTTTGATGATATTCAAGTCGAAATGACAATGGATTTACTTATGCAAAAAAACTTAATAGATGATGTAGAATATACACAAAGTTATTTTCAAAAAGCGACACGCTTAGGAATGGGAATGAATAAGATTATTCATCATTTGAAAAAAGAAGGTGTTTCTCCTTTTATCATTGATGCATTTTTAGAAGAGTATTCTCAAGATTTAGAATATGATAAAGCCATTGAACTTGTTCAAAAACTTTATAATGAAAACACAACAAGACCTCAATACGCTTTGATTCAAAATATTAGAAATAAATTATTTAATAAAGGATTTTCACAAGATGTTGTGGATAAGGCTATTGAAAACTTTGATTTTTCAATACCTAAAGAACATACGATGAATTTATTAACAAAGGAATATCATCGTGTTTATAATCGTTATAAAAATAGATATCAATCACATATTCTTAAAAGTAAGATTATAACTTTCTTAGTACAAAAAGGATATGAATATGATGATGTTCTAGAAATTATAGAACAATTATGGGAGGACACAAATGATCAAAATTAAAGATATGAAATGTGGTGATGACAATGTGGAATTTACAGCTATGATTTCACATATCACTTTAGGAAAAACAAATGGATCACATAAAAGTAATTATTTAAGTATTACTTTTCAAGATGAAACTGGGACGATAGATGCTAAATTATGGAATGCTAGTCAAGAACATATTGATTCATTAAAAGCCGGAGCAGTTGTCAGAGCAAAAGGTGATATCATTAAATACAGTGATAATCGTCAAATGAAGATTATCTCAATTGATGATGTTTCCTATCAACATTCACAACAACTTCAATTTTTAGCGAAAGCTCCAATTGATCATGATGTGATGATGAAAGAACTCAAACAATATATTCAACGTATATCCAATACAAAACTTTATGTTATTACAAAACATTTATTTGAAAAAAACTTTGAGAAATTAAAAGTTTATCCAGCTGCTAGTAAAAATCATCATGAATTTGCATCAGGATTAGCTTTTCATACCTTATCTATGTTGAAGGTAGCAGATGCTTTAATGACAGTCTATCCAGAGCTAAATGCTGATTTATTATATGCTGGTATCTTACTTCATGATATAGGAAAGACAGTAGAATTAAGTGGTCCTGTTGTTCCAACATATACTTTTGAAGGACAAATGCTAGGACATATTTCGATTGCACAATCCATGGTCTATGCCTCAGCACAAGAGTTAAATATTGAAGGTGAAGAAGTCACTTTATTACAGCATATGATTTTATCTCATCATGGTAAAAATGAATACGGTTCACCTGTTTTGCCACAGATTAGAGAAGCTGAAATGTTGCATATGATTGATAATATGGATGCAAGAATGAATATGTTTAATAAAGCTTTAGAAACATTGGAAGTTGGTGAAACTTCAAAACGTGTTTTCTCACTTGAAAATAGAACAGTTTATAAACCTAAAATGTATGAATAAAAAAGCTTTTATAAGTGAATTGATGACTTATAAAAGCTTTTTCTTATTTATCAGCAATCTTTAAATAAAAATCTTTCCACATTTCTTTGACATGTTCTTTAGAATAATATTGACTTATTTCAAAAGATGCATTTTGATATTTTTGATAGAATGATTGATCATTTTTTAATTTTTGGATCATTTCAGCAAATCCTTCATTATTATTGGCAACTAGATATTTTTTAAATAAAATATCTTCGTAAAGCTCTAAATCCCTTAATAAGAGAGGCTTTTGACTATTGATAGCCTCTAATATAGACATTGGAAAAAGTTCATTATATGATGGCATAAAAAGCATGTCAGCCATATTATAAATATCATTCATCGTTTCACGAGGAATAATTCCAATAAAATGAACATTATGTGGTGGGTTTTCATATAATTGTTTAAGTTCTTCATAACCGTCAGTGATTTTTCCAAAAGAGAATCCACCCGCCCAAACAAAAGTAACATCAGGTAGCATTTTCGCAACTTCAATAAAATCTTTGACCCCTTTGCGTGTTTGGACTTGTCCAACCCCTAAAACAACAAAATCTGTAGGTTGAATTTGATATTGTTTTTTTGTTTGAATAACTTTTTCATTTTCCTGTTTATAAAAAGTTTCTTTGGAAACAAAATTAGGAATATATTTAATTTTATTTTCATCAATCCCAAAATGAACCAAATCTTTAATGAAAATAGGATTAACAACAATTAAATAATCAGCAGTATTATAAAAATGTGTAATATATTTTTTAAATACAGTTAAAGCTGAACTAGGCAATTGAATACTGCCATCTAAAGTATCAGGTAAAAAATGAACATATGCCACATTAACACCTTTGTTTCTTTTCATTTTCATTAAATATTGTGGCAAGATAGTATGACAATGAATAATATCAGCAGGTTTAGAGTCATTAATCACAACATCAAAAAACTCATTGAGTTCATTTTTAATTAAAGCTACTTGTTCTAGATAAGCACTACCGACACCTTGACCATGAACCTTATCAGCATTTGATAACATATTAATTCTTATTTTATGCATAATCTTCTCCTTTTTGATGGGGTATAAAGTACAAAACAAGAGTTATAACACTCTTGCTTACTTCAATCCTGTTATCTTGTGGTAAATATCATCTAAATTGACATCTTGACTACGATCTTGATAATGTGCTTGATATCCATCTTGATCACTATAACGAGGGATGATATGAATATGGAAATGATGAACTGTTTGACCAGCAATTTCATTCATATTTGTAAGAACATTGAATCCTTTTGCATGAAGTTGTTTTTCGATTTGTAAAGCGACCTTTTGCACAACTTCCATCATATGTGCTAAAGTTTGACTATCGACTTCTAAAATATGAGCAAAGTGTTTTTTAGGAATGACAAGCGTATGTCCATCAGTTGTTTGGCTTAAATCAAGAAAGGCCATACAAATATCATCTTCATAAATGATTTTGCCAGGAATTTCATGATTGGCAATTTTACAAAAAATACAGCTATCCATTTTATATACCTCCTATTTTTTATATTTTACAATAAAAAAAGAATAAGGGAAAGCCTTATTCTAAATAATTATCAGAAATATCTTGGATTTCTGTTTTTAATAAATCATCATAAACATCAAAATGATATTGTTTTAGATAAGCTCCTTCAACTTTTTCTTGGACTTCACCATCACTAGCAAGTGAAGAAATGATACCATCAGTATTTTTATGAGCTGTATCATAAAGATAAATAACTGCATAATTATCATCACTGAGTTTAATAGCTTTGTCATAAATACCATCTTTTTCAACTTGACTGAGATCAGATAACTTGTCTTTTAAATTATCATCTAAAGTAGAGTCCCGTCTTTAGGAGTTCTCACTATATTTTTTAGTAATCCTTTTTCATCAAATATCATATTACGCCGATTTTATCGGCTTTTTTTGTTTTTTATCTTTTTTTATTTATTTTTTATGTTATAATTTATATAGTGATACTAGTGATATCTATTATGGAGGTTATTTATGGCTTATTTTCTTAAAAAAACTCATCGTAATGGGCGTACTTATCTTTCTATCGTGGAAAGTTACTATTCCCCTCAAAAACGCTGCGGAGCTCATCGCACCTTTAAATCTCTCGCTTCTGTCGAATCTTGGAAAGCCAAAGGAATCGAGGATCCTATCGCTCATTTCCAAAAAGAAGTCGATGCTCTTAATGATGAAATTTCTAACAGTCAGGCTCTCAAAATTTCTGAATCATCTCCTGAACTTTATTTAGGATATTTTCCTTTTGTTTCTTTATTGAATAAAATGAACATCAAAAAGTTTGTTGACTATTTCAATATTTCCAATTCCTTTGAATTCGATCTGTATGAATTGCTTTCCTCTCTTGTTTTTGCCCGACTTGTGAATCCCTGCAGTAAGCATAAGACTTTTCACGAGGTTCTTCCCCAGCTGAAGGATCCTGTCCATTTTTCTTATGACCAACTTTTAGACGGTCTTGCCTTCATGGGCAATGATTACGGCAAGTTCATCGAGATTTTTAATGAGCAGATGAAGAAAGTCTATCATATCAATACTTCAAAGACTTATTTTGATTGTACCAATTTCTATTTTGAAATCGACAAGGAAGATGATTTTAGAAGAAAGGGGCCATCAAAAGAAAATAGAAAAGACCCTATTGTGAGTTTGGGGCTATTGCTCGATGCCAATCAAATCCCTATTGGCATGAAGCTGTTTCCTGGTAATGAAAGTGAAAAGCCAGTCTTAAGAGATGTGATTCATGATCTTAAAAAGAAAAACCAAATTTCAGGAAAAACTATACATGTAGCTGACAAGGGATTGAACTGCACTCAAAACATTGCTTTTTCTAAAGAAAATGGAGATGGCTATTTATTCTCCAAATCTGTCAAGACTCTCCCTGAAAAAGAAAAGATATGGGTATTGTTGAATAATGAAGACTGGAAAGAAATAAAAAATGATAATGGTACATTATTATACAGATATAAGTCATGCATTGACAAATTTCCTTATCATATAGAAATTGATGGGAAAAAGAAGACTATATATTTTACTGAGAAACGAGTAGTGACTTATAATCCAAAGCTTGCATCTAAAAAAAGATATGAAATCAGCAAACAGGTTGAAAAGGCAAGAAGCCTATGTTACAGTCAGGCAAAAAGAGCCGAATATGGAGATCTAGGAAAATACGTTAATTTCACTAATGAAAATGGAGAAAAAGCAAAGGCAACAATCAATGAAGACATCATAGAAAAAGAACTTGAACTGGCAGGTTATAATTTATTGATCACATCAGAAACAAATATGAAGTCAACAGACATCTACAATACCTATCACAATTTATGGAGGATAGAAGAATCATTTAGAATAATGAAATCCGATTTGGATGCCAGACCAGTATTCCTTCAAAAAGAAAACAGTATAAAGGGACATTTTTTGATATGTTACCTGGCAGTATTATTGGAAAGAATATTCCAATTCAAAATCTTGAACAATAAATATAGTACACAGGAAATTATGAAATTTGTAAAAAGTTTTAAGATAGTCAAGGGAGAAAGTAAATATATCAACGTAACAACATCAAGCAAGTTCATAAAAGACTTTGAGCAAATGACAAAATTACCGTTAACAAATTATTACTTGACAGAAAGGCAAGTAAAACAAATATTCAGGTACAAAATATAAAAAAGCAGTAGCAATCACTTAAAAGATTACTACTGTTTTTCAATGAAAGTCTCACTATATTTTAATGTTGGATACCAAAGTCAGGTTTTACAATAAAAAAAGAATAAGGGAAAGCCTTATTCTAAATAATTATCAGAAATATCTTGGATTTCTGTTTTTAATAAATCATCATAAACATCAAAATGATATTGTTTTAAATAAGCTCCTTCAACTTTTTCTTGGACTTCACCATCACTGGTAAGTGAAGAGATGATACCATCAGTATTTTTATGAGCTGTATCATAAAGATAAATAACTGCATAATTATCATCACTGAGTTTAATAGCTTTGTCATAAATACCATCTTTTTCAACTTGACTGAGATCTGATAACTTGTCTTTTAAATTATCATCTAAAGTAGAATTTGTTGTAACAACACCGGCATCTTCTGCGTCACTTCCATAGTCTTTCATCAATTGATCAAAAGTCTCTTCATCAGTTGCTTTTTCAATAATATCCAAAGCTTCAGATTCTTTTTCTACAACAATTTTTTTGAAACTACAAACATGATATTCTTTAATCAAATCATTTAAATGTTCTTCAATATATTTTTCACGTAATAACTCTTGTTTAACTTCAGGAATTAAAGCTTCATTTAAGTAATCTTCTTTTGATTCATAACCAAGATTTTTGGCATACTGATCTAAATTCCCGTCAGCATACTGAGCATATTCTTCTTCTCTTTCTTTAACCAGTTGATCAATTTTATCTTGATCAGTAATTTCTTTATCAGCAATTTCATCAAGTAAAGTAGAGACGATTGTTTGCGCACCATAGTATTGAAGTAAATATTCAAAATAATCTTGTTTCGTAATATTTAATTCACTTCCAGTGACTAAAGCATCTTGACTATCAGAAACTTTAACACTGTATTTTGTAGAAGAACAACCATATAATAAGCTACTACATAAAAGGAACATCACAATTTTTTTCATTATGCGTTCTCCTTTCTTAAATCATCACGAATCTTTAAATTTTCATCAACGATATCTTGAATGGTTTGTTTGATTGTATCGTCATGATATTCAATTTCATAAGTTTGAAAAGCCAAGTAAACCATGTAATCATCATAAGTTAATAGTGGGGAATCTACATCGACTGTTTTCAGTTCTTTTTTTATCGTTTCCTGACTTGTACTTGTGCATTTCAAGAAATAGTTTCCATCACTTCCTTGAACCATTTCACTTACTTCACCCTCTTTGAGTGTTAAAGCCATTGTTTGCACTTCTTTACCATAAGTGCTAGATAAATCTGTAGAAGTATCAACAATGCCTAAATTTCCTTTAGCACTTTTGGTATTGTCATCATCAGAATAATCATATGCAATTTCATCAAAACTTTTATTTGTTTTTAATAATGACTGTACCTCTTTAAGTTTCTCACTTTCTTGATCAGTTGGATTTTCTGAATCACTTATTGAAACTTTAATTAAAGAAATAGTACGTGGAGTAGCCTGTTGGTAATAATCCTCAAAGACTTCATCAAAATGATCATTAACATATTTCTTTAAAAATTCAGCATATTGTAAGGATTGAATTAAAGAATCTCTATACTCAGCCATATTTTTAACACCAGCTGATTCTAAAGCACTTTGTAATTCTTCTTCGGCACTATCTCCATATTGATTTTGAAAATTTGTTTCAATATTTTCAACTAATTCATCAGCATTTTCTTCCATATCATCAGTTGCTGGAAAGTTTTGACGAATTAACTGGTCTAAGACATAAGAAAATAAAGCTTGTTTTCCCTGTGTAGATGAAGCTAAATCTTGATATAAATCATCTGCTAAAAGATTTGATTCATCAATTGAAGCAACAACATCTTTACCATCTTCTTGAACTGTTTTTGAACTACAGCCACTTAATAACAGAAGGCTTGCAAGAGCCAAACTCATAAGCTTTTTTTGTTTCATAAGAACCTCCTTGATATAAACAATATTATTATACACAATCTTTAGATTTTTTCAACTTTTGTAGGCAAGAACACAAAATTTACGATGATTTTACCATAATATATAGTGTGCATAGGAGGAATGATGATGAAAGAGCATTTGAATGATTTCTCCATGGAAATCATTTTAGTTTTATTTATTTTATTGATTATTTTATTTTTTATGAATGTGAAGGGGGAATGGATATGTTAGCACATCAAGGATCATTTACACTTATTTTAGTCTTGTTTATTCTTTTGGTTATTATTTGTGGGATTTGTTAAGACTGAAAGACAGCAAACTTTTGCTGTCTTTTTTAGGAAAGTTTTTGAGGAAAAAAGGATATAATAAATTTAATTATCGTATTGCTTGACTGAATGAGTAAATTACGTAAAATATATCTTCGAAAGGGGCGATTTTATGTCGACTTTAAAAATAGAAAATTTACACGTTGAAGTAGGAGAAAAAGAAATTTTAAAAGGATTGAATTTAGAAATTCATACAGGTGAAATTCATGCGATTATGGGTCCTAATGGTAATGGAAAGTCTACATTGCTTTCGACTATTATGGGACACCCTAAATATAAGGTTACTCAAGGAAGTATTACATTTGATGGACAAGATGTACTAGCCATGAGCGTTGATGAACGTGCCAGAGCTGGTTTGTTTTTAGGAATGCAGTATCCTCAAGAAATTCCAGGGATTACAAATTCTGATTTTTTAAGAGCAGCTATCAATGCCAAAAGAGAAGAACCTATCTCATTATTTAAGTTTATTAGAATGCTTGATCAAAATATTGAAGAGTTAGGAATGGATGAAAATTTAGCTCATCGTTATTTAAATGAAGGTTTCTCTGGTGGTGAAAAGAAACGTAATGAAATCTTACAGATGAAACTTTTACAACCACGTTTTGCTTTGTTGGACGAAATTGATTCTGGCTTGGATGTTGATGCTTTAAGAGTGGTAGCCAATGCAATTAACTCTATGCGTAGTGATGATTTTGGTTGTATTATGGTTTCACATTATGAAAGAATGTTTGAACTTGTTCAACCAACACATGTTCATGTTTTGGTGCAAGGACAGATTGTCATGAGTGGTGGATATGAATTGGTTGAAAAGATTGATCAAGAAGGTTATGAATGGGTCAAAGAATTAGGTTATGAGATTGAACAAAATGAAAGACAACCGATTATTTTAGAGGCTTGTGGAAAAAAGGACAATAAGATGATTTCTGAACAATTATTAGCGAAGATAAAACCCATGATTGATCTTCAACAAACACAGTCTTATTATTTGATTCTTTCATCAAAAACATCAAGTATGCATTTACCTCAAGATGTCTTTTATGATGATGGTATTTTAACTTTTCAAAATAAACAGCCATTAACATTTTATATCATCTATGATGGTCAAGATGATTTACATATAGAAATGCATTTTCAAGCTTATTGTCAGGTTGATTTAATTGAAGTAAAACTGCTTGATACAGATTGCAAACTTCATAAAGTGATGCATCTTAACGAAGGAGCAACTCTTCATGTTTTTAGTGAAAATCTTTCTCAATCTGCCAAAAGTCAGGAAGATGTTTATTTGCAGTCTTATGCAAATTTACAATATGGTTATTCAGAATTATCTGATGATGCTTTTGAAGGTATATATCATTTTTATTTAGAAGGTGAACAAGCATCAGCTAAAGTCAGAACAGCGATTCTTTCTAAAAATCAGGAAAAGAAACATTATGAGATTTTAATTCAACACAATCGACCTATGACTTATGGACAAATGGATAATTATGGTGTCGTCAAAGACCAAGGACGACTTGTGATTGATGGTATTGGGACAATTACAAAAGGTCAACACGGTTCGGCTGCTCATCAGACTAATAAAATTATGATGTTTGATGAATCTTGTCAGGCTTGTGCCAATCCATATTTATATATTGATGATTATGATGTACAGGCATCACATGCAGCAGCAGTAGGAAAAATGGATGAGGAACATCTATATTACTTACAAAGCCGTGGTTTAAGTAAAAAACAAGCGATGCATTTAATTACTTATGGTTATTTAATGCCAGTTGTTGAAGTGATTGATAATGAAATGATTAAAAAACATTTTGAACAGTCCTTATCAAAGGTAGGTGCTTAAAATGTTAGATGTGAATCAGATTCGTAAAGATTTTCCTATGTTAAATGGAAAAACTATGCAAGGACATCCACTCATCTATTTAGATAACGGTGCAACCACTTTAAAACCACAGGTTGTGATTGATAGCGTTTGTGATTATCTTTCTCATTATTCAGGCAATGCTCATCGAGGAGATTATGATTTATCTCATGAAGTCGATGTTCATTATGAAAACAGTCGTGAGATTGTACGCCAGTTTATCAATGCCAGATGTAAAGAAGAAATTGTTTTTACTTCTGGTTCAACTGATTCATTAAATATGATTGCTTATGGATATGGGTTAACACATTTAGAAGCCAATGACGAGATTTTAATCACAGTTGCTGAACATGCTTCTAATACTTTGCCTTGGTTTGATGTGGCGCGTATCACAGGAGCTGTTGTTAATTATATTGAATTAGATGAAACAGGACGTTTAACTTTAGAAAATGTGAAAAAAGCGGTAACGGATCAAACAAAAATTATCGCAGTAGCTGAAGTGACAAATGTTTTAGGATATCAGGCACCAATGACAGAAATTTGTCAGTTTGCTCATGAACGTGGCATCGTTGTCGTCGTCGATGGAGCACAAAGTGTACCGCACCAAGTTACAGATGTTCAAAAATCTGATATCGATTTTTTAGCTTTTTCAGGACACAAAATGTGTGGCCCAACAGGGATTGGTGTTATGTATGGAAAATATGAACTTTTAAAAGAAATGCAACCAACACGTTTAGGTGGTGGTTCTAATTCACGTTATAACAGTTGCGGTGTCGTTACTTTAAAAAATCCACCTTATCGTTTTGAGGCTGGAACACCTCATATTGAAGGAGCAATTGGTTTGGCAGCTGCTATGCAATATTTAATGCATATCGGTATGGAAAACATTCACCAATATGAACAGGAATTAAGACAATATTGCATTGATCAAATGTTGAAACTTGATAATATAGAAATATATAATCCAGATTCAAAAGGTGCTATCGCATTTAATATTAAAGGTGTTTTTTCACAAGATGGAGCAAGTTTATTTAATAGTTATGGCATTGCGATTAGAGCAGGACAACATTGTGCTAAAATTTTAGATGAATTTTTAAAAGTAACAAATACATTACGTGCTTCGTTTTATTTTTATAATACGAAAGAAGAAATTGATGCTTTTATTGAAGTATGCAAAAAAGGAGATGACTTTTTAGATGCGTTCTTTAAATGATCCTCAACTATTGAGAGAAATTATTATGGATCATTATGAACATCCACGTAATCGTGGTTTGGTTGATGATGATTCTTACCATAAAATCAATATGAACTCTGAAACATGTATTGATAATTTAGATATTCAAGTTAAATTTGATGGTGATAAAATTGCTGATGTCCGTTATGATGGTGAGGCATGTGCCATTTGTACGTCATCAACATCTATTATGAGTGAGCTTGTGAAAGGAAAAACAAAACAAGAAGCTCAAGAAATCATTGATAACTATATGAATATGATTTATGAAAAGGACTATGATCCTGATATTTTAGAAGAAGCGATTGCTTTTCAAAATACGCATAAACAAGCCAATCGTATTAAATGTGCAACACTTGGCTGGAGTGGACTTGTCGCATTGATGAAAGAAAGTGAGGAATAGCTATGGCAACAGTAGATATTGATATTCCTACAATCAATAACGAATATGATTTTAAAGATGAAGATGTTTCTGTTTTTAAAACACCTAAAGGTTTAAATGAAGATATTGTCAGAGAAATTTCGGCAATAAAAAAGAACCAGAATGGATGTTGGAATATCGTTTAAAATCTTTAAAATGTTTTTTAGAAAAACCTATGCCAACATGGGGTGTAGATTTAAGTCAAATGAATTTTGATGAATATACATATTATAATCGTCCTAGTGATCATTTATCTGATAAATGGGATGAAGTTCCTGAAACGATTAAAAATACTTTTAATAAATTAGGAATTCCAGAGGCTGAACAAAAGTTTTTAGCTGGTGCCTCAGCCCAATATGAATCAGAAGTTGTTTATCATAATATGTTAGAAGAAGTCAAAGAAAAAGGGGTTATTTTCTTAGATATTGATAGTGGTTTAAGAGAATACCCAGAAATCTTTAGAAAATATTTTGATACTGTTATTCCTTATAACGATAACAAGTTTTCAGCATTAAATGGAGCTGTATGGTCTGGAGGATCTTTTATCTATGTTCCTCCTGGAGTGAAACTTGATAAGCCTTTACAGTCTTATTTTAGAATTAATAGTGAAAGAATGGCTCAGTTTGAAAGAACTTTGATTATTGTTGATAAGGGTTCTGATATTCATTATGTTGAAGGATGTACCGCACCATCTTATTCTAAAGATTCTTTACATGCTGGGGTTGTAGAAATCGTTGTTTTAGAAGGTGCAAAATGTCGTTATACAACCATTCAAAACTGGTCTAAAAATATTTATAACCTTGTTACACAACGTGCCAAAGTGTTTAAAAATGGATCAATGGAATGGGTTGATGGAAATATTGGTTCAGCTGTCACAATGAAATATCCAACATGTGTTTTAGCTGGTGAAGGAGCGAAAGGGACATGTATTACAATTGCGGTTGCAGATAGTCATCAGATATTAGATTCTGGCGCAAAAATGATTCATTTAGCACCTCATACATCAAGTCAGATTATTTCTAAATCGATTTCTCGTCATGGTGGTAAAGTGAACTATCGTGGACTTGTTAGACACCAAAAAAATGCTATAAATGCAAAAAGTAAAGTAGAATGCGATACTTTGATTTTAGATGATCAATCAACCAGTGATACGGTTCCAACGAATATGATGATGAATAATGAATCCATCATCGAACATGAGGCAACAGTATCCAAAGTTTCAGAAGATCAATTATTCTATTTGATGAGTCGTGGTTTAACAAAACAACAGGCAACTGAAATGATTGTGATGGGCTTTATTGAGCCATTTTCAAGAGAATTACCAATGGAATATGCGGTCGAACTCAACCAGTTGATTAAACTAGATATGGGAGAAAATAGTATTGGATAAACACTATTTACGCTCTTTAATGAAAGAAAAACGTCTTGCTTTAACACCACAGACGTTTTCTTTATATAATCAAAAGATTCTGTCAAAAGTTTTATTGCATCCGCAAATTCAAAAAGCTCAGACGATTGGTTGTTATGTTTCTTTGCCTCAAGAAGTCGATACTTTCAAGATTATTCAAGCTTTACTGCCATCAAAACAAATTTGTGTACCTAAAGTTAGAGGAGAAGACATGGAATTTTATGTGATTCATTCTCTTGATGAACTCCAGCCTGGGTGTTTCCATGTTTTAGAACCAGTCACATCTCAGTTGATTCAACCCCATCAAATTGATTGTATGCTTGTTCCATTATTAGCCTATGATCATCAAAATTATCGTGTTGGTTATGGTAAAGGTTATTATGATCGTTATTTTCAACATCATTTTAATGGATATAAAATAGGATTAGCATTTTCTTTTCAATATGTTGACCGCATTGATTATGATCAATATGATCAGCCTTTAAATGAAGTTATTCATGAAATGTCATAGAAATATGACATTTTTTAATTTGTGAAACATATAATATTTTGGTGAAATATGATGAAAAAATGGATAATCATTGCCATATGTATCAGTGTGCTTTTGATGGTTGCTTTTGGAATTATTTATGTTCAAATGATTCCTTTATTAAAAGAATATGGAAAACTAGAAATAGAACGTTTTAATCAATTGGTTATTACACATAGTTATTTTACTGATCAAAAACAATATGATGATTTGGTCATTATTGAAAGAAATGAAAATAATGAGATTGAACTTATTGATTTTGATATGATTCAAGTCAATCAACTAGCCAGTGCCATTGTTTTAGATATTGAAAATACGTATGCCAAAATAGAAGAGGGGAGTTATCAAGCCAAAGATGAGAGTTCTTATCAAAGACGCTTAGAAGAAGTTAGCCAAACAGGTATTGTGGCTACACTTTCACTTAATACGCTTTTTCATCTTCCTTCATTTCTATTGCTGCCAAGTATTCCATTAGCTTATAAACATCTTTCCAGTGTAGGAAGTTCAGTTGTGAAAAAGGTTGAGAATTATGGGGTCAATCATGTCATGATTGAATTATCTATTGAAATTAAAATGAACATTGCGATGGTTTATCCATTTTTTGAACAATATCATACTCAAGTCATCTCTATTCCTATTTTATTAGAAATTTTTCAGGGACAAGTACCGCTATTTTATTCCTCATAGAAAGAAGAGTGTGCATGCAAGATTTTTTAAAAATGTATTATCATATAGATTGTTATTTAGAAACCACAGGTTATTTTTATGTCGGTCAACAGCTTTATTACTTATCACGTATTCAAGATCCACAAGAATTTTTTAATCGTTATCATTATTATCGTTATTTAATGCATCAATGTGGTATACGTGGATATGAAATTGTTAAAAATATTTATCAAGAGTTATTAACACAAGATTATGTTTTATTACTTTATCAAAAAGATAATTTCTCACGAGAACAATACATTCATCAAACCATGGTCATCTATCCTTTTCCCAAATTAAAAGTTCAACAAATTAAGGAACAATGGATTTGTAAAATTGATCAGGCAAGAGAAAAAGTTAAAGATTATGCTTATAGTTTTAAACATGATCAGGATATTTTATCATTAATTTATTATTATTGTGGATTAGCTGAAAATAGTATTAACATCTTAAATTATTTATTGCAAGTTGATAATCAAGCATCACTACCAGTATCTCTATCTTTATCACAACCAGTTTTTGAATATGTATATGAGCTTTTAAATCCCTGTTCCTATATTTTTTCAACCCGTATGAGACATCTTTCTTGTTTAATGAAAAGCCAGTTATTAACATATGATCAATTACAAAATTTATTAGAAACACATTATTTTGATGTTTATGAAATTATATATTTTTATGCTCGTATGTTGTATCCTTCTTATTTTTTTGAATGTTTATTTCAAGAAAGTCTTGATGAAAAAATAATAAACTTTTTTATCAGCAATTGAAACAGGAACGCGATATGTCTTGTCAAATTTATCATATTTTATCTTTTTATGTGACACTACCTAAAATAAGTTGGATAAATCGCTGAAATATGGTATAATATTGCACAGTGAATTGAGAGGGTTGTCGTATGGATTTAATAAATAGTATGAAAAGAAATGAAAGTATTAGAGAATCATTGATTCGTTTAAAAGCATTAGCTCAATGTGACTCTTTACTTCAAAAAGATCAACAATTTAAACAAAAATTAATTGAATTTTTATCACATGAAGATCCAAAAGTTCGTAAAAACAGTGCTATTTTATTAGGAAAATATGCAAATACTGTTGATATATTATTAGATGCCTATGATCAAGAACAAACAGAATATGTCAAAGAAGCCTATTTAACAGGAATATCTCAACACGATTGCCGTGCTTATATTCAAAGACTCAAAGATATTCAAAATCAATTGATCCAGGCACCAGAAATGACGAAACATATTCAGGCACAATTAAAAATACTCAATCCCCTGATTTTAAAAAATCAGGTACATAAACGTAAAATTATTAAATTAAAACATGAACCAGTGGATGTTGTTTTGACATCTTTACCTTATTATCAGTTTGTTTTATTTGAATCAGTTTTACATTTAAAATATAAACCTGTGACACAAGGCGTTTTGGTACGCAGTGATTCTTTATATGATTTATTAAATATTAGAACCTATCGTGATATGTTGATTCCTTTGGCTGGAGCAACGGGTTTAAGTATTGATTTAGAAAGTATTATAGAAGGATTTCAAAGATGTCATTTGGAAAATATTTTAGATAAACTTTATGATGATCAATCTGTTTTTTATTTTAGAGTTGCAGATGAAACGCGAGAAAAGCATCCGGTTCTAATCAAAAAAATCTCACAAAAGATATTTGAACTTTATCCTCATCGCTTATTAAATACAACAGATAGTTATGATATTGAAATTGTATTGAAAGAGATGAAAAAAGATAAGGTTAATGCTTATTTACGTTTAACACATTTAAAAAGTTCTCGTTTTGAATATCGTCGTGAAGTGATTTCTAATTCTATGCAGCCTTATATTGCAGCTACGCTTGTTCAACTTGCGAAACCTTATATGAAAGAACAAGGCAAAGTATTGGATCCTTTTGTGGGTTGTGGAACATTATTGATTGAAAAGAATTATATCGTTCCATCAAAGTTTTCAATGGGAATCGATGTCTTTGGAAAGGGTATTGAAGCAGCTAGAAAGAATAGTAAAGCAGCAGGACAAAATATTTATTTTGTTCATAAAGATGCTTTGCGTTTTGTCAATAATGAAATGTTTGATGAAATCATTACAGATATGCCTACATTACATCAAATGAATGATGCAAAACAACTTCAGGAACTTTATGATCGCTTTTTTGAACGTATTCACCGTTTAGTAAAACCTAAAGGGTATGTGTTCCTTTATACAAGTGAAATTTCATTAGTACGTAAAAATTTAAGATTACAAGAAGGATATTTAGCACTTGTTGAACATTATGAAATTCCCCGTGGAAAAAATATGTTTTATTTCTTTATTATGCAGTTGAAGTAACCTACATCAAGTAGGTTATTTTCCATATTCAAGGAAAGGAAAAAAGAAATGTTTATATTATTCTTTTTAATTATGATACCACTTATTATTTATTTTACATTTTATTTTCAAAGAATTATTTTATATTTTTATCCATACCAAAAGCTATGGGTACGCTTGATCAGTTTTGCTATAGCTATTTTATTTGTTTTACCCGCTTATAATCTTTTTGGATTTTGGGCCGTGGTTGTTTTACATTTGTTTGCTTTTGCCCTTATAGTAGATTTGATTTTATGGTTGTTTTCTCAAAAAATATCCCTTCATTAATCAAAACAGCACAACGTTTAGGGGTCATTCCAATCCTATGTTTATTGATACTTTTGGGGTATGGTTATATGCATATGAAGGATGTCAATCCTATTTATTATACTGTCACAACACAAAAGCAGTTATCTCAGGATTATAAGGTGGCTTTTATAAGTGATTTGCATTTTCCAAATACAATGAATGAAAAGGAATTACAGAGCTATTGTCAAGATATATCTAGGGAGAATCTAGATATTGTTTTATTGGGTGGGGATATCGTAGATGAAAGAACATCATTAAAAGATATGCAACATACTTTTGAGATTCTTTCTACGATTGAAAATCAATATGGTATCTATTATGTTTATGGTAATCATGATCAGGCTTTATATGCCAGTCAACCAGCATTTACACCAGAACAATTGCAACAGACAATAGAAAAAAATCATATTCATGTTTTATGTGATGAAAAAACTTTTATTAATGATGATATTGTTTTAATAGGACGTGATGATCGTAGTCATCCACGTGATTCCTTACAAAATATTATGCAAGGAACATCTTCAACAGATTTCTTATTGGTAATGGATCATCAACCAGTGGATTTAGAAAAAATAATCAATTACAGGTAGATTTGCAAGTATCAGGACATACACATGGTGGTCAAATGTTTCCAGTGGGTATTTTAAGTCAATGGCTTGGATTTGGTGAAATGAATTATGGCTATTGTCAACTTTCTCATATGCAAGTGGTAGTATCGTCAGGTATTGCTGGTTGGGGTTATCCTTTAAGAACGGGTTCTCAATCAGAGTATTTAATATTGACTATTCAAAATGAACATTGATGAAAAAACATAAGTCATGATTGTCTCATTTTAAAACGCAACTTCAACAAATAATATATATCAAAAAATGATATGTTATAATAAAGGTAGGAAGATAACTAGGGACCATTCAATTTGCCTTATCATAAAGATTATAGAATTGATAAGAAATAAAGGGAAAGTGAGGAATGTACAATGAGCGAAAAGGTTATTCATAGGGTTGAAGTTGTTACTAATGATGAAAATGAAAATATAGGAACAGCAGGGCGATTATTATTTTCTAATGGAAAAATCATATATGGCGATCAGTGTTTTCAAAGTAAAGATATTGATGAAATAGAGCTTTCTATGTGTAGTATGGCATCGAGTATAAAACTACAGGTGCTTTACTTTGTAGATTTGAATATCACAGCTCATCGACAAAAACACTATTTTCAAATAGATAATACATCTATGATTCTTGATGTTATTGAGTGGATAAAAAAGGACCATATTTCCTATACAGATGTTTTAGAAGTTGAAAATATTTTTAAACAATATCCAGATGAACTTGCACGTTGGAAATATATTAATAGACATTTTCATCAATGGGCTAAACAATATCATTTAGATAATCCTAGAGATAATTATTTTAAAAATTATTACAATGAGATTGTAGAGGTTATTAATGATTTTATTGAGACATATAAAAAGTAATTGTGTGCACCGCCAATAGTTATCAGTTTATATGTGAAATTGTATGAAATGGGAAGAATCGTTAAGATTCTTCTTTTTGATTATTATTCAGGGAGTTGAGTATTTTCATGAGAATGATTAATATCTTCATTGTTATTGTCTGGATTTTGAGAATTTTCTGGGAGTTGTTCATTATCCAAAGGAGGTGTTATAGGCTGTTGATTTTGATTTTTAGTTTCTTCATTGTCTTTTTGAGGCGTTTGAATGGATTGATTTTGTGAAGATTGCTCATCAAGTTGTTTTTGTAAATCTTCAATTTGATTTTGTTGTTGGAGATAATAGCGATATCCTACATATCCTGCCAGACATAAAGCCGTTGTTATAAGAATAATAAATAAAATAAGAAAGATATTTTTGAAAAAAGAATGTTTTTTCTTTTCTTTGATAACTCTTGTATGATGTTTTGTTTTTCTTTTGACTTTCGTTTTCACTTTTGTTTTTGGTTTGATGTTTTTTGTTGAAAATGATTGTATTGATTGATTTTGTAATCTGTTAGCCAAGTTTTTATCTTCTAATAAATCATCATTTTCATCATCAAATGTAAATTTTTTTACCATGTCTATCACCTGTATATAGTATGAACAGAAATTATGACTTTTATATTCACTCATCTATTGAAAATGTTATTATTATGTATTAATATATATTTAGTAATACTAAATAAAAAAGAAGTGATTGAATGAATGAAAGATATGAAAGACAATTAAAGAAGGGGATTTTAGAAATTTTAGTTTTACAGCTTCTTTCAAAAGAAAAAATGTATGGCTATCAAATGATTTTATGTATGAAAGAGAAAAGTCATGGGATGTTTGAAATGAAAGAAGGAACTCTTTATCCTATTTTATATCGCTTGGAAGAAGACGAATGTGTTCAAAGTCAATGGAGTCCACCACAGAATAAAGAAGTTTCAAGAAAATATTATTGCATCACTGAAAAGGGACTGACACAATTAGATGTATTAAAAAAATTGTGGAAAAGATATGTTGATGTCGTGGATGAAATATTGGAGGAAAATGAATATGAATAGAAATCAATATATTAAACAAGTTTTAAAATTATTGGGATGTTCTAAAGAGCAGAAAAAGAAGATTCGATTAGATTTAGAAAATGATATTGATATAGCATTAAAAAATCATGAAAGTTTTGATGAAATCATAAAAAGAATGGGTGCACCTGAAGAATTGGCGTGTGAATTTAATGAGAATATGGGTGTCACACCACCTCGTTCTCATAAAAAAATGATTTTGATTATTGTTGGAATTGTGTTGATTATCATTCTGGCAGCTTATTTGTTTGTGCTTTCTTTGATGCCTTAATATCAAAATCTTCAAGATTCAAAAGTTTTTCAACAGGCTAAAGTAGAAGAAATAATGGAAGATGTTATTTTAGATGTTTTTCCTTTAGATGAGCAGGGAATTATCCAACGTTGTGATGAAAAAATGGCTCAATCTTTAAAAGAAAATTCATTAAGTGATGCTTTAAAACAATTAGGTGAACTAGGAGATTTTCAACGTATAACAAGTGAAAGATATGTTGAAGTTAAACAAAATGGAACGATTTGTGTCGTTGGAGAAATTGTCGCACTCTATCAAAATAGAAGTGTAACATATACTATTACTTTGGATGAAAATTATCAATTAGCTGGTCTCTATATGAAATAAAAAATGAAAGCGAGAAAATCAAATGTTGTGGTTTATTATTAGTGTTTTTCTTGTAATTTCAATCGTTTTATTAATGGGAAAAGGAGCATTTTTCATTGCTGGTTATAATACTGCTAGTGATGAAGAAAAGGCACAATATCATGAAAAAAGCTATGCCGCACCATCGGATTAGGATTTTTGATTATCACTTTAGGTTTATGGTCTTTGGTATTTAATGAATCATGGGGATTGTATATAATGATAGCTTCAATCATGATTGGACTTGTTGTTATTTTAGTAGGAAGTGAGATGGCTAGAGTCTCTTATCGTTTCAACCAAAACAAACGTTCACTTGTTGTCAGGATTGTCTTATCACTAGCAATGGGAGGATTCATTTACTGCATTATGTTTAGTGGTAATATTCATATTGAATTTCAAAAGTCATCTTTAGCTTTATCAGGCTCATTTGTTTCATCTTCACTGATTGATTATCAAGATATCATTCAAATTGAATATCGTGAAGATTTGAAGATAGGAAAAAAGAAAAATGGTATTAATAATGCCAAAATTGAAGCTGGACGTTATCATAATGATGAATTTGGAAATTATCGTCTTTATAGTTATACAAATAGCTTATCATATGTTGTTATTGAAACGGAAAATGACCTGTTTGTTGTGAGTGGATCAACCAAGCAACAGACACGGGATATTTATCGAAAATTAAATGCTTTACAAAATAAATAACGTGGCTAGGCCACGTTATTTAACTTTTATTATTTGTAGAAGAAAGGGAAAAACTTAGAGAAACTAGCACAGTTAAAATAATGTTCACATTTTACCCAAGAAGGGCAAGTTGTAGGTTGTTGTGCTAATGAAAAATAAGCAAAAGAAACGTTCATGATTTTACCTCCTCTTTGATAATGGCTTTTTATTTACACTTTTATTATATGATTTTTTAAGCAAAAGAAAAGGAGCCGAGAATATAAATATGAATATCGATTTTTGTGCAAATTGCACAAAAGAAAGTGTATAATAACAATAGGTAGGTGAGAATATGGGATTTACTATCGAAGATGCATTGAATGAAACTCAAAGTTTATATCAATTAACTTTATTGTGTGGTAAAAATGGCTGTGCAAACGCGATGAGTTGGGTTCATTTGATAGAAGATACAACCACAATTCAGCAATTATGGGGAAAAGAATTGATTGTGACAAGTGGTTTAGGATTTCAAAAAGAAGGTGCTTTATTAAAGCTTGTTGAGTATTTAGTCAAATATCATAGTGTGGGTTTAATTATTAATACTGGAAAATATATTTTTGATGTGCCTCGGGATGTTCTTGATTACTGTGAGGCGAATGATTTTCCATTGCTTGTCTCTCCTTGGCATATACATATGGTCGATTTAATAAAAGATTTTTGTATGCGTTGTTTATTCTCACAAAGAGAGGATTATCAAATTACGCAGTATTTTCAAAATATTTTTAGTGATCCCCGAACAATAGAAGAAAACAGAATTGAATTAATGCGTAGTTTTGATGTAGATGGCGATTTTCAAGTTTTGTTGGTAGATATTGAAGATGCCAGTCAATATAGTGAAATTGAAAGAAGAAGATTGTCCATGCAATTGCAATTATATTTTGAAAAAATAGAGTGTCCGTATAGTTTTTTTGGTATGATGGTTATTATGTATTGATTGTAAATAATTTGTTAGAAGATGTCTTTTTGAAACTTGTTCATTCGATGTATCGTCGAGCTAAAGGAAGAATGAAAGTCAAATCGTTGTTTGTAGGTATTGGAACGAAAATGAAAGATATTCGAGAACTTCATTTAAGTTATCAAAGAGCATTGTCAGCTGTATCTCTAGCAAGAATGTTTCATCAAAATATTATGTGTTTTGATGATATGGGAATCTATCAGATTTTATTTTCAATTCAAGATAAAAAAATACTATCAGATATGTATCATCGTTTATTGGATTGTCTTATTCAATATGATAAAAAACATCATGGAGAATTGGAAAAAACATTTTATTATTATTTAAAATATGATGGCAGTCCTCAAAAAATAGCAAAGGTGACATATACGCATCGTAATACGGTTAATTATCGTATAGATAAAATAAAAAAACTTTTAAATAATGATTTGGCAACTTTTGAAGATAAGTTTCCATATATGATGGCTTTCTATATAGCGAAAATGATGGAATAAATGAAAAACAGAAATTTTGAACAAATGAAATTTCTGTTTTTTATTTTCATTTTTTCTTGACGAGGGTATGGTCGTATGCTATTATAAGAGGGCACTAGAAAATGGAGGTTTAGCTCAGTTGGGAGAGCATCTGCCTTACAAGCAGAGGGTCAGCGGTTCGAGCCCGTTAACCTCCACCATTTGCCGGCTTAGCTCAATTGGTAGAGCAACTGACTTGTAATCAGTAGGTTGAGGGTTCAAGTCCTTTAGCCGGCACCATATACGGGGAGGTAGCGAAGTGGCTAAACGCGGCTGACTGTAACTCAGTTCCTTTCGGTTCGGTGGTTCGAATCGCCCCTCCCCACCATCTTTGTTGGGATATAGCCAAGCGGTAAGGCAACAGACTTTGACTCTGTCATTGCGCTGGTTCGAATCCAGCTATCCCAGCCATTATTTGACCCGCTAGCTCAGTAGGTAGAGCATCTGACTTTTAATCAGAGGGTCAGGCGTTCGAGTCGCCTGCGGGTCACCATTTCTTTGCGGTGTAGTTCAATGGTAGAACTTCAGCCTTCCAAGCTGACTACGTGGGTTCGATTCCCATCACCCGCTCCAATGAATTTAGCGCATAAAATCAATCTATTTGGATTGATTTTTTTGTTTTCAATATTATAAAAAAGAAGTGATTTCTCACTTCTAAGCACCTGGTTTTCCAAGTAATTTAAACATATTTTTCTTATAAACTTCAACACCTGGTTGGTTAAATGGATTAACACCTAATAAATAAACTGATAATGCACAAGCTTTTTCAAAGAAGTATACCATGTATCCAAATGAATATGGAGTTAATTCATCAAGTGTAATTTGAATGTTTGGTACATTTCCAGTATTGACATGAGCATCAATTGTTCCTTCGCATGCTTTTTTGTTAACATAATCCACAGTTTTACCAGCAAGATAGTTTAAATTATCTAAGTTATCTGGATCACTAGGGATTTCAAGATCAGCAATTGGATTTTCGATTTTTAAAACAGTTTCATATAAAACTTTGCTTCCTTCTTGAATGAATTGTCCAAGTGAATGTAAATCAGTTGAGAAAGTTGCACTTGTAGGTAAGATACCTTTGCCTTCTTTTCCTTCAGATTCACCAAATAATTGTTTCCACCATTCAGCAGTTTGAGCTAATTGTAATTCATAAGTCACAAACATTTCAGCAGGGTAACCTTGTTTTGATAACATTTGTCTAGCGACACCATATTGATAAGCATTGTTTTCATCTAAGTTAGGATTGTTGTATTCTTTTCTGGCATCAGCTGCACCTTGCATCATGGCATCAATATCAATCCCTGCCATAGCGATAGGGAATAAACCAACAGCTGTTAAAACAGAATAACGACCACCAACATCATCAGGAACGACAAATGTTGTATAACCTTCATTTGTTGCTAGAGTTTTTAAGGCACCTTTTTCTTTATCAGTTGTTGCCACAATTCTTTTTCTAGCCACTTCTTTACCTTTTGTTGACTCAAGTAATTCTTTGAAAATTCTAAAAGCAATAGAAGTTTCAGTTGTTGTTCCAGATTTAGAAATAACATTGATTGCAAATTCTTTATCTTTTACATATTCTTTGATTTGAGCTAAATAATTTGATGAGAATGTATTTCCAATGTAAATAATTTGGATAGGGTGAGCAGAATATAAACCATTTAATGCTTCAATTGCAGCTCTGGCTCCTAAATAAGAACCTCCAATACCACAAACTAATAAAACATCAATTTCATCTTTTAATTCGTTGACTTTTGCTTTAATTGCTTCAACTTCGTCTTTATCATAATCAACTGGTAAGTCAACCCATCCTAAAAAGTCACTTCCTTGACCAGTTTTGTTATGAATCATATCATGAATTTGAGCAACTTGTTCTTTGTATGAATCCATACTTTCAGCTAATTTTGCTTTTGATAAATCAACTTTAATCATCATTCTTCCTCCTTGATTACGCCTAGCTTTATCCACTCAGGCAATTTTTCTTTTAATGGATTAAATCCTAAAGGTGTTTCTTGTATCTTTTCTCGCTGGTTCTTATATGCTCTTTTATACTTTCTTTTGGCTAAATGAACAGCTTTTAAAGACAGTTTTGCTTGATGTGTCTGATGATCAATATCAATCACTTTCACACGAATCACTTCACCGACATGCACAAAATTTTCCACATTTCTAACAAATTTATCAGAGATTTCAGAAATATGAATCAAACCAGAAGATTGATCGGGTAAAGATGCAAATGCACCATAAGGTTGAATTCCCGTAATGGTTACATCAATTATATCACCGGTTTTGACACGATGTTCCATTGACAGCCCTCCAATCGCCCTTATTATATCATAAACTCAAATAGGTGGAAAGCAAAATCAAAATCATGATACTTTTATTTATGAAAATTTATGGTATAATAAGTAAAGGTTTAAAAAAGGAGGCAAAAATCATGGATCAAGAAGCAGAAATCAAAAAGGTTATACATAAATTAAGACCCTATTTACAAAGAGATGGTGGGGACATCGAATTTGTTAAATTTGAAGATGGGATTGTTTATGTGCAAATGCATGGTGCATGTGCAGGATGTATGATGTTGGATGCAACCTTAAAAGATGGTGTCGAACAAATTTTAATTGAAGAAGTTCCAGGTGTTCTGGAAGTTCAGGCGATTTAAGCAAATTTGAGAAAAAATTGAGAAAAAATGAAGAAAAACGTGCTATAATCATATTATGTGATAATATCACTTGATTTATAACAACTATTCATATATACTATGAAAAGTCTTGTTTTGTAGAATAATGTCTATTGATTCCGGTTAAAATAAGACTGGTGATAAAAGTGGACAGAAAACAAGAACAATTCAAAATCGCATCTATTCTTTATGATTTAGGTTTGGAAATGGAACTGATTGAGGCTATGACATCTTTAAGTCATGAAGAATTAAAAAAATTATATCAATAATAGAAGCTCTTATTAAGAACCACGAGATGAGGATCGATGAAGTGGTGGCAACCCTTGTTTTGAGAAGGTGCCTTACCTAGCAAGTTTAACTTGAACAATAAGAGGAAAGGAAAGCTTTCCTCTTGAAAGCTTTTTTATTGGGAATATGGGAGGAAAGAAAATGGAAAGAATTTTATTTACATCTGAATCCGTTTCAGAAGGACATCCTGATAAGATTTGTGATCAGATCAGTGATGCTATTTTGGATGCCTGTTTAGCACAGGATCCTTATTCACGTGTGGCTTGTGAATGTTTTATTACAACAAATTTATTAGTCATTGGTGGTGAAATTACAACACAGGCTGTTGTTGATTATGAAGGTATTGCTCGTGATGTTTTGAAAAGAATTGGTTATACAAGCAGCGATATTGGGATTGACGCACAAAACTGTGAAATTAGAAATGTGATTGGTGTTCAATCAAGTGATATTGCTTTAGGAACAAACAAAGAAGTAGGTGGAGCAGGGGATCAGGGAATCATGTTTGGATATGCTTCTCGTGAAACTGAAGGTTATATGCCTTTACCTGTTTCTATTGCCCATCATTTAGTCCGTTATGCGACAGAAAAACGTCATCAAGGTGAGTTTCAATGGGCAAGACCGGATATGAAATCACAGGTAACTATTGATTATACGGATGCATCTCATCCACGTATTGATACGATTTTAATGTCCATTCAACATGATGATGACTTTGATGAAAAAGTATTTAAAGATTATATTCAAGATGTCATTATGAAAGATGTTGTGAAAAAATATGGTATGAATACAGATTATAAAGTATTTATTAATCCAACTGGACGTTTTGTGATTGGTGGACCACATGGTGATACTGGTTTAACAGGTCGTAAAATCATTGTTGATACATATGGAGGAAGTGCACGTCATGGTGGTGGAGCTTTCTCTGGAAAAGACCCATCTAAAGTCGATCGTAGTGGAGCCTATATGGCAAGATACATGGCAAAAAATATTGTTGCTGCTGGACTTTGTGATTGCATCGAAATTCAGTTATCATATGCAATAGGTGTTAAAGAACCAACAAGTGTCTATATCGAAACTTATGGAACTGAAAAAGTTTCTCGTGACGTGATTTTGAAAGCGATTAACAATGAATTTCATTTAACACCTCAAGGTATTATTGATACTTTACAATTGTTACGTCCAATCTATCAAAAAACTGCTGTTTATGGTCATTTTGGTAGAGGAGATATTAATCTTCCTTGGGAAAAATTAGATCGTGTAGACAGTTTGAAAAAATATTTATAAGCTCCCATCGGAGCTTTTTTAATTTTTGAATGAAATCAGTGTTTTTTATAAATGAAAAATGGTATAATAATATTAACGAAGGAGGAATATTTATGAAAGTCAGTATAAGAGGAAAAAATATTGCACTAACTGAAGGGATTGAAACAAAAATCAGCAAAAAGCTCAATTTATTAGACAAGTATTTTATTATGAGTGAAAATGTTGAAGCCAAAGTTTTAATTAGAACTTATCCAGTTGGTCAAAAAATTGAAGTGACTATTCCAACAGAATATGTATTATTAAGAGCGGAGGTTGTTGATAATGATCTTTATAATGCGATTGATTTAGTTATCGACAAGCTAGAAGGACAAATTAGAAAGTATAAAACGAGATTAAGTCGTAAATCAAAAGATAATAAACTCGCATTGAACGTTGCTTCTATTGAACCTTTAGAACACGAGGAAGAAGATGTTATTGTCAAAACAAAATCAATCAGTCCAAAACCTATGGATATGGAAGAAGCGATTATGCAAATGGAATTGATTGGACATTCATTCTTTGTTTATCGTGATGTAGAAACAAATGAAATCAGTGTTGTTTATAAAAGACATAACGGTGGTTATGGATTAATTGAAACACAATAAAAAAGCTCACTAAGAGCTTTCAAGAAGATACCCTTGATGGGTATCTTTTTCTTTCATTAACTTATCGATATCATTGAGTATTGTCACTTTTTTGATAGACCATAATGGGGCAACTAAATCAGCAATAGGCCCATCACCTGTTAGTCTTTCAATCACAACATGAGGTGGAATGTATTGCAGTTGATCAACAACCAAAGAAATGTATTGTTCACGTGTTAACATATCAAATGGTTGTCGGAGATACATACGATGCAAGGCTGTATTTTTTAACATATAGAGATTATGAATCTTTAATCCCTGAATATCAAGTTGACCTACCTGTTTGGCTGTTTCTAGCATCATATCATAAGTTTCGTAAGGTAGACCATTGATAATATGAACACAAACATCAAGATGTCGTTGTCTTAAACGTTGTAGGCCCTCTAAAAAGTCTGATAATCATGACCACGATTGATGAGTTTTGCTGTTTGATCATGAATCGTTTGAAGTCCCAGCTCAATATATAAATCACAGCGATGAGATAATTGTTCTAAATAATCACAAATGTCTTCACTTAAGCAATCAGGACGTGTTGCTATTGCAATGCCAACAACATCTTTTTTATTGGCAAATGGTTCAAATCTTTCTTTTAATTGTTCAACTGTACCATAGGTATTGGTATTTGCTTGAAAATAAGCAATAAACTGACAGTCAGGCCATTTTTGGCGCATAATGGAAGAAATATCTTCGAATTGTTTTTGCAAGGAATCTTTCACATGACCAGCAAAATCACCAGAACCTGATTCGGAACAGAAAATGCAGCCACCTTTGCCACAAGTACCATCACGGTTAGGACAGGTGAACCCAGCATTTAAAGACACTTTAGCGACTTTACCATGATATTTTGTTTTTAAAAAGTAATTATAAGTATGATAACGCTTGTTATCAAATGTATATGGAAATTTATTCATGACATCACCTGCCAAGATTATAACATAAAGGAGAATACAATGTTAGCGTTAAAAAATATTTCTAAACAATATAATCAAACAAAAGTTCTTGATGATATTTCTATTTGTTTTCCAGATACGGGATTGATTGGGATTCAAGGACAAAGTGGCTGTGGGAAAAGTACACTTTTATATATTATGGGTATGCTAGATGATGATTATCAGGGTGAAATTTTTTATAATGGTGATAAAATTATGAATTCGCAACAATTTATTTGTGAACATGTTTCATTTATGATGCAAAATAAAGATTTTATTTCCGCTCTAACAATCAAAGAAAATATGATTTTACCTTGTCATATTAGTCACCTTCATTACAATGTGTCTTTTTTACAAAAGATTGTGACCCAATTGGATATTCAAGATTTATTGTCACGCTATCCCCGTCAACTCTCTGGTGGACAGATGAAAAGAGCTTCACTTGCTAAAGCACTACTGAAACAATCAGATATTATACTTTGTGATGAACCAACTGGCGCTTTATATCATCAACAGGCTCAAGATGTCATGAAATATTTAAAAAAGATTTCAAAAAATGTTTTAGTTATTATTGTATCCCATGATCCTCAATTATTAAAGACTTATTGTGATGATGTTTTAACATTATTTCAGGGAAAATTACAAGGAGAAATTAAAAAACAGAAAACATCATCTATTCAGGTAGCACCAGCACATCAACGTCATACACTATGGTTTTATCCGATTCGTCAGATTATTCATCAAAGAAACAAATTGATGTTTCTTTTTTATTTCAATGGATTGTTATTGTGGCTTTCTTTTTGATTGTGACGGCTATTTTTGGCGCTTTTGATGCGACTTTACAAAGTCAACAACAGGCTGTATTAAAAAATATCATCAATGTGGAAAAGAAAGATGGAACACCTTTTGAAAGTCTGCTGACAAATGAAAATATAGCTTACATAGATTATGGTTATCATTTAGAACAATGCCAACTTCAAGCAGCTAATCAGGATATTGAAGCAACAAAATATTTTTTACCTCAACACAATAATCATGTATCTTTAATACAAGGACGTATGCCTCAAAATGATATGGAAATTCTTGTCAGTCAACCCTTTTATCAAAAATATCATAATCAAAATCTCACTTTAACCTATCAACAAAAAACTTTTTCATTGGTGATTGTTGGGGTTCTTCCACAAGATTTTTTAGTCAAGATGAAATTTATTTATCCAATACTTTTAAAAATAATATTCCAGAACTTGTCAATCATCATGAATGTATTGTTGAAACCAAAGCAACACAAAATAAATCCGTTTATCAAACATTATCACATGATTATATTGTTTATAATGAAATACAAGAACGTGTCAATAGTTATCAATCTTTACTTTCATTAGCTCAAATTGTTGCAGGTGTTTTTATTGGTATGAGTTTATTGATTTCGTTATTATTGTTGGGGATTGTTGAATCTATCATTTATTATGAAAGAAAGCATGATATGGCTTATTTATTGTCGCTTGGATTATCATCTTCAAGATTATTCTTCTTATCACTTTGTGAAGCTATTTTGTTAGGTAGCATAATAGCATTAGGAGGTTGTTTATTATCCATGATCGCTTATGAATATGTGAATCATGTTTTATGCATTCAAGATTATTTTTCGTTTTCACTATTGTTAAAACCTATTTTCTTTTCACGCTATGATTTATATATTATTATTTTCTTTATTTATCTTGTTATGAGTGTTTTGTCTGTTTTAAGACCGATTCAAAAAATGATGAAGATTACAAAAACAGATGTTTTAAGGGAGGAATAGGATGCTTGAAGTTCAACATATTTCCAAACGTTATCATTATCAAAAGGTGTTAAATGATATTTCTTTATGTTTTCCAAAAGCAGGTATCGTCGCAATCGTTGGACCAAGTGGTTGTGGGAAAACAACATTATTACATATTTTGGGTGGTATTGATCGTGATTTTCAAGGTGAACTGTTGTGGAATGGACGTTCAGTGAAACATCGTTTGACACGTTATCGTCGTCGCCACATCAGTTTTATTTTTCAACAATTTCATTTGATTATGTGGCTATCATTAAAACAAAATATCAGTTTGCCTCGTTTTTTTCATAAACAGGAAAAGGCCGATTTCGCTTTAGAAATGGATGCATTGAAACAACAATCATTAACTTCACTTTCAATGGGACAAAGACAACGCTTGGCTTATTTACGAAGTCATTACCATCATAGTGATATTCTTTTGTGTGATGAACCAACCGGTTCACTTGATCCTCAATATGCCAAAGCAGTGATGGAATTGTTGAAGAATGAAGCCAAACATCGTCTTGTCATTTTGGTATCTCATGATGAAAAATTAGTGAAAGAATATAGTGATGAAATTTATTATATGCAAGATGGTGAAATTATCAATCATGATATTTTATCATCACAAAAACGTATCGAACATTTTCCTACAATTCATCATCAATATGTCTTTTCTCATATGCGCTTGGCATTTGCTTCCTTATGGTCCCATAAAGGGCGTTCTTTACAACTTATCATGGGTTTGCTTTTGTCTTTGTTATGTATTGTGACGGCTCTGACTTTAACACGCCATCTTGAAGAACAGTTTCATCAATATATTTATTCACTTGTACCAGCATCTGGAATTAGTTTTCAATCTCGTTATCAACAATCACTCTCATTGGAATTGTTAGATCAAATGCAAAATCAAGCAGGTATTATCAAAAGTGAAATGTTTTTAGATGATTATGAATGTTTAGGTATTGGTTTTGAATCTGATCATTATGAACAATCTCAAACACTATTTATTGGTGATGATACATCGCCCTATACTTATCTCTCATTACAATATGGACAATATCCTCAAGCCAATAATGAGATTCTTTTATCATTATCAACAGCTAGACATCTTTATGGTGAGCAGGATGTATCGTCTTTAATTGGACAAAATGTTTATGCCTGGTATCAACATGACTGGGAAGTGAAAGGTATCTGTTATAAAATTGTTGGTATTACCAATCAAACAACCACATTAGATACACTTTATCAGATGAATCATGCCTATATTCATCTTTTAAAAGATGTCTATACTTATGATGTGAATCAGGTTACTTCACATCTAGGAATTCTCTATGTCCATCCAGATTATCAAAGAGAAGATGTCATCAAACAACTACAAAAACAATATCCTGATTATGAGTTTATGGAAATTGGAAAATCAACAACCCAGAATGTTTCAAAGACTCTTGAACAGGTAAATATGATTTTAGCTATTTTTTCTTTATTGGCTATTTTATCTTCTTTATTTTTGATAGGTGAAGTAATGTTTTTGAATGTTGTACAAAAGAAAAAGGATTTAGCAATTATGAAATGTTTTGGAGCCAGTTCTTTGGACATTATGAAAATTGTTTTTTATGAATCTTTACAGATTTTGTTTATCGCACAAAGCTCATGTCTGATTTTATATTATCAGATTATTCAAATTTTGAATACTTTTATGAAAGATGTCTTTGGAAGTGAAATGTTTTCTTTGCAGATGGATATGTATGTTGTAGGGGTCGTTTTTGTGTTATGTGCCTTATTGGTTTTTATCAGTCAATGCCCACCGCTCTTTTATATTTTAAAAATGAATACCGTACAAGCTTTAAAAGAATAAAGAAAAACTTGTTTTTCATCAAAAAGTTAGTTATAATATTACCGTTAATACGATGAAAAGGACAAGTAGGTAAAGAATTTGTATCAGAGAGGAAAACAAAGGCTGGAAGTTTTCTTACAATGCATTTATTGAATTCACCTTGGAGTGCGACTAATCATCGCCGTAGAGCAACGTTACTGCTTTAAAGGGCATAACTTATTAAGTTATGAATTAGGATGGTACCGCGATATAATCGTTCCTATGTGGAACGGTTTTTTTATTTTAAGGAGGATATTATGGACGAATTATTAAAGATTAAAGAAGAAGCTTTATTGAAGATTCATGATTGTTCATCGTTGAAAGCATTGAATGATTTGAGAGTTTTCTATTTAGGGAAAAAAGGACCAATGCAATCAGCTATGAAATCAATGAAAGATATGACAAAAGAAGAGCGTGCCTCTTTTGGACAGGTTTCTAATAAAGTCAAACAAGAAATGACACAAGCGATTGAAGAAAAGAAAAAGTTTTAGAAGAAGCAGAGATGCTTGAAAAAATTCAAAATGAAAAAATTGATATTAGTTTACCAGGAAGTCAGTTACCACTTGGAACAATTCACCCATTAACAATGATTAGAGAAGAATTAGAAGATTTATTTATTGGAATGGGTTATAGTGTTGCGAAGGACCAGAAGTGGAAACAGATCATTTTAACTTTGAATTAATGAATTTACCAAAAGATCATCCTGCTAGAGATATGCAGGACACTTTCTATATTGATGAAAATACATTATTAAGAACACATACATCACCAGTACAGGCTCATGTTATGTTAGCAGCCAATGGACAAGGACCAATCAAGGTTATTTGTCCGGGAAAAACATATCGTCGTGATGATGATGATGCGACACATTCACATCAATTTAGTCAATGTGAAGGTTTGGTTATTGATAAAAATATTACTATGGCTGATTTAAAAGGAACATTAGAATTATTTGCGAAGAAGATGTTTGGTGAAAAACGTGAAATTCGTTTAAGACCATCTTATTTCCCATTTACTGAACCAAGTGTAGAAGTTGATATTTCTTGTTATAACTGTAATGGGAAAGGTTGTGCAATGTGTAAACAGACTGGATGGATTGAAATTTTAGGAGCAGGTATGGTCAATCCTAAAGTTTTAGAAATGTGTGGTTTTGACAGTCAAGTTTATCAAGGATTTGCCTTTGGAATTGGCTTAGAACGTGTGGCCATGTTGAAATATGGTATTGACAATATTAGAGATTTTTATAGTGGTGATTTAAGATTCTTAAATCAATTTGTAAGAAAGGATTAGGCATATGGAAGCAAGTTTAAAATTATTAAATCAATATGTAAAAGTCGATGATTTTTCGGCACAGGAAATTGCTGATCAATTAACATCTATTGGTCATGAAGTAGAAGGAATGCATACTTTTGCAAGAGGAGATAAACTTGTTGTAGGGTATGTCAAAGAAAAAGTTCCTCATCCTGATAGTGATCATTTAAATGTTTGTCAGGTAGAAGTTGGAAATGGCGTGGTTCAACAGATTGTTTGTGGAGCACCGAATGTTGATGCTGGACAAAAAGTCATTGTGGCATTGCCAGGATGTGATTTAGGTGAAGGTTTTAAGATTAAAGAGGCAAAGATTCGTGGTGTTGAATCAAATGGTATGATTTGTTCAATTGCTGAACTCGGTATTGATCAAAGATTATTAAGAGAAGAAGATAAAGCAGGTATTCATGTTTTAGATAAAGATGCTCCAGTAGGTGAAGAAGCTTTAAAATACATGGGATATGATGATACAGTTTTAGAAATTGGATTAACACCAAATCGTGCTGACTGTATGGCTATGATTGCCTTGGCTTATGAGGTAGGTGCTTTATTAAAGCGTGACGTTCATGTTCCTGCCATGAAAACATTGAATGAATTAGAGAGTGATATTGAAGTTGATGCTCAAACTGATTTATGCCCATTATTTGGTGCAAAATTAGTCAAAGGGGTACAAACAAAAGAATCACCTGAATGGTTAAGAACATTCTTGATGGCAAGTGGTATTAAACCAATCAATAATATTGTTGATATTTCTAACTTTGTGATGTTAGAAACAGGTCAACCTATTCATATGTATGATTATGATAAATTAAAAGAAAAACGTTTTGTCATTAAAACTGGATTCCATCAAAAAGCCACTTTATTAGATGGTAAAGAATATGATATTTTGCCTGAAGATATTATTGTTTCAACTGATGATGGTATCGGATGTATTGCAGGTGTCATGGGTAGCGATGATACGAAGATTGATGAAAATACTGTTAATATTGTGATTGAAGCAGCGACTTTCCATGGAGCGACTTTACGAAACACAGCACGTCGTTTGAATTTATTAACAGATGCCTCACAGCATTATATTAAAGGTGCTATTGATACAGCGAATACAGCAAGAGTTTTGAATCGTTGCGCTGCTTTACTTGAAGAATTAGCTGACGCCAAAGAAATTTATAAAAGTGTATTGACTGATTATGAAGTTGAAGAAAAAGTGATTACACTCACAACAACACGTGTGAATGGTTTATTAGGAACAACAATTTCTACGGAAGCTATTGAAGATATTTTAACAAGTTTGCATTTTACATACACATTAGAAGGAGAAACATTTACAATTCAAGTACCAACTTATCGTAATGATATGTCTATGGATGCTGATGTGATTGAAGAAATTGCCAGAATGTATGGCTATAATCATATTCCATCAACATTACCATTCATGGAAATGACAAAAGGTGCTTATACACCAGTTCAAAGTTGTGTGAAAATGATTAGACATTTATTAACAGATTTAGGTTTACATGAAGTGATGACTTATACTTTAACATCACCAGCAATGGTTGATGATTTCAATCTTTTCCATCATCAAGATAATGTATCTTTAATGTTACCGATTGGTGAAGAAAGAAGTGTAACAAGAAAATCATTGATTCCATCTTTGTTGCAGGCTATTAATTATAACCATGCTCATGCTCAAAAAGACGTCATGATTTATGAAATTTCACATACTTATTCAAAAGATACAGAAATTCAAAATTTAGCGATTGCATGTTCTGGAATGTATCAAAATGTTGCATGGCAACAACTCCAACAAAAAGCTGATTTCTATTTATTAAAAGGTTTTGTAGAAACAATTTTTGAAAAATTAGGTATTAAAGAATCACGTTATACATTAAAACCAGTAGAAGCCAATAATTCTGATTTCCATCCTGGTAGAAGTGGATATATTATGATGGGAAAAGATATTGTTGGTGTGATTGGTGAAATTCATCCTCGTCAAGCGAAAAAATATGATGTGAAAGATGTTTATGTGGCTGAATTGAATTTATCTGTTTTATTAAATTTAAAGAAACCAGCGATTAAATTTACAGATATTCCACAATATCCATCAGTAACAAGAGATATTGCTTTGGTTATGGATAAAGATATTCCAGTTCATGATGTAGTACGTTCTATTTGTAAAGCTGGTCAACGTTTAATTGTTGATACACAGATTTTTGATATATATGAAGGGGAACATATCGAAAGTGGTAAAAAGTCAGTGGCTATCGCTTTAACATTCCAGGATGCTTCAAAAACATTGGATGATGCTTCAATCAATGCAACAATGGAACAGATTTTAAATGCTGTATCAAAAGATTATGGAGCGCATTTAAGAGTTTAATATGGCAAGAAAACTTTCAAAAAAACGTGTTGGAATCGCTGTGTTTGGGGTTGTTCTTCTCTTTATTGCAGTCTATATTGTGATATGGAGAATAGAGTTAAAGTTGGCAGATGGCGGAGATATCACTTTAGAAGTTGGGGAAGAACTGAGTCATGATGTCGCAGATTATTTGAATTTAACTTGGTATCTACCTTCAGAACGTGAAGATATTATTGAAAATTGTCAATTATCATTAGAAGATATTAAATATCTGGATGAAAAGGAACAATATCCTGAAATTGGTGAATATCATGGAACAGTTACTTATGATGATGAAACTTATGCGATTCATATTGAAGTTGTTGATGAAACAGCACCAACTATTGAATGTCAGGAAACAGTCGCTTATGGAACTGAAAATTTTCAACTTTCAGATATTATTACCGTCAGTGATAATTCACAAGATGATTGTGATGTTCAAATTGAAGGAAAAGTGGATGTTTCTAAAATGGGAACTTACAGCGTTGAAGTTAAAGCCACCGATCCTTCACAAAATGTGGTTGAAAAGTCATTTGAAGTGCAGGTTGCAGACTTAACAGCTCCTGAATTGACAATCAAACCAATGATTGCTTATTTGAATGAAAAATTCGATCCATTAAAAAATGTTGAAGCACAAGATAATGTGGATGGTGATTGTACAGCTTCTATTCAAGTATCAGGTGAAGTAGATACCCAAAAAGCAGGGACATATACTTTAACTTATGCAGCCAAAGATCAGGCAGGTAACGAAACAAAAGTTGAACGAGAAGTTGTGGTCAAAGAAAAAGAAACATCTTATCGTATTTCTAATGTTCCAATGGTTTTACAATTACCAGATTATCATAATGGTTGTGAATCAGCATCTTCAACGATGTTGTTACAATATTATGGATATGATGTAACTATGCCAGAAGTCATTAAAAAAGTTCCAATTGTACCACTTGAGTATAAAGATGGACGTTTATATGGCGCAGATCCACATGTTGCTTTTACAGGTAGTATGTCTTCTCGTGGCTATGGTATTTATGTTGAACCAATGGTTGATGTTTTAGAAACAATCATTAAAGAACAAAATGGAAAACATCAAGTCAAAAATTTAACAGGTTCATCGTTAGAAGATTTATTAACTTATGTAGAAATGGGACATCCTATTCAAATATGGGCAACGGCTTCTTTACAAACATATGAACAATCAGGAAAACAACAATGGTATATTAAGACATTGGATGGAAAGTATACGGATGAAAAAGTCACTTTCCCAGTTAGTGAACATTGTCTTGTTTTGATTGGTTTTGATGAAGATCGTGTTGTTTTAAATAATCCTTTACAAGGATTAACAATTTGGGATAAAGATGCTTTTGAAAAAGCTTATGAAGGTATGGGCTCACAAGCAATTATGATTGAAGAATAAAAAAAGAGAAGTGAATGTTATCATTTTAACATTTCACTTCTCTTTTTTATCCCATATCAACAAAATTTCTAGTTTTGATACGTTTATATATTTGGAAAGTTGTTGATGAAATTAAAATCGCTAAAGCGAGTGATAGACTTGTTCCTAATGTTGATAAAAAACTTTCCATAAACAAATCATTCATACCTTGCACAGCATAAAGCATGGTATAATAGATTCCACTACCAGGTACCAAAGGAAAGCAACCAATAATGATAAAAATTGTTGCAGGTGCTTTAAAGAAACGAGCAAAGAACTCGGCTAATAAGGAAACACAAAGCATGGCGATAAAACTTTGTAAGAAAATATTATTTAAAGAATCAGAAATTAAATAAATAAACCAACCTAAAGCTCCAATCAATGAACCGATGATTGAAAAACAAATATTTTTTGAATTCTAAATATAAATGTAAAACCAAAGCAGCCTATAAAAGCGGCTAAACATTGTATCAAACTTTCCATACTAAACTCCTTGTAAAATCATCATCATAATACCCACTCCAATAGCGATGCTGGCAGCAATTAAAATGGCTTCAATCATACGTGACAGCCCAGAAACAAAGTCACCACCAATAATATCTCTTAAGCTATTTGTAATCGCAATACCTGGCACAAGAATCATTAAAGTTCCAGTGATGACAGATTGTTGATTAGAAATGATATTCATTTTTTGTGCAATAATGGCAATACTTGCTAAAACCATGCTAGAAAGAATTGTACGCACGATACCATTGACATCCAATCTCTCTAGTAAATATATAAAGTAATAAAGAATCAAACCAATAAAAGCGTAAACAATCATTTCAGGGATATGTCCACCAAAAAAGACACAGAACATCGCAGCCGATACAATATACCCCATCAAAATCAAATGATAATTGAGTTTTTGACTTTCAATATTTTGAATTTTTTCTTTGATTTCATCTAAAGATAGTTCTTGATTGCTGATTTGACGGACTAAACAATTCAGTTCATAGAGATGGTCTAAATGTGTTCGATTACTGCGAGAACGCTTAGAAGACTGATAAGGTGTTCCATCATGTAAAGTTAAAGATAAGGTAAAATATGTTGGAATCGCAAAAACTTCTATATTTGTAAAACCAAAGCCTTCACACATTCTTTTTAAAGATTCTTCAACACGATAGATTTCTGCCCCATGTTTTAAAAGCAATTGTCCAATTTTATTGATCTGTTGTAAAACATCTAAATCATTCATATTTTCACCCCACAGATAAATGTTATATCATAAATCAGATATTTGAATCAATGGAATATGTGAAAATTCTTCTTGAATTAATTTTTGAGGAGAAGAAGATAATAAGGAAAGTAGACGTGAGGCTTTGAGTTCCATATCTAAGGCAGGATGGTGATATTTAGAAAAGTTCGTGACAAGTGCATAAGGACATGTTTTTTGATTAGTGATAAATATTCTCGTCCTTTTTCATTCATTGCCAGAATACGTATATAATCTAAATTCATTGCTTTTTGTATATCTTCTTTGGTATTTTTCATTAATATATGAATAAGCATACGAGAAATACGAGGACGGGTATAACGTTTGGATGATAGTTGTTCAATGAATTCTTCCATTGTCTGACATTGATTGATGGTTTTATATAAAGTGTTTTCTAACCCCTCATCCACCATATGATAATTTTTCAGTTCTTCAGGTGTTGATGTATAGATTTGATAACGAAGATAAGGAAAGAAATCTTCCATGAAATAAAGTTCATCTTTATATAGATTTTCATAAGGCAAGGTATGTGAAAAGTCCTGTTGATTTTTTATAGCATATCTAATCGCTGAGGCACTGGCAATATGTTTTAAATCTAAACCATGATAAGTGTTTGTTCTTAAAAAACAATGGGGTGTGATAGAATATTGATGTGCAATGATTTCTTTGACATAACTTAAACCCAGTAAATCATTGGGGGTTTTAACTTCTTTATGCATGATTTTTTGTAATGCCTGATTGCATGCATCCGCATAGCGTAACCCTTTTTCATTGCTTGTTGAACATAGTCATCATAACTTTCCTGATGTTCAAAAAGAGTTTGAGCAATTTCAATAAAAGTTGAAATCTCACCATTTTCACTTCCAAAACAAATGTCAGTTACACCTATTTTTGCAAGCAGTTCAATTGCTCCTTTGGCAAAGTAATCAGCACTTTGACAAGCATAAACAAAAGGTAATTCAATCACAAGATCAATACCATATTCAATCGCTATCTGACTACGTTTCCATTTATCAATGATAGCGGGTTCGCCTCTTTGTACAAATGAAGAAGACATAATCGCAATTGTATAATCAAATTGATCAAGGGATTGAGCTTTTTGAATATGATAGATATGTCCATTATGAAATGGGTTATATTCAACAATTAATCCAAGTATTTTCATAGTTTTTACCTCCATTGGATAGTGGTAGTGTCAAAAGTTGCTATATGACAACACAAATGCACTACTCTTGATTTGTTTTATTTGTTCTATTTTAATAATAATTTGTATTCTTATTTTTTTACTATTTCTCTAAAATTTGTATTAAAAAAGTGAAATATCCATGTTATAGTATTCTTTACACAAAATCTAACGAAAGGATATTTCACATGAATACTATAACACATATCTTAAATAATTTAAATTCTTTTTCTAAATCTAACTTTAAGTTTTCCAAATATATTGATTTCTTTCAGTTGATAAAGTCTATCCCTCATTCTGTTGAGTATCATCTTAATTCCTCTGATTTTATTTATCACCTTGAGCAGGTGACAATCCATCTCGACTGGATGATTGATTTCTTTGATAAACACATCAATCCCTCTCTTAAAAAAGAGTTTAAGAAATTAAAGAAATCCAATAAGAATGATCATACCATTCCTTATGCCGACTTTAAAATTGACGAGCCTCCTGTCTTCAAAAAGGAAGCACCTGTTCAGCTGAGTTTTGAAGATATTCTTAGAAATGCATTAAAGGATGGTCGTCCTATCAAGCCTGTCAACAGAAGAAACAATAATTTTGACTTTAAGGGTGTCTGCCCTTTTTGTGGTGCTCCTCATGAATATATCTATGACAACAATGGTCGCGGTCAATTCATGTGCAAGGTATGCTGCCAGACATTCTCCCTGAAGATCTCTCTTTCCGGTGAAACGGGCATCTTCTGTCCTCATTGTGGCAAAAAGCTTGATATGAAGAACGACCGCCAGGGATATCTTGTTTTTGTATGCCCAAGCATGAAATGCCCCTATTACATCAAAAACAAAAAGCTTGTCGATGAAGGAAAGGGAGAACACCTTCTGACTTCAAGCAATCAGTACAGGCTTCGCTATCACTATCGTGACTTCAAGTTCAATCTTGACAGTCTTAAAAAGGCTGAAGAAAACATCACAACTCCTGTCAATCTTTCAAGAATTCATTTTGATCACAGAATCCTTGGATTGGCATTGACCTATTACGTCAACTATGGTCTTTCTTCAAGAAAGACTGCACTGATCATCAGGGAAGTCCATGGCTTTAAAATATCACACCAGACAGTCATCAACTATGCGACAACTGTATCACGTCTGGTCAAGCCTCTTGTTGACAGGTATCCATACAGGCTTGGCTCCATATTGTCCGGCGATGAAACCTATATTAAGATAAGAGGCAAGAATCATTACGTGTTCTTCTGGTCTGATCCCAAGACAAAGATCATCACTTCTTACACAATTTATCCCGTAAGAGATACAAAATGTGCCTGTACATCTATTTATGAGTGTCTAAGTCATTACAGTGAAATCCCAGATGACATGACTCTTATAACAGATGGGAATCCAATCTATAATGCAGCACAGGTTTTCTTTGAAATCAATGGAATCAAGTTTGACCTGCATCAGGTCATCGGTGTAAAGAATCTTGATGAGGAATCACAGAAATACAGACCTTTCAAGCAGATTGAGGAGCGCCTCAACAGGACATACAAGCAAAACTATCAGGGAACAAATGGCTATGACAGGCTTGAATGTGCAAATAGTTATATGGTCCTGTTTGTATGCTTCTTCAATTTCTTAAGAAGGCATTCAGCACTGAACTATAAGACGCCTGTTGATGACGGTCTGTTCAAAAAGGATATGCTTATGCCTGACAGATGGCTGCAACTTATCGAGTACAGCTCACAATATCACGCAGCATAGAAAGTTCACCATTTTTAAAAAAATGACGTGAGAAACGATACCCTCATTGCGCCCAAAAATGGGCTTTTTTTATTGGAAAGATGGCAGTCCGTAAATTTTGGAAAAAGACAAAGAAAGATTTTCAAATAAATGCATCCTGCCAGAGTCATCGTACACTTTGTAAAGTTGCAAAGAGTAAAACTTTCATAGATTTTTTACTCTACCTGGATAGTTTAACATAGTTTGAGAAATAAACATAGTTTTACTTAAAAATAGAGGAAATATTCAATGAAATATTGAAATTTAGATTGACATATTTCTTAGTTTTATATATAATTGGCTATGCGATGTAAAGGGTGATTTTTTTGAAATGGAATTTACAATGGATTATTAAACAAAAAGATGGACGTTTTCACTTCGATGAAACGTTAAGTTTTCCACCTGAAATGTTCCATAATTTATCCCAAATTAATGGATTAAAGGACGTTCATGTTCAAGGACAGGGACGTTTGGATACAAAAAATCATCAATTATACGTTGATTTCCAAATAGATGGTGAAATGATTCTACCATGTGCAATATCATTGGAAGATGTGGATTATCCATTCCATATTGAATCAAATGCTATTTTTGCCTTTTATAAACCTTCAGAAGATGAAGAAGTTATAGAAGTCAAAAGAAATACAGTTGATTTAACACCTGTGATTTTTCAGGAAATTATGATGGAAGTTCCAATGAGAGTGGTTAAAGAAGGTGCTTCTTTAAAAACACATGGTCAAGGTTGGAAAGTATTAAGTGAGAAAGACGAATGTGAAGATGAGGACTATATTGATCCTCGTTTAGCGAAGCTTAAAGATTATTTTAAGGATAGGGAATAAGGAGGTGTACCTATGGCAGTACCACAAAGACGAGTTTCAAAAACAAGAAGAAACAAAAGAAGAACACATGACAAGTTAACAGTACCAAGTGTCGTAGTTTGCCCAGAATGTGGAGAATATAAATTATCTCATAGAGTATGCAAACATTGCGGAACTTACAACGGACAAAAAGTGTTATAAAAACTGCCCCTTATTTCAAGGGCTTTTTTTATTTTTATAAATATTATAACTTTTATTTTTATTGAATTAAAAGTATAAGACAAAAACCATCTTTGAAATAAAGATGGTCTGCTTATTTTTTCTTCTACGATTTTTTCTTGTTGCTTGACGTCCTTCTACTCGTTCATGATAATTTAGAAAACTTCCTAAGTCATAAACATTATAATTAAGTTTCATTAATTTTTTACATCCCTTTTCACTAATTGCTTTATTGAAAGAATAAAGATAATACTTCATATCTTTATTAGGATAGGCTTCTTCAAATTTATCTAATAAGCGAAATGGAAAACATTGTGCATCAGCAACATGCAATTCATCATAATCTTTTAATTCGTCAAGACAGATAATTGTGATTTGATCAGGATTTTTTTCATATTGACGAAATCCTTCATTAATATCTAAACTCTTAATTATTTTTTCTTTTTAAAACCAAACATTTTATTTCCTCCAATACTTATCTATAATATCACTATTTCTTTATTTTTTCTATTGCTTTTCTATATTTTATGTGCTATTATTACAAAGCAACATTACTTGGCCTGTTGGAGAAACGGTTAACTCACATGCCTTTCACGCATGCATTCACGGGTTCGAATCCCGTACAGGTCACCATAGGGGCGTGGTTCAATGGTAGAGCATCGGTCTCCAAAACCGTGGACGCGGTTCGATTCCTGCCGCCCCTGCCATGAGCAAACTAAGAGTCATAATGACTCTTTTTTTCTAAAATATAATTAATTTATATTTGATTTCTAAAATTTGATATAATGAGAAATGAGAGAATGACTACATTATTAAATATATGAAAAATCATAAAAATTGATATTGAATTATTCAAAGATGATAAGGGGTGATATTGTAATGGAAAGTTTTTCAGAAAAGAGTTTACAAGCACTAGGAGATTACTATGTTTATGGATTAATTGATCCAAGAAACAATGAAATATTTTATATTGGTAAAGGAAGTGGAAATCGTGTTTTTGAATATGGAAAAGAAAGTTTATTAAGTCCAAATAGAGAAAAATTGAAACTTAAAATAATAAGCCAAATAAAGGAAATGCATTTAGAAGTTAAAAAATTAATTATTATAAGCAATCTATCAGAAAGTGAGCTTTTGCGGCTGAAGCTGCTCTAATTAATATATTTCAATTTATTGATAAATTCAAACTAACGAATATAGTAGCTGGTCATCATTCAAAAGAAGCGTTAACTGTTGAGGAATTTGAAAAAGTTTATGGGGCTCAAGAACTATGTGAAAATGATATTCATCACAAAATTTTAATTATTAAAATTAATAAATTGTATCTTAGGAATATGTCTAAAGATGAACTTTACGATGCAATGAGAGGTGTTTGGAGAGTATCAAGAAAGAAACTACAAGAGATTGAATATGTATTTGGTGTATATAACTCATTAATTGTTGCAGTCTATAAACCAACAAATTGGTATATTTGTAAAGAGGCACAAAATAGGTTACCTAGACAAGATGCTATATTAACACCACGAACAGAAAATCGCTTGTTTTTTGTTGATGAAAATTTTGAAAATGGTTTGTTTACTGATGTGAATCAGAAATATTACTATGGAAAATCACGAGTCATGTGTTATACTTTAATAAGTATATTAAATTCTTAAAATTTATTATAATGTGTATATAAGAAGGGGTGGGATTATGGGTGAATCTAAAGGTTTTGGATATTGTGGTTTGGCTTGCGATTATTGTCAGGATAATGAAGATTGTGTAGGTTGTAAACAAGGTGGATGTTCCGAAAAAGATGTATGTAAAAACTATCAATGTTGTGTATCTCAAAATTATAAGTATTGTTTTGAATGTCATGATTTTCCATGTAATGATAGTATCTTACATAAGTTAAGAATACGAACATTTTGTCAGTATATTCAAAAATATGGGGAAGAAGATTTAACAAAAAGATTAAAAGAAAATCAAGATAAAGGGATTCAATATCATTATAAAAATCAACATATTGGAGATTATGATCAATTTGAAACAGAAGATGAAATTATTGAATTCATTCTAAATGGAATCAAGTAAGTTATAAAAAAGTCATAAAATCATATGTATACCATATGAATGTTTATGACTTTTTGTTTAATAATTCATTTTTTCAGGAATAACACCTCTTACACCACCTTTAGGATGTGCTGTGTCACCATGATAGCGAGGAATAAGATGAATATGTAGATGCATGATGGATTGTCCTGCATCTTGACCACAATTCATACCAATGTTGTAACCTGTTGGATGATATTTTTCATCTAATAATTGTTTAGCTTGATCTATTAATGCAAATAAATACGTTCTTAATTCTTGGTCTGCTTCAAAAAAATGTGAAACATGTTTTTTAGGAATAATCAACATATGTCCTTGACTCACAGGAAATTCATCAAAGATAGCATAAGCATAATCATTCTCTAAAATATAATCTTTCTTTTGACAAAATAAACATTCTTTCATTTGAATACCTCTTTTATGACTTTTTCTTTTTTTCAAACATAGGTTCTTTTAAAGCTTTTTTAATAACACTCCAACCAAAGAAATCTTTCTTCTTTGAATTTTTTTCATTATTTTCTTGATGACAGTAGTTTAAAAAAGAATCTCGGGGATTATCAAGATGATATATTTTTGCCCATTCTTTAAAATGATGATGAATATAATTATATAAAGCGACAGGATCTCTTTTTTTATGATAAAGCTTTATAAGTTTTAATGGATCATCAACGATAATTTGGTGATTTAAAAAATAATCAAACATATGACAAACAGAATCGTTATTAAGAATAGAAAAGGAATATGTATCTTGGTATGTGATGATATCTATATCAACATAATATTGAAAATAAACACTACCCATGCCAAATGCTCCGGCACCAGCATGAAGTATTCCTGTTGCACTATACATAGAAATCTGAATTATTTTGATTTGAGATAGTTCAATCATGATTTCGTTATATTTTATATGATGATTATTAAAATAAAGAGTATCATATCCTTTCCATTGATCAATCATTCTATCATCAAAGGAAACTTTGACTTTTCTTCTTTTGATGTAGTCGTTAATTCTTTGATCTATTCTTTCTAACTTTTTTGTGAATCATGAATAAAATCCTTTTTTTGTTCTAAAACATTTCTAATAGATAATTGATTATTCAAGATAAGCTTAATTTCATCTATTGTTACTTCCATAGAACGCAACAATAAAATTAGTTTCAAAAGATCAATATCTTTTTGTGTATAATCACGATAATTGTTTTCTTGACGTAAAGGATGAATCAATCCTTCTTTTTCATAATAAATTAATGATTGTTTTGTGATACCTAGCATTTCTTCAACTTCATGTGTCTTCATAATCTTACCTCCTACCGGTATTTTAGACTATATGCTAAGAATACAGTCAAGTCTTTAAAGATTATTTATTTAAAATAATATTATTATAGTAATTCTCTACGTTGAAATTCTTCAATGAGTAAAGGTTGAATCAAAGGATAAGTCCAATTTTCAGGTAAATTGTCTAATAAAACAATTTTTTCCATTTCACTATGTAATTCATTATCAAGTTTTTGGATACAAGCATAATACAACATTCCAAAAGATTCTTCACTTGTCTGATTTACTCTGTTTTTACCAATCACTGAATAAACACAGATAGGTTCGATAGAAAAATCTAAAGCTCCTGTTTCTTCATACAATTCTCTTTTAGCACAATCTAAAATACTTTCATGTGATTCTCTATGTCCACCAGGAATCTCAAAAGTTTGTCTTTGTTTATGTTTACAAAACACCCATTTATCATGATATTTAGCAATAATCACTGCAAATTTTAATAAATCATCATTGACACTTTCATAAAACTGTACTTTCATTTCTAATATCCCTCCTGAATATATAATTATTCTATCATAAATATCTATTTTGATAAAATAAAGAATATCTAGCATTTTGATAAGTTCATTGTATAAGTCATAATAGATAGAACAGAAATCCCGTCTTTAGGAGTTCTCACTATATTTTTTAGTAATCCTTTTTCATCAAATATCATATTACGCCGATTTTATCGGCTTTTTTTGTTTTTTATCTTTTTTTATTTATTTTTTATGTTATAATTTATATAGTGATACTAGTGATATCTATTATGGAGGTTATTTATGGCTTATTTTCTTAAAAAAACTCATCGTAATGGGCGTACTTATCTTTCTATCGTGGAAAGTTACTATTCCCCTCAAAAACGCTGCGGAGCTCATCGCACCTTTAAATCTCTCGCTTCTGTCGAATCTTGGAAAGCCAAAGGAATCGAGGATCCTATCGCTCATTTCCAAAAAGAAGTCGATGCTCTTAATGATGAAATTTCTAACAGTCAGGCTCTCAAAATTTCTGAATCATCTCCTGAACTTTATTTAGGATATTTTCCTTTTGTTTCTTTATTGAATAAAATGAACATCAAAAAGTTTGTTGACTATTTCAATATTTCCAATTCCTTTGAATTCGATCTGTATGAATTGCTTTCCTCTCTTGTTTTTGCCCGACTTGTGAATCCCTGCAGTAAGCATAAGACTTTTCACGAGGTTCTTCCCCAGCTGAAGGATCCTGTCCATTTTTCTTATGACCAACTTTTAGACGGTCTTGCCTTCATGGGCAATGATTACGGCAAGTTCATCGAGATTTTTAATGAGCAGATGAAGAAAGTCTATCATATCAATACTTCAAAGACTTATTTTGATTGTACCAATTTCTATTTTGAAATCGACAAGGAAGATGATTTTAGAAGAAAGGGGCCATCAAAAGAAAACAGAAAAGACCCTATTGTGAGTTTGGGGCTATTGCTCGATGCCAATCAAATCCCTATTGGCATGAAGCTGTTTCCTGGTAATGAAAGTGAAAAGCCAGTCTTAAGAGATGTGATTCATGATCTTAAAAAGAAAAACCAAATTTCAGGAAAAACTATACATGTAGCTGACAAGGGATTGAACTGCACTCAAAACATTGCTTTTTCTAAAGAAAATGGAGATGGCTATTTATTCTCCAAATCTGTCAAGACTCTCCCTGAAAAAGAAAAGATATGGGTATTGTTGAATAATGAAGACTGGAAAGAAATAAAAAATGATAATGGTACATTATTATACAGATATAAGTCATGCATTGACAAATTTCCTTATCATATAGAAATTGATGGGAAAAAGAAGACTATATATTTTACTGAGAAACGAGTAGTGACTTATAATCCAAAGCTTGCATCTAAAAAAAGATATGAAATCAGCAAACAGGTTGAAAAGGCAAGAAGCCTATGTTACAGTCAGGCAAAAAGAGCCGAATATGGAGATCTAGGAAAATACGTTAATTTCACTAATGAAAATGGAGAAAAAGCAAAGGCAACAATCAATGAAGACATCATAGAAAAAGAACTTGAACTGGCAGGTTATAATTTATTGATCACATCAGAAACAAATATGAAGTCAACAGACATCTACAATACCTATCACAATTTATGGAGGATAGAAGAATCATTTAGAATAATGAAATCCGATTTGGATGCCAGACCAGTATTCCTTCAAAAAGAAAACAGTATAAAGGGACATTTTTTGATATGTTACCTGGCAGTATTATTGGAAAGAATATTCCAATTCAAAATCTTGAACAATAAATATAGTACACAGGAAATTATGAAATTTGTAAAAAGTTTTAAGATAGTCAAGGGAGAAAGTAAATATATCAACGTAACAACATCAAGCAAGTTCATAAAAGACTTTGAGCAAATGACAAAATTACCGTTAACAAATTATTACTTGACAGAAAGGCAAGTAAAACAAATATTCAGGTACAAAATATAAAAAAGCAGTAGCAATCACTTAAAAGATTACTACTGTTTTTCAATGAAAGTCTCACTATATTTTAATGTTGGATACCAAAGTCAGGTATCATAAATATCTATTTTGATAAAATAAAGAATATCTAGCATTTTGATAAGTTCATTGTATAAGTCATAATAGATAGAACAGAAATGCTTTTTTAAATGATGTAAAGGGAACATTTAGTTTATCAATAACAGCGTTTAGAAAATCAATAATTTTAATTTAGAAAGTCATATTTTTTCAAATATCCCATATCTTTATGTTATAATAAAAATATAAGTAAAGGAGGAATCATATATGGCTCAAAGTTTAAAATTTACTGTTACAGACCCGGTTGGACTTTATGCGACTCCTACTACCGAATTAGTCGATACAGTCAAACAATTTTGTTGTCATGTGACATTAAATTACGGAAATAAAAGTGTTAATTTAAAAAGCATGATGGGAGTTTTATCTTTAGGTATTCCTACGAAAGCTCAAATTGAAATTATAGCTGATGGAGAAGATGAGAAAAAGGCAATTGAAATGATTAAAGATAAAATTAATGAATTAGGTATTTCAACAATTGAATAATCATATTGGGTATTCTTCGGAATACCTTTTTACAGCAATCATTCAAATGATTTGAGAAAGATTTCTAGATATGAGATACTTAGAAAAAGGGGTTTGATTCATGATTGAATATATTAGAAAAAGAGATGGACGAATGGATCAATTTGATGTTAATAAAATTGCAGGGGCAATATATAAAGCTTTTCAGGCAACAGAAGCCAAATATGGTTTAGATGCAGCCATTGATTTAGCTCATGTCGTTGAACACAAATTAGAAGATCGTCATACTGAACTTCCAACAGTAGAACTTGTTCAAGATACAGTGGAAGAAACTTTAATAGAAAAAGGATATGTGCGTATTGCGAAAGCCTATATTTTATATCGTGCTGAACGTACACGTTCAAGAGATCGTAAATCTCGATTAATGAAAACACTTGAGGAAATTACTTTTCAGGATGCTAAAGATAGTGATTTAAAAAGAGAAAATGCCAATGTTAATGCTGATGCACCAATGGGAACAATGTTGAAATACGGAGCTGAAGCAGCAAAACAGTTTAATGAAATGTTTGTTTTAAATCCTTTGCATAGTGCAGCACATCGTTCAGGAGATATTCATATACATGATATGGATTTTTTAACATTGACCACAACATGTACACAAATTGATATTATTGATTTATTTAAAGGTGGCTTTTCAACGGGACATGGTGTATTACGTGAACCTAACAGTATTACAACTTATTCTGCTTTAACATGTATTGCGATTCAATCTAATCAAAATGACCAACATGGTGGACAGGCGATTGTTAATTTTGATTATGGAATGGCTGAGGGAATTAAAAAATCTTACAGCAAGTGGTATTATAAGGCTATTGATAAAGCTTTGAAATTATTAACGAATATAGATACGAAAACTGTTTTAGAACAATTAAAAGCTTTATCAGTCAAACCATCTTTAAGTAATGAAGATTATTTCAAACAGGAAAAAACAATACTCCAAGACAATGATTTATCATTAGAAACAATTGAGCGTATTCAAAAATTTGCCAAAGATGAAGCCTATCAGGATACGGATAAAGAAACATATCAGGCAATGGAAGCCTTGATTCATAATTTAAATACAATGAATTCCCGTGCAGGAGCACAAGTGCCATTTAGTTCATTAAATTATGGGATGGATACATCAGTAGAAGGGCGAATGGCCATTCGCAATGTTTTACTAGCAACAGAAGCTGGTCTTGGTGGTGGCGAAACACCTATTTTCCCCATTCAGATATTTAGAGTCAAAGAAGGTATTAACTATCAAAAAGGAGAACCTAACTATGATTTGTTCCAATTAGCTTGTCGTGTATCTGCTAAACGTTTATTTCCAAACTTCTCTTTTGTTGATTCATCATTCAACAAGCAATATTATAAAGGAACGCCTGAAACAGAAATTGCTTATATGGGATGCCGTACCAGAGTTATGTCAAATGTATATGATCCAACGCGAGAAGTTTCGCCAAGACGTGGAAATTTAAGTTTTACATCTATTAATCTTCCTCGTTTAGCTATTAAGTCTAAAGGAGATATTGATGAATTTTTTACAAAACTTGATCAACTTATTGATTTATGTATTAATCAGTTATTAGAAAGATTTGAAATTCAATGTAAAAGAAGAGTTATGAATTATCCGTTTTTAATGGGACAAGGAATCTGGATGGATTCTGAAAAATTAAAACCAACAGATGAAGTAAGAGAAGTTTTAAAACATGGAACATTAACGATAGGTTTTATTGGTTTGGCTGAAACATTGAAGTCATTGATTGGATATCATCATGGAGAAAGTGAAAAAGCTCAAATTTTAGGTTTACAGATTGTAGCACATATGCGTCGACGTGTTGATGAAACAACTCAAAAATACCATTTGAATTTTTCTTTAATTGCGACACCGGCTGAAGGATTATCAGGACGTTTTGTGAAATTAGATCGTAAACTTTATGGAAATATTGAAGGTGTAACGGATCGTGAATATTATACAAACAGTTTTCATGTGCCTGTTTATTATCCAATGACGGCTTTTGAAAAGATTCAAATTGAAGGACCTTATCATGCTTTGACAAATGGAGGACATATTAGCTATATTGAAATGGATGGAGATCCAACAAAGAATTTACCAGCATTTGAAAAAATCGTTAGAGCTATGCATGATGCCAATATGGGGTATGGAGCAATCAATCATCCAGTTGATCGTGATCCTGTCTGTGGTTACAATGGAATTATTAATGATGTTTGTCCAAAATGTGGACGTACAGAAACAGCACATGAAGGTTTTGAAAGAATTAGACGTATTACCGGTTATCTTGTTGGTACATTAGACCGTTTTAATGATGCCAAAAGAGATGAAGAAAAAGACCGTGTTAAACATGATGCCAACAAAGATTAGGCTCTATGGTGTTGTCAATGATTCCATAGTTGATGGACCAGGTTTACGTTATACCATTTTTACGCAAGGTTGTCCTCATCATTGTCCAAGTTGTCATAATCCTCAAAGCTGGGATGAAAAAGGTGGCTATGAAGAAGATATTGAAAAAATAGTTCAAGAGATTATCAATAATTCCTTGTTGGACGGTGTCACTTTATCAGGTGGTGAACCTTTTATGCAATGTTTACCTTTAATCACATTACTTAAGCAATTAAAACAACAAACCTCTTTACATATCATGATTTATAGTGGTTATACTTATGAAGAAATATTACAATTAGGAGAATTAGCACTAACGCTTTTATCATTATGTGATACCTTGGTTGATGGTCGTTTTATTCAATCTTTAAAAAGCCTAGAATTACTTTATAAAGGTTCATCTAATCAAAGAATCATAGATGTTCAAAAGAGTTTAAAAAATGGTTATGTATGTAAGCAAAAAGTGAGTGAGTATGGAGAATTTGTGGAATAAGCAATTTCTCTTCTTTATATATGAAATGAATTTTTGTATAATAAAAAAGACGAGGAGGCTGAATAATGAAACCTTTATTATGTTTTGATGTTGATGGAACATTAAGAGATAATGTCCATCATCAAGTTTGTCAATCGACTCAAAAAGCATTGCGTTTATTAAAGAAGAAAGGTTATCATATGATTATTTCTTCAGGACGAGGAATAGATTCATTAACCAAGACGGGGCTTATGGAAATGTTTGAATGGGATGGCTTTGTCTGTAATAATGGACAACGTGTTTTAGATGCCAAAAGAAATGTTATTTTTCATGCGACAATGGAACCACAGGCTGTTTTAGAAGTTTTAGAAATTGCCAAATCATATGATTATGCAGTGACCTTAAAATCAAAACAGCGTGTCATTACCAAAGAACCGGATGCCTATGTTTTACAGACGCAACAATATTTTCAAAATATGATTCCACCAGTCGGTACATATCATGGTCAAGAAATAGAAGCAATGATCATCTATGGACCAATGGGTTATGATTATGCACCGTTTCAAAAAGTAGCAGGGGTTCAAGTCTTACCTGGTGAATCGACATATGCAGATGTTACGATTGCTGGATTGTCTAAGGCTACAGGAATTCAAAAATTAATGCATTTATTGGGAAATGATGAATATATTGCTTTTGGAGATTCATTAAATGATGTTGATATGTTTGCTCATGCGAGTCAAAGCGTGGCAATGGGACAAGGAAATGAAAAATTAAAAGCAATGGCTACGTTTGTCACAAAACCCATAGATGAAGATGGCATTTATCATGCCTGTGTTTATTTGGGATTGATTCAGGAAGGAGAAGGACAATGACGAAAGATGAAGCAATAAAAAAGCCCATAGGATGGGGGCTTACATGGAAAGTGAACAAGCTGATGAAAAGACACATGATTTTGATGATCTCTGGCAAAGTCTTTATGATGTCTGTCAATTAGCGACTTATGGAATTGTTGAATTGACACAAGAAGAAATAGATGAAGCCATCGCATGGTTAAAGCAAACACAACCTTTAACTAAGCAGTATCAGGAAACAGATATTTATTTTTCATAGGAGGTTTGATGATGAAAGTTGTAGATATGCATTGTGATACAATTTCAGCGATATATCTTCAAAGAAAAGAAGGTCAAGATGTATCTTTAAAACAAAATCAGCTTCATATCAGTTTGGATAAGATGCAAAAAGGGGATTATCTCTTACAAAATTTTGCAATGTTTACACCTTTAAGCATGACCGATAATCCTTGGCAATATGCCCATGATTTGATTGATACATTCTATCAGGAAATGAATCAGTTCTCTGATTTAATAGGAGTTGTCAAAAATTATCAGGATATGATGGATAATATGAAACACCATCGCATGAGTGCGTTGTTGACATTGGAAGAGGGCGCTGTGATCCAAGGTGATCTCAAAAATTTACAACATTATTATGATTTGGGCGTTCGTATGATAACACTCACATGGAATTTTCCCAATGGCATTGGTTATCCCAATTTTTCTATGGATGACGACCAGCATGGCTATCATACTTGTGATACCATTCATGGTTTAACAGATTTTGGCAAAGCTTATGTCAAAGAATGTGAACGTTTAGGCATCATCATTGATGTTTCACATCTAAGTGATGCAGGGTTTGAAGATGTTTATCAGTTAACGACTAAACCTTTTGTGGCTTCTCATTCTAATGCGCGAAGTGTATGCCCTCATGCTAGAAATATGACAGATGAAATGATTTTAAAATTAGCCAGTCGTGGTGGTGTGATGGGAATCAATTATGCAGCTGATTTTTGTGTGAAAATCATCAAGAACATGCGCTTTCTAAAATTGAAGATATTGTCAAGCATATCCTTTATATTAAAAAATTGGCAGGAATTGATTGTATTGGTTTGGGTAGTGATTTTGATGGTATACCACCTTACTTAGAATTAAAAGATGCTTCGTATTTATCTTTATTGGAAAAAGCATTAAAACAAGCTGGTTTATCATCATTGGAGATAGAAAAGATTTTTTATAAAAATGTTTTAAGAGTATATCAAAACATTTTGAAATCATAAAAAAACAGATGGGTGGGAGACTCATCTGTTTTTTTGATATCAGTTTGGGAAAGGATATCATGAAGTAGTCAAATTTGAAGGGAAAACAAATTATTTTTGACTACACTTATAATCTAACAGATTAATTTGTTTAAAATTCCATGTAATTGTCAAAAAATATGTGATTGAAACTTATTGTTGAAGAATGGGACTATATTTCATAGTGTGTTTTGTGCTATAATCATATAAAGTCGAATTATGGAGGACAAAAGCTTTATGAAAAAGTTTGGAATGTTATTAATATGTACATTATTGTTGATGGGATGTCGTTATCAGGTTTCTCAATCTGCATCTGTGCAAAAATATAAAGAACCACAAATAAAAACTATTTATCAATATCAAGATTTCTTATTATATATTGTTGAAGATCAACAAAAAAGTGATGGTTTTTCATTTCAAATTGAACTCAATGGAACCGGAATAGGAGATTATGCAAAATATACAGATGCATCGCATCATCAAGCAGCATGTACTCTTTCTATGCAACCAGATTGTCAATTGACATTTACTTTTGAAAAGAATGAAATTATTGTCAAAGCTACAGAGGAAGATAACTTTTTAGGAACTGATTTATCAGGACATTATGTTTTACAGGAGGATTTATCGTGAAGAATTTGTTTTATAGATTGATTATCTTTTTAGATACTGCCCAAGAAACAGATACGAATTATAATATTGCATGGTTTATGGCTAATAATTTTTATCGTATTGCCAATATGCGTATTAGTGAACTGGCCGCAGAATGTTTTGTATCTCCAGCCACGATTTCTCGTTTTTGCAGAGCCTTAGGCTATGAGAATTTTGCCCATTTGAAGCAGGAATGTTACACATTTCATTCACACGATAAAAAATTTAATAATTTGATTAACATTCCTTTAGAAACAATGAAAGATTATCCTCAACAAGCAACGCGACAATATATTCAACAGGTCATTCAATATATTTCAGATTTGCCAGAATTTTTAGATTGGAATGAAGTTGATGCGATTTTAAAATTGATTCATGATAGTGATTCTGTTGCTTTCTTTGGAACGCAGTTTTCACAAAGTGCGGCTTTACATTTACAGACAGATTTATTAATGTTAGAAAAGTTTACAATGGCTTATATGGATTCTTCGCGACAATTAGAATGTGCGAAACAATTAGATGAAAAGAGTGTAGCTATTATTATGACAGTTAATGGTTATTTTACAAACAGTCATTCTAAGTTACTACAATATATAAAAAAATCAGGCTGTCAGGTGGTTTTAATAACTTGTCATCCTCATTTGGATTTAAAAATACCAATCCATCATCAATTGGTTTTGGGACGTTCTAAAAATAGAAAAACAGGAAAACATAGTTTATTGACAGCTGTAGAGTTAATGTCATTAAGATATTATTGTTTATATTATCCTTCACTTCAAGAATTAAAGGGACATCTTCTTTAATTCTTTTTTCTTGTGATAGCTTCGAAAATTATATATAATAAACATAATAAAAGAGGGTGGTACAATGAAGGAAATCAAACAAGAAGAAATTATTCAAGCAGTCAAGACATTATGCAAAGAAGCCAACTATCAATTGCCTGAAGATGTTCAAAAAGCATTACACCAGGCAAAACAAGTGGAAGATAGTCTTTTGGGGCAACAGACATTATCAATATTAGAGAAAAATGCTAATATGGCTCAAACATCTTGTATGCCCATTTGCCAAGATACAGGAATGGCTTGCTTGTTTGTTGAAATAGGTCAGGAAGTCCATGTGCAGGGATCTTTAGAAAAAGCTTTACATGAAGGCGTTCGTCAAGGTTATCAGGAGGGATATTTAAGAAAAAGCGTTGTTGATGATCCCGTTTTTGAACGTCGCAATACGCAAGACAATACACCGGCTTTGATTCATTATGAAATCGTTGAAGGAGATCAGTTGAAAATAACAGTGGCTCCCAAAGGTTTTGGTAGTGAAAATATGAGTCAGGTAAAAATGTTGAAGCCAAGTGATGGAATAGAAGGTATCAAAAACTTTGTTTTAAAAGTTGTTGAAGAAGCTGGACCTAATGCTTGTCCACCAATGGTGATTGGTGTAGGAATTGGTGGTTCTTTCGATTATGTAACTTATCTGGCAAAAAAGCAATGTTGAGAGAAATTGGAACACATCATCAAGATGAAAAATTTCAACAATTAGAAGAAGAATTATTAGAAAAAATCAATCAACTTGGAATTGGACCAGCTGGTTATGGAGGAAAAACAACAGCTCTATCATTAAATATTGAAACTTATCCAACGCATATTGCTGGTATGCCAGTGGCTGTTTCTATTTGCTGCCATGTTGCCAGACATAAGGAGGTTATTTTATAATGAAACAAATCATAACACCTTTAACAGTTGAACAGGTTCAAAGTTTACATGCAGGTGATCAGGTTTTGCTTTCAGGAGTGATTTATACAGCACGTGATGCGGCTCATAAACGTTTAGTTGCATTGGTTGAAAAAGGTGAAGCTTTACCTTTTGATGTGCAAGATCAAGTTATTTATTATGTGGGGCCAACACCAGCTAAACCAGGACAAGTTTTTGGCAGTGGGGGACCAACAACAGCGGGACGTATGGATGCATATGCTCCAACATTAATGCAATTAGGATTACGTGGCATGATTGGAAAAGGGTATCGTCAACCTGTTGTAAAAGAAGCTATTCAAAAATATCAATGTGTTTATTTTGGAGCTATTGGTGGAGCTGGAGCTTATATTTCACAATGTGTTGAATCAAGTGAAGTCATAGCGTTTGAAGATTTGGGACCAGAAGCAATTCGCCGTCTGGTTGTGAAAGACTTGCCACTAACAGTGATTATTGATAGTCAAGGAAATGATTTATATGAAATAGGAAGAAAACAATATTTAAAGGAGCATAGTGATGCCAATTCATGATTATAATGAAGTCGATATTTTATATACATTGATGTCTTATGTGAATGTATCTTCACCACAGGATATGTATTATTCTATCGCTCATACGATTTTAACGCATATAGATCAAATTCCAAGTATCAGCATTAATGATTTAGCTGATCTTTGTTATACTTCACCAGCAACTATTTCACGTTTTTGTAAAGATATGAATTGTAAAAGCTTTGTGAATTTTAAAAATGAAATTGCAATAGCTTTAGAAATTGCGAGAAATGAAATTCATTTATCGCCATCAGATAATCAAAATGTTTTAGAAAATCCTGAATATTTAAAGAAAAAATGTATCAAGAAGCGATTGAATCTTTAGAACTTGTTCAAAATTCTCTTTCTATGAATGATATTGACCGTATTTGTGATATGATTTATCAGGCCAAAAAAGTTCATATGTTAGGGTATCAATTTAATAAAATTATCTCTAATGATTTTCAAATGAAAATGTTGAAACATCGTAAGTTTGTTTATGCCTTTGTAGAACGTGGCGATGAAATTCAAAGGTTAGATATGATTGATGAAGAAAGTCTGGTTATTATTATAACTGTTCGTGCCAGAGAGCAGTTAATGAATGCATTGATTAATAAGATTAAGGAGCATCATCCTAAAATTCTTTTATTAACAATGAGCCAAACTTATCAAAATGACGATGTTGACTGGATTTATCGTATTGATGGAACAGAAAGTCAATATAGTGAATCATCATTACAAGGAACAATGAACTTTTTAAGTTTATTAAATTTAATATATGTACGATATGGATTGTTGTATCGAGAATAGGAGGCAGTATGTATAGTTTTTTAAACGATTATAGTGAAGGCGCACATCCACGCATTTTAGAAGCTTTAAATAGTACAAATACAATACAGACAGTTGGCTATGGTGAAGATGAATATTGTCGTCAAGCTAAAGCTATGATTCAAAAAAGATTGGTCATCCTCAAGCTGATATCCATTTTTTAGTAGGTGGAACGCAAACGAATATGCTTGTGATTTCTTATGCTTTAAAACATTATCAGGCAGTGATTGCCTGTGATGAAGGACATATTCATGTTCATGAAACAGGAGCAGTGGAAGGAGCAGGTCATAAAATACTCATACGTCCTCATGTGCATGGTAAAGTGACTTGTCAAATGATTGAAGAGATATGTCAACAACATCAGGATGAACATATGGTACAACCACGTATGGTTTATATCTCACAAACAACAGAATTAGGAACTTATTATACACGTGATGAATTAAAAGCTCTCTATCAAATGACACGTCGCTATGGGTTATATCTTTTTATGGATGGTGCACGTTTAGGTAGTGCATTGGCTTTACCAGATGCACCAACATTACAAGAAATTGCCCAAAATGTTGATGTTTTCTATATTGGTGGAACAAAAATGGGAGCCTTATTTGGTGAAGCTTTAGTGATTATGCATGATGATTTGAAACCACAATTTCGTTATCATATGAAAAATAAAGGAGCCATGCTAGCAAAAGGACGTCTTTTAGGTATTCAATTCTATGAATTTTTTAAAGATAATCTTTATGAAGACATTGGACGTTATGAAAATGATATGGCTGACCAGATTCGACAAGCTTTGATTCAAAAAGGTTTTTCAATTTATGAACCTTCTTCAACAAATCAGATTTTTGTAGATTTTCCACAAGAAGTTCTTGAAAAAATCGAAAAAGAATTTATGGTAACACATATGGGACGCATTGGAGACAAAGAAAGAGTCCGAATTGTGACATCATGGGCAACTGCTCGAAAAGCTGTAACATCATTTATTCAGTTGATTGAAAATCTTTAGAATAAACCTACTGTACAAGCGGTAAGAGTTGTATTATAATAGGTTCTAGGGAATAACCCTAATATACATAGAAATGGAGATTATAGTATGAATAAAAATGAATTATTGGAAAAAGTTTCTCAAGCATCTGGTTTGACAAAAAAAGAATCTGAAGCTGCAATTAATGCTTTTTAGAAACTTTAACTGATGTTTTAAAAGCAGGAGATAAAATTTCTTTAAAAGGTTTTGGAACTTTTGAAGTACGTACAAGAGATGCTAGAACTGGACGTAATCCAAGAACTGGAGAAACAATGGAAATTCCTGCAAGTAAAGTACCTGCTTTCAAAGCAAGTTCATCTTTAAAAAATATTGTTAATGGAAAATAATGGAAAAGCCGTGAAATTCACGGTTTTTTAAATTATGTTTAGATGAATATAATTTAAATACAAAAAAACCTATAAAGTTGAATTCTTTATAGGTTTCTTTTTTATTTAATGATTGTTCCTTCAGATGGTGCACCTGCAGCATTTGATTCATCAGTGTCAATATGCATAGCTAATGCATAGCTATCACTTACACGACAAACAACATCTCCAAAGACTAAAGAACGATCAGCTGATTTTACTTCAACACTAACAACATCTTTATCTTGCACACCAAATTCTTTTGCATCAGCAGGTGTCATATGAATATGACGTTTTGCAGCAATCACACCACAAGTGATTTCTACTTCCCCAGCTGGTCCGATTAATTTACATCCAGCAGTACCTTCAATATCTCCAGATTCTCTAATCAATGCTTTGATTCCTAATGATCTGGCATCAGTTAAAGAAACTTCAACTTGTGTTTGAGCACGTGTTGGACCTAAGATAGACATTTTTGTTTCACCTTTTGGACCTACAACAGTCACTTTTTCCTGACAAGCAAATTGCCCAGGTTGTGATAAATCTTTTTTGTTTGTTAAAACATATCCTTTACCAAATAAAGTTTCTAAATCTGTTTGTGATAAATGAACATGTCTTGCAGAAGTTTCGACTAAAATTGTTTTTCCCATAAATTATCCTCCTATACCATACATATATTACAACTTTTTTACATATTTGCAAAGGAATTTATTTCTTTTTATTGAAAAACAAGTTGTTATCTTTTCATGATGAGATATTTTCAGGAAATGAAAGAGGTAACGTTTTACTTTTGATAGAAAACTGATATAATAAAAAAGAAATGTAGGTGATAGAGATTGAGTCTTAGTATTGTGGTTAACTTTATAAGATCAGCGATAGATTTAATTGCCGTATGGTTTATTCTATATTACTTAATTTCAATGTTTAAGACAAATATGAAAACCATGCAGCTTTTTAAAGGTGTCCTTTTCATTTTAATCGTTAAAATTTTAACGAGTTTATTAGGGTTGACGACATTAAATTATCTTGTTGATAGTATTATCAATTGGGGTGTTTTAGCTATTATTATTATTTTTCAGCCAGAGATTCGTATCCTGTTAGAAAAAATGGGACAAACAAAAATGAGTGTAAAAAAAGAAATCAGTAATGATGAAAAAGAAAGATTAATGGATGAATTGGTAGATGCAATATCAACGTTAGCCAAAGAACAGACAGGCGCTTTGATTACTTTTGAAAGAACACAATCCATGATAGATTATATTAATACTGGAACCAAGATTAATGCAGATATTCGTAGTGAACTCTTTTTAACGATTTTTTGGGAAGGAACACCATTGCATGATGGGGCAACAATTATTCAAGGGGATCGTGTGGCATGTGCTGCAGCTTTTTACCCACCAACGAATAAAGAATTGAGCCCTAAATATGGAGCACGACATCGTGCGGCTATTGGAATTAGTGAAATCACTGATTCTTTAACAGTGGTTGTGAGTGAAGAAACAGGAACAATTTCATTTGCGACAAACGGTGAATTGAAAAAATCCCACTGAAAGAATTAAGAGCATCATTGGTTAATGAATTACAATGGTATAAATCTAGCGATGAAGGAGGTCAGGCTCATGAGTCCTAGAAATCAAAAAAATAACAAGCCGTTAAAAGATACAACAACAGATTTCTTTTTAAAAATTGTTGAAAAAGAAAAAGAAAAATCAACAAAAGAATCAACCAATAAAGAAATTGTCAGTGAAAAAAAGTCAAAGCTATTGATACGGGTGCACGCTTTTATAACTATATGAATCAGATTTTAGATAAAATCCTTTCTAATAAAGTTTCTATTATGATTTTATCTTTTATGATGGCAGCTGTATTGTTTTATAGCGTTTCTGGTAAAGATATTTTAACCAGTCCAACTTCAGGAGCAACTTTGGAAAATGTTCCTGTCAATGTTGAAAATCTAGATGATTCTCTAGAAGCTTCAGGAATTCCGGAAAATGTTTCGGTTGTATTGGTTGGGCCATCTTTAGATATTTATAAAACAAATTTTTCTAAAGATTATGAAGTCTATCTGGATTTACAGGATTTAAATACCGGAGATTATGTTTTAAATTTACGAACACGTCATTTTCCAGAGTCATTACAAGTTGTTTCTATTCCAAGTTCAATTAAAGTGACATTAGCTAAAAAAGTGACACGTACATTTGATTTGGGTTATCGTTTTATAAATGAAGATGAACTTGATAGCAAATATTCTATCAGTGTCAATCAAATGGATTTGGATACAGTTGATATTCGTGCGAGTGAGGAAACTCTATCCAAAATTGATAAAGTTGATGCTTGTATCGATGTTTCTAATCAAACAGAAGATTTTGAACAAAACGCAAAAATTAGAGCGTATGACAGTAATGGAAAAGAACTGGATGTAGATATCAAACCAACAAATGTTCACGTGATATGTCAGGTTTCATCTTATAGTAAAACTGTGCCGATTCATGTGAATTTTGTAGGTAATCTACCAACGGGTTATCAAGTTTCTGGATATACATTATCACAAAATGAAGTGACTATTTTTGGATTGGAAGATCAATTAAATCAAATCCAACAAATCGAGGTTGATGTTGATGTGAGCGATTTGAAATCAAGTACAACCATTAATAATCTAACTTTAAAAAGAGTAACGGGTATTAACAAATTTTCGCAGGATACAGTAGATGTCAGTGTGGAAATAGAAAAAGTGATTACTAAAAAATTCGATAACATTCCTATTAAGGTTTTGAATAATTCTAAAAATTATCAAGTGTCATTTGCTGGGCAAGGACAATATGCATCCGTTTCAGTAACTGGAACTGAGGAAAAAATCAATACTTTAAAAGATGATAACATTCAGGCAACAATTGATATTGATGGCTTGAAGGTTGGAACACATCAGGTGAATGTTAGAATAGCAGGCGATGATGAAACATTAATTATGAAATTATTATCGTCATCAAAAGTAACAATTAATATAGAAAGGAATTAAAAACAATGGGAAAATATTTTGGAACAGATGGATTTAGAGGAGAAGCAAATATTGATTTGACAGTAGAACATGCCTATCAGGTAGGTAGATATTTAGGATGGTATTTTTCACGTTCACATCGTGCAAGAATCGTAATTGGAAAGGATACAAGAAGAAGTTCATACATGTTCGAATATGCACTTGTTGCTGGTTTAACTGCTAGTGGTGCAGATGCTTATTTATTACATGTGACGACAACACCTTCAGTATCTTATGTAGTAAGAAGTGAAGAATTTGATTGTGGTATTATGATTTCAGCATCACATAATCCTTATTATGATAATGGGATTAAAATTATTAATGGAAAAGGACAAAAATTGGAGGCAACAATTGAAACATTGATTGAACAATATATTGATGGTTTAACTGATCCAATTCCATATGCTACAAAAGATAAGATTGGAAGAACAATTGATTATTCAATGGGTAGAAATCGTTATATTGGTTATTTAATGAGTATTCCAACACGTGCTTTTAAAGATATTAAAGTAGGACTTGATTGTGCTAACGGTGCATCTAGTGCTATCGCAAAAAGCGTTTTTGATGCTTTAGGGGCACAGACACATGTTATTAATAATCAACCTGATGGTTTGAATATTAATACAAACTGTGGTTCTACACATATTGAAGTATTACAGAAGTATGTGGTTGAAAACGGATTAGATGTTGGTTTTGCTTATGATGGAGATGCTGATCGTTGTATTGCAGTAGATGAATTTGGTCGTGTTGTTAATGGTGATTTAATTCTTTATGTTTGTGGATTAGAAATGAAACAAAAAGGTGAACTTTTAAATAATACGATTGTCACAACTGTTATGAGTAATTTTGGTTTATATAAATCATTGGATAAAGTAGGTATTCAATATGAAAAAACAGCAGTTGGTGATAAATATGTTTATGAAAATATGGTGAAAAATGGTCATTGTATTGGGGGAGAACAATCTGGACATATTATCTTTTCTAAACATGCTACAACAGGTGATGGTATTTTAACATCATTGAAGATTATGGAAACAATGGTTGAAAATAAAAAAACCTTAGCTCAATTAACAGAACAAGTAGAAATTTATCCTCAGTTATTAATTAATGTTCGTGTGAGTGATAAAGCTTTAGCTCAAAATGATCCTGATGTTCAAAAAGCTGTTAAAGAAGTGGAAGAGGCATTAGGAGATGAAGGACGTATTCTTGTTCGTGAAAGTGGAACTGAACCAGTTGTGCGTGTTATGGTTGAAGCACAAAGTGATGAAATTTGTCATGAATATGTTTTAAAAGTTGTTAATACAATCAAAGAAAAAGGATATGCTGTAGAAAAATAATACAATTTCACATATTATCACAAAATATTGCCATTTTATATGGCAATATTTTGTATATAATGAAAGAAGAGGTGAGTGAATGTGAAATACCGTATAAATATTATTGATGATGAAAAAAATTTAAATGATCTTGTCAGAACTTATTTGGAAAAAGAAGGATATATTGTTTATTCTTTTTATACTTATGAAGAAGCCTTTTTACATAAGGATGATGATGTACATTTATGGATTGTTGACATTATGCTTGATAAAAACAGTGGATTTGATTTGTTGAATGAAATCAAAGAATGTAAACCTGATATGCCAATTGTTTTTATGAGTGCTAGAGATCAAGAATTTGATCGTATTATTGGTTTGGAAAAGGGTTGTGATGAATATATTACAAAACCATTCAATATTAAAGAATTGATTTTAAGAATTCATAATGTTTTAAAGCGTGTCTATAAAGATGATCCAGCACTTATTAATATTGATGGTTACGCTATTGATGAAGAAAAGAGAAAAGTTTTATTCCAAAATAATGAAATAGAATTAACAACAAAAGAATATGATTTACTGCTTTATTTTATTAAAAATAAAGGATTGGCTATTTCCCGTGATCAAGTATTATCTAAAGTGTGGGATGAAAATTATTTTGGCAGTGATCGTGTTGTTGATGATACATTACGTCGTTTAAGAAAGAAAATGCCTGATTTAAATATTAAAACAATATATGGATTTGGATATCGATTAGATTAATATGGAAAAAATAAAATCACGTTTATCTTTTTTTAAGAAATTATCATTAGTACAACAATTGATTGTTGTCCTATGTTTGATTGGTTTATTATTGGTTGCGGTTGTTATGCCAATTATTGATTATAATTTATCTTCAATTGTTGATAAACAGATGTATGAGCGTTTAACAATATCACAATATTCAATCGTTTATAGTAATGTTATGCCTTATAAACAAGAAAAAGAAGTTTATCATATTATTTATGAAAGTACAGAAAATACTTTTATAGATACCAATATTAATAATAATCAAGTTGTTTATGATTTTTATTCTTTTCTTTTTAGAGAGGACTTATCAAAAGCTGTTAATACCAATCAAGATGTTATTAAAAATAAAGGGCAGTATAATGGTAATACGTATTATTATATGATTACAAAAATTAATAATACATCGCAATATTTGATTTCATTAGTAGATAGTGATTATTCTGTTTCATTAGTGACTTCTTTACGTAATCAAATTATTTATATTCAATATGGGTTCTTTGTTGTTTTTGCTTTGGTTATGATTTTATGGGTTTTGACATTAATCAGTCCATTGAAAAAGATAAAAAATTATATTGATAATATCAAAGATAGAAAAGATAGTGAATTAAGTATTCAACGAGAAGATGAAATAGGTATTGTTTTTAAAGCATTGGTAGCTATGAAAGAAGATTTAGAAAAACAAGAGAGTATTAAAGAAGAAATGATTCATAATATTTCTCATGATTTAAAAACACCTATTGCTTTAATTCAAACCTATGCTCAAAGTATTAAAGATGATGTTTATCCTTATGGCGATAAAGAGAGTTCTATTGATATTATTTTAGAAAATGCTGATCGTTTAGAACATAAAGTGAAATCATTCTTGTATTTGAATCGTTTAGATTATTTACAAGGCGAGGATAATGAACTCGCTACTTTTGCAATTAAAGAGTTAATAGAAAAAATAGTATCACAAATGGATTTATTAAAACCAAATATTCACTTAGAAACAGAATTAGAAGATGTAACCTTTGTTGGGGATGAAGAGCATTGGCGTGTAGCTATTGAAAATATTATTGAGAATGCTTCACGTTATGCCAAGACACTTATCAAAATTACATTAAAAAAAGGTTATTTAGAAATTTATAACGATGGGGAAAAGATAGATGAAGCCACTTTACCATATTTGTTTGATCCATATGTTAAAGGTGTAAAGGGACAGTTTGGTCTAGGGTTATCCATTGTTAGTAAGATTGCTACTATGTTTCAATATCATGTTGAAGCACGTAATCAGGATGTGGGTGTCAGTTTTATTTTTGAAAAGAAAAAATAATAAAAAGCATTTCAGCGATTTGAAATGCTTTTTTTGGCGATTAAATATATTTATGATAGAGGTAATAGCTTTTCTTCGATTAAATCAACTAATATACAATCAATTCTTTGAGAATCATTATGGTATAAATAGTTTATAATGTTATAGTTATCTAAAAAAACAATTCCCTCATCTTTTAAAACTTCATAGGCTTGTAAAAAATCTTGTTTAGATGCATCTATATTTCCATGCATAAAATATTTTTAACCAGAATTTGTATGAACTACCAATACAAGTTCACTATCAATTCCCCAAATTGTTTTATCGCTTGCATTATAAGTAATATCAATATGCTTAATATCTGAAAATGGTATTTTTATATGCTTCAATTTATTTTGAATTACATTTTCATAGAAACTGTTAAGAAAATTGATTATGAGAGATTTCTCTTCTAAATCAATAATATATCCATTTCTTTTTGATCCTACAATGATTGTATTACTCATAGATTATTGGGGACCTTTCGTTAATTATGTTCTTTTTTAGGATCTTTAATAATTTCAGCAATTGATGTCACAGCACCAGCGATTCCTTGTAAATCAGTAGGAATAATGATTTTTGTGGCATCACCTTTTGCAAGATTTTCTAAAGCTTTGAATCCTTCTAGTGTAATATAAGGTTGCTGAGGTTGAGAATTGTTAATGTATTCAATACCTTTTGCTTGTGCTTCATAAACTAATCTTAAGGCTTCTGCTTCACCTTCAGCACGAGCAATCTGTGCTTCTTTTTCAGCAGTAGCTTCAAGAATCATAGATTCTTTTTTACCTTCAGCCGTTAAGATAGCGGCTGTTTTCTTACCTTCAGCTTGTAAGATAGCTTCACGTCTTTCACGTTCAGCACGCATTTGTTTTTCCATAGCTTCTTGAATATCGCGAGGTGGAATAATATTTTTAACTTCTACACGATGAATTTTAATTCCCCAAGGATCAGTTGCTTCATCTAAGATGGAACGCATTCTTGAATTGATGATATCTCTAGAAGTTAATGTTTCATCAAGTTCAAGATCCCCAATAATATTACGTAAAGTTGTTGCAGTTAATGTTTCAATTGCATTTAATGGTCTGACAACACCATAAGTAAATAATTTAGGGTCAGTTATTTGGAAATAAACAACTGTATCAATTTGCATTGTGACGTTATCTTTTGTGATAACAGGCTGTGGAGCAAAATCTAAGACTTGTTCCTTTAAAGATACTTTATTTGCAATTCTATCCAACAAAGGAATCATAATATGCAAACCAACAGTGCAAGTACGATTATAAGCGCCAATTCTTTCAACAACATAAGCATATGATTGAGGAATAATACGAATTGTTTTTGCAATAATGATAATAATTAAGATCAAAAGCAATATAATCCATAAATAATTAAAAATATTGTCTAACATGAAATATCATCTCCTTTATCCATTTTTTTAACGACAACATGTGAACCTTCAATAGAAACAATTTCAGCATATTCACCAGCTGGAATTATGACATTATTAAGACTCGTAGCTGACCACAAATTTCCCATGACTTTGACTTCACCTTTTTGATCAGCAGTAATCATTTCTGTGACAAGACAGTGTTTTCCAATCATTCTGTCAAGATTTGTTTTAACTGTATTTCCACGTAGGTATTTTTTAGCAAGTGGTCTTGTAATAAGAATACATACAACCGATATAACAGCAAAAACAATAACTTGAACAATTTCATGCATTCCTAAAAATCACAAATAAGAGCCCCAATGGCACCAATTCCAAACCAGATGCTAACTAAATCAATCGTTATAGCTTCTACAATTATTGCAATCACAAGAATAATCGTCCAGATAAGATTTGTTGACATGGTTTTGTTCCCCTTTCCATTATAATTGAATAATCATTATAGAATGCACAATATCATAGGTCGCTTTATACTTATAACATTGTTGCTTTGAAAAATCTAAATCAAATTCTACACTGAGGTCTAATACAAATGATTTATTAGAAATTCTTCCATAGCTTTTCCCAAGTGAAATACGATGCAATTGACTTTTAGGATAAATATTTTCATCAATTTCCTGTTTGGATACAGGTTTAATTCCTATTTGTTGTGTTGCTCTATCAATCCCTAAAAGAACATAATTTACGTCTTCGAAATGAACACATGCTGCTTTGTTTAAAGTTAAATTTGTTTCATAAATGGTAACAGTCATTGTGGCTATATCATTTGTTGACCATTCAAAGTTCATTCATATCCTCCTCCTTAACTCTATTATATTATTAAAATTATTTTTTTCAATAAAATTAATGAAAAGTTTTTAAATCAGTCAGTATACAATCTCACACGAATAGTTTATAATACAAATGAAGGAGAAAAGAATGAAAAAGAAAATATTATTTATATTATCAATGATGTTGTTATGGGGTTGTCAAAATGACAGGACTTCGATAGAAAAAATAACATTATCCAAACCTGTGACAATGCTTTATTTTTATATTGAAACTTGTTCAGAATGTCAAGCCTTTAAAGAAACAGCTATTCCTTATTTAGAAGAAACATTCGGTGATTCTCTGACAATCCAGCAATATGATCTAGATGATGATTCTACTCAAGCTGTTTATGAAGATGTGATTGTCAAATTAGATCAATTTGATCAATCTCTTTATGGCATGGGACCAATGTATGCGATAGAAGGATATTATGCAAAAGTTGGTTATACTTCAGGCGATGAAGAATACATTGTTCAAGATATTCAAAATGCAGTTGAACAAAAGACATTGAGTGATGAGTTAAGTGGATTACGTTTTACATATCAATAAAATGAAAAAAATATTATTAGTTTTATTGATGTTTATCAGTGGTTGTCAAGTGAAACCACAATATTATTTATATGTTTATTATGCGAAAACTTGTCCTCATTGTCGTTCATTTATGCAAGTTGTGATTCCAAAATTGGAAACAGAGTATGGAAGTCAAATGGAAATTATCAAGCTGGATATTGATGAAGAATCATCAATAGAATCCTATGCCAAAACATGTCATCTATTAGAAGACTATGTTGTCAATGATCAATCAGGAAGTGTTCCGTTTATTGTTTTAGATGGCTATTTTGCATGGGTTGGATATCAGATGGGAGAAGATCAGTCATTTTTAGAAATGGTTCACCAGGCGATTGCTGGTGAAGATGTAGCGGTTGATAATCATGAAATATATTTTTTAAAGAGGGTCAGACATTTCACGAAGGAGGATGATTATTATGTCAACACCACATAATCAAGCACAAAAAGGAGAAATTGCTAAAACTGTTTTAATGCCAGGAGATCCTTTACGTGCAAAATTTTTAGCAGAACATTATTTAGAAGATGTTCATCAATTCAACACTGTGAGAAATATGTTTGGATATACAGGCTATTATCATGGTAAACAAGTTTCTATTATGGGTTCTGGAATGGGACAACCATCAATTGGTATTTATTCACATGAACTTTATACACAATATGATGTTGAAGCTATCATTCGTATTGGGTCTTGTGGTTCTTTACAAAAAGATGTCCATTTAAGAGATATCATTATTGCACAAGGATCTTGTACAGATAGTAATTTTGCACATCAGTTTGAACTTCCTGGAACATATTCAGCAATTAGTTCTTATGATTTACTAGAAAAAGCTGTAGAACAGGCAAAATTAAAAAATGCAAGTTATCATGTAGGAAATGTCATTGCTTCAGATATTTTCTATCATGCTGATAAAGATGCAGGCAAGAAATGGGCATCAATGGGATGTCTTGGTGTCGAAATGGAATCTTATGCTTTATTTGCGACTGCTGCTTATTTAGGGAAAAAAGCATTAACATTATTAACAGTTTCTGATTCACTCGTTACCCAAGAAGAAACAACTGCTCAAGAAAGAGAACAAACATTTACAACCATGATGGAAATTGCATTGGAGATTGCTTAATGTTACAACGTGTTGCTTTATATGATTTTGATAACACCATAGCTTCAGGTGATTCCATTGCACGATTATTGGCTTATGATTTAAAGAAATATCCTTATCACTTTTTCTATTTCTTTAAAGTTGCTTTCTATTATGTTTTATACTTATTACATTTAGGAAGTTTTGAAAAAGCAAAATCAGCTTTATTGTTTCCTTTAAATCATATGGATAATGATCAACTCAAAGCTTTTTATCAACAAGAAATTGAACCAACATATTATTCTCATATTGTCAAACAAATGGAACAGGAAAAGCATCAAGGTTATCTCGTTATTATTTGTACGGCTTCATGTGAGGCTTATATGCAATTTCAACAGTTGCCTTGTGATTGTTTATTGGGAACAAGAACAATAGAGAAAAATCACCAACCAACTAGCCAGGTGATTGGTAAAAACTGTAAAGGTCAAGAGAAAGTGCCACGTATTCAAGAATATTTAAAATCAAAAGATATAGAAATTGATTATGAACATTCCGTTGCTTATTCTGATTCATCATCAGATATACCAATGTTATCATTAGTCAAAAATCGTAAAAGAATTGCCTTGAAAACTGGTCAAATCAGTGATTTTGAAATAAAATAAAAAAAGATTGTCCGTCTGAAATAGTGGATACTATTCATTCGTGACAATCTTTTTTTATTGATCTAAATCAGTAAATAATAACATAATATTAATAATACCAGCAATACCAACAATCATATAAATAATGGCACTTAAAAGGGCATAGCCAAAAATAGCTTCTACAAGATTAAAATTAAAGAGGCCAATGAGTCCCCAGTTGATTGCACCAATGATGGTAAAAACTAAAGCAATTTTCTGTATCATATTCATTTTTTCTATCCTCCTAATGATATTATAACCAAAGCAATAATCTTTATTCATAAAAAAATTGACAAATCATAAAATGTGATGAGGAGGAAGAATCATGAATAAAAAAATCATTGCAATAGCAGTGAGTGTGATTGTTGTTATTGTAATAGCAGTTAGCTTTTTTCTTTAAATCATCATCATTGGATGATTTGATTAAGGAGGCCAATGAATGTCAAAGTTATCAATTGGTTGGAAATATGGAAATGTTGGAAAATGATGAATTAAAATCTTATCAGGTTACATCGACTTATGCACGTCTTGATAAGAAAGATTATTATAAAGTAGAACTTTATGATAAATCTTTAAATCAATCACAAGTCATTGTTAAAAATGATGAAGGTGTATTTGTATTGACGCCATCTTTAAATCAAGCTTTCCAATTCCAAAGTGAATGGCCGAATAATTCACCAAAACCATACATCTATCAATCTTTAATTTCATTTTTAAAAGAAAATCAATCAGAAAAAATTAAGGATGGATATTTAGTGCAAGGAGAAATGGCTTATGAAAATGATGAACGTGTCAAAAGTCAGGAAATTAAATTTGATAAAGATTTAAAGCCAGTGTATATTAGTGTTTTTGATCAGGATGGAACTGAAATCATTAAAGTTGAAGTGACATCTTTTACTATGAATGAAACGATGAAGAAAGATGACTTTTTACAAAAAAATATCATCAAAACAACAAAAACACAATATACTGATAGTGTGGCAGCATCTTTACCACTTTATCCAGTGTCTTTGATGGGATCAACTTTAGAAAATGAAAAAGTTTCAACAATTGATGATGAAATTAATCATATTTTAAAATTTACTGGTGAAAAATCTTTTACGATTGTTGAAAAAACATCTAAAGATAATGAAGAGTTAAAAATGGAAACTATTGATGGATATATGATTGATATGATTGATGGTGTTGCTTTTGAAAATGATCAACAGATGACCTATATTTCTTCTGGTATTGTGTGTTCACTTTATTCCAATGATTTAACAACCCAAGAAAAGTTAGCGGCTTTATCAAGTATGCAATCATCTCAAGTGAAATAGGGGAAAACCCTATTTTTCTTGAAAAAAGGATATGATGGATTATACTAAAACATTGAAAAGGGGTGAAAATGTGACACATTATCGTAATACTTATGCTTGTATTCGTTTAGATTATTTACAAGATAATGTTGAAACATTATATCAAAAAGTACGTAAACCATTTATGGCGATTATTAAAGCAAATGCTTATGGACATGGTTACCAGCAGGTGGCTAATGTTTTAAAGGATAATCCACATATTTCAATGTTTGGTGTCGCAACATTAAAAGAAGCGATTGATTTAAGAAATATAGGAATTCAACAGGATATATTGGTTTTGGGAGCTATTCCCATTGAAGATTTAGATTTAGTGATTCACTATGATATTACTTTATCATTATTTTCAAAAGATTATATGAATGAAATCAAAAAACTATACCATCATCAAAAAACAGTGAAAGTGCATATAAAAATTGATACTGGAATGAATCGTATTGGTATAAAATCACAAGAGGAATTTGAAGATATTTTGACTCATTGTCAAAATTCTATTTTTCAAGTTGATGGTGTTTTTACACATTTTGCAACAGCTGATGATCCTTTGCAAAAAGAGGCTTATCAAAGCCAAATTGACATGTTCTATGATATCATTGGTCAGCATTCTTTCAAATATATTCACTGTCAAAATTCAGCAGCTATGATGTATCATCATGATGAGCGTTCTAATTTAGGACGTATTGGTATTGCTATGTATGGTATTGATCCTGCTGGTGAAGAATGTAAAGAATTAAAACAGGTGATGTCTTTATATACACGTGTGGCGATGATTAAGAAAGTAAAAAAGGTGAACGTATAGGATATGGTTTGACTTATACAGCTTTAAAAGATGAATATATTGCAACTTTGCCAATTGGCTATGCTGATGGCTTAATTCGTGCTAACCAAGGTAGACAAGTGTATATTCAAGGACATTATTATCCAATTGTCGGAAGAGTTTGTATGGATCAGATGATGGTAAAAATTGATGAAAATGTTCATTTACATGATCGTGTTGAAATCTTTGGTGAACATATATCACTTGCTCGTATGGCGAAAGAGTTATCAACCATTCCTTATGAAATTGTATGTTTAGTGAGTGAACGTGTAGAAAGAATTTATCAAAAATAAAAAATCCCATTTGGGATTTTTTATTTGAAGTTTTCTTTAATGAAATCATATAAAGAATAGTATTGGCTATAACCTTCTTTTTTTGCAGTGACTTTTCCATCTTTAATAATAAATGTAATTGGATAAGTGACATTCGTATCAAAAGTCTTTTCAACATAGCTATCAATATCTTCTATTTCAGAAGTATCTAAATAATAGAAAGGTGTTGAACGATTCTTAGTTGTGTATTTTGTCATCACTTCTTGATAACTTGTCATTGTAGAGTTTGTAGAATCACCTAATACCACAACGAAATCTTCTTGATCTTCTACCATTTGTGTTAATTGACTTTGTGAAATCGTTTTATAATCTTTAAATGTTGCCTGACGATATATAAAGAGTCCTAAGAATATCAAAAGCACTAATCCAAAGACGCTAATTTCTTTTGCAAATTTCTTTATAAAATTCATATTTTATGCCTCCTAATGCTCATATTCTAACAAATTTCAAAACATATGACAATAAGAATATTGTGTGAATGTTTGGGCTTGTTTCAAGATAATGTTTCTTTTATAATAAAAATGAGGTGGAATTCATGAACGAACACGATTCAACACGATATCTTTTTGCACAAAGTATTAAAGATTTAATGGCAAAACAATCATTAGATAAAATGACAGTTACAGATATTGTCAAACATAGTGGTATGACAAGACAAACTTTTTATCGTTATTTTAAGGACAAATATGATTTGGTCAATTGGTATTTTGAAAAACTGGCAGATAAGTCTTTTCGTCAAATTGGAAATTCTTCAACTTTACGTGAAGGATTGATTAAAAAGTTTACTTTTTTATTAAATGATAAAATCTTTTTTATGCAGGCTTTTCAATCTAAAGATTATAATAATGTTGAAAACTACGATTATCAATGTATTTTAGAGTTTTATCAAAATATTATTCATAAAAAGATAGGAGAGATTCCAACAGATATTATGTTTCTATTAGAAATGTATTGTCATGGTTCAATTACAATGACTGTGGAATGGGCAATATCAGGAATGACAAAGACACCTGAAGAAATGGCAGATTTGTTGATTGCAGCCTTGCCGCCTAAGTTAGAACAACTTTTATCTGATTTGTAACAGGCATGATGCCTGTTTTTATATAGAATATATTGAATTAATTATTTTGATATATTTACTTTTTCAATAATGCATTTGATAAATTGCTAGCCATATAGTAAAATATTATTTGGGAGTGAGAGTATGAATGTTTTAATGTTAGCACCTTTAAGAGAAGAAAATTTTCGTAAAATTGAAGAAGCTTTTCCAGATTTTCATTTTACTTACAGCAAGAGGATAGATGTTACACAAGAAATGATTGATAATAATGATATTATTGTTGGAAATCCACCATTTTTTGTTGATTTCAATAAAAGCCATCTTAAAGCTATTCTTTTAAATAGTGCTGGTAGTGATGAATATGTGAGAAAGGGATTGTTACATCCTCAAACGATCCTTGTTAATGCTAGTGGAACATATGGTAAAGCTATTGCTGAACATACGATTGGTATGATTTTAGCACTAAATAAGAATATAAAAACATATGTTAAACAGATGAATGAACATTTATGGCAAGTTGTACCTACGGGTAAAGAAATCTATCAAAGCTGTGTCGTTATTGTTGGTTTAGGGGATTTAGGTTATGAATTAGCAAAAAGATTAAAAGCTTTTGAATGTCATATCATTGGTATAAAGAGGACAAAATCTGATTTATTACCTTGTGTTGATGAAATATATACAACTGAATACTTGGATAAAGTATTACCACAAGCTGATTTTGTGATATCAACATTACCTCAAACAAAAGAAACGATTCATTTATTTAATAAAGAAAAGTTTTTAAAAATGAAGAAAGATGCTGTATTTGTAAATGTAGGAAGAGGAAGTGCAGTTGATACAAATGATTTAATGGAAGTCTTGGATCAAGGACATTTGTATGGTGTTGCATTAGATGTTTTAGAACAGGAACCATTATCTTTATATCATCATTTATGGGATTATGGCAATGTTATTATTACTCCACATGCTTCTGGTGGTTATGTATGGGAAAGTACAAGACAATATTATACTGATTTAGTTATAAGAAATATCAAACATTTATTAAATAATGAAGAATTAGAAAATGAAGTTGATTTTGAAACAGGTTATCGAAAAAAGTAGTAAAAAAATGACAAGTGACCATGCTTGTCATTTTTCTTTGTATGCCGGGCATGGCATATATCTAGGTGGTGAAAGTCCACTGTGGGGGCGATGTCGCAACTGCCAACCACTAGCCAATATCAAGGGTGTCTATCGTGAGATGGAATCTGAAAGAAGATGGAGGCAAAGTCCTGGTCCGAGGAACACGAATCACATCAGGCATATAATAGGGACGAGTGTGCAAAACAACACGAAGTCATAAGAGGTTGCGGAATAGGACTATTATATGTAAATGTGGCGGATATATGGGAGGAAAGAGATATGACCTTATCCCGGGAGGTCTCACTAGCGATACAGCAGTAACAACGAATAGTGAGAAGTCAGCAGAAGTCGTAGTAGTAAGGAAGTGACTGTAATGGTCATGGAGCGAAGGACTGAATAAATCTATCAGTTATTGAATTTTGAATTGATTTCATTATACGAAACCGTGGAGATAGACGAGTACACTAGAAGACCCGAAAGAAGAATGTAGGGAAGGTGAGTATAATGGATAGCGAAAGAAATGGAGGTAACGAAAATATGAAAACTGATAACACATTGCTTGAGGAAATGCTTAGTGATACTAATCTAGAACTAGCATTTACACAAGTCAAACGAAACAAAGGTGCAAGTGGAGTAGATGGAATGGAAGTAGCTGAACTTAAAGACTATTTAGATAAACATCTAGAAGAAATTAAGGACAGTATACGAAACAAGACATATAAGCCACAACCTGTGAGAAGAGTAGAAATACCCAAACCCGATGGCGGAATACGAAATCTAGGAGTGCCAACAGTACTTGATAGATTTGTCCAACAAGCCATAGCCCAAGTGTTAATACCTATCTATGAACCAATATTCAGTGACAATAGTTTTGGATTTAGACCAAATAGATGTTGCGAAATGGCAATCATCAAAGCATTGGAATATATGAATGAAGGCTATCAGTGGATAGTAGATATAGACCTAGAAAAGTTCTTTGATACAGTTAATCATGATAAACTTATTTCACTTGTCATGAAAGATGTAAAGAGTGGAGAAATAGTATCCCTAATTAGGAAATATCTAGTAAGCGGGATTATGATTGATAATGAATATAAAGAGTCAGTCGTAGGAACACCACAAGGTGGAAATCTAAGTCCGCTACTCAGTAACATAGTTCTCAATGAACTAGATAAGGAAATGGAAGCACGAGGACTAAGATTCACACGATATGCAGATGATTGTATTATATTAGTGGGTAGCAGTAAAGCCGCCGATAGAGTAATGGAAAACATTAGTAAATTCATAGAAAAGAAACTAGGACTTAAAGTAAATATGACTAAAAGTAAAGTTTCCAAACCTAATGATATTAAATATCTAGGATTTGGATTCTATTATGACTCTTTTTCATCTATGTGGAAAGCAAAACCACATGAGAAATCTATCGCAACACTGCAAACAAAACTAAGGAGACTAACAAATAGAAGTTGGTCAGTATCGTGGGAATATAGAATACTTAAGATAAGACAACTTGTAAATGGGTGGATTAACTATTACCGTATTGGAAATTTTATAAAAGTCTGTAGAAAACTAGATGCACAAATAAGATTTAGGATACGTATGTACTTATGGAAGAAATGGAAAACCATAGGAAATAGAGAAAAGCAACTAAGAAAGTTAGGGGCATTACCATGGCAAGCTAAAACTTGGGCAAACAGTCGAAAATCATATGCAAGATGTGCAAGTACATTTCTTCAAACAAGAATAACTAATGATTTATTATATAGAAAAGGACTACCATCAATGGTAGCCCAATATCAGTTAAAACATATTTCAGTATAGATTTAAACCGCCGTATGCCGAACGGCACGTACGGTGGTGTGAGAGGTCGAAAATAAATATAAAATTATTTATTTTCTCCTACTCGATTTCATACCTATTGTAATATTCTAAAGCAATCATATTTGATAGTAACTGGAATAAGATGGTTGAGGAAGAATAGTTGTAATTTGTATCTAATATAATATTTTTATAAACAAATTTACTCTTTTTTAATTGATTCGTAGTTACAAAATATATTTTAGGATAATGGTTTTTATCTAGGATCCTGATTCTTGGTAAGATGATATCAAAAAAGTATCCTCTAGCTGAAAAGATGATGATCAGATCATTTTCATTAGCATTAACGATCGTATCTTTGATTTGAACTGCATCTGTTGTACAATAGACAAATTTACGTAAAGATGCGAGATCATCTTGAAGATTCATTAAGATATGTCCTGATTGCATCATACCTAAAAATGAAACTTTTTCATATCTATGAATGTCATGGACTAATTCTAGGATGATCTTTATATCAATATTTTGATTAAATTGATTGATTTTATCTGTAACACTTTTAACATAGTCACGAAGATCATGACTATTTTGATGTTGATAGTGAAATTTATGTTCTGTTAATGAAACATAACTCTTTATTAAAATTTGTAAATCTAAAAAATCTTGTAAACCAATACATCTACAAAAACGACTTACTGATGCTTTGGATACATTACATGCTTTTGCAATTGAAGTCACAGAAAAGTTTTCACGTGACCCTAGATGGTTAAGAATGTAATGAGCAATAATATAATTAGTACTTCCTTTTTTTCTTTGTCTATAACCGCAAATAACAGCATTAATATATATCCCATTGTTGTTCCTCTCTTATTATAAATTGATTCCTATATTATATTATAGCGTCTTATTATTTTTTGTATCAATGTTTCATAAATTGAAACGATAACACTACTTATGAAATAAACAAATATATTCAATAGAATCATTTATAATGGGGGTCAGAAAGGAGGAACTTATGTTTAATAATCAAAAATTTCCTCAAGATTTACTCTGGGGAGGAGCGAGTGCGATTTTCAATATGAAGGAGGTTTTAATGAAGGAGGTAGAGGTTTATCAACTCAAGATTTTGTGACTAATGGAACAAAAGATTCGCCACGATTAATAACTTATATTTCTAAAGATGGAATTGAAGAATCTATGCCAATTAGAATTTCAATGCCAGAAGGAGCTGTACCTTCATTACAGGATCAATATTATTATCCAAGTCATAAAGCATCAGATTTCTATCATCATTATTTAGAGGATATTCATTTGTATGCTCAAATGGGTGCGACAACAATGCGTTTTTCAATTTGTTGGAGTCGTATTTTTCCTAAAGAGGGAGAAGTCAATGAAGAAGGTTTAAGATTTTATGACAGTATTATTGATGAATGTTTAAAGTATCATATTCAACCATTAGTAACGATCTGTCATGATGAATTACCAGCTGTTTTAGCAAACCAATATCAAGGATGGTTAAATCGTCATGTCATTGATTGTTATTTAGATTTGTGTAAAGTTCTTTTTGAAAGATATAAGGGTAAAGTCAAGTATTGGTTAACATTTAATGAAATCAATGTATTATCTGGATATTATCAGTTAGGTGCTATGCAATGTGATGATCAAACGTTGTATCAGTGTTTTCATCATATCTTTATTGCAAGTGCTTTAGCTGTCAAGTTAGGTAAATCTATTAATAAAGACTTCATGATTGGTTGTATGTATGCTTCATCACCTGGTTATCCAGCAACTTGTGCACCTAAAGATATTTGGGCACATATGTGTCAGGAAAGAAATGTATATTATTTTTCTGATGTTATGATGAGAGGATATTATCCAAGTTTTGCTTATCAAATGTGGAAAGAAAAAGGTATTCATTTAGATATCCTTGAAGGTGATGAGGATATTTTAAGGAATGGTGTATTAGATTTTTATGCTTTTAGTTGTTATCGTTCTTCTATTGTTTCTAGTGAATCAAAGATCTATGCGGTATGAGCTTTGAAACAAATCCTTATTTAAAGACAACGTCATGGGGATGGGCAATAGATCCTTTTAGTATTCGCTATGTCTTGAATAAAGTCTATGATCGTTATCAAAAGCCTTTATTTATTGTAGAAAATGGTTTGGGTGAAATTGATAAAGCTGATGAGAATGGTTATGTTGAAGATGATTATCGTATTGAATATCTTCAAACACATTTTGCAGAGATAAAAAAGCAGTAGAAATTGATAAGATACCAGTTATTGGTTATACGATGTGGGGTGGTGTTGATCTTGTTTCTTTATCAACAGGAGAAATGAAAAAAGATATGGATGGATCTATGTTGATTTTAATGATCTTGGTCAAGGAACAGGAAAAAGGACACCAAAGAAATCATATTATTGGATGAAAGAATTTTTACAAACAAATGGAGAAAATATAAAATAGAAGGGAAATATGAGAATGGAAAAATTTACAGAAATTTTTACAAAAATAGCTGCTAAGATTTCTACTAATAAATATTTAGTTGCTATTAGAGATGGTTTGATGGCTTTAATGCCTATGTTGATCGTTGGTTCTATTGGAACATTACTTGGTTCGGTTGTTTTTTCAACAAATGGTCTAGCTCAAATCAAGGGGTTAGAATTTTTACAAAATTATTCACAGGTTTTCTTGAAACTAGCAAATAGTACAACTGATATTTTAGCTTTACTTGCAGCTTTTTCTATAGGTAGAGCTTATGCAAAGAACTTTAAATCTGAAGGATTTTTAGAAGGGGTTCTTGCGGTTGTATGTTTCTTGATCGTTTCACCAAATACATTAAATGTTGTTGTCGATGATAAGAGTCAAGTTGTTGCTGGAGTTTTATCAACGAATGTTATTAATTCTAGAGGATTGTTTGTAGCAATGATCGCAAGTGTTGCCTGCGTAGCAGCTTATAGTCATCTTGTGAAAATTGATAAATTAAAAATCAAATTACCTGATAGTGTTCCACCAAACGTAGCAGGAGCATTTACAGTTATTATTCCTACTTCAATCGTATGTATCGCAACAACTTTATTTGCAGCTATTTTTGAAGGATTAGTAGGTTCTAATATGGCTGATTTTATTTATAGTGTATTACAAGCTCCTATTCAAGCAGCTTTCCAACATCCACTTGGAATTTTGATCGTAGTATTCTTTGCAGGATTATTCTGGTTCTTAGGTGTTCATGGTTCTTCATTAGCAATGACGATCGTTGGTCCTATTATGTACGCTTCTTTACAAGTCAATATGAGTGCATTTGCGAATGGTCAACCAGTTACTGAGATTGTTACTTACCCATTCTGGAATTTATTTGCAACAATGGGTGGATTTGGATGTACTTTGGGATTGATTGCAGCAATCTTTATTGTTGGTAAAAAAGAAGAAGATAAAGCTATTGCTAAGTTATCATTGCCTGCAGGTATTTTTGGAATCAATGAACCTATGATTTTTGGATTGCCAATTGTTATGAACCCTATTATTGCAATACCATTTATCTTAACACCAATTGTAACATGTATTATTGGATACTTAGCAATGTATTTAGGAATATGTTCTAAGTTTGTATCAGCAGTTCCATGGGTCGTACCTCCTTGTCTTAATGGTTTTATAGCAACCGGTGGAGATATAAGGATGGCTCTTGTTCAAGCAGTTTGTTTAGTTGTATCAACATTGATTTATATCCCATTTGTAAAAATTAGAAATAATGTTGATAAGTAGAGGATGAGAATTCATCCTTTTTTTGCATATATGTTCACTTAAAGCTGAAATAAAGTATAATAGATATATACTCCATAGGGGTGGGAAGTGTATATGTGAAAAAGAAATTTGATGTTATTGGCATGACTTGTAGTGCTCATGTTGATAAAGCAGTGAGAGGATTAGATGGAGTTCTTATTAGGAAACTAACATACATAATGATAGGAATTAGTGGATTGCTTAATCTTATTTAAATGAAAAGACATCTTTCTTATTATATAAGAAATGATGTTTTTTCATTATTATGTTTGAGACTACTATAGTAATGATTAAAATATGATGAATAAGTATGGATGATTTCATATATCTATATATTGTTGATTTTTAAATATTATAGAAATTGTAAATGTTATTTTGAAATTAATGCTATTAATATATATTTTTTGTAAATAGCATAATAGATTGTTGGGATAATATTTAACTTTTAAATAAACATGATAGACTTTACTTAAATTATAAGGGGTAGAGTAAAAAATCTATGAAAGTTTTACTCTTTGCAACTTTACAAAGTGTACGATGACTCTGGCAGGATGCATTTATTTGAAAATCTTTCTTTGTCTTTTTCCAAAATTTACGGACTGCCATCTTTCCAATAAAAAAGCCCATTTTTGGGCGCAATGAGGGTATCGTTTCTCACGTCATTTTTTTAAAAATGGTGAACTTTCTATGCTGCGTGATATTGTGAGCTGTACTCGATAAGTTGCAGCCATCTGTCAGGCATAAGCATATCCTTTTTGAACAGACCGTCATCAACAGGCGTCTTATAGTTCAGTGCTGAATGCCTTCTTAAGAAATTGAAGAAGCATACAAACAGGACCATATAACTATTTGCACATTCAAGCCTGTCATAGCCATTTGTTCCCTGATAGTTTTGCTTGTATGTCCTGTTGAGGCGCTCCTCAATCTGCTTGAAAGGTCTGTATTTCTGTGATTCCTCATCAAGATTCTTTACACCGATGACCTGATGCAGGTCAAACTTGATTCCATTGATTTCAAAGAAAACCTGTGCTGCATTATAGATTGGATTCCCATCTGTTATAAGAGTCATGTCATCTGGGATTTCACTGTAATGACTTAGACACTCATAAATAGATGTACAGGCACATTTTGTATCTCTTACGGGATAAATTGTGTAAGAAGTGATGATCTTTGTCTTGGGATCAGACCAGAAGAACACGTAATGATTCTTGCCTCTTATCTTAATATAGGTTTCATCGCCGGACAATATGGAGCCAAGCCTGTATGGATACCTGTCAACAAGAGGCTTGACCAGACGTGATACATGGTACTATGTCAAGATTTCGGACAACTTAAATTGCAGAATTTGTAATAAAAGTTGTTTGATTTTTGTTAGTCACTGCTAACATATAGTTTTTCTCGTATTCGTTGGGTGACTGATACCCACAATGTGAATGAATCCTTATTGTATTGTAGAATCCCTCTATGTATTCAAATACAAGTTGATATGCTTCTTCATAATTCATTATCTTATAAAAATTCAACCACTCCCTTTTGATTAATGCATGAAATGATTCTATACAGGCATTATCCCATGGTGTTCCTTTTCTTGAGTAACTTGTTACAAATCCTTCTGTCATCTCCTGATATTTAGTTGATGTGAACTGCACGCCCCTGTCACTTTGCACCACTAATGGTTTTTCTACCTTCCTTCTTTCCTTTGCCTTTTCAATACTTTTTAGAACTTCATCTGTTTCCATCGTTTTTGTCAGCACCCATGATATGATTTTTCTTGAGTATAGGTCCATGACGCTTGTCAAATAGACAAAGCCTTCATCAACTGTTCTTATATAAGTTATATCTGTACACCAGGCACAATCAGGTCTTGATGGATTAAAATGTCTATTGAGCAGATTTTTAAGCCTTGAAGAGAAATCCTCACTTATTGTTGTTTGAACGTATGGCTTTACATATCTAGCCTTCCAGCTGTTTTCTCTCATGATGGAATAAATGTATCTTTGACTGACTTTTTCACCATTTTGATTGAGCATCTCTGTTATTTTTGGTGAGCCATATATTTCATGAGAATTTCTATAAATTTCCTCAACTTTCTTTGTAATTTTTCTCTTCTTTGTTTTGTATAGCTTGGCTTTCTATTAATGTAATCATAATAACCTGATTTGCTGACATCTAACTGTTTTAGCACACTGGAAATCGAAATTGTTGAATCTTTCTTTTTTGATTCTTTAACACTTTCGTAGATGTCCTTTTGGTTTATTTTCCCAGTATGCCAATAGCCTTTTTTAGGATTTCTAATGCATCCTTTGTATCTTTAAGTTCTTTTCTTAATTTGGCTATTTCCTTAGCTTCATCACTTGAATAATTTCCACTTCCTCTTATAATCACTTCATCATTATTTTTCTTGTAACTTTTCATCCATCCACCAATCGTCGTATCATGAATTCCAAATCTTTTTGATACACTTACATATGATTCATCTGGATGATCTAAACAGTACTGAATCACTCCTTCTCTAAAATCTTTATCATAAGTATGTTTTGCCATATGTTTCTTCCTCTCATTCTGTTTGTTTTATAATTCATATGACATTGTACCATCAATGATTTTCTCTGTCATTTACCTTGTACAGTTTTTATTCTACCATCAACAGTTGTCGCATAGTTGATGACTGTCTGGTGTGATATTTTAAAGCCATGGACTTCCCTGATGATCAGTGCAGTCTTTCTTGAAGAAAGACCATAGTTGACGTAATAGGTCAATGCCAATCCAAGGATTCTGTGATCAAAATGAATTCTTGAAAGATTGATAGGAGTTGTGATGTTTTCTTCAGCCTTTTTAAGATTGTCAAGATTGAACTTGAAGTCACGATAGTGATAGCGAAGCCTGTACTGATTGCTTGAAGTCAGAAGGTGTTCTCCCTTTCCTTCATCGACAAGCTTTTTGTTTTTGATGTAATAGGGGCATTTCATGCTTGGGCATACAAAAACAAGATATCCCTGGCGGTCGTGCTTCATATCAAGCTTTTTGCCACAATGAGGACAGAAGATGCCCGTTTCACCGGAAAGAGAGATCTTCAGGGAAAATGTCTGGCAGCATACCTTGCACATGAATTGACCGCGACCATTGTTGTCATAGATATATTCATGAGGAGCACCACAAAAAGGGCAGACACCCTTAAAGTCAAAATTATTGTTTCTTCTGTTGACAGGCTTGATAGGACGACCATCCTTTAATGCATTTCTAAGAATATCTTCAAAACTCAGCTGAACAGGTGCTTCCTTTTTGAAGACAGGAGGCTCGTCAATTTTAAAGTCGGCATAAGGAATGGTATGATCATTCTTATTGGATTTCTTTAATTTCTTAAACTCTTTTTTAAGAGTGGGATTGATGTATTTATCAAAGAAATCAATCATCCAGTCGAGATGGATTGTCACCTGCTCAAGGTGATAAATAAAATCAGAGGAATTAAGATGATACTCAACAGAATGAGGGATAGACTTTATCAACTGAAAGAAATCAATATATTTGGAAAACTTAAAGTTAGATTTAGAAAAAGAATTTAAATTATTTAAGATATGTGTTATAGTATTCATGTGAAATATCCTTTCGTTAGATTTTGTGTAAAGAATACTATAACATGGATATTTCACTTTTTTAATACAAATTTTAGAGAAATAGTAAAAAAATAAGAATACAAATTATTATTAAAATAGAACAAATAAAACAAATCAAGAGTAGTGCATTTGTGTTGTCATATAGCAACTTTTGACACTACCTTATAAGGAAAGGGGAGATAGTTATGGAACTAAGAAAAGATTTTTTGGGGGTGGCGCTACGGCTGCTAACCAATATGAAGGCGGATATTTAGAAGGTGGTAAAGGTTTAAGTATTGCTGATGTAGAAAGAGGAGCAAGACATGGCATCAAATACTCTAAAAATATTATTATGTTGTACGTCAGGATTAACAACTTCTTATTTTGCATATTTAATGCAGGAAGCATTAAATCAAACTCATCATTGTGTAGATGTTGATGCTATTAATTATTTAGAATTGGATGCTATTCAAAATCAATATGACTGTATATTATTAGCACCTCAAATTGATTATCATTATTGAGAATTAAGACAAAAATATGGTGAGAAGGTCATGATGATTGATACGATTGATTTTGCAAGCGGAAATGTAAATAGACTATTAAAACAATTGATTTAATATTTAAAAGATGAAATTTAAAATTTATCTTTAAGCATGATATTATCAGTAATCTGAAATTCGTCAATTAAAGAATTCATTTATTTAATAATGATTTATCTTTATTAGTGATGATAATGGATTGCTTTTTTAGTTGTAGTTGTGTCTTCAATATCATCAAATGTAAATAAAAAATATTATCTAATAAAACGTCTGAATTTTTAACTAATGTTATCTGATTTACTATATTGTGTATTTTATTTGCGATACTTGTATTACTTCACATAGAGGTATCCATAACATATATTGTTTTAGCTAGTTTATTTTTATGTGAATTTGTTTATATTTTGAAAAAACAATAGAATATTTTAAATATTAGTCATTTTTCTTTCTTTGTTAGATATGACTTTTGAAATTTGTTTAGGTACATAATTGTTATATAGACGTCAATCATATAAATGAAGTTTGTATATAACTTCTTCTCGTATAATATGTATAGAAGTTTGAATTAAGGATTTCTCTTTTTAAACAACTGAGATATCTCAGTTGTTTAAAAAATCCTTGCTTCTACACTCTCTTTTAAGATAATAGTTTCGTTTTGAATCAAGGTTTTATTCTTTTCTCCTGCGGCCATCTTGTTATGTTCCACTTCTAAAAGACTTAATCCTCTGTTCAAGGCGTACTTTATACCCGAATGAGTTTGTTGCAGCAGTGTATTCTCACTTGTCTCCGCATTTACGAGGTTGCGTTTGTCTTGATTTAGAGGTGCAATTCAAAACCATTTACATACTTTAGAAAGAAGGTCATTTTTTATGAAAAATTACAATTACAATCTTTATGTTGGCATTGATGTCTCTAAAGGCAAGGCTGATGCTGCTGTTCTGGCTGTCCCTGAATTAAGATCGGTCAAACCTCATTTCCTTAGAAAAAAATTATCTTTTAAGTTTATTAAATCTGAAGTTGTTGAGTTTTTAAATACTGTTAGAAAGTATTCCAGTGATCAGTACTGTCTCCACACTTATTTTGCTTTGGAAGTCACTGGCATATATTCTACTAATATCTACACCTTTATTAAACAAAACTGTAATAGCGATGAAGAAATCCATCAGCTTAATACGGATTTCGTTAATAAATGGAGAGAAAGCCATAATATATCTAAATCTGATCCTTTGGATGCTCAAACCATCTGTTCCATTATCGGTACTGATGATCAGGTCAAATATGTTTCAGATTCTGTTTTTGAAAACAAAAACGGATATCAAGATCTTAAGGCTCTCGTTCACAGACACTATCAGATTAAAAAACTCTATTCTCAGGAAACTAACCGTCTCATTGCCCTTTGTGATTGTTATTTCCCTGAACTTCAGTATGTTTTTGAACCTAAATCAGCTGCTTTCCTGGCTGTCTTATCTCAATATCCTACTTCGCATGATATCATAAATGCTTCCAAAAATGAAGTGTTTCATCTTGTTTACGAAGCAACTAAACATCGCTGCAGTATGGATAAGATTGATAAGCTTTTCAATTATGCTCAGGATACACTGGTTCCACATGTATCCGATCATATGAGATATGTTATTTCCAACACTGTTGAAAGCATCATCCATATTCGTACACAATTGAAACTGATTGAAAAAGATATCAGAAAGCTTGCTGCCACTTTTAATGTTTACAGTCTGCTGTTGACCATCACTGGCTGTGGTCCTTTGACTGCCGCTGTTATCATCGCTGAAACCGGAGACATCTTCAGATTCAAAAATGCTGATCATTATGTCTCTTACAGTGGTTCATCACCACGTAACAAGCGTTCTGGCAAGTCTGTGGAAATCATGGGCAAGATTTCCAAGAAAGGCTCAAAATACCTGAGACACGCTCTTTACATGATTGCCGAATTTGCCAGACGACATAATCCTGTTCTTAAACACTTATTTGAAAGAGTGAAGAACGGAAATAAAAAGCGTCATAAATTAGCGGTCATTGCAGTTGCCAATCGCATTGCCAGATATATCTATTCAATCATGAAAAACGAAAGCAGTTTTATAATCATGCATGAAAATATCATGCGATTACCAGAAGAAACCCGAAATACGTTCTTCAATTCAATATCTTTAGATTTTCCAAAGAATACCAGAAAACAGATTTATCAGTATTCTGATATCAATGGTGAAATCCATCGCTTTGTTTATAGGAACGAAGCAACGGAATCAGTAGCTTAAAAACAAAGAAAACCTAAAATGTAAGAGCTTTCAAACACTGGGTTTTGAGAAGTTGTTTTTAGTGCACCCAAAAATCCACTAAAAACATCAAAGAACATCGGATTGCTCCTCTAAATCAGGACAAACACTATTAAAATCATTTTTTTAAATTAATTATTGACATTTAATAGTTTGTCTTTTTATTGATGACAATTTTAAACAAATAATTACATAATATGTCTTATATCGAATAAAAATGATTATTTTTTGAAAAAAATCTACAAGAATATTATCATTTATCAAGCTATATTTATAGTTCGACAAATTAAACATAAAGAATATTGTAAGTTTATATCCTATATTAAATATTTTAGGAGAAGTGTGTCTATGAACAATATTCGTTTACCTCCTTATTTTTCTTTTTTGGAAAATATACCAGGAAAAATATGAACTATAAAATTTATGATTATGCAAAGAATGATTTTAAAAGGCAATTAGACGACAGGGGAAATTTGAAATATTACATAAGAGTCAATAAAAAATTTATTGAGGTTACAAGATAACAATATTTAGTTTGTTTTCGAAGCTATATGAAAATTAAATATGACAGAAAGAGGGAAGTAGCAAGATCAGTCCAATATTTTGGAGATATTGATCAGGCTACTTCCTTTATTTTGTCCAAGACTACAACTTATTGTATAAATCAAATATACATAAAAGATTTAGTAAATCTTGCAATTCAAGAGATACATAAACTGCCTGATAAATATAAAGATATAGCAATCTGTATATTTCTGAATGAAATGACTATTGCTGAAACATCTTTGAAATTAAGAATACCAAAATCTGCAATTTATGACAGAAAAATAAAAATACAAAAAATATTACAAGAAATTTTAAAAAAATTCGGATAAATATTTTCAAGTTTCTGCGGCAAAGGGTGAAGGGACATTTCCATTAAGGAGCTAACTGAAATGAAAGAATTAAAAGCATTTATTTATTGTAGAGTATTAGATGAAAAAGCAAGAAGTTTGCTTGACTATCAGGAAAAGAAATTAACTGAGTTATCACAATATCTTGATATGAAAGTCATAGCATGTGCCAAAGAAGTAGGTAGTTGGAAATATTTTGGTACTTTTGCTATACAAAAACTTATTCATCATATAGTTGTTGGAAAGATTGATGTTGTTCTCGTTTATGATGAAACGAGATTAGCTATTTATGATGATTTCTATGCGAATTTCAAATGATATGTGATCAACATGATGTTGATATTCTTACAATCAATGATTTAAAATCAATGATTTTTGCAAATTCAATATTAAAATGCCATGACTAACAATCATGGCTTTTTGCGTTGCTATTGTAGAAGTCCACCATGATCTTCTTTTTCGAAGAAAAGGAGGTAAAAAATGAGCTACAATTATGCAAAAGAATTAGCAAAATGGACAAAGTGGAAAGAACAGGAAGAACAATTATTAAGGTCATTGAATGTTGAAAAAATATAATCAGTCAATTACATGAATATGATTGGGAAGCATTTAAAACAGACAGAAGAATAAGAAGAAAACAAAATGTAACATTAGACAGTTTGTTTTACAGTATTCCCTGTTATGACAAAAAAGATATTTTAACAGTTGAAGATTTATTAGATGAAATAGAAAATGAGGCATTGCTTCATTACTTATCTCAAACAGATTAAACAACTTTAAATATTATTTTGATGAAGATGTTAGGTTATTCAACTAGAGAAATATCAGAAATATTGAAAATAAGTTCTTCAGCAATTTATGTTCGTATACATCGTTTGAAAAATAATTTAAAAAAATTACAAGATGATGTAAGAAAATAATGATTGAAATGGACTATATAGTGTAAGGTTCAAAAAGACACCTAAAAAAGTACCTTGATAACTGAATAACAGCCATTGGATACGTTCCTGTTAAATGAGCCTTTCAACAAATACGCCATGACTATTAGACAATCTAGTAAGAGCGATGAAATATTGAGTTGTAAAAATAGATCAGCACCTATTTGGCAATGATACTTAACAGCAATAATGATACTCCTGTTAATTCATAGTCCGAGCGTTAGAAGCGTCGCAGGCATTGATAGCAGTTGCATGAGAACCATGCGAGGGTGAGATTCCCGTGAGAACTTTGCTAGAATTCGTCTAAATGGTATCCCTTGTTTTTTGGGTGGTCAGCGACAAATAAAAAAACAATAACTGAGTGTAGAAGAAATATGCTCAGTTTTACATAATGAATTTGATAAAATGTTACAAACACTTTCATCTGTAACTTGTTTTTATTTTCACATGAATGATAAAATAGAAACAGTTAAAAAAGGAGATAGATAAAAATGGCAAACAGATTTGTATTAAATGAAACAAGTTATCATGGAAAAGGAGCAATCAATGAAATCCCTAATGAAGCTAAAGCAAGAGGATTCAAAAAAGCATTAGTTTGTTCAGATCCAGACTTGATTAAATTTGATGTAACTAAAAAAGTTACAGATTTATTAGATGAAGCAGGATTAGCTTATGAAGTTTATTCAGATATCAAACCTAATCCAACTATTGAAAATGTTCAACATGGTGTTGAAGCATTACATGCAGCTGAAGCTGATTATATTATTGCAATTGGAGGAGGATCATCAATGGATACAGCTAAAGCAGTTGGTATTATTGATAGAAACCCTGAATTTGCAGATGTAAGAAGTCTTGAAGGTGTCGCTGATACAAAGAATCCTTGTACACCAATTTTTGCTGTACCTACAACAGCTGGAACAGCTGCTGAAGTGACAATTAACTATGTTATTACTGATGCTCAAAAAGATAGAAAAATGGTATGTGTAGATGTTCATGATATTCCAGTTGTTGCATTTGTTGATCCTGATATGATGGCTTCAATGCCAAAAGGTTTAACAGCTGCAACTGGTATGGATGCTTTAACACATGCAATTGAAGGTTATATCACAAAAGGTGCATGGGAAATGAGTGATATGTTCCATTTAAAAGCTATTGAAATCATTGCAAAAAATTTAAGAGGAGCTGTTGACAATACACCTGAAGGTAGAGAAGGTATGGCTTTAGGTCAATATATCGCAGGTATGGGATTCTCTAATGTTGGTTTAGGATTAGTTCATAGTATGGCTCATCCTTTAGGGGCATTATATGATACACCTCATGGTGTTGCTAATGCAATTATCTTACCAACAGTTATGGCATACAATGCACCATATACTGGTAAAAAATATAAAGATATTGCTGAGGCTATGGGTGTTGATACAACAGGTATGACGCAAGATGAATATCGTCAGGCAGCCATTGATGCAGTGAAACAATTATCTACAGATGTTGGTATTCCAGCAGATTTAAAAGAAATTGTCAAAGTAGAAGATTTAGATTTCTTAAGTGAAAGTGCATTGGCTGATGCTTGTTGTCCTGGTAATCCTCGAGATACAACTGTGGAAGAAATCAAAGCATTATATCAATCTTTATTATAATAATGAATCAGTACATCTATCATGGATGTACTTTTTTTGTTATAATGATTATGGAGTGTGAATAACTATGGTTATAATTAATCAAACTTTGATCATGTCATTTTTAGGTATTATTGCGACAAGTAGTATTGTTTTTCCTGTTTTATTTCTTGTTCAAAGAAAAAAACATCATCGTGAATGGATGGAATTGATCAAAAATAAAGAGAATCATCAATCTAAATAAAGAAATCTATTAATGAATAGAGTGGTTGTTTGACAATTCACTTATTTTATAGTAATATTTAGGAAATTTATGTGATAAAAAGGAGATATGTATTAAAATGGACTCGAGTCATATAGTCATGATTTTTGCTTTTATTGCGCTTATTTCTTTATCGGCTCTTTTTTCAATGAGTGAAACAGCGTTTATGTCTATTAATAAAATAAGAATAAAAACTTTGGCAGAAGAAAATAACAAGAAAGCCATTCTTATTCGATCATTACTGGATGATCAGACACGTTTATTAAGTTCAGTCTTAGTGGGGAATAACTTAGTGAATATCGCTGCATCTTCATTAACGACATCTTTTGTGATTAGTCTTTTAGGAAATGAGGGAACAGGTGTTGCTATAGCAACTGGAGTTGTAACATTAATTATTTTGATTTTTGGTGAAATTACACCTAAATCTTTAGCTACTCAAAATGCGGAATCTATTGCATTTGGAGTTTGTCGTTTTATTAAACTTATTACAATTATCTTTACCCCAGTCGTTACGATATTAAACATTGTTTCAGGGCTTTTTATTCGCTTGTTTGGTGGAGATGCCAACAATGGTCCAACAATGACAGAAGAAGACTTAAAAACAATTGTGACGGTATCTCATGAAGAAGGCGTATTAGAAGATGAAGAAAAAGAAATGATTCATAATGTCTTTGAATTTGGTGATACTGAAATTAAGGAAGTCATGACACCAAGAATCCATGTTGAAAGTATTTCTACAGATACAACATATGATGAAGTGATTGAAGTTTTTAGGGAATCTCAATTTTCTAGATTACCTGTACATAATGATTCATATGATGAAATTGTAGGTGTTCTTTATATTAAGGATTTATTTATGTATGATGTCAATCGTGATGATTTTGATGTCACCAAAATCATGCGTGAAACATATTTCGTTTATGAATTTAATCAAATTTCTGATGTTTTTGAAGCTATGCGTAAAGATCATGTTTCATTAGCTGTTGTTTTAGATGAATATGGTGTGATGAGTGGAATTGTAACATTGGAAGATATTGTTGAGGAAATTGTTGGTGAAATTGATGATGAATATGATGAAATTTTACAGTCTATTGTAGATTTAGGACATGGTGAATATTTAATAGATGGAAGTTTAAATATTGATGAAGTCAATGATGTTTGTGATACAACTTTTGATTCTGAAGATTTTGAATCAATTGGTGGACTTGTTTTGGGACAATGTAATGGAAGTCCTGAAATGAATCAGGTTATAGTCATTGATGGAATTGAGTTTACAATTAAAGAAATTGATAAAAATAGGATTGTATTGTTGCATTTGAAAAAGGTTTTAGAAGATGAAGAAGAGAAAGGAGAGGAAAAACAGGATTAATTTTTTCCTCTCTTATTGGTGGAGAATATGATGAGAGAATTCTATGAGCGCTGTACAATTATATACGATGATTATCGCACTGCTATACCACCATATGCTGCAGCGGCATTATCGTTTTATCTGTTGTTGTTGCTGATTCCAGCTTTTACATTAATTGCAATTGGAACTTCACTTTTTAACATTGATATGACGGTTTTACAAAATATTATTGAACAATTTGTTGTCAAAGAATATGCTTTGATGTTAATTGATATATTGCAATCCCGTTCTTTTAATACTGTTGCCTTTGTTACAATTATTGTTTCTGTCTATACGGTATCACGAGGAATTGGTAATATTTATGAAATTAGTAAGCGTATGTATCAACCTGAAACAGAAGAAAGTATTTTAGGTTTTTATATCTATACGATTAAAATTACGATTTATTTACTGTTATTATTGATAGGTGTGATTGCGATTACTGCGATTGGACCATTGGCTTATATATTTAACTTTTTATATTCATATGCAGGCATTCGTCATATTTTATTATACGCTTTGATTTGTTTTTGTTTGACAGGTATATATATGATTGTTCCTAGAATGAAAATTCATTACAGTGATGCTTTTCAAGGAGCTTTGATTGCTAGTGTTTTATTGTTGATATTGTATTATGCTTTAAGTTTTTATTTACAGATTGCTGATTATCAGTCTGTATATGGACCTTTAGCGTCTATTGTCATTGTTTTGTTTGTGTTTAATTGGACTGCCGAATTTTTCTATATCGGCATGTATATTACAAATATATTATATTTCAGGAGGATCTCTGATGAGAAAAGAAAGAGTAGAAATAAAGAAATTGGGAATTAATGGTGAAGGAATTGGATATATTCATAAAAAAATATGTTTTGTTCAAGATGCTTTACCAGGGGAAATTGTGGATGTAGAAATTATTCAAGAAACACGTCAATTTTTAAAAGGAAAAGTGATGAACTTTATTGAAAAATCTCAATATCGTCAATCTTCATTTTGTAAAGAATCTAAAAACTGTCAAGGTTGCGCCTTAACAACTCTTGAATATAGTCAACATCTGACATTTAAAAAAGGATTATTAAAAGATGCTTTGAAAAAATATACGCATTTTGATGTAGAACGTTTACCTATTCAAAAAACTGTAAAAGCACCATTGACTGAACATTATCGTCAAGTTGTTTCTTTACCAATGACTTATTTTAAAGGAAAGGTTTATGCAGGTATTTTTCAACGTGAAACAAAATATCTCACTTTAATGGATCAATGTCCAATGCAAAATCAATTCATCAATGAATGTATTCAAAAGGTTGAAGAGATTTTAAATGCTTATCATGTCAGAGATTATAATGATAAAGTTAAAAAAGGATTACGTTTTATGCGTATGCGTCTTATTGATGGACAAATTCAAATTTTATTTGTAACGGGACAGGATGGGATGAAACAAGAAGTGATAGATGCGATTAGTCAAATCCCAGCAGTTAAAAGTATTTGGTATACAATTAATACAACACGTTATCAGCAATTTGAAATGCAGGGATATAAGAAAGTTTATGGACAATCTTATTTACCATTTGAATGTTTTGGTCAAAAATATTTATATTCGGTTAAATCAGAGTTTCCAGTTTATCCAGAAATGGAAAAAGAAAGCTTGAACTTATTCGTTCATTATTATCTGATCATTCCAACATTTTATCATTGAATTGTGGAATTGGTTTATTAGAACTTTCACTTGATCAAGATATTGTTGCGATTGATGAAAAGAATTATCATATTAAAGATGCTAAGGATAATGCCAAGTTTTTAGGTAAGAATAATGTGCAATGGATTTGTCAAAATGTTGATGAAGCAACAATTTTACAATGTAAAAAGAAACGTTTTGATGAAGTTATCGTGAGAAGTTCTGAGTTGAGCGATGCGATGAAACAAAGCTTTATTTTATCTAAAGTCAAACATATTATTTATGTTAGTGATCATCCTTCATCTTTAGCAAAAGATTTAGAACAATTGGATAAGTATTATCGTATTGATAAAATGATTCCAATGGATACTTTTCCATATTCTGCCAAATTTGATACGATTGTAAGTCTTATTAGAAAATAGTTCTCAAAAAGAGAACTTTTTTGTGTATTTTTTGTGAACAGAACAGATAATAGTGTTTCCAAATGTCAAAAAAAATGCTATACTATATAAGTATTTTAAAGATATGGAGGGATATAATGTCAATTTTATCTGGAAAAGGAAAAGTTAAATTAGATGGACAAAAAGGTTTAACAAAAGATAAACCTATTTTGACTATCGAAACACCTGACGTTATTTATGTTCCCCTTGTTTTAGGAGTTGCGACAGACTTTGATGTTCATGTCAAAGAAGGAGATCATGTTTGTATTGGAACAAAACTTGCGACACGTAAGAGTATGTATGTTCCAATTTATTCTCCTGTGTCTGGAACAGTAAAGGGGATAGAAAAACGTATGCATGCTTCTAAGCGTTTGCAAAATCATATTGTGATTGAAAATGATCATAAAGATGAAAAAGTAAAAGCTTATGAAGTGAGTGATCCTGATCATATGAGTCAGGAAGATATTATTAAAGCCATTAAAGAATTGGGAATTGTTGGATTAGGTGGTTCAGGATTTCCAACATATGTGAAATATGAAAATGTTAAAAATATTGAAACAATTTTGATTAATGGTGTAGAATGTGAACCATTCTTAACAAGCGATCATGTGGCTATGAAACGTGATATTAAAGCTTTGTTTGATGGTGTTCATTATATGATTCAAGCTGCTGGAGCTAAAAATGCAATTATTGCGATTAAAGAACATAAACCTGATTTAATGGAGTTATTAGTCGAAGAAGCGAAGAATTATGACAATATTAAACCACGCGAAGTTCCTGACCGTTATCCAATGGGATGGGAAAGAGTCTTGATTCGTACTGTCTTCAAAAAGAATATGATCGTTTACCAGCAGAAATAGGAGTTATTGTCAATAACTCATCAACTGCGATTGCACTTTCAAAAGGAATCCGTAATGGAGAAGCAATTACACGTCGTGTTGTTACATTCTCTGGAAATGGATTGAAAGAACCACAAAACGTTGATGTGGCAATTGGAACACCAGTGAATTATATTGTTGAAAAAATTGGTGGATACATTGATGATGATTGTGATGGTTTCTTAGTTGGTGGTGGACCAATGATGGGAAAATCTATAGTCAATGATACTTTCGTGATTTATTCTCATAACAATGCAATTACAGTTATGAAAAAAGAAAACATTCAACCATTACCATGTTTAAAATGTGGTGAATGTACTTTACATTGTCCAATGCATTTACAACCAGTTCGTATTATGCAGGCAGAAAAAGCAGCCAATGTGGAATTGATTGAAAAATTAGATACTGATCGTTGTGTTGAATGTGGTATGTGTACATATATTTGTCCAAGTAAAATTGAAGTGACAGATATGGTAGCAAAAGCAAAACGTCGTATGCAATTAGCTCAAAGAAAGAAAAATGCGTAGGGAGGTTGAAAACTGATGAAAATTACTTTACAAAGAACATCACCAAATTATCGCCAAAAACTCTCTACACATCGTATTATGAGAGAATTAACAATTGGTTTATTGGTGCTTGTTGCTTATTCTTTATATTTTTATTACTATAACTATACAACAAATGATGCCTTAATCCATGTGGCATTAATGTATGTTGTATCTGTTGTTGTTGCTTTAGCAACAGAAGTTGTATGGGCACTTGTCCATAAAGAAAATGTCTTAAATTATTTAAAAAATAGCTTTGCATGGGTAACAGCGATTATCTTTACATTAACATTACCTGCTGGAACTCCATTATATGTAACTGCTATTGGTTCATTTATTGCGATTTTCTTTGGAAAATTAGTATATGGTGGTTTTGGACACAATATCTTTAACCCAGCGTTAGTAGGGCGTGTGGTTGTACATTTAGCGTATGGAGCACAGCTTGTAGCGACTATTCCTGATAGTATTGATATAGTTTCTTCAGCGACTCCAACAACAATGTTAGCAGGAACTTCATGGTTAGGTGGAGATGCTTTCTCTTATACTTTAATGGATTTATTTTTAGGAAATCATACAGGAGCATTAGGAGAAACTTGTATCGCATTAATCCTTGTGGTTGGTGTTATCCTTGCCTTAAGACGTGTGTTTGATGCGAGAATTCCAGTGGCTTATATGGGTACAATTCTTGTCTTAAGTGAAGTCTTTGCTTTAGTGAATGGTTTAGATCCAATTACTTATCCAATTATTCATTTATGTTTAGGTGGAGCTATGTTTGGTGCTGTCTTTATGGCAACAGATCCAGTGACATCACCTTCAAGTCCATTAGGAAAAATTATTTATGGTATTTGTTTAGGATTTTTAACAATGATTATTCGTTTAAAAGCGAATTATCCTGAAGGTGTTTTATTCTCAATTTTAATGATGAATATGTTAACACCATTAATTGATTCATTTGTTTTAGGTAGAACAGACCAAAACGTTGGTAAACAATGGGCTTCTATTGGTGTGAGTTTAGTAGTGGCTATTGCTTGTGTCTTTGGTATTAGTACAGGTATTAAAAATGATATTGCTGCAGCTGAGCAAGAAGCTATTGAAGCACAAAAAGAAAAAGAAGAAGCTGAAAAGAAAAAGCTGAAGAAGAGGCTAATAAAGTGCAATGGACATATCTTGAAACAACAGATGATGGATATGTAATGCAAGTGAGTGGATTTGGTGGAACAGCAAATCCTATGAAAGTGGCAGTTAAAATTGATGGAGATACTGTATCTTCTGTAAAAGTTCTTGAATATGCAGGAGAAACTGCTGGATATGGTAAAGACTTGATTGAAGCGGGAACAGGTGGCGTTTTAAATGACAAAGCTAAAGCTTTCTATGATCAAATCTTAAATGGAAGTTTTGCCACAAGTGATGTGGATGGTATTGATACATCTACTGGAGCAACAATGACGACTAAAGGTATTGTCAATGCTATTAAAGGAGCTATTGAACAAGCTCAAAAAGCACCTGTTGTTGATGGGGATACTTACACTTATACTTTAACTGCGAGTGGATTTGGTGGAGAAGCTAATCCAATGAAAATCAAAGTTTCAGTTGATAAAGCTAAACAAACTGTAACAAAAGTGGAAATTGAAGAATATGCAGGAGAAACTGCTGGATATGGTAAAGATTTAATTGAAGCGGGAACAGGTGGCGTTTTAAATGATAAAGCCAAAACATTCCATGATAATGTTTTAAATGGTGAAACAAAATGGGATGATGTTTCTGGTATTGATACATCAACAGGAGCAACAATGACTTCTAAAGGTATTGTAAGTGCTATTCAAGAAGCCATTGATCAAACAAAGTAGGAGGAGAATAAGATGAAGAAAATTTTACAATTAACTGTTTTCCTTGCAATTGTTGCTGGCCTAGCTGGTGGAGCTTTATCATTTGTAAATGGCATGACTGATCCAATTATTCAAGAACAGAAAATTGCCAGTGTTAAGGAAAACTTAGTCAAAATTTATTCTGGTGGAGAAGAATTTAAGGCTTTAGAGGTTTCATTGAGTGATTATCCTGCTTTGGTTTCTGTATATGAAGCTGATAAAGGTGGTAGTGCCGTTGGTTATATTTATGAAACATCTGCACAAGGATATGGTGGTGCAGTGAAAGCTTTAATTGCTTTAGATAAAGATGGAACATATAAAGGATTACAGATTATCGATTGTACATCTGAAACAAAAGGTATCGGTGATCAAATTACTGGTGAATCATTTATTAATAGTGTTGTAGGAAAGAATATTGGTGATTCTGTTGATACAATTTCTGGAGCAACTTATTCTTCAAAAGCTGTTATTGAAGGAATTGATCAAGCTACACAACATTATAATGAAAACTATAAATAAGGAGGGAACATAGATGAAGAAATTTGATGTATTTAAAAAAGGATTATTTGCTGAAAATCCAATCTTTGTTTTATTGTTAGGTCTATGTTCATCCCTAGCAATTACAACTTCATTAACAAATGCGATTGGTATGGGAATGGCTGTTATTTGTGTTTTGTTGATGAGTAACTTTATTATTTCTTTATTAAGAAAAATCATTCCTAATGAAATTAGAATTCCAGTATTTATTGTTATTATTGCAACACTTGTTAAATGTGTGCAAATGATTATGAATGCTTATACACCTGCATTGTATGAATCTTTAGGTGTTTTCATTCCATTGATTGTTGTTAACTGTATTATTTTAGGAAGAGCTGAAAGTTTCGCTTCTAAAAATGGTGTAGTTGATTCAATTTTAGATGCTTTAGGAATGGGAATTGGATATACATTTGCAGTTGTCATTATTTCATTCTTTAGAGAATTGATTGGTACAGGTGGTTTATCATTATACAACCCATTTGATGCAAGTCAAATTATTTTCCAATTCAATTTCTTTGGTGATTATGCAGTTAGCTTGTTTACACAACCAGCTGGAGCTTTCATCACTTTGGGTACAATTCTAGCCTTTATTCAATTCTTAAAAGTAAGAAAAGCAAAGAAAGTGAGGTCAAATAGTTTATGGAATTAGTGAGTTTATTTATTGGATTAACGTTTGTTAATAACGTTGTATTAAGTAAGTTTTATGCTATTTGTCCATTGTTAGGTGTTTCTAAAAAACCTAAGAATGCTTTGAATATGGGATATGCTGTGACATTTGTTATTTTCTTAGCATCTATTATCACATATCTTATCTATTATCATGTATTAGTACCATTAAAAATTACTTATTTAGATTTAATTACATTTATTTTAGTCATTGCGTCTTTGGTACAATTTGTTGAAATGTTCTTAAAGAAAACAAGTCCAGAAATCTATAAATCTATGGGTGTTTATTTACCATTAATTACAACAAACTGTGCTGTACTTGGAGTTGCATTAGATAATATCAGTGCCGGATATACACTCATTGAAGCAATGGTAGCTGGTCTTGCTGTGCCAATTGGATTTACAATTGTTATTTATGTATTTGCGACAATTCGTGAAAGATTGGATATTGCCAATGTACCAGAAAGCTTTAAGGGAACACCAATTGCTTTAATTACAGCTGGTATTATGGCATGTGCTATTGCCGGAATCGCAGGTCTTGTTTAATGTCGATTTGGGCAATTATATGGCTAGTTATTTTAATAGCCATCTTTATTGGAACTTATTTATTAAATAAGCATACCCCTAAACCTGAGGGATGTGAAGATATGAGTGAATGTACAGGCTGCAATAATATTGCATGTTCTCATCATAATGCTCATCATAAGGAGGAAGTAAAAGATGCAAATTAGTGCTATATTCGCATTGCTTGTCATTGGTGCTGTACTTGGATGTGTTTTAGGTATTGCTAATCAATACTTGCGTGTAGAAGAAGATAATCGCATTGGTGATGTGACAGAAATGTTACCAGGTGCCAATTGTGGTGGATGTGGTTATCCAGGTTGTGCAGGTTTTGCTGGTGCTTTGGTTGAAGGAAACGCTCCAAAAGTCTCTGCGTGCGTTGTCAGCAATCAGGAAACAAGAGAAAAATTGCACAATATTTAAATGAAACACCTGGTCCAGATGGACAAACTGTAAAGGTTTCAATTTAATAAGTAGAAGGAATTGGCTTATAGTCAGTTCCTTTTTTGATAAAAATATTTTCTTTTTATTATCTCTTTACATTAAAAAAAATGTGTATTATAATACTGTTCGTAACCGAACAATAAGGAGGTGGTCATGTGTTTAGAGATCCTTTGGGATATCGTTTGAAAACATTAAGTAATCTGATGAAGAAAAATATGGATAAACATTTTGGTCCTCAACATGACCGTGCGACCATGATGCAAACATGGATTATTGGATTTGTTCAATTAAGAGATAGCGAAGGCAAAGACACATTTCAAAAAGATATTGAAGAAGAATTTTCTATTAATCGTTCAACAACTTCTGAAATGTTAACTTTGATGAGTAAAAGAAAACTAATTGAACGTGTTCCAGTTGATTATGATGGACGTTTAAAGAAGATTGTTCTGACACAAAAGAGTTTAGAAATTCATGAATGGATTAATCAGACAATGAAACAGGTTCATGAAAAATTGACTGAAGGTTTATCATCTGAGGAAATTGAAACTTTTATTCGTATTTCTGATAAGATGATTCACAATTTATCCAAAGATGATGTGAATCAAGAGGATAAAAATTGACTTGGTTACAAAATGTTTAGAAAAGGAGTGGTTAAATGGTTATTAAAACATTGATGAAACAAATTAAACAATATAAAAAGGATTCTTTTTTAACAATCTTTTTTGCTATTGTGGAAGTTATTTTAGAAATTTTGATTCCTTTAATGATGGCAAGAATTATTGATTTAGGAATTGAAGCGGAAATATCAATGCTGTGTATAAATACGGTTTGATCATGTTTGTGATTGCAATAGGAACATTATCAACAGGTTTCTTAGCTGGAAAATATGCTGCGAAAGCTTCAACAGGGTTTGCAGCTAATATAAGAGATGGAATGTATACGAATATTCAATCTTTTTCATTCTCTAATATTGATAAGTACAGTACAGCGGGGCTTGTGACACGTTTAACAACGGATATTACAAACGTTCAAATGGCTTATCAAATGATCATTCGTATGTGTATTCGTGCACCAATGAACTTAATCTGTGCTTTAACAATGGCTTTTATGATTAACCATGAATTAAGTTTAATCTTTGTAGGAGCTATGGGATTCTTGATTATTGTTTTAGGTTTTATTATGATTACAGCAACACGTTATTTTAATCAAGTTTTCCCTAAATATGATGATTTAAACGAAAGTGTTCAAGAAAATGTTGTCGCTATTCGTGTTGTCAAATCTTTTGTCAGAGAAAAATATGAAGATGAAAAATTTAAAAAAGCAGCGCAAAATATTTATCGTTTATTTGTAAAAGCAGAATCTATTCTGGCTTTAAATAACCCTGCTATGATGAGTGCGGTTTATGGATGTATTTTACTTTTATCATGGCTTGGAGCAAAAACAGTTGTTGGTGGAACACTTACAACTGGAGAATTAACAACACTATTTAGTTATATTATGAATATTTTGATGGCTTTAATGATGTTGTCTATGGCTTTTGTTATGATTACAATGTCATTTGCATCAGCAAGACGTATTGCTGAAGTATTGAATGAAAAATCAGATTTAGTTTCTCCTGAAAATGCTTTAAAAACAGTCAAAAGTGGTTCTGTTACATTTGATCATGTGACTTTTTCATATAAACATGGAACAGGTGAACCCGTTTTAAGAGATATTGATATTCATATTCACTCTGGTGAAACAATTGGTATTATAGGTGGAACTGGAAGTGCTAAAAGTACGCTTGTTAGCTTGATTAGTCGTCTTTATGACGTTGATCGAGGAAGTGTTATTGTTGGTGGAGAAGATGTTAGAAATTACGATTTGGAAGTTTTAAGAAATGAAGTTGCAGTGGTTTTACAAAACAATGTTTTATTCAGTGGAACAATCTTACAGAATTTAAAATGGGGTAATGAAAATGCGACTTTAGAAGAATGTCAGGAAGCTTGTCGTTTGGCATGTGCTGATGACTTTATTCAAGATTTCCCTGATAAATATAATACTTATATTGAACAAGGTGGTACGAATGTATCTGGTGGCCAAAAGCAACGTTTATGTATTGCAAGAGCCTTGTTAAAGAAACCAAAGATCTTAATCTTAGATGACTCAACAAGTGCTGTTGATACTGCAACGGATGCAAGTATTCAAAAATCATTTGATGAACGTATCCCTGATACAACGAAGATTATTATTTCGCAACGTGTTTCAAGTGTACAAAATGCTGATCGTATTATTGTTTTAAATGATGGTATCATTGATGATTTTGATTCACATGAAAACTTATTAAAAACAAGCGAAATTTATCGTACAATCTATGAAACACAAACAAAAGGGAAGGAGGAAGCATAATGAAAAAACAAAGTATCATGTTTCGTCTTTTAAAAGAAATATTTAAGCGTTATGGTGTGGCCATTGTGATTGTTTTGGTATGTATTATTGGACAATCTATCTGTACTGTGCAAGGAACAATGTTTATGCAAAGATTGATTGATGATTATATCATGCCATTAATTGGACAACCATCACCTGATTTCTCTGGATTATTTTCAGCTCTTAGTGTTATGGCTTGTTTCTTTGTTGCTGGAATTATCTTTGCTTATACTTATAACCGTATCATGGTAACTGTGACACAAGGGTTCTTACGTGATTTACGTGTAGATATGTTTGAACATATGGAATCATTACCAATTCGTTATTTTGATAGAACGACACATGGTGATATTATGTCAGTCTATACAAATGATATTGATACATTAAGACAATTGATTAGTCAGTCTATTCCGCAATTAACATCAAGTGCTATTACAATTGTGACAGTCTTTATTTCAATGTTAACACTAAATGTGACATTAACAGCTCTTAGTGTTGTGATGGTTTGTGTGATTCTTTTCATTTCTCGTTCAATTGGTAGTCGCTCAGCCAAATACTTTGTTAGACAACAGGAAACATTAGGAAAAGTCAATGGTTATATTGAAGAAATGATTTCAGGACAAAAAGTAGTTAAAGTCTTTAACCATGAAGAAAAAGCTATAGAAGGCTTTAGAAAAATTAATGAAGAATTAAGAGAAAGCTCATATCAGGCTAATAAATTTGCCAATGTGTTAATGCCTGTCACGATTCAGACAGGAAATATGTCTTATATTCTTTGCGCTGTTATTGGTGCAATTTTAGCCCTTAGTGGTTTTGATTCATCATTGACGATTGGAACACTTGTAGCATTTATGACTTTAAATAAAAGTTTTAACCAACCGATTGGACAAGTTTCTATGCAAATTAACTCTATTGCGATGGCACAAGCCGGAGCGAAACGTATCTTTGATTTATTAGATCAGGAAAGTGAGGTTGATGAAGGTTTTGTCACTTTATGTCGTGTGGAATTTGTTGATGGTCAAATGGTAGAAACAGATAAACGTACTGGACATTGGGCATGGCGTCATCCTCGACCAAATGGAGAAATTGAACTTGTGGAAATGAAGGGTGATTTAAAATTAGAAAATGTGGATTTCGGTTATTTTGATGATCATATGGTTTTACATGATATCAGTGTATTTGCAAATCCTGGTGAAAAGATTGCCTTTGTTGGAGCAACCGGAGCTGGTAAAACAACAATTACAAACCTTATTAATCGTTTCTATGATATTCAAAGTGGAACAATTACTTATGATGGTATAGATATTAAATTAATTAAGAAAGATGATTTGCGTCGTTCTTTAGGTGTTGTTTTACAAGATACACATCTATTTACAGGGACAGTTATGGATAACATTCGTTATGGACGTTTGGATGCAACGGATGAAGAATGCATTGAAGCTGCTAAATTAGCGAATGCTGATGCTTTCATTAAACACTTACCAAATGGTTATGAAACAATGTTGACAGGGGATGGAGCAAATCTTTCTCAAGGTCAACGTCAGTTAATTGCGATTGCGCGTGCTGCTGTTGCCAATCCTCCAGCATTAATCTTGGATGAAGCAACTTCATCTATTGATACAAGAACTGAAACACTTGTACAAAAAGGTATGGATGGATTAATGGAAGGTAGAACAACACTTGTTATTGCACATAGATTATCTACAATTAAAAACAGTGATTGTATTATGGTTCTTGAACATGGTCATATTATTGAAAGAGGAAATCATGAAACATTAATGCAACAAAAAGGAAAATACTATCAGTTATATACTGGTGCTATTGAAATGGATTAAGGTCAAAAGATCTTTCAGGTTGTTGACAAAGTTGGTTTTTCAAACTGACTTTGTTATACAACCTTTTATATTTCTTACAAAATTAAAAAAGAGTGATTTTAGGGATTTAATATCTAAAATCACTCATATTTTTAAATTTTCAAAATAAGTCGTTTTTCTTTATGTCTTATTTTTCTCAAACAAAGAAAACATTTCTACAATAAAGTCGTTATCATACATTTTTTGTTCAACATAATGATAAAAATTATCTTGATTCACAATATCATTGGTTTTGATTATTTCATAATCAGGATAATTTTCTTCTATGACTTGTCTTGTTATTTTATAATGACTGCCACTAAATTGGAAATCAATATATTCAAGATTATCAATAAGTGTAAACATCGACACAGCATTATAGACAAGTGATTTTTCAATGTAAAGATTTTGATTGTCATACCAATCTGTAAAATGATAGCTGATGATAATTCCATAATTTTGAGAATCAATTTCAAAGACATATCCATGTTCAGAAAGTGGTAAATGATCAATCAATGCTCCTGCATTACTGTTGTTTCCAATATAATGATTTTGATAATTGATGATATTGTCTATACCACTTTTTTCTCTATTAAATGGACTAATAGGAACGGTATCAATGGTATATTGTTTTTTTGTATCAATCACAAAATATTCATTAGGTGTATCTGCATTGATTTGATAGACATGATAAAATGGATTTTTATAGACGATGATTTTTGCGTTGTCCATAAATGTTGTTTCTGTAAAACATCTATAAATAGGTGGTCTTTTTGATGTTGATACACCCATAAAATCTATGATAAAAAAGTTGATAATGTAGCGAAAAATAAACAAATACAAATAAGTAATCTTCTTTTTAAAGATGATATTTTTAATTCTCTAAAGATACCAATGATAACGAATACCAGACCAATAATAGAATAAACAGCACCCCAGTTACTTTCCGGTTGACTGATTCTAAGTGCTAAAAAGCATAAATAAAGTCCTATCGCTATCATAAAAATAGAAATTTTTTTATGTTCATTTTGAATCTTTTTGGTACTATAATCTAGCGTATTGATAATGTTTTTTTCAGAATATTCAATAACTTTTTCTTGCTCAACAAACTCTCCAGCGAGCAGTTCATTAAGTGTAATATCTAATTCCTTGCTTAATGGTTCTAACATGGAAAGGTCGGGCATGTAATTTCCATTCTCCCAACGTGAGATGGTTTTATTGCTGACACCTAATTTAGCTCCTAGCTGTTCTTGCGTTAATCCCTTTTTCTTACGATTCAAAGCAATAAACGCACCAATTTTTTTGCTATTCATATTTATCATTCCTTTCACTCTTATATTAACGATTTTATATTTAAATGAACACCCCACAAATAGCAAATGTTAGTTTTTTTATGATATAAACAGATTTTTTATAAAAAAATAGTGAACATGATGTACCATGCTCACTATTTCATTGACTTTCAAATGGTGCCTGAGGTCGGACTCGAACCGACATGACAGAGGTCGCAGCATTTTGAGTGCTGTGCGTATACCAGTTTCGCCACTCAGGCAAATCAAATTGCTTATTTATTATATTATATATTTTTTAAAAATCAATAAAAATCGCAATTTATTTCATGATCATAAAAATCGCAATTTATTTCATGATCATTGTAAATACCGATAGCTTGTAAATAACTATATATAATTGTTGGTCCTACAAAACGGAAACCATGCTTCTTTAAATCTTTAGATATTTGGGTAGATAATTCATCAAAAGCGGGAATATCTTGAGATGATTGATAGTGATGTAAAACAGGTTTATGATGGACATAAGACCATATAAAATAATCAAAACTCCCATATTGTTTTTGAATATCAAGAAAAGCTTTGGCATTTGTAATAATGGCTTGCATCTTTAAATGATTTTTAATCAATCCTTCTGTATGCATAAGTTCATTGTATTTATTTTGATCATATAAAGCAATCAGATGATAATCAAAATGGTCTAATGCCTGTTCATAAAGGGGTTCTTTTTTAAAATAATATCCCAACTCAGTCCTGCCTGTAATCCTTCAAGTATTAGCATTTTATATAATTGTCTTTCATCATGTTCAGGTTTACCCCAGACATGATCATGATATTCTCTTAATCGTTCATTATAAGCCCATTGACATCTTTTCATAATCTCACCATTTTCTATTTTAACATATGATTTCTGGTTTACACAAACATTTTTCACTTGTATAATAAAAATGGTGAAAAAAATGAATGAAATATTTGAAAAAGAAATGCAAACAATTTTAAAAGATGAATATCAGGATTTTATGAAAGCTTTACAGCTTCCACCTGTCAAAGCCTTTTATCTTAATCCATTGAAGAAAAATGGTTTGAATTATTTCAATCAACAATATATTCAACCCCATCCTGTTGTAGATGGAGGCTATTATTTTGATTATGAAAAATATCCATTAGGGAAATCTCCGTTCTTTTCTTGTGGACTTTACTATATTCAAGAACCAAGTGCAATGTTAGTCGCTGATTTCTTGGATGTGCAAGCAGATGATTATGTTTTAGATATGTGCGGGGCACCTGGAGGAAAAAGTTGTGCTATAGCCAGTCGTTTATCTAATCAAGGCTTAATGATTACTAATGATATCAATACTTTACGTGCGAAAATTTTATCTGAAAATATTGAAAGATTTGGGTTAAAAAATACCATTGTGACAAATAGTGATCCTGTTCAATTCACGAAAATATTACCTGAATTTTTTGATAAAATTATTTTAGATGCACCATGTAGTGGGGAAGGGATGTTTCGTAAAGATGATCAAGCAATTGAAACATGGTCGCCACAAAAAGTACAAGAGTGTGCTTATATCCAAAGACAACTACTTGATTATGCAATGGGGTTATTAAAACCTGGTGGAACATTAATTTATTCAACATGTACATATAATACTGTTGAAAATGAAAATCAGATTCATTATCTTTTAAGCCATTATGATTGTCATTTAAAGCCACTACCAAGAAGTCACGGGATGGCAAATGGAATCGGTTTAGATGGTGTAATTCGCTTATATCCACATCGTTATCATGGGGAAGGGCATTTTATTGCTTGTATTCAAAAAAATGGTCAACCTGAAAAAAGAAAATATAAACCTATGAAATCCCGTATTTCAAAACAGAATCAAAAACTTGTAGATGATTTTTATAAACAATATTTGAATATTCCAACACCTCATTATTTATATGATAATCAAAATCATATATATGCCCTGCTACCTCAGTTTCCTGAACTTCAAGGTATTCGTGTGTTAAGAAATGGATTATATTTAGGAGAATGTAAAAAGAATCGCTTTGAGCCAAGTTTAGCATTAGCTTTAACACTTACAATACCTGATGTGAAACAATATTATCGTTATCATGAAAAAGATAGTGAAGTCAAAAAGTATTTACATGGTGAAGCCATTCCAGGAGGTCATCAAAAAGGATATGGTGTTATTTTTGTAGAAGATTATCCTTTGTCTTTTTATAAAGAGAGTCAAGGTTTGGCTAAGAATTTATATCCAAAGGGGTTAAGAAGATGAATCGTTATGAAAATTTAAAAGATTATTTCTTTATGCAAATAGATGAAAAATGTCATGGTATGTATAAACAAAGAGCCTTGTTGCATAGTATTCAAGTCAGTACGTTATGTCAAAAACTAGCTTTAGAAAAACATCTTAATGTTGAATTGGCTGGGATCATGGGATTATTTCATGATTATATTCAATTTACACAACATTCTTCTTTTCAACATGGCGTTCGTTGTAAAGAATGGATTGAAAATATTTTAGATGATTTTTCTCAGGAAGAAAAACAAATTATCCAACAAGCTATTGGACATCATAGTGAAAAAGACAAACTCCATGATTTATATAGCGAAATATTAAAAGATGCTGATGTTTTGGCACAGTATTTTGCTGAAATGGATATGGTGTTATCAGATACAAATCAAAAAAGAATAAAAAAATATCTCCCAGATGATTCAATCTAGGAGATTTTCTTTATTTTAACATACTTTCTAAAGTGTCATAAGGCACAAAACCAAGTTGACGATTAACAGCTTGTCCGTTTTTGAAAACAATAAGTGTTGGAATAGATTGAACACCAAATTGCATTGCAAGTGATGCTTCTTGATCAACATCTACCTTCACAACTTTTGCTTCTGGGTGTTCACTTGCTAATTTATCAATACTTGGAGCTAACATTTTGCATGGACCACACCAGTTAGCAAAGAAATCAACAAGGACTAAATCATTTTGTGCAACAACATCTTGAAATTCTTGACTATTAACATGTAAAACTTTTGACATATCTTTACGCCTCCTCTATTTTATTATAGTATTCTTTTTTGATTACATACAGAGTTTAACATATGAATTACACTTTTACAATTTATATGCTTATGTAAAATACAAAACAGAAAGAGTTTATTAAACTTTGGTGAATGATTTTCAATCATTTAGAAGTTTTCTATCACGTTCATATATACAAAAGTATTGTTTATTGCTCAATGACATTTACATTTTTTTGAATCTTTCTTGGTAGTCAATAAGAATTCTTATTCACTAAAAATATGAAAATTATTGATGTTTAACAGATTTAAAATTGATGTTATCCTCATTTATGCATTGATAACAAATTGATAATGCTTTTCAAAAGTATAGGCATGAATAGATTTTCTTCTTTTATAGAAATATTGATTGAAAATTTGATGAATTGTGATAAATTTTGACAGATATCAACAAATCATGATTTAAGAAATTGACGAATAAATAAAAAAATGAGATAAAATTATACAAAATTCTATCATTATTTTAGAATTACTGTAAAATGTAAGCAGGAGGTGTAGAAATATGTTGATGGAACGTGTTTTTCAATGTGTGGATGATATTTATGATGATATCATGAAAGAAGGGTCACAAGACTTAAAACAGAAAATACAGGAATTAGAAAATGTTGTTGGTACAAATCATCCTGAAATTTTGAAGAAAGGAATTATGCTTTCAATGACATTTTGCTTGAATCAACTTCAATTCCATGATGAATTATTTGAAGCGTTATTGATAGATAACATAGATTATATGATTGAAAATATTCCAGATATGAAAAAATCAATTCAATTACAAGTTTCTTTAAGAGGTTTAGAACAGCATGTTCATCGTCAAATTGTTTTACCATATTATATGACACTAGCTGATATGGCTTATGCTATTTTGGCGATTTTTCAGGCTGATGGAAGTCATTTGTTTTCTATTGAATGCCAACAAGGAAGATTTGGCTGTGAACAATGTGATGAGGAAATGATTGATGATTATGCAGCCAATGTTTTCTTGAATGATTTGCAGTTGAAAAAAGGAAGTCAATTGTCTTTATGGTATGATTTTGGTGATGATTATTTCTTTGATATTCAAGTCATTCATATTCAAACAGAATCAGATTTAAATGAGATAGGGGATGGTCAAATTCTTTCTGGTCAAGGCTATGGTATTTGGGAAGATGAACATGCTTTATTAGAAATGTATTATAAGGATTATGATGAATTTATTGAAAAGATTCATGATTTTGGATTAGATGAAGATGATTTTATATTTGATGATTTTGATGTAGACGTTGCTAATGAAATGTTTTTAGAAGATTTTGAATTTTTAAGACGTAATTATGAGGATAGTGAATCAATATGATAGAAAAATTGCATATACAGTTTGAGGCGATGAACAGTTTACGTACAATTCATGTATATTTACCACCATTTTATCATGAAAGTCAGGAACGTTATCCTGTTATATATATGTATGATGGACATAATTTATTTCATGATGAGAATGCCACTTATGGTTATTCATGGCATATGGAAGAATTTTTAGACCAATATGATAAACCATTTATCGTTGTTGGCATTGAATGTCCACATGAGGGAAATCAGCGTTTAGAGGAATATTGCCCTTATGATGTAGAAAATAGCTTTTTAGGAACGATTCATGGTTATGGACAGCTTTTTATGGATTTTGTGGTAGAGGTTGTCAAACCTTATATAGATAACCATTATCGTACCATTCCATTTCGTGAATGTACGATGATTGGTGGGAGTTCAATGGGTGGTTTAATGTCCTTATATACAATCATTGCTTATAATCAGTATTTTTCTAAAGCAGCTTGTTTATCTAGTTCAATTGGTATATGTATGGATGCTTTAACTAATGAAATGAATCAACATGATTTAAATGTCGATACACGTGTTTATTTAAGTTGGGGTAGTGAAGAAAGTAGAAACAAACGTGGTTTAGCCTATGCATCAATGCATAATCTTGAAATATCCCATTTATTGAATCAAAAACATATCATGACTTATCCTTATTTACAGGTCAATGGTCGTCATAGTGAACAGTCATGGCAACAGCAAATTCCTATATTTATGGATTATTTGTGGAAATCAAAGTAAAAAATTTGTGGAAATCAAAGTAAAAAATGTTTGACAATATCAAAGAAATTGCTATAATGTACTAGTGCAATAAATGATAGCAGCACATAGAGGGTTAGCCCATGCGTTTGTGACAATGGGATGTAGAGTATCTTGCTGCAAAGAGAAATACTTAATGCAAACACACCCTAACTGATCTATGCATGTTATTGTTTTATGCCAAATAAAACAATAGGAGGAAAGAAAATGTCACGTTATACTGGACCACAATGGAAAAAATCTAGACGTTTAGGTTTTTCTACATTAGAAACTGGTAAAGAATTATCAAGAAGACCATATGCACCTGGTCAACATGGTCAAAAAAGAAAAAAATTAACAGAATATGGATTACAATTAGCTGAAAAACAAAAAGTAAGACATATGTATGGAGTGAATGAAAAACAATTCCATAATACTTTTAAAAGAGCAGGAAAAATGGAAGGAGTTACAGGTTACAATTTCTTCTGTTTATTAGAATCAAGATTAGACAATATGGTTTATAGATTAGGTTTTGCAACAACAAGAAGACAAGCAAGACAATTAGTAAACCATGGTCATATCTTATTAAATGGAGTGAAAACTGATATTGCTTCATGTCAAGTAAAAGTTGGAGATGTTATTTCTGTAAAAGAACGTTCTCGTTCATTAGAAATCATCAAAAATGCTTTAGCATCTCAAACTCATGTACCAGGATTTGTTGAAGTTGATGCTGATAAAATGGAAGGTAAATATTTAAGATTACCTGAAAGATCAGAATTAAATCAAGAAATCAATGAATCATTAATCGTAGAATACTACAACCGTTTAGGATAAGAGATTCACATCAAAAGTGTTGGACTTATGTTCAATGCTTTTTTTGTTTTATTTGCAATCGTCAATATAAATAACATTATTTAACAATAACTTCTTGTTTGTATAATATAACTATCCAATTATATTAATCTGCGGTTTTTCATCTAAATTGATTTTGTAGGGTTTTCGGTTTAACAACATGAACTGCCTTATAGGAATTGTGCATTAAATTTGTCGCAATATTAAAGGCATCCATTTTGTCATTTTTGATCTTTTTGTTCTTGACTGATCCATGCATGGTTGAAGGTGCAAGGCTGACACATGGAATATCATGAAAGTTAAGATCATGATATAAGGAAAATCCCAAGCATCTAGCTTCATATCCTGCTAGGATTTTAGTATCTTCCCCGATTCCTGATTTTTCCTTGACAGATTCAATGAATCTCAATACATTTTTAATGTTAGCTTCACATTTTGCTTGACCTAATATTTCTCCTGTTGAATTGAAAATTGCACATAAACTGTATGTATTTTTATGGACAGCCATCCCAATATAGATTATACTTTTCATAGTGATCTCCTATTACCGTTGTGGCATCGAATTTCATAATTTTTTTCCACAAATCTTATTATGAATCGTAATCCACGTTTTGGCAAGTAGGAGGTCACTTCATATTATCTGTAAATTTATCGCATATAGAATACTACAATGGCTATATTAAATAAAATGATTGATTTTTAATCACGATATTTGACATAGCTGTTTTAATTAATTTGAATAATTTTATTATTTTTTGAATCAAATAATTGATTGGAGTCATATTTATAAAAATCTGTTTTTATCAACAAATGTTTAATTCAAATATTTTTGATAAATTGGATATGGTACTCATACATTACTCATCATTATTACTCTTAAATATATTAAATACTTTTAATTTAAACGATAAAGTGATATAATTTAAATAGATAAATCAACGTGTTTTAATTATTAGCAAGGCATAGCTAATATTTGATTTTATGCTATATCAAACAAATAATAATAAAAATAATTTTAATAACTTTTTTAATCTTGATACTTTGAGCTATAGATAAAAGGATTTTTAATTTATGGAGGTGAGATTTATAATAGAAAAGATTTAGATTGTAGATTTAATATTTAATATAAATGCTCTTTTTGAACAAAACTGTCTAACAGCTGAAAATTCGATTATGTATAGCAGAAATAAAGACTTTATCGGTATTTATGTAAATGACATATTAAAAAATAATTAACTATATATTTAAGAGACTGGATTTTAGCAAAATAAATATTAAACTAGTTATAATATGTTTTGAATTTATATAATGTATATTCGGCAGTTGGAAGGTTACTAAAATTTCTAAATAAACATTGCATCCAATTTATCTATTTCTTAAATGAGTTATATTCATTAAAATTTAAAGAAACAAGTATATTATGTGCTTCAAAAAAATTATAAGATTTGAATTTATTTTGAATATTAAAATTTTAATAAAAGGAAGTGATTATTATGATTAGAAATAAATTGTTTAAATTGGGTGTGTCCATTTTTACTGTATGTTCTTTGTTGTTGAGTTTTTACATTAATCCTGTTGTTGCTGGTGATGTAAAGACTATTGAACCAAGAGCTGTTGAAAGATATACTAAAAGTGTGAATGTTGCTTGTCATGATCCTAGTTGGGGATATTTTACTGTCACTGCTACAATTTCTCACAATATGACAACTGGACGTTTTACTCTTGATTCGGCAAAGGCAACGAGTCATTTTAATTTGTCATGGCCTGGAGTAACATACAAAAGTTTTTCTACAAGTCCGGCAGTAGGAAGCATTATTAATGGTTCATCTATTAAAGTTACAGTTTATTATACAAATATTTTTGACCTTAGTAGTACAACTTATAGTGCTTCTGATTATATTTATTTATAGAAGAAAAGCAGTAGTGATTTTTCATCACTACTGTTTTCATAAGAGAGGTGAATGGATGTGTTAAAGATTGATAAATTAAATATTGTTTATAATAATCACAAAAAGATTTATGAAGATGTTTCTGTTGAAATTCCTCATTCTTCTTTCGTTTCACTCACAGGAGTCAGTGGCTCAGGTAAGACAACATTTCTTAAATTTATTCTTGGTGAAATTAAAGATGCAAGTGGTTTGTTTATTTATGATGATCAAATTATTGATGAATCAAATAAAGATAGTTTCATTTTTAACGAAGTGAGTTATATAGATCAAGAAGGTCATTTCTTTGAAAATATGAGTATAAAAGATTATTTTGAATTTGAATGTCAAATTCATGGTGTGACTTTTTCTAAAGAAGAAATGATAAAATGTCTTGAACAGGTACAATTAAAAAATATAGTGTATCATAAATCACCAAAACTATTATCTACCGGAGAAAGAAAAAGATTTTTTATATCTGTAGCACTTATGATTAAGAAAAATATTTTGCTTATAGATGAACCAACGGCATCCCTTGATTATCATCATAAAACCATTTTGTTAGATATTCTTCAAAAATTATCTCATCAAGGTATGACTGTTATTGTGACAACGCATGATGAAGATGTTCTTGAGGCGGCTCAATTTATTTATGAAATTCAAGATTATAAATTGATTGAGAAGAAATCACAAAATATTGTAGAGAAACCGATCCATAAAAAATGAAGATACCACAATTTATCAATTATGTTAAATATAAATCATTGAAACTTAAACTTTTATTTATCATCTGTATATGTATTGGTGGTGCTTCAATAGGATTTATTTCTCAAAATATAGCGACCTTCATATTATTAAATACAACAACGCAAATGAGTGAAGTTTTAGAAGATACTAATTTGTTTTTAGTCAAAAAATTAGAACCTAGGTATATTCTTGAAAATTCAAATATTTTTGATTATCATCCTTTTTCAGAAGAAATAGATTACATTTCAAAAGACGAATTGACAAAAATTCAAAATATTCCAGGAGTAAAAAATATCTTACCATGCATAGACGTACGAAAGGCTGATCAAATGGTTCCCTTTAGTCTTTATCAAAATAATCAATTTGTTAAATTAATTGAGCCTATTGCTACAACATCCCAGACATATCAACGTTATATTTATTTATCAGTTTATTATCCTGAGGAACATATTTTAAACAATGGGGATAATATGGAAGGAATCTATATTAATAATATTTTATACAATATGATGGAAACACAAGTTGATTCATTAAGTTCTATGGATCAGCTCTCTATTGGTTTGAATGTTCTGATGATAGAAGATTATGAAAGATCAATGACTGAAGAAAAAATGTTACAAATGAATCCCATAATAAACAAAAAACAGATTACTGTTCCTATTGATGTTCATAAAATTCTTGATGCTACAAATGTATTAGATACAAGACATCAAGAAGAAGGATGTATTTATATTCCTATAGATATGTTTGAGGCAATGTATAATGATGGAAAAGAGTATCCAACAAGACAATATCAAATTATTTGTGAAGCAGGTAAAGAGGAAGATATTAAAATGGAAATTGAAAATATGGATAATCTTTATTATGCATCCAATTTAGCATTATCTAATCATGAATACGTTCAGTTTTTTCAAAAACATAATCAAACAAATCAATCTCTAACTTTGGTTATCTCTTTGATTTTATGCTTAGCTTTATTTATGTTAATTTATGCATATTGTCAAATCAGAAAAAAGAGATTTCTTTATTAAAAAGAGAAGGAATTCATCAAAAAACTATCAAAAAATATTTAAGTAGAGATTTTCTTTATATGTCTATTGGATGGTTGATATTGGCCATTGGATGGATTGGTATTTATGGTTTTTACTTTTTATCATTAATGTATATGTCTATTTCATTGTCTTTATATATTGCTATTGCAATTATTATCGCTTTATCTGTGATAGGTTTTGTCTATATGTTATCTTCACTAATGATAAGAAAGAATATAAAGGATGTGAGTTAAATGATTCATATCAAAAATATACAACTTTCATTTCCTTCAAAAGTACTAATAGAATCAGGAAATATGGAAATTCCATATGGACAAATTACAGGAATTATAGGTGAAAGTGGTACAGGGAAAACAGCGTTATTACAAGAAATAGGGCTTTTAAAAAAGGACTGTTCATTTGATTATGTTTTTGATGATATGCATCTTCATGAATATGATGATAATCAACGTGCTATGGTTAGATGTCAAAATATATCATTCATATATCAGGAAGTTTGTTTCTTTCAAAAAATGAGTCTAAGAGAGAATATTGAGTTTTTTGCAATGCTTGCTCATAAATCATTAACTGAGGAAGACATTTACAAATTATTAGATATGGTTCATTTGGACTTCGATCTTTCAACATCTATTGAAACACTTTCTGGAGGAGAAAAACAGCGATTAGCCATTTTATGTGGACTGATTAGAGAAGCAGATTTGTTTATTTTTGATGAACCAACTTCTTATTTGGATGCTACAAATACAGCAATTATTATAGAGCTTCTTAAAGATTTAGCTTATCAAAAGAAAAAATGATTTTGGTAGCAACACATGATCAACGTATTATTAATATTTTTGATAATATTTATCAAATTGATTTTTTGAAATTAAATCTTTTAAAAAAAGCAGAAGATAATCATATAAAACATACTCACTCGTCTTTTAGAGTACCTTTTAAGATTTTAAAAAATATCTTTATTTAACTTATTTTAGATATAAATCAAAATTTATAATGATTTTTTTAACAACGAGTATAATTTGCACATTGCTTTCTCTTATATTAACATATTCAAAAAATTATCAATCCATTATGGGTGCTCCTTTACTGGATATTTTACATCATGAAGTGACTATCATAAAAAATGAATATCAAATGATAACCCCTTATGAACAGGCACTTATTGAAAGAAATCTTATAGATTATGAAGTTTATAATGGATATATTTATAATGTATCCATTGGTTCTACAAATGTATCTTTAAAAGCATATTATCCTCATGAAAAAGAAACTCTTCCTACAATAAAAGAAGAATTTTTCACGGCTTCTTTTTACAATAAGCAAGTAGAAGATATTTATTTGAGTTATGAACTTTATCATACCCTTTTAAATAATTTTGATTCTTTGATATTGACAAATCAACAACACCAAAATATTGAAATTCAACCAAATAAAGTTTTGAATCCACACTTTGATTTATCTTTAAGTATATATCTTCCTTATGAAAATTTTATGGAATATCTTTATGCAACTGATGTGGATTTATCTCAGGAAAATGTGCAATCTATTTATGTTCATATACAAAATCTTTCAGATATTCAAGATATTCAAAAAAGACTTCCTGAAGATTATGAAATCCTTAATGAAAATAATTTGATGTTTCATATTAATTCTGCAAAACTTTTTGATTCAAATTATATTTTGATGATAGCTATTGTTGTATTCATTGCGTTTGTTATTTATAAAATATATAGATTAATGCGGGAACAACGAAATATAGCATTATTTTCATCGTTAGGTATAAGCTATTCACAATTGATAAAAATGCTTGTCTATAAAGAAGGTATTAATTTTCTCTTTTCTTTCATTTTCAGTTGTATTATGAGTTTTCTTGTATTGTTTTTGCTTGATTTATTGTCATTTCATACATGGGGTTATATGCTTTTGATGTCTGCCTTTTGTTTGATAATGATATTCATGATTATTGTCATTTCATTTTGTATTCTATTGAAACTGATTCCTCTATATAAACTATTAAAATAGCAATTATAATAATGAGTATAAAATTCATTTTATAATATATTCAAACATTATTTTTCTTGCTTTATAACAACATTGTATAGAAATTGAATTTTTAGTTGCCATCATGTAGTATTTTGGAAAAAGATGATGAAATAGCTTTCTATTTATGATAAAATATAACCTAGGAAAAGAGAGGAATTTTAAGTTATGGATAATGTCATGAGATATATAGAACAAATTGGTATACGTAATCTCATTTTTATAGGTATGGGTCTGGTTGTATTTATTGTTCTTATGCTATTTTGCAGGGGAATGAGATTAAGGAAATATAGAAAATTGATTGTAGATGTAGAAAATCGTATGAATGGGATTAAATCTTTACCTTTACAGTATCGTTTAGGAAGAGTGCATAGTATTTCTAAGAATATGCCTGAAGTGTTGGAAAAGTATGAGGAATATGCTCAAGAGTTTGAACGTATCTCTGATTACCAGAAAAATGAGTTAGGTGTTTTAGTTAATGAAGTTGATGAACAACTTTTTTATGGTAAACTAAGAAAGATTTCTTCAAAAATGAAGGAATTAGAAAATATGTTAAAGATTTATGAAGATGATTCACAGGCTTTATTGGAAAAGATTGAAAAAATTACGGAAATTGAAAATATTCAAAGAATTGAAATTATTCGTGTCAAAGAAAAGTATCGTCAACTCATAGATCGTTATGAAACTATTCGCTTTAAAGTAGAAGATTTTGTCAAAGGAATAAAAAATATTTTCAACAATTTAGATGATTCCTTTGTTAAATTAGAAGATATGATGAATAATCAAAGATTTGAAGATGCGAAAACTTTAACGCAGGACATTGATAAAAAAGTTGACTGGTTAACAGAACGTTTACAGGAATTACCGGATTATATTGCGATTGTCAGACAATATATTCCTAAGAAAATACATCATCTTGATATGTTGATTAAAGATATGTCAAATGGTGAATTTTCATTAGATCAATTAAATGTTTCTGATCGTTATCAGGCAATTCAATCAACTTTAGAAACAACGACACAGCATATTCAACAATTACAATTAGAAAATGTTGGAGAAGTCTTGCAGAAACTGGTTGATGATATTGATGTTCTCATGAAAGATTTAGAAGTAGAAAAGCAATCTTATGAAGAATTTAAAACAAAATGGGAAGATGCTTATACAAAAATTACACATATTTATGATCAATATAAGCAAGCTCTTATTGATCAAAATCGTATTGAAAATTTATATTTAATTAATGAAGATTATGTGGATATTCAAGAAAAATATAAAGATTTTGATCAAATTTTAAGAACTTCTTATGAATTAGAAGAAGAAATGAATGTTGGGAATTTCTCTTATTTACAAATGATTGACAAAGTGGAAAAAGTGAAAAATGAAGCTTTGTCCCATCAAGATGATTTGAATTCTTTCTTTGCTTTTAGAGATCATTTATATTTACAGGAACAACGCGCTATTGATGAATTAGAAAATATTAATATTGTTTTATTAGAAATTAAATCAGAAATCAAGAATAAACATTTACCGATGATTAATGAATCTTATAAAGATTATATTCAGGATTCTTATGATAAAGCTGCTCAAATTCAAGCTTATCGTATGCATCGTCCTGTTGAATTATCAGAGCTTTCTAAACGTGTAGATAGTGCTAGAGATATCATTTATAAATTATATGATAATGTACATAATTTGATTGTGACTGCTGAAATGGTAGAAGAAGCGATTGTTTTTGGAAATCGTTATCGTTCTAGCTTTTTGGAAGTGAATACTGAACTCACAAAAGCAGAAGTTTTGTTTAGAAATGGTGAATATACAAAGGCTTTATCGACAGCGGTGGATATTATTGAAAAGATTAAGCCTGGTTCTTATGAAAATTTAATTAAAAAACAAGTGAAAAGTCCTAATTTGGACTTTTTTAGTGGCTTTTTCTTAATAAAAATGGTATATATACATATAATGAACTATGGAGGAAAGATATGATTTATTTAGATTATGTATCAACAACACCTTTAAATCAAGAAGTGAATCATATGTATCAATCACTTTTAAATGATTATTTTGCGAATGCAGATTCATTATATTCTTTAGGATTAAAAACCAGTGCCTTGATGGAAAAATCAAGAGAATTGACTGCTCAAATGTTGAAAGTTCTACCTGAAGAAATTATTTTTACAAGTGGTGCCAGTGAATCAAATAGTACGGCGATTAAAGGATGTGCTTTTCAATATCAAAATCGTGGAAAACATATTATCACGACGGCTGTGGAACATTCCAGTGTTTATCAGTCATGCATACAGTTACGAGATGTTTTTGGGTTTGAAGTTGATTTTATATCAGTGAATCAAAATGGTGAATTTAATTTAAAAGAATTGGAAGAAAAAATAAGAGATGATACGATTTTAGTGACACTGATGTATGTCAATAATGAAGTAGGAATGATTTTTCCTATTCAAAAAGTTTATCAAATTATTCAAAAGAAGAATCCAAAAGTCAAATTACATGTTGATATGGTTCAAGCTTTGGGAAAATTGCCTATTGATTTGAGCTATGTTGATCTTGCAAGTTTTTCAGCTCATAAGATTTATGGATTAAAAGGAAGTGGTGTCTTATATAAAAAAGCTTCGACTTCACTTGTTCCTTTAATCAATGGCGGTCAACAGGAACAACAATTACGTGGTGGCACATCTAACACTGCAACGCATACAATGTTTGCGAAAACATTAAGGTTAGCTTTAGAAAATTTAGATCAAAATTATCGTTATGTGACTTCGTTGAATCAATATGTCAGAAATCAACTTGATCAAATACCTGATATTGTCATCAATACACCTACCCAAAATGTATCTCCTTATATTTTAAATTTTTCATGTGTGGGATATAAACCAGAAGTTATTTTACATGCTTTAGAAATGCATGAATGTTATGTATCAACCAAAAGTACATGTGCTTCACATAAAAATGATGTTTCTCGTACTTTACAGATGATGGGCATTGATGAAAAGATTGCGAAAAGTGCAATTCGTATAAGTTTTTCGCATCAGACAACACAGGAAGAAATTGATGAATTTTTATTTTATTTAAAACAAGTTTTAAAAACAATTAAGAAACAGAGGTAGTTATTCATGGAATGTAATCATATTTTAGTAAGATTTGGAGAATTGACAACCAAAGGAAAAAATCGTAAAATTTTTATTCGTAAATTGACTCAAAATACAAAAGAGATATTAAAAGATTTTACTCATTTGAGATATGAGATGTCATTTGATCGTCTATATATTTTGTTGAATGGTGAAAATCCAGAGGCTGTATGTCAAAAGTTACAGACAGTCTTTGGAATTCATTCATTTTCGTTGTGTTATAAAGTAGAAAGTGATATAGAAAAGATTAAAGATGTTTGTTTAGATATTATTGAAAAAAATGAGGGAAAAACTTTTAAGATTCAAACGAAACGTAATGATAAAGATTTTCCACTTCACTCCCATGATGTGAATACCACAATTGCTGGACATATCTTTCATCATACGACAAAAGATTTAAAGGTTGATGTTCATCATCCAGATATTTTGATTAAAGTGGAATTACGTAAAGAATGTACATATGTGATGGATAATGTGATCAAAGGTGCTGGAGGTTATCCGGTAGGCATTGGTGGTAAAGCCTTATTGATGTTATCAGGTGGGATTGATTCACCAGTTGCTGGATATCTAACAATGAAACGTGGGGTTGATATTGAATGTATTCATTATGCCTCACCACCTTATACAAATGCACTGGCAAGAGAAAAGGTGCTGGATCTTGTGGATGTATTAAGACGTTATACACATGGCAAAATCACTGTTCATATTATCCCTTTTACTGATTTACAATTAGCTGTTTATGATCACTGTGATGAAAGTTATGCGATGACAATTATGCGACGTATGATGTATCGTATTGCAGAAGGTGTGGCTCAAAAAAATCAATGTTTAGCGCTTGTGAATGGGGAGAGTATTGGACAGGTGGCCTCACAAACATTAGAAAGTATGTCAGTTATTAATGAAGTTATTCGTATGCCGGTAATTAGACCAGTGGCTTGCATGGATAAATTAGAAATTATTGATATTGCTGAAAAAATTGGAACTTATGATATTTCGATAAGACCTCATGAAGATTGTTGTACAATTTTCACTCCTAAACAACCTGCAACAAAACCAAAAAGTTATAAGGCTGAAGCTTTGGAAGAAATTTGGGATTTTCAATCAATGGTTGAAACATGTATTGAACAATGTGAAACTATTGTGATTGATGATCATTATCAAGAAGTTGATGATTTATTTTAGAAGGTGCAACAAATTTGATTTTTATAAAATAAAAAAATTTGAAAATTAATGAATAATTTTGTCATCCTGACACAAACTAATTGTGTCAGGAGGTGAAAGCAATGAACTCAAAAAATTCAAGCAAAAACAGATTAGTTGTTCCTGGTGCTCAAAATGCAATTGATCAAATGAAATACGAAATCGCTAATGAATTTGGTGTCAATCTTGGACCTGATGCAACAGCTCGTGCAAACGGATCTGTTGGTGGTGAAATCACTAAGAGATTAGTTGAAATGGGACAAAATCAGATGGCAGGTAGACAATCTCAAAGTCGTTAAGCTATGATAAAAAATCCTAGTCATAATGAATATTATGAGTAGGGTTTTTTTATATTTTAAGCAATCTTTCATGAAATGTGTATTCGCTTTCAAATTTTTGTTGTGTTTATTCTACAATTTATGTAAAATAGATATATGCTAGTATTGTAGGAGGAAAAATATATGACAAAAATTATGGCAGTAAATGCTGGAAGTTCATCATTAAAATTTCAATTATTTGAGATGCCAGAAGAAACAGTCATTACATCTGGGATTGTTGAAAGAATTGGGATGGATGATGGTATTTTTACAATAAAATATAATGGAGAAAAAAGACAACAACTTGTCCAATTCCTGATCATCAGGTTGCTGTTGAAATGTTATTGAAGGCATTGGTTGATGAAGGTGTTGTAAAAGAATTAAAAGAAATTGATGCAGTAGGACATCGTATTGTTCATGGTGGAGAATATTTCAGTGATAGTGCAGTGGTTGATGACGATGTTGTTGCTAAGGTTGAAGAACTTTGTGAATTGGCACCATTGCATAATCCAGCACATTTGATTGGTTATCGTGCGTTTAAAGCTGAATTGCCTGAAGTGAAACATGTCTTTACTTTTGATACAGCTTTCCATCAAACTTTAGATAAAGAAAGATATTTATATCCACTACCATTAGAATATTATACAGATTTAAAAGTGAGACGTTATGGTGCTCATGGAACAAGTCATAAATATGTATCAGAACAAGTGATGGATATGTTAGGAAATCCAACAGATTCACGTATTATTGTTTGTCATTTAGGAAATGGAGCTAGTATTTCGGCTGTTTTAAATGGTGAATGTATTGATACATCAATGGGATTTACACCTCTTGCTGGAGTTATGATGGGAACACGTTGTGGTGATGTTGATCCATCTATTATGCCTTATTTATGTAAGAAATTAAATAAAACAGCTGATGAAGTTTTAGAAATCTACAATAAAAAATCAGGAATGCTTGGTATTTCTGGTATTTCATCTGATTCACGTGATATTGAAAATGCTTTATTTAATGATGGTGATGATCGTGCTTTATTAACAAGTTTATTATATGCACGTATTGTTTCTAAATATATTGGTGCATACTATGCTGAATTAGGTGGTTGTGATGCGATTGCCTTTACAGCGGGTGTTGGAGAAAATGCTGCTTATTTAAGAAGACTTATTATTGATGATGTATCAAAAGCCTTTGGTGTTTTCCTTGATGAAAAGTTAAATGCGATAAGAAGTGATGAAAATAGAGTGATTTCTCACCAGTTCTCACAAATTAAAGTTATGGTGATTCCAACAAATGAAGAAGTGATGATTGCTAGAGATACAGTCAGATTATTAGAATTATAGGAGTTGAGTTCATTCAACTCTTTTTTATTAACAGAAATATAGCTAAGAATTAGTTTTTTATAAGTTCATATTTATATGATAATATGGTATTATGATAGACAAAGGTGATGGAAAGATGGAAAAAATATTAAGAATTAGAAAAGAATATGATCAAATTATTATATATCGACATGTTAATCCGGACTTGGATGCATTTGGTTCACAGTTTGGTATGTATTGGACTTTAAAGGCTTTATATCCTCAAAAGAATATTGTATTGGCAGGGCAAATGGAAAGTGATTTATTAAAATACTATCCAGCTTTTAATAGAGGAGAAGTACAAAAAGGATATACATTAGGTATTGTTTTAGATACTGCGAATCGTGAACGTATTGATGGTGATATCACTTTATGTGATCAAATTTTAAAAATTGATCATCACATTGTTGTGGATTCTTATGGTGATGTGAATATTGAAGATGAAAAAGCATCTTCATGTAGTGAAATTGTGACTTTGTTATTGAAACAGGCGCAAGTTAGGATACCTATAGAGGCAGCTAATGCTTTGTATTTAGGAATTATTGGAGATAGTAATCGTTTTTTATATCAATCAACATCACAAAAGACATTTGAAGCAGCCTCTTATCTTTTGGATATGAAAATCAACATTGAAGATTTATATCAACAATTATATATGCGTACAAAAAAAGATTTAGAAATTACAAAATTTATTTATAATCATTATCAAGAAGATGGAGCGATTGCCTGGTATTATTTAAGTGATGAAGATTTACAATCTTTACAGATGAGTCGTGAACAAGGTTCATCTTATGTTAATACATTAGCTAATTTTGAAGAATATCAAATATGGTTAGCTGTTACTCAAAATAAAAAAGACAATAACTATCGTGTCAGTATGCGTAGTCGCAAAATTCCTGTTAATGAAGTGGCGGCATTGTTTCATGGGGGTGGACATGCATATGCCTCAGGAGCCACTTTAGAATCTTTAGATGAACTTAATCAACTTATAGAAAAATTAAAGGAGAAAATCAATGGAAAACATATTTGAAAAATTTTTTACAAGAATGACAGAAAATAGACAACGTCAGTTTTTTCATCAACGTCAACCTCAAAAAGGAGGCACATTAAAAGCGTTGATTATTGTTTTTGTGGTCTTTTTAATCGTGGAATATTTTGTATTGATTCCTATTAATTTAAGATCACCAGATTTTATTTTCTTTTTAAGTATTGAAATGGTTATATTTATTGCTTTAAGATCTTTGTTTCAGGCTTCATTTGATAAAATAAACAAAATCTTAAGTGCTATCGTTGCATTATTGTTGGTTTATGTATTTGCGGGACAATTAATCAGTTCACCTGTCTTTTTTGCATCAAGTTATCAACAACAATTAAATGTTGATAAAAATGCAGATTTTTATCAAGATAATCCTAAAGTTAATTTTCAATCGATTCCTGTTGTAGATAAAGAAAGTGCTCAACGTTTAGGAGATCGTAAAATGGGTGAAATTGTGGATTATGTTTCACAATTTGAAGTTGACAATGATTATGTTCAAATTAATTATCAAGATAAACCTTTTAGAGTGACAACTATATCATATAGTGATTTGATTAAATGGTTTACCAATCATAGTGAGGGTTTACCTGCTTATATTCGTGTGGATATGGTAACACAGGAAAGTGAAGTCGTACGTTTAGAAGAAGGTATCAAATATTCACATTCAGATTTATTCTTTAGAAATATTGATCGTCATTTACGTATTCATTATCCAACGAAGATGTTTGAAACGCCTTCTTTTGAAATTGATGATGATGGTCATCCTTATTGGGTAGCACCAACTTATACTTATAAAATTGGACTGTTTGGTGGAAAAGACATTACTGGTGCTGTTTTAGTTGATGCTATTAGTGGAGAGTGTCAATATTATGATATTCAAGATGTTCCAACATGGATTGATCGCGTTTATCCTTCTGAACTATTACTAGAACAATTAAATAACTGGGGAAAATATACACATGGTTTCTTTAATACTATTTTTTCTCAAAAGGGTGTGTTAAAACCAACGGATGGTTACAATTATATTGCTTTAAATGATGATGTCTATTTATATACTGGTTTAACTTCAGTTTCTAATGATGCTTCGAATGTTGGGTTTGCATTGATCAATATGCGTACCAAAGAAGCTAAATATTATGCGATTAGTGGGGCTGAAGAATTCTCTGCTATGTCGTCTGCTGAAGGAAAAGTCACAGATTTAAAATATACAGCGACTTTCCCTATCTTGATTAATGCAGGTGGCGAACCAACTTATTTTATGTCTTTAAAAGATAGTGCCGGATTGGTTAAAAAATATGCTTTTGTGAGTGTTGGTAATTATCAGATTGTTTCAGTAGGAGATAGTGTTGCTGAGGCTGAAAAAGAATATTATACATTATTAAAAGATAATGGAAAAACACAGGTGGAATTTGAAAATAGTGAGTTAACATCACAAATCACTGCGATTCAAGAGGTTGTGGTGAATGGAAATTCTCAATATTATTTCCAACTTCAAGATTCTCAGCAGATTTATATAGCACCAGTATCACTCAATGCACAGTTACCATTTTTAAAGGTTGGTGATACGGTTACGATTGAATATGTTAATGATGAGTCAACTTCACAAACTGTGTCTTCCATTACAGTGAAATAGGAGGGGGATAATATGGAGGAGTTATTGAAACGTTTAAAGTTGTATGAGCCTCTTTTTGGAAAATGGAAAGTTGATTTTGTCGCAATGGATTATCCTGATATGGCATGGGTTTATTTGAAAGATGATTATGGTCAGGATGCTTTAATGAAAGTTAAAACATTGTTTTGTGAAGAAGGAGAAGTTGAAAATGCCGTATATGATTTAATGAATCAATATGATATTTACAGTTTTCCTGATTTAAGTCAGTCACCTTATTTACAAGAAGAACATTATTATATTGAAGATAATCATGTTGTTAAAGGTGTGGATGTCTGTTTATTATCAGCTTATCCTTTAGAGGAAGATAATGAATTTATGTTGTCAGATGAAGAATTGTTTCGTCTTGGCTTGCAATATATGAATGGACAGGAAAAAGTTCAGGATGAATATCGTGCCTATCAATTGTTTACCAAGGCAGCTTATCACTTGCATGCTAAAGCAATTTGTTCATTAGGATATATGAATGAGATAGGTTTAGGTGTTGAAAAAAATCAGCAGCAGGCTGTCATCTATTATCGTCAAGCAGCTGATTTAGGTGATAGTCTATCCGCTTGTAACTTTGCCTATTGTTGTTTAGTAGGAATTGGATGCCCAAAAGATGAAGTGTTAGCTTTTGAATATTTTGATAAGTCAGCTCAAGATCGGTATCCTCGTGCTTTATATTATTTAGGTGAATGTTATTGTTATGGATATGGGACAGAAAAAGATGAAGTCAAAGCCATGACATATTATAAACAGGCAGCTGATTTGGGTTATACGCAAGCGAAATATAGTATTGGCTATTGCTATGAAATGGGCATGGGTGTACCTAAAGATTATGTTCAGGCGGCTTCATGGTATTTGGATGCTGCCAAAGAAGGTTTAGCAGTCGCACAGCTCCAACTGGGTTATTTTTACGAGGTTGGAGAAGGTGTTGACAAAGACCCAGAACAAGCTGTTTACTGGTATCAACAGGCATCTGAGCAAAACTATGCTCCAGCACATTGTTATCTTGCTTATTGTTATGAAATGGGAATTGGTGTTGAAGTTGATTTGAATCGTGCCAAAGAATTGTATTTGCAAAGTGCTCATATGGGTTATCCACGTGCTATGATGGCTTATGGACATATGATTGAAAATGAACAACCACTTTTGGCATTAGAATATTTAAAACGCAGTGCTGATTTGGGTTACCCTTATGCAATGAATAAATATGCTTATTATTTAGAAAATGGAATAGATGTTGAAAAAAATGAAAAACTCGCTTTTGAATATGTGCAAAAAGCTGCTGATATGGATGATCCACAAGCATTATGTACACTTGGTTATTACTATGAGATGGGGATTGGCGTTGATAAGGATGAAAACAAGGCTTTTGCATATTATCAACAATCTGCTCAGGCTGGTAATTTGCGTGGTATGACGAATTGGGGTTATTGTTTTGAAGCAGGTATTGGTACAAAACAAAATTTGACAAAAGCTGTTGAAATTTATCAACAGGCAGCTGATTTGAACTATGATGTCGCTTTATGCAATTTAGGATATTGTTATGAAATGGGAATCGGTGTTGAAAAGAATCTTCAAATATCAGAGGAATATTATTTAAAATCTGCTGATCAAGGTAATTTAAGAGCTATGTGTAATTTGGGTTATTTGTATGAACAAGGCATTGAAGACAAGCCTGATTATCATCAAGCTGTTCAATGGTATGAAAAAGCTGCTTCTTATGAATATCCTCGTGCTCTTTGTTGTTTAGGATATATTTATCAAGAAGGATTACTGGATGGTCAGGTAGATGAGAAAAAAGCTTTTCATTATTACCAAAAAGCAGCCTTGTTGAAAGATGGGGCAGCGATATGTACACTTGGTTATTATTATGAAAATGGATTTGGTTGTGTGAAAGATGAGTTAAAGGCAGTTGAATGTTATCAAAAATCAAGTGAATACGGCAGCTTGCGAGGTTTAACAAATCTAGGGTGCTGTTATGAATTGGGAATTGGTGTAGAGATAGATTTAACAAAAGCCATTGCTTGTTATCAACAAGCTGGTGATGCAGGTTTTGATGTGGCTTTATGGCGTTTAGGTTATTGTTATGAAGATGGGATTGGCGTTGAACAGGATTATCAAGCAGCATTGCATTATTATGAACTAGCAAGTCAACAAAATAATCCACGTGCTTTATGTTCGCTCGGCTTGATGTATGAAGAAGGACGTGGTGTTTTAGAAGATCCTTTCAAAGCTTTTGATTATTATTTAGCCGGAGCTAATCAAGACGATGAAGTGTGTCAATGTAATTTGGCATTCTGCTATGAACAGGGCATTGGTGTTGATCAGGACTTTGAACAAGCTAAACATTATTATGAGTTGGCTGCCCAAAAAAATTATCCTCGTGCTTTATCTAATTTAGGAATTCTTTATGAAGAAGGACGTGGCTGTCCAAAAGATACTAAGAAAGCTTTTCAGTTATATGAATTAGCTAGTTATTCTCGATATTGGCCAGCTTATTGTAATTTGGGTTCTTGTTATGAATATGGAATTGGTACAGAAATTAATTTATTATTAGCTTTTGAAAAATATAATGAGGCAGCTCAAGGTCAATGGCCTCGAGGATTGTATCATGTGGGACGTTGTTATGATGAAGGATTGGGTGTTGAACAAGATGTTCAAAAGGCTTTTGATTATTATTTGGCAGCTGGTAAAAAAGGTGTTGCTGATGGATATATTGAAATTGGAAAGATGTATGAGTGGGGTGTTTTAGAACAATCTTATAGTGAAGCCCTAGCTTATTATCAAAAAGCCTTAGAATTGCAGTCACCAAGAGCTTATTATGCACTTGGAAATCTTTATAAAGAAGGAAAAGGTGTTGATCAAAGCTATCAAAAAGCGATTGATTATTTTCAACAGGGTGCAGATATGAATCATCCTTCTTCAATCTATAATTTAGCTGTTTTATATGATTTTGAAGCTGGCGAAAAATGGCAGAATAAAGAAAAAGCGATTTATTATTATCAAAAGGCTATCAAATATGGACATGCTGGAGCTATGAATAATTTAGGTGTTTGTTATAAAGAGGGCGATGGTGTTGACAAAGATTTTAAGAAAGCCTTTGAACTATTCTTAGAAGCTGCTAAACTTGATAATGATAATGCTTATTTGAATCTTGCTAGAGCCTATGTTTATGGACAAGGCACAAAGGTGTCACTTCAAGACGCTAAATACTGGTGTCAAAAAGCATTGGATGCACATGTTGATGGTGCTAAAGAATTGATGAAAGTGATGAAAAGAAAATCATTTTTTAGACCATTTCAAAAGAAATAAGAACAACACGCTTGTGTTGTTTTTGTTTTGGAAACAAAGTGTGGTATATTTGTCAATGAATGACAATAAATATAGGAATTCACTGATAATTATGATATAATTACAAAATGAATTGAGGTGGAAAGATTATGAAATCAAAAATTTTAATTGTTGATGATGAAGAACATATTAGAGAATTAATACGTTTTTATTTGGATAAAGAAGGTTTTTCAGTAGTTCAGGCTGCAAGTGGAGAGGAAGCTTTGGAAATTTTAGAAAATGAATATATTGATTTGGCTATTGTGGATATTATGATGCCAGTGATGGATGGGTTCCAACTTGTTGAAGAAATGAAGGAAATGAAAGATATTCCTGTGATTATGTTGACAGCTAAATCACAATCAGCTGATAAATTAAGAGGATTTTCATTAGGTATTGATGATTATGTGACAAAACCATTTGATCCTGATGAGTTATTAGCGAGAGTTAAAACAATTTTAAAAAGATATAGTATTAATAGTCAAAACATAGTTACATTGCGTGATGTGATTTTTGATGGTGATAAATATGAAATTCGTTACAAAGATCAAACAATTCATTTACCTTTGAAACAGTTTGAATTGGCTTTTGAATTAGCTAAAAATCCAAATCAGATTTTTACCCGTGAACAATTGATTGAGAAAATATGGGGAATGGATTATGATGGCTTTGATCGTACAGTTGATGTTCATATTAAACGTATTCGTGAGAATTTGGGGCATTTACCTGGATTTAAAGTTGTGACAGTGAGAGGAATAGGTTATAAGATTGAGGTTGAGTCATGAAATCCATTTATGGAAAATTAATCATTGGATTTTTAGTCAGTATTTTATTTAGTTTTTCAATTGCAGGATATTTTTCATTGCGTAAAAATGCAAATGAACTGGGATTGTTAGCAGTTGAAGAATTAAAGAATTCTACGGAATTAATTGAAGATTTTTTGAGTATGATTGATGAAAACGATCTTGATAAGATCTTGCAAGGTTATGCGGCAACATCTGAAGTGAGTTTTTATATTGAAACAGACAATCAAAAATATGTTTATGGAAATATAAAAGGACAGCATTTATCAACACAAGATACACAGTTTCTTGAAAATAATAATGGGGAAAGTTTGATATTAAAAGATTCATCTATTCGTATTTATGCAAAATCTTTTGAAATGAATAATCAAAAATATATTATTTATGTTCAAAAAGATATGAGTAAAAGAGAAATGATTTTTTTAGATTCAGCATTGATTGCAGTCTTTTGTATGTTGATTGCTGGTAGTATTACTTTTTTAGTGATTGCTGATATTATTGTTAAACCGATTTCGCGTTTGATTAAAGCGACGAATGAACTTTCAAAAGGAAACTATCGTGTTCGTGTTAATTATACTGGAAAAGATGAGATTGCCCGATTAAATCGTAGTTTTAATCAGATGGCACAACAATTGGCTAAACAGGATGAAACACGTCAACAATTTATTTCTGATGTTTCTCATGAGTTTCAGACGCCTTTAACAGCTATTCAAGGTTTTGCAACTATTTTAAAAAATGAACAGTTAAGTGATGAACAACGTCAAAAATATGCGGATATTATATTGTTCCACAGCAAACGTTTATCTACTCTCTCTAAAAATATGTTACAGCTTACTTTATTAGAGGGTGAAGATGTCAAACTGGAAACAAGTGAATTTTCATTAATTGAACAGTTAAATCGTGTTGTGGAAACACAGGATAATTTTGCGTTAAGTAAAAATATTGAGATTGAATTTGAAGTGCCTAAAAATGATATTCGTATTGTGGGTGATGAATCACGTTTAGAACAAGTATGGATTAATCTCATTAATAATGCAATCAAATATACACAAGATAATGGGGTTGTTATGATTCATGTCAAAAAAACATCTAGAGAGATAGAAGTGAGTATTGAAGATACGGGTGTTGGTATGAGTAAAGAGGCTATTTCACATATTTTTGAACGTTTTTATCGTCAGGATAAATCAAGAAGTGTTGAAGGGAATGGCTTAGGATTATCCATTGTTAAAAGAATTGTTGATTTACATCATGGACGCATTGATGTTGTATCACGTGAAGAGGGTGGAAGTCGTTTTACAATTTATTTACCTCAAAATAAAACATTTTATATTAGTGAAAAGCTCATGAAAAAAGAGAATCATTCTTAGAAAGGAATTTATCTATGTATTTAAAAAGAATTGAATTACATGGTTTTAAATCATTTGCAGATAAATCAGTTATTGAATTTCAACCTGGTATTACTGGTATTGTTGGACCAAATGGTTGTGGAAAATCAAATATTAGTGATGCAGTAAGATGGGTTTTGGGAGAACAATCCGTGAAATCACTTCGTGGTTCGAATATGGCAGATGTTATTTTTAACGGAAGTGAGGATCGTAAAGCCCAAAATGTGGCAGAAGTCACACTGGTTTTTGATAATGAAGATCGTTTTATGAATGTGGATTATAATGAAGTGGAAATTACGAGACGTTTATATCGTCAAAATAATGAAGGGGAATATTTGATCAATAAAGAGCCATGTCGTTTAAAGGATATTGTTGATTTAATTATGGATACGGGTTTAGGAAGAGATTCTCTTTCGATTATTTCACAAGGGAATATTTCAACCTTTGCTGACAGTAAGCCAGAAGAAAGACGTGGGATGTTTGAAGAAGCAGCAGGTGTAGCGAAATATAGGAAAAGAAAACTAGAGTCTATTAGAAAACTTGAACGTACGAAAGATAATTTGGATCGTGTTGAAGATATTTGTTTAGAACTTGAAAAACAAATTACACCTTTAAAACGTCAAAAAGAAAAAGCTGAAATTTATGTTGATTTAAAAGATCAGTTACAATCTATTGAAGTGAATGTGCTTGTTAAAGGAATTGAAAGTTTATCTGATTCATTAAATGAATTAAATCAATCTTTAGATTTATTAGATAAAGAAAAAGTAACGATTGAAGGACAAATCTTAATCAATGAACAACAAAATGAAAGTTTAAAGAAAAAGATGTTTGATTTAGATCAGGAAGTCAATGGTTTACAAGGACAGCTTTTAACAGCAATGAATAATGTCAATCAATTAGAAACACAAAAAGTTGAAATTGATGCCAATCGTAAACATATTTTAGAGACAACGAATAAAGAAGATTTAGAGGCACGAATGGAACAGCTCAAAGCTATTTTACAGGATGCTATTAGTGAATATAATGATCGTGTGAATCGTTATAATGAAACAAAAGAAGAAAAATTGACTTTAGAGGCTTTTCAAGAAAAAATCGTGCTGAAATGAATAATTTAAGACAGAATATTGAAAATTTAAATTTAAAGTTACATAATGATCGTCATCGTAAGGAACAGCTTGTAGATTTGGTCGAAAATAAATCGGGATATAGTTATGGTGTTCGTTCGATTTTAAAAGCTAAAGATTCTTTACCTGGCATTGTGGGTGTTTTAGGAGATTTATTAGAAACAGCGCCTGAATATGAAACAGCTTTAGCTGTAGCATTAGGAAATGCAATGCAGTTTATTGTCACTGATCATGATGAAGATGCAAGAAATGCAATTCATTTTTAAAAAATAATAAATCAGGTCGTGCTACTTTTTTACCAATAATAACAATGAAAGAGCGTCAGTTACGTGAAGAACATCAATTGGTTTGTCAAAATACGCAAGGTTATCTTGGGGTGATGAGTGATTTTGTTCAATATCCTCAAAAGATTCAACGTATTGTATCAAATCAATTAGGACATGTGATTTTAGCTGATACTTTAGAAAATGCTTCGTTGTTGTCGAAAGCCACTTTTGCAAGATATAAAGTTGTGACATTAGGTGGTGAAGTTATTAATGTTGGCGGTTCATTAACTGGTGGGAGTTTTAAACAATCCTCTTCCATGTTAACCAATAAAAGAGAATTGGAACTTTTAGAAAAAATATTCGTCAAAGTGAAAAAGATATGACAATGAAAAAAGCGAAACTTAATGAACTTGATAATCAGGCTAGAGAGATTTCACATAACTTACTACAAAAACAAATGTCTTTTGCTAAATTGGAACTTGTTGTTACAAATAAAAAAGTGAATTACAGATTGCTAAAAGTGAGTATGAAAGTTTAACACATCAAAGTGTTGAATTATCAGAAATAGAAAAAGGAACACAGGATAATCAATTACTTCAGGAACTCAATGAAGCAAAGAAATTAAGAGATCGTTTAACGGAAAGCATTCAGGCTAAACGAGAATTACGTATGAGTTTTGTCAATGAAAATGATCAGTTAGAAGATGTCTTGAAAATGACACGCCAGCATTTAAGACAGATTCAAAGTGATATGACACAAAAACAAGTGGATAAAGCTAAACAAGAAACAGAACTCAATAATCATTTACAGTGTTTAAATGAAGAATATAAAATGACCTATGAATTTGCTAAAGAAGAATATTCACAAGATATTGATATGCAAAAAGCCAAAGAAGAAGTCCGTTTGTTAAGACATCAGATTGATTCTTTAGGACATGTCAATTTACAGGCGATTGAAGATTATGAAGAAGTGTCAACACGTTATGAAACTTTAAATCATCAACGTTTAGATTTGATTCATGCACAAGATAGTATTTTAAAAGCCATAGATGAAATGGATGAAATTATGGTTTCACGTTTTAGTGAAACGTTTGAAAAAATCAATCATGAATTTAATATTGTCTTTAGAAACTTGTTTGGTGGTGGAAAAGCTGAGCTAAAATATAGTGATCCCGATAATATTTTAGAAACGGGTATTGATATTGATGTGCAGCCACCAGGAAAAGCTGTCCAAAATATTACGCTTTTTTCAGGTGGAGAAAAAGCATTGATTGCGATTTCATGTTTGTTTGCGATTTTACGTGTGAGACCAGTACCAATGTGTATCTTGGATGAGGTTGAAGCTGCATTGGATGTTGCCAATGTTGAACGTTTTGCAAAATATTTACGAGAGTTTTCAGGACAAACACAATTTATTGTTGTGACACATCGTGAAGGAACAATGGAAGAATGTGATTTACTTTATGGAGCAACAATGCAACAAAAAGGTGTTACAAAATTAGTGAGTGTCAAATTAAAGGATGCCATTGATTTAGCGTCAAGTGCATCGTAAAAAATATTGACATATCATCAAGAAGTGTTATCTTTATGATATGTCAATAAGTTTGAGGAGGGTGTTTATGGGCTTTTTTAGTAAAATTAAAGAAACATTAGTGGGAAAGTCTGCGAAACAAAATGATAAGTATGTTGCTGGATTAGATAAATCTAATACATCTTTATCATCAAAAATTAATGAATTAGCAGCCCGATATCGTGAAATAGATGATGATTATTTTGAAGAATTAGAAAATATTTTGATTATGAGTGATGTTGGTGTCAATATGGTGATGACCATCGTAGATGAAATCAAAAAAGAAGTTCGTCTACAAAATATTAGAGATCCTAAAGAAATTAATGAAATCATTATTGATAAAATGTTTGTCATTTATGCCAATGATTCTTATATGACAACAAAGATAAATTATGATAATGAAGACTTGACAGTGATTTTAATGATTGGTGTCAATGGTGCTGGAAAAACAACAACGATTGCCAAACTTGCTCATATGATGTTAAATGAAGGCAAAACTGTTATGGTAGCTGCTGGTGATACATTTAGAGCAGGAGCGATTGATCAGTTAGATGTTTGGGCGAAACGTTTAGGGATTGAATGTGTCAAAGGAAAAGAGGGTGGCGATCCATCATCAGTTGTTTTTGATGCTTTAAAACGTGCCAAAGAACAAAATGTTGATGTCTTGATTTGTGATACTGCAGGTCGTTTACAAAATAAGGTTAATTTAATGAATGAGCTAGAAAAAATGAATCGTATTATCAAACGTGTTGTGCCACAAGGACCACAGGAAACATTGTTGGTTATTGATGCAACAACTGGTCAAAATGGTGTTTCACAAGCGCAAGAATTTTCTAAGATTACAGATATTACTGGCTTGGTTTTAACAAAAATGGATGGAACAGCCAAAGGTGGTATTGTTTTATCTATTAAAGATGCTTTGAATATTCCTGTCAAATTTGTTGGTTTAGGGGAACAAATGGATGATTTACAGGAATTTGATCTTGAACAATATATCTATGGTTTATGTAAAGGATTGTTGGAGAAATAACATGGCATCAGATTTAGAAAAAACCCAAAAAGTTAATCTGTTAATGGATTGTTATGAAGATTTGTTGACAGAAAAACAAAGACAGTATTTGTCTTTATATTATGAAGAAGATTTGTCGTTATCAGAAATTGCTGAAGATTTTAATGTTTCTCGTAATGCTGTTTATGATCAAATTAAAAGAGCAGTGGCAAGTTTAGAAGAATATGAAACAAAGCTACATTTAATGGAGAAACATATACAGCGTTTGCATTTGATTGAAAAAATTGAAAATCAGTCCATTGGAAATCAACAAATGCAGGATTATTTAGAAATGTTAAAGAAGATATAGGAGGATGAAATATGGCTTTTGAATCTCTATCAGAAAGATTGCAGGAGAGTTTAAAAAAGATTAGAGGGCAAGCAACTTTAACAGAAGAAAACATGGATGAGATGCTTCGAGAAATTCGTTTAGCTTTACTTGAAGCAGATGTCAATTTTCAAGTTGTCAAAGAATTTATTGCCAATACAAAACAAAAAGCTTTAGGACAGGATGTTTTAGGTTCTTTAAAACCAGGACAAGTTGTTGTCAAAATTGTCCATGATGAATTGGTGGAATTATTAGGAACAACTGTCAGTGAATTAGATTTGTCTCGTAAACCGACAGTGATTATGATGGTTGGTTTGCAAGGTTCAGGGAAAACCACAACATCTGGAAAGATTGCTAAATTATTAGCCAATAAATACAGTAAAAAACCATTACTTGTCGCAGCAGATATTTATCGTCCTGCTGCCGTTGATCAGTTAAAAACATTGGGAGAACAATTAAATATTCCTGTTTTTGAAAAAGGAACAGATGTCAAAGCTGAACAAATTGTGACAGAAGCAATGGATTATGTTTCTCAAAATCACCATGATGTGATTTTAATAGATACAGCTGGGCGTTTACATATAGATGAACCTTTAATGAATGAGTTACAGAATATTAAAGATATTGTTCATCCAAGTGAAATTTTATTAGTTGTTGATGCTTTAACAGGACAAGATATTGTCAATGTAGCTCAATCATTCCATGATCATTTACAAATTACAGGTGCTGTTTTAACAAAATTAGATGGTGATTCACGTGGTGGGGGAGCTTTATCTATTCGCCATATTACACATGTTCCTATTAAATTCATAGGGACTGGTGAAAAATTAGATGCTATTGATTTATTCTATCCTGACCGTATGGCTGATCGTATCTTGGGAATGGGAGATGTTGTTTCATTAGTTGAAAAAGTTCAAGATGTTTATGATGAAAAAGAAACAATGAAAACTTTTGAACGTATGAAACGTGGAACATTTGGTTTAGATGATATGCTTGAACAGATGCATCAGGTTAAAAAACTAGGACCTTTATCAGGAATTTTAAAAATGATTCCTGGTATGCCTCAAATGCCACAAATTAATGATGAAGATACGGATAAGAAATTAAAATTAACTGAATCTATCATTTATTCTATGACATTGCAAGAAAGACGTGATCCATCTATTTTGAATGCGAAACGTAAAGAAAGAATTGCAAAAGGATGTGGGCGAAGTGTTGCTGATGTTAATCGTTTATTGAAACAGTTTGAGGCTTCTAAACAGATGATGAAACAAATGGGAAATATCGATCCAACAACAGGTATGCCAACCCAAAAACCACAAAAACGTATGCCTATTAATCCAAATCGTAAAAAAGAAAGACATAAGAAGAAAAAGAAAAGATAGTTAATGGTAAAAGACAATGAAAATCTTTTGATAAACATTGTCTTTTTTATCTTTCATATCATGCATTTCATGTTCTTATGCAATAAATCAAGGAACGATATTATCCTTAATAAATGATTTATCTTGTTAAAAATAGGCATTTTAAGTCGTTAAACAAAAATATAACTTGTGATTAGGGTTATATTTTATTATAATAGTGAGTAAACTGTAAAGGAGAATATAAAAATGTTAAAGAATATTATTGGTGGTATTGCAATTGGTATTGCTAATGTGATTCCAGGTGTGAGTGGAGGAACTATGATGGTTATTCTAGGAATCTTTAATCGCATGATGGATGCTATTAGTGGTGTCTTTAAAAAAGAAAATTCTCATCGTAAAGATGATATTATTTTTATTTTACAAGTGTTAGTTGGAGCGGCAATTGGAATTATTGGCTTTGCTAAAATTCTAGAAGTTTTATTTGAATATTATCCAACACAAACGATTTATTGGTTTATTGGTTTGATTGCCTTTAGTATCCCTTTATTTATTAAAAATGAAATGAAAGGGGAACGTTTAGCCATTATTCCATTTATAGCTGGTTTGGTGATTGTCTTTGGTTTAGAATATTTAAATCCAGGTGAAGGAAAAACGATTGTTAATCCTGATTTTCCTGCTTTAAGCAGTAACTTATTTATAAAAATGATGGTTATGGGAGCAATTAGTGGGGCTACAATGATTATGCCAGGTGTGAGTGGCAGCATGGTGCTATTGATTTTAGGTGAATATTATTTATTTAAATCATATTTAGCAAATGTAACGAGTTTTCGATTAGATGTTATTATGCCTTTAGGTTTTATGGCCATTGGTATTGCTCTAGGTATTGTCGTTAGTGCTAAATTATGTCAATATTTTACAAAGACACATAAAGCTGGTTTTTTAAGTTTGATTTTAGGTTTAGTCATTGCCTCATCTTTAGTATTGATTCCTTTTGATGTAAGCTATGATGTGGGATTAGTAATGACATCTTTAGTCGCAGTTCTTTTTGGTGGTGCGATTGTTTATGGGTTGTCAAAACTGCAATAGTTAAAGAAACTATTTTTTAAGTTGTTTCATGCTTGATGTGTTATCTAAACAAATCAAATCTTGGAAGGATTGTTTCTCATATAGACAATCCTTTTTATAATACAAATTTTGACATTTTGATGAAAAACATGATGATTTAAGCTAGCATATTATTATTTATGTAAGACAAATGAAAATTTACATAAACAAAAGATAATCTTAACAAAATCTTAAGATAAAAATAATAGTCAAATGAAATGATAGGTGCTATAATCAAAAAAATATTTTGTATATGAATATAAATTTTGGAAATGAATGGAGATTTAATCATGGAACAAAATCAAAAGTATGGTTTGACACAACAAGAAGTTTTACAACGCCAAGAAAATGGTGAAGTTAATCAACAACAAAAAACAATTAGTAAAAGCTATTCACAGATTTTTCGTGAAAATATATGTACATTATTTAATTTATTAAATGTTTTGATTGCGATTGCTTTAGCGCTCGTTGGAGCATGGACGAATCTTGTTTTTATTGTCATTATTATAACCAATATATGTATTGGGATTATTCAAGAGATTCATGCTAAAAAATTAGTTGATGAATTATCATTATTGATGATTCCTCATGTAAAAGTTTTAAGAGATGGTCATGAACAGACGATTAGTGTTGATAAGGTTGTTTTAGATGATGTCATGATTTTAGAGGCAGGAGATCAAATCTGCTGCGATAGTGTGGTTTTAGATGGTGAAATTGAAGCCAATGAATCATTATTAACAGGAGAATCTGATGCGATTCATAAAATATCTCAAAGTGCTTTGCTTTCAGGAAGTAGTGTTATAAGTGGAAAATGTTATGCTCAGGTCATTCATGTTGGAAATGATAACTATACTTCTCGTTTGACAAGTGAAGTCAAAAAAGCCAAAGAATTGCAATCAGAACTGCTGAATTCTATGCGTCAAGTGACAAAAGTAACGAGTTTTATGATTGTTCCTTTAGGAATTATTTTATTTTTAGAAGCTTATTTTTTAAGACAGGATATTTTATTTGATGCTGTTGTTGGTAGTGCAGCAGGGTTACTAGGAATGTTACCAAAGGGTCTGGTTTTATTGATGAGTGTGAGTCTGGCAGCTGGAGTCACAAAACTTGCAAAACAGAAAATTTTGATTCAAGATATCTATTCTTTAGAAACATTGGCACATGTTGATACATTGTGTTTAGATAAAACAGGGACAATTACCAATGGAAAGATGAAGGTTGAAAAAGTAGAAACTTTATCAACGAAGCATTTAGAACAATTTCAAAGCTATTTTGGTTCTTATTTACATTACAGTGATGATAATAATGCCACTTATCAAGCGATATGTGAACATTTTACACTCAATGATAGGCATCAGCCCAATCAAAAAATAGCTTTTTCATCTCAAAGAAAATGGAGTGCTATGACCTTTGATGGTTTTGGAAGTATTGTGATGGGAGCACCTGAACGTTTAATGAAAACTTTGCCTGATTCACTTTTAAAAGAAATAGAATCAGGGAAACGTGTGATTATTATTGCTTATACAAATCATGATATTGATGCCAAAAAAACATTACCTGAAGTGACACCCATATTAGCGATTGTTTTAACAGATATGATTCGTAAAGATGTAGAAAAAACATTGCAGTATTTTGATAGTCAAGGTGTGGATGTGAAAGTTATCTCTGGTGACCATGTGTTGGCTGTTTCTAAAATTGCTCAAATGGCAGGGCTTAAAAACTATGATCGTTATATTGATATGAGTGAATTTCATAATGCGAAAAATCATATGGATGAACTGGTTAATCAGTATTCTGTCTTTGGACGTGTGACACCCCAACAAAAAAGTGGCTAGTTGAAGCCTTAAAAAGGCAAGGGCATATTGTGGCAATGACGGGTGATGGTGTCAATGATATGTTAGCACTCAAAGAAGCAGATTGTAGTATTGCAATTGCTGAAGGAAGTGAAGCTGTCAAACAGCTATCACAGATTGTTTTATTGAATTCAGAATTTTCATGTTTACCTGATGTTGTTTTAGAAGGGCGACGTGTTGTTAATAACTTAACACGTGTGGCAAGTGTTTTCTTTATCAAAACGATTTATTCGCTAGTTTTAACAATTGCTTGTGCCATTTGCAACATTCCATTCCCGTTTATTCCGATACAAATTACTTTGATCGACTTAGCAATTGAAGCTTATCCATCATTTCTTACTTTATTAGAACCACAAACAGAGAAAATTAAAGGAAAATTCTTACCAACAGTTTTTAAAAATACACTCCCACATGCTTGTGGTGTGTTATTGTGTTTCTTATTGGTGTATACTGGCTCTCCATTATTTCATATTTCAATGGAACAAAGTGTTACAATGATGTATTTTGCCTTGGCTTGTATCAGTATGCAAGCTGTTATTGTTGCTAGCTTTCCAATGACAAAATTACGTTTGTTTGTTTGTGTGACAATGGTTTTAGGGTTTGTTTTAGCAGTTGTTTTATTCCATCAGTTATTACATTTAACAATGTTAACTTATTCTCAATTTATTTTAACAATGATTATTACATGTATTGGTTTGTTATTGAAAGAAGTTATTAAACATATGCTTTCATTAAAAATAAAAGATGTTAAGTAAAAATACTTGACACATTATGAAAATATGCTATACTAGGATAGCAAAATCAATAAATGGAGGAAAGATTATGGCAGTAAAAATTAGATTAAAAAGAATGGGTGCCAAAAAAGCACCATATTATAGAATTGTAGCAGCAGATTCAAGAATGCCTAGAGATGGACGTTTCTTAGAACAATTAGGAACTTATGATCCTAGACAAAATCCTGCAGCCGTTACAATCAAAGAAGAAGAAACTTTAGCATGGTTAAGCAAAGGTGCACAACCATCTGATACAGTAAGAAACTTATTAAGCCAAAAAGGTATTATGAAAAAATTTGCTGATTCAAAAGCAAAAAAATAAGCTGGTGATATAAAGTGGATTACGTCAAAACTTTACAAGACCTTGCAAGAGAACTTGTTGTTGAAAAAGATAAATTAGAAGTAAGACAAATGCCTTCTTTAGATGAAGATACAATTGTTTTATATGTTTATGCATCAAAAAGTGATATTGCAAGACTTATTGGTAGAAAAGGTATGATGGCTAATTCTATTCGTCAATTTATGTCAGTAAGTGGACGTTTAAATCATCAAAAATTAGACATCAAATTTGAATCTTATGGAGAATAGATGTGGTTCCACATCTATTTTTTATTAAAGGAGGATATTATGGAGCAGGTTATTGTTGGAAAGATTGTCAATACACATGGTATCAAAGGTGAATTAAAAGTCAAATCATCAACTGATTTTGTAGAAGAAAGATTTGCAAAAGGTGCCAAACTTTTGATTGCTTATCAAGGTCAGGAAATCGAGGTAACAGTCGCAACACATCGTTTTCACAAAGGACATGTTTTAGTGACTTTTGAAGGTTATCATGATATTAATTTGGTAGAAAAATATAAAGGTTGTCTACTTTATGGATATAAAGATGAGAGTCTGTTAGATGAGGATGAATACTATATCAGTGATATTATTGGTTGTGAAGTTTATAATGATGGAAAATTGATTGGGCGTGTTCAAGATGTGCAATTATATGATCATCATGATATTTTGGTTGTCCAAGGTTCACAAAAGATTATGATTCCTTATGTAGATGCTTTTGTCAAGGAAGAAGATATTGAAAATAAGCGTATTGATGTTCATTTAATAGAGGGATTCTATGATGAAGATTGATATTTTATCATTGTTTCCAGAAATGTTTGATGGATTTTTAAAGACTTCAATTATTAAAAGGGCAATTGAATCAGAGGTTGTAGATGTTCGTATTCATGATTTTAGAGAATTTGCTGATAATAAACATAAAAAAGTAGATGATTATCCTTATGGTGGGGGGCAGGGAATGGTATTAATGTGCCAACCGATTATTGATTGTTTAAAGTCTTTAACGACACCGGATAGTTTAGTCATTTTGATGTCTCCACAGGGTCAGACCTTTCATCAAGAATTAAGTTATCAGTTGTCTTTAGAAAAACATTTGATTTTTATTTGTGGACATTATGAAGGTTTTGATGAACGTATTCGTGATTATGTAGATATGGAATTGTCAATAGGAGATTATGTTTTAACGGGTGGAGAACTTGCCAGCATGGTGTGTTGTGATGCAATTATTCGTTTATTGGAAGGAGCCATTCGTGAAGCCTCTCATGAAGATGATTCATTTAGTCAAGGATTGTTGGAATACCCACAATATACTCGTCCTTACGAATATGATGGCAATTGTGTACCCGATGTTTTGATGAGTGGACATCATGAGCATATTCGTCAATGGCGTTTAGAACAATCTTTAAAGAAGACATATTTAAAACGCCCTGATTTATTGAAAAATAGAAATTTTAGTGATGAAGAATTAAAAATGTTAGAAAAAATCACAAAAAAAGATTGATTTTTATAATAAAAAATGGTAGTATTTCTTAGTCTTTGGACGCAGAAGCTCCGCTGGTTAGAAAACGTATGAACTTCGTAGATAAATATTGTGAAGGAGGAAGTCATATTATGAATATGCAATTAGTACAAGAAATTACAAAAAAACAATTAAGAAATGACATTCCAGATTTTAAACCTGGAGATACTTTAAAAGTTTATGTTAAAATTCAAGAAGGTGACAAAACACGTACTCAGTTATTTGAAGGTGTTTGTATCGCTAGAAAAGGTGGAGGAATTTCTGAAACTTTCACAGTTAGAAAAATCTCTTACCAAGTTGGTGTAGAAAGAGTTTTCCCACTTCATTCACCAATCATTGATAGAATTGAAGTTGCTAAAATTGGTAAAGTACGTAGAGCTAAATTACATTACTTACGTGGATTATCAGGAAAAGCTGCAAGAATTAAAGAAATTCGTAAATAAGAGTATGGGATTTTCCCATACTTTTTTCTAGCCTTTTTTATATTTTAAAGCTATAATAAAAAAGAATTGAGAAATGATGAGGAGCGATAGCTATGAATAAAAAGAAAATTTATATTTCCATTATTGAGATTATCGTTGTCATTGCACTAACAATTGGTATTTTTAAGTTTGTTGTCATACCAGTTAGAATTGAAGGGGTATCGATGGAAAATACCTTACATAATCATAGTATAGCAATGATTAATGCTACAGGAATTAAAGAGGATCATATTCAAAGATTTGACATTGTTGTGTTAGAAAGTCAACAACTCAATGAAAAAATTATTAAACGTGTGATTGGACTTCCTAATGAGACAGTGAAATTTTTAAATGATGAGTTATATATTAATGGAGAACATATTGAACAGGATTTTTTGGATGATGATTTTGTAGAAAAGTCTAAAATCACTTATAATGTTGAACAGTTTACAGATGATTTTGAAGTGACTTTACAAGATGGTGAATTTTTTGTGATGGGTGATAATCGTTTGCGTTCAACGGATTCAAGAGATTTAGGTCCTTTTACTTTGGATGATATTGTGGGTATGAAAGGTTTAGTGATTTATCCGTTTTCGGATATTCAATGGATTGATTAAAGGTGGTGAAAATATGGCTAATCAAAATGCAAAAATGAATATCCATTGGTTTCCTGGACATATGGCTAAAGCCAGAAGAGAAATCAGTGAAAAAATCAAGGTCATTGATATTGTGATTGAACTTGTTGATGCACGTGCGCCTTATTCATCTAAAAATCCAATGATTAATGAGATTACCAAAAACAAACCACGTCTGATTGTTTTAACAAAAAAAGATATGGCTGATGATCGTTATACAAAGCAGTGGGTTCAATATTATGAACAATGTGGTTATCAGGCTATGAGTGTCAATTTAAAGAATTTTAATGAATATCAAAAAGTCATTGAAAAATGTCGTCATGTTTTAAAGGAAAAAATGGAAAAAGAAAAAGCACGAGGTTTAAAACCAAGAGCTATTCGTGCTATGGTTTTAGGTATTCCTAATGTAGGAAAATCAACTTTTATTAATAAATTGGCGAATCGTAAAGCAACTGTAACGGGTAATAAACCAGGTGTCACAAAAGCGCAGCAGATTATTAGAATTGCGAAAGATTTTGAATTATTTGATACACCGGGTGTATTATGGCCAAAATTAGATGATGAACATGTGGCTAAAAATATTGCGTTGTTGGGTTCGATTAAACAAAGTATTTTGCCGTTGGATGATTTATTTATTGCAGCGATGCGTTACTTGACTGAAAATTATCCGCAGTTATTAAAAGAACGCTATCAATTAGAAATAGATTTAGATGATGATAATTGGATTGTTGAGACTTTTGATCATATTGCAAAAGTTAGAAAAATTAAACCTTTAAGAGGTGAAACCGATTATGATCGTGTCATGGAACTTTTCTTTAGTGAAATTAATGATGGCAGCATTGGTCAAATAACATGGGAGAGTCCAACATGTGTGAACGTTTAAAATTTGAACAAGAAGCTTACGCATTAGGTAAGAAATATATTGTTGGTTTGGATGAAGCAGGACGAGGCCCTATGGCAGGACCATTGGTCGTTGGTGCCGTTATCTTTCCTCAAGGTTATTATAATGAAAAGATTAATGATTCTAAAAAATTAACAGAGAAAAAACGTGAAGCTCTATATGATGTGATTATTCAAGATGCTTTAGCATATCAAATTGAAATCATTGACGTAGAAATGGTTGATCGTTTGAATGTCTATCAAGCAAGTAAAAAAGGGATGCTTGATGCGATTCAACATCTTTCTATTCAACCTGATTATGCTTTAACGGATGCTATGCCTTTAGGTGATGTGATTGAACATCAATCCATTATTAAAGGGGATGGAAAGTCATTAAGCATTGGGGCAGCGAGTATTCTTGCGAAAGTAACACGTGATCGCATTATGAATGAATATGCTCAGATTTATCCTGAATATGGTTTTGAAAAACATAAAGGTTATCCAACCAAACAACACAAAGTTGCTTTAAAAAGATATGGAGTGACACCTATTCATAGACGTTCATTTCAACCAGTTATAGATGTTTTGAATCAACAATTAAGTTTATTTGATGATGAAATCTAATGTTTTGAGGCGATAGTAAAAAAGCAATTCATGGAATATGAGTTGTTTTTTTAATTTTTTGAAAAAATTTCATTGAAAAAAAGAAAAATGAAAAATTTTTGCGTATATAAATAATAGGAGGATAATTATATGGAAGAATTAGTATTATATTTTTCTTTAAAGTATGATGGGGATTTTCAAAAAATCTATAATGCTTTAATGAATAAAGAAAGAGTTAATGAAAATTTAAAAGTAGAATTGATGAAAGGAATGAAGTGTCAGTACATAACCATCTTTAGTGATGCGTATCCTGAATTATTGAAACAGATAAACTGTCCACCATTTGTTTTATATTATTATGGTGATTTATCATTGTTGAATACCAAAACAATTGGTGTTGTAGGAATGCGTCAAATGAGTGAGTATGGTAAACGTGCAACGCATATATTTGTGAAAGATTTAGTACAAAACGGGTATACCATTGTCAGTGGGATGGCAAGAGGCATTGATACTGTTGCACATCAAAATGCGATTGCTTATGGTGGCAAAACAATTGCGGTTTTAGGAACGGGAATTGAATATTGCTATCCTAAGGAGAATAGATTATTATATGAAGAGCTTAAAGAACATCAACTTGTCTTAAGTGAATATCCGTTTTTTACAGCTCCTCAAAAACGTTTATTTCCATTTCGTAATCGTATTATTGCCGGTTTATCTCATAGCATATTAATTAGTGAGGCTAAACAAAAAAGTGGTACGATGATTACTGCTGGCTATGCTTTAGAACAAGGCAAGGACATATTTTGTATACCGGGACGTTTTGATGATTATGAAGGTTGTAATGAATTGATTAAACAGGGTGCTAAACTTGTCATGAATGTAGCTGATATTGTGGAAGATGAAGATTATGGTTGACAAATTCAAAAAAGACTTAATAATAGAGAACACGTAGGAGGTAATATGATGGGTAAGAATTTAGTGATTGTCGAATCGCCTTCAAAATCAAAAACAATTCAAAAATATTTGGGGGCAGATTTTGAAGTGACTTCATCAAAAGGACATATTAGGGACTTGGCAACCACTGGAAAAGGTGGACTAGGAGTCGATGTAGAAAATGATTTTAAACCTAACTATGTCATTAATAAAGATAAGAAAGATGTCGTTAAAGAATTAAAGAAATGTGTCAAAGAAGCTGATTATGTTTATTTGGCTACCGACCCTGATCGTGAGGGGAAGCAATTTCTTGGCATCTTGCGGAAGTCTTAGGATTGGATGAAAGTTTAACGAATCGTATAGTTTTTAATGAAATTACACATGACGCTGTCATTAATGCTTTAAAAAATCCTCGTACAATTGATCAAAACCTTGTGAAATCTCAAGAAACAAGAAGAGTTTTAGATCGTATTATTGGATTTAAACTTTCTAAGCTTTTACAAAAGAAAATTAAATCTAAGTCAGCTGGGCGTGTACAATCCGTCGCATTAAGATTGATTTGTGAAAGAGAAAAAGAAATTGAAGCTTTTATTCCTGAAGAATATTGGAAAGTGAAAGCTGTTTTTGAAAAAGATGATATTTTGTTTGAAGCCCAGCTTGCAAAACATGCAGGGCGTAAGATAGAACTTCATAATGAAACTGAAACAAATGCAGTTTATGAAGCATTAAATAAAGAATTTATTGTTGGTGATGTTAAAAAATCAAAAAAGAAACGTGCATCAAAACCACCTTTTATCACATCAACGTTACAACAGGAAGCATCTTCAAAATTGAATTTTAAAGCGAAACGTACAATGATGATTGCCCAAAAATTATATGAAGGTGTAGATATTGGTCATGAAACAGTTGGTTTGATTACGTATATGAGAACCGATTCAATTCGTTTGTCAGAAAGTTTTATTAATGAAACAAAACAGTATATCGGTGAAAAATACGGAAAAGACTATGTGGGAAGTGTGAAAGTATCTAAGAAAAAGATAATGTACAGGATGCCCATGAAGGGATACGTCCAACAAGTATTATGCGTACACCTGAAAGTGTGAAAGAATATTTGAATCGTGATGAGTATAAATTATATTCTTTAATTTATGCAAGAGCGATGGCTTCATTAATGGCACCAGCACTGTTGAATGCGACAACTCTTTCGTTAGAAAATAATGGTTATGAATTTAAAGCCAGTGGTTCAGTGATTCAATTTGATGGTTATTTAAGAGTTTATGGGGCTTATGAAAAACAAAATGATGAACTTCTTCCTGAAGTTGTTGTTGATGAAAAACTTTTAAGTCAGGATATTAAAAAATCTCAACATTTTACGAAACCACCAGCTCGTTATACTGAAGCAAAGTTAATTAAAGAACTTGAAGATTTAGGAATTGGGCGTCCAAGTACTTATGCAAGTATTATTGATACGATTGTTACAAGACAATATGTAGAAATGGTGGATAAGGCTTTTAAACCAACGGAATCAGGAGTGCTTACAAATGAGAAACTTGTAGAATTCTTTGATAGTATTATTAATGTTGAATATACAGCTCAAATGGAACAAGAACTTGATGAGATTGCTGAAGGACATGATAATTATGTTCATGCTTTGACAGCATTTGAAGATAAATTTGAACCTTTATTAGAAAATGCTTATGAAAAGATGGAACAAATTCAACCACAAAAGACAGGTGAAACTTGTCCAGAATGTGGTGGTGATCTTGTGATTCGTAAAGGACGCTATGGTACATTTGTGGCTTGTTCGAATTATCCGACATGTAAATATATCAAAAAAGAACCTGAAACAGTTGAGTATACAGGTGAGAATTGTCCAAAATGTGGGAGTCCAATGGTCTATAAAACAGGTCGTTATGGTAAGTTTGAGGCTTGTTCAAATTATCCTGAATGTAAGTATATTAAAAACGAAAAGAAAAAAGCTGAACCTGTAATGACGGATGAAGTTTGTCCCAACTGTGGGAGTCCAATCGTGATTAAAAAAGGACGTTTTGGAGAATTTAAAGCTTGTTCAGCTTATCCTAAGTGTAAAACAATCATTAAATAAAAGTCCCGTAAGGGACTTTTTAGAAAGGAAATGAAAATGAAAAGAGTCAATATTATTGGTGGTGGTTTAGCGGGAGTAGAAGCAGCGAATCAACTTGTTTCACGTCAAATTCCTGTACGTTTATATGAAATGCGTCCACATCAGACAACAGGAGCACATAAAACAGCTGATTTTGCTGAGCTTGTTTGTTCTAACTCGTTAAGAGCTGATGGGTTGAATAATGCAGTTGGGGTGCTCAAAAAGAAATGGAAATGAATGAAAGTGTGATAATCAAATTTGCTAGAGCACATCAAGTACCAGCTGGTGGATCTTTAGCGGTGGATCGTGAAGGTTTTTCTAAAGCAATTACTGAATATATTGAATCACAACCTTTGATTGAAGTTATTCGTGAAGAAGTGACAGAGATTCTAGAAGGACCTACAATTATTGCATCTGGCCCTTTAACAAGTGCAGCTTTATCTAAGCAAATTCAACAGTTATTGCAGGAAGATTATTTCTATTTTTACGATGCTGCTGCACCAATCATTGAAAAAGACAGTGTTGATTTTTCGATTGCTTATATGAAATCAAGATATGATAAAGGTGAAGCTGAATATATTAACTGTCCAATGACAAAAGAACAATTTGAAGCTTTCTATGATACATTAATTCATGCTGAAGTCGTGAAACCAAAAGATTTTGAAGAAAAGTTTTTTGAAGGTTGTATGCCATTTGAAGAAATTGCCAGACGTGGTCAACAAACATTGTTGTTTGGACCAATGAAACCAGTGGGATTAGAGAAAGAAGGTCAAAGACCTTACGCAGTTGTACAATTAAGACAAGATAATGCTGTGGGAACGCTCTATAATATTGTTGGCTTTCAAACGCATTTAAAATGGGGTGAACAGGAGCGTATTATCCATATGATACCAGGCTTAGAAAATGCGAAAATTGTTCGTTATGGGGTTATGCATCGTAATTGTTTCATCTGCTCACCACGTTATTTAAAACCAACGTATCAATTTATTGGTCGTGATGATCTGTTTTTGCAGGACAAATGACGGGTGTAGAAGGCTATGTTGAGTCTGCTCAAAGTGGTATGGTCGCAGGTATGAATATGGCTAGATATTTACAAAATCAAGAATTACTTGTTTTTAGCGTGAAACAGTCATGGGGGCATTGGCTTATTATATTACCCATGGTGATGAAAATAATTTCCAACCCATGAAAGCCAATTTCGGTATTTTGCCAGAACTAAAAACACGTGTGAAGAAAAAGGAACGAAAAGAAGCTTATGCTAAACGTGCTTTAGAAACAATGGAGAATTTTTTAAGTCATGTCTGATTTTCATAAGATGATTAAAGATTATTTGCATTATCTTCAATATCTTAAAAATTATTCTGATTTAACCATCAAGGGTTATCAAAGAGATATTGATGAATTTGTTGAGTATTGTAAACGTGAAGGTATTGAAAATTTTGAAACAGTCAAATATTCTTTTTAAGAGGTTATCTGGCTTATTTACATACTAAGAGCTTATCACCTAAGACGATTAATCATAAAATGAGTAGTTTAAGGGGACTTTATCGTTATTTACAAAAAGAAGAACTGGTAGATGATAATCCTTTTCTTTTGGTGGAATCTTTAAAAGAGCCACAACGTCAGCCTGATTTTCTTTATATGGATGAAATGTTGGATTTATTAGATAGCATTGATACCCATACACCACTTGGACGACGTAATAAAGCAATGCTGGAATTAATGTATGCATCTGGTTTGCGTTGTTCTGAAGTCGTAGAATTACAAATATCACAGATTGATTTTTCTAGACAACTGTTATTTATTCATGGAAAAGGTGGGAAAGATCGTTATGTTCCTTTTCATGATTATGCAAGTGATTTATTAGAAGATTATATAGAGAGTGATCGTCAAGATATCATGATGAAATCACAACAGGAACATGATTATGTTTTTGTAAATAAATTTGGAAAACCTTTAACCAATCGTGGTGTCGAAGATATTGTCAATCGTATTGTTAGAGATTACGATCCAACGAAAAAGATTCATCCTCATACGATTCGTCATTCTTTTGCGACTCATTTATTAGAACAGGGTATTGATATTCGTGTGGTTCAAGAGTTACTGGGACATTCCAATTTATCTACAACACAAGTTTATACACATATTACCAAACAACATTTGAAAGAGGTTTATGATCATTCCCATCCTCGAAATCAACAAAATCATTGAGGAAATGAGAATAATTAAAAAAAGATTGACGATAGGGAGATAAAATGATAATATACCTATGTTGTAGACCTCTAGCTACAACCGCACATACAAGGTATTAAAGCAACGCTGCCTTGGTTGGCGAGTCTGAGATTATATAAAAAGAAGGAGGTACATCATGTACGCAATTATTGAAACTGGTGGAAAACAATTAAAAGTTGAAGTTGGAGATACTATTTTTGTTGAAAAATTAGATGTTGCTGAAGGAGAAGAAGTTGTTTTAGACAAAGTTTTATTTATTGGGGATAAAACAAGCAAAATCGGGAATCCTTATATCAAAGGGGCAACTGTAACTGCTCAAGTTGAAAAACATGGAAAAGAAAAGAAAGTATTAATTTATAAATACAATCCTAAGAAACATTATCACAAAAAACAAGGTCATAGACAACCTTATACAAAATTAGTTATCAAAGATATTAAAAAAACTGCTAGAAAAGCAAAACAAGAAGCTACTGAAGCTGCTGAATAATGATTAAAGCTGTTATTAAAAAGTATAATCAATCCATTTTACAGATAACAGTTTCCGGTCATGCACAAAGTGCTGAATATGGAAAAGATTTGGTATGTGCTGGTGTCAGTACAGCGTGTATTGGTATTGCAAATGCATTAGTACATTATCAGTTTTTATCAAAGAATTTAGGAACTATTGAGATAAAAGATGGATTTATTGATATTAAGGTTCATCAGGACAATGATCAGATTCAAGTGGTGCTAGGGACATTTGAAGTGATGTTGAAAACTGTTGAAGAATCTTATTCAAAATACATGAAAATTGAAAAGATGGAGGTATGAAACCATGATGTTTAAATTAGATTTACAATTATTCGCTTCTAAAAAAGGTGTTGGATCAACAAAAAATGGTCGTGATTCTAAATCAAAAAGATTAGGAGCTAAATTATCTGATGGGCAATTCTGTACTGCTGGTTCTATCATTTACAGACAAAGAGGAACTAAGATTCATCCAGGTGTAAATGTTGGAAAAGGTGGAGATGACACTTTATTTGCAAAAGTAGATGGTGTTGTTAAATTCGAAAGAGAAGGAAGATCAAGAAAGAAAGTTTCTGTTTACCCAGCTGCTTAATAGGAACCCCTTATGGAGGGGTTCTTTTTTTGAAAAATAGAAAGAAGGTGAAAGAATGAAATTTATTGATAAAGTTCATATCTATGTAGAAGCTGGAAAAGGTGGCGACGGTGTTGTCGCATTTCGTCGTGAAGCCTATGTTCCTAAAGGAGGACCTGCTGGTGGTGATGGTGGAAAAGGTGGAAGTATTATTTTTGAGGCCACAACTTCATTATCAACATTATTAGATTTTAGATATCATCGTGAATATAAAGCTAAAAATGGTGGACAGGGAATGGCTAAAAAGATGCATGGAGCCGATGGTGCTGATATGATTTTAAAAGTCCCTGTAGGAACTGTGATTTATGATGAGGATAGTGGTCGTGTTTTAGCGGATTTAACTCATGATAAGCAAAGAGCAGTGATTGCTAAAGGAGGACGTGGTGGACGAGGAAATGCGCGTTTTGCAACAAGTCGTAATCCTGCTCCAACTATTTGTGAACATGGGGAACCTGGTGAAAAATATAATTTAATTTGTGAGCTAAAATTACTTGCTGATGTAGGATTAGTAGGTTTTCCATCAGTAGGGAAATCTACATTATTATCTGTTGTATCACGTGCTAGACCAGAAATTGCTGATTATCATTTTACTACAATTGTTCCTAATTTGGGGGTTGCGCAATCTAAAGATGGGCGTTCTTTTGTGATGGCGGATTTACCAGGATTAATTGAAGGAGCAAGTCAAGGAAAAGGATTAGGACATCAATTTTTACGTCATATTGAAAGATGTCGTGTGATTGTTCATGTGATTGATATGGGCGGTACTGAAGGACGTGATCCTTATGAAGATTATCTAGCAATCAATAAGGAATTAGGTGAATATAAGTATCGTTTGTTAGAAAGACCACAAATTATTGTCGCTAATAAAATGGATGAACCTGAAGCTGAAAATAATTTAAAACGTTTTAAAGAACAGCTAGGTGAAGATATACCTGTTTTTCCTGTGATTGCATTAATTCAAGAAGGTGTGGATATGGTATTATATGCGATTGCTGATTTATTAGATCGTACACCATCATTTGCAACTGAGGAAGAAGAAACGGAAAACAGTGTGCTTTATACATATCAAAAACCAGATGAAATTGGCTTTGAAATTCATAATATGGGTAATGGTCAATGGCATGTCACTGGTGAGCGTGTAGAAAAAATTGTTCAAATGGCATCACTTGGCAGTGATGATGGTGTTAAACGTTTTGCCCAAAAAATGCGTAATATTGGTTTAGATGATGCTTTGCGTGTGGCAGGGGTACAAGCTGGCGATACTGTTTCTATTTTAGATTTTGAATTTGAATTCTATGAATAAATCTTTTATACAAAAAAATGAGAAAATTGCTTCTCATTTTTTTATTTATTTTAAAAGTATGTTATAATGATAGGGATATTATGAAATAGGAGTTGTGACATGTATAGTTATATTAAAGGTATGATTGTCGATATGTCTAAAGATCATATCGTGGTAGATAATCAGGGAATTGGATATTTGATTTATGTTTCCAATCCTTATCAATTTAAGCGTGGACAGGAAACGCAGGTTTATGTTTATCAGCAGGTTAAAGAAGATGGCATTGCATTATTTGGTTTTTTAACACCGGAAGAAAAAGATTTGTTTTTAAAATTGATTCTTGTTAAAGGGATTGGTTGTAAGACAGCGATTGGTATTTTAGCTACTGGAGATGTGGAGGCTATTATCACAGCTATTGAGTCAAAGAATATTGCTTATTTAAGAAAAATCCCTGGTATTGGGCCTAAAGCAGCTCAACAGATTGTTTTAGATTTGCAGGGTAAATTCCAAAATACAACTTCACCAATCGTTTTAACTTCGGTTGAATTTGATGAGGCGATAGAAGTTTTAATTGCTTTAGGATATAAAAAACAAGATGTTGATCGTGTCATGAATACACTTACTCATGAAACATTGGATACGAATGGCTATGTCAAAAAAGCACTTGGTTTATTAGTCAAATTATAGGAGGATGATTATGGATTTAAATCATGATATTTTAGATACAAAGGAACATGTAGAAGATGAAGAAAATCAATTAAGACCTCAATCTTTTGATGAATATATCGGACAAACAGACTTAAAAAAGAATTTAAAAGTATTTGTTGGTGCAGCAAAATTAAGAAATGAAACTTTAGATCATGTTTTATTATATGGACCACCAGGTTTAGGAAAAACAACGATGTCCATGATTATTGCCAATGAAATGGGAACACATTTAAAAGCAACAACCGGACCAAGCATTGAAAAAACAGGTGATTTGGTTGCCATACTGACATCATTAGAACCAGGGGATGTTTTGTTTATTGATGAAATTCATCGCTTAAATAAAGTTGTTGAAGAAATTTTATATCCAGCTATGGAAGATTTTTATGTTGATGTGGTGATTGGTAAAGAAGCCTCAACACGTTCTATTCGTATTGATTTACCACCTTTTACATTAGTTGGGGCCACAACAAGAGCGGGTGATTTATCTGCACCATTAAGAGATCGTTTTGGGATTGTTTCTAAATTAGAATATTATAATGAAACAGAATTAACAGCCATTATTGACCGTACAAGTCAGGTTTATCGTATTGATATGGATGATGAGGCTAAAGTGGAACTAGCCAGACGTTCTCGAGGAACACCAAGAATTGCTAATCGTTTGTTTAGACGTGTCAGAGATTTTGCACAATATAATGGAGATGACATCATTACCAAGTCAAGAACAATTGAGGCTCTGCAATCTCTAAAAGTTGATGAATTAGGTTTAGATGATGTTGATCATAAATATTTATTAGGGATTATTCAACGTTTCCGTGGTGGACCAGTTGGTTTAGAAGCAATTGCTGCAAGTATCGGGGAAGAACCTTTAACTTTAGAAGATGTGTATGAACCTTATTTATTACAGACTGGATTAATTAAAAGAACACCAAGAGGACGTGTGGTGACAGAACTTGCTTATCAGCATTTTCATATTTCAAAAGAATCTTAGGATTCTTTTTTTATTTGAAGGAGGTTATGATGAAAAAGAAGTATCAGATAATTGGACTGCTTGTTTTAATGGTATGTTCCATTATTTATGATTTTCAAAAACCAGAAGTTCAAGAAAAAGAAGTGATTTCATTATCATATGTGATTTTAGAAGGCGAATTTTTAACGAATGGAAAATATGAATTTGAGGGTCAAAAAACAATCCAAGATTTAATTGATGAAATTGGTGTATCTTCAAAAGCCAATTTACAATCTTTAAATACTGATAAAATCGTTGAAGATGAAAGTCGTATTTATTTACCACCCATTAATGATCATGCGATATCTTTAAATCATGCGACTAAAGAAGAATTGATGACTTTACAGGGCATTGGTGAAAAAACAGCATTAAAAATCATGGACTATCGTAGTCAACAACCTTTTGAATCCATTGAAGATATTATGAATGTGAGTGGTATTGGTGAAAAAACATATTTGCGATTGAGGGAAAATTTATGTTTATAAGATATCATCTTTTTTATTATGCATTAGGATTGTTATGCTTTGTTTTGGCCCGATTTTTACATCCTCTTTTTTATTTGGTTTATCTTTGTTATGGTGTTTTTATTTATCATAGATTATCTTTATCACATTTGATAATCTTGATTGTTCTTTGTTTGTGTTTATGGATGCGCCCCATGTCTATCAATGCTTTACCTTCTCATCTTGAAGGAAGTGTGAGTAAAGTTGGAGAAAATTATTGTTATTTAAAAACAGATGCAGGAACTGTTAAACTTTATCATGATAACATTGATATAGAGTATGGGGATTTATTAAAGGTTGAAGTTAAGGAATTAGAACTCTATGAAAACAGTAATGATAATGCTTTTTGTGAAAAAGATTATCTTTATGGTCAAAAAATATTTCATAAAGCATATGTTGAAAAACTCATTTCCCAACAAAAACAACCTACTTTTTATCGTTGGCTAGAACAACGTTTTTCTACCAATCAGGATATTCAGGATTATCAACGATTATTTATTTTAGGACAAAAAAGTGCAACAATTGGTGAAGATTATCAGTTATTAACGGATCTTTCTCTTGTGCATATGTTTGCTTTATCAGGAATGCATATCCATATTTTATATGCTTTTATCAAAAATAGCTTGTCTTTATTTTTACCACGTCATGTCGCCAAGCTCATTACTTTTTTGATGATTGGTTTTTATATTTTCTCGATTCCAATGCTTGTGTCTTTATATCGTGCTTTTTTTGTTTTACTGCTATATGAAATCTTTAAAAAATGGTTTCATCAGTTAGATATTTTTGCATTTCTTTTGATTTGTTCTTTGTTTTATAATCCCTATATCATTTATAATATTTCTTTTGTTTTTTCATATTTTATCTATTTTATTGTTTTAATCACAAAACATTTATGTTATTCATCTTTTTGGATTTATTTATCATCATTACCTATTATTTTAACTTTGAATGCCCAAATTCCTTTGATTACTTTTGCAGTCAGTGATATTTTAAATGCTTTTATTGAATGGTTTTATAGTTTGTCTGTTCTTTCTGTATTTTTTCCAGTGTTAGAAATGGTATTAAAATATATGGTTATGATTTTTCAAAACATTCTTTCTTTTTTAACGTCATTGAATAATTTTATTGTTTTTTCAAAACCAACTCTAGCCTGGTTGGTTCTTTTTTATTTTTTCTATTTTCGTATCATCATTCTTCAGGAATTGAAACGTTCCTATCGAAAAGAAATCTTAGCATTATTTTCATTAATGATTGTTTTGCAAGTATGGAGTCAATATAAGATTTATGGAGAAGTGACCATGATTGATGTGGGACAGGGTGATTGTACGTTGATTCGCTTACCCATGAATCAAGGGAATATTTTAATTGATACGGGTGGCACACAGGATTATGATTTAGCAACCAAAACCATTATTCCTTATCTAAAATCAGTGGGTATTTCCCATTTGGACTATATTTATATTTCTCACGATGATTTTGATCATTGTGGCGCTTTAACATCTTTGTTAGAGCATTTTTCAGTTGGTGAGGTCATTGATTCCTTTGAAGAAAGTCGACAAATTGGCTGTGCCACAATACAAATGATTAAAAGTGACAAAGTTTACAGTGATTCTAATGATCAATCTTTAATTATGTATGTATCTTTACCATCGATGAATATTTTGTTTACTGGTGATGCTTCTAGCGTTGTTGAAAAAGATATATTGGAACAGTTACGGACATTGGATGTCGATGTTTTAAAAGTTTCACATCATGGAAGTGCGACTGCGACTTCTCCAGCATTTTTATCAACTGTGCATCCTGATATTGCGATGATAGGAGTCAAAAAGAATAATATGTATCATCATCCTTCTACGCAGGTTATTGAACGTTTAGAAAGAAAAGGCATAACGATTTTAAGAACGGATCAAGATGGGATGTTTCACATTCGATTTTATGGAAAAGAACGTTACATTTTGCGTTGATTCATGTATAATGGTAAACGTGAGGTGATGTTATGAATTTTGTCATCTATGGTGAAGATAAATTATTAATGGAGCAAAGATTAAAGACATTAAAAAAGAAATATCATATTCAAGAAGAAGATATGAATATGGTGACATATTGGTGTCAGGAAACAAGTATGGCAACCATTATTGAAGATGCTTTAACACCACCATTTTTAACAGAATATAAGATGATTGTTTTAAAGAATCCCCTCTTTTTAACAACTCAAAAACAAAAAACAATGAGTGAAGAAGATATTCAAAAATTTATGGATTATTTAAAGCTGGATAATCCCACAACTGTGTTTGTTATTTATCATGATCAACGTAATTTTGATGAACGAAAAAAGGTTGTCAAATCATTACGTAAATTGGCTCATTTTTATGAAATTGAAAAGATGGATGAGCATCAGTTATATAAAGCAACACATCAGGCGATTAAAAGTCGAGGATGTGAGATTGAAGAAGATGCATTGAGATTATTTTTATCACGTATGCCTTCAAATCTTTTAGAAATTTCACAGGAAGTTAATAAACTTTGTTTATATACAAAACATATTACAGTAGAAACAATAGATTTATTAGTGACAAAACAGGTTGAAGAAAATGTTTTTGAACTCAGTCAGGCAATATTAAATAAAGAAACAGCTCGTAGTTTTCGTATTTATAAAGATTTAATTGTCAATAATGAGGAACCGATTAAATTGATTGTTTTGATAGGTAATGCAATGCGTTTGTTATATCAAGTGAAATTATTAGATAGAAAAGGTTATAATGATAGAGAAATTGCGCAAATTTTATCTATGAATCCTTATCGTTTAAAATATATTAGACGTGATGGACAAGATTTTGATTTAAAAGAATTATTAGCACATATTGATGAATTATCGCAGTTGGATATTGCGATTAAAACAGGAAAAATAGATAAATATAAAGGTTTAGAACTTTTTTAATGCGAATGGGAGGAAATGAATCATGGAATCAATGAGAGAATTATTTAAAATCGGGTTTGGCCCTTCATCATCACATACAATGGGACCACAAAGAGCAGCCTTAAAAATTAAAGAAATGTATCCTGAAGCAACACATTTTCATGTTGACTTACATGGATCATTGGCACTTACAGGAAAAGGCCATTTAACAGATTATATTATTGAAAAAACATTGGCTCCTAAGCCGGTGGAATTTTCTTTTAAAAGTGATGAATTACCCGAACATCCTAATGGAATGTTAGTACATGTTTTTCAAGATGATCAGGAATTAAAGGTCATAGAGGTGTATTCTATTGGTGGAGGATCTATTTTATTTAAAGGAGATTTGGCACAAGAACCTGTACAAGTTTATCAACAAAAAACAATGAAAGAGATTTTACATTATGTTGATGTTCATGGTATTTCTTTATATGATTATGTTTTAGAAAATGAAGGTGATGATTTTGATCATTTTCTTTCTGATATTTTAGAAGCAATGTTTGAAAGTGTTGAAAATGGCTTGAAAAAAGAAGGTGTGATTCAAGGGCGACTCAAATTAAAAAGAGTTGCGAAATCTATGTATCAACAAGCTCAAAATACGCGTCGTGAGGCTGATCGTGAAAGATTATTTATTTCTAGTTATGCTTATGCTGTTTCAGAAGAGAATGCCGATGGTGGAAAAATTGTGACAGCTCCAACTTGTGGAGCGAGTGGCATTTTACCAGCTGTATTATATTATTGTTATAAGCAATTACATATTGAAAAGAAGGATTTAATTAAAGCCTTAGCTATTGGGGGACTATTTGGCAATGTTGTCAAAACCAATGGTACAATTTCAGGAGCTGATGGTGGTTGCCAGGCAGAGGTTGGAACAGCTTGTGCAATGGTAGCTGCCACAATGGCATGGATATATGAACTAAATAATTCTTTAATTGAATATGCTGCTGAAATGGGGTTGGAACATAATTTAGGATTAACTTGTGATCCGGTTGGAGGTTATGTCCAAATTCCATGTATTGAACGTAATGGTTATGGGTCTTTACGTGCCTTAGATGCCGCTATGTTAGCTAAACAACTTGGTTATTTAAGAAAAAATAAAGTGTCTTTTGATACCATTGTGAAAGTGATGAAAGAAACTGGAAAAGATTTATCAAGTGATTATAAAGAAACATCATTAGGTGGATTAGCGAAAGAATTTGGTTTATCATGAGTTCTTTATATGTACATATTCCTTTTTGTAAGCATATATGTAGTTATTGTGATTTTTGTAAGGTTTTCTATCATGAAAAGTGGGCGTGGCAATATTTAGAAGCATTGGCCTATGAAATACAACAAAAGGATTTAAAACAAGATTATCAGACAATTTATATTGGAGGAGGAACACCTACTACTTTAACATATGAACAGCTCCAATATCTCTTTGATTTGTTGAAACCATTTGCTTATCAAGTTCAGGAATATAGTATTGAAATAAATCCAGAAACAATGGATCATGAGAAGTTAGCGTTATGTTTGCAAAATGGTGTCAATCGTTTGAGCATTGGTGTTCAAACCTTTCAAGATGATTTACTCAAAAAAATAGGGCGTGTGCATACATCGAGTCAAGCTAAAGCATTTATTCAAGAGGCTCAAAATATGGACTTTCAAGATATAAATATTGATTTGATGTATGGTTTGCCTGATCAAACATTAGAAGATGTTTATCAAGATATGGAAACTCTCAATCAATTAAATGTGGGACATGTTTCCTATTATTCATTAATTTTAGAGGATCATACAATTTTAAAGAATATCAATTATCAGCCTTTAGATGATGAAGAAGATGCCAAATGGTATGAAATTATTCGCCAGCAAATACAGCAATATGGTTACAAGCAATATGAAGTGAGTAATTTTTATCGTTTCAAACCTTCCTTGCATAATTTAGTTTATTGGCATTATCAAGATTATGATGGGATAGGGGTATCTGCACATTCTTTAAAAAATGGTCATCGCTTGGAAAATACAAAATCATTAACGCGATATCTTAAACATGATTTTTTAGCAAGTGATATTTCATTGACATTACAAGATCAATTGTTTGAAAAAATCATGATGGGATTACGTTTGAATCAAGGTCTATCCATTGAAGAAATGAACCAGCTTTACCGAATAGATTTTTTGAATCAATATCAAAAAGTGATTACAAAATATCAACAAATGGGTTTTTTAGAAATCGTTGATGGTTATTTAAAAACAACATTTTCTGGAATCAATTATTTAAATAATATTTTAATAGATTTTTTGGATGAATAAATGAAATGTATTAATTTCTACTGAAAGTAATTATTTTATATGAAAATGCATTTCTAAAAACGACTGTGTATCATAATAGTTGTATATAAATAAAGTATAATATAGATGAGGTGAAAGTGATGGAAAATATTATCATTAGACCAATATCTGATTTACGTACAAAATTATCAGAGATTTCAAAAACGGTACATGAAAATAAACAGCCTATTTTTTAACAAAAAATGGATATGATGATATGGTTATTATGAGTATGACGGTATATCAAAATATGCTTAAAGAAAATGAAATATATTTAAAAATGAAAGAAGCTGAAATATATGCTGAACTCTATAGTCACCGATTGGAGCAGTCTGATGTCTTTGATGATTTGCATAACATGATTGATAACATTGAATGAATCATTATAAAATGGAATATTTACAAACCTTTAAAAATGATTTAAAGGAGATTGTTAGATATATTTCAGTAGAATTTGATAATAAAATAGCAGCTCATCAGTTATTGAATAGTTTAGAAAAAAGATTGAACTATTAAAAACAAATCTTGAAATTTTTCAATTTTATGATTTTGTAAAACCTCTAAAAAGAAAGTATAGATATTTTGTGATAGGGAATCATATTACATTTTATTATGTAGACGTGAAAACAAAAATTGTGGTTATATATAGAATCATATACAGAAAAAGAAATATGTCTTATATATAAAATATCTGAGGATATTGTTTAGAAATCAATTGTTTAAATAATATTTTAATAGATTTTTTGGGTGAACAGACTTAGGTCTGTTTTTTCTTTGATTTTTAGCACAAAAGTGTTGACAGTGCTAAAAAGATGAGTATAATGTAATTAGCACAAAGGGAAAAGGAGTGCTAAAGGAGGTTGAGATATGCTGACAGCTAGACAATTACTGATTTTAAAATGTATAGTTGAAGAATTCGTGGAAACGGCTGAACCAGTAGGATCAAAAACCTTGATGACAAAATATCAGCTTCCTTATTCAAGTGCGACAATTAGAAATGAAATGTCATTCCTTGAAGAACATGGATATCTTGAAAAAACACATACATCATCAGGACGTGTTCCTTCCACAGATGGGTATCGCTTCTATGTTGATACATTAATGCAACCCAATGTAGATGATGAAGTGAAGAATCAAGTGTCAATGATTTTAGGCAATCGACATCGTTCACTTAATGAGATTATTAAAGAAAGCTGTCAAATTTTAAGTCAGCTCACTCATTTAACAACTGTGGCATTGGGGCCTAACGCGATTTATGAACATTTACAGAATATTACACTTGTTCCATTGTCTGAACATACTGTAACAGCAATTATTGTGACAGATAAAGGGCATGTTGAAAATCGTAATTTCAATATTAAAAATAATGCCTATATGGAAGACTTGACAAGTTGTGTCAATGTAATGAATGAATTGTTAGATGGGACTCCAATTAATCAGGTTGCCTTTCGTTTAGAAAGAGATGTCAAACCAATATTGAGTGCACGCATTAAGGAGCATGAGGTTTTGTTTAATGCTTTTTTAGAGGCATTTATGAAGTTTGCGAACAATAATGTTTACTTCTCAGGTAAGGAAAACTTATTGTATCAACCAGAATATGATGATGTGAATAAATTACGTCGTTTGGTTAGTGCCTTTGAAAATTCGCAATCTTGGAAAAGTTTAGAACCGATTGCTTTGGAAGATGGTGTGACAGTAAGAATTGGGAATGATTCCCCAATTCAGGATTTAAATGATGTGTCCGTTATTTCGGCTTCATTTAAAACAGGGAATAAGTCTAAAGGATCTATTTCAGTCATTGGGCCGACACGTATGCCTTATGAAAGAGTTGTTTCTTTAGTTGAGTATATTTCAAAGAGCTTAGAAGAAGTTCTTGTTGATTACGATGATAAAGATGATGAATAGAGGTGAAATAATGGCAAAAGAAAAAGAAACTGCACAAGAAGAAATGAAAGAAGAAGTTGTTGAAGAAACAACAGAAGATGTTGAAGTGCAAAAAGAAGAAAATTTACAACAACAAATGAAAAAATTGGAAGAAGAAGTTAATAACTGGAAAACGGATTACTACAAAGTTTTTGCAGATATGGAAAACTTAAAAAGACGTTTAGAAAAAGAGCATCAAAATTCATTGAAGTTCATGATGCAATCGTTTATTGAAGAATTGCTTCCAGTTGTGGATAATTTTGAACGTTCATTGAATGTTCAAAATCCAAGTGATGAAATTCAAACTTTCTTGAAAGGTTATCAAATGATTTTTGATCAATTGATGGCTATTTTAAAGAAAAATGGTGTAGAAGTGATTGAGGCACAAGGTCAAGAGTTTGATCCAAATCTACATCAGGCAGTGATGACAACACAGGATGAAAATTATGATCATAATGTAGTTGTTGAAGAACTTCAAAAAGGTTACAAATTGAAAGATCGCGTTATTCGTGCATCTTTAGTCAAAGTGAATGAATAAAATTTAGGAGGATGATTATTATGGGTAATAAAATTATTGGTATTGATTTAGGAACAACAAATTCATGTGTCAGTGTCATGGAAAATGGAGAAGCAAAAGTTATTGCGAACCCTGAAGGTTCAAGAACTACTCCATCTGTTGTTGCCTTTAAAAATGGAGAAATTATTGTTGGTGAAGCTGCAAAACGTCAAGCAGTTACTAACAAAGAAACTGTTATGTCTATTAAAAGACATATGGGTACAGGTTACAAAGAACAGGTGAATGGTAAAGAATATACACCTCAAGAAATTTCAGCAATGATTTTACAAAATTTAAAAGCAACAGCTGAAGCTTATTTAGGTGAATCTGTGAATCGTGCCGTTATTACTGTTCCTGCATATTTCAATGATGCACAACGTCAAGCAACAAAAGATGCAGGTAAAATTGCAGGGTTAGAAGTTGAACGTATTATTAACGAACCAACTGCTGCTGCTTTAGCATTTGGTGTTGATAAATTAGATAAAGAACAAAAAGTATTGGTCTATGACTTAGGTGGAGGAACATTTGACGTTTCTATCCTTGACTTAGCTGATGGTATGTTTGAAGTTTTAGCAACTGCAGGAGATAACCATTTAGGTGGAGATGACTTTGACCAAGCTATTATGAACTGGGTTGTTGCTGAATTCAAAAAAGAACAAGGTGTTGATTTAAGTGCTGATAAAATGGCTATGCAACGTGTTAAAGAAGCAGCTGAAAAAGCGAAAAAAGATGTTTCTGGTATGATGCAAACACAAATTTCATTACCATTTATTTCAGCAGGCCCAGCAGGTCCATTACATCTTGAATTAACATTAACAAGAGCTAAATTTGATGAATTAACACATGATTTAGTTATGCGTACAGAAGGTCCAGTAAGACAAGCATTAAGTGATGCAGGTATGTCACCAAATGACATTGATCAAGTCTTATTGGTTGGTGGTTCTACACGTATTGTTGCAGTTCAAGATTCAGTGAAAAGATTACTTGGAAAAGAACCAAATAAATCTGTAAACCCTGATGAAGTTGTATCTATGGGTGCAGCTATTCAAGGTGGAGTTATTGCTGGAGATGTGAAAGATATTGTCTTATTAGACGTTACACCATTATCATTAGGTATTGAAACAATGGGTGGAGTAATGACAGTCTTAATTGAAAGAAATACAACAATTCCAACAACAAAATCACAAATCTTCTCTACTGCTGCTGATAATCAGCCAGCTGTTGATATCAACGTTTTACAAGGTGAAAGAACAATGGCCAAAGATAATAAACAATTAGGTTTATTTAAATTAGATGGTATTGAACCTGCACCTAGAGGAGTACCTCAAATTGAAGTTACTTTCAGCATTGATGTTAATGGTATTGTTAATGTTAAAGCAAAAGATATGAAGACTCAAAAAGAACAATCTATCACAATTCAAAACTCAACTGGTTTAAGTGATGAAGAAATTGATAGAATGGTCAAAGAAGCTGAAGCAAATAAAGCTGATGATGAAAAGAAACGTAAAGATATTGAAACAAGAAATAAAGCTGAACAAATGATTAATGAAATTGATAAAGCCTTAGCTGAACAAGGAGATAAGATTGATGCTAATCAAAAATCTCAGGCAACAGCTTTAAGAGATGAATTAAAGAAAGCTTTAGATGATAATGATATGGCTACACTTGAAGCAAAAATGACTGAATTAGAACAAGTTGCACAACAAATGGCAGCGTATCAATATCAACAATCACAAGGAGCTAATCCAACAGGTGATGCTTCAAATACAGCAACTAACGATGATGACGTTGTTGATGCAGACTTTACAGAAAAGAATTAACATAAAATAAGGCCAAGGCTTTGCCTTGGTTTTATCTAGTCGAGAGGTGAAATTATGGCTGAAAAAAGAGATTATTATGAAGTGCTTGGTGTATCAAAGAGTGCCAGTGCTGATGAAATAAAAAGAGCTTATCGTAAAATGGCTAAAAAATATCACCCTGATGTCAATAAGGATCCTGGTGCTGAAGAAAAATTTAAAGAAGTTCAGGAAGCTTATGATGTTTTATCTGATGAAAATAAAAAAGCTGCCTATGATCGTTATGGTCACGCTGCATTTGATCAAGCTGGTGGATTCGGTGGTGGTGCCGGAGGCTTTGGAGGATTCGGTGGCTTTGAAGATGTTGACTTAGGAGATATTTTTGGTTCATTCTTTGGTGGTGGCGGATCACGTCAAAGAAAAAGTGGTCCAATGCGTGGAGAAGATCGTTTTGTTCAATTAGAAATTGATTTCATGGATGCTATTAAAGGAAAGAAAACAGAAATTAAAATCAATTATGATGAACAATGTTCTCATTGTCATGGAACAGGTGCAAAAACACCTAATGATTATCAGACGTGTTCTCGTTGTGGTGGAACAGGTACAATTCGTACCCAACAACGTTCTCCATTTGGAACATTTGTGAATCAGACAACATGTCCAGATTGCCATGGAACAGGTAAAGTTGTGAAAGAAAAATGTTCACATTGTCATGGAAATGGATATGTTAATAAAAATATTACAGTAGAACTAAATATACCTGCTGGTATTAATACACATCAACAGTTACGTGTGCAAGGTAAAGGACATCGTGGTACAAATGGTGGACCTAATGGTGATTTATATGTGGAAATTTATGTGAAACCACATCAACACTTCCAACGTGATGGCAAAAACATTTATATTTCTATTCCAATTTCAGCAGTTGATGCCACACTAGGTTGTGAAGTTGATGTACCAACTGTTTATGGTGATGTGACATTAAAAGTTCCTGAAGGAACTCAACCAGGAACAACATTACGTTTAAAAGGTAAAGGTGTAAAAGATTTACGTAGTGATAATTATGGGGATCAGTTTGTAAAAATTGATGTTAAAATTCCTACAAAATTATCTCGTGAAGAAAAAGATCTTTATCATAAACTTAAAAAAGCCACAAAAAAAGAATCGATCTTTGATCAATTCAAAAAGGTTTTAGAAGATAACAATTGTTATCTTCTTTTTTTGCATAAAAGGGCAAAATAAACATAAAATAAAGAGTATAAAAAAAGCATCCAGATGGATGCAATCTTTATCATTAAGCACTCTTTCTAAGACTTCTTAATTCTCTTGCTGAAATTTTTACTTTTTTTGGTTTACCATTGACTAAAATAGTAGCTTTTTGTAAGTTAACATTCCATTTTCTCTTAGTTGCATTTAATGCATGAGAACGAGAATTACCAGACATAGGTCCTTTTCCGCTCACTTCACATTTTCTAGCCATTATATTCACCATCCTTTACAAAGTGTCATTCACATACCTAAGTATAATATCATTAATAAAAAGAAAATGCAAATACTTTTTCATATAAATATAAAAAATAGTTGTATTTGAACGTTAATATAATATATGAAAAGAACGAATATTTCAATATTTTTTTAAATTTTATTTACAAGATATTATAAGTGGGTTATAATGCGTATGCATTGTTATGAAATAATTGTCAATAATTTAAAAATAAGATATAATATAGGTAACTATTTATAAATTTATGATAAGAACGGAGGAATAGTTATGATAACAAAAACAACTGATTTAGGAGATATACATCTTTCATTAGATGTTGTTGCAAGTATTACTGGAGGTGCTGCAACAGAATGCTATGGTGTTGTTGGAATGGCAAGCCAAAAGATTATGAAGGATGGATTTTATGATCTTTTAGGTAAGGATAATTATGCTAAAGGGATTGTCGTAGAAGATGGGGAAACAGGAATCATTTTAAATGTGTATATTATCGTTGGATATGGAGTTAAAATTTCTGAGGTTGTTTATGAAGTACAAAAGAAAGTGAAATATGTTTTAGAAACAACTTTAGATATTGATATTGAAGCTGTGAATGTTTTTGTACAAAGCATTCGTGTAACAGATTAGTGGAGGGTTAACATGAAAATCATTGATGGTAAACTGTTTAAAGAGATGGTTATAACAGGTGCAACTGTTTTGCATAATAATCATCCTGAAATTGATGCATTAAATGTCTTTCCTGTGCCAGATGGGGATACAGGAACAAATATGTCTTTGACATTTAGTTCTGGCGCAAGTGAAATTGAAAAATTAGATTCTAACGATATATATGAAATTTCTAAAAAGTTATCTAAAGGATTATTGATGGGGGCAAGAGGAAATTCTGGGGTTATCTTGTCACAAATCTTTAGAGGAATTTCGATGGCTTTTGAAGGGAAAAAACAAGTTGATGCAGTTGAATTAGCACAAGCTTTACAAAATGGTGCAAAAATTGCTTATAAAGCTGTTATGCGTCCAGTTGAAGGGACAATTTTAACAGTTATTAGAGAATCAAGTGAAGCTGTTGTTCAATATGCCAAACCAGGAATGGAAATTGAAGATGTCTTTTCTTATTTTGTTAAAGAAGCTGAAGAATCATTAGAAAGAACACCTGAACTTTTACCAGTTTTAAAAGAAGTTGGGGTTGTAGATAGTGGTGGAGCTGGTTTATTATTAATCATGACTGGATTTATGGCAGCTCTTGCTGGTGAAGAAATTGAACGTGTTGATATTAAAGGTGAGGCTGCTAAAGAGGCACTTGTTGATGTAGAATCAGATAGTGAAGATGCATATGGTTATTGTACTGAATTTATCTTTAGATTAGATCCTGGAAAGATGAAAGTCTTTAAAGAAGAAAATTTAAGAAATGAATTAGAAAGATTACCAGGAAATAGTATTGTTGTTGTACAAGATGAAGATATTGTCAAAGTCCATGTGCATACATTAAAACCAGGTAATGCTTTAAATACAGCTCAAAGATATGGTGAGTTTATTAAATTAAAGATTGAAAATATGCAAGAACAACACAATTCTATTTTAGAAGCTAACAGTACACCAGCAGCGAATGCAAAAGCAACATTAACAGCTCCTAAAGAAGAACCAAAAGAAGTTTCTATTATTAGTGTAGCAGCTGGTGATGGTATTAAAGATATGTTCTTGGAGTTACATTGTGACTATGTTGTCAGTGGTGGACAAACAATGAACCCATCTGCTGAAGATATTGTTCAAGCGATTAGAGATGTTAATGCGAAACATGTGATTATCTTACCAAATAACTCTAATATCGTGATGACAGCACAACAAGCAGCTATTATTTTAGAAGATGAAGTTGATGTTCAAGTGATTCCATCTAAAACAATACCTCAAGGTTTATCAGCATGTATTATGTTCAATCCTGAAGTATCTTTAGAAGATAATTTATCAGAAATGAATGAAGCAATTGCATGTGTCAAAACAGGGCAAGTGACTTTCGCAATTAAAGATACAAATATTGATGGTGTAGATATTAAAGCTAATCAATATATGGCATTATGCGAAAAAGATATTATTGCTTGTGTTCCAGATAAAGTTGATGCTTTAAAAGAAACTTTAAAAGGTTTGGTTGATGAAGATTCAGAAATCATTACTTTAATCTATGGTGAAGATGTGACTGAAGATGAAGTTCAAGACATTGAAGATTATGTAGAAGAAAATTTTGAAGCTGAAATCGAATGTGTGAATGGAAAACAACCTGTATATTCATTTATTGTTGGTGTTGAATAATAAAGCTATTGAAAAAGCGCCCTATTTATCGGCGCTTTTTGCATGTTGGTAAATTTTTGGTGTTTATTTGGTGTTTAAAATCGCTGAACCCAACTAAATGTCAGTAAATTCCAGGTCATATATACTAGATTTCAAGGTTAAATTCAATCAGTTGTGCTACCATCTGTTGTTGAGATTTTAAGACATCAATATAGATGTTAGCAGTGGTTTGAATATCATTATGCCCTAGATGTGCTGATACAATTTTTAAATCAATACCATTTAAAAGAAGTAAAGTTGCATTTGAATGGACTAAGGAATGAACGGTGATGTCTTCATAGTTTGTTCCTTTTTATAATGGGTTTAAGCGATTGTTAATGTTTGCTTTTTGAATGTAACCACCAGTATCTTGAGTAAATACTAAATTTAAATTTTGCCAAACATCTTTTAAATCGTCTTTCATCTTATTTTGATAATCTTTTACTTGGCTAAGAAGTTTATAAACAGTTTCATTCATTCCTAACACTCTGTAACTGTTCTCTGTTTTAGGTGGACCAATTTTAAATTCACCTTTCACAAAATTTACTGTTTTATTGATATGGATAAGACGTTGGCTGAAATCGATGTCATCCCATGTAAGTGCAAGCGTTTCCCCAATTCGCATTCCAGTGTATAGTTGAAAATGAATAACAGCATTATAGGTATTGAAATCTTCACTTCGTTTTAATAAATCTTTAATTTGATCAATTTCTAAAGGTTTAATCTTTTTAGGTTTATTTCGTTTAGGTTTAATAGCATTAGTACAGGTGTTGTCTTTTATGCAGCCTTGTTTAACAGCAGCATCAAAAAGTGTGTGCAACTTTGAAAATATCAATTGAGTATATGAATCTTTATAGTATTTAGTAGGTTTTATAGGATTGCCATCTTTGTCTTTGTATACTGCTGCATCATAAAGAAACATGGTAATTCTATTCGGTGAGAAGTCATCAAGTTTTATATGTCCAATGTCAGGAAGAATTTTTGCTTCTACAATGCTTTGCATGGTTTAGATGGTAGATTCTCTAAGATAGTTTGGTGGATAGTATTTTTCAAACCAATTCCATACTTCACTTAATCTCATATTGATTCCACTAGCTTGATGTTTTTATATTGATCACAAAAGTCTAAATCCATTTGTTGTGCAATTTTTCTTGCCTGACGCAATGGCATATCTTTTGGAGGTTTATAGGTCATAGTTTTTCTTACTTGTTTATATTCACCGTTTTTATCAGGTTTATATCCATCATAGGCAGAATTCTAAAATTAATTCCATATTTAGATTTTCGTTCTTGTATTGACATATTATTCTTCACTCCTTGTCATGCTGTTTTGTATAAATTTTTTGAGTATGGTATTGATTGATGTATGTTCTAAATTAGATTTCAAAATTGAAATTGATTTTTCATTTAATCCTAATTCAGATATTGTAAAATCTTCATTAAGTAAATAGTCTAATGAAACATGATAAAGTTTAGGCAGGGAATATAAAACCATGTTACTAGGAATTCTCTTTCCTTGTTCATAAAGAGATAATGCTTGAAAACTTAGAAAATCAAGAATACGTGATACATCTCTTTGAGAATAACCAGCATTTATACGTGCGACTTTAAAGCGATTATTGGTTGTCTTTATTTTCATAAATTTTGATCTCCTTTAGCAATTGATGTTGAATGAAATCATTTAATTTCATATTTAATTCTTGATGGGTAGAAAGTTCTAGTAACAACTGTATAGTTTCATCATCTAACCCGAGTTCATTTTTTGTATAATCTATATGTGTTAGATAATCATCTAAGCACAGCAAATAATCTAAGGATACTTGGAAGATGTTTTTCATTTTAATTAAGGTTGCTACATTCGCAATGTCATTAAGTTAAAGGATAGTATGCAATCATAACGATTAAGTTAAGGTATCAATTCAATTGAGAGTTGGTACCTTTTAGAATATTTCGAAACTATAAACTTATTTTATCTATTTCATGCGCACTCGAAAAGAACTAAACATTTAGCTCAAAAAATTTCTTGTTATTCTAAAATAACGTGCTATAATGAATCATGTCAGGACGTTCTATTATTAAACGGTTTGACTGATTTCGGTTTTATAGAACGTTTATATGATCTTTCTGGTCGTTCAGGGACCAGAAATTTTTTTATTCTTGAAACAAGAACATCTTCTTCCAATAGATCCCTGAGATACAATCGTATGTTTGTCACTGCATTGGCAAAATTCGCCTTGTAGCGGTATCTGCAGTTCTGTTTCATCTCGATATTATTGATGATGATTTCAGAAACATTATACATCAGGAATGTTGCATTGATTTCCTGCTGGATCAGCTGTCTTTTTCTTGCATGGAAATAAATCATTCCAAGTGTATTCTTTACCTTATTGAAGGCTGTTTCCTCATTCCAGCGAAAGTGGTACAGCTCCCTGAAGTCATCAAGCGAAAATTCATCTTCGCTAAGGTTCGTGATGATTGTCACATAGTTGTTTTCAGTGGCTTCGAAACGTACGATGCGAAGTGTCATTTCATAATAATCCTGAGTTGGACCCAAAAATCAAATTTGGATGTAGAAGGAACAAAGACATATTTTTCCTTGTTGGCTTTTATTTCCTTTGTCTGAAGTCTTGTCAATGTGCGTGTGACAGTCATGTCAAAAGAGCCTTCAGGTGTAGATATGTTTGTCATGATGCCACTTTTTGTATTGATATCCTTGACACGAATGGCGAACTTGAGATTGTTTTCAATGAAATGGGCAAACAGATTGTAATTCTCATAGCCACGATCAGCAGTAAATATAGCATTTCTAGGATAATGCCCATTATTGATGATGGAGATGAGGGCGTCGCATTCCTGCTTTTTCGTTGCCGAATCAATACTCCAGTCGAGAAAGACGTGATTCAGGCAGTCATATAGAGCGTTGATATGATACTGACAGCAGGGGCTGCCAAGAGAGTTATAAAGAATTTTGGTATCATCATCCTCAAAAGGGATGTTGATGTCAGAACCATCCTGAGCCAGTATGCGATAGCCATTGATGGTGGCATAATTATCAAAACTTGACAGAAACAGCTGATTGATACGCTTAAAGATGACAGGATCCAGCAAACTTCTTCGCTGACAGAGAGCGGAAGGAGAAGGCATATCCTTAATGTCATAAAAGAAGTTTGACATTTCACAGACAGTGGAATGACTGGAGAAGTTCATAATGCATTCGATTAGTGTTCTGGCAGTAATCTTGCGATTGCGGTAAAATTGGAAACGGGATCAGGGCAGTAGTTTTGGATGCCCTCAAGAGTAAAATCAATGGATTTGTCCAAGTTGTTTTTGATAATACTTGGTGAATAGTAGATGTTAGATTTTGATTGATTCAACATGATAAGTACCTCCTAAAAAACACATCTACTAAAAAGGGCTAAAAATTATAGAACATTATAATTTTTAGCCCCACAAACCTTTCAGTTTGTCAATAGAAAAATAAAAAAGAGCCTCAATATTTTAGAAATATCAATATTGAGGTTCTTTAGGCTTAACTTAATGACATTGGAAAAAAGGTAGACATTTTATTCCATTAAAATGAGAAGTTTTTCTAAATGGAATAGCTATAAAACTTCTGTTTTTCTTCATATTTTAAGAAGTAAAATACAAAAACATTTCATATTATCTCAATTCTTGATTTTATCACTACTGGTAACAAAAGTCTGCTTTTCTTACCATTTCATGTATCTCTTAATTTACATTTGGTTAAAAAAGATAGATAAGGAGGAAAAAGGGTGAATTTAACAAAGAAGATCGTTGCTTGTTTTCTTGTATTAGTTATGGCGTTGGGATTGATAAAACAGACTATATATGCTGTAGAGATTGAAAACTCTCCTCTACAAAAAGAGATCTTACAAAATGAAGATTTGTATGATAAAAAAATAACAGCTGATATTACAAATATCAGTAATCCAACAGAGGTGTTCCAAGGTGATAACACAGAGATTGAATTTAGCTTTGTGATCAATGCCTCATTAGGAACATCGTTCGTTATAGGGGAAAAAATAGAAATTCCTACAAATGTAGGCGATTTATTTGATGCTAAATGGAATGAGGTGAATGCTCAAGAAATTAAAGATAGTGAAGGTAATATTTTAGCAACAGGACTGATCACGAAAGATAAAGTAATTTTTGAGATCAAAGAAGATTCTAATGGAAACAACGAATTATCTGGAATGATAAATTTTGCTACCCATTTCGTTGCTAAAGATGTTGGTGCATCAAAAGATAAAGATGTTGTAAAAGAATTGGTGATTGGTAATGCTAAAAAAAGTGTAACTTTTAAGTATAAGAATGAGGATAAACCTACTGTTCAACCGGGATCTGTTGATATTGATACTTTCTGGAAAATAGGATGGTCAATGAATGATTATAAGGGTGCAGGAATTGGACTTGAAGTAAATCCGATTGGTTCTATGGACTTATATGGATCCACTTCATATAATGATAGAAAACCCAAGATACATGATACATTTTTTGTCAAAGATATAATTCCAGAAAATGGATTTATCAATCCAAGCAGTATGAAAATATATGCAGCAGTTCCCAGATTAGTTAAAAGTACAAGTGATACTAAATTTAATGGCTGGTACGACGTTCCTGAAGGAACATACTATGCAGGGAGACAAGGTACGCAAAGATATCTCATAAATGAGCGTATGCAGCGTTTATATCAGCAAGAAAATGAAACATATGAGGATTTTGAAGCCAGGGTGAAAAACATCTCACTTAGCTGGGGGATTTATGAAGATTCAGATAAGATTCAAACGTTTATTTGTAATTTTGGACGTATAGGCGATCCTAATAATAATAACGGCATTATGTATAAAGATTTCGGTGTAGATAAATGGCCGGAGGCTGACCAAGTTAATATTTGGTCTGAAACAGGAGCTTCTGGAGGTAATGTAGTTAGTTATTATATTGAATTTGATACTTATTATCCGGATGTTGAATGGAAGAAAGAAGTTACCAATTATGCTAGTAGAACATCTTATGAAAACAACTCTTCTAAACCTAGCTCTAACGGAAACAGTGTTACCTATATAATAAACAATGGAGGGGGTATAGGAACTGTTAGAAAAAATGAGCTTACTATACAGCTGTTAGATGAAACTACAAAACAGCCGATTGAAAAAGCTGATTTTAAACTTCAGCAATCAGTTGATAACCAGTGGATAGACACTGCTCTTAATGGTACCACAGATACAAATGGTAAACTAACATTTGGCCCATTAAGTGATGGTAAATACAAGGTAGTGCAGACGAGTACAGCAGATGGATATTTGTTTGATAATACTACTTATAGAGATAGCGACAATGATTTAGTAGGGAAACTTTCAAATACTGGAGAATTTACAGTTAGTGCCAGTGATAGGTTTGGATATGGAGCTATTGTAACTAATAAGAAACTGGATACCTATCATGTACTATATAAGTTTGTGAGCGGGAATGAAGGTAAAGGACTTCCAAAAGAAATTACAGATCAGTTACCAGAAGCAGGAAATGTTGAGCACGGAAAAACAGCCAAACCATCAATAGAAACATTTACAAATGTAAAAGTAACAGATGGTGTATGGAAGTTCAAAGGCTGGACACCTGCTGAGTACGAAAATGTAACAGAAGATGTAGAATTTGTTGGGACATGGAAATTTGAGAAAAATGCAAGTATCATCAATAATATTCCGGCGATCAATGCGAATAATAAGACATTGACGGTTGGAGATGAATTTGATCCATATAAAGATGTAATGGCAACGGATAAAGAAGATGGAGATATTACAAAGAAAATTGAAATCTTAAAAAATGAAGTTAATACAGGCAAAGCCGGAGTATATGAAGTTACATATAAAGTAACAGACAGTCAGGGTGTTTCTTCAACTAAGACAGTCTGTGTAACAGTTAATCCAAAAATGGAAGACCTGAATGAAATTCCTGCAATCAGTGCAGATGATAAGACATTGACGGTTGGGGATGAATTTGACCCGTTAGAAGATGTAACAGCAACGGACAAAGAAGATGGAGATATTACAAAGAAAATTGAAATCTTAAAAAATGAAGTTAATACAGGTAAAGCCGGAGTATATGAAGTTGCATATAAAGTAACAGATAGCAAGAGCGCTTCATCGGTTAAAACGGTTAAGGTTACTGTTATAGAAAAAGATACACCAGCAGTTCCAAATGAACCAACTAAGCCCAATGATACTGGAAGTGTAGACACAGGTGATAAAACAAATATGAAATTATGGACATTACTGTTGACTGTATCATGCATTGGAGCTATCGGTGTATATCGAAAAAAACGAAAAACAAATTAATATTTATAAACGGTTTAAGTCATCTTTTAAATAGAAAGTTGAAAAAATGCATATTTAACACTTTAAGGTGAAAGTTCTTTATGTGGTTTTTCATTTTATGATATTTATGCTTTTATTACTACAAGTAAATTTATAATTCCTCCTATAAAGTTAATATATAGGAGGAATTATTATGATAAATAAATATGCATATATTCGAGTTTCAAGTAAAGATCAGAATATTGATAGACAGGTAGAAGCAATGCGAGGAATAGGGATTCTAGATAAAAACATGTATATTGACAGGCAATCAGGTAAAAATTTTGACCGCAAGCAGTATCAATCATTATTAAAACAATTAAAATCAAATGATGAAATATATATCAAGTCGATAGATCGCTTAGGGAGAGATTATGATGAGATTCAGGAACAATGGCGATATCTTACAAAAATAAGAAACATTGATGTTATTGTTCTGGATTTGCCATTGTTAGATACAAGAAATCAGGTAAATGGAATTACAGGCAAGTTTATTGCGGATTTAGTGTTGCAGATACTTTCTTATGTGGCGCAGGTAGAACGCGAAAATATAAAACAACGACAAGCTGAAGGGATAAGAATAGCAAAAGAAAAAGGAGTTCGGCTTGGTCGACCACCCCTTCCTGTTCCAAAAGAATTTGATGAAATTTATAAATTATGGAAAGAAAATAAAATTAGTAAACGTGAAGGTGCAAAAATGTTGCATACAAATCATAATACATTAACTAATTGGATAAAAAAACATGAAAGTTGACATAATTTAATACGATTTCTGTAAAAAAAGTACACTTTTCTTACCATGTTTTTTAAGACATAAATAAACGACTTGTTAATTCTTTTAATATGATATTACATAATTTTCCAAAAATCAATAGTCTGGTAATTTGACTTTCGGTTTTTTGCATTCTTTTTTGAAGGGTATGTCTTGTTGTTTATTGTCATAACCCTTGTTTTCTTATCTATATCATCTTTTTTGTTTTTGTTCTCTTTTTATTGTAGCTGAAAAAGTGTCATTTTCATGACCTTTTTTATTATTTACTATATGTTCATTTTATAGTTTCAGTTGCAGCTGCCTGTATTCCTGCTTCTCTCTTATATTTTGAAACTCCTTGATTCCCTTTTGTGCATATTTTAATATTTCCTGTATCCCTTTACTGATCTGATAGCACCAGTAATATCTCTTTCCTTTAAGTGTTAAACCACAAATTCTGCGATAATGTTAACTGCAGATTAATTTATACTGATTTATCACGTCCTTTTATTTTTAACCGCAGATTATTTGCTACCTGCTGATGGATAGTAAGTGATCAATGAAAAAAGGATATATCATATCGATACATCCTCATAGTTATATTGTTCAAATATACTTTTTATCGCGTATGCAATCCTTCTGCTTTCTAATTCATCATCTATATTATCATACACAGATTCCGTATTCCACATGATATCTGTTGGATATGCCAGTGGTATAAATCTATCCTGGTTTTTTCTTATGATTTTATCGTAGTAATGTATAAACAATTCCCATTCCCCCGCTATTACGTGCATCTGACACCTATATATACTTTTTTCTGTTTTTATGTTAAATGTATAATATGGTCTGATTTCTATGCAGTCGATCTCCCCAACCTGTTTTTTATTTTCTCTATCTTTATATATATAATCCATCTTTCCTATCCTATCATTAATTCCTTGCCTGCTTCCATGATCAGTTCGCTATCAATGATATCCTTTTTATAATGCATTCCTAATATCAGGCTCTTACTGATGATCTGATTGAGTATCCTGACGGAGGTATTCATCAGTGTATAAAGTGTATGATAGCTTTCTTTTGTAAACAGGTCTGTTCGGCAACCGACCGATTCCAAACGTGATTCCACATAATTTTTTACTTCTTCTTCATTGAATCCTGTAAACGTATAATTCATATTGATACGTTGTCTAAATGGTTCCAGGACTTTAAGTCGCAGTGTTCTTATAAATTCATTCTGCCCTACGAATATCAGTGTACAGTAATCTTTTGAATCATAATCAAAATTCATAAGCATGATGAATTCTCTAAGCACTTCTTTTCTGAGAAATTGTGCTTCATCTATCGCTATAATGACTTCCATTTTGTTTTCTACTGTCAATCTTCTCAGTTCATCCTGGATAGCTTGAAACATCTTCGACTTTTTTGTCATCTCTTCAAGCCCCAGTGCATCATTAAGCATTCTGTAAAAATCTATGGCTGTAATCGTTGTCATACAGATATAGATTACTACATATCGATTGGGGTTGAGAGATTCCAATGTTTTTCTCAGACATGTGGTCTTTCCCATCCCAGGATTGCTTAAAAATACACCGATTCCTCTTGATTTGATGATAAATTCCAATCGGTTCGTCATCTGTTTAAAATCATTAGATTCATATAATGTTTTAATCATTGTATCTTTAGTAAATGGATTTCTGTCCATTCCGTAATACGTTGTCATTTCCATTAATAAATAATCTCCTCTCTTCTTGTCCTTCCGTTTTCAACCTTATCTGTCCTACTGATTGGAACTTTCTTTTTTCGGATATATCATACAGATAGGTATTTTCAAAAGTTCTTGGATCATATCGAATGATTACCCTCATCCCGATATAAATGGACGGAACATCAAATAAAACATTTTCAATCAATACGGTTGAATCTCCATTTACCTTACGTGTCGTTTCATGCATGAACACATCGTCAAGCCAGGCTCTGTATTCAACGGATGATTTATTGGATAGCTGACATACCTCCACGTCCTTCATATCGTACATGTATCTTTCCAATGGAGTGTGATTGTCGTGAATGTCATCCTTCAGTGAAGAATGAGGGGTACGGTTATATTCGTTAATCCAACTTTTTAATCTCATATTGAGCTCGGTCAATGAATGATAATGGCTTCCATGATCCCCATTCATCCATCTCATCTTGATGGTAGAAAAGAACCTTTCAATAACGGCCTTTCCTTCCGGTGAATAAGGTGGATTGTAGATGATTTTTGTGCCCAGCCTTGCTTCTATCTCCTTGGTGCTTTTATTTTTGTAGCTTGATCCATTGTCAAGGATGATCATCTTACTTCTCCCATATCTTAGTACTGCATCATGCCATACCTTCTGAAAATTAACGGCATTATCATTAAAAAAGAATTCAGCACCAACTATCATTCTTGAATGATTATCGATGATGGCAATCAGATAAGTTTTTCTGTACTCACCGGCTTCATCAAAAATATAAAAGGTATGACAGGTATCCGCTTCATATCCATCACATGAATGAGCAAATTCCCATGTACGTCTTTCTTTTGTGACAGGTTTTGACCCATGACGCAATCCTGAATTTTTAATGTACCTCTGAACAGTATCTACCGATACATCACCTACGTTGAGGAGCCCCTTTTCAATCATTCTTTCATAGATCATGACGCCTGTCACTTTAGGGAATTCCTTGATCATATCGCTAATAAAATCTTTATGGCGATTGTCCAGCTTCCTGACTCTTCCGGCATCCAGACGATCTTTAGGCATCAGTTCATCAAATCCACAATTTCTATAAATATAAAGCCAATTCTTTAAAGTTACAGCAGAAAACTTTCTTCTGGTACCATCGGGCCAATCGACCTCATTCTTGGAAACACGCCTAAAATAGGCTTCAGCGGATATATCCGTAAATGTAGCCGAAACGACAGGTGCAATAAGTGAAAATTTGACCTGTGCAACGAGTTTTCTGTACTCGTAACGATCAGTATTCTGTTTGTTCATAACTTTTTACCTCCCAAAAAAGTATAGAACAGTGAAAATGATAAAGATATTTCCATCTTATTTATTTTTATATTCTAATGATCATCATTTCACGAAGGAGCAAATAATTTGCGGTCATATTGAAATAAAGCATGGGAACTCAAATCGTAGATATCATTCATGACATCCTCATAAAGATAAATCATTGAAACAAAAAAAGACATGCGGTAACTGTTTCTAAGCTGCATATAGTAGCGTAGATAGCACATGTATTTTTTGATCCATCTGTAGATTGTAGAAATAGATATTCCATATTTATTTGAAACATCATTTACAGTCAATGAAGAATAAAATTTATCAAAAAGGACAGATAATATAAAAGGAATAGAATATTGGCAATGAGGCACAATGAAAAGATGAGGAAGGACAGCATGAAAATGTTTGCAGTTTTCACAGTAAAGCACGGGAATCGAAACAGTTTCCTCAACAACGGCATTATCACGGAAAGTAATAAAATAGCGATCATAAGAGATAAAGAATTTAAAATTAGGTGACTTACATATATGATCATCATGGATATGAAACGCAGAGAGTTCCAGATGATTTAATAAAAAGGTTTCGAGAAGCTGAAATTCACTAGCAGAGAGAGAATGGTTAAAATTAATAGGACAAGTTTGAAAAATATGCTTGATTAAAACAGAAAATGATTGTACCATAGTAGCGGGTGGATTCATCAAAGATGAACCCAGGAGAAAAGATGAGATTGAGCCTGCAAAACTGAACCTATCTTTTCTCTTTTTCCTTTCTTAAGATTAAAAAAATCAGTCAAAATAAATAACACATAGAATATTATAAATCAAAAAACAGATAAAGGATATAAGAACTGCGGTTTCTAACGGCAAATCTTATATCCTTTTGATTATATTAATCTGCGGTTTTTCATCTAAATTGATTTTGTAGAGTTTTCGGTTTAACACTTTAAGCGATTTGCTTCTCTCTATCATCTTTATGACCAGTAATTTCTTGTCTACTTTCTCTGCCAACAGTGTTATATGCCCTATATGCATCATCAATATCGTATTCAATACATTTATTGATTTCATTGTCCTTACTCTTATATTTTCAAAACCGTACTGATTCTTTTTGAATCTGAATTTCTCCTCGATTCGCCACCTTGACATATATGCCCTCACTATCTTATGCACATCTCTTTTATTCCTGATCTCCCTATTCGTTAAAAGCATCATCGGTTTTTCTTCACTTAATCCATACACAATGACTAGATTTAATATCCTTCCCTTTTGTGATGGCAGTTCCACTCTCGTATGTGATACATAGACTTCACTATCTTCCTTAGAAAAATACATGTTCATCTTAATCTTGCCTTTTCTTCTTTTGGCGATTTCTCCTACTTTCTTTGGCTTCCCTTTAAACAATAATGTTCTATTTTCTTTGAGTCTGATGATGAAATCATCTGCATTATGATTTTCATCTATGAAGTAATCATAAAATACATTGGCATCATATCCTCTGTCACATACAAATGTACATCTTTCAGGAATGAGAGATTTGACATATTTTATGCTCTTTATTGTTTCATCGTTCATTGACCTGAATCCTTCACTTTCAGTTGAATAGATATGGCTATACAAAGATATTGGATGATGTTGATCCTGTGTGAGGGCAGTTGCCTCACATACATGGTATCCAGGATAAATGTCATCCTTAAGTGAGGAAGCATCCCTGACCATACAAAGATCTTCAAATTTTCTTCCATATTTTTTGATGATTTCACTGTTATCAAGTAAAATGATCCTGTCTTCGCTAAGATGCTTGATAACCATATCATTATAATTGGATTTCATTTGGTTCATTGCTTCATCATCAAATTGAGCCAAATGATTGGATAATCTGTCAATTGTATAATTGAGCTTGATATTTTCATCAAGAGCTCTGGCAATATCGCTAAGTAGAACACTTTGACTTCTTGCAAGACCAAACATCATGTCCATGACAAACTTGGCAGCAGGTTTATCAAGACTGTCTGATAATTTATTAGAAAAATTGACAATTTCTCTTTTCGTTTCATATAGATCTGTGGTAAAATAACTCATGGAAAATCCCTCCTAAATTTTGTTTATTGATCTAAAATTATTATAACATTTAAGAGGTTGATTTTCCTTATAAATAAAGCAAAACAGGCAATTTGTGAATAACTTTTTACCTGTTTTTTATTTTTTTACCGAAACTCAAATCTGGTAAGAAAAGTGTACTTTATAAACCATTAAATAAAAATATAAAAAGTTCTTTTATTTTTCACGGAATATATACCATGACTTGTCAGGCTATAAAATATGGGAGGAATTATATGCAACTAAACATGACAACAGACTACGCGATTAGGATTGTTTTATATCTATCTAGATCAGAAGGGAAATTAACATCAAAAGAGCTATCAGAAAATTTGTGTATCCCTCAGCATTATATATTAAAAGTAACTAAAAAATTAGAAAATGGAAAATTGATAAATGCATATAATGGAAAAAATGGAGGTTTTTCCATTGCGAAAGACAAAGCACAGATTAGTTTATTAGATATTATAAAGTTGACGGAACCTACCATCAAGATAAACCGATGTTTAGAATTAGATAAGTATTGCAATAGATGTGCAACAGAATATTGTTCTGTTAGAAAAACTTATTGTTTTCTTCAAAAAAATATGGAGGAAAGATTATCTTCAATTACTATTGAAGAAATATTGAATCAATAGGTCTTTATAAGGGGAATTAAGAGATGAAAAAGAGAAAAGTGAAAGATTTATTATTATTGTTGTTATGTTTAGCAATAACATTCTCTTCAGTTACAGTATATGGATTTTCAGAAACAAATATATATGCTGAAGTAAATGAGGGTGAAGATCATATTGTTCCAGTTGAACTATCTAAGGACTATTCACATTTATATAAGGACGAAGCAATTCATATTTATAATCTTGAACAATTAAAAGCTGTAGGTACGAATCAAAAAGTAAAAGATTTAGATGAGACAAAAGATGGTTTTGGTTTGGGAAAAGATATTGTTGTTGCTAATCAAACAATCACATATGCATTAGACGCAACTTATATATTAGAAAATGATATTGCATTAAATGGAGAAAAATGGAATTTGCCAGAAGGGTTTAATGGTTCTTTTATTCATAAACAGGAAAGTGAATCTCCTCAATTATATGATGAAGATACAGATACTATTTACCTATATAATTCCTACCAATTAGATTTGATAGAAAGTGATAAAGCTTCCTTGGAGCCTATATTATCATTCGATTATGATGTAACTCAATTTGGAAAAGGACAATTGATTTATCCGAATGATTCACAAGAGTATCTAACATATAGCAATGAACATAATTATGTTCTTTCAAAAAACTTCACTGCTTTACGTCCTGCCACTGAGGCAATCAAAGTACAAAAAGAACAAGAAGAAAAGAAACAAGAAATAGAGACTCTGCAAAATAGTAAATGGGGAAATGCAGAGTTATCCGGTAGAGATTATATAGGACAGGTTTATAAAGAGTTAAACGGCGTTAAATATATTCTTGTAGGAAACAAACAACAGTTGGCTGCTATCGGATCAAATAAACAGGTGACACCAACATTGGTTCTCGCAAAAAACCTGGTCTTTTAAATCCCACGAACAAATACACACCTCTTTATCCGGGAGATGCGATTTCAAAACGGATATAACGTTGAAATTGGATAAATCGGATAGTATAAATTTTAAATACTTTGAAGGAAATATAACCGAATTGATGAATGTAGATTTCTTAAACGAAAACGGTTTACTAGGTAGTGTTAACGATATTTTAGGAGGCTTGTTAGGGAGCTTATTGGGAGGAGATCATGAAATTTTAGGTTATGATAGTCAAAATGGAACATATATTTCAGAATCAACTTTAAAATCAGAATATTCAGGTTTAAAGTATTCTAGTGATGCGAATTATATTATTTTTAGAGATATTGACTTGAATAATGTTGATTGGAAGCCGTTGATGTTTAGTGGCACAATGGTCGGTGCTGTTTCTGAAGATAGCAATGCTGAAAGTACTTTATGGAAGGATGGCGGAATCGTAAATACAAGTCAGCCTGTCATTTCTAATATTACAGTGAATCAAACTTCTCCGATTGACATAAAAAAACAATCAGGAGTGGGCTTTTTGGAAGTATCATGTCAAAGTCTACGAAAACAATGGGTGTCGCTGGTCATCATGTTTCTGTAAAGAATATAAAACTTCAAAATATTTCCGTGACAAATGCAACTAGTGATATTGTGGATCATAGAGGATTGATACAAGGACTTTTAGATATTTTGAAGCCAATTTTAGGCGGTTTGTTAGGAAATCTTGGAGATGTGTTAGGAAATTTACTAAATCCTAATGGCGATGGAGATCCAAGCGTTTTTGCGACCGGTTCATTTGCAGGTAGAATTAGTGGTGATGTATCTGTTGAAGATTGTGTTGTAGAAAATGTAATAAAGATAAGTAATGTAAATGACTTAACCGGTGGCTTTGTAGGGCATGTTGAAGGAATTACGGAATATGGAAATTTACAGGATGCTTTAGGGGATGTAACAACTATTTTAGAAAAACTCTTAAATATTATTCCATTTGTAGATTTAGGTACATTGATTGAGGTACTTTTAGATGGAAACATTATTGATTTAAGTAAGCTTATCCCGACAGGCTATAAAAGTCCAATCATTTCAAATTCTCACCTTGATAACAGTGGTAAAGATTTATCCGTTGGAAATACAGCATATAATTTTCAAGGTGGTTTTGTTGGAAAAGCAGTTGGAACACAAATCAAAAATTCTTCAATCAAAGCAAACAGCTTAGCTGTAGCAGGAAAGAATATGGCAGGTGGATTTGCAGGATATAGTGCAAATGCCGAATTGGTGGGTGTATTAAATGGTTTAGGTATAGAATTGTTTAATGCATTCCAGCTGAATACATTCTTATTAAATTGTCGTGTAGAAACCAAGAACTTAAATGTTCAGGCAAATGAAAGCTATAGTGGCGGTATCAGCGGTGCATTGGCAAACAGCTTTATTGTTGATGGTACTGTATCTGGAACAATCAATATTACAGCTCATTCTTATGCTGGTGGAATAAGTGGGATTGCGGCTTTAGGGCAATCTATTGCGTTAAAAGATTTTTATACCGGTAGAAAAGACTTAACGGGATTATTGGGGAATTTACTAAGTGGACTATTAACGCAAGATCAAGAAAACGTACTACTGTCTTTAACAGGTATTAGTCCAAGTGTTTTAGCTGGAAATGAAATAACAGGTTCGTTAACGGTGAAAGCAAAAGATAAGTATGCCGGAGGTATGGTTGGTCAAGGCGATGGAGTTAAAATTATTTCTTCTTCTGACTTAGAAACAAAATCCTATGTTTGGAAAAATCTTATCGATAAATTAAATTACACAGTATTAGGAAGAAAAAATACAATATCTAATTTAAAAGAAATTTCCGTTCAAGCTTGTAGTGGTGGAGTCATTGGAGAAGCAAAAACAGCAAGTGCCGGGGGACTCTTAAATACAACTTTAGGAATCGGAAATTTCTTAGGATTTGAAATTGAAAATATAACAGTATCGAGCATTGATACACCGGGAATTATTCATGCAACCCAGGATTATGCCGGTGGTTTTGCAGGTAAAGCGATGGGTGGAAAAGTTTCGAATGTGCAGATCAGTGAACTTCAAAAAGTGGAAGCAAACAATTATGCCGGAGGATTTGTAGGCTATGGTGGAACCGGAAGTTTAGCTGAAACCGGGGCATTGAATATACTTGGTTTAGTTAAAATATCAAACCTGCTGAATCTAGCACAAGGACTTGTATTAGATATTAACGAATGTAATGTAAAAGGAACACTAAACGGATTTACAGTGAAGGCATTAGGAAGACGGACATCGGATGCTGATGTAACAAAACATTATGTTGGTGGGTTTATCGGAAAATCAACAAGTGTACACATTCGCAATTCTCACGTAAAAACATTAAAAAATGTAACAGCTGATGAGATAAGCGGATATGCCGGTGGTTTTGCAGGTGCAACGGAAACCGGAGGCTTAGCCGATGCTGCTAATAAGGATACAGAGGCATTAAAGCTTTTAGGAATCGATGGCTTATTGAATGCTGTTCCATATCTGGTATCTGATTTTAAAAACACAACAGTGGAGTATCAGCCGGAATCTGAAGAGGCTGTACAGGTACGTGCAGCGTATGCCGGTGGCTTTATTGGAGAAATGCAAAGTGGAAATATAAATAACAAAGATTTAGAGAATCCATATGCAGTATCGAATATATTCCATGTCCAAGGTACATATTATGCCGGTGGATTTGGTGGAAAGATCTATTCAGGTGGGTTAGCGACAGCCGGTGATTTATCCATTTTAAATGGACTCTTAAATATTAATGCCAGTAACCTGTTAAGTGTTTTAAATGTTTATATCCCAATCATTCATTCAGCAGGCGTTTCTTCAAAAGGACTTATTGTTGAAGTAACCGCAATAAATAAAGATGACAGCAATTCCGGTAGTGCCGGAGGTTATGTCGGATATGGAAGCGATTGAAAATCAGCAACTCGCATGTTGAGAAGTTAAAACATACAACGGTCAAAGCACCAAGTGATTTAAATAGCAGTGATGGTTCTTCCTATTTTTCTGATCAATCAAAGTATGCAATCAAAGGATTGCGATATGCCGGAGGGTATGTTGGTAAATTAGATATAGGAAGCTCAGCTGCGTTAGGCTCGGGATTAGGTGTTCTTGGAGATATTTTAGGTTTAAATGATGTAACGCAAGCGTTGGATGTTGTAGCATCTCAAATTGAACATTCGAATGTTTCAGGTGCAGTTGGGGGATATTCCGTACTTGCGAACTTCAAAGATGGCAATGATTTACAAGGTCATGCCGGAGGATATGCCGGAGCGATTGATGGTTCATCACTTCAGGATTGCAATGCTTATAATTTCGAATATATTATCGGTCAAGAAACAGCCGGTGGATATGTTGGAAGAATGCAACCGGGAGATGTGGCAAGCGTTGTAGGAGATGCCAAAATATTAGGTGGATTGTTAAATGTTGAAGGAAATCTGTTGTCCGTTCTTCAATCGTTTATTCCGATGATATACAATTCAGAAACAACATCTGTTCCATGTGGTGGTGCAGTTCGTGCTGATGCTGCTAGTGATGGAATACGTGAAAGAGGATTGGCTGGTGGGTATGTTGGACATAACCTAGGTGGAAGAATCGAAGGAATGTCTGACAGAGAATGGAATAACGAGAAACCTACGGCTTTAAAAGAAAATGCAGCAGTACGTATTCGAAATGTTTATGGATATGAATTCGCCGGTGGTTTCAGCGGTCGAACAGAAAATACAAATGTTGCAGATACCGGAAATCTGAATGTATTATTTGGTATTATCAATATCAGCAATCCACTGTCTGCACTTGGGGCTGTTTATTCTGCGGAAACAAACACAGCAGTATATGGTCCATTAAGAAAATTAACCGTTGATGTATGGAATGCTTGGGTTGGAGCAGTCGGAATCAATGGAGCATACGGTCAACAACTACAAGAGATAGGTAAAGTAGATACGCAAGAACAGTTAAATGAAATTATTGAAAAATATGCTTATGGATATGATGTTAAGGCTGCTAGAGAAGTCGTTGGTACATTGGCAACCCAAGGTGGCAGTGCCGGTGGCTATGTTGGAAGAATGGACGGAGGAGTTGTAACTTCTGGACATGCACATGATATAAAATTAGTTACTGCTTATCGAAGCAGTGGTGGATTTGTCGGTGAGATGTCAAGTGCCGGTGTAGCCAATGTCGGTGGCATTCAAATAGGAGATCTTGATGTTGTAGGCTCCTTACCGGTGTTGCAGACATTCGTACCGGTAATCAATACTTCCTCTGCTTATGGCTATCGTTCAGGAGCAACGATTCTTGCGAACGGAACGGATTTAAATAACCAGCAAGGTCATGCCGGTGGATTCGCAGGAATTATCATTGGTGGTCAAATTAAAGGAGAGATAGATGATTTCTGTTCCATTGAGAAATTAAAAACAGTCAAGGGAACAAATACAATCGGTGGATTTGCCGGAAGTATCCTTTCAGGAAGTGCTGCTGAAGTAAATGTTGGATCAAGCAGTGGTTTGCTTCCAATATTATTAAAGCCTATTTTAGGAAATCCGGATAAGTTAGCTTCTTTATTAAATGCAACGGTATCTACAATAAAATATGCGAAAGTAGATGCATGGGATCCTTGGGGTATTACTATTGATGGAAGATACCAAGAAGGTAACGATCCAAACACACAATATACCTATGCAAGTGGCGGTTTTGCAGGAAATATAAGTGGAGCGGTAGTAGGAGATAAAGATAGCAATCAAGATTCATTGATTGTAAACAACGTAAGAAAAGTAATCGGCGGGGAACATGTCGGAGGTTTCTTTGGACTAGCAGATGTGGCAGCCGTCGCTGAAGTAGGAGACAATGCATCAAATGGTATTTTAGGTCTCATTAAGCTTGGTGAGTTGGATGTACTGGATGCTTTCCGAACGTATATTTATCATGCATCAGTGCGTGGTTCAACGGAGAATGGACTAAGCGTTAATGCCAATACCCAAAACGAAGCAGGAGCATTTGAAAACATAGTACAAACAGGAAATGCCGGTGGTTTTGGCGAAGCTTATTAAATGGGTCTGTAAAAAATGCAAGCGTTACGAATCTGAATCAAGTGAATGCATTGAATTATACCGGTGGTTTCATCGGGCATCTTGGAAAAAGCGGTGTTGTTGATTTAGATAAAGCAAGCACCGGAGGAGCACTTAGTGGCTTATTAAATGCCACAGCTGGTGTGTTGGATAACTTTGGTTCACATTGCGATCATTGTAAGGTTGAAGGAATACAAGCAGGCTTTATTGTCAATTCAAAAAATGGAAAAGAAAGCATTGCCGGAGGATTTACAGGACTTGCGGATCTTGCAAAAATAGATGATAGCCATGTTACAAATATCAAGAAAGTAAGTAGTGATCAAATTGCCGGTGGATTTGTTGGAAGAACGACATTCTCTTACCTAGCAGATATTGATGCAGGTTCCAACACATTGCTAGATCCCGTTTTGAGTATTGTAAATAAATTATTGGATTATTTATATATTGATAATTTAGAAAACTTAGGTGCAATTGATATAGGATTGGGAAAACTTTTAGAAGTCAAGTTGCTAAGTGATGGCAAAACACTTTCTGTAACTCTTCTAGGATTACCGATTTCGGTTGCTTTAGTAAAAAATAACGGAGATGGAACAAGTGATCTAGCCCAAATTCACATTGGAGACAGTTATATTGAGGTGCCTTGTACCAATACAGAGGGAAATCATATAAGCGAGGAAGATAAGAAAAATATCAATATTAGTCTAATTAAATCCAATCGTACAAGTATTAAACATTCTTCAGTTACAGGAATTTCAATTGGCTATGATGTTTTTGGTGGTGGTGCAAATGATGAAAAAGACGGTACACATGAAAAAGGTCATGCCGGTGGGTTTGTAGGATATAACGATGAAGGATTGTTTGAAAATAATCAAATGTATTATGCAGATACCATTCGTGGTATTCGAGATAAGGTCGGTCCGTTCGCTGGTAAAACTTCTTTAGATTCAGCATACGATTTTAATACAGTTGAAAATATCGAAGGAAATCAGAATGGATATCGTGTTTATCGTAATCATAATGACTTAACTTCTCTTATAGTCGATAGTAAAACGATAACTGCAGAATTATCCAATAAGAATTGGAATGAGTTTGTAATCTCACATATTAAAGATATAGATATATATGATAAGTTCAAAAATGCTATTCTTTCTAGCGTTGATATAACAGAAGATGCAGGGGTTTATGTTTCATCAGCGAAAGCAGTATTGATGGAAGATAAAAAAACATCAGAGAATGAGGAAAATTTATCCCCACCTCCATCTGATATGCAAGATCCTTGCGATGAGTTAATCAATTTAACAATCAACAAGATTTGGAAAGATTTTGGCAATTTTGAAAATATTCGCCCAGCTCAAATCGAACTTCTTTTAACAAGAACATACAAAGAAAATGGTTCAGAGATTAAAGATGCACAATTTGAACAGACGATTATAGTAACACCATCAGATGATATGCAAAATATATGGCGAGAGACTGTGAAAGGATTAGAAGCCTATAAAGTATTAGATGATGGTACGCAAGCTTATTATACCTATCAATTAACTGAAAAAGCGGTAGATGGCTATTCGACAACAATCGAGAGTTCAGAAGATGGATTCACTATTACGATTACCAATTCACATATTCCGTTTTTACCGGATACAGGTGGGATAGGAACATTAGCATTTACCCTTATAGGAATGATAGGTATAGGAGCAGTATTGTATAGTTTAAGGAAAGGAAGAAAGAAAAATGAAAAATATGCTTAAAAAATTAGGAACAATTGCGTTTACATTTTTTGTTATGTTTTCAATGGCAACAAATGTATTCGTGCGCAACACAAGGAACAATCACCCTACACACAGGAAAACACAATGTTAACGGAGTAACATTTAAAGTTTATAAGATGATGGATGCCACTGTTACAGCAGATGGAACAGCAGCAGCGTATACAATCGGTAGTGATTTTAAAGATTTCTTTGTAACAAATGCCAATCTAGGTAGCAATGTTACTGATGAACAGGCATATAACTACATTAGAGATAATGTAAAGAATGCAGAATTTCAAACGAAAGTGAAGGAATATGTTAAAACTAAATCATTATCACCTGTTGCAACATTAACTGGAAAAGAAGGAACGAAAACATATACTACAAGTGCATTAGATACAGGTTATTATGTTATTATTCCAAGTGATGAAAGCTTTACTCCAATGTTTACAACCGTAGCAAAAGCAAACCAAGACGTTTATCTAAAAGGAAAAAACCTGATGTAGATAAAACCGTTAATGGAAATGATTGGACTTCTGCACAGGTGGGAGATACTATTCGATTCAAGGTGGAATCTATGGTTCCAAATATGACAGGATATACTGAGTACCACTTCCAATTAACAGATACAATGAGTTCAGGGTTAACCGTATCAGCAGATACATTGAACGAAAAAGTTACGATTGGTAATCAAGTACTTACAAAAGATACTAATTATACAGTAGAAATTGCAGATCAAACAATTACCATTAAAATCAAGGATTTTATTAAGTATCAAGCTCAAGCAAATGAAGCTATCGTATTCGAATATAGTGCAGTGTTAAATGAAAAAGCAGTTGAAAAGGATAAAGAAACCAATACTGCAAATGTCGAATATGGAAATGATCCAAATCAGTTAGATAAGGGAACTCCTGATACAGTCATTGTAAGAACACATAAGTTAACTATTACAAAGACAAATCAAGATGGTAGTGAAAAACTAGCAGGAGCACAATTTAAATTGTATAAAGGAGATGCTGCGAGCGGTGATCCAATTAAATTTGTGAAACTTGGAGATGGAAAATATAGAGTAGCTATTAAAAATGCTCTAAATGCTACAGATACACTGGAGTCACCGAATGGTAATGATGGTGTTAAAGGTATCATTACTATTTCCGGTTTAGATGCTGGAACTTATACATTGGTCGAAACCAAAGCACCTGATGGATATAACAAATTAGATAATCCTACAACAATCACGATTCAAGCAACGTCTAATAATAACGGAACTGATGTTACCGTAAGTGGAAATGAAGTGACTGTAAAGAACAATAAAGGTTCTTTATTACCGGAAACCGGTGGAATGGGTACTGTGTTATTTACCGTTGTTGGTGTAGGTGGAATCTTAGCAGTAGGATATTCATTTATGAAGTCAAATAAAAAGAATAGATTACATGAAAAGAAATAACCTATACTTATGAGTAGGAAAAAGAGAATTTTTGATGGAATTAGGATCATAGCATTATTGTTTTTTGTTGGTGTATTGCTCTATCCCACAGTTAGTGATTATTTGTCAAGAATTCATAGCTCCAAAGTTATTCAATCGTATGAAAAATCTATTGTAGGATTGGATCAAGAGACAAAAAATAAAATGCTTCAAGAAGCACAAGCATACAATTCCTCTTTGATAGGAAAAGAGGAATTGTATGATCCTTTTATGAGTATTGAAAAAGTAGATAAGTATTATATGAGTTTGCTAAATTCTAATGGTGATGGAGTCATGGGATATATTCAGATTCCTAGAATTGACGTTAAATTACCAATCTACCATACTACTTCAGACAAGGTCTTACAAAAAGGAGTCGGACATTTACAAGGAACTTCTTTACCGGTTGGGGGTAAGAGTACCCATGTGGCTTTATCAGGTCATAGAGGCTTGCCAAGCTCCAGTTTGTTTACGGATTTAGATTTGTTAGAAATCGGAGATATTTTCTATATGGAAGTGCTGGGAAATACAAGTGCTTATAAAATTGATCAAATCAAGATCGTTTTACCAACAGAAACAAAAGATCTTGAAATTGTAGATGGAAAAGACTATGTAACATTGATTACTTGTACTCCTTATTCTGTCAATACTCATCGATTGTTAGTTAGAGGAACAAGGATTGATTATCAAAAAGCGATTAAAGAACAAGTCAATGAAGTTAATAACGGAATTCATATACCGTTTGAAATTCAAATTCTTCTCATTGGGTTTACAGTTTTAGCACTAATCTTTTTATTATGGAAGGTAAGGAGGAAAAAACATGAAGTGGTTAGTAAATAAAAATCATTTAAAAATCATAATCATTTGTATGTTATTTATCTTTTTGCCTACAAGAACAGTTTTTGCTAAAGAAAATATAGGCTCCATTTCTCTGTGTGCTCATTATCTTGATGATGGTAAAGTTATTGAACTTAGTGATGTGCCATTTCAGATTGTTAAAGTTGCGGATGTTGTTAGCGGAGAAGTTGTCAATGTTGGTGATTTTAAATATTTTAAGAAGATTTCGACAAATATGAATGCATCACAGATGAAAGAAGTGAGTTATGAATTACAAGCATATATGAAAAGTAAGAATATTTCGTTTACTGATGAAAAAAGTACGAATAAGAATGGAATCGTTCAATTTTCTAATTTAAATTTAGGTTTATATTTCGTTTCTCAAAAAGAAAAAGAGGATAGTAAATATTATTCGGAACCGTTTTTACTATCCGTACCTATGGTTGAGGATAGTGATGAAGTATTTAATGTCTATTCTAAGCCAAAATTTATTGAGAAAGATGATAATGAGATTCCTATTTCTCCTAATATTCCAGATAGTTCGGTAAGAACAGGCGATAATACAAATGTAATATTATGGACAGTATTATTGTTAGTTTCAGGATTAGCTATGTTAAGTGTTACAAGAAAACGAAAAAAATAATTGTTTTAATCAAGGGTAGTTGCTTCATAATAGCATTACCCTTTTTTAGTTAATACTGCTATATATGGAGATATTTTATAAAGACATTATTCTTTGGGTAATAGATAAAGTGTAGAAAACATTTTTAGAATTACCATGATTAGACACAGTCTATCCCATAAGTATCTTTCTAATTATGTGGGGCTATAAAAGTCTCTAGAATTAAATAGCGAATTCATAACTATAAGGGAGAGAAAAGTTATGAACAATAATCGTGCTCCTCCTTTTTCAATTTTTATCAATTAAATATGAGGAGGAAATTATTTAGGGACCTATGCAGTCATCAAGTGAATGAACTAAAAGTCTCTGCTATTCAAAATCATATGATCACTGTTAGTGCAAAAAGATTTTTAAAGAGGAAATGGACGGATTCATTTAAAATGAGTAGATTTATGACTTCTATCATAGAAAAAGAAACCACAGTTTTTTTTGTAAATTACTCTACTAGAATTTCAGTATTTCCAGATACTTATGATGAATTAGACAATTATTGTTATGCTCATGATGTAATTATTTTGAAAGTATAATATGGAGTTTAAAATTAGATGTCGCAGTCCTCCTATTCTAAATAGTTTATCTTTTACGTAAATGGAGGATTATCATATGGATTACGATTATAAAAAAGAGTACATGCGTTGGAAAGAATGGAAAGATGAAGAGGAAAAGCTTTTAAGACAGCATCATTTCAACGAACAAAAAATAGAAGAATTACATGAATTTGATTTGAAACAGTTTAATGCAGAGCGAAGATTTAGACGAAATCAAAATGTTACAAAAGATATTTTTTGATATGCAGCCAGTGCATGACAGAAAAATCTTTATTCAATAGAAGAGGTATTAGATCAGTTAGAAAATGAAACATTATTTGAATATTTAAAACATGCCGATCCAATTGTATCAAATATTATTTTATTAAAGCAACAAGGCTATAACGTTCGAGAAATTTCACAAATTCTAGGTATTTCTATGAGTTCAATCTACCGTAAAATAAAAAAAGTAAAAAAACTTTTAAAAATGTGAAAAAAAGATGTTTTCATGGCATATATAGTGAAGCCAATTGATGAAATGGTTTCAGACAGTTCCTTGAAAACAAAATAACAACTATTAGATACGTTCCTATTAAATGAGCCTTTCAGTCAATACGCCATGACCAGTGATATGAGAGCGAATAAGATTGAACTGTAAAAACATCTAGCAATTGTTTGGCAATGAAATTTATTAGGTATAATGATACTCCTGTAATGAAGTTGTGTGAGATACCACACAAAGGTGAAATTCCTGTGAAAGCAGTGCTAATGCTTGTCTAATAGTATCCTTAATGTTTTCGGGTATTCAGGGAAAAATAGAAAACAATGATTCATATGATAAATAACCAGATTCAATTTTGAGTCTGGTTTTACATAGGAGGTAAAAAATGAAAATTAAAAGAGGGCAGATTTATCTAGCTGATTTAAGTGAAAGTTATGGTTCTGAACAAGCTGGTGTTAGACCAGTATTAGTAATACAAAATAATAAAGGAAATAAATATAGTCCAACAGTTATTGTTGCTTGCATCACAAGTCGTTATCAATATAAGCACCACTTACCTACCCATTACTATATTCCTGATTCAGCTGGTCTTAGATATCGTTCTATCGTTATGATGGAGCAAATCAAAGTCATAGATAAAACTAGACTAATTAAGCATATAGGAAGTGTATCACCAAGATTTATGAAAATACTAGATAAGCGTATATTGATCAGTTTAGGTATTCCTAAAAAATGATTTTAATGAATTAATGATAATAGCAGATACATAAAGAAAGTAGGTGAAGAGGATATGCTAAGAATTAAGAAAATAGAATTAAAGCAAGAAGAAAATTTAATAAACGAATTAAAAAAATATCGTAGTTTATAATGAGGATATAGATATTGTTTTAATTCCCCTATAGATGAAACGAATTAATTTAAAATACCTATATCCTGATACTTATCAAGAAGATATATTAGTTGAAGTTGAGGATAATGTATATAAAGTATTGCGAAAAAGGAAAGAAATATGTTAATTAATTTGGATTGTACTAGCAACGAACAAGCAAATTATGAAAGTCTACTTAATTTAATACATTTAAAGGATATGAAAGAAATTATATTTTTAGCATTAAATCAGTTACCATTGCGACAAAGTAACAGAATATTTTGAGTTTCGGTAAAAAAATAAAAAACAGGTAAAAAGTTATTCACAAATTGCCTGTTTTGCTTTATTTATAAGGAAAATCAACCTCTTAAATGTTATAATAATTTTAGATCAATAAACAAAATTTAGGAGGGATTTTCCATGAGTTATTTTACCACAGATCTATATGAAACGAAAAGAGAAATTGTCAATTTTTCTAATAAATTATCAGACAGTCTTGATAAACCTGCTGCCAAGTTTGTCATGGACATGATGTTTGGTCTTGCAAGAAGTCAAAGTGTTCTACTTAGCGATATTGCCAGAGCTCTTGATGAAAATATCAAGCTCAATTATACAATTGACAGATTATCCAATCATTTGGCTCAATTTGATGATGAAGCAATGAACCAAATGAAATCCAATTATAATGATATGGTTATCAAGCATCTTAGCGAAGACAGGATCATTTTACTTGATAACAGTGAAATCATCAAAAAATATGGAAGAAAATTTGAAGATCTTTGTATGGTCAGGGATGCTTCCTCACTTAAGGATGACATTTATCCTGGATACCATGTATGTGAGGCAACTGCCCTCACACAGGATCAACATCATCCAATATCTTTGTATAGCCATATCTATTCAACTGAAAGTGAAGGATTCAGGTCAATGAACGATGAAACAATAAAGAGCATAAAATATGTCAAATCTCTCATTACTGAAAGATGTACATTTGTATGTGACAGAGGATATGATGCCAATGTATTTTATGATTACTTCATAGATGAAAATCATAATGCAGATGATTTCATCATCAGACTCAAAGAAAATAGAACATTATTGTTTAAAGGGAAGCCAAAGAAAGTAGGAGAAATCGCCAAAAGAAGAAAAGGCAAGATTAAGATGAACATGTATTTTTCTAAGGAAGACAGTGAAGTCTATGTATCACATACGAGAGTGGAACTGCCATCACAAAAGGGAAGGATATTAAATCTAGTCATTGTGTATGGATTAAGTGAAGAAAAACCGATGATGCTTTTAACGAATAGAGAGATCAGGAATAAAAGAGATGTGCATAAGATAGTGAGGGCATATATGTCAAGGTGGCGAATCGAGGAGAAATTCAGATTCAAAAAGAATCAGTATGGTTTTGAAAATATAAGAGTAAGGACAATGAAATCAATAAATGTATTGAATACGATATTGATGATGCATATAGGGCATATAACACTGTTGGCAGAGAAAGTAGACAAGAAATTACTGGTCATAAAGATGATAGAGAGAAGCAAATCGCTTAAAGGAAAGAGATATTACTGGTGCTATCAGATTAGTAAAGGAATACAGGAAATATTAAAATATGCACAAAAGGGAATCAAGGAGTTTCAAAATATAAGAGAGAAGCAGGAATACAGGCAGCTGCAACTGAAACTATAAAATGAACATATAGTAAATAATAAAAAAGGTCATGAAAATGACACTTTTTCAGCTACAATAAAAAGAGAATAAAAACAAAAAAGATGATATAGATAAGAAAACAAGGGTTATGACAATAAACAACAAGACATACCCTTCAAAAAAGAATGCAAAAAACCGAAAGTCAAAAGAATATATCTTGTATATTTTTTAGGTTTTTCTAAAGCAGAGCTAGCACGTATTGAGGGTTGTACTGAAGGTGCAATTAGAAAATCAATTAAACGTAGACTCATACAGTTAAAAAGAATGCTTAGAAAATATTATGAATGATGTATTTACAAATTATGATTATGATATAAAGGAGTGATGACACTATGGAAGATAATGACAAGAATATTCTTGCTATAAAACAATTTAGTTCTAGAACTGGATTGAGCATTAAAGTTGTGAGAAGATTAATCAAAGAGAAGAAACTTGTATTTTTTATGAGTGGGAAACGAGCCTATATCAATTATCAACTTTCGGTAAAAAGATTATTGGCAAGTGAGAATAAGTAGTATGCGAAGTTTAACATTTTTGTGTTAAGAAAATTAAATCTCTCAAGAGCTAAAATAAAGGTAAGGATATATTCATAGAGTACGATAATTCTATTAAAATATTAGCGTGTAAAATTGAAAATCATTGACTTAAATATCAATCAATACTCATTAAAATGAAATTGAAGGATATAGATGAATATTTATTTATATCTGGACATACTATTAAATGAAAAGTGATGTTCAAATATTTTCCGCTAGCTAGCTTGCGGATATAAAAGGCCAGTGTTCAAATATTATCCGTTAATTCGTGTACGGGATATAAAAGACGAATGTACAAATTGCCCCTAATTGGGGCATTTTATTTAGGAGTATAATTTTATGGTTCAATTAGGAAATTTATATTTTATAAAACAATCGTTTTTTAATTTGGTTCAAGACAATAATTTGTCTATCAATAAACCAGACGATGAAAATGGAAAGCATGGGCGTCCTGCTTTTTGTGTTATCAAGATTGATCAAAGTAACTACTACTGGGTAATACCATTTTCTCATCAAATAGAAAAGTACCAGAAAATATATGATAAGAACATTCAAAAATATGGTGGTTGTGATACTATCGAATTTGGATATGTTTTAGGAGAAAAGAAGGCTTTATTGTTACAAAATATGTTTCCAGTTACTGAACAATATTTTGAAAAAGTATATATAGATAAAAATACAAAAAAGCCCATTGAATTATCAAATAAGTTAAAACATAATTTTAATAAAATAATATCTTTATATAGTAGAAAAGGGGTAAAACTAATATTTACTGATATAAATAAGATACTGCAAACATTAAACATTATTTAGATTGTTTGATCCTATAAATTTTTGAATTTCTTGTTTTATCTGGATCTTAAACTTTCAAAAACTACTCAAATACAGTAAATTATAGGCAATACAAATATTCAAAGCAGTTAGTATTTATCGACGAAAATTAAAATCACTTAATTCTAGAATAAGAGTTATAAAATGGGGATAGAGTAAAATAATATATGATACAATTGAAGATTAAAAGTTTGATTTTTTTGTTTAGGCTTTTTTATTATTCAATATTTTAAATATCGAAAATTTCTGACAATGAATATGATATGTTTGAAAATTATGTTTTAATGATTTTTATTTGGGTTTAATGGAAGAAGAAAATGTTGTTTTAAAAAATGCTTAAACAAACATCAATGATTGATGAAAAATCAATGAGATAAAATGAATGGTTTTCATAAAGTTAAAAAAGCAGAATTCTTAAAAATGCTTGAAATTTATATATATTTTCATAGAAATATGTTATGATAAAAATAGCTTTCGATAAGACTTGACGAAAGAATAGAAAAGAGTGATAATTTGTCAAAAGTGAATGATTTAAAGTACATGAATATTCAAAAAATAAGGAAGTGTTTTTATCAGGGAAAAGTTTGGACAAAGAATGAACTTGCGAAAGCAACACATTTATCGTTAGCCTCTACAACAAATATTTTGCAAGAATTATTAAAGAATGAAGAAATATTTTTTATTGGTGAAAATGATTCAACAGGTGGAAGAAAATCTAAACAATATGTTTTAAATAAAGATTACCATCATATTTTAAAAGTCATATTAAAAAGACAAGAAGATTGTTATGAATTTATTTGTCAAGATGTTAACTTATTAAATCAAATTATTATGACACAATCTTTATCTTCTTTACAGGGAACAAAAGAAGAATTAATGATATTATTAAAAGATATTTTAAATAAAGATAAGTGCATTAAGATGATGAGTTTAAGTATTCCAGGTGTTTGTTATCAAGGAAAGATTGGTGTCTGTGATTTTGAACAGTTTGAAAATTTTGATTTTAAAAAGTCTATTCAGACTTTTTACCAACATCAAATGATTTTAGAAAATGATGTCAATATTGCAAGTATTGGTTTTTCTTGTCATTATCCAGAATGTTCTCATATGATTCTTGTTTATCAGCCGTTAGTAGAATATATTGGTTGTGGAATTATTGTTAATGGTAAGCTTTATAATGGATTTACGCATTTTGCAGGAGAACTGAGATTCTTGCCATTTTACACACCACAAATGCAGGATGAAATGTTAAAAAAGAATCCAGCTGAATTATTAGAAAAACAATTATCAACACTTTGTTGTGTGTTAAATCCTGAAATGATAGGTGTTTGTAGTGATGCAATCGATGATATTAAAAAGATTCATTTATCCACAATCCCAACAATGCATCAACCACGAATGATTCATGTCAAAGATTTATATCCACTTATAGAAGATGGACTTTATCAAATGAGTATAAAAGGAATATTGGAGGAAGAAAGATAATGAAGAAAAGTTACATTGATTTACACATGCATAGTTTTTATAGTGATGATGGAGAATTTACACCGATTGAACTTGTTGATATGTGCCATGAGGCTGGTATTCAAATCATGGCTATCGCTGATCATAACTGGGTAAAAGCAAACAAGGAGGCAGCTAAACATGCCAAAGCATTAAACATGACGTATATTCCAGCTATTGAAATTGATTGTACATATAAAGGTGTGAATTTACATGTGTTAGGTTATGGCATTGATAATGATGTGTGTTTTAATCAGCTAGGGGAAAACATTGAAAAACAAGAACTTACTTGCAGTATGAAAAAGTTAGAACTCACAAATGCTTTAGGTTTTGATTTAAAAAAGAACAACTTGATGCACTTTCTAGCAATGGTGTTTATACCGGTGAAATGTTTGGAGAAGCTTTGCTTAATGATTCAAGATATACTGATCATGAATTATTAAAACCTTATCGTGAAGGTGGAGCGCGCAGTGATAACCCTTATGTTAATTTTTATTGGGATTATTATGCACAAGGAAAACCATGTTATACAGAAATTCATTTTCCAACTTTAGAAAAAACGATTGCCTTAATTCAACAACATGGAGGCGTTGCAGTTTTAGCACATCCAGGTAATAATTTAAAAGGAAAATATGAATTGTTTGATGAAATGGTGGCTTTAGGTTTACAAGGAGTGGAATGTTTCTCAAGTTATCATGTACCTGAAACCAATGAATATTTCTACAATAAAGCCAAAGAGCTTAAGCTTTTATATACTTGTGGAAGTGATTTTCATGGTAAAACAAAACCAGCTATCCATTTAGGAAAAAATGGTTGTCAAGATCCTCAAGAGATTGAAAAACTTTTAAAAGATTATCATCTTATTTAGTAATACACCCTTTGGGTTGTATTATTTTTTAAACCTCTACTTTTTATTTGAACGCTTACATAAAAGTGATAAAATAAAAATATGTAGGTAGGAGGAAAATTATGTTAAAGAATTATAAATTTGAACAAATTGAAATTGCACCCGATATTGAAGAATGTTTAGAAAATGCAAAACTTGAACTTTCAAAAAAACAGATGTTATTAAAAGAAAAGAAATTACCTGTTGTTGTTTTATTTGAAGGATGGGGAGCATCAGGAATTGGAACAACACTTGGAAAAGTGATTCAAAACATGGATCCTCGTTTTTATAATGTTGAAACAATGAATAAAATCAGTGAGGATGAAAGTCGTAGACCATTTTTATATCGTTATTTTTTACGTATTCCTGAAAATGGAATGGCAACTTTTTATGATCATGGTTGGATGAATGATCTTACAAAACAATATATGCATCAAACAATTTCTAAAAAGACATATCATCAACGTGTTGAAAGTATTCAAAAATTTGAAAGAAGTTTGGTTGATAATGGTTATATTGTGATTAAATTCTTTTTTCATATTTCTAGATATGAACAAGCTGAGCGTATGCGTAAATTATTGAAAAACAAAAATACTAAGTGGCGTATCAGTGATGAAGATTTATGGCAAAATAAACATTATGAAGAATATTTGGAATTATATGATGATTATATGAATGATACCAATGCTAGCTATGCACCGTGGTATGTTATTGATGCAACAAATAAAAAATTGGCACAATTACAAGTTCTAGAGACATTAATGAGCTGCATTCAAGAACGTTTGGATCATGAAAAACAAGATGCTCCATTGATTGAAAATGTTTTTGAAATGAGAGAAATGATTCATTTGGATGATTATGATTTAAGTGTAGGCATCAGTGATGAAACATATCGTAAAGAATTGAAGAAATGTCGTAAAAAATTAATGAAATTGCATAATAAATTATATCGTAAAAAAATCCCAGTTGTGATTGCTTATGAAGGATGGGATGCAGCTGGAAAAGGTGGTAATATTAAACGTGTGGCTTCTGGACTTGATCCAAGAGGTTATACAGTTTATCCAATTGCTGCTCCTGATAAAAGTGAATTAAATAGACATTATTTATGGCGTTTTTATAAACGTTTGCCAAAAGATGGTCATATTGCGATTTTTGATAGAACATGGTATGGACGTGTCATGGTAGAAAGACTAGAAGGGTTCTGTAGTGAAAATGATTGGCAAAGAGCTTATAATGAAATGAATGAATTTGAAAAAGAATTACATGATTGGGGTGCTATTGTTATTAAATTTTGGGTACAGATTGATAATCAGACACAATTAGATCGTTTTACAGAACGTCAAAATACACCAGAAAAACAATGGAAGATTACTGAAGAAGATTGGCGTAATCGTGAAAAATGGGATTTATATGAAAATGCAATTACGGAAATGCTGCAAAAAACAAATACGATTTTTGCCCCTTGGTATGTCCTAGAATCTGTTGATAAAAAATACGCTCGTATTAAAGCGATGAAAATTGTGATTCGTGAGATTGAAAAAAGACTTGGATAAAAAATAAGAATAAGGTTTGTTGCCTTATTCTTATTTTTATAACAATTGAAAATGTTTACAAGCTTTATAAATACTATCATGATCAACATCGTCTGTCACATAATCTACAATAGCTTTGACTTTATCATTCGCATTTTTCATTGCAATGCTTAAAGCAACATGTTTTAGCATGGGTATATCATTGCCACCATCACCAAAAGCCATGGTATGAGCTAAATCAATGTGATAATATTTTAAAAATTGATCAATGCCATGTTGTTTAGATCCACCTAATGGGGAAATATCACAAAAAGTTGGATACCATCTTGAAGCATGACAATGAGGCATCACTTTCAATACTTCTATTTCTTCTTTTTCATCTACAAAACACATACATTGATATATTTTTTGTTGAGCAACATCACGACAATCTCTAGCTGGATGATTATCATTATGAGTGATTTCATGGATTTCATCAACTAGATGATTACGCATATTAAAATATTTTGTATGTTCTTCAGTGAATCCACAAGGAAAAGGTTTCTTGTCTAAATAATTTAATAAATTCTGAATATCTTGTGAATCAATTGTATTTTCATAGATGACTTCTTCATCGGTAAAGCAATACTGACCATTTAAAGTGATGTAGCCATCAAAAGGGAAACCTTGTAAAATGTCCAATCCATCTTTGCCACGACCAGTTGCGATAAATAATTTGATTCCGTTATTTTTAAGTGTTTTTAAAGTTTCAAATGTAGATAAGGGGATTTGATGCGTCTGAAAACTTGCAAGAGTCCCATCAATATCAAAAAAATTGCCTGAATCATAATTGCCTCCTTCATTCTTTTTTTATTATAGCAGTCATTTCTATAAATACAAAAATTTTTTTCATATTTTGCTTGTTTTTTCTTTTTTATACAAGACATGTTATAATGCATAGAGAAGGAGAGGACCAAACATGTTTGACGTTTTTATAACATCTTTAACTTTTGTTTTGATTATTGTTATTGCCTATACACTTAAAAAGTTAAAAGTCTTAAAAAGAGTGATGCGAATATTCTTGCAACTATTATTATGAATGTGACTTTACCCTGTGCCCTTTTAACAAGTGCCAATGGTATATCTTTAGATGCAACGATTCTTATCTTGATTGCAGTAGGGATTCTTTCTAATGTATTGATGATTTGTGTAGGATATTTTGCTGCTTTTAAGGAACGTCCAATCTTAAAAGGAACATATATGATTAATGTTTCAGGGTATAATATTGGAAATTTTGTTTTACCTTTTGTGCAAGCCTTTTTTCCAGGCATGGGTGTTGTTTATTTATGTTCATTTGATATTGGAAATGCATTAATGGGACTAGGAATCACTTATGCAGTGGCTGATCATGTTGCCAGTGGTGAAAATTCATTTTCACTTCTGGAAGTGTTTAAAAAACTTTTTTCATCTATTCCTTTTGATGTTTATTTGTTGATTTTTATCATGGCTATTTTTCATATTCAATTTCCATCGTTTCTTTTGTCTATGGCTACTACGATTGGGGCTGGCAATAGCTTTTTAGCAATGATGATGATTGGATTGATGCTTGAAATTAAAGTTTCACCAAGTGAAGCTTATCATGTTATCAAAATTATGATTTTAAGAATTGTTGGAACTATACTTGTGGCAGGATTGATTTTTGTAGCATTGCCATTACCAATACTTGCTAAGCAAATCTTAATCATGGCCTGTTGTGCCCCTTTATCCACAGTATCAGCTGTTTTTAGCCAAAGAATAGGATATAGTGGTGATATGCCTGCAACAACTAATTCTTTAAGCATTATAGTTTCCATTGTTTGTATGGTTATTTTGTTATTGATTTTTATTTAATGAAGATATTCTTATTGAGAGAGTATCTTTTTTCAAAATTATGATACAATAGACCTCAGGTGGTGCGAAAATGACAGATATTCGATTATTAAAGACAACAGCCAAACGTATAGAACTTTTAGAACAAATGAATATTCATACTTTAGAAGATTTGATTACCCAATATCCCTATCGTTATGAAATTATTGAAGAACAATATCCAACTGAAGAAGATGACCATATCATCATTGAAGCAAACGTCATTTCACCAGTAAAAATCTTTTTAAAGGAAGAATGTCAAGAATGACTTTTGAGGTTGAAGATCGTTATTTACAACATTTTCAAGTAACAATCTTTAATCGTCATTATTTAAGGCAATATTTAAAAATAGATACAACGATTACAATCATTGGAAAATGTCAACATCACCGTATTACGGCTTCAGATATTAAAATTAAGTCATTGAAGGATATGGGAGGTATTTATCCTGTTTATTCATTAAAAGAAGGATTAACTCAAAAATCTTATCGGCAATATATAAAAAAAGCACTCCATCTTTTACATCAACAAATTGAGGAATTTATTCCAGAAAAATATTTAATTCAACACCATCTAATACGTAAAGAAAATGCATTGTATTGTATTCATTTTCCAGAAAATAAAAAAGATATTCAAGAAGCTTTGAAATATTTAAAATATGAAGAATTTTTAAGGTTTCAATTAACGATGCAGCTGATTAAGCAACAACGTATTCAAGAAATTGGCATAGCCAAAGTTTTTGATATTGAAAAATTTCAAAACTGGATACTTTCCTTGCCTTTTGCTTTAACACAAGATCAACAAACATCTATTAAAGAAATCGTTGAAGATTTAAAGAGTCCTCATATGATGTATCGTTTTTTACAAGGTGATGTTGGTAGTGGTAAAACAGTTGTCAGCTCAGCAGCTTTGTATGCCAACTATTTAGCAGGTTTTCAAGGGGCTTTAATGGCACCAACAGAAATTCTAGCAACCCAGCATTATCAGACTTTGATACAGTTTTTTGAAAATACAGATGTTCATATTGAATTGTTGACAGGATCTTTATCAGTCAAAGAAAAAGAGGAAGTTTATCAAAAAATCATCAGTGGTGAGGCTGATATGATTGTAGGAACCCATGCTTTGTTTCAAGAAAAAGTAGTTTATGGTAATTTAGGTCTGGTGATTACAGATGAACAGCATCGTTTTGGGGTTATGCAAAGAAAAGCGTTGAAAAATAAAGGACAACAAGTCGATTTTCTGATTATGAGCGCTACACCAATTCGCGTACTTTGGCCATTTCGATGTATGGGGATATGGATGTATCTACGATTAAAACAATGCCTCAAGGACGTTTGCCCGTCATTACACGTTATATTTCTTCTTCATCAATGAAACCAATATTAAAAGATTTAAAAGAATATCTATCACGTGGTGGACAATGTTATGTGATTTGTCCATTGGTTGAAGAAAGTGAGAATTTACAAGCCAAAAGTGCTATCCAAATTGCTGGAGCAATGCAAAAATATTTTCAATCGCAATATCAGGTTGGTCTTTTACATGGACAAATGAAAGAAGAAGATAAAGAAAAAGTTATGACTGGTTTTTTAAACAATACAATTCAAATTTTAGTTTCGACAACTGTAGTAGAAGTTGGTGTTGATGTTAAAAATGCGAATATGATGGTGATTTATAATGCTGAACGTTTTGGGATGAGTCAACTTCATCAATTACGTGGACGTATTGGACGTGGAAAAGAACAAGCCTATTGTTATTTGATGAGCTCATCTACAACATCAGAGGCTAAAGAACGTTTGAGATATTTAGAAAAAAGTCATGATGGTTTTGAAATTTCATTATATGATTTAAAATTAAGAGGACCTGGAGAAGTTTTAGGACATCGTCAAAGTGGTTTGCCAACTTTTTTGGTGGCTGATTTGATGAAAGACTTTCCCATCTTGTCTATTGCCAGAAAAGACGCTGATAAGATTATTCAAGACTATGTTCAAAAACATGAATATCAAGGGATTATTTGTAAGATTCAAGAGAAATTGAAAGTGAATAATGAATATGTTGATTAAATATGTTATACTTACAGACGGGGAGTGAATGAAACATGTATAAATTATCAATAGATGCAATGAGTGGTGATTTAGGAAGTTCAATTGTTGTAGAAGCTTGTGAAATGTTTATGAAAAAACATCAAGATGTAGAACTTTATGTCACTGGAAAAAAGAAGAATTAGAAAAATTATCTAAATATGCCAATATTCATATTGTGGATGCCAGAGATATTGTGAAAATGGATGATGGCATTATGTCAGTTCGTCGTAAAAAAGAATCAAGTATGGTTAAAGCTGTCATGATGGCAAGAGAAGGTGTTGTGGATGGTGTGGTTTCATGTGGTTCCACAGGTGCATTCTATACGAGTGCCATGCTATTTTTAAAACGTATTGAAGGGGTAGAAAAATCATGTTTAATGGTCATGATGCCAACTTATAATGGGAAAGGAATGGCGATGCTTGATGTTGGAGCTAATGCTGAAAATACTGCCCAGCAACTTTATGACTTTGCAATTATGGGAAATATTTATGCGAAAAATATCAGAGGAATCGCAAAACCACGAGTTGCTTTATTAAATATTGGAACAGAGTCTAAAAAAGGTGATGAAGCCCATCAACAAGCCTTTCAATTATTAGAACAAAGTGATCGTTTGCATTTTGTGGGAAATGTTGAAGGACGAGATATCATTAGTGGTGATTATGATGTTGTGGTCACTGATGGTTTTAGCGGGAATATTGCTTTAAAAACATGTGAAGGTGTTGCAGCAACTTTAATGAAAATGATTAAAGAAAGTATGATGTCATCATTAAAGGGAAAACTAGGAGCATTATTAGCGAAATCTTCATTATATAGTTTAAAAGAAAAATTTGATTATAAATCTGTAGGTGGCGCTTTAATGATGGGGTTTGAAAAAGCTGTTGTCAAAGCTCATGGTGCCAGTGATGCTAAAGCTTTCTCTAATGCAATGGAGTTAGCATACCAGATGGTTAAATTAGATGTTGTGGGACAAATGAAAGAAGGATTAAGTCAAAAATGAAAATATTAGATTTTTTACAGAAAGAAAAGATACCATTTCAAAATATAGCACTTTATAAAGAAGCTTTTACCCATGCTTCTTATGCAAATGAATCGCATTTTGTACATAAAGATTATGAACGCTTAGAATTTATGGGTGATGCTGTTTTACAATTATTTGTATCAGAATTTTTATTTCAACTTTTCCTTGATGTTCCTGAAGGAACATTAACGACTTTACGAAGTAAATTAGTTCGTGAAGAATCTTTAGCTCGTTTTTCCAAAGAATTAGGTTTAGGTGAATTGCTTTATTTAGGAGTTGGAGAAGAAAAAGTGGAGGACGCACACGTGAAAGTGTTTTAGCTAATATTTTTGAATCTTTTATTGGTGCATTGTATTTAGATTGTGGAAAAGATGAAGTTTTAAAGATTTTAGAACAAACTATTTTTAAACATGTCAATGATTTAGATTATGATGATATTACTGATTATAAAACAACTTTACAAGAATTAATACAAGCTGATCAGCGTCGTACAGTTACATATGAATTATTAGAGACATCTGGTCCATCCAATGCTCCTGAGTTTAAAGTGGCTGTCATGATGGATGACATGTGTTTAGGTGTAGGAAAAGGAACAAGCAAAAAACGAGCTGAACAACAAGCTGCAAAAGATGCTTTAAATAAATTAGCAACAAAATAAAAATACTGAGGATTATGCCTAGACATTTTTGTGAGAATACACATACATTATCTTGGGAGTGATAATGATGTATAATCCATATATGTATGATGATGAAAGAATTGTGAATCCACGTGTTGGAGAAATTGTTTTGTATACGGTTCATAAAGGAGATAATGTTTATCGTATTGCAAAAACTTTAAATAGTGAGGTGGCATGGATTCAAGCAATGAATCAATTGGATGATGATTTGTTAATTCATCCTCACCAGCAATTGTTGATTCCAATTGTTTTTCAAAAAGTTCCACCAATACCACAACCTTATCAAAGAGAAACCTATGATTTATATTTTTAAAAAATGCATAAGATTTGAAATTAAGCAAAAACTATAAATAGGAGGTTTGGAAAATGAAAAAAATAATCATCCTATTTATGGTTGCTTTGTTGTATGGATGCTCAAATGAAAAGCCAACAGAAGAAAAGAAAACCCAATATAAAGATGGCACTTATACAACAACGGCGATGGGATATGGTGGCGAATTTGAAGTTGAAACAACATTAAAAGATGATAAAATTCAAGATATTGTTATTAAAGAACATAATGAAACACCTTCTATTGGTGGTGTAGCTTTAGAACAAATGATTGAAACAATGAAAGAAAAAATCATTATGATGTGGATACAATTTCTGGGGCAACCAAATCATCACAGGCGTTGAAAGAAGCTGTTGCGAAAGCTTATGAAAAAGCCAAAAATGAATCTTGATATTCTTTATTTGTCGAAAGTAGTTACAAAAAAATGTAGCTACTTTTTTTATCTAGGAAGAATAAGTCTTTATTTTTTATAAAAAATGGTATATGATAATGAAAATGATAGGGGGCTAAATAATGGAAGAAAACTATGTTGGTCGTGAAAGAAATATTACTTTAATTATGGATTTTTATGAATTGACGATGTCATATAATTATTTTAAATTAGGAAAACAGAATGAAATTGTTTATTTTGATATGTTTTATCGTAAAAATCCTGATCAAGGTGGATTTGTGATTTTTGCTGGTTTACAGCAATTGATTGAAGCTATTGAAAATATGCATTTTAGTGATGGAGATATTGAATATTTAAGATCTTTAAATGTTTTTGATGAGGATTTTTTCACTTATTTAAAAAATTTCCGTTTTACTGGAACGATTTATTCAGTCAAAGAGGGAACACCTGTATTTCCTTATGAACCATTAATTACTGTGAAGGCAAAATTAATTGAAGCACAATTAATAGAGACATTTTTGTTAGTAACAATTAATCATCAATCTTTAATTGCAACAAAAGCAAGACGTATTGTTCAAGAGGCCAAGGGACGTGCTGTCATGGAATTTGGTGCTAGACGTGCACAAGGTTATGATGGGGCTCATTACGGAGCAAGAGCAGCTTATATTGGCGGTGTTGTTGGAAGTGCTACAGTATCAGCTGGAAAAGATTTTCATATGCCGGTTTTAGGAACAATGGCTCATTCATTTGTCCAATCTTTTGATTCTGAATATGAGGCTTTTAAAGCTTATGCTACAACATATCCCGATAATTGTGTTTTATTAGTAGATACATATGATACTTTAAAGAGTGGTGTTCCTCACGCTATTCGTGTCGCTGAAGAAGTTTTAGCACCAATGGGGAAAAGATTAAAAGGAATTCGTTTAGATAGTGGGGATATTGCCTATTTAACAAAGAAAGCTAGAATGATGTTGGATGTAGCAGGGTTACATGATTGTCAGATTACTGTTTCTAATTCATTAGATGAATATTTAATTCGTTCAATATTGGAACAAGGCGCTCAAATTGATTCTTTTGGTGTCGGTGAAAACATGATTGTCTCTAAATCTTCACCAGTTTTTGGAGGCGTTTATAAATTAGCTGCTGTTGAAAAAGATGGAGAGATTATTCCTAAAATTAAAATTTCTGAAAATACTGAAAAAATTACGAATCCAGGATTTAAGAAAGTCTATCGTCTAATCGAAAAAGAAACAAATAAAGCCATTGCTGATATTATTGCTTTCCATGATGAAATATTGGATGAAAATCAAGATTTAACGATTTATCATCAATTAGATTCTTGGAAACATAAAACACTTTTTGCTGGTACATATGAGATTCATCCTTTACAGACACTTGTTTTTGATGAAGGAAAGAATGTCTATCCGCATTATTCATTAGATGAAATTAGAAAGTATTCTGAGCAACAGAAACGTCTATTATGGGATGAAATCTTCCGTTTAGAATATCCTCATATGTATTATGTTGATTTGACACAAAAATTATTAGATTATAAGCTAAAAATGTTAGCGAAAGGAAAAAAGGACATTAGTCCTTTCTTTTTAAAGGATTTGTTTTATGATAATTACAGTTGTTGGTTTAGGTGTTATAGGTGGTAGCTTTGTAAAAGCGTTGAAAGGCAAAGGATATGATGTATATGGTGTGGATTGTGATTTAAAGACTTTAGAAATGGCAAAGGCTGAGGGGTGTATTATAGAAGGATACCAAGATGGACATGAGATTATTGCTCGAAGTGATTTAACGATTATTTGTTTGTATCCTTCTAAAGTTTTAGAATTTATTGCTAATCATCAATTTAAAAAAGGTAGTATTGTGACAGACGTGGTTGGAATTAAATCTTATTTTTGAAACAGGCATTGGCTATTATAGATAAAGATGTCGAGTATATCAGTGGTCATCCAATGGCTGGACGTGAGAAAAAGGATATCTTTATGCCAGTCAAGAAGTGTTTTATAATGCCAATTATATTGTCATTCAACATGAATTCAATCAATTAGATAAAATTGAATGGATGCGTCAATTTGTTGGAAAGTTAGGTTTTAAAAGTGTCAAAATTATGAGTCCCTATGATCATGATGAAATCATTTCATTTACTTCTCAGTTACCACATACATTGGCAGTTGCTTTAATGAATAGTAATGATGAAAAATATGAAACTGGAAAGTATATTGGAGATTCTTTTCGTGATTTAACAAGAATTGCTAATATTAATGCAGACTTGTGGTCAGAACTTTTCTTCCACAATAAAGAATATCTATTGGCATCAATGGAACGATTTGAAAAAGAGTTTGATCAGTTAAAACAAGCTATTGCTAATGGTGATGAAAAAACTTTAAAAGCTAAGTTTTTAGAATCCTCTAGACGACGAGAGAAATTAGAAAAATAGAAAGAAGAGACTTCATTGCATGAATAATCTTCTTTTTTGTATGCCGGGCATGGCATATATCTAGGTGGTGAAAGTCCACTGTGGGGGGCGATGTCGCAACTGCCAACCACTAGCCAATATCAAGGGTGTCTATCGTGAGATGGAATCTGAAAGAAGATGGAGGCAAAGTCCTGGTCCGAGGAACACGAATCACATCAGGCATATAATAGGGACGAGTGTGCAAAACAACACGAAGTCATAAGAGGTTGCGGAATAGGACTATTATATGTAAATGTGGCGGATATATGGGAGGAAAGAGATATGACCTTATCCCGGGAGGTCTCACTAGCGATACAGCAGTAACAACGAATAGTGAGAAGTCAGCAGAAGTCGTAGTAGTAAGGAAGTGACTGTAATGGTCATGGAGCGAAGGACTGAATAAATCTATCAGTTATTGAATTTTGAATTGATTTCATTATACGAAACCGTGGAGATAGACGAGTACACTAGAAGACCCGAAAGAAGAATGTAGGGAAGGTGAGTATAATGGATAGCGAAAGAAATGGAGGTAACGAAAATATGAAAACTGATAACACATTGCTTGAGGAAATGCTTAGTGATACTAATCTAGAACTAGCATTTACACAAGTCAAACGAAACAAAGGTGCAAGTGGAGTAGATGGAATGGAAGTAGCTGAACTTAAAGACTATTTAGATAAACATCTAGAAGAAATTAAGGACAGTATACGAAACAAGACATATAAGCCACAACCTGTGAGAAGAGTAGAAATACCCAAACCCGATGGCGGAATACGAAATCTAGGAGTGCCAACAGTACTTGATAGATTTGTCCAACAAGCCATAGCCCAAGTGTTAATACCTATCTATGAACCAATATTCAGTGACAATAGTTTTGGATTTAGACCAAATAGATGTTGCGAAATGGCAATCATCAAAGCATTGGAATATATGAATGAAGGCTATCAGTGGATAGTAGATATAGACCTAGAAAAGTTCTTTGATACAGTTAATCATGATAAACTTATTTCACTTGTCATGAAAGATGTAAAGAGTGGAGAAATAGTATCCCTAATTAGGAAATATCTAGTAAGCGGGATTATGATTGATAATGAATATAAAGAGTCAGTCGTAGGAACACCACAAGGTGGAAATCTAAGTCCGCTACTCAGTAACATAGTTCTCAATGAACTAGATAAGGAAATGGAAGCACGAGGACTAAGATTCACACGATATGCAGATGATTGTATTATATTAGTGGGTAGCAGTAAAGCCGCCGATAGAGTAATGGAAAACATTAGTAAATTCATAGAAAAGAAACTAGGACTTAAAGTAAATATGACTAAAAGTAAAGTTTCCAAACCTAATGATATTAAATATCTAGGATTTGGATTCTATTATGACTCTTTTTCATCTATGTGGAAAGCAAAACCACATGAGAAATCTATCGCAACACTGCAAACAAAACTAAGGAGACTAACAAATAGAAGTTGGTCAGTATCGTGGGAATATAGAATACTTAAGATAAGACAACTTGTAAATGGGTGGATTAACTATTACCGTATTGGAAATTTTATAAAAGTCTGTAGAAAACTAGATGCACAAATAAGATTTAGGATACGTATGTACTTATGGAAGAAATGGAAAACCATAGGAAATAGAGAAAAGCAACTAAGAAAGTTAGGGGCATTACCATGGCAAGCTAAAACTTGGGCAAACAGTCGAAAATCATATGCAAGATGTGCAAGTACATTTCTTCAAACAAGAATAACTAATGATTTATTATATAGAAAAGGACTACCATCAATGGTAGCCCAATATCAGTTAAAACATATTTCAGTATAGATTTAAACCGCCGTATGCCGAACGGCACGTACGGTGGTGTGAGAGGTCGAAAATAAATATAAAATTATTTATTTTCTCCTACTCGATTATATTTATGGAAAGAAAAGTGAAAAAATATGATTTTTTATAAAACGAAAAAACATTGAATTAAAGAAGAAAAAATAATTTATAGTATGAGATGTAGTAAGGGAATTATAAAAAAAACAAAAAAAGGTATTGCATAAATGTGGAAAATATTATATACTATTTGAGCAACGAGTTAAGGAAGTTGGTTCCATAGCCAAGTTGGTAAGGCTACAGACTGCAACTCTGTCATCGTCGGTTCGAGTCCGGCTGGAACCTCCATCGTTGCCCAGGTGGCGAAATTGGTAGACGCACAGGACTTAAAATCCTGCGGACCTTAAAATCCGTGCCGGTTCGACTCCGGCCCTGGGCACCAGTTATAAAAATCGGCTCTGAAAAGAGTTGAAAAAAATAAAAAAAGTGTTGCAATTGAATATGAAATGTGATACTATTGAATGGCACTGTTAAGAGGCGCTAGTAGCTCAACTGGATAGAGTGCTTGACTACGGATCAAGAGGTTGTGGGTTCGATTCCTGCCTAGCGCGCCAATCAATTATGTTAACGGGAAGTAGCACAGCTTGGTAGTGCACCTGGTTTGGGACCAGGGGGTCGCAGGTTCGAATCCTGTCTTCCCGACCATTGTAATGGGGCTTTAGCTCAGCTGGGAGAGCGCCTGCTTTGCAAGCAGGAGGTCAGCGGTTCGATCCCGCTAAGCTCCACCATTATGTTGCGAGGTTTACCCAAGTCCGGCTGAAGGGATCGGTCTTGAAAACCGACAGGGGATGAAAGTCCCGCGGGGTTCGAATCCCTCAACCTCCGCCATTTTATTTAATTTCATATCGCGGGATGGAGCAGTCTGGTAGCTCGTCGGGCTCATAACCCGAAGGTCGTTGGTTCAAATCCTTCTCCCGCAACCAAATGGTCTGGTAGTTCAGTTGGTTAGAATGCCGCCCTGTCACGGCGGAGGTCGCGGTTCGAGCCCCGTCCAGACCGCCATTATGGTTCCGTAGCTCAGTCGGTAGAGCAGAGGACTGAAAATCCTCGTGTCGCTGGTTCGATTCCGGCCGGAACCACCATTCATTTAAAAACGATTCACTACATGGCGGGGTAGCTCAGTTGGCTAGAGCAATCGGTTCATACCCGGTGGGTCGGGGGTTCGAATCCCTTCCCCGCTACCATTAAGTATCGTAGTGGTGAATACCACTTTTTATTTTATACGGACCCTTAGCTCAGTTGGTTAGAGCTATCGGCTCATAACCGATCGGTCGAAGGTTCGAGTCCTTCAGGGTCCACCAATTGTCATTAACCTCAATTCTTGAGGTTTTTATTTTTTATAGTCTTATTTATGTTATAATGGTTTTGTTAATATTCATATATATTTCATAACAATATGATATATTCAGTGAGAAGTAGGTGATAGAATGGATAATATAAAATTAATGGGATTAACTCATCAACAAGTTGAACAACGTGTACAACAGGGATTGATGAATATATCCCATGACAATATTTCAAAAACAAAAAAACAAATTATATTAGAACATACTCTTACATATTTTAACTGTTTAAATCTCTTTTTAGCAGCTATTATTATTTCAACAGGACGTTGGACGAATTTAACATTTATGGTTGTTATTTTTATTAATGCTTTTATTGGTATATATCAAGAATTAAAAGTAAAAAAGATTATAGATCAGTTAACAGTTGTTACAGTTAAAAAAGTAAAAGTTATCCGTGATCAACAAGAAATGATTATTCCGACTGAAGAACTTGTAAAAGATGATATCGTTTTTTAGAAACTGGCAATCAAATAGGAAGTGACTGTATTGTTTTAGATTCACATGGGATGGAAGTCAATGAAGCTTTATTGACAGGTGAATCAGAACCAGTTAAAAAAATCTAAATGATGAACTTTTATCAGGAAGTTTTGTGGTTGCTGGAAGTGCCTATGCAAAAGTTATTCGTGTGGGTAATGAGAATTATTCTACAAAACTTGTTCATAAAGCAAAAAATAAAAATAATGCTTCTTCAGAAATGAAAGATTCTATTGAAAAAGTTATTAAAATATTAAGTGTTGTTATTATACCTGTTGGATTGGTTTTATATTTTTCACAACGTAGTGCTTTTCCTAATGATTTAGCAAGCGCTATTGTTAAAACAGTAGCTGGTGTTATTGGAATGATTCCCGAAGGACTTGTTTTATTGACAAGTTTGTCATTTATTATTGGAGTGGGAAAGTTAGCACGTAAGAAAGCTTTGATACAGGAGATGGAAGCCATCGAAGCTTTAGCAAGAGTTGATGTTTTGTGTCTTGATAAAACAGGAACTATCACAACTGGAGAATTAAAAGTTGAAAATGTTTTACCAATTAATTCTCATACTCTTCAAGATATTGAATTTATAATGGGGGTTATGGCTCATGAATGTGATGATGTCAATGCAACGCAGTTAGCACTCCAAAATTATTTTTCTAAGCAGTATCATGTCAAGATTGATAACTCTATTCCATTTTCATCACAACGTAAAATGCGTGCTTTAACGATTGTGGGAAGAGGTAACTATGTTTTAGGGGCACCTGATTTCTTACTGATGCCTGATGATGAATTTTTGATAGAGGCTGAAAAGTATGCTAGTAAAGGATATCGTGTTTTATTATTAGGACAAACGGATTCCATTGATGTTTCACAGTCACAAATTGGTGCAGTGAAAGCTATGGCTTTGATTGTTATTTATGATTGTATTCGTCCTGAAGCCAAAGAAACATTACGTTTCTTTGAAAATGCTCATGTTGATATTCGTATTTTATCAGGTGATAATCCAACTACAGTTGCGCGTGTGGCACAATTAGCGGGTTTAAAAGATGGACATCTTTATATTGATGCTTCAACATTACCTGAAGATGATTTGGAAATGGAAAAAATTGTTTCACATTATCATGTTTTTGGACGTGTCAAACCAGAACAAAAACAACGTATTATAAAAGCATTACAAGCCAATGGACATGTTGTAGGGATGGTTGGAGATGGAGTCAATGATGTTTTGGCTTTGAAAGATGCTGATTGTGGTATTGCGATGGCGGCTGGTAGTGATGCTGCTAAACAAGCTGCTCATATTGTATTATTGGATTCTTCATTTGCCTCAATGGTTGATATTGTTAAAGAGGGAGAGCGATTATTGCAGATATTGAAAGAGTCAGCTCACTTTATCTTACAAAAACAATTTATTCTACAGTTCTTTGTCTTGTCTTTGCTGGATTACAAATGAGTTATCCTTTTACCCCTTTACAATTAAGTTTAATCAGTGGATTAGCTATTGGTTTACCAAGCTTTTTATTGACTTTAGAACGTTCTTCATCATTATCATCACAAGGTTTTTTAAAGCATGTTATTTCAACAGCATTACCATGTGCTTTAACAATGATTATTTATATGCTTTTGATTACTTTTATTGGATATCAGTTTCATTTTAGTGATCGTCTATTATCAACATATTATTATCTTGTGGCTGGTTTTATTAGTTTTCTTGTTGTTTTTGTTGTATGTCTGCCTTGGAATCGCTTAAGAGTTATTGTCGCTAGTGTGATTACTGTTGTTTTCTACTTGATTTTAATGGTTATGCATGATTTCTTTGAAATCAATTCTTTATTTTCTGTGTCGATGCTTTTTATCATTCCTATTTGTGCAACAACACCTTTTGTTTTGTTTGCATTGAAACGAGGTATTGTTCATATTTATAAATATCTAGGAAAACATTAACGTAATAGCTTTAAATTATAAACGGAAATATGCGTATTGGTTTTAGAAAGAATTTGTTGGCATTGTTCCTTTGAAAGATCAAAGAGTTTATAAGGATGAATATTAATGGTGGATACATAAGCACCACATTTGATTTGAAATGAACATTTCTTATGTAAATAATCAAAAGTTTTATCTTGTAGATAATGATAAAGATCAATGAATGCTATTTCAATCAAATCTTCGTTCGTATTAAACATGACCATAAAGAAAAAATTAGATCTTTCATAATAAAGACTAACATCTCCGAAATCAAAATACTCTTTCATTTTTTCCATGAGATGCTTAGAAACATGAAAATAGAGTTGAGGATATTCTTCAATCAGGTAAGGTATAATTTGAAATTCAATATAAATACCTGTTAAAAAGCGAACGGATTGGGGAATGTGGAGTTGTTTAAAAAAAGGATAAAGATTTTTTTGATAATCTATATGTTGATAGGAAAAATCTGGATCTAAGATTGGAAATTGATATTGATTATGTGTTATATCATATATGTACATTATTACTCACCATATTTATTCTAACATCATGAAAATAAGAAAAATGTCGATTTATGTCATCATTTGTATAAATAAGTCTGAAAGGACTTATTTTTTGTTTTTTAACATATATATGATTAGGTGAGTCTATGAATCGAAAGAAATATATTGTGATTGGATGTAGTTTATGTCTTTATATCATTATTCTAAAATATATGTTTTCATTGTTTTTTCCTTTTATTTTAGCGATTCTTTGCTTTTTTATATTGAAACCGATTGTTGATCGTATTCAACAGAACATACCCCTTCAAAAAAGTGCTATCGGTATTTCGTTATTATTATTTATTTATCTTCTGTTTGCCTTTTTATTGGCTTTATGTATAACCGCTTTATTTTGTTTATGTATGCATTTTTTTCAAATGCTACCAGTCTATTATGATTCTATTTTTTTACCATTTATTTATAAAACGACAAAACTTTTTCAACAAATATTTTCTTTTCTGCCACAAGATTTCGTTATCATTTTTCAAAACTGGATTCATCAAAATATGTTAGATCTCATTGCCTTTGCCTCAACATTTATTAAATCCATACCATCTTTTTTATTTTCCTTTTTTATGTTTGTGATTTCAACTTTCTTTTTGATGTTAGATTATGAAGATATGAAAGATTGTTTCTTTAAATTAGTTCAAAAAAAGACCTGTTATCAATTGGCACAACTCAAAAATAAGGTTTTAAAAAGTCTATGGATTTATATCAAATGCCAACTTATTTTAATGATGATTACGTTTTTTATATTACTCATTGCATTTTTTATTCTAAAAATAGAGCCAGCATTTCTTTATGCTTTCGCTATTTGTCTATTAGATAGTCTTCCTTTTATTGGTGTTGGGATCATCTTAATTCCTATGATCATTCTTTATATTTTTCAAGGTATTTATATAAAAGCCATTTATTTACTTTGTTTATATGTCATCATTAATATGATTCGTAGCTTTTTAGAACCCCATATCATGAATAAAGAAATGAAAGTTCCAGCTTTTTTATTGCTTGTTTCGATGGTTTTGCATATACATTTTTTTGGTATTGTGGGAATTGTCCTTTCGCCTTTGCATATGAGTTTTTTATATCAGTATTTTCATAAAAGTGGAGATTTGATATAATAAAGCAAGGGAGGAAGATAATGATGCATAAAAAGTATTTTTTCTTTGATATAGATGGAACATTGACTCATAAACAAACAGGAGAATTAATAGAAAGCGCTAAAATAACGATTCAAAAATTGCAAGAACAAGGGCATTTTGTTTGTATTGCGACAGGAAGAGCTTATTATAAAACAAAAGAATTTGCAAAAAAAGCTGGTTTTCATCATATTGTCAGTAATGGTGGAGCAGCAATTACTATTCATGATCAATTGATTGAAAATAGACCACTTGATCGTCAAAAAGCCATTGCCTTATGCCAGGAGGCGCATCAAAAAGGTTTTGGTTTATTAATTTCACCCAATGATAACATTGATGTTATTATGAATGATGAACTATTTATTCAACAGGTTGGTTATCGTCAAGAACCAACACGTTATTTTTATGATTCATCTTTACAATATCAAGATATTAAGGATTACTACAAAATATATATTGCGATTGAACAAGAACGTGAACAGGAATTGACACTATTGAATTCTTTAGGACATATTCGTTTTATGAAAGAATATTTAACATATCAACATGATGCTAAAGATGAAGGTATTTTACGAATGTTGGAGTATGTCGGTGGACAAAAAGAAGACGTAGTGGTATTTGGTGATGACTATAATGATTTGATTATGTTTAAGCCAGAATGGACATGTATAGCTATGGGAAATGCCTGTGATGCTTTAAAAGAAAAAGCAACTTTTGTAACGAAGGCAAGTTATGATGATGGAATTGAATACGCTTGTCAGTATTTTGGATGGATTTAAATAAGAAATAATTGTATACAATTATACAAAAATATGATATACTATTAGTTATACAGAAAAAGGGGTGAATAGCATGGATAATCAAATTCAAGATTTTTTTGATAAATCATTAATAGAAAATCAAATTGATAATGAATTATATCAGACTTATTCCGTAAAAAAGGTTTACGTAATGAAGATGGTACAGGAGTTTTAGTGGGTTTGACAAAAATATCTGATGTTGTGGGATATAAAAAGGAAAATGGTGAAAAAAGGATGACTATGGAAGTCTTTATTATCGTGGAATAAATGTAGAAGATATTATTCGTTATCCTCAAAAAGAAAAGCGATATTTATTTGAAGAAATTTGTTTTTTAATTCTTTTTGGTTATTTACCATCACAGGAAGAATTTGAAAGATTTAAAAATATTTTAAGTGAACAGTATACATTACCAACTCATTATTTGGAAGCCAATATTCTCGGTTTTCCAGCAAAAAATCTGATGAATAAACTCCAACAAGAAGTTTTGATGTTGTATAGTTATGATGATGATCCTGATAATGTAGAAATTATTGAAACATTAAATAAAGGTATTAATTTATTAGCTAAAATTCCAAGTATTGTTTGTTATACATATCAAACAAAAATTCATTACTTTGATGAACAGAGTTTGGTTATTCATCATGTTCAAAAAGATTTAAGTATTGCTGAAATGATTTTATCATTACTACGACCTGATGGGCAATTTACAGCTCAAGAAGCCCAAACGTTGGATATTGCATTAGCTTTACATGCTGATCATGGGGGAGGAAATAATTCAACTTTTACTAATGTTGTCATTTCTTCAACAGGAACAGATATTTATTCAGCGGTAGCGGGAGCTATTGGTTCTTTAAAAGGTCCACGTCATGGTGGTGCTAATTTAGCCGTTAAACAGCAAATGGAAAAAGTTATTGAAGAAATTTCAGTTCATGCTTCAAATGAAGAGATAGAGCGAATTGTTTGTCGTATTTTAGATAAAGATTTTAATGATAACAGTGGTTTGATTTATGGTATTGGTCATGCTGTATATACGCTCAGTGATCCTCGTAGTGAAATTTTAAGTGAAAAATGTAAAGAGTTGTCTATTGAAAAAGGCCGTTATGATGAATATATGTTATATAAACGCTTTGGTGAAATAGCTGTGCAAGAAATATATCGTCGCAAAGGTATTCATGTTTGTACCAATGTTGATTTTTATAGTGGTCTTGTTTATAATATGTTAAATATTCCTAGTGATCTCTATACTTTATTATTTGTTGTTGCAAGAACAGTGGGTTGGATTGCTCATAATATTGAAAACAAACTGTATTCTAATCGTATTATTCGTCCCGCAACAAAATATGTTGGGGAATTAAAAGAATATCAACCAATTGAAAAACGTTCATAAAAAGCTATCTTTAGATAGTTTTTTTATGAAAAAATAATCCAGAATAATCTGGATTATTTAACCATTTTTGTCCAATGATATTTATCTTCTAATTTACCCCATTGAATACCTGTTAATGTATCATAAAGTTTTTGGGTTAATGTTCCTGTCTTGAAATCATTAATTGTAATCATTTCACCTTTATAACAAAGTTCTCCAATTGGTGAAATAACAGCAGCAGTTCCTGTTCCCCAAGCTTCTTTTAATTGTCCAGTGCGACCAGCTTCCATTAGTTCATCAATACTTAAGTCACGTTCTTCAACTTTATATCCCATGTCTTTTAAAATATGAATAATAGAATCTCTTGTTACACCTGGTAATACAGATCCCTCTAAAGCAGCAGTAACAACCGTATCATTAATGAGGAACATAACATTCATTGTACCCACTTCTTCGACATAACGACGATGAACGCCATCTAACCATAGTACTTGTGTATAGCCGTTTTCTTCAGCTTTTACCTGAGCAGCAATGCTGGCAGCATAATTTCCACCACATTTTGTAAATCCAGTGCCACCTTTGACAGCTCGTACATATTCATCTTCAACCCAGATTTTGACAGGATTTACACCTTCAGGATAATAAGCACCAACAGGTGAAAGAATAATAATAAAACGATAACTGTTTGCTGGATGAACACCAACACCTGGCTGAGAGGCATATATGAATGGACGAATGTATAATGATGTATCTGGAGCAGTTGGAATCCAGTCTTGTTCATATTTTACTAAAGCTTCAACTGCTTCTACAAACATGTCTTCAGGCAATTCCGCCATGCAAATACGTTTATTTGAGTTAATCATACGTCGAGCATTCATTTCTGGTCTAAATAGTAAGACATCTCCTTGAGGATTACGATAGGCTTTTAATCCTTCAAAAGTTTCTTGGGCATAATGTAAAACCATTGTTGCTGGATCCATTGCAATTGGACCATAAGGAACAATACGAGCATCATGCCACCCAATGTCTTTATCCCAATCCATCATAAACATGTGGTCAGTAAAATACTTACCAAATCCTAAATGATTTTGATCAGGCTTTTCTTTTAATGTTTTTGCTCTTTCGATTTTGATTTCCATAAAAATCCCCCTTTTTATAATTAATGAAATTATACTCTTTTTTAATCTTGTATACAATATCTTTTTGAGAATACTCATAAAATTTTCATTATATTTTATGAAAATACAAATATTATCAAAAATAATTTTATAAAAAAGACAAAAGTTTCTAACTTTTTATGGTTTGTATAGGTGCTTTGTTGCAACAAAATTCATTTTCATATATAATAGTGGATATTAGATTATGGGAAATGGATTTGCAGCTTTTTCAGTTATAACAGTGGGAATTGGGATTCCTTTCTTGATTGCACAAGGGGCTAATCCTGTTGTTGTCGGTGCTTTAGGTTTAACAGCTGGATATTGTGGCACACTTATGACACCAATGGCTGCAAACTTTAATATCATGCCAGCAGCATTATTGGAAACAAAAATAAATACGCAATTATTAAATCACAAGTCCCTGTAGCAATTGTGATGTTGATAATTCATATTGTTTTAATGTATGCTTTAGCATTTTAATGAAAGGATGATGTGAAATGAAAATTTTGGTTACAGGTTTTGATCCTTTTGGAGGAGAAAAAATTAATCCGGCGATTGAATCAGTTAAGAAATTGCCTGATGAAATTGCAGGGGCAGAAATTGTAAAATTGGAAATACCAACGGTTTGTCATCAGTCTTTAAAGGTCATAGATGCAGCTATTGCTCAATATGATCCAGATGTGATTTTATCAATTGGACAAGCTGGAGGACGCAGTGATATTACTGTTGAAAGAATTGGAATTAATATTGATGATTGTCGTATTCCTGATAATGCAGGTCAACAGATTATTGATGAACCTATCTATCCAGATGGACCAGCAGCATATTTTTCTAATTTACCAATTAAAGCAATGGTAGCAAAAATTCAGGAATTACATATTCCGGCATCTGTATCTCATACAGCTGGTACATTTGTATGTAATCATGTTTTATATGGTGTCAGACATATGATTGAAACAAAATATCAAGGAAAAAGAAGTGGTTTTATTCATATTCCGTTTTTACCTGAACAGGTCGTTGATAAAAAGAATATGCCAAGTATGAGTTTGGATACAATTGTACAAGCACTTATTGGGGCGATTGAAGTCATTGCTACAACACAGGATGATTTAAAAGTAACAGGTGGTGCAACACATTAATGATACGTGTCTTTGTATATGGTTCTTTAAGAAAAGGTATGTATAACTATGATATTTATTTAAAAAATCAAAGTGTATATTGTGGTAATGGATACATTCAAGGAAGTTTAATGACAATTACTGGTGTGATATATCCAGCGTTTTTACAAGAAGGACAGGACTTGGTTTTGGGTGAATTGTATGATGTCGATGAACAGACTTTTAAACGTTTGGATGAGCTAGAAAGCTACTATGGTGAACATTGTCAGGATAATGAATATAATAGAGTTTGTCTGGATATTTTGGATAAAGATGGTAAAAAAATAGATCAAGCCTATGTCTATGAATATAACATGGATAATCCACATAATGTTACTGTTTTAGGTGAAGATATTTTGGAATTAGATTATGTTCAATATATTCAAAAACAAAAATTAAGAACACAAAGTGTGTTTGATGATGATATGATTCTTTTTTAAAGATAAGAGTTTTAAACATTACGTTTAAAACTCTTTTTCATATTTTCATTGTTAAAAAAATGCGTTATAATGGATAAGTAATGAGGTGAGGGTATGACTTTAGATGAAATGAGTCCACAGACATTGGTACAGATAGTTGCAGTCAATGGGAAAGGACTTTTAAGGAGACGATTATTAGAAATGGGGCTAACACCCCATACTTTGGTTAAAATTAGAAAAGTAGCACCAATGGGTGATCCAATAGAAGTCTATTTAAGAAGTTATGTATTGACTTTAAGAAAAGAAGATGCTTCTTTGATTGAAGTAAAGGCGGTGGAACATGAGTAAAAAAATTGCTTTGATTGGAAATCAAAATTGTGGAAAAACAACATTATTTAATGCCTTAACAGGTTCATCACAACATGTTGGAAATTTTCCAGGGGTAACTGTAGAGAAAAAACAGGATTCATTAAAAAGCATAAAGATGAATTGGAATTGATAGATTTACCGGGTATTTATTCATTATCTCCCTATACTTCAGAAGAAATTGTATCTATTCGTTATTTATTGGAAGAAAAACCATGTTTAATTATCAATATCATAGATGCAACGAATATGGAAAGAAATCTTTATTTAACAACTCAATTGTTGGAATTAAATATTCCTATGATTTTAGTATTAAATATGATGGATGAAGTTATAGTTAGTGGTAACAGTATTGATATTGATGGTTTAAAAGAATGTTTAGAAATGGATGTTGTGCCTATTTCAGCAAGTAAAAATGAAGGAATTGAAGATGTCATTACAGCTATTGAAAATAATTTAAATAAACCATCACATCATATTGATATTTGTCATGGTGTTGTGCATAAGGCCATTCATTCTATTTCTCATATTGTGGAACAAAGTGTACAATCTTCACATTTACCATTACGCTATTGTGTGACCAAAATAATTGAAGGTGACGAAGATATGTTTGATCAGTTACGTATTGATCAAGGAGATCGTCATATTATTGAGCATATTTTAGAAAAAATGGAGGAAGAAGCAAAAACAGATCGTGAAGCGGCTTTGGTTGATATGCGTTATTCTTTTATAGAAGATGTTTGCCAACATACTGTTTTTATTGAAAGTGAAACCAAGGAGCAAATTCGTTCTGAAAAAATTGATCAGTTGTTAACGCATAAATACTTAGGAATTCCTATTTTTATCTTTATTATGTTATTGATTTTCTATTTAACTTTTTCATTAATAGGAGCGCCTTTACAGGATTTGATGGATATGCTTATCAGTCAATTTTCTGATATGATCATTCGACTTTTAGAAAAGAATGATGTTGCTTTTTGGTTGCGTTCTTTAGTCGGTGATGGTATTCTTGCCGGTGTTGGAAGTGTTTTATCTTTTTTACCAGTCATTGTCATTTTATTTTTCTTTTTATCAATGTTAGAAGATAGTGGTTATATGGCAAGGGTGGCTTTTGTTATGGATAAGGCATTAAGAAAAATTGGACTTTCTGGTCGTTCGTTTGTTCCTATGTTGATTGGATTTGGATGTAGTGTACCAGCGATAATGGCCACACGTACTTTGTCCAGTGATAGAGATCGTAAGATGACTATTATTTTAACACCTTTTATGTCCTGTAGTGCTAAATTGCCAATATATGGAATGATTATTGCTGCTTTTTTCCTCATAAGGCAGCGCTTGTAATGATAACAATATATTGTATTGGTATATTGGTTGCGATTGTTTCGGCCATATTGCTTAAAAGTACTATTTTTATAGGAGAACCAGTACCCTTTGTTTTGGAGTTACCAGCTTATCGTATACCAACTCTTAAAAATGTTTATTTAAATGTTTTAGATAAAGCCAAAGATTTTATTCATAAAGCTTTTACTATTATATTTATGGCATCCATTGTGATTTGGTTTTTACAAAGTTTTAATTTTACATTTGATTTTGTATCTGATAGTTCACAAAGTATGTTAGCAACCATAGGATCTTTTGTCTCACCTATTTTTGCTCCACTGGGATTTAATGATTGGCGTGCTTCAACGGCTCTTATGACTGGTATTACAGCAAAAGAATCAGTTGTTTCTACTTTAACTGTTTTAACACAGTCTTCATCTACAGCAGCTTTCAATCAAGCTTTGGTTGGTATTTTTACACCTTTATCTTCTTTTACATTTTTAGTTTTTACAGTTTTATATATGCCTTGTATTGCCGCTTTTGCTGCAACGAGACGTGAACTTCATTCGTGGGTGCAGGCAATTTTAACAGTATTGTTTCAAACTGGAATGGCTTATCTGGTAGCGTTGCTTATTTATCAGATTGGACATTTTCTCATTTAGGGGGATTAAAATGGATAAAAATTATGAAACATTATTGCATATCAAAGAAAATCAGTTAATCAAAGCATTTGAAAAAAATAATATGAGTTGTATGGTTGTTAAAAATAAAGAAGAACTGCATCATTATTTAAAAAATATTTTAATAGCACAAAAGAAAGTAGCAGTGGGTGGAAGTGTAACCCTTACTAAGTTAGGTGTCCTTGATTTGATTCAAGAAAGTGATGTTCAGTTTATTGATCGCTATGAAGAAGGATTATCTGATGAACAAGTTTATGAGAGATTACGTGAAGGGTTATTATCTGACATTTTTATCACAAGCACGAATGCTTTAACGATGGATGGATGTCTCTATAATGTTGATGGTAGAGGAAATCGTGTATCTGCAATGATTTTTGGGCCACGTGAAGTTTATGTGATTGCAGGATTGAATAAAATTTTTAATAATGAACAAGAAGCGATGACACATATTCGTGAGTATAGTGCTCCAGCTAATGCGTTGCGTTTAAATAAGAAAACACCATGTACAAAACTTGGTAGCTGTCAGGATTGTTTCAGTGAAGGACGAATTTGTTCAAGTTATGTTAAACTTGGTTATCAAGGTCAAAAGAATCGTATACACATTATCATTATTGAAGAAAATATTGGATATTAGGTGAAAATTATGAAAAAAACAGGAATACTTTTTCCTATTTCAGCTTTGCCAAGTGCATATGGAGTAGGGGATTTTGGAAAAAATGCATATCAATTTATTGATAAAATTGCTCAAGCAAGAATAAAGATATGGCAAATCTTACCCTTGAATCCATTAGGTTATGGTAATTCTCCATATCAACCGTTATCAAGTCACGCAGGAGATGAATTGTATCTTGATCTTGATACTTTTATTCAAAATGGTTTGTTGAAGGAAGAGGAAGTAAAAAAGAAATATCACAAAATTTATATGTTGACTACACAAAAATCAGAAAACAAAAACAAGAATACTATCAATTAGCTTTCTCGCGTTTTGTGCCTGATGATGATTATTATGCTTTTGTTGAAAAAAACAAGTCATGGCTCTATGCATATGCAGTTTTTAGAGTCTTTAAAACATATCATCATGAACGTTCATGGATAGAGTGGGAAGAAGAATATAAAAATTTTCAGCAAGATCAAACATTTTCCTTATTACCATTTACAAAAGATATGGATTATCATATGTTTTTACAATATTTCTTTTTCTTACAATGGCAACAATTAAGAAATTATGCCCATCAAAAAAATATTGAAATTATTGGTGATATGCCTATTTATGTTGGCTTGGATTCAGCGGATGTTTGGCAGAATCGTGAAAGTTTCTTATTAGAAGAAGATGGAACACCATCTTTTGTGGCGGGTGTACCACCAGATTATTTTAGTAAATTTGGTCAAAGATGGGGAAATCCTCTTTATGATTGGGAATATTTAAAAAAACATGATTATACTTTCTGGGTGGAACGTATGAAAGCATCGCAACAAATGTATGATTGCGTACGCATTGATCATTTTAGAGCTTTTGATACTTATTGGGAAATTCCAGCTAGTGAACCAACTGCGGTTATTGGAAAATGGATTGAAGGACCTGCTTATGATTTGTTTGATGCTTTATATGCCAAAGTTCAGAATTTATCTATTTTAGCTGAGGATTTAGGTGATTTAAGAAGTGAAGTTTATCAATTAAGAGATTATTATCATTTAAAAGGAATGTATGTTTTTCAATTCCATTATGCCTCAGATTTTGATTTTTCTAAGGTCGTTGTTTATAGTGGAACTCACGATAATGATACATTAAATGGCTGGTTAAAAACACTTAAGAAAGCAGAATATAAAAAGTTAGAAACATTATTAAAAGATTATTCAGAAACATGGATGTATCAAAAAATCTTGCATTATTGTTTGGATTTAGAGGCTCAAGAAGTCATTATTCCAGTGTGGGATATCATGGGAAAAGACAGTGATTGTCGTTTTAATGTTCCTGGGCAAATTGGATCACCTAACTGGGAATACCACTTAACGGATTTTAAAGAATTTGATGTCTATTTAGAACAGTTCTCTCATATGATAAAAGAGAGTCAAAGGGGTGATGAATCATGAAAAGAGCGATTGTTTTAGCTGGTGGAGGAGCGAAAGGAGCTTATGAAGCTGGTTTTATCAAGGCTATTCATGAAGCCAAAATGGATTATCAGATTGTGACAGGAACATCTATAGGTGCTTTAAATGCCTGTTTATTAGCACAAAAGGATATAGATGTTCTTTTGCATTTATGGGAAAGTATAGATGAAAAAGATGTTTTTGCTGGTGGATTACCTAATTTGGCTGGTGATTTGGAGCATATGTTAGATCAATCTCATCTTGCTGTATCATTTTTTAAAGCTTATGTGAAAGAAAAAGGTGCAGATATTAGTCCATTGAAACAATTGATAAGAGATTTACTAAACGAAGATAAATTATTGAAATCACCGATTGATTTTGGTTTATGTACAGTTCATTATCCTTCATTAAAACCATTATATATCACTAAAGAAGAAATGCCACGTCAACATATCTACGATTATTTATTAGCCAGTGCCTCATGTTTTCCTTTATTCCCGATTCATCATTTTGCGAATCAATCTTTTATTGATGGAGGCTATTATGATAATGTTCCTATTGATTTGGCTTTTGCAATGGGAGCAGATGAAGTGTTAGTTATAGATATGGCTTATCCTGTTAAGCATCCCTATTATCTTCATCGCCCAAATATTCACTATACTTATCCACCCGTTCCATTGAATGGTTTTATGGATTTTTCAAGGGATTCTCTTGATTGTTTGATGCGCTTAGGCTATCTTCAAGGTCAAAAAACTATGCAGAAATATGTTGGGAATCGTTATACTTTTTTACCTTTTCAAACTTCATTGTTTGAAACAGTTTATCAAAATGTCTTATATACGGAAAGAAGAATAAGAGAATATACAAGTAATAGCAGTAAAGATCATCTTTATCAACAATTTCTTGAAAGCCATTTTCAACAGCCGCTCTCTAAACAGGATTATTTATATGTTCTATTAGATTGGATTTGTGAACTGTTAGACAGAGATATTAGTTATGCTTATCATTTTGATATGTTAGTTGATGATATTATAGAGGATTTTCAGGAGTATCAAAAGAGTGATTTTTCAGGAATTCTTAATGGTGATTTGCATATTTTAGAACATTTGCATAATCGTGGTATTGTGGGAATGCTTTTACATTTTTTGTTTTATCCTGAACATGATAAGATTGGTATGGATAGATTAATGAGTTTATTTGATAAACAATATATGATGGCATTATTTATAAAAATGTTGTATTTAAAAAAACAAAGTCTGTTATAGACCTTGTTTTTCATATAAGTTTCTTTTTGTTTTATCATAAATAATTTTTAATCCTTTAAAAGTGAGATCAGCATCATAAATATCAATCATATCTGTTTCTTGAGCAATCATTCTACCTAATCCACCAGTTGAAATGACTTTCATATCTTGTTGATATTCTTTTTTGATTTGTTTAATTAAATACTCTGTCTGTCCAATATATCCAAAAAAACACCAGCTTGCATACTTTTAATTGTATTTTTAGCAATAATACGATCAGGTTTTTTGATTTCAATTTCTGGAAGTTTGGCTGCGTGTGAAGATAAAGCATTGGCACAAATACCAATTCCAGGAGCAGTCGCTCCACCTAAGAATTCACCTTTATGACTGACAACATCATAAGTTGTTGCTGTGCCAAAATCAATCACTAAACATGGACCACCATAAGTATAGTAGGCACCAGCCGCATCAACTAAACGGTCAGCCCCCAGTGTTGAAGGATTATCAATACGAATATCAATGCCAGTTTTCACACCAGGACCAATAAAAATTGGATTTTTGTGTAAATATTTTTTAATACAGTTTGTAAAAGAATAATTGATTTTGGGAACAACGCTGCTAATGATGATATCTTCAATATCTTGAGTCGATATTGAAGAGGCATTTAAGAAGGATAATAACATAAAACCGTATTCATCAGATGTTCTTTGAAATTTCGTAGTTAAGCGATAAGTCCCAATTAATGCATCTTGATGATAGATTCCCATTGTAATATTTGTATTTCCAATATCAATAACAATTAACATTTTTCATCCTCCCATTGTTTCATTTGATTTAAAATTAAAACAGACAATTCATTTTTAGACATCAATTCATAATGTTGAATATCATCTGGAGTTAAAATACTGACAACATTTGTATCTCCTTGAAAACCAGCACCTTTTGTTTTTAAATGATTGGCAACAATCATATCACAATTTTTCTTTTTTAATTTTTGTTTAGCATTTTGAATTAAATCTTGAGTTTCCATCGCAAAACCACAAATAACTTGATGAGAACTTCTTTGTTGACCGATTTTGTAGAGTATATCCTGATTTTTTTGTAATTGTAAAGTGAGTGTATCATCACTCTTTTTTATTTTTTCTTGGGCAATTGTTTGACAACTATAGTCACCCACAGTCGCTGCCATAATAATATAATCATAATCATGAACACGTTGCATGATTTCATCGTGCATTTCTTTTGCACTGACAACATCAATCACTTCCACACCATAAGGTTTGGCTAATGATGTTGGACCACTGATTAATGTGACTTGTGCTCCCAATAAAAAGGCATGACGCGCTAAAGCATAGCCCATCTTTCCACTTGAATGATTGGTAATAAAACGAACAGGATCAATGCTTTCCTGCGTTGGGCCGGCACTCACTAAGATCTTTTTGTTTTGTAATGTTTTAGGCATCAACATATATTCAATCATTTCTAATAGAACAGATTCATCAGCCAACTTTCCTTTTCCTACATCACCACAGGCAAGAAGTCCAGCTATTGGTTCAACAAAAACAACCCCTGTATCTTTTAGAATTTGCATATTTTTTTGTGTTATTGCATTTTCATACATATGAACATTCATAGCAGGAGCTATTAATTTAGGACAAGTTGCAGCTAGAAAAGCACTTGTCAACATATTGTCAGCCATCCCATAAGCCATCTTAGCAATCGTATGAGCACTCGCTGGAACAACCATAAATAAATCTGCATCTTTGACGATATCTATATGAGTAATAATGGCAGGATTTTCATCATCGAATGTATCAACATAAACTTTACGTTTTGTTAATGATTGAATACAAACAGGTGTAATAAAACGCGTGGCACTCTCACTCATCATAACTTCAACCAGATATCCTTTTTTTACTAAATCACTAATCAACTGAACACTTTTAAAGGCAGCAATGCTACCAGTTATACCAATAATTATTTTTTTAGACATTTGATCACCTTATTTCTTAATTTGAATTAGAATACGTGAAACAATAACCGCAATAATTGTTCCAACAATGGCTTCTAATAAACTTGTTGTCGCAATAAGCGTTAAAAGGTAGGGGAGTAGTTTTGAAAAGGTCATACCAAGTGCACTAGCATATTGATGACCAAAGAACAGATAAATCCCACCTAAAACAAGAATTGTATTTGTCATTGCTCCTAAAAAGCACCTAGCCCCATTGCGATGATTGTGTGCTTTTTCAATTTTTCATAAATAAAACCTGCAACATATCCAATGCATACTCTTGGAATAATTGCAACGACCATACTCCAGAAAGAACCACTGATAAAAGGAGAAAAGACAAAAGATGTAATAGTAGGCTGAATAGTATTGATAACTAAGCTAGATAAGCCAAAAACCAGACCAATCATTGCACCTTGTTTTTTTCCTAGAACGATTCCTGCAATAATAACGGGAATATGCAAAGTAGTAGCACGTAACGGGCCAATTGGAATAAATCCTAAAAAGGGAATCATAACCATTAAAATCTCAATGGCTATAAAAAGCGACATCAATGCTAAATTCTTTGTTTTTTGTTTATTCATTTGTACCTCCACTGTCATTTCGTTACCGAATACGACGTTTCTTTATTTTGTAAAAAAGAATAGTTAGTGCTATAAAAGTCACTACTTTCAGCATTCTTTTTTTCATTTCACATTATACATGGTTATATAGACAAAAGCAATCATAGAATATTATCAATAATGATTACTATTATTGAAAAGTTATTGAATTAATTTTTAAAGGGTGTATAATGAAAGTAGATGAATAAGGAGGAAAAAAATTATGGCAAAATGGGTTTGTATAATTTGTGGGTATGTTCATGAAGGAGATGTAGCTCCAGAACAATGTCCTATTTGTAAAGCTCCAGCTAGTCAATTTGAAAAAGTAGAAGAAAAGAAATCTAAATATGCTGGAACAAAAACTGAAAAGAATTTAATGGAAGCTTTTGCAGGAGAATCTCAAGCAAGAAATAAATATACTTACTTTGCAGAAATGGCAAGAAAAGAAGGTTTAGAACAAATTGCTGCGATTTTTGAAGAAACAGCGAATCAAGAAAAACAACATGCGAAAATGTGGTTTGCTGAATTTCATGGGATTGGGGCAACTGATGAAAACTTAGAAGTTGCTGCTGCTGGTGAAAATGAAGAATGGACTGATATGTATAAACGTATGGCTGAAGAAGCAAGAGAAGAAGGATTTGAAGAATTAGCTATTAAGTTTGAAAATGTTGGTAAAGTAGAAAAATCACATGAAGCACGTTATTTAAGATTATTGAAAAACTATAAAGAGGGAAAAACATTTAAAGGAGATGCACCAAAAGGATGGAAATGTAGACAATGTGGTTTCATCTATGAAGGTGAAGAAGCTCCTGAAAGATGTCCAACTTGTGGCTATCCAAAAGCTTATTTTGAAAGAATGGCTGAAAATTATTAATCTAGATGACAAAATGGTGAGGGAACTCACCATTTTTATTTGTTGACACATAATACTATGTAATATATAATATAATGCATAAGGAGGTTTTGCAATGGATCCGCAGCTAAAGAAAGGTTTTTTAGAATTTTGTGTTTTAGCCAGTCTGGTTCAAAAAGATTCTTATGGTTATCAAATTGTAAAAGATGTGAGTGAGTGTATAGAAATTTCAGAATCAACTTTATATCCTATTTTAAAAAGATTGGAATCAAAACAATTGGTCACAACATATAGTATTGAACACAATCATCGTTTACGTCGATATTATCAAATGACGGAACTGGGAAAACGCCGATTATTAGAATTTATGGAACAATGGCAGGATATAGAAAAAATTTATCATTATATTGAAGGAGAGTTGAAACATGACTAAACAAGAATTTATCGCTTTGCTAACACAAGCATTAAAAGAAGAAAGCTATGAAACAGTTGTGCAATCAGTATCTTATTATGAAGAAATGATTGATGATTTAATGGAAAATGGTTATAGTGAAAAAGAAGCTATTCATAAGTTGGGAAAATTAGAAGATATAGTTGCCCAAATGAAAGAAAGCGATGAAATCATTGAAATGAAACCGATTCAAAAAAGTCATTCGATTGTTTTGATTATCGCTTTGGTTTTGACATTTCCATTATGGGGTAGTCTATTAGCGACTTTTCTCATTTTACTTTTATGTGCATATATGTGTATATGGTTGATTCCATTTGTTGCCATTATCTTAACAGTCATGGGAGTTATTTGTTTTATCATTGGGATTTTTGGAACATTTCCACTTTTTGTTAAGAGTATGGCACTCGGTATAACTCAATTAGGTGTCAGTGCTATTTTTGGTGGTATTGGGATGCTGGGAATCTGGCTTACGATGAAAACATATCATGTTATTACACAAAAATCTATTCAACTTGCAAAATGGACAAAAAATATCTTTATTTTAATGTTAAGAAAGGTTGGTTACGTATGTTAAAAAATGAATTCATCAGTCGTATTTTATTAATAGCATTTGGTTTTTTGATGACAATGGGTATTGTTTTAAGTGGTATTGGTTTTGCTATGGGTGGAGGCATTGATTATTTAAAAGAAGAAGATCATCAATGGTATCAGCTTGTATCTGTTCAGGATGATTCTATTTATATTGGTCTTTCTTTTAGTGAAGATATGATTATTGGTGGTATTAATATTCCTTTGCCTTAATTTATTTTTATTAAATTCATTAATATTGAGCGTGAGATAAGTAAATATATTAAGACATTTGTTTAATCAATGATGATAAAGTAAAGTGGTGATAGATTTCATCACCTTTTTTGTTTTCTTTTAATTGGAAACAGTGTAAAATAAATCTATGTGGAGGAAGAACGATTTATGGAAAGGGAAAAATTTTCATCACGTTTTGGATTTATTTTAATTTCTGCTGGCTGTGCTATTGGACTAGGAAATGTCTGGCGTTTTCCTTATATCGTAGGAGAATATGGTGGAGCCATTTTTGTTTTGATTTATTTATTGTTTTTGGTGATATTGGGTGCACCAATTATGACAATGGAATTTGCGGTAGGTAGGGCCAGTCAAAAAAGTGCTGTGAAAGCTTTTGAAACCTTGACCCCTGAACGTAAATGGTGGCGATGGTTTGGTTATTTTCAATCATTGGATAATTATGTCTTAATGATGTTTTATACAACTGTAGGTGGTTGGATGATTTCTTATTTTGTAAAAATGTTCAAAGGGGAGTTTCAAGGTGTTTCTCCAACATCGGTAGCACAAATCTTTGATCAGTCTTTACAAGATCCTTTTTTACAAGTCTTTTGGATGTTTTTTGTTGTTCTATTGGGATTTGGTATTTGTTCAATGGGTCTTCAAAAAGGTGTTGAAAAAATGACAAAAATCATGATGTCAGCATTATTTTTGTTTTGGTTATTCGTGCAATCACATTATCAGGTGGAAGCAAGGGGTTGGCATTTTATTTAATACCACAAATTGAGATGATTCAAAAACATGGATTATTAGAAGTGATTTTTGCTGCTATGGGACAAGCCTTTTTTACTTTGAGTTTAGGTATTGGTGCCATAGCCATCTTTGGTAGTTATATTGGTAAAGAAAGACGTTTATTTGGAGAAACGCTTAGTGTTTGTACACTTGATACACTTGTTGCATTTTGTTCTGGGTTAATTATCTTTCCAGTATGTTTTGCTTCGGTGTAAATCCAGAAAGTGGTCCTAAACTTGTCTTTGTCACTTTACCAAGTGTTTTTAATGAGATGTGGTTAGGACAGTTCTGGGGATGTTTGTTTTTCTTGTTTATGGCTTTTGCAGCCTTATCAACAATTATTGCTGTATTTGAGAATTTGATTTGTTTTGGTATTGATCTTTTTGGCTGGACTAGAAAAAAATCTGTAAGTATTCATTTGATTGTTATTCTTGTTTTATCTTTACCTTGTGCTTTAGGATATAATATCTTTGCTGATTTTAATCCTTTTGGGCCAGGAACTTTTGTACAAGATTTAGAAGATTTTTTAGTCACTTATAATTTCTTGCCTTTAGGTTCATTAGCTTATCTTATTTTTTGTACATCAAGATATGGCTGGGGATTTGATGCCTTTTTAGAAGAAGCAAATGCAGGTAAGGGGATTGTTTTTCCAAGATGGTCACGCATTTATCTTAAATATATCTTACCAGTGATTATTGTTGTGATTGTTATACAAGGTTATTGGACAATTTTTAGTTAGATGTTTTCTAAAGAAAGGATGGGAATATGACACCAAAAATGCATACATATACAGGTTTGCAAATTGATCCGTTAAAAATTTGTGAAACAGATATAAATATTAAAGATATCGCACACGCTTTGAGTTTATTATGCCGTGGCGGTGGACATTTGAATACTTTTTACTCTGTTGCACAACATAGTATCAACTGTGCCAAAGAAGCAATGAGTCGAGGGTATCGTCACGATATTGTTTTAGGCTGTTTATTACATGATGCCAGTGAAGCCTATCTTTGTGATATTATTCGTCCTGTTAAACAGTATCTTGATTTGTATTTACAAATTGAAACACAAATCATGAATGTGATTTTTCAAAAATATAATCTTTATCTTTTATTTGATGATTTACAGATAATCAAAAGAATTGATGATGAAATGCTTCAACATGAATTATATGAATTGATGAACAATCAAACAAAACCTGTTGATACATTAAAGATACAACCAGATTTAAAAGAAAAAGATTATCGAGAAGTTGAAAAAAATTTTTAGAATTATTTCATCAGTTAGAATATGAAAAAAGCTAATTTTGTGCATTAGCTTTTTTCATATGATTTAATAAGTGGTCTTTTTGATAAACCGACTTTCTTTCTTAATGTTAAAAACATGACTAGAAAACCTATTAGTGTCATCGTACCAGCAAAAATTAGCATACTACTTAACCCAAATGTATCTTGTAAAACACCGCCAAAAATATTACCGACGGCAGAACCTAAACCAGTAGACATCATACCAATCAATGTTTGTCCCATCATCTGATCACTTTCTTTTAAATAATCATTTACATAATAAGTGATTGTAGCTGTAAAAAGACCATAAGAGAATCCTTGAAACATCATTCCAATCAGTAAGATTGGTAAAGATGGTGCAAGACAGATAGTGAAATTCCTTATTAAATAAAATCCTGCACTCACTAAAATAAGTGTTTCAGCACGATATTTTTTTAATAATCTATAGGTTATAGACATGACTGGCATTTCACTGGCAGCCATACAAAAGACAGCAATCCCATATAATGATGTACTTCCACCTAAGTTTTTAACAATATTAATTAAATAAGTTGATAAAGTTGTAGAGGCTGCTAACATAAAAGCAAAAGCAACGAGAATCATAAAGAAAATACGATAATTTTTGATGATTGTAAAGGCAGAAGATTGATGTTCTTGTTGATTTTGTTCTTGTATTTGATAAGGAGGCATTGAAAATAAAACCACTAACAATAAAAAACCTGATAATAAATGGGTATAAATAATGACGGTTGGATTTAACCATTCAATCAATCGACTCACAACAACAGCTCCAATAGCATAAGAAATAGAGCCTAATCCTCGTGATATACCAAAATTAATATATTGTCCATCTTTTAAATAATCCATACAAATCATTGATAAAAATGGAACGATAGAAACAACCAAACTCAATAATAAAATATAAAATAACATAATAATAACCAAAGGACTCGTTATAAAATATAAACTGATAAACATGAAAAACATAATGATATATAAAATAAGAATTAATTTTCTAATACTTAAATTTGGAATTTTTGTAAGCAAAGATGAAATAAATGGTGACAAAAAGATGGATAAAATAGCACCTCCACCACTGACAATACCAATATCAGTATTGCTTAAGCCACGATACTGTAAGAAAATTGCAATATAGCCATAAATAGATAAATAAGATACCCAAAAAAGAATATGTAAAAAGTTATATTTCATTTGTAAAGATTTCATTGCTGTTTCCTCCTTATATAGCGATTTTATCATATCAAAAAATAAAGTATACAAGATTTTTTTCATATTGTGAAACTATTTTCTTTCATCACTGACAGGACTAGATAATGGATGTCTGGAATCATTCTTTTTATCATGATCAACTTTATTTTGGATGTTTTGTTCATAATCTTTTTGAAAGATGCATGAAAAAATAATATTTAATAAATATTCAATAGAAATTTGTGATGCAAAAGGGGCAATCTTTGTAAAGATTTTTTCTCTTGAACCAATATTTAAAATATAATTGGCATAATGAGATAAACGATTATCACCAATTGAGGTTAAAACAATAATAGGTGTGCCTTTTTCTTTAAGTGTTTTAGCAATTTTAATATTTTCATTAGTTTCTCCTGAGTAAGAAATAATCATCGCAATATGATCTGTATTGGAATTATAGGATTGAAAAATCTGTTCTCCATGTAAGATCTTTAAGTTCACATTTCGAGAAATACGCATCATTTTATGTTGAAAACTCATTGCTGCTAAAAGGGAGTTTCCAGAACCATAAATATCAATATGATTATTATGATAAAGCAATTCAACAATCTTTTCTAACATCGAAAAATCAATCAATTTAATCGTATCAGCTATCACTTCCTGATATAAAGAAGAAAGTTTATGACAAATCATTGGATAACTATCATTTTGCTGGAAAGGAAAATTCACATCAATACGATTAGTATGATGCAAATCATATTGTAATTCAGCCGAATATTTAATTTTAAAGTCATTATATCCTTCTAATCCTAATTTTTTACAGAGTCTTACAATAGTAGCAGGAGAGGCGTATGTCTGTTTGGCTAAATCTTTCACCGACATACTTAAAACATCATCACCATGATTTAAAATATATCTGGCAATTTGTTTTTCTGATTGGGAAAACTCTAATTCAAATTCTAATTGTGTCATTATACTCATTCTTATCACCAAAACTATTATATCATGAAACAAAGTTTCATAGAAGTTTACATTTTAAAGTTTTATATGAAGCTATAAATATGGTAAAATAAATAAGAACAAAAAAGGAGAAAGTATTTATGGATTTAAAAGAAGTAATCAAACAAAGACATAGTGTTCGTCAATATTTAGATCAACCTTTGGCTATAGAAGATATAAAAGCATTGAAAGAAAAAATTCAGGAGTGTAATCAAAAAGTGGTTTACATATTCAATTCATAACAAATGAACCTAAAGCTTTTCAGAGTCAAATGGCTCATTATGGAAAGTTTGAAGGCGTTAAAAACTATATTGCCTTAGTGGGAAAGAAAAGCAAAGATTTAGAAGAAAAATGTGGTTATTATGGTGAACAACTTGTTTTATTTGCACAACAGCTTGGATTCAATACATGTTGGGTAGTTCTCACATATAAGAAAATGCGTTCTCGTATGCAAATAGAACCAGATGAAAAGTTAGTGGCTGTGATTACAATTGGTTATGGCGCCAATCAAGGAAAACCACATCGTAGTAAAACTATTCAGGATGTTGTGAAAAGTGATGAAGAGTTGCCTGATTGGTTTTGCAATGGGGTGACTTATGCCCTTTTAGCACCAACTGCTTTAAATCAACAAAAATTTGAATTGTCTTACAATCATCATAAAGTCTTTTTAAAAGCTAAGCGTGGTTTTTATACACGTATTGATTTAGGAATAGTAAAATATCATTTTGAAATTGGAGCAGGACAAGAACATTTTGAGTGGGATGAATGAAAAAGAGGTGAATATAATGAATGAAAAAATACTTGTTGTTGATGATGAAAAGGAAATTGCTGATTTATTAGAATTTTATCTAACCAATGAAGGCTTTGAAGTTTATAAATTGAATAATGGACAAGATGCTTTATCATGCATTGATAATCATCCCATCGACATGGCTATTTTAGATATTATGCTCCCTGATATTGATGGTTTCCAGATTTGTCAAAAAATAAGAGAACATTATTTCTTTCCCGTTATGATGTTAACCGCAAAAATTGAAGATTTGGATAAAATTATGGGATTGACACTAGGAGCTGATGATTATATTACAAAACCATTTAATCCATTAGAAGTTGTAGCAAGGGTTAAAACGCAGCTGAGACGTTATAAAAAATATAATACAATGACAAAGACAAAAGAAACTACGGAATATGATATTCGAGGTTTAAGCATTAATAAGGAAACACATAAATGTTATTTATATGGACAGCTCATAGATTTAACACCGATTGAATTTGATGTTTTATGGTATTTATGTTCTAAGCAGGGAAAAGTTGTTTCAAGTGAAGAGCTATTTGAAGCTGTGTGGAAAGAAAAGTATATTGATAATAATAATACAGTTATGGCACATATTGCTCGTTTAAGAGAAAAATTAAATGAATCAACAAAAAAACCAAAATTTATTAAAACAGTATGGGGAGTGGGGTATCAAATTGAATAAATCAAAACAATTATTAAGAAAAGCTATGATACGTATTATTATTTATGCTTTTATCTATACTTTTGGATTATTAGGTGTGATTGTGATTGGGTGGCAATTGGCATCTCGAATAACATGGTATAATAGTAATCCAATTTATGAGTTCCTGATATTGATTCAAAATGGTTTGATTATTTTATTACCCGTTTTATTAATATGTGGTTATCTTGTGATTGTCTTTTTTGAATTAAGAAAACCCTATACCTATTTAGATGAACTGGCTTATGGTATTCAAGAAATCAATAATCGTTCAACATATGCCATTCGTTTAGAAGATGATGAATTAAAAGAATTGAATGATTTATTGAATCAAATCAAATCTGAAATTGAATTTAATGAACAGGCAGCAAAAGTTGCTGAACAAAAAAAGAATGATTTAATTGTTTATTTAGCACATGATTTAAAAACACCTTTAACATCAATGATTGGATATTTGATGATTCTTAAAGATGAAAAAGAACTTCCTCAAAAATCTCATGATCATTATGTAGAAATAGCCTTGGATAAAGCACAAAGATTAGAAGATTTAATCAATGAGTTCTTTGAAATCACACGTTTTAATTTAACACAACAAGCTTTAGAAATTTCTCAAATTGATCTTGTGAGAATGTTGGAACAACTCATTTATGAATTTAAACCAATGTTTCAAGAGAAGAATCTCAACTGTGAATTACAAGCACCAAAATCATTGGCTATCAAATGTGATGTACAAAAAATGCAACGTGTTTTTGATAATCTATTGAAAAATGCTGTAAACTATTGTTTTGAAAATAGTACAATCCATATTCAATTGACAGAAGAAAAACAAGGTTATCATATTGTTTTTGAAAATAGTGGCTATACGATTCCACAAGCAAAGCTTGATCATATTTTTGAACAGTTTTTTCGATTGGATCAATCACGTGGAACGAAAACAGGTGGAGCAGGGCTAGGGCTTTCTATTTCTAAAGCAATCATTGAACAGCATCAAGGAACAATTCAAGTTCAAAGTTATGATGAAAAGATTATTTTTGATGTCTTTTTACCTCAGTTGTAAGAAAATTTTAAGAATTTATTAATGAAATCGTAAGTGGAAGATAGGGAAATATTTAAAAAGAAGATTTTCTATTTTGATAGAATGAATTTATCAAAATAGAAAATTTTTTATTTATGGAGGATAAAAAGATGAAAAAGAAAATTGCAGTCATTTTTGGAGGTCAATCAAGTGAATACAGTGTGTCATTAGAATCAGCCTATTCTGTTTTATCGCATATTGATCAAGAAAAATTTGATGTTTATATGATTGGGATTACATCACAAGGTGAATGGAAACATTTTGAGGGTGATATAACCTTGATAAGAGATAATCAATGGAATAATGCGGCTTTAAAAGAAGTTATTTTTTCTAAAAATTGTGTATTAGAAATTAAAAATCAAAATATTCAGAAAGTCAAAATAGATGCTGTGTTTCCTATATTACATGGAAAAAATGGGGAAGATGGTTCGATTCAAGGGGTGATTCAGTTGTCAGGTATACCTTTGATTGGCTGTGATGTTTTATCATCAGCTTTATGTATGGATAAGTATCGTGCACATGAACTTGTAAAAGGGGCAGGTATTCGTGTTCCCAAAAGTGTTTATATAGATGGATGGCAAGAATATGTTTTTAAAAAAATCAGATTCTTCAATTACAATTACCTATTTATGTTAAACCCGTTAGGTCTGGATCATCTTTAGGTATTTGTCGTTTAGAAAGTTTTGAGCAGTTAGATAAAGCGATTCAAAAAGCTTTCTTACATGATTTACATGTCTTGATTGAAGAAGAAGTGAAAGGTTTTGAAATTGGTTGTGCTGTGATGGGCAATGATACGCTTTTGACAGGACGTGTAGATGAAATTGAATTAAGTTCAGGATTCTTTGATTTTGATGAAAAATATACCTTGGAAACATCAAAAATTCATGTACCTGCTCGTATTAGTCCGGCCTTAGAAAACCAAGCACAACAACTGGCTCAAAATATTTATCGTATTTTAGGTTGTCGTGTGTTTGCTAGAGTGGATATGTTTTTAACAAATGACCAGCAATTTGTTTTTAATGAAGTCAATACAATACCAGGTTTTACGGCTCATAGCCGTTATCCAATGATGATGGAAAAACAGGGGATTTCTTTTCAAGAATTATTAACACAATTGATAGAAATGGGGATGCAAAATGCAAATCAAAGAACTATATAAAAAAGATATTTATCGGGGAAATTTGATTCTTGTTAATGATCAATATCCAGTGCGTTTACCAGTTATTCAATTAGAATCATGGATGGATTCAACATATCAGAATCAAAAAACAGTCAGTTATTTATTGAAACAATGTTTTTGTAAATTAGGATTAAAAGATGAAATTGTGTTGACAAGTGCTTATCGTACTTTTCAAGAACAACAACAGCTTTACGAAGGATCTTGTAAAGAAAATGGTAGAGTATGGACCAAACAATATGTCGCGAAAGCTGGACATAGTGAACATGAAACAGGATTGGCTATTGATTTATCTATTCGTCATGATCAACAAAATATGATTTGTCCTGATTTTCCATATGATGGAATTGCTAAAAAATTTCGTGATATTTGCAAGGATTATGGTTTTATTGAAAGATATCCTCAAGATAAAGAAAAGCATACGCATATAGCTAGAGAATCATGGCATTTTCGTTATGTTGGTTTTCCTCACTCATATATTATGCAAAAAGAGAATTTATGTCTGGAAGAATATCATCAATTTTTGAAACAATATTCTCTTTATCAACCATATATTTATGTGATTAAAAATAAATTATTTGAAATTTTTTATGTACCAATGATCCAAGAGAAAACTGTTATAGCTTTAAAAAATGAAGCACTCTATCAAGTGTCTGGAAATAATCATGATGGATTTATTGTGACAGTCTGGAGGAAACAAGTGTGAAAAAAGGTTATCCAGTGATAGATTTTTTAAGAGTGATAGCAGCTATTTTTGTTATCGCTATTCATATTTATCCATTTGCCTCGATTTCACCTTTTTTAGATTTTATATGTACACGGGTTGTGGGTAGGATCGCGGCTCCATTCTTTTTTATGGTGATATCATTTTTCTTGTTTCAATATGGTTATCCTACTTATAAGCATATCAAAAAAACAATTCTTTCTTTATTGAAATGGTATGGCTATGCCATTATGATTTATATTCCTTTAATGCTTTATAATCATTATTTCACGCAACCACATTTATACTTAGAAGTCATAAAAGATTTATTCATTGATGGTACATTTTACCATTTATGGTATTTTCCAGCAGTTATAGTAGGACTGATCATTGTTCTTCTCTTGAAAAAAGGGCTAGTACTACTAGCATGGGGAATTGTTGTGATTTTATATATAGTTGGATTAATGGGTGATAGTTATTATGGCATGATTGTTCATATACCAGCTTTACAAACCTTTTATGATTATTTATTTGTATATATGGATTATACCAGAAATGGTTTGTTTTTTGCGCCTATGTTTTTAATGCTGGGAAGTGTTATAAGTGAAGAATACTCTATTCATCAAAAGACATTTATTTTTACGGGTTGTATAAGTTTTGTATGTATGTTTATCGAATCTTTGTTATTGCATACAATGACTTCAATAAGACATGATGCGATGTATGTATTTTTACCTGTTGTTTGTTTTTGTCTATTTTATTTATGTATTCAATATCAGGGCAACAGACATCCGCTTTGTCAAAAATTATCCCTATATGTTTATATCTTTCATCCATTGATGATTGTTGTGGTAAGGATGATAGGAAAGTTTACACATCTCATGGTCTTTGTAGATAATAATTTTATTCAATTTTTACTTGTTGTTTGTGGTTCATTTGGTGTGGCTTACATGATTGTTTATTTATTGGAAAGGAAAAATGGATATGGTAGAAAAGTATAGCGATAGTCATAGAAGTTGGATTGAGATTGACCTATCAGCGTTAAGATATAATGTAAAACAATTATGTCGTTTTCTTGACACTCAGGAACAATTTATGGCTGTTGTGAAAGCAAATGCTTATGGTCATGGAATGATACGTATTTGTCAGGAATTAAATGCTATAGGTATAAAACAGTTTGCAGTAGCAACACTAGGAGAAGCCATTATATTAAGAAAACATCATATTGAGGGTGAAATATTGATATTGGGATATACAGATCCACAAAATATTGAAGAGATTAGACATTATCATTTAACACAGACATTGATTGATGATCATTATGCCTATCTTTTAGAACAACAACATGTCCACATTCAAGTTCATCTTGCCATTGATACAGGCATGCATCGTCTAGGTGTAGAAAGTTTAGAAACTCTCAAGAGGATTTTTGAATATTCCTATTTACATATCACAGGAGTATTTTCACATTTATGTGTTTGTGATGAAATCACTCCAGAACGTCAAGATTATACATATCAACAAATTGAATCTTTTCTACATAATATTCAACAACTTCAAAAAGCAGGTTATGACATTGGTAAAGCACATCTTTTAAGTAGTTATGGTTTATTACATTATCCTCAATATTGTTTTGACAATGTCAGAATGGGAATTTTAATGTATGGGGTAGATTCGTCATTTCCTAAACAAACTATTTGTTCTTTAAAACCAGTTCTTTCATTAAAATCAAAGATTGTGTTGATACGAGAAATTAAGAAAAATGAAACTGTTGGTTATGGTCGTAGCTTTCAAGCTCAACATGATATGAAAATAGCTGTTGTGCCAATCGGTTATGGTGATGGTTTACCACGTCTGCTTTCTAATCAGGGACATGTGATAGTCAATGGACAGTATGCTCCTATTATAGGACGTATTTGTATGGATCAGATGATGATAGATGTCAGTGATATAACTGATATACAAGTAGAAGATATAGTGACTGTTATTGGAGAAGATAAAATCAGACAAGATGTTGAAACATTAGCCAAACAGACTCAAACGATTTCTAATGAAATTTTATGTTGTTTAAGTCCTCGTTTGCCAAGAATTTATAAATATTAATATTTTATGAAACATAGTTTCATATTAATGATGCATTTTATATAAATTATGAAACTATTTTATAAAGTAACAAAAAGATATTTACTCTATAGTCAATATCTTTTAAAATGCAATTGTAAAAGAAATGGAGGACTTATCAATGATGAAATTACCTAAAGATTTTTTCTTTGGTGCAGCAATGTCTGGACCACAAACAGAAGGAAGTTATAATGTAGGAGGAAGACTTCGTTCTTATTGGGATATGTATTCTGATATGGAAATTAATGCTTTCCATAATAATGTCGGTTCTTATGTAGGAAATGATATGTATCACAAATATGAAGATGATATCAAGTTATTAAAAAGTATGAACTTTGAATCATTTAGAACATCAATGCAATGGACTAGATTATTAGATCAAGATGGAAATATTAATCCAGAAGGAGCAAAATGGTATCATCAATTAATTGATTGTGCGAATGAAAATGGTATTGATATTTTTATGAATATGTATCATTTTGATATGCCTGAATATTTAGTAAAACGTGGTGGATGGCAAAATCGTGAAGTTGTTGAAGCCTATGCAAATTTTGTAAAAAAAGCAATGGAAGAATTTGGTGATAAGATTAAATATTGGTTTACATTTAATGAACCAATTGTTGAACCTGAACAACAATTTTTACATGGTGTATGGTATCCATATCAAAAAGATTTTAAACAATCTATTAATGTACAGTACAATATTACTTTAGCTCACTGTTTAGCTGTGATGAATTTTAGAAAACTTCAAAAAGAAGGAAAAGTAAGAGCGGATGCTAAAATTGGTATGATTAACTGTTTTGCACCACCTTATACAAAAGAAAATCCGACTCCAGAAGATTTGGAAGCAGTGAGAATGACAGATGGTTTACACAATCGTTGGTGGTTAGATGTTGTGGCTCATGGTCATTTACCTGAAGATGTTTTAGATACTGTTGAAAATGATTGGAAAGTAGAATTGAATCGTCGTGTTGGAGATGAAGCCATTTTAGCACAGGGAAAAGTAGATTGGTTAGGATTTAACTATTATCAACCAACACGTGTTCAAGCACCTGATTCAAAATTTGATGAAAATGGTTTACCATGTATTTCAAAACCATATATCTGGCCAGAAAGAAAAATGAATGTTCATCGTGGATGGGAAATTTATCCTAAAGGAATCTATGATTTTGGTATGAAAATTAAAAAAGAATGTCCTGATTTACCTTTCTTTATTTCTGAAAATGGTATGGGTGTTGAAGGTGAAGAAAAATTCATGGATGAAAATGGTGTGATTCAAGATGATTATCGTATTGAATTTGTTAGAGATCATTTGGAATGGATTGCAAAAGCTATTGAAGATGGAGCTAACTGTTTAGGTTATCATTATTGGGGAGCTATTGATAACTGGTCTTGGTGTAATGCCTTTAAAAACCGTTATGGATTTGTTAGAGTTTGTCTTGATGATGGATATAAACGTAAAGAAAAGAAATCAGCAAACTGGATCAGAGAAGTTGCTCGTACAAAAGAATTTGAATAATAGATTAAGATTGTCTTAACGGACAATCTTTTTTATGAAACATTGTTTCATATTATATGAATAAAAAGTGAGTTTTATGAAACTTCATTATAAATTAAGTAGACTTCATTTACTCTTAAAACGATTTGTTATAAAATAAAAGATAGAGGAAAAAGGAGGAAATTATAGTGGAAAAGAAAATGCCAAAAGGTTTTTATTGGGGTGGTTCAGTATCATCATTCCAAACTGAAGGAGCAAGAAATGAAGGAGGAAAAGGTGTTTGTATTTATGATGTGAGACCTATGAATCCTGAATTTTCTGATTGGAATGTAGCAATTGATGAATATCATCGCTATGATGAAGATATTGCATTAATGAAAGAAATGGGATTTAATTTTTATCGTTTTTCAATCTGTTGGTCAAGAATTATTCCTAATGGAACTTTGGATGAACCTGTTAATGAAGAAGGTGTGAAATTTTATAATGAATTAATTGATAAATTATTGGCTGCTGGTATTGAACCAATGATTACTTTAGTTCATTTTGATATGCCTTATCATTTGGTTAAAAATTATAATGGGTTTGCATCTCGTTATGTTGTGGACTGCTTTGAAAGATATGCGAGAGTTTGTATTGAAAGATTTGGAGATCGTGTGAAACATTGGATGAGTTTCAATGAACAAAATTTACATGGCATGATGTTAAGAGTTTCTAATGCTGAAGAAATTCCTGAAGGTGTCAGTGAAGCAAAACATTTATATCAAGTGAATCATAATGTTTTCATTGCTCACTGTAAAGCTGTGAAAGCTTTAAGAGAATTACAACCTGATGCTAAGTTCTGTGGTATGGCTGCTGTAACAAATATTTATCCATACACAAATACACCTAAAAATAATTTATTTGCATGGCAAGCTTATCAATATATGAATGGTTTCCATGTTGATGTTTTTGCGAAAGGTAAATACCCTGATTATATGGTGGCATATCTTGAAAATAGAGGATGGATGCCTCATTTTGAAGAAGAAGATGAAGAATTATTAAAATATACAGTAGATTATATTGCATTTAGTTATTATCGTTCTAATACAATTACTGAAGGTGAATTTGATTTAGATAGACCATATCATGAAGTTGTCAATGAACATATTATTAAAAATCCTCATTGTGAAGCTAATGAATGGGGATGGGAAATTGATCCAATTGGATTTAGATGGACATTAAATGATTTACACAATCGTTCTAATTTACCTGTCTTTGTCTTAGAAAATGGTGTAGGTTGGCGTGAAGATATGACTCAAGAAGAAGTTGATGCCATGTTAGCTGCTGGAAAAACAATTGAAGATGACTATCGTATTAACTATCATAGAGATCATATTAGAGAAATGGAAAATGCGATGTTTGAAGAAGGTGTACCATGTTTAGGATATATTACATGGGGACCAATTGATATTCTAGCAAGTATGTGTAATATGGATAAACGTTATGGTTTTGTTTATGTTAATAGAACAAATAAAGATATTAGAGATTTAAAACGTATTCCTAAAAAATCATTCTATTGGGTTTCTAAAGTCTTTAAATCTAATGGAGAAGATTTAGATTAAATATTTTAAGTAAAAAGATTCGTTATCATTTATAGCGAATCTTTTGTTATGGCTATATCTTTTTGAAGATGGTTAAATATAATTTGCAAAGCAGAATCAATAGAAATATTTTTATCAAATATATATTCATTTATTTGGGAAAGTAAATCTTTTCCTATTCACCATCTACGCATTTCCTTTTCTCCAAACTCCAATTTTTTATCCCTTGTTTGATGATGTTTTAAAGTTTCATCAAAAGAAAGATCATAATAATAGGCCAAAATATCTGATTGATAAAGTTGTAAAGCTATTTGAAATAATGGTTCATACCAGTTACTATTGAAAATACCTTCAAAAATAGTATATTCACAATGCTAAAAACCATATTGAATCAATTCAGTAAGGAGAGGGATGGATAAATTATTCTTACCATCTCCAACCCATAACATTTCATGTCTAACCATATCTTGAGAAATAAGTAAAGTGTTTCTTCCTAATTTTTTTGTAATAGTTTTGCTAGAGTGGATTTTCCATTTCCAGAATTACCACGCATAATAATAAGAGTAGGCATATAGAAATATCCTTTTTCTTTTATTTTACATTCAATGATAGATAAAGTAAAATGTTTATAATGAATGATAGAATAAAGATAGGGAATGATAAAAGATAAATGAAAGAAAGTAGACTTTTTAAAATACTATATTATTTATTGGCACATAAACAAGCAACAGCTGTTGAATTAGCACAAGAATTTGAAGTATCAGTGAGAACGATTTATCGTGATATTGATAATTTGAGTGGTGCGGGTATTCCTGTTTATGCATTGCAAGGTAAAGGTGATTATTTATTAGTAGAAACATCACTCCCACATAATCACGTTCTTTATTCTTATATATTATCTTTTGGTGAGCATGTGGAAATTATCAAACCACAAGAAATAAGAGAAGAAATGCATAACCATTTAAAAAAATTACAAGAAAAATATAACACATGACATATGGTGTCAAGTTCTGTTTTGTATAATTGTCTTGAAAGGAAGATGATATATGAAATATGAGTGGAGAAAACATGAAAAAGAAGTATATGGAATGAAACAAACACCAATGGTGATAGAAGTGCCTGCTCAACAATTTATTATGATTGATGGTATTAGTAATCCTAATCATCAAGCATTTTCTGATCAAGTGTCAGCGTTATTTTCATTGGCTTATGCTATAAAAATGGGGTATAAAAATATTCAAGATTATACCGTTTATCCTTTAGAGGGAATATGGCGACAAACACAAGATAACGAGAAATTGGATAAAAATTTATTAGAATATACATTAATGATTCGTCAACCTGATTTTATAACACAGGATATGTTTTTTGAATCTTTAGAAAGAGTCAAAAGAAAAAGCCTAATCCTTTATACAATGTCATTAAGTTAAGCTTAAAGAACCTCAATATTGATATTTCTAAAATATTGAGGCTCTTTTTTTATTTTTCTATTGACAAACTGTAAGGTTTGTGGGGCTAAAAATTATAATGTTCTATAATTTTTAGCCCTTTTTAGTAGATGTGTTTTTTAGGAGGTACTTATCATGTTGAATCAATCAAAATCTAACATCTACTATTCACCAAGTATTATCAAAAACAACTTGGACAAATCCATTGATTTTACTCTTGAGGGCATCCAAAACTACTGCCCTGATCCCGTTTCCAATTTTACCGCAATCGCAAGATTACTGCCAGAACACTAATCGAATGCATTATGAACTTCTCCAGTCATTCCACTGTCTGTGAAATGTCAAACTTCTTTTATGACATTAAGGATATGCCTTCTCCTTCCGCTCTCTGTCAGCGAAGAAGTTTGCTGGATCCTGTCATCTTTAAGCGTATCAATCAGCTGTTTCTGTCAAGTTTTGATAATTATGCCACCATCAATGGCTATCGCATACTGGCTCAGGATGGTTCTGACATCAACATCCCTTTTGAGGATGATGATACCAAAATTCTTTATAACTCTCTTGGCAGCCCCTGCTGTCAGTATCATATCAACGCTCTATATGACTGCCTGAATCACGTCTTTCTCGACTGGAGTATTGATTCGGCAACGAAAAAGCAGGAATGCGACGCCCTCATCTCCATCATCAATAATGGGCATTATCCTAGAAATGCTATATTTACTGCTGATCGTGGCTATGAGAATTACAATCTGTTTGCCCATTTCATTGAAAACAATCTCAAGTTCGCCATTCGTGTCAAGGATATCAATACAAAAAGTGGCATCATGACAAACATATCTACACCTGAAGGCTCTTTTGACATGACTGTCACACGCACATTGACAAGACTTCAGACAAAGGAAATAAAAGCCAACAAGGAAAAATATGTCTTTGTTCCTTCTACATCCAAATTTGATTTTTGGGTCCAACTCAGGATTATTATGAAATGACACTTCGCATCGTACGTTTCGAAGCCACTGAAAACAACTATGTGACAATCATCACGAACCTTAGCGAAGATGAATTTTCGCTTGATGACTTCAGGGAGCTGTACCACTTTCGCTGGAATGAGGAAACAGCCTTCAATAAGGTAAAGAATACACTTGGAATGATTTATTTCCATGCAAGAAAAAGACAGCTGATCCAGCAGGAAATCAATGCAACATTCCTGATGTATAATGTTTCTGAAATCATCATCAATAATATTGAGATGAAACAGAACTGCAGATACCGCTACAAGGCGAATTTTGCCAATGCAGTGACAAACATACGATTGTATCTCAGGGATCTATTGGAAGAAGATGTTCTTGTTTCAAGAATAAAAAAATTTCTGGTCCCTGAACGACCAGAAAGATCATATAAACGTTCTATAAAACCGAAATCAGTCAAACCGTTTAATAATAGAACGTCCTGACATGATTCATTATAGCACGTTATTTTAGAATAACAAGAAATTTTTTGAGCTAAATGTTTAGTTCTTTTCGAGTGCGCATGAAATAGATAAAATAAGTTTATAGTTTCGAAATATTCTAAAAGGTACCAACTCTCAATTGAATTGATACCTTAACTTAATCGTTATGATTGCATACTATCCTTTAACTTAATGACATTGTCCTTTATATGAAAATATTCATTTTGAAAAAGTACATGATGGTAAATGTATCCAAATATTACATATTGGTAGTTTTGATGATGAACCAGTATCTTTTCAAAAAATGGATTTATATATAAAGGAAAATGGGGTGAAACGTATTGGTGATTTACATAGAGAAATATATTTAAGTCATCCTCAACGCGTTCAAAAAGAACGTTTCAAAACAATTTTACGTTATTTTGTAGACTAAAAATTCCCCTTATTTTGATTGATGAGGAGAAATATTATTTTATATAGGTTTGAATAAATTGAGATATATTTTTATTTTTTAAAGAAACTGCTTTTAGAAATGTTTGCGTATCTTTTGTTGTGATACGATCAAATGTTTGTAAAAGTATTTTTATATTGTCAATACTAAATTTTTGATAAATCTGATAATAAATGTTTGTACCTGTTTCATGAACATCAGCTGGTCTATGACCATCAAGAGGCTTTAATGATGGAGGCAATGAATGGGTAAGAAAACGAGAAATAGACTTTTGAAATAATTCAGGTTCATTTTCTAATTCATATAATAATGCTGACCATTCAGCATGTGTTTTATTTAACTAATCTTCCCATGATTGCGTATTTGCTCCACAAGCATAAGCGTGAGCCATTTCATGGGCTAAACGATGAAGTTCTTCATCAATGTTTTGAGAAAGTTCGCTAAATACAATCAGATGATCACGTTTGTATCCACCGATTTGATATTTTTCTGGTAAAAAGACGATTGTTGTATCTTCAATTGCGTTTCTTGAATAAAGTTGAAGATAATATTGTCTGATAGCTGCATATTTTTGAATGAATTTTTCCATTTTAACTTGATAATGTGGTTCAAAATAATAAAGTTGAATTCCATCGTTTTCAATATGATATGTATCTTGACAAACCAAAATGATATTACAATCTTTAAAGGTTTTTGATGTTTGGTCATGTAATACCGGCATTTTTGATCAGGCATATAAGTTCCATTAATAAGTTGATAAGTATCATCATGATAAAGAAAAATATCATAATCTTCAAGAATATCAAAATCAGTAGGATACCAGCCGTTATAATAACTAAAATGATAAATGTTTTCTTGCATAAATAAAAAATAGCCATCTAATGATCCATGATAATGAAAGGAAAGATGCCATCTGTTAAATGATGAAATTGATACTTTGTCATTGCTGGATGAAATAATAATAAGCATTGTTCCTCAATTTCTGGTGTTATGATTTTCTCATTGTTTTTAAATTGTGTGATTGAAAGAGAAGATGCTAAAGCAAATGAAAAATCAGCTTTTTGAACATGAATTTGACAAGTGACATTAATTTTTTGATTGATAATTTGTATATGAAGTTCCATAATAACACAATCCTTTCTATATTTTCATTATTATATAATTTTATGGTGTGAAAGTAAAATAAAAACTTTAGCACATTCCTCTTGACAGTGCTAAAAGATAGGTGTAATATACTATTAGCACAAAAAACACGAGAGTGCTAATGAAGGAGATGTAATTATGGCAGAAAAGAAACAGTTTAAAGCTGAGTCACAAAGATTATTGGATTTAATGATTAATTCTATTTATACACATAAGGAAATCTTTTTAAGAGAATTGATTTCTAATGCAAGTGATGCTTCTGATAAATTATATTATAAAGCACTAACTGAAAATTTAAATGGTATCTCAAGAGAAGATTTATCTATTCAAATCGTGATAAATAAAGATCATCGTATGTTATCTATTATTGATCAGGGAATTGGAATGAACGAAGAAGAATTAGAAGAACATTTAGGAACAATTGCTAATAGTGGTTCTTTTGAATTTAAAAAAGCTTTAGAAAAAGGACAAGATGATGTTGATATTATTGGACAATTTGGTGTTGGTTTCTATTCAGCATTTATGGTTGCTCATAAAGTAGAAGTCATTTCTAAAAAATATGGTGAAGATCAGGCATATATCTGGGAATCTGATACAAGTGATGGTTATACAATTAAACCTATAGATTACCCAAATTATGGAACTAGAATCAATTTATATTTAAAAGATAATACGGATGATGAAAACTATGATCAATACTTAGATGAATATGAAGTTCAAAGATTAGTTAAGAAATATTCAGATTATGTGCATTATCCAATTCAAATGGATATGACAACTTCTAAGAAAAAAGAAGATAGTGATGAATATGAACAAGTCATTGAGCATAGAACATTAAATTCAATGGTTCCATTATGGAAAAGACCAAAGAAAGAAATTACACAAGAAGATTATAATGAATTCTATAAAGATAAATTTAATGATTTCAGTGATCCAATGTGTGTTATGCATAACAGTGTAGAAGGAACAATCTCTTATGATTCACTATTATTTATTCCTTCAAAGCCACCAATGAATTATTATTCACAAGATTATGAAAAAGGTTTACAACTTTATTCACGTGGTGTCTTTATTATGGATAAAGCCAGTGATTTAGTGCCTGAACATTTTAGATTTGTCAAAGGATTAGTTGATTCACAAGATTTATCATTAAATATTTCTCGTGAAATGTTACAACATGATCGTCAATTAAAAGTTATTGCTGATAAAATTGAAAAACGTATTCAAAGTGAACTTGAAAAGATGTTAAAGAATGATCGTGAAAAATATGAAGAATTCTTTAAGAGCTTTGGATTACAATTAAAATTTGGTATTTATAACAGCTATGGTATGTTGAAAGATAAGTTACAAGATTTATTGCTTTATTATAGTGCTAACCAAAAGAAAATGATTACTTTTTCAGAATATGTTGAAAACATGAAAGAAAATCAAAAGGAAATCTATTTTGCTAGTGGTGAAAGCTATGATAAGATTGATTTATTACCAACTGTTGAAATGGTGAAAGATAAAGGGTTTGATATTCTTTATATGATTGATAATGTTGATGAATTCTGTATTCAAATGTTAAGAGATTATAAAGAAAAACCATTTAAAAATATTAATCAAGGTGATTTAGATATTGATAGTGAAGAAGAAAAGAAAGAATTAGAAAAGTCAATGAAGATAACAAGGATTTATTATCTTCATTAAAAGAAATCTTAAAAGATAAAGTTCAAGATGTTAAAGTATCTTCACGTTTAAAAACGCATCCAGTATGTTTAGTCAGTGGTGAAGGTGTTTCTTTTGAAATGGAAAAAGTTTTGAATCAAATGCCTGATGGACAAAATATTAAAGCTGGAAGAATTTTAGAAATCAATCCAAATCATGCAATTTTTACAGCGTTGCAATCTTTATATGAAAAAGATCAAGATAAGATTAAAGATTATGCATCGTTATTATATGATCAAGCTTTATTGATTGAAGGATTTACAATTGAAGATCCAGTTGCATTCTCTAATAAAGTTTGTCAATTAATGGTAGATGCTAATAAATAATTATGAAAGGAACAGTTTTATGTGAACTGTTTCTTTTTTTACGATATAATAACAACAAAGGGGATGAATGACATGAAAAAAGAATTTTCATTTTGATAGCGATATCTTTTACAATGTTATTATCAGCTTGTCAAAAATAAGACAATACACCAAAAGAAGATGTGACTTTATATCGCTTTGCTGATTATTATTCATGGTTTTTAGGACAGGAATATTATCAAGATGTTATGAGTTATAGGAACAATGATAAAACAATTGAAATCAATTCTAAGTATGGTAACTCAGCTTATCGTATGGAAGTGAATGAGGATTATTCAACGATAACAATTCAAATCAGTGATAAACATTTTCAAGATGTTTTGATAAAACAAACTTTTGAATATGGTGGCAATCTTTTAGGAGTAATCAGCATTGTTAATGCCAATCGTGTATTAGTGACAAAAGATTGTAACAGTGCGGTTGATATTCATATTGTGAATGCCAATCGTTAACATCAAGTTGCACAGGCATTGTTTCCTTATGAATCTATTCAAATCACATCTCAAGACTGGCAAAGAAGTTTGATGGAGGATGTAGAAATATCATCACAAAAGGAAGGCTATTCAAGAGTTTTGGCTCAAATCGTTGAAATCAATGATCAACGGATTCTTTTTAGACCATTAGAAAATAATCTTTATACTGATGAACAACTATGTTTATGTTTAGAAAGTAATTATGCCAAAGATGTGCATTTGGCTTATCAGTTTCAAAAGGGTGATGAGGTTTATTTGACTCTAAATGGAAAATATGTTTTGCATGATGATGGGGATAATATCAATGATATTGCACCACTATCCATTATTTCAACTCAATATATCAATGAATAATGGCTTTACAAATAACAATCGTTCAGTTTATAATAGAAATAGGTGATAAAATATGGAGTTACAAGACGTTTTAGAAAAAAGGAAAAGTATCAGAAGACATTATCTTAACAAAAATATTGATGAAGATGTATTAGAACAGTTAATTGGGGCAGCTATTTTAGCGCCTTCATGGAAGAATTCACAAGTGACACGTTATTATATTGCTAAAAGTGAAGAAGCAAGAAAAGCAGTGAAAGATGCATTGCCTGAATTTAATCAGGAAAATGTGGGAGATGCGCCTGTGTTTATCGTTTCAGCGATTATTTTAAATCGTTCTGGCTATAATAGAGATGGAACACCAACTAATGAATTAGGAAATGGATGGGGTTATTATGATTGTGGTTTACACAATATGAATCTTTTATTAAAAGCCACTGAACTTGGTTTATCAAGTCTTGTTATGGGCATTCGTGATGAAAAAGCAATTCAAACATTTTTTGAAATTCCTGATAATCAATCAGTTGTCAGTGTTATTGCTTTAGGCTATGATGATGGTCAAAAAGTAGAAAGACCACAACGTAAGACTTTTGAAGATATTGTTGTAATGAAATGAGGATGAATATGATAATTTTATATATTATAGGTGGATTCTTAGGGTTAATTGTAGCTATATATTTGCTTGATCGTAGAGAAAAGATGTCAGCAAAAATTAAAGAAATCAAAGAACAAAAAAAGGAAATTGAGGCTATAAATCAGCAATTAGATGAACTTCAATATCAATTAGATGTGATGGAAGAACCCATTCAAAAAGCGAATCAAATCAGTTCACAGATATTATTTTATATGAAAAAATAGTGTAAGAATAAAAAAGTATTGACATGTTTATGCAAATGCATATAATAAAAGCATATAAAAAATTCGATGAAAAAGAGAGTAGTTTAAACAAATATCAAGCGAGCTGATGTTGGTGTAAGATCAGTATAGGCGTTTAAATGAACCGCACTTTGGAGAACGATATCTGAAATTAAGTAGGGTATTGAGTGAATCTGCTTTAAGGATAGAGGTGGATATATCTTAGATATATCAAAAAGAGTGGTACCGCTGAAACATTTCGTCTCTTAGTTTGACTAAGAGGCGTTTTTTTATAGGGAGGGGATATTATTTGATAAGGATGATTTTACGGTAGGATTAATAAAAAAATAAGAATAAAAATGAAATAAAAATAAAAAGAAAGAAGAGGGAAAAAGATGAAAAAATTATTTAAAGGATTATTAGTTGCCGCTATGGCATTAACAGTTACAGCTTGTGGAGGAAATGATAATGGTGCTGACAATACAGCTGATTCAAAAAAGAAGTGAAAGAAATTAATATTGCGGTTTCTCCAGATTATGCACCATATGAATCATTAGATACAGAAGGAAATATTGTGGGATTTGATCCAGATATGATTGCATTATTTCCAAGTTATTTAAATGATGAAAATACTGAATACAAATTTACATGGCATCAAATGTCATTTGAAAATATTGTGACTCAAGTTCAAAGTGGACAAGTTGATTTAGGAGTTTCAGGTTTTACTTATGATGAAGAGAGAAAAGTAGAATGGTCTAAGCCATATACTGCAACTGCTCAAGTTGCTGTTGTTAATAAAAATTCTGATATTAAAACAGTTGATGATTTAGAAGGAAAAGTTATTGCAGCACAAAGTGGTGCTACAGGTGAAGATGCGGCTAAAAGTATTAAAAATGCAAAAGTTGTTTCAGTTTCTAATGTTCAAGAAATCTTTAGTGCATTAACAAGTCAACAATATGATGCTGTTGTTGTGGATTTAGCTGTTGCTCAAAATTATGTTAAAGAACAAGGTTTTGTTATGTTAGAAGAATCATTACTTGATGAAAAGAATTATATTATTGCTAAAGAAGGAAATACTGAAATGATTAACATGGTTAATGGATGTTTAGATAAATTCTTAGCGAGTGATGATTATTCAAAATTATGCGAAAAATATGGTTTAAAACAATTAGAAGAATAAAAAAGAAAGGGGATAGATCATGTTTACTGCATTTTGGGATATAATGACCATCGAGAACTTTATATATCTTTTTAAAGGGGCAATGGTGTCATTAAGTATGGCAGCTCTATCCCTTTTTATAGGTTTGATTTTTGGTGTGCTGGGGGCTTCTGCAAAAATATCAAAAAATAAATTTTTAAGAATTCTTGGTAATATTTATGTAGAAGTGATTCGTGGAACACCGATGTTATTACAGATTTTATTGATTTTTAATGTTGTGCCAATCATTATTACACAAATAACAGGTAATGTTTTTAGGATGGATTATTTCTTGATTGGTGTTGTTGCGATGAGTATTAATAGTGGTGCTTATACAACAGAATTGATTAGAAGTGGTATTAATGGTGTGGATAAAGGACAATGGGAGGCTTGTGAAACTTTAGGGTTATCTCGTTGGCAAACCATGCGTTTGGTTATTTTACCTCAAGCATTTAAAAGAATTGTCCCTCCATTAATTAGTGAGTTTATTACTTTAATTAAAGATTCTTCTTTAGTCAGTGTAATTGGAGCTGTTGAATTATTGAATTCGGCAAAAGTTTTAGGAAATCAATATTACGAATTTATGTCACCATATTGTATTGCTGGGGTTTATTATTTAGTGATGACATTAACGATTTCATATATAGCAAAGAGATTAGAAAGGAAGTTGGCACTCAGTGATTAAGGTTGAAAATATCGTCAAACAATTTAATAAATTAAAAGCTGTTGATGGCGTTTCTTTGGAAATCAAAAAAGGTGAAATCGTTTGTTTGATTGGTCCATCTGGCTCAGGAAAAAGTACAGTTTTAAGATGTATCAATGGCTTAGAAAAACCAGAAAGTGGACAGATTTATATTCAAGATGAATTACTTGATGAAAAGAATAAAGAGTCATATAAGAACTTAAGAAGTTTAATGGGATTTGTTTTCCAGCATTTCAATCTTTTCCCTAATATGACAGTTTTAGAAAACTTAACTTTAGCACCTATTCAAGTGATGAATAAAAGTAAAGAAGAAGCACAGGAAATTGCCTGTAAATATTTAGAAAGAGTTGGACTTTTGGATAAGAAAGATGAATATCCAAATAAATTATCTGGAGGGCAAAAACAAAGAGTTGCTATTGCTAGAAGTTTGTGTATGAATCCTCAGATTATGTTGTTTGATGAACCAACAAGTGCATTGGATCCAGAAATGGTTATTGAAGTGCTTGAAGTTATGCAAGAATTAGCTAATGAAGGAATGACAATGGTTGTTGTGACACATGAAATGGGATTTGCGCGTACAGTTGCTGATCGTGTGATTTTTTTAGAAGATGGAAAAATTGTTGAAGAAAATAATGCTGAGGAATTCTTTAAACATCCTAATACACAAAGGGCTCAAGAGTTCTTGAATAAGGTTATGCATTAATGAAAATTAATGAATTTAAAGTAGAAACGTGGATGACTGATCATGAAAATGACTGTCAATATAATTTGACAGAAACATGTGTGTCATCCTTATCTTTATCAGATCTTCAACAATTCGTCAGTGAAAATATTGTCGAGTCAATGATGTCTATGAAAATGGACTATGGACCAATTGTTGGTTCTAAGCGTTTAAAAAAGCCATTTTATCATTATATGAACAAGGTGATTTAGAGAATATTACGATAACACATGGGGCAATTAATGCCAATGAATTGGTATTAATGAGTTTATTAGAGGCTGGTGATCATATTGTCAGTTTATTTCCAACCTATCAACAGATGTATGATTTCCCATTATCTTTAGGTTGTGAAGTTTCTTTGATTCATTTAAAGGAAGAAAAGAACTGGTTACCAGATATTGAAGATTTTCGTTCTTGTATGCAAAAGAATACCAAAATGATTTGTTTAAATTCACCTAACAATCCAACTGGAACAACTATTCCAATACCATTAATGAAAGAAGTCATTGCTCTTGCAAAAGCATATGATTGTTATATCTTGTGTGATGAGATTTATCGTGGTGTTGATACTGAAAACCAAGAATTATATCCATCATGGAGTGATTATTATGATAAAGCGATTGTAACACAGAGTTTGTCTAAAGTCTTTTCTTTTGCTGGATTAAGACTGGGATGGGTTAAAGGGCCTAAAGATGTGATTGATTTGATTAATTATCGTCGTGATTATCATATTATCAGTTCTGGGCCATTGGATGATTATTTGGCTTGTCTTGTTTTGGAAAATAAAGATGTGATTTTAAAACGTAGTATTGCTATTTGTCAAAGAAATAAAGATATTTTAAAACAATGGTTAGCACAAGAGCCACTTGTATCATGTGTTATTCCAAGACATGGAACGGTTTGTTTTTTACATTATCATTTGGATATCCCATCTGCTTATTTCTGTGAAAAATTACAAGAAGAAACAGGGGTATTCTTTGTACCAGGCAGTGCCTTTGATAAAGAATATCATTTAAGATTTGGATTTACACAAGATGAAAAAACAATGAAAGAAGGTTTAATGACTTTCTCACATTGGTTAAGACAGTTTGATCAAAAGCCTATTGAAGTAATTTTATAGGCTTTTTTTCTTTTTATAGACAAGTTGATAAACAAAGTAGAAAGAGAAAACAAGTGTTGAAAACAAACCAATTAACATAACTATTGCAACACTTTCAACCTGAAATCGAGGGATTAAAATAATCAAACAAACAAGTTCAATCAAAACTTCAAAAGTACTCATCATAAACATTTCTTTATTTTTATTAAATGCTTGAAGGGTTGCGCTTAAAGGTGTTTGTAAATAAATAATAGTAAAAGGAATACACATATACTGGAGGTATTGATAACCATTTGGGGTATTGTACATAATCTGTAGGCAAATATCACCATAAAAATAAAATAATAGAGTAAATGGTAAACTGATGAGAAAGCAGATAAGAATACCATAGAAAACATGTTTTTTTAGAGCTGTTGTACGTTGATAGGCAATATCTTTATTTAAAATAGGGAGTAGTAATCTTAAAACAACATTATTGAAAAAAGTAGGAGTGACTAATAATGAAATCACATATCCATTGATGATGGCATATTGAAGATGAATTTGATTTTCATTGATATGCAGTTTTGTGAGAATAGAAACCAGTAAAATAGGTTCTAAAAAGTTATAACACACATGTAAGAGCCTTGAACCTGTTAAAGGCAATGCAATATTCATCATATCCTTAAAAATAAAATGTTCTTGAAAATAAGCGATGGGATGATAATGCCAATTGACTCTTCTTTTAAGACGAAACATTAAAAAAAGAATGGAAGTGAATTCTCCAATACTCATTGCAAGAATTGCGATAGCAACAAGATAAGTCATGGCTAAATGAGAAAAATAACGAATGACAAAATAAGTAAAGAGGATACGTGCCAGTTCTTCTAAAAATTGTGCCAATGATAGATTCCATACATCTTCCTTACCTAAATAATAATTTTTGATAATACCACTGATTCCTACTAAAGGAATAAAGGGGAGCATACAAAGTAGAGGTAAATACGCTTGACTTTGTTTTAGAAAATATACAGCAATAATTTTTGAAAAACATAAAAGTGTACCCATGATACATAAACAAGTTACAAAGCAGATACATATGGCTGAAATGATGACTTTTTTATTGTCGTAACGAGGATGTGAGACAAGGCGAAAGACGGCTGAAGGTACAGAAAATTGTGCTAAGGTAATACATAAAGATAATGTTGGAATAACCAAAATATAGAGAGCCATTCCATTTTCATCTAAAAGGCGAGATAAAAGCATGCGATTGAGTAAAGAAAAGACTTTTGTGATAAGAGTACTGCTGGTTAATATGAGAAATGAATTAATCAATTTTCTTTTCATAAAATACTTCCTTTATTGTCGAATTTCCTTTATAATAAATATGTTGAAGATTTAAAAAATATGTTAGGAAGTGCAGTCAATGGAAATCAATATGAAGAATAACTTGCCATTAGATATTCTTTTTTTAATTCGTATAAAAGCTAATGAATTTAAAAATGAAGGTGTTCATGAAATTAATAGCTATGATATTAAAGATTATCTTTATTCTATTAAATGGAAAGATGTGGAGACAAAAGCTATGTGTGATGTTATAGATGATATTATGTCATTACGTTTTTCTGAGGTTTTTGATTATTTAAAAATGAAAGTCATTAAAGAGGCTTCAACAATGAATATTGATGATTTTAGTGACTTAATTGCCAAATAATATAACCATGATGAAATCCTCTAACTTTGATTGTTGTTAGCAGGACTTTTTTATTTTTAATGGGTATGGGCTTGATAGGCAGAATATTTGAAATTAAAAATAAGTATATGTTATAATTAATCCATATGATTTAAAGGAGATAGATGTTAGTTATGAAATATAAAATCATAGAGCCACTGCATTATCAACAGATTCAGGCTCAATATCATGTCAATTCTTTATTGGCAAAAGTCATTGAAAGTCGTCATTATGATGAAAAAACACTTAAAGATATGATGAATCCACGTTTGATTTATCACGATTTTTCATTATTTGAAGAAGCTGATATGACTTTAGAAAGAATTCATGAAGCCATTGAACAACAAGAAAAAATTTGTGTTTATGGTGATTATGACTGTGATGGTATTTTAGCCACAGTCATTCTGGTACAAGCTTTTTGGAATTGGGAGTTGAAGTGGGATATCATATTCCCCATCGTTTTGATGATGGCTATGGTTTGAATGTTAAGCGTGTGGAACAAATGGCTCAAAAAGGTTATTCTTTAATTATTACAGTTGATAATGGTGTGAAAGCTTTTGATGCTGTGGAAAGAGCAAACGAATTAGGGATAGATGTTATTATTACTGATCATCATCAATTTGATCAAGACTTACCTGATGCTTGTACATTTATTCATACAAAATTATCTCCTGATTATCCTTTTAAAGAAATTTCAGGTGGTTTTGTAGCATATAAATTAGCGAGTGCCCTGTTAGGACATCAAGACAAATATTTGTTTTGTTTGGCAGCTATTACAGCTATTTCAGATATGATGCCATTGTTGGATGAGAATCGTTCTTTAGTCAAAAGAGCTTTGATGTTTATGAAGGAAGCTAAATACCCTTCTTTAGAATTATTATTAGGGGATCAACAAACTTATTCCACACAAAGTATTGGTTTTGTGATTGCACCTAAAATCAACTCTTTTGGTCGCTTACCTGAACTATGTTCACCGAATGTTCTGGTTAAATATTTCTTAAAAAATGCGCCACGTGAATATATGATGAAAGTGGCTCAAATGGCCTCGTCTTTAAATACCAAAAGACAAACCTTGACTAATCAACAATATGAATTAGCTAAAAAAGAAATGAATGATGATTTTTTGTGTTGGGCAAGTGATCAAGTTCATGAAGGAATCATGGGATTGATTGCTGGGAAATATACACGTGAATATGAAAGACCAAGTTTTGTAATGAATTATGATCGTCAAAAGGGAATATATAAAGGCAGTGCAAGAAGTGTTGAAGGTTTTTCTTTGCATCAGTTTTTTACAGAGCATCAAGACCAGTTTGTTGTATGTGGAGGACATGCTTTGGCTGGAGGATTTACAGTGGATGAGGCTCATTATGATTCGTTTTGTCAATGTGTTAGTGCGGCTTTGCAAGGACATCATTTACAACCAACGACTTCTGTGTTACAGATTGATGAAAATGATATTCATTTATCAAGTGTTGAATCTCTTTCATTACTTGAACCTTTTGGTATGAAAAATGAAGAACCACTCTATTTATTAAAAAATGTTCCTGTTGCTAAGGTGCAACAATTAGGGCAAGGAAAACATTTAAAAATGGAAAGTCAATTTCCACATAGTAAAATGTCTATGCTATATTTTCAACATGGTGATTTATATGGCGAATTAAAAAATATAAAAACAGTGAACGTGATTGGAACACTTCAAATCAATGAATATCGTCATCAAAAAAGTTTGAATTTTATTATTAAAGATATCGTATAATATCTTTATAAAAATGATAGATTTTGTTATAATAGACAAATAAGGAGGGCTTTTAAGCTATGGATTTAAAAAAGTATATTAAAGATATTCCTGATTTTCCAGAACAAGGTGTAATCTTTAGAGATGTGACACCACTCTTGGCTGATAAAGATGCTTATCAAGAATCTATTCGTTTATTATGTGAGTTTGTAAAAGAGAAAAAGTGGATGTAATTGTTGGACCTGAGGCAAGAGGTTTCTTGTTTGGATGCCCAGTTGCTTTAGCATTAAACTGTGGATTTGTTCCAGTGAGAAAACCAGGTAAATTACCTCGTGAGGTGATTAGCCAATCATATGATTTGGAATATGGTTCAAATGAAATCCAAATGCATAGTGACAGTATTCAGCCAGGTCAAAATGTTTTGATTGTGGATGATTTATTAGCTACAGGAGGAACTGTTGAAGCTGCCATATCTTTAATTGAAAAAATGGGTGGAAACGTTGTAGGAGCTGCTTTTTTGATTGAACTTGAAGCTTTAAAAGGGAGAGAACTTTTAAAAGAATATGACGTTTATTCAGTCTTAAAGTATTAAAAGGGACGCAGTCTCTTTTTTTACATAGTAAAGGAGGAAAGATATATGAAATATAAAGGTGCACATGATCAAGTAACGTTTGATGATGTATTAGAAAGTTGTTCGACTTACATTACCAAAAAAGAAAGTATTGATTTGATTCAAAAAGCTTATGATTTTATCATGGTGAAACATGAGGGACAAAAGCGTAAAAGTGGAGAACCTTATACCATTCATTTGATCTGGGTTGCATATATTTTGACGACTTTACAAACCGGACCAACAACGATTGCAGCAGGGCTTTTACATGATGTTATGGAAGACTGCGATGTGCCTCATGATGAAATGGTAGAACGATTTGGTGAGGAAATTACAAGTCTTGTTGAAGGCGTAACAAAAATTAATAAAATGCCTTTTAAAGATGAAGCCGATGTCTATGCTGAAAATCATCGTAAGATTTATATTGCTATGGCAAAAGATATTCGTGTCATTTTAATTAAGTTGGCTGATCGTTTGCATAATATGCGTACTTTACAATATATGCCACCAGCTAAACAACAGCGTATTTCCAGAGAAACATTGGAAGTCTATGCACCGATTGCTCATCGTTTAGGGATTAATGATATTCGTATTGAGTTAGAAGATTTATGTTTACATTATTTAGATCCAAAAGCCTATCTTGAAATATCTGAGTTATTAGAACAAAAACGTAGTGAACGTCGTGAATCGGTTGAAAAAATGATGAAATCTGTAGAAACATTATTGGATGAAAATCATATTGAATATCGTATTAAAGGACGTGCTAAACATATTTATAGTATCTATAAAAAAATGGTTATTAAACATAAACGTTTTGATGAACTTTATGATTTAAATGCATTGCGTATTATTTTAAAAGATAAAATGAAATGTTATGAAGTTTTAGGAATTATTCATGATCATTATCGTCCGTTACCAGGACGTTTTAAAGATTATATAGCGATGCCTAAGCCTAATATGTATCAATCTTTGCATACTGCTGTGATTGGTGAAGATGGGCATATTTTTGAAATTCAGATTCGTACTGAAGAAATGGATGAATTGGCTGAACGTGGGATTGCCTCACATTGGCGATATAAAGAAGGCAAAGACTATTCATCGAAACTAGAACAAAAAGATATTGTTGAAAAATTACAGTGGTTAGGAGATTTTATCACTTTAAGTGATGAAATTAAAGATGGAGATGCTAAAGAATATTATGATTCTTTAAAACGTGATATTTTTGAAGCCAATGTCTACGTCATGACACCACAAGGAAAAATTGTTGAATTGCCTAATGGGGCGACACCAATTGATTTTGCTTATCGTATTCATACAGAAGTTGGACATCATGCCGTTGGAGCGATTGTCAATAATGTGATGGTTCCTATTAATACCAAATTAAAAACTGGTGATGTTTGTGAAATAAAAACAAATAAGAATTCTGGGCCAAGTGAAGACTGGTTAAAATTTGTCAGAACTGCTGGTGCCAGAAATAAAATTAGACAGTATATCTCAAAGAAAGATGCTGAAACACAAAAAGAAGCGATTGAAGAAGGGAAAAAATTATTAAAAGAAGAAATTCGTAAGCGTGATTTGGATGAAAAGAAATTTATGGATCCAGAAACTTATAAAGCTTATTTTGGTTCTTTTGGTGCTAGAAATTTCGATGATTTAATGTTGGTTATTGGTAAAAAACAAGCAATGGCTTCAACGCTTATTGATAAAGTTTTACCAGCAAAAACTGGTTTCTTTGATAACCTTTCTAAAATTCTCAAGAAAAACAACAATGCTTTAAAAAATCAAAAGAAAAGCAGTTTAGGAATCAGTGTCAAAGGTGTGGATGGATTAAAGGTTCAATTATCTAAATGTTGTAATCCAATACCAGGTGATGATATTGTTGGTTATGTTTCTAAAGGTCAGGGAATTAAAGTCCATCGTGCAGATTGCCCAAACCTAAAAGGAGTGGAACAGGGACGTTTGATTGATGTTTATTGGGATTATACCAATATCATGCAAAAACGTTTTGAAGTAGATATTGATATTCGTGGTTTAGATCGTCCAAATATGTTGAATGATATTATTACCGTATTAGGACAAGTGAAGGTCAACATTTTAAATATTAATGCTGGTGTTGAAGATACTGAAGCACGAATTCAGTTGAAACTTTCTGTTGAAAATGCAGAACTATTACAATTAACTATTGATAACTTAAATAAAATACAAGGTGTTTATAGTATCACAAGAGTGATTCATTAATTCATAAATGGAAATTTCCATTTATGAATTTTTGGAGATATAAAGGGGGGATATGGATGAAATTATCAGAAAAAGCAATTATGATAGCTATTGTAACATTTGTTGTTTTTATTCTTGGAACAATGTTATTAGGAAATCTACTAGGAATTATCTTTTCTGGTGGGGAAGATGCTATTAATTCTTTTTTTATTTTTTACTAGCAGGGGAAGCCTTATTGGCTTCATTACTTGTAGGATGTACTTATTATATGGTAAAAAAGAAATGATTTAATCAATTTTAATGGATTGAGAAGATTTGCATTTATCATCTATAAAAAATTAAAAAATCATGATAAAAAGAAGATAAATTTTAAAAAAATATTTTCATAATACGAAAATGAAAAGGCTTCCAATTTTATAAAAAATGTGTTATTATATAGATGAAGAAAAGGAAAGGAAATGAAAGGAGGTCTTAAAGATGATGAAAGAAAAATTAGAAATGAAAACTTTATATTTAGGACCTAAGTTCATGGAAAATCTAAATCTTCCAAAAGAATATAGATTAGAAAGAGATCTTCTACCCCCTAACATATGTTAGGCCTGGTAAAGATAGGCCATAGATATAAAAAAGTTCATGATATAATAAAGAATGATTTCAATGGGTGAATGAGAAAGGTTGATAATTATTTGATTCATTAATTTAAATTATATGAAATTGATGATAAATAATGAATTGAAGATATTTGATATAAAAAAGTATGAAATATAAATTATCAAGGAGTAAAAAAAGACATAGAAATATCGCTTTATCGAAAATATGGAAACATTAGTCATGAGATTATCAATATGGAAATAAGTTTTATTGAATATTTCTAATGATATGTATGAAATAAGTTGTAGAAAAAGAAATAAAGCAATAAGACAAGTGGAAGTAATGATAAGAAAATAGATAATTGAGTGTCATCGTTATTTATAATATTCATATAAATGAATCACATTGAAGATAATATTTCTTCTTTAAATAATAGATAGAAATCAAGAATTATCTTGATTTCTATTTTTATTGTTGTGTTTTTTCCAAAAATAACATAAACTTTGTCAAATATGTCATTAAATTGATATATAAGCAAAAAATAGTTAGAATAAAAAACTAGGGTGATATATATGCTGAGATTAGCTGTCTTTGATGATCAAGAGGAACATTTGAATTATATTGTAGAAGTATTATCCAATGCTTTGGATAATACAAATTTAACTTTTGAAATAAAAACAATGATTCAGTGTGATTCTTTATATGCGCTTCTAGACTTAGAGACAATTCCTTTTGATTTCCTTTTTATAGATATTTGTACACAAGAAGGGACAACTTTAGATTTTACAAGAACGATGTATCAAAAATATCCAGATATCCAAATTGTTTATATAACGAACTATGATAATTACTATAAAGATATTTTTTATTCATCTGTATTTTATTATGTTGAAAAGAAAGATTTGTCTTTAAAGATTGATCAAATTATTGAGAAAATATTAGATTATTATGCATCAAAAAAGTTCATGATTCATACAAAAAATAAAGATATTTATTTTCAACAATCGCAAATTATGTATTTAGAAAGAAAATTAAGAATGACTTATATTGAAGATTGTTATGGTGAAATTTATACATGTAACGAAAAATTATCTGATTTGGCTTTGCGTTTAAATCATCGCTTTATTAGAGTTCATGAAAGTTATATTGTCAATTCTGATTATATTGCTGTGATGAAAAGAACATCTATTGAACTAACAAATGGTAAAGAGATTCCTGTCAGCCGTAAATATCATAATCTCTTAAAAGAAAGGCTGTTCTTATGAAAAAAGACATTTATTTGCATCTAAAAAATTAAGATATTACTATTTTACTTTGTGCCTTATGTTTTTTGTTTTTGGTGTTATGAATTATATCATCATGTTTTATTTTAAATATATATATAACATGTTTGATCCTAATATTTTTACTTTTATTACCTCGCTCGTATCTATTATAGTAGGATTCATTTTTATTTTCGTTATTTATCGTATAGGACAATACTATCGAAATCTTTATGATTTTTTCTTTCGTCAAATCATCAATCTTATTTACAGGAACAAACAGATTTACAAGATAATTTTCAATATATAGAAAAACAGTATTATGAAAATATCTATCAGGAATTAAAAAGGCTGGAAAAGGATGATTTTCATCAAAGAATGTTATCTTTAGAAGAAGTCATTCAAACATATAAAAATACCTATTCTCGAAATATGATTATTAATAGTTTGTTGTCCTATAAATTTCAAACACCTCAATATCAACATATATCTATTTATACAAATATTCATGTGCCATCAAAGTCTTTTGTATCAGATATTGATTTATCAGCATTATTATTTAATTTAGTAGATAATGCTTTAAAAGGCGCAAGCCAAACAACGCAACCAGAAATCTATTTATCTATGGAAGAAAAATATCGTTGTTTAAAAATTCATATTCATAATAGTTATATTAAAAATCAAACGGTTTTACCTCGTCATCATGGATATGGTATAAAAATTATGAAAGATATTGTTGAAAAATATCATGGTGAGATGATTATAACGAAAAATCATCATTTTGATGTGATGATTTATCTATATGAGGAGGATGGTTTATGATTTTTGTCTATTCTTTAATTATGTGGTTCGATTTTTCTTTTTGTTTGGTATATTATACAAAATCTTTTTTTCAACCAAAATATAATTTGATGAAATCATTTCTTATATCCCTTATTATCCATTTGCCTTATTCCATTCTTTCATGGTATGGGACATATTTAAGTTATTATCATTCATCACAGGAAATCTTATTAACAATCGTTGGATTTATAGCGTTAATCTTTTTGTATGTTTCAAGACAGATATATCTTTGTTTTTTAACAGACGCCCATTTTAAAGGGGGACTTATTTTTCAATTTATATATCTTTTTATGAATATTATACGTTTAGGATTTGAAGATTTGACAATGTTTATAGGTGGAATTTTCTTACAGTCACATCAGCTTGTCTATTTAGATTTGATTTATAAAATCATTTCTTTAATTGCCTTGTATTATTTTACAGGTGTGTTATATCAAAAGGTCAATATTATTTTCTTTAAAATGAAAACTGTTTTTGTCTTTGTTTTAGAGTTCTTTTTTATACAATGTTTGGGTGCGTTTGAATCTGTTTTGATAAATTTACTTGCTTTTGTTTTGAATATGATTTTGTTGTCTGTTTTATTAAAAGAGATTGACCGTGATTATGGATTAAAAACATATCGTGAAGCGATTGATTATCAAAATCAAAGAATTTCATCCATGTTAGAAAAGCAGAGTCAATATAATGAAATCTTGTCTAAAATCAGACATGATGAAAATAATCATTTATTAACATTACGTTTGTTGTATCAACAAGATCCAAGTCAGGCCAAATCTTATCTCCAACAATGGCAAAAAGATATTGAAGAAAAGAGAAATGCAAATCTTTATCAAGAAAAACAGGATTGAACTTGATTTTTATGAATGAATCTTTTATAATGATGTCAATCCGTTGAAGAAGATTAAATAGTGATAATCTTGTAGAGAGTCTGTGGGTGGTGAAAACAGATAGAGGAAGCTATGGGACACTTTGGAGGAAGTTATGAAAGTAACCGTCAGTCGCGTTAAGACATAAGAGGGCATACAATGTATGAACTAAGGTGGTATCACGTTTTGAACGTCCTTAGAGAGGACGTTTTTTTATTTATAAGGAGGGAATAAAGATGGCATATAAAGCACCAAGAGGAACAGTAGATATTTTACCTGCGCAATCAGGAAAATGGCAGGAATTAGAACAATTGTTAAGAACAATTTGTGCAAATTATAATGTAAAAGAAATGAGAACACCGGTATTTGAACATACAGAGTTATTTAACCGTGCAGTTGGAGATACAACGGATGTTGTATCTAAAGAAATGTATACTTTTGAAGATAAAAAAGGGCGTTCAATGACATTAAGACCTGAAGGAACAGCCGGAATTGTCAGAGCTTATGTTGAAAATAAGTTATATGGGTTACCAGAAAAGTTACAGAAGATTTATTATATGGGACCAATGTTTCGCTATGAAAGACCACAAAATGGTAGACAAAGACAATTTCATCAATTTGGTGTAGAAATGTTAGGTGTGGAATCACCTTATGTTGATGTTGAATGTATGTTGATGGCTATTACAGTTGTTGAGGCATTAGGTTTAAAAAATATTCAATTACATCTCAATTCATTAGGTGATCAAGAATCACGTGATGCTTATCGTGAAGCTTTAAGATTACATTTTAAACCAGCTTTAAATGAATTGTGTCATGACTGTCAAATGCGTTATGAAAAAATCCTTTACGTATTTTAGATTGCAAAGTGGATAAAGTACATCCATTAATGGAAACTGCACCACGTACAATTGATTATTTAAGTGAAAGTGCGAAAGCTCATTTTGATAAAGTCTGTGCTTTATTAGATGATTTAGAAGTGGATTATGTTGTAGATACAAACTTAGTGAGAGGTTTGGATTATTACTCACACACAGTTTTTGAAATTATTTCTGATGATCCAAAACTAGGTGCTGGTTCAACTGTTGGTGGTGGAGGTCGTTATAACGGTCTTGTTGAAGAATTAGGTGGACCACAAACACCAGGTGTTGGTTTTGCATTTGGAATGGAAAGATTAATGATTGCTTTAGGTAATGAACCACAAGAGGAAGAAGGTATTGATGTATATATTATGCCTTTAGGTAGTGAAGCCAAAGATTTAGCTATGCAGATTATTACAATGCTTCGTGCCAATGGTTTTACTTGTGATATGGATCAATGTGATCGTGGTTTAAAAGGACAATTTAAATCTGCAGATCGTTATCACGCTCATTTTTCAATGATTATTGGTGATGAAGAAGTGCAAAAAGAAGTTGTCAATATGAAATGTAATCATTCTAAAGAACAAGTGGAAGTTCCATTAGAAAATATTGTTGAATTTATTGAAAATCATTTTGAAGGAGAACACACACATGAATAGAACACATAATAATGGTGAATTACGTATAGAAAATGTTGGTGAACAGGTTGAATTAATTGGTTGGGTAGCAAAAAGAGAAATTTAGGTGCTTTGGTTTTTATTGATTTAAGAGATCGCTATGGGATTACACAGGTGATTTTTGATGAATCATTTGAAGAACAAGTCAAAGAAGTCAAAAATGAATATATTTTATCAGTACGTGGGACTGTCATTGAAAGATCATCAAAAAATCCTAAATTGCCTACTGGAGATATTGAAATTCAAGTATCAGATTTTACAATTGTGAATACTGCTAAATTAACACCAATGATTGTTAGTGATGAAACAGATGCCTTAGAAGAAAAAAGAATGCAATATCGTTATTTGGATTTAAGACGTCCTATCATGCAAAAAAATATCATGACAAGACATCGTATTACAAAAAGTATCCGTGATTATTTAGATGGTTTAGATTTTGTGGATATTGAAACACCTTACTTAAATCGTTCAACACCTGAAGGAGCAAGAGATTTCTTAGTACCATCACGTGTGCATAAAGGATCATTTTATGCATTACCACAATCACCACAATTATTTAAACAATTGTTGATGGTAGCTGGCTTTGAAAGATATTATCAAATTGCACGTTGTTTTAGAGATGAAGATTTACGTGCAGATCGTCAAATCGAATTTACACAGGTTGACGTAGAAATGAGTTTTATGTCAACAGACCAGATTCTTGAAATTGGTGAAGGTATGATTCAAAAATTAATGAAAGATGTCAAAGGTATTGATGTAGAATTACCTTTAAGACGTTTAACATGGCATGAAGCGATGGAAAGATATGGAATTGATAAACCAGATACACGTTTTGGTTTAGAATTAGTGAATTTAAATGAAGTTGTCAATGATGTGGATTTTGCAGTGTTTAAAAATGCATTAGAAGCAGGTGGACATGTTAAAGGGATTAATGTTGTAGGGGAAGCTGCACAGTTCTCTCGTAAAAAGATTGATCAGTTAACAGAATTAGCCAAAACATATAAAGCCAAAGGTTTAGCGTGGTTAAAAGTTAATGATGATGGTGTTCAAGGACCTATCGCAAAATTCTTTAATGAAGAACAGCTTACAAGATTATTAAAGGCAATGGATGCTCAAAGCCAAGATTTACTTTTATTTGTTGGTGATGTGAAATATGAAGTTGTTTGTGATGCTTTAGCTGCTATTCGTAATTATTTAGGAAAAGAATTGAAATTATATGATCCAAGTACATTTGACTTCTTATGGGTTGTTGATTTCCCAATGTTTGAATATGATGATGAAACACAAAGATATTATGCTAAACATCATCCATTTACAAAACCTAAAGATGAAGATTTAGATAAATTAGAAAGTGATCCAGAACATTGTTTAGCTGACGCTTATGATATTGTCTTAAATGGATTTGAATTAGGTGGGGGATCACAAAGAATCTATGATCAAAGTGTTCAAGAAAGAGCTTTTAAAGCTTTAGGATTTACACAAGAACAAATTGATGCTCAATTTGGATGGTTTGTAGAAGGATTGCAATATGGAACACCTCCTCATGGTGGATTTGCATTAGGATTAGATAGACTTGCCATGTTATTATGTGGTTGTGATTCATTAAGAGATGTGATTGCTTTCCCTAAAAATACAAGTGCAACTTGTCCAATGTCAAAAGCACCAACACCTGTTGCAGACAGTCAATTAGATGAATTAGGAATAGGGGTGAATGACAATGAATCAAACGAGAATTAATCGTGTTTTAAAACAAATGGAAGAAAGAGGGATGGATCATTTGATTATCAGCGATCCTAGCTCTATTGATTATTTAATTGGTTATGATAATCATCCAGGTGAAAGAATGTATGCTTTGTTGTTATCATTAGATGGTAATCATACACTTTTCTTAAATCGTTTATTTTATTTGGACCAAGAATTAGATTTAGATATTGTCTGGTATGCTGATATAGAAGATGGACCAGCCAAGATTGCTGAAAAATTGCAAAATGGACATGTTGTGGGAGTTGATAAAAATTGGGAAGCCAAATTCTTAATGCGTGTGATGGAACTTGCAAGTGAAGAATGTTGTTTTGAATTGGGTTCTATCTGTGTGGATTATGTCCGTATGCATAAAGATGAACATGAAATTGAATTAATGAGAAAATCAAGTTTACTTAATGACCAGGCCATTGATCAGGTGATTCAATTATGTGCGAAAGGAATGTTAACTGAAAAACAAATTGGTTTACAACTTGATGGTATTTTCCAATCATTAGGTTGCAGTGGTATTTCATTTGAACCCATTATTGGATATGGTCCTAATGGTGCTGATGGACATCATGGTTGTGATGATTCGACTTTAAAACCAGGAGATAGCATTGTTATTGATATGGGTGGTTTATATCAAGGATATTGTAGTGATATGACAAGAACAGTATTTTATAAAGAGGTTTCTGAGAAACAAAGAGAAGTTTATGAATTGGTTAAAAAAGCTAATGAAACAGCAGAAACGATGATAAAACCAGGTGTGAGATTATGTGATATTGATAAAGCAGCTAGAGATGTGATTAGTAAAGCGGGTTATGGACCAAACTTCAATCACCGCTTAGGACATTTTATTGGTAAAGATGTTCATGAATACGGTGATGTATCTGCATCTTTTGATATGGAAGTACAACCAGGTATGATTTTTTCTATTGAACCAGGTATCTATATTCAAGGGGAATTCGGTGTCAGAATTGAAGATTTGGTTTTAGTCACAGAAGATGGTTGTGAAGTTTTAAATCAGTATTCAAAAGACTTAATGATTATTGGTTAGAGTGAAAAGCTCTAGCCTTTTTAAAACAAAAAAGCTATGAAATGCAAATGACATTCCATAGCCTGATTGATTATTCTTGAGCATTTGAATTTTCTTTGTATTTTTCACTCAATAATCCATCTTCACCACTATAACTCGCTTGTTGATTTTGGTTATATCCTTTGTATTGGTTTTGTTTTTGTTTGTTTTTAGATTTCTTGTGACTCATAAATTTCTTTCCTTTCTTTCTATTGACATTATTAGTTTGTGTCAAATTGCAAAAAATATAAAAAAATAAAAGGATAGAGGATACTTTTTTTAAAATTTATGCTAGAATAAAAGACGAGGTGAATAAGATTATGTATTATTTTATTGGTATAAAAGGATCTGGTATGGCATCACTTGCAACAATTTTATTTGATTTAGGATATGAGGTTGCTGGAAGTGATATTGATAAATATATTTTTATTGAAGAAGATTTAAGAAAAAGAGGAATTCCTATTTACTCTTTTGATAAAAATAATATTAAAGATGGTTATGATGTAATTATTGGAAATGCTTTTGATGAATCTAATGAAGAAGTGAAAGCAGCATTGGATAATCCACAAGTTAAAACACATACGTATTATGATTTTTTAGGAAATTTAATGGATCAATATATTTCTATTGGTATTGCAGGAACGCATGGAAAAACAACGACAACAGGAATGGCTTATCATTTGTTTAAGGATTTTGATAAAACATCAGTTTTAATTGGTGATGGAACAGGTCATGCTGTAGAAGATAGCAAGTATTTTATTGCTGAAACATGTGAGTATCAAGATCATTTCTTACATTATTATCCAACTTATGCAATTATTAATAATATTGAAATGGATCATGTGGATTATTTCCATTCAATGGAACAATATGAAAAATCTTTTGAACAGTATGCTAATCAAGTTAAAGATACGGTAATTATTTGGGGTGATGATCCACATTTACCACATCTTCATTATCAAAAACGTGTTTTAAAATTTGGAATAGGTGAAAAAAATGATGTGATTGCAAAAAATATTATTAATAATGATCATGGTTTATCATTTGATGTTTATATTCATCAAGAATTGTTTGGACATTTTGCATTGCCATTTTATGGAATGCATATGTTATATGATTCTTTAGCTGTCATTACTTTAGGGTATTTGGAAAATATGAGTGCTGAATATATTCAAGAACGTCTTTCTACATTCGATGGTGTAAAACGTCGTTATACAGTGAAGACAGTTGGGAATAATGTGTATGTGGATGATTATGCACATCATCCAACAGCGATTCGTTATGTCATTGAAGCAACACGTTCTCGTTATCCACATAAAAAGATTGTGGCGATTTTCCAGCCTGATCGTTTTTCAAGAGGACTAAGATTTGCAAAAGAGTTTGCTGAGGCAATGGATTTAGCCGATTATCCATTCTTTGTCCATTTTCCAGAAAACGCCAAGAAAGAACCTGATATTGATATTGATATTTATGATATTGCTAAATACAATCCACGTGCAAAAGTCATTCACGAAGATGAAGCGGCAGTTCAAGAATTAGGTCAATATGAAAATGTTGTGTATCTTTTTATGAGTAGTAAAGATATTTATAAACTTGAAGATCAAGTGATTGCTTATAAGGAATCTCAATAGGGTTATCTTTCAATAACGTGTAATTTATGGTATAATATGGAAAATTGACAGAAAGGAGTATTTATGGATGCAAAATTAATATGCTATTGCATTTTGATATTATCAGGGGCTTTTGCTTTATTGAGTTTAGGTCTATTACTGATAAGAATGTCTTTAGCTGTCAAAGAAACAACTGTTTTAATGACAATGTTAGAAACAACCATTCAAAAAGTTGATCATATTTTAGATGATATCAATAATAAAATGGAGATGCTAAACGCACCTGTTGAATTAGTGAGTGGAATATTTTCTAGAGGTGGCATGAAATCTGGTTTATTTGGTGTTTTAGGATTTTTAACTTCATTTTTTAGAAGAAAAAATAGAAAAGAAAGGTGAGAAAAATGAAATTAGGAAAGTTTTTAGTTGGTTTAGGTATTGGGGCTGTTGCTGGATTATTGTTAGCTCCTAAAAAAGGGAGTGAATTAAGAGAAGATATCAAACGTGAATCTTTAAAGGCTTATGATAATTTAAAAAACATGACAAAAGAAGATGTAGAAGCTTTATTAGGTCAAACAATTGAAACTGTCAAAAAATCAGTAGATGAATTTGATATGGATACTTTTAAAGCAACAACAAAAGACAAATTATATGAATTAGAAGCAAAATTAGAAGATTTTGCTCAAAAGGTTAAAGATAGTGATCAATATCTAACAATTCGTGAAGGTGTTGTTGATCTTACAAAAAAAGTCAATGATAAAATTGAAGAAGTAAAAACAAAGGTTTTAGATTCATCATTAGATGATCAATACTTTGAAGCTTTTGAAGATGAAATCGAAAATGTTGAAGAAAAATTAGATGAAATGATTGAAGAAATCAAAGATTAATTTATGGGAAAGAATGTAACGATTTATGATGTTGCTAGAGAGGCAGGGGTTTCTCTAGCAACAGTTTCACGTGTTATCAATGGTTCAAGTGTTGTGAAACCTAAAACACGTGATAAAGTTCTTGAAGCAATTCAACGTTTAGATTTCAAACCTAATCAAATTGCAAGAGGTCTTGCAACAAGCAAGACGACAACAATTGCCATTGTTTTTCCACAATCTCTATTTGCTCATGTTAAGGATATGATTGGAGGCATTGGTGATACAAGTCGTCGTTTAGATTATAGTGTCAGCATTTATACAACGGATGAAATAGGTGATGGAAATCCTATTGAAACAGTCATCGAAAAAGTTGTGAAATCACGTGCTGATGGTGTTATACTTTTTAATAATGAAGAAATTGAAAAAGAAATTACTTTAGTTAATAAATATAAAATACCAGCAGTTGTCATTGGAACACGTGTGACTGGTGACTATATGGGATCAATTTTTGCTGATGCGAAGAAGATTGCCTATGAGGTGGTTGATCGTTATTTGGCTCAAGATAAAAGTGATATTTTATTTGTTTCACCAAAACAGAATTTAATTAATGTTGAAGAAATGATTGTAGGTATTCAAGAAGCTTATCAAAAATATCATATGAATTTTGATGCTACAAAACAGGTTGTTAGAACATCATCACATTATGAAAAAAGTTATCCGCAATTTTTAGAATATTTTAAAAATCATAAACATGATCTTGTTTTTACAAGTTATGATAAAGAAGCTGTGGCTGTTGTCAATGCTGCCATTGATAATGGTATTCAAGTGCCAGATGAAATGGATGTTATTGGTATGATGAATACAAGTTATGCTTTAATTTGTCGTCCATCTTTAACTTCTATTCATGTTCCAGTTTATGATATGGGCGCTTTAGCAGTACGTTTATTAACAAAGATTTTAAATGAAGAAGAAATTGAAGATAAGGCAGTTGTCATTCAACATTTATTAATGCCACGTGACACAACAAAGAAAGACTTCTAATTGATTTAGAAGTTTTTTTCAAAGGGGAGTATTTATGTATGTTAAACAATTTTTTATGGATTTGAAATTCAATATATGTTTTGTCTTAAAATGGGTTTTGATTGCGTTGTTTTTAGGAATAACTTGTGGGGTTGTTGGCGCTTTGTTTCATATTTCTATTGATTATGTGACAGAGTTTCGTTTGTTCCACTCATGGATGGTTTGGGGATTACCGATTGGTGGCTTGTGTATTGTTTATTTGTATCGTTTGGTTCATTTAACGAATGAACCAGGAACCAATACGATTATTCAATCCGTCCGCCAACAAGACCATGTTCCAGTATTATTAGCTCCAGCTATTTTTCTAGCAACGGTGATTACACATTTGTTTGGTGGTTCAAGTGGGCGAGAAGGTGCAGCTTTGCAGATTGGCGGTTCATTAGCAACTTCCTTTGGTAAGCTAATCCATGCAGATCAACGTGAAATGTCAATGTTGATTATGTGTGGGATGAGCGCTGTCTTTTCCGCACTATTTGGCACACCATTAACCGCGACCTTGTTTTCCATGGAGGTCGTTAGTGTAGGCGTCTTTTATTATGCGGCTTTAGTCCCTTGTTTATGTAGCAGTTTGATTTCATTTGGGATTGCACAATGTTTTGGCTGTCAACCAACTTTTTATGCTTTGTCCATTCCTTTTCAATTAACGCCGTTATTCGCTTTTCAACTGGTTATCTTTGCTTTGTTGATTGCTACAGTATCTATTCTTTTTGTCTTGATGATGCATTATAGCCATAAATGGTTTCATTACTATTTTGATAATCCTTATTTACGAGTTGTTGTTGGGTCTGGATTCTTAATGATTCTTGTTTTGTTTTTTCATAATCGTTATTTAGGGGCGGTATGGATGTTGTTGAGTCTGCTTTATATGATCAGGTTTTACCCTATGACTTTTTCTTAAAAGCGCTTTTTACAGCTATTACAATTGGTTGTGGTTTTAAAGGTGGAGAGATTGTTCCAACATTTGTGATTGGTTCAACATTAGGATATGTCTTAGCTATGTTGCTTAGTTTTGATCCTCATTTAGGAGCAGCTATTGGAATCGTCGGGATGTTTTGCTGTGTCATTAATTCTCCTTTGACAAGTCTAATGCTGGGCGCAGAAATGTTTGGCATTGAATATTTAACTGCTATGGCGATTGTTGTAGCGTTTTGTTATGTGCTATCTGGTTACTTTAGCTTATATCAGGCACAAAAGATTGTTTATTCTAAAACATCAGTGGAATTTATTAATCAAAACGCAAAGTAAAAATTTAAGTTGACTTCAATTTGAAAATCTAATATTATATACATAAGCGTTGAAGAAGACAAGTAATTATAAATGCATGTAATAGAGAGTCTATGGCTGGTGGAAATAGATCAGAGTTTATAATGAATACACTTTGGAGCAGCTAAATGCAAAGTTTAGCCGGTGGCAACATCGTTATCAATCAAGAGTGTATGCGTAAGCATAAATAAAGGTGGTACCGCGAGAATTCGTCCTTTGTGATGGATTCTTTTTTTAATAAAAGGAGGATATTTATGAAAATTTATGATGAATTGGTATGGCGTGGTTTAATTAAAGATGTCAGTTCACCTGATATTGAAGAAAAATTAAATGAAGGAGGAATGACATTTTATATTGGAACGGATCCAACTGGTGACAGTTTACATATTGGACATTTTTCATCTTTCTTAATTAGTAAAAGATTAAAAGAGGCTGGTCATCATCCTATTTTATTAGTTGGAGGAGCAACAGGGTTGATTGGTGATCCTAAACCTGATACAGAACGTCCAATGATTACTAAAGAAGAGGTTCAACACAATTTTAATTGTCTGAAAAAACAAGCACAAGATTTATTTGGTTTTGAAGTTGTTAATAATTATGACTGGTCAAAAGACTTAAACTTTATTGACTTTTTAAGAGATTATGGAAAATACTTCAACGTTAACTATATGTTAAATAAAGATATTGTCAAAAGAAGATTGGACTTAGGAATTACATATACAGAGTTTTCATATATGATTATGCAGGCTATGGATTTTTATTGGTTATATGAAAATAAAGGTTGTCATATGCAAGTGGCAGGACAAGATCAATGGGGAAATATTACAGCTGGTATTGAATTGATTCGTAAAAAGACTGGAAAAGAAGCTTATGGATTTACAATGCCATTACTCACAAAATCTGATGGGACAAAATTTGGAAAAACAAATGGACAGGCCATCTGGTTAGATCGTAAAAAAACATCACCATATGAAATGTATCAATTCTTTATTAATTCAGAAGATGATAAAGTTATTGATTACTTGAAATTCTTAACTTTCTTATCTAAAGAAGAAATTGAAGAATTAGCAGAAAAGAATCGTACACAACCTCATTTAAGAGAAGCACATAAAGCACTTGCAAAAGAAGTTATTACTTTTATTCATGGAGCAGATGCTTATCAGGAAGCTTTGGATATTAGCCAAATGTTGTTTTCTGGAAAAATCCAAGATTTAACATTAGAACAAGTGCAATCATGTTTCCATGGTGTTCCAAGTATTGACATGGAAGAAGATACACAGATTTTAAATGCTTTGGTTCAAGTAGGTGCTGCCTCTTCAAATCGTGAAGCTCGTCAATTTGTAACAGGTGGCTCAGTACTTGTGAATGGAGAAAAGATTACGGACGTTGGTTTTGTTGTGAAAAAAGATAATGCTTTTGGAAAACAAGCAACAGTTATTAGACGTGGTAAGAAAAACTATTATGTAATTAACCATAAATAGGAGGGTATATGAAAAAACTATTTGTAAGTTTATGTGTTGTATCATTATTATTTGGATGTAGTTCACAAGAAACAAAACAAGAAACAAAGACACCAACACAGGAAGGTGTGGCACAAAATGGTGATTATGTGAATATTGATTTTGTAGGAAAAGTAGACGGAGAAGAATTTGAAGGTGGAAGCACTGAAGATTATGATGATGGTTATGAATTGAAATTGGGTTCAAATACAATGATTGATGGTTTTGAAGATGGCATTGTCGGTATGAAACTTGGAGAAGAAAAAACAATTACAGTGACATTTCCAGACAATTACTATGAAGAACTAGCTGGTAAAGAAGCGACTTTTGATATTACATTAAATAAGATTTATCGTGAAATTCAATAAAACTGAGTCTTTAGACTCAGTTTATCTCATTATAATGAAGGAGGTTTGAAGATGGATGGAATCTTATTAATCAATAAACCTGCCGGTATGACAAGTCATGATGTCGTGAATCAAGTCAGAAAAATCTTGCATACAAAAAAGTTGGACATTGTGGAACATTGGATCCTGATGCGACTGGCGTGCTAATTTTATGTATTGGTAAAGCAACAAAAGCTTTACAATTTTTGATGAGTGAATCAAAAGTTTATCAGGCTACTTTAGCTTTGGGACAGGCAACAGATACATATGATAGCAGTGGACAAGTGGTGGAGGAAAAAGTTTTTCAAGGTGTTGAAAATGTGACTGAAGTTTTGCAGTCTTTTATTGGTCCTCAACAACAAATCCCACCCATTTATTCCGCTATTAAAGTGAATGGAAAGAAATTGTATGAATATGCCAGAAACCAAGAAAAAGTTGACATTGAACCAAGAGATATTATTATTCATGATATCAGTTTATTACAACAACAAGATCAATTCATATCTTTTCGTGTCCATTGTTCTAAAGGAACTTATATTCGTTCATTGTGCGTGGATATTGGTCGAAAACTTGGCTATCCAGCACATATGACACAATTGATACGTTTGGCTTCTGGAGATTTTCATTTGGAAGATTGTTTTAGCTTGGAAGATATTAAACAGGGGCATTTTCAATTAATGAGTCTGGAAGAGGCTTTTAAACATTTTGAACATTATGTTGTAGAAGATGAAAACATTGTTTATCATGGTAAAAAAATTAAAAGTGATATTGATCATCAGGTTGTGGTATGTAATCAACAGGGGCAGGTCTTGGCTGTCTATGGACCGGACGGTAATGGTTATTTAAAAAGTATAAGAGGGTTATTTTAATGGAAGTCATTTATTTAAAAGAAGGCGAACAATTTTATCAAGATCAACCTGTTGTAGGTGCCATTGGCTTTTTTGATGGTTTACATGTCGGTCATATGGCATTGGTTCAAGAAGTTGAACGTGTTGCTAAAGAAAAAAATATCGTAAAGCACTCATTACTTTTGATCATTATCCTTTATATGTCTTAGGACGTTTGAAAGAAGAAAAATGTTTAACAACAATTGATGATCGTCAAGCTATTTTACAACAAAGAGATTTTGATTATTTGTTTGTGATTGAATTCACGAAAACAGTAGCGGCTTTATCACCACAAGAGTTTATTCAAAAATATCTCGTACGTTGTGGGATTCGACATGTGGTTTGTGGTTTTGATTTTCGTTTTGGAAGTCGTAATCAAGGCAATAGTCAAACTTTAATGGATTGTCCTTATTTTGATGTCAGTGTGATTGATGAAGTGATTTATAAAGGTGAAAAGATTTCATCATCACGTATTCGTCAACATCTTCAAAATGGACAAATGCAAGATTTGAATGAATTATTAGGACGACATTATCGTATTCATGGACAGGTTATTCATGGTAGACATATTGGACATACGATTGGTTTTCCCACGGCGAATATAGATTATAATGCTTATTTTTTACCATGTGGTGGTGTTTATGTTGTGAAAGTTTATATCAATCAACAAGATTACATGGGTATGTGTAATATTGGTTATAATCCTACTTTTGATGTATTAGAGAAGGCCTCTTTAGAAGTTTATATTTTAGATTTTGATCAAGATATTTATGGTCAAGATGTATCAGTTGAATTTTATGAATTAATTCGTAAAGAAAAAACATTTCAATCAAAAGAAGAACTGATTCAACAGTTGACACATGATCAACAATATGTAAGAGATTATTTTAAAGGATAGAAAAAGAAGATTTCAGCAATCTTCTTTTTTAGTGAAATGAAAATATAAAGCTCCTAGTAAATTAGCAACGTTATGAAATTGACAGGCTTTAATAACCGGTGTATGTTCATCTTCTTGGTATTGTTCTCTTAAGAAATGGAATTGTTTTTGAACGGTTTGAATCAATAGCGGTTGTTGACTCATACCACCACCAATAGTAACCACATCTAAATCTAATAAATAATCTAAATTATAAATCATCACAGCCAATTGATGACAATATTTTTCAAAGTATTGTAAAGCTTGAGAAGATGAGGGAGCTGTTGAAAAACAGTGACACCATCATTCTCACATTTTAAGATTTGGCTTAAATCAAAGATAAGCTTGACAGCGTTATATTCTCTTCCAAAATTAGAATAGCCGTCTGTTTGAGCAACTAAAAAAGAACCCACTTCACCGGCTTTATGATGTTTTGTTTCTAATATCTTTCCATGCAGTAAACAAGTACCACCAATTCCAGTTCCTAAAACAAGCATAAAACCATTATCAACATCTTGTAAACTGCCTTTCCACATTTCTCCTAAAGTCGCACATTTAGCATCATTTTGAATAGTGATAGGAAGATGAACATATTCATAAAACTCTTGACAAAAAGCTGTTTGATTAAAAAAGGTAAAAGTGTAATTGCGTGGATATAACCTTTTTGACTATCAATTAATCCTGGCATACTGATGGCGATGCCTTCAACATCATCTTTGACAAGTTTTTGTAAACAACGATAAAAATCTTCTTTATTTGTTTTGATGGTAGGCATTTTATCCTGATTTATACAAGTTCCATCTTTTTGATAATAACCATATTTCATATATGTCCCACCAATATCTATAACCAAATACATTCTAACCACCTCATTATCATTATTTCATTGATTCAAAAACAATTCAATCTTTATCGTTGTTTTTCATTCTTTTTTGATGAATTATGATATAATGAATAAACTGAAAGGATGTGGTATGATGGATTTAGATAAATTATTGAACCCAAAGCAAAAAGAGGCAGCAACTTATCTTGATTCTCATTTGCGTATTATTGCTGGAGCTGGAAGTGGGAAAACACGTGTTTTAACGTATCGTATTGCTTATTTGATTGAAGAAGTTGGGATAGAACCACGTCATATTCTAGCGATTACATTCACTAATAAGGCGGCTAATGAAATGCGTGAAAGAGTTGTGAATCTCTTAGGTGAATATGCATCAGGTGCTCTGTTATGTACAATTCATTCTTTATGTGTCCGTATTTTAAGACAACATATTCATGCTTTAAATTATCCACATCATTTTGTGATTATGGATGAAGAAGATCAAAAATCTTTATTAAAGAAGATTTTAAAAGATAAAAATGTGGATACCAAAGCTATCAGTGTCAAAAGCTGTATTCATTATATTTCAGCTTGTAAAATGGCTGAAGTTTCACCAGAAAAAGCTTATCAGCTGGCAGGTGATTTTGTCGGTGAAGAAAAGAAAGCTTTGGCTTATCAGGAATATGAAAAATATAAAGAAGAACATTTTATGTTAGATTTTGATGATTTGTTGTTGAAAACAGTCGAACTTTTTGAAAAGTTTCCAGAGATTTTACAAAAATGGCAACATAAATTTCAATATATTCATGTAGATGAGTTTCAGGACGTGGGGAATATTGATTATAAATTGATTCATATGTTATCGAGGGAATCTATTCTTTGTGTTGTTGGTGATCCTGATCAAACAATTTATTCATTTAGAGGTTCTGATGTTAATTATATTATGAATTTTGATAAGGATTATCCTCACGTTAAAACGGTGATTCTTGATCAGAACTATCGTTCAACCAAAACAATTTTGGATATTTCCAATAACTTGATTAGAAAAAATAAAAATCGTTTAGAAAAAGATTTGTTTACTGAATTAGAAAACGGTGATAAGGTTGTTCATTATTCAGCTATTGATGAAGAGGCTGAAGCTGAATTTGTTTGCCAAACGATTGAAGATATTATTCATAATATTGAGGGTGTGAATTATCATGATTTTGCGATTTTATATCGTGCTAATTATTTATCACGTCCTTTTGAACAAAAACTTATTCAACGTCAAATTGATTATAAAATATTTGGTGGTTTAAAGTTCTTTAATCGAAAAGAAATTAAAGATGCTTTAAGTTATTTGCGTTTAATGGTTTTTATGGATGATCTATCTTTTGAGCGTATTATTAATGTGCCTAGTCGTGGGATTGGACAAAAGACGATTGAAAAAATTCAATTAAAAGCCATTGAATATGGACTGAGCTGTTATGAGGCTGTATGTTTATATAGCGATGAAATTGGTTTAAAAGGTAAAGTCAAAAAAGCAATCAGTGAATTTGTTCAAGCTATTGAAAAGGCCAAACAATCACGTGCTCCTTTGGCAGAAGTCTTTGAACAGCTTTTAAAAGATATGAGCTATTTTCAGATGTTAAGAAATGATGAAGATGAAAATCGTATTCAAAATATCATGGAGCTAAAAAATTCAATTGCAGGATATATGAATACCCATCCTGATAGTGCGACTTTTGAAAGTTATTTACAAGATATTGCCTTATATACATCACAGGATGATATGAGTCATGATGAATATGTTTCTTTGATGAGTATTCATATGGCTAAAGGATTAGAGTTTAATTATGTGTTTGTTGTTGGATTATCACAGGATGTTTTCCCGAGTTTTAGAAGCGTTTCTGAAGAAGGGGAAGAAGGTATGGAAGAAGAACGTCGATTGGCTTATGTTGCCTTTACACGTGCGAAAAAAGATTATATTTGACAGATAGTCAAGGTTTTAATTATATGACCAATTCGCCAAAGATGGCATCACAGTTTGTTGATGAAATTGGTAGTGATCATGTTGAACATGTAGGCAAACCTTCACCATTTAAAACAAAACAGTTTATTCATTTAGGACCAACAGTTGATGAGATGATAGGTGATAATGATATTCATGACTGGAAGAAAGGTGATTTTGTTGAACATGATGTTTTTGGAAAAGGGGTTATTGTCAAGGTAAATGGCAATACTTTAGATATAGCCTTTTCAATGCCTTATGGTCTCAAAACATTAATGGCACAACATAAAGCATTAAGACGTTTATCATCATAAAAATGATGGGAAAATAAGGCTAAATTTGGGTGATGAATTTGATTGTTTTTATTTGATTCATCATCTTTTTTTGATATAATGAGCAAGTGAATGGAGTGTGCAAAAATGACATTGGAAAGATTGAATGAAATCAAAAAGTTATTAAATGAATATAATTATCAATATTATGTTTTAGATAATCCAACGGTTTCCGATCAGGAATATGACCGTTTAATGCAGGAATTGCAAAGTATTGAAGCCAAACATCCCGAATGGATCACAGCTGATTCACCAAGTCAACGTGTAGGTGGAGAAGTCTTAGATGGTTTTCAAAAAGTGACACATCAAAGAATGATGTTGTCACTTGGTAATATTTTTAATGAAGATGAATTAAGAGAATTTGATGATCGTATTCGTGAAATCTATCCACAAGTGGAATATGTCTGTGAACTCAAAATAGATGGTTTAGCTGTTTCCTTAGTCTATGCCAATGGACAGTTAAGCTATGGGGCAACACGTGGTGATGGAACGATAGGTGAAGATATTACCCATAATGTGAAAACTATTAAATCAATTCCTTTGGCTATTGATTATCAAGGTGATTTTGAAGTGCGTGGAGAAATCTATATGCCTAAAAAGTCTTTTGAACAATTAAATGAACAAAGACAAAAGGCTGGTGAACCTTTATTTGCCAATCCTCGTAATGCAGCTGCTGGAAGTGTGAGACAATTGGATTCACGTATTGCGGCAAAACGAGGTTTAGATGCCTTTTTATACATGGTACCAACTGCTAGTGATGTTGGTTGTCAAACCCATAAAGAAGCATTGGATTATATTAGCAAATTAGGTTTTAAAACTAATCCAATGACACGTGTCTGTGCCAATATTCAAGAAGTTTGGCAGTTTATTATGGAAATGACGGAAAAAAGACAATCATTACCTTATGAAATTGATGGTATTGTGATTAAAGTCAATCGTTTAGATTGGCAGGAACGACTTGGTTATACAGCAAAAGTTCCAAAATGGGCTATTGCCTATAAATTTCCAGCTGAAGAAGTTATAACAAAACTCAAAGATATTATTTTTACGATTGGAAGAACTGGACAAATTACACCCAATGCGGTTTTAGAACCTGTGCGTGTAGCAGGAAGTACAGTTCAACGTGCGACTTTACATAATGAAGATAATGTGGTATCTAAAGATATTCGTGTTGGGGATTATGTTGTGATTCGTAAAGCTGGTGATGTTATTCCTGAAGTTGTTCGCTCATTAAAAGAACGTCGTGATGGCAGTGAACAGGCATTCAAGATGATTGACGTTTGTCCATATTGTGGAACAGCATTAGTAAGAAAAGATAATGAAGCAGCATATTATTGTATGAATGAACATTGTGATTCTAAAAAGATTGAACGTATTATTCATTTTGCATCACGTGATGCGATGAATATTGAAGGTTTAGGTGAAAGAATCATTGAACAGTTCTATAACTTAGGTTTTGTTCGTTCGATTGAAGATATTTATAGCTTATCAAAACATGAACAGGAAATTATTGATATTGAGGGTTTTGGTCGTAAATCAATGGATAATTTATTAGAAGCGATTGAAAAAAGTAAAGGCAATTCAATGGAAAAATTACTGTTTGGTTTAGGAATTAAGGGTATTGGTGCGAAGATGGCTGATAATTTATCTAAGGAATTTAAAACGATGGATGCTTTGTTGAATGCATCCACAGCAAAATTGCTTTCGATTCGTGATGTGGGAGATACACTTGTCCAATCATTAAATCGTTTTAGAAGTCAACCTCAATCTATGGCTTTATTAGAACATCTAAAAGAGATTGGTTTAAATATGACTTATTTAAAAGAAACATCATTATTACAGGAAAGTATTTTTAATGGCAAAACAGTTTGCGTGACAGGAACATTAGAATTGATGACGCGTAAAGAAATTAAAGAATATTTAGCTAGACTTGGAGCTAATGTGACAGGTAGTGTTTCAAAGAAAACAGATTATTTGATTTGTGGAAGTGATGCTGGAAGTAAATTAGAAAAAGCTAGAAATTTAGGTGTCACTGTTTTAACTGAAGCCCAATTTAAAGAGGAGGTGGACTTATGAGAAAATTAGCATGTGCCCTATTAGCATTATTATTGCTTGTCGGTTGTCGTTCTTCAAAAGAGACAGTGGAGGAAGAAACAACAAACAATACAGCCTCAATGGATTCTTTTGATGATACATATTATAATATTGTCAAGTTTGAAGATAGTCAGTTAAGAGAAGACTTTTATTTGGACTATGGTTCAACATCTGATTTTACATCAGTAGGACGTGGCTTACAGATTTTATCTTCTCAATATTTTTCAACTTCAGACTATTATATGAGTGAAGGACAATATTTAAAATTGGCTTTAAAACAAGAAATGGTTGCACGTAGTAGTGACTATTCTTTGCAACCTGCTGCTGGTACAGAAATTGGTGGTGTTCAAGATCCGACGATGGTTCAAAGCATTCTAGAACAGGATTTTTGGGAAAAATCTGGTGATAAATATACTTTGGCTGGGGCATCTTTTGTAGTCGTTCTTGATCCACGTGATAAGACAAATACACGTTTAGAAACACCTATGGATGATCAGTCTATTTTGAATTATGGATATAGCTGTACAGAAACTTTATACAATATTATTCAATCACATGAAGATTTTGAAAAATTAAAAGATTTACCAGTATTAATTACGATTTATCAGGCTACAGATTTAACAGAAAGTACAGTAGATGGACATTATATTTTAAAGAATTACTGTGATGAATCTTATGGAAAAAATGAAACTGTTGATTTTGAAACAGTCCTTTTTACAAGTGCTAGAGCAAAGGAAATAGATGCCACAACCTCTAATGAATTTGATATTATTAAAGCTAATCTAAAAGAAGGAGCAACAGAAGCTGCAGGACTTGTAGGAACAGCCAGATATCAGGATGGAAAAATTCAATCAATGGTGATTGAAGCTCATTTAAATGTGAAAACAGCAACTGAATTGATGTATTTATCTTCGATTTTAGCGGATGGAATTGATACCCGTTTTTCATCAGAATTTGATATTAAAGTCCTTGTTTATTCACAAGATGAACTAATGACTGTGATTATAAAAGATGCAGGACAAGAAGTGAAGAGTTCTTATTTATATTAGAGGATGCATATGGAAGAAAGAGAATTATTAAAACAATTGGCTAAAGATGTGAAATTATCTATCGATGATGAAGAAATGGAATCTTTATGTAGTAGGTATCATGCATTTATAAAACAGGTTGAAAGCTTAGAAAACATACAAACTGAAGGTGTAGAGCCTTTGGTTTTTCCTTTTGATAGAGAGATAACGGATTTAAGGGAAGATGACATAGAAGAAGTTGAAAGTGCTGATGATTTATTAAAAAATGCGAAAAAAACAAAAAATCAACAAGTTTTGATTCCAAAGGTGGTGGAATCATGAAAGTTTACAGTATTGAAGAATTGCATCTAGGATTCATTGATCAGACGATTGATATATCTTCTTATTATCAAGAACTCTATCAAGAAACCATTTTTCAACAAAATCGATGTCATGCATTTGTAACAATCACCAATCAAATTGAAAAAAGAAATTTCTCGAGATTTATTACTAGATGGTATTCCTTATGTTTTAAAAGACAATATCAGTACTCACAATATATATACGACAGCCTCTAGTAGGATGTTGCAAGATTACTTACCTCTTTATGATGCACATGTTGTTCAATTATTGAAACAATCTGGCGCTTGTTTGATTGGTAAAGCATCAATGGATGAATTAGGAATGGGTTCGACGAATATGACGGCATTGACAGGTCCAGTTTATAATCCTTGGGATATACGTCGTATTGCGGGAGGGTCATCAGGTGGATGTGCAGCCATTGTTGCCAGTGGTTTGGTTCCTTTTGCGATAGGAAGTGATACGGGTGATTCTATTCGTCGTCCTGCTGGTTTTTGTGGTATTGTTGGAATGAAACCAACATGGGGACGTATTTCACGATATGGATTGATTCCTTATGCCACAAGTTTAGATACATTAGGTGCAATGACAAGAAGTGTTAAAGATATGGCAATTGTTTTAGAAAAAATAGCTGGTCACGACCAACATGATATGACTTCTAGCCGTGTCGAAGTCCCTCAATATAAACAATGTCTATCTTTAGATATTTCCAATTTAAAAATCGCAGTTATTCGAAATGTATATGAAAGATTAGAAGATACTAGAATTAAGGATATTTTTAAAAGCTGTGTCTCATTGTTGAAAAAATCAGGAGCTACAATCTATGAGATTGATTTTCCTGAAAACTATCTTCAAGTTCTTTATCCAGTTTATCATATTATCGCTAATGGTGAAGCCACAAGTCATCATGCTTGTTTAGATGGAATAAAATATGGTTTTCAAGATAAGGGAAAAACAATAGAAGAACTGATTGTCAATACACGAACACATGGTTTTCATCCTCATACAAAACAACGTTTTATCTTAGGTGCTTTGGCTTTAAAACAGGAAAATCAGAATAAAATGTTTAGAAAAGCACAAAAAGTTCGTCGTTTAATTGTAGAAGAAGTTCAAAAAATATTTCGTGATTATGATATTATCATAGTTCCTAATGGTGAAGGGATTGCTCCATTGGTAGATGAAGCTCAAGATTTATCGCATACAATTGTTGATGATTTTTTGATAATGGCTAATCTAGCAGGTATTCCCAGTTTAACATTACCTTGTGGTTTTGTAGATGGGATGCCTGTTGCGATTGGGATAATGGGACGTTGTTTTGATGAACAGACTGTTTTGAATTGCGCTTACGCCTTAGAAAGTCAAATGCCTTATCGTCATCAATATGCTAAAGGAGAATCAACGTATGTTTGAGGCTGTTATTGGAATAGAAGTTCATTGTGAATTGAAAACAAAGACAAAAATGTTTTCTGGTGCACCAGTTACTTTTGGAAATCCACCTAATACACAAGTTCATGTGATTGATATGGCTATGCCTGGAACTTTACCTTCAGTGAATAAAAAGGGTGTAGAAATGGCAATACGTGTCTGTCGTGCTTTACATATGAAAATTGATGACTTATTACGTTTTGATCGTAAAAATTATTATTATGCTGATTTGCCTAAAGGCTTTCAAATAACACAATATTTTCATCCTATTGGACAACATGGCTATCTTGATATTGAGGTTAATCAACAACTTTTACGAATTGATATTGAACGTTTGCATATCGAAGAAGATACAGCAAAAATGACACATTATGATGATTGTACATTGATTGATTATAATCGCTCAGGAATCCCTTTGATTGAAATTGTAACATTACCACAAATGCACAATAGTCAACAAGTATGTGCTTATTTAGAGGCATTAAGAATGATTTTAATTTATACAGATGTCAGTGATGCGATTATGGCTGAAGGATCGATGCGTGTCGATGTCAATATTTCTTTAAGACCACAAGGTAGCCATACACTTGGTGAAAAAGTAGAAATTAAAAATCTCAATGCATTATCCAATGTTCAAAAAGCTATTGATTATGAGATTCAAAGGCAAACGTATTTATTAGAACAGCATCGTCCTGTTTTAAGACAGACACGTCGTTTCGATGAAAAAAGTCAAACGACTGTTTTGATGAGGGAGAAAGAATCATTATTAGATTATCGTTATTATCCCGAACCTAATATTTTACCCGTTCGTCTTGATAATCGCTGGATTGAAAATATAAAGCAACAATTACCTTTGTTACCAAACCAGAAAAAATCACTTTATCAAGAAACATATGGTTTATCATCACAAGATACAAAGATTCTTTTATCACATAAAGATATCTCTTTATTTTATGATCAAGTGATATCTATTTATCCATACTATCACACATGTTGCCATTGGCTCATAGGGGATGTGATGGCTTATATTCGCCAGCATAAAAAGCATATTAATGATTTATTGACAGTTCAGGATTTTGCTGAATTAATGAATATGTTAAAACAAGAGAAGGTTTCATCTAAGCAGGCAAAACAAATTTTAGAGTTCATGATTTTAGAAAAGAAAAGCCCATTGATAGTCATGAAAGAACATCATATGCAATCATTAAATGATGAGAATATGCTGAGGTCTTTGATTGAAGAAGTGCTTGATGAATATCCTCAATTGGTATATGATTATCATTGTGGCAAAACAAATGTCTGTGGTTTTTTTGTAGGACAAGTCATGAAAAAAACATCTGGTCAGGCACATCCTCAAAAAACAAATGAACTTTTAAGACAAATGCTAGAAAAAAGAAAAATATAATCTTCTATACATTAGTCATGAATTTTGATACAATAGAAAAAAGTAGGTGAATAATGATGGCAAAACAGTTTCATTTTGATGATGAAGACGATATTCAAGAAGATTATCAATCATCATATCTAGATGAATTAGAAAACAAAAAAGAAAATGCGCCTTATATTTCAATAGATGAAGAAGATGATAACGAGGAAGAGGAACCAATGAAGAAAAAGAAAAAAGGTTTTGTAATGAAATGGTGGCATTATGTATTGATATTATTTGGTGTGCTGGCGATTGCTTTTATTGTCTATATTGCGGTTTTATCATTGCATGATGGACCAGTATATGGAAATCGTTGTGAAGGCATGGTCAGTATTTCTAAAGATGCACGAGATTCTACCATTTCAACAATAGAGGAAAAGTATGATGAAATTGAGTCTATGACAGTTTCAACGGAATGTCGTCAATTAAAAGTAGATATTATTTTTAAAGCAAAGATGGATACTGATAAAGCTAAGAAAATTGCTGAAGAAACCGTTCAGACACTTGATGAAATTGTTGGTAGAGAAAAAGCAGATGGTAAGACATATAGTGATTTGTTTGGAATAATTGATGGTGTTACTCAATATGAAGTGAATGTCTTTATGATGTCATCTGATAGTAAGGATTTTCCAATCTATGGAACAAAAAATGTTCAAAATGATGAGTTTTCATATACTTTAGCATCTGTTAAGGATGAAGAAAGTGCTAAGAAAGCACAAGAAACTTTAACGGACGAATAAACGAGCTAGGCTCGTTTTTTTATAGGAGGATTAACTATGCAAAAAAATGAGTATATTATCGCTCAGTGTGTTGATTACACACATGATGGTTTAGGAATTGTGAAATATCAAGGATTGCCTGTTTTTGTGAAAAATATGCTGATTGATGAAGTAGGTAAAGTAAAGATTATTAAAGTGTTGAAAAAATATGCTGTAGGTCGTTTGATTGAATTGCATGAAATGAGTCCTTTCAGACAAGAACCAAGATGTCCATTGTTTAAACAATGTGGTGGTTGTCATTTACAGCATCTTCAGCCAATTGCTCAACAACAATTTAAAACAAAAAGAGTGCAAGATACATTATCAAAGATTGGTCATTGTCATGTACCAGTTGAACCTTGTTTAATGATGGATGATCCTTGGTTTTATCGTAACAAAGTGCAAGTGCCAGTAGGCATGCATCAAGGACATTTGATCAGTGGTTTTTATAAGCAACATAGTAATGATATTGTAGCAATGGATCAATGTTTTATTCAAAATGAATTTTCAAATCGCGTGATTCCTTATGTAAGAGAGTTATTAGAAAAAGTAGGAGAAAAACCTTTTGATAAAATCACACATCAAGGAAATATCAAGCATATTCTTGTTAAATATGGTTATCACAGTCATCAGGCTATGCTTGTATTGATTACATATCAACGTACACTTCGAAAAAAGATATGCTTGTCAAAATGGTAAAAGAACAATTTCCTGAATTAAAGACAATTGTTCAAAATTATAATCCACGTCATGATAATGTGATTTTAGGAGATGAAGAGATAGTATTAGATGGTGATGGTTATATCGAAGATCAGTTATTAGGCAATACTTATCGTATTTCTTTGAAATCTTTTTATCAGATTAATCCTTTTCAAGTCGAAGTCCTTTATCAAAAAGCCATTGAATATGCAAAACTGAAACCAACAGATGTTGTGATTGATGCTTATTGTGGCATAGGGACGATTTCTTTATCACTTGCTAAACATGTTCAAAAAGTTTATGGTGTAGAAATTGTTGAACAGGCGATTTTGGATGCAAAAGAAAATGCCATAAGAAATCAGATTGATAATGTTGAATTTTATTGTCAGGATGCTGGTGAATTTATGGTAGAGTTTGCAAAAAAGAATAAACCTATTGATGCAGTTATTGTTGATCCACCTAGAAAAGGATGTTCATCATTGTTTTTGAATCAACTTTTACAATTATCACCAAAAAAATTGTCTATATATCATGTGATGTGGCAACTCAGGCAAGGGATATTGATATTTTACAACAACATGGTTATCAAGCAGTGAAATGTCAACCTGTTGATATGTTCCCACAAAGTTATCATATTGAAAATATTGTTCTGCTGACAAAATGAGAGAAAACATAGTGTATATGTTGACAAAAAAGTTTAGTGTGCTACAATTGAGTTCGAATAAGTGGTGGAGTCTGTCATAAAGCTATTATGCTTTATTTATTCGATGTGTTTTATTTTATGAGTATAAAATAATCTATCCGACAGATTCTTTGAAGAATCTGTTTTTTAAACAGATTTGAAAGGAGTTGTCTGCAAGGAAAGTTATGATTTTATAGTGAAAGAGAAAAATGAATTTTATAAAAAATATATATTGAAATATGTGGAGGGAAATATGGAAACGGTAGATTTTCATAAGTCGAAGAAAAAGAGAGTCTTTTCACCTATGCGACGTATTGCCTTTAGTTTCTTTATGGTTATATTGGTAGGTTCTTTCTTATTAGCTTGTCCATTTTCAAATCATGGAGTTGCTCCTTATATTGATCATTTATTTGTTGCAACTTCAGCAACTTGTGTGACAGGGCTAGTTCCCTTTGTTGTTGCAGATCAATATACTTTCATTGGACAGTTGGTTATTATATTACTCATTCAAATAGGTGGTTTAGGTTTTTTAACATTATTAAATATGTTTATCTATGCCTTGAGAAAGAAATTAACATATACAAATAAAATTATTATGCAAGAAGCATTAAATCAAAATTCTATGGCATCTATTGGAATTTATATTAAAAGAGTTATTAAATATACAGCTTTCTTTGAGCTTGTTGGAGCATTATTATTGAGTATTGTTTTTGTGCCAGAGTATGGAGTGCTAAAAGGCCTTTATTATGGATTATGGCATTCTATTTCAGCATTCTGTAATGCTGGATTTGATATTTTGGGAGCAAATTCTTTGATTCCTTATCAAACCCATATACTGATGAATTTCACTATTGCAGGATTGATTATTGCTGGTGGTCTTGGATTTGTTGTTTGGATTGATTTAAGAATGTCATGGCAACACTATAAAGAAAATTTTAAATTCTTTAAACTCAAAACATTTTTTGCCTCATTGTCATTGCATACAAAAATTGTTTTGTTTTCAACTATATTGTTGCTTTTGAGTGGGACACTGGTTATTCTATTTTTAGAATATAATAATCCTGGAACATTAGGTCCGTTATCTTTAGGAGATAAGATTCTAGCTAGTTTTTTCCAATCAACAACAACGAGAACTGCAGGTTTTGCATCTGTCAATATGGTCGCTTTACATGATTCAACAAAATTATTTATGTCCATTTTGATGTTTATAGGTGGATCGCCAGCAGGAACAGCTGGAGGTATTAAAACAGTCACATTGGTTATTGCTTTAATGTATATCTACTCATTACAAAATGGTAATGAAAATGTGACAATGTTTAAACGTCGTATTGATAATCAGGTTGTCAAACGTTCATTAACGATTGCTATTTTGAGTTTCTTTATTTGTTCACTCGGATTATTTATCTTATCAATGAATGAAGGTGCTGATTTTATAGATTTAATTTTTGAAGTCTTTTCAGCCTTTGGAACAGTTGGGCTTTCAGCATCATTAACACCGACATTAACGGTATTAGGAAAGATTGTGATTATTATATTAATGTTTATTGGACGTATTGGTCCATTAACAATGGTATTCGTTTTTGCTAAGAAATATAAACAAAAGAAAGGACAGGACATCATGTATCCAGTTGGTGATGTCCTCATAGGATAAAAGAAAATGCAAAATAAACAGGTAGTAGTTTTAGGATTAGGTGTTTTTGGTTCGACTATAACCAAAACATTATCACAATATGGTTGTGAAGTTGTTGCAGTTGATAAAGATCAGGAATGTGTACAGAGAGTTTCAGAATTTGCTACTAAAGCTGTTATTGGTGACATTACTGATAAACAATTTTTAATTGATTTAGGTATTGAAGAATTTGATGTTGGTATTGTTGCGATTGGGAATCATTTGGAAGAAAGTCTTTTAGGCGTTTTGAATCTTAAAGAAATAGGAATTCCACACATTATTGCCAAAGCGAAAAATAAACGTTTTAAAACGATTCTAGAAAAAATTGGAGCAGATCGTATTATCCGTCCTGAAAAGGAAATGGGTGAAAGATTGGCACGTGTCTTACTTAGAAAAAATATTACTGATTTAGTAGAACTTGATGAAAATTATAGTCTTGTGGAAATGAAAGTACCTCAAGCTTGGGTAGGGCATACGTTAGCTTCATTGGACTTAAGAAAAAATATGGAATCAATATTTTAGGTCAGCGTGATATGGAAACACAAAAAATTGAATTATCGGTTAGTCCTGAATATATGTTATGTATGAATGATCATTTTTTGCTGGTTGCAGAAACTGAAAAGATTGAAAAATTTGATTATTTGATAGTTTAAGGTATTGCTTATGTCTATTGATGTGAAAAAAATATTGGGTAAGGCTTTACTAGAACTTTGTCATAAGCAGTCTTTACAATCTATAACAATATCACAACTTCTTAAAGAAACGGGTGTTAGTCGTCAAACTTTTTATAATCACTTTAAAGATAAGAATGATTTGATTTGTTATATTTATGATACTTTTATTGTACCTGATTTTCATGATGATAATATGCGTATGAATTTTTCTGATTCATTATTACAAACATTTGAAAATATTCAAAAATATCATGTTTTTATGAAACAGGCTTGTCAAATGGAAGGTCAAAACTGTTTGAAAGATTATATAATAGAGCATTGCCAGCATTTTGATTTAAAATGGCACCAAGATCTCTATGGATCAAAACCTATGCCAGATGAATTGAAATTTGCGACAATTTATCATGCGCATGCTTCAAGCAGTATGACTTTATCATGGATTCTTTCAGATATGCCAGTTCCCTGTGTTGAAATTGTAGATATGATTGTACAAATGCGTGGTTTAGGAATGGATAAATTATTTGAAGGTAGTGAAAATAAAATTCAACCTTACCATAAATAGACAAATATTTAAAAATGTCCATATATGGACATTATCAATAAATCATAAATAGAAATCTCCTCTTTTTTACGATAAGATATAAGTAGAAAAGAAAGGAGTTTTTTTGATGCGAGAAATTATAATGAATGAAAAAGGGCAAGCTGTTGCGCCAAAAAGTATTCCTATGACAAATCAAGCTTTTATGGTAGATGAACAAACAAGAATTTATTGGCTAGGTGGGGCTGGTGTTATGATTCATAGCCATCATACCAATATTATGATTGATCCTGTATTGGAAGGTTTTGATATTCCTTTATTATATCAAGTTCCACTTTTATCACAGGATGTTGTTGATTTAGATGGTTTATTAATTACACATATTGATAACGATCATTTTTCAAGACCAACATGTAAACATGTTCAAGATGTTTGTCAAAAATATTATGCACCAAATTATGTGGCTGATGTGATGAATGAAGAAGGATTTGATACAAAGAAATGTGATATTGGAGATTCTTTTGATATTCATGATATAACAGTTCAATTAACACCAGCTCAACATAATTGGCAAAATAGTTCAAAAAAATGGCAATATCGTTATTGGGAAGAAAAGGATTATTGTGGCTATTGGATGGAAACGAAAGAAGGAACAATCTGGTTGCCAGGTGATTCACGTTTATTAGATGAACATTTAAATATGCCAGAACCTGATGTGATTTTATTTGATTTTGCAGATAATGATTGGCATATTACATTAGATGGTGCCATTCAATTAGCGAATACTTATCCTAATGCAGATTTGATTTGTATTCATTGGGGAAGTGTAGATGCTCCAAATATGACACCATTTAATGGAAACCCTGAATCATTGTATAATACTGTTATCAATCCTGAAAGAATTTGTGTATTGGCTCCTGGTGAAACATATGTATTAAAAGGAACAAACAAATGAAAACATTATATTTAATGAGGCATGGTGAAACACTTTTTAATGCTTTACATAAGATTCAGGGATGGTGTGATTCACTTTTGACAGAAAAAGGAATTAAACAAGCTTTAAAAGCAAAACAGTGGTTTGAAAGTCAAGGAATTACTTTTGATCATGCTTATAGTTCGACAAGTGAAAGATGTTGCGATACATTAGAGCTGATAATTTCACAACCTTATCAAAGATGCAAAGGCTTAAAAGAAAATAATTATGGTTTGTTAGAAGGGGAACCGGATTATTTAGCAGAAAATGATCCTCAAAAATGTGCTACTTATTATTTGCAGTTTGGTGGTGAATCTAATGAAACCTTGAAAGAACGTATGGTCAAAACATTAACAGAAATCATGGATAAAGATGATCATCAATCTGTCTTAGCAGTGAGTCATGGTGGTGCTTGTTTTAATTTTTTAAGAGCATGGCAAGATCCACAAGAAGAATTAAAAAAGGATTTGGAAATTGTTGTATATTTATTTACGAATATGAAAACGATTGTTTTTATTTAAAAGATGTAATCAGACAGGAGAACATAAAATGAAATATATCCAATTAGGGACAAGTGATTTAATGGTATCAAAAGTATGTCTTGGATGTATGGGATTTGGCGATGCGACGAAGGGTAAGCATTCTTGGACATTACCTTATGAAGATTCAAAAAAATTATACAATATGCTTTAACACAAGGCATTAATTTTTTTGATACTGCAATGGCTTATCAAGGTGGGACAAGTGAAGAATATTTAGGTCAAGCCATGCGAGAATGTGCTAAACGAGAAGATGTTATCGTTGCAACAAAATTTCATGGTCGTACATTAGCGCAAATTGAACAAGATATCAGTGCAAAACAACATATTGAAACCTGTCTTGATATGAGCTTAAAAAGATTGCAAATGGATTATGTAGATTTATATATTTTACATGCATGGGATGAACATACGCCTATTGAAGAAACATTAGAAATTTTAAATGAAATGATAAAAAAAGGAAAAGTTCGTTATATTGGTGTTTCTAATTGTTATGCATGGCAAATTGCTAAAGCAAATGAAATTGCGAAACAAAAAAATTTACAGCCTTTTATATCAGTACAAGGACATTATAATTTGATTTTTAGAGAAGAAGAAAGAGAAATGAAACCTTATTGTGATTTACATCATGTCGCAATGACACCTTATAGTGCTTTGGCATCAGGAAGATTAGCGAAACATCCTGGTGAACAATCTTTGCGTTTAGAAGAGGACAGTTATGCGAAAGGAAAATATGATCAAAGTGTCAATATAGATTTGCCAATTATTCTTCGTGTTGAAGAATTAGCCAATCGTCATCAGGTGTCTATGAGTGAAGTGGCCTTATCTTGGTTAATGCGTCAGGTAGCCACACCTATTGTAGGTGCAACCAAAATCTCTCATATTGATACTGCTGTTCGTGCTGTTGATTTTGAATTGACTCAAGATGAAATGAAATATCTTGAAGAATGTTATCAGCCACATCCTCTAGTTGGTGTGATGGCAGAAAAAAGTGATTTGGCAAAAGTCAAATCATCTTTTTTATGTGTTGAAATATATAATTATTTTGATATTTATCATGATAAATAAAGTAAGCTAGATTAATGAAAATAAGAATTGATAAAAACCATATAGCATTGAATGCAAAGAAAATATGCAATATATAAGCCAAAGCTACACCACTATGGAAACAAAAAAGAGTTCCACCAAAGAAACAACCTTTTTTTAATTTTCCTTGCTTGATTTGAGGATCTTCAATTAAAAAATACTCTGTGATTGAAAGAATTGTTTGTTTGAGATTATTTGTAGAAAAAATTGTAGAACTGGTATATCCTAATGCCCCTTTAAAAACACACCATTGAAAAGCCGTTACAAAAAAGCAAGGATATAAAGCTATAATGGGATTAACACTTTCAGGTATAATTCCTAAAACAATGATACATGCTAATTCTAAATATAAAACCAAATACTGTAGTTTCCATTTTGTACGATATGTTAAAATGGTTGCAATAATCATTGCTGAAATATAAATAAGTAAAGCACCAATTCTAATCATTGATTCAATATAATTACTGCCTAATATGTCTCGTACAAGATCTATCAAATTGGCTGTCTGTGCTGAACCAAAAACATTCATTCTTGTAAAAATAGCATAGCCACCAAAAAAACCACCAACTATCGCCATTAAATAATGAACAATGACTTCGTGATAATTATTTTCCACTTTTCATACAACTCCTTTAAATGCGCTTTTTATTATAGCACTACTCATTTTTTTGACAATCCTTGTCTATAAAAAAATAAAAAAAATAACAACTTTTTATTGTTGAAAGGGCTTTTATTTTATATAATAGTATTATGAAAAGAGGCGAGATGGGTGTATTATATTTCAACATATGCTTTATATGAGCTTGTAAAGCAATTGTTTCGTGATGTCCAAGATGTGGATGATATGACATTATATGCTTATCGAGAAAACAAATGTTGGAAAATTGGTTTTTCTAATGAACATTCAGTTCAAATTCCTGATGACTCTGTGAATCTCCGTTATGAATTTAAAGATGGCTTTTTAAAAAACAGTCCACGTCAGGCAACGGAAGCTATCATGAAAAGTATCAGACGTTATGAACAGGATATGATTTCCATATAAGCATAGTTATGAACTGGTTACAGAATTTGTAATCAGTTTTTTTCAACAAAAAATGGTAGCTATAAACAAAAAGAGCTATCACTGGATAGGTCAAAACAAAATGGTAGGGGATATAATCTTTTTTATATTATTTTTCTTTTTTGCTCATCAAAGAGCAACTCATTGCGATGAATAACCCCATGAAAATCCAAGGCAAGGCGGCTTCTATAAATAAACTGACCATATTTCATTTCCCCTTTCCTTATTATAAATTATAACATTCAAAAAGAATAGACACAATCATTTGCATATAAGTCATAATCTTTTTTTGATAGAGATTCTATCATAGAAGATTTATGAATATGAAAGAAAAGGTATAAAAATGATGATTTTTTTAGTACAATAAAATAAGGGGAAGAAAAATGGAAATAAGAGTTTTAAGATATTTTTTAACTGTAGCAAGAGAAGAGAATATTACAAGAGCAGCATCTGTTTTACATATTACTCAACCAACCTTATCAAGACAATTAATGCAATTGGAAGAAGAGTTAAATACGCAATTGTTTATCAGAGGTAAAAATAAATTAACATTGACGGATGCAGGAATGTTGTTAAGAAGACGTGCTGAAGAAATCATTGATTTGGCTGATAAAACTGAAAAAGAATTTTTAAAAGCTGATGAGTTGATTGCAGGAGAGATTTTTGTAGGTGCAGGGGAGATAAATGCAATGCATCTTTTGGGTGAATTCATGATGCAGTTTCAACGTCGTTTTCCTCAAGTTCAATATCATTTATATAGTGGAAATGCTGATGATGTCAAACAAAAAGTAGATCAAGGATTTATGGATATTGGTTTGTTGACTGAACCTGTGGATGTTGAAAGATACGATTTTGTACGTTTGGATTATAAAGAGGCTTGGGGGATTATTGCTCCAAGAGATAGTGAAATAGCAAAAAAGAGTATGTGACTCCCAAAGATCTTCAAAAACTTCCATTGCTTATTGGACATCGTTTGATTGTCCAAAATGAATTGGCACATTGGATGGGTATTGATGTGAGTGAATTGAATATTGTTGCGACTTATGATTTGATTTATAATGCGGCTATTTTGGTAGAAAAAGGACTAGGCTATGCTTTATGTTTAGATAAAATTGTGTATATGTCCAATGAATCACTGGTTCGCTTTATTCCTTTAAAGCCGGCTTATGAAACAGGAGCGATTATTGTATGGAAGAAACATCAGGTTTTCTCGGCAACTGCTACACGTTTTATCCAAGAACTTTATGATTATTTTCATCAATAAAATATGCTTTTTAAGCATTTTTGAAGATACATTATAAGTATTAGACAGTTTTTATAAATCGTTTTAAAATTGAATTATCAAGGAGGAAGAGTTATGAGAGATATACAAAAAGCAAAAACCTTATATCAACAGTTACATGATGGACATATTTGTCCAGATGATTTATCTTTTGAAGATATGATGATTCATTATATTCATGGTGATGTTTATCAACATGGTTCTTTAGATTTAGGATTAAGAGAATTAATTTTAATTGTTGTTAATACAACAAATATGACTTTGAAAGCTTTAAAAGAACATGTTTATGCTGCTTTAAAAGCTGATGTAACACCTATTAAAATTAAAGAAGCTGTTTATCAATGCACACCATATATTGGAATAGGAAAAGTGATGGAAGCATTGGATGCAGTTAATACTGTTTTTAAAGAAAATCATATTGATTTACCATTGGATGATCAATCTACAGTTCAAGAAAAAACAAGGTTTCAGGCTGGTTTTGATGTTCAATGTGCAGCTTTTGGACATGATAATATTCAAGCCAATCATGATAATGCACCAACAGATTTAAAACATATTCAAAATTACTTATCGGAATACTGTTTTGGTGATTTTTATACGCGTCAAGGACTTGATTTAAAGACTAGAGAAATATTGACTTTTGTCATGTTAGCTACTTTAGGTGGTTGTGAAAATCAGTTACGTGGACATACAGTGGCGAATTTAACGGTTGGAAATAATCGTAAAACTTTGATTGAAGTCATTACGCAATGTCAACCTTATATTGGTTTTCCAAGAACATTGAACGCTATTAACATTATTAATGAAATCACAAAAAAATAAAAGAAAATTTTCTTTTATTTTTTGTGTTGGCGTTTCCATTGTTTAATTTGTTGAAGTCGCAAAGAGACTTTTTTCATTTCCTTGTTGGGTAGGATGATAATATTCTTTATCTTGTAAGCTTTCTGGCAAACATGTCATAGTTGTTATTTTGTCTTGAAAATCATGAGCATATTGATAACCTTTTCCATAATTAAGTTCTTTCATTAAACGTGTTGGGGCATTACGTAAATGCAAAGGGACAGGTTGAGCAATGGTTTTTAAAGCATCTTTTTTGGCTGTTTCATAAGCCATATATAAAGCATTGGATTTCACTGAAAGTGATAGGTAAGTGACAACATGTGTTAAATGAACGCTGCATTCAGGCATACCAATAAAATGACATGCTTGATAACCTGCTACAGCAATTTCTAAAGCACGACTATCAGCCATACCAATATCTTCACTCGCAAAGCGGACGAGTCTTCTTGCGATGTATAAAGGATTTTCACCTGCTTCTAACATCCTGGCTAACCAATAGATGGCTGCATCAACATCACTATTGCGCATAGATTTATGTAAAGCAGAAATAAGGTTGTAATGTTCTTCACCATTTTTATCATAAAGTAATGATTTTTGACTTGTGATTTGTTCAACAATATCAGTTGTGATTGTTATTGTCTGGTCATCATGCGAAGCATTATATACTGCCATTTCTAATGTGTTTAATGCAATACGTGCATCACCATTTGCAAAATGAGCTATCATTGAAAGTGCAGCAGGTTCAATATTGATATTGAAATGACCAAAACCTCGTGAATCATCAATGGCGTGATGTAAAAGTTCTAAAATATCATCTACATTTAAAGCATGTAATACAAAAACTTTACAACGTGATAAGAGGGCTGAATTAATTTCAAAAGAGGGGTTTTCAGTGGTTGCCCCAATAAGAGTGATGCTACCTTGTTCAACATAAGGTAAGAAAGCATCTTGTTGCGCTTTATTAAAACGATGAATTTCATCTATAAAGACAATAGTTTTGATGCCTTCAAGCTGTGTTTGCATAGCTTCTTGCATGACTTTTTTGATTTCTTTAATACCACTATTCACTGCACTAAAATCAATAAAATGAGCTTGCGTTGTTTTGGCTATAATTCTTGCAAGTGTTGTTTTTCCTACTCCTGGTGGTCCCCAGAAAATCATAGAGGGAATCTGATCATTTTGAATAAAATGCCATAAAACTTTACCTTTTCCAACCAGATGTTTTTGTCCAACATATTCATCCAAGGTTGTAGGTCTTAAACGATTAGCTAAAGGTTCTATGAGAGTATGATCTTTTTGGTTTACCATATTTTCACCTGCTTTCTTTTTTTATTTTAACATTTTTAAATGAAAGTTTCTATAAGTTCATGTTTCGTTCATATCTTCATTTTATACTAAGCGTGATTTATTGAAATGGGGAGATTATCATGTTTGGATATATAGTCATCAATAAACCTGAAATGAAGTTTAAAGATTTTGATATTTATCAGTCATATTACTGTGGTTTATGTCGCACAATGCATGATATATATGGTTTGAAAGGACGTGTGGCTTTAAATTATGATATGACCTTTTTAGCTATATTATTTTCTGGTTTATATGAACCAGAAAATCATCAAACAATGCGTAGATGTTTTTTACATCCAGTCAAAAAACATTTAGAAGTTCATAATCAATATGTTGATTATGCAGCCAAAATGACCATTGCTTTAACTTATCTAAAGTGTGATGATGATTGGATTGATGATCATAAAATAGGACAAGAAGTTTATAAAAAAATCTTAAGTCGTAGCTATCATAGTGTAAAGCAGGAATATCCACAAAAACTTCAAATTATTGAAGAACAGTTGGCTTTAATACATCAATATGAACAAAGAGATGATGTGCATATTGATGAAATTTCGGGATGTTTTGGAAAAGTGATGGCTGAAATATGTTGTTATCAAGATGATGTATGGAAGGATTATTTATGGGAATTTGGTTTTTTCTTAGGTAAGTTTATTTATTTATTGGATGCTTATGATGATATTGAAAAAGATATAAAACATCATAGTTATAATCCTTTTATGAAAGATTTTGGTAATCATGATTTTGAAGAGAAATGTTATGATTTATTGGAAATGATGATTTCAAGAGCTGCAGAGGCTTTTGAATATCTCCCAATTGAGGAAAATATTGAAATTTTAAGAAATATCATATATAGTGGTGTTTGGAGTCAATATGAATTACGTAATCAAAAAAGAATGGAGGATAAGAAGTAAATGGATCCATATCAGATATTAGGGATTTCTCCAAATGCATCGGATGACGAAGTCAAGCATGCCTATCGTACTTTAAGTAAAAAATACCATCCTGATGCGAATATTAATAGTGCCCATCAGGCAGAATATACAGAAAAATTTAAACAAGTTCAAAATGCTTATAAAACGATTATGGATAATCGTAAAAAAGGTTTCACAAATCAAACATATGGGCAACAAAGTTCGCAGTCAACTTATCAGTATCAAGGTAATGATCAGGCAGCGTTTCAAGATGTTGCTGCTTACATTCAGGCAGGGCGTTATCAGGATGCTTTGTCAATTCTTGATCAAATTCGTACTCGCTCAGCACTTTGGTTTTATTATAGTGCGATTGCTATGAATGGGATAGGAAATAATGCGACAGCCCTAGAATATGCTAGAACAGCTGCACAAATGGAACCAGGCAATTTACAATATCTTTTCTTGGTTCAACAGTTGCAGGCGGGCAGTGGCCAATATCGTCAGACACAACAAACTTATACATCACCATATGCTAATATGGCAAACTGTTGCTATTCATTATTATTGTTTAATATTTTTATGAATTGTTGTTGTAGATGTTATTAAAGGAGAATGATTTATGAGTAAAATTATTGGTATTGATTTAGGAACAACAAATAGTTGTATGTCTTTTATTGAAAATGGAAAAACATCCATTATTCCTAATAGTGAAGGAGCCAAGACAACACCAAGTATTGTTGCTTTTACAAATGATGGTCAAAGACTTGTTGGAGAAAGTGCCAAAAGACAAGCAGTGACGAATCCAATGGGAACTATTTCATCTATTAAACGTGAAATGGGAACAAATTATAAAAAGAAGATTGGTCAACGCGAATATACACCTCAAGAAATTTCAGCGATGATTTTACAGAAATTAAAAATAGATGCTGAAATCTATTTAGGAGAATCTGTTAAGCAGGCCGTTATTACAGTTCCAGCTTATTTTAATGATGCACAACGTCAAGCAACGAAAGATGCCGGGAGAATTGCAGGTTTAGAGGTTTTAAGAATTATTAATGAGCCAACAGCTGCAGCATTGGCATATGGCTTAGAAAATAGTTATGGACAGAAGATGATGGTCTTTGATTTAGGTGGAGGTACATTTGATGTTTCTATTATTGAGATTGGTAATGGTGTCATTGAAGTTCTTTCCACTTCTGGGGATAATCATCTTGGCGGTGATGATTTTAATGAAGCATTAGCTCAATATATTTTGACTGAATTTCAAAAAAGTTCAGGAATTTCATTAAAAAATGATTTAATGGCGATGCAACGTGTTAAAGAAGCTGCTGAAAAAGCTAAGATTGAATTATCATCAATGGTTTCAACAGTTGTATTACTACCATTTATTACGACAACTGCTGCTGGACCACAGAACTTAGAAATGACAATTACAAGAGATGTTTTTAATCGTATCACTAAAGATCTAGTAGAAAGAACAATCTTACCAATGCAAAATGCTTTGAATGATGCACGTCTATTACCAGCTGAATTAAATAAGATTATTTTGGTTGGAGGTTCTTCACGTATTCCTGCTGTTCAAGATAAAATTAAAGAAGTGACAGGAATTGTTCCGAGTAAATCATTGAATCCTGATGAATGTGTAGCAATGGGTGCAGGGATTCAAGGTGGTAAATTATCAGGTGATGTCACAGCAATGGGAAATTATGATGTTTTATTGCTAGATGTTACACCATTAACATTGTCTATTGAAACAGTGGGTGGCGTTGCAACACCTTTGATTGAACGTAATACACCTATTCCTACAAGTCATAGCCAGATTTTTACAACTTCATCAAACTTTCAAACACAGGTCGAAATTAATGTTTTACAAGGAGAAAGACCTTTGGCTAAGGACAATAAGAGTCTTGGGAAATTCAAATTGAAAAAATCAAACGTGCAATGCGAGGTGTTCCACAGATTGAAGTCACTTTTGATATTGATGTCAATGGAATTGTGAGTGTTTCAGCAAAAGATTTAGCAAGTGGAAACATGCAAAGTATTACGATTGAAAATGGTTCACATATGTCAGATGCAGATATTGAAAGAGCTATTCACGAAGCCCAACAGTATGAACAACAAGATGCCAAAACAAAAGAAAGACTTGTATTTAAAAATGATTTAGAAACTTTAATGTTACGTGTTGAAAATGGGTTAGCGAAACATCATAAAGAAATAGACAAAACAGTAAAAACACAAATCAAAAATGAATTAAGTCAATTAAAGAAGATGACAAAAAAAGTTCAATTTGAAACATGTCCAGATGCCAATTTCCAAGAAATTAAAGAAGCAAAACAAAGATTAGAAGATAGTGCAGCTTTCTTATTGGCAATGGGCGAATAAAGACGTTGGTATAAAATCAATGTCTTTTTATAAGGAGAGAAATATTTATGGAAATAAGATTTGCAAGAAAAGAAGACTTAGAACAATTGGCCAAAATTGAAAAAGAGTGTTTTCCTATACAGGAAGCAGCAAATGTAACCCAGTTGATAGAACGCTTACAAGCTTTTCATCAATGTTTTTTAGTAGCTGAAATAGCAGGGAAAATCACTGGTTTTATCAATGGGGCGATGATTTCAAATCAAACAATATCAGATGAAATGTTTACAGATGTATCATTTCATCATATTCATCATCCTAATCAAAGTGTGTTTAGTTTAGCGGTTTTACCAGCTTTTAGGCATATGGGTATTGCTCAAAAATTAATGCAAGCTTTTATTGATTTAGCTATGACTCGTCAAAAAAAGGCAATAGTCTTAACTTGTAAAGAAAATCTCATTTCTTTTTATCAACAATTTGGATATATAAGCCTAGGAATTTCAAATTCTACACATGGCGGGGCTATATGGTATGATATGATTTTAAAATTAGATCAGAAATACCATACCTTTATTCCTATGCAATTTTATCATTTAAACGATTGCGTACGCTTGTTTCAGCAATGTTTTGAAAAGGAACCGTGGCATGAAAAATGGACATACGAACAATCCTTTCAACGTTTAAAAGAAATGATTGTTGCACCATATGTTTTTTCATATGTTCTTTATCAAGATGGACAATTAGCAGGAATGATTATAGGACGTCAAATGACCTATATGGAAAGAAAAGAATTATGGATTGATGAAGTTTGTATTTCACCACAATTTCAAGGACACCATTTAGGAAATAATTTACTTGATTTCGTAAAAGAAGAATGTAAAAAAAGAAATATAAAAACTTTAGTATTACAAACTATACGTGGTTTTTTAAGTGATCATTTCTATAGTCAAAATGGTTTTCATATACAAGAACATTTAGTAAGCATGAAATGTGATATATAAAAATTCTCATATCAAATATGAGAATTTTTTAAAAATATGTTTTTGTATAAACAACTTTTCCAATAATGTGAACTGGTAAAGTAGCGACTTCTTCATTTGAGAAATATCGATTTTCAACAAGTGGATTGGTTGCTTCTAAAATGAGCATATCTGGCTTTTTGATAATACGTTTTACTGTGACTTCTTCGCCACCAATCATAACTACAGCAATATCACCAGTTGAGGCATATGAGCACTGTTTGATAAGAGCCAAATCACCATCCATGATACCTGATCCTGTCATTGAATCACCTTGGATTTGTAAAAAGTAATCACCTTTATAAAAATCTTCCTCAGTAACTTCTTCTTCACCCATATAATTATTTTCACCATACATATCATAGCCTGCTTTTGCATAACCTAAAATAGGACGCTTCAAATGCATTGAAGTCCCTTTGATAATGGGTTCTACATCATATCCTAAAAGTTCATTTAAACGCTTTAAAGTATCATCTTGAATTCTTTTGACATCACCACTAATCCAACGACTTACAGTTGATTTAGTCACACCAAGTTTTTGAGCAATTTCATCATTTGTCAACTGAAATCTATATTTGTAATCTTTTATAATATCTTTTAGCTCCATAGTATACCTCCTATATGCATATTATAATATAAAATACATCAAAAATAAATAAAAAATAAAAAAATATAAAATAAGTTGCATAAAATAGTTGAAATATGCAACATTATCCTTTATAATAGAAAACGAGGAGTGAGAGCTATGTTAAAAACATTCATTGGTTATATTTGTTTGGAAGATGTGATTTGTCAATTAGAGGAGAAAAGAAATCAATATTTAAAAAAGAGATTTCATCAACAGCAACTTAACAGTTTTTATGATTGTTATGAAGGTGATTTTTACAAAGAAAAAATAAAAAATATTTTATTCGAATATTGTAATGATATCTTTGAAGAAAACACATATGATATTTTCTTTGATTTAACAAAATCTCAATATTTTTTAGATGAAGATTGTTTACAATTGATGAAAACAATTGAAAAAAGAATTGCTGATGAATGTCGTATGGAAATTCATATAGCAATGAGTTTTCATAAAGATTTTGCAAAATGGATTTATCATCATGGTTGTGATCAACATCGTATTTTAAGTTATCAACAAGCTAAAAAGATATTTGGAAAGAATTTTTGTCAGGAAAAATTAAAAGAAACAACTTTGCCTGTAAAAGAGAAAATGACCCTTCCTCAATTATATGGTCAAGTTTCACAAACTGAATTTACGCATTTTCGTGAGGCGTGTTCTATTGCTGAAAAGTTAACATTGGACTTGGTAACACAGCTCAAAGATAAAGACTATGGAATTCGTCATATTCAGATAATTTTACTTGATTCAAAACTCCATTTTTATAAAAAGGAAGAAATATTAAGAAATTATACTAATATATATAGTAATATTTATCATACAGTTGTTAAACTTTTACAAACTATCTCTTATCAGAATCAATATTTAGAAATGAAAATATTATTATGCGACTTTAAAGATTATCAAGAGGAAACATCATTATTATATAAAGATAAAAATACGCGTTTTGATAAATGGAAATTTTTGAAACCTCACTATCATTATTCGTTAGAAAATCATTCATTACTTGGAAAAACAGTTTAGTTCTTGATGATTTCTCAGTAAGGAGAAAAGAACTATGTGTGATATGGATAATGTTTTAAAAGATATATATACTTCTGATACGATTTTAAGTCATGATGAAGAAATGATGCTTGAACAAGTGCATATTCGTTATTTTGATTTTATGGATCGTCTACATGAACATGTCGTTAATGGACAAGTCACTTTAAATGAAGAAGAAATTGACGATTTGGAAGATTGTGTAAATGAATTTATATTTGAATATGGTTTTATTCAGTTTAAGCGTGGAATTCATTTAGCAACAGCCATTGAACATGCATAAATAGGGAAAAAGGAATATTGATTGAATATTCCTTTTTTTATATAATGTAAATAAAAGGGGGATGAATATGTTTTGTGATTATCATGTGCATAGTGAATTTAGTGATGATTCCACACGTCTAGTTGAAGATATTGTTTTAGATGCAATAAAAATGAATATGCAGGAAATTTGCTTTACGGATCATGTTGATTATGGCATTAAACCTGATCATTGTGAGTTTCTTGATGCTTGGGAGGATATTGATTTAACAATTTCTATGAATGTCAATTATCCAGTTTATTTTCAATCATTAAACGAATTGAAAGAGAAGTATAAAAATGAAATCAGTATTAAACAGGGATTGGAATTTGGGATTCAATCACATAGATTAAAAAGCTATGAGAAGTTATATCAACAATATAAAGATAATCTTGATTTTGTGATTTTATCTATTCATCAGGTCAATGATCTTGAATTTTGGAATTATGATTTTCAAAATGGAAAAACGGAACATCAACATTATCAGGCTTATTATCAAGAGATGTACCAATGTGTTCAAAATTTCCATCATTATAGTGTTTTAGGACATATGGATATGTTGAAACGTTATGATGATCGTGAAGATTATGATGCTTTTAAACAAAATAAAGAGATTATTACAGATATTTTAAGATATATTATTGCTGATGGAAAAGGAATTGAATTAAATACATCTTCTGTAAAATATGGTTTAGATGATACAATGCCATCTCAAAATATTTTAAAATTGTATTATGATTTAGGTGGTAGAATTTTAACAATTGGCAGTGATTGTCATAATAAAGGTGAATTAGGTGCGCATATTGAAGAAATGAAAACATTATTAAAAAATATTGGTTTTAAAGAATTTTGTACTTTTGAAAAAATGCAACCTATTTTTCACTCGTTGTAAAAAGAAAGAAAATGAGGTTAATTCACTTCATTTCCTATTTTTATATTTTTATAAACTTTTTGATAAAGAATAAATGCGATTATAGTTGCGATAAGTTCAGACAGTGGGAAAGTTAACCAAATACCTGTTAAGCCCATTGATGGTAATAACATAAATGATAAAGGTATAATGATGATGAATTGTCTTGTAAGTGTGATAATTAATGAAACAGAGCCTTTGCCTAAAGATTCAAATACACCAGACATCACAATCGCAAATGTTGAAAAGATAAAGCTTAGTGATAAAATACGCAACCCACTTGTACCAATAGATAACATATCCTGGTTGGCATTAAAAAGTTGTAAAATAGGAGCCGGGAAGATAAAGAATAAACATGTTCCAAGCAATAGAATAGTTCCAATCGTTAAAGTTGCCATTTTTAGTGTTTGATTCATACGTTCTTTTTGATGAGCACCATAATTATAACTCATAATAGGACGCATACCTTGAATAACACCTGTTGTCGGCATATTAACAAAAGTTTGAAGTTTATAATAGACACCAAAAAAAGCTACTGCAGTTTGAGAAACAGATGCAAGAATGCCATTAAGGACTGAAACCAATATAGAAGGTAAACACATCATAACACCTGAAGGGATAGCTATAGAATAGAGATGTTTGAATGTTGTCCAGTGGAAGCGAAAATGACGGAAAGAAATATGAATATGGGAATTATAGCGTGAAAATAAATAAATAGATAAAAAGCATGCACTGAATTGTCCAATAATAGTTGCAAGAGCAGCACCGCTAACTCCTAAAGCTGGTAATCCAAAATAACCAAAAATCAAAATAGGATCTAAAATGATATTAACAATTGCACCAACCATTTGCATAATCATAGGAATAATCATGTTTCCACAGGCTTGAAACATTTTTTCAATGGCTAAATGAATGAAAGTTGAAAAAGTGAATGTAATAACAATCATACCATATTCTTGTCCATAACGCATAACATCAGCATTTTGAGTAAAAAGACTTAAGAACGGTTGAATAAAAAATAGTCCCAATACAATAAACAATAAAGAGTGTAAAAGTGTCATCACAATACCTTGACTCGCAACAAATGAAGCTTCTTTGTCGTTATGTGCTCCTAAATGTCTAGCAATAATAGCGTTCATTGCAATTCCCACACCACAAGAAAAAGCTAATGATAGATTTTGTAAAGGATAGATAAGTGAAACAGCAGTTAAAGGAGCTTCACCTAACTGTGCAACAAAAATACTATCAATGATATTGTATAATGATTGAATAAGCATTGAAATCATAGGCGGAAATGCCATTGACATCAAAAGGGGAAGAATGGGTTTATAACCCATTGGATTTCTTTTTTCATAAATAAATTCTCCTTCCATAAAAAAAGCTATAGATCTTTCTATTTATAAATCAGAAATAGAGAAATCTATAGCTTTTCAGCATAAAATATTTTATAGAAAAAATGAAAAATGTCAAATACTTTTTGTTGGAAAAGAGATGTTTTTATGGTAAAATAATGTCGAAATATGAAACAAAACCAACTATAAAAATATCGATGAAAGGGGTAATGAAGATGTTTTTATATGTGTGGTTTTTTATTTTAGGAACGATTATAGGAAGTTTTTTCAGCTATGTAAAGATCGTTTGCCTTTAGGGTTGGATATTATAAAGGGTAGAAGTTTTTGCTTTGAATGTTTAATGCCTTTAAAATGGATGGACTTAATACCAATAGTTAGTTATTTTATGTTAAAAGGAAGATGCCGTTATTGTCAACGTCGTATATCACTGTGGTATCCACTTTTTGAAACATTTAGTGGCTGTTTGCTTGTATTTATGATTGTCAATGAAAAACAAGTATTGAAAGCTTTATTGATTTATTTATTGATTATGGATTTTATTACGGTGTCTTTGATAGATCTACAATGGCAGATTATTCCAGATGAAACCATCCTATTAGAAATCATTTTAGTGATTTTGTTGTCATTTTATATAAAGATTCCATTGCTTGATAGAATCATTGGGATGCTTGCTGTAAGTATACCAATGCTTTTGATGAATCATTGTATTTCAGAGAGTTTTGGTGGTGGTGATATCAAACTGATGATTGTTAGTGGTTATTTACTTGGTTGGAAACAGATTGTTTTGGCTTTTATTATTGCTGTTTTAACTGGTGGTCTTTATGCGAGTTATTTACTTTTATGTAAAAAGGTTCAACGTCAAAGTCATATGGCATTTGGTGGTTTCCTTTGTTTTGGTGTTCTCATTTCGTTGTTTTGGGGACGACAGCTTTTAAGAATATATGGATTATGATTTTGTTTATTCCAAAGAATATTTTAAATCATTTATTTTTATACTAAATATATTGACATATTTTAAAGATTATGATAAGTTATAAAAAAGAAACCAATGAGTGGGAGATAAAACTTAAAGATGTACTTCAAGAGAGTCTAGGATGGTGGAAGCTAGATAGTGGCAGTTAGGTAAATGGACCCACGAGGGCAAAGGGGAAAGGTAACGAGTATCCTGCGACGTGAGCTTACGTTACAAAGCAAAAATGTGTTGGCATTTTAGTGAGTGGGTTATTTTATATAACCAATAAAGGTGGTACCGCAGATGATAACATCTGTCCTTTGATGGACAGGTGTTTTTTGTTTATATGCCAATCGGAAAGGAGAATGATTATGTTATTGAAACGATGGTGTCCTTCTTTTTTATAATCATTGAATAGAATATAAATAAGGAGAGATAGGACTATGAAAAAATTATTTAAATATTTATTAATAGCATTATGTGTAGTTTCATTAATGACAGGTTGTCAAAATACAAATTCTAAAATTAAAAAAGTAGCAATTGTTCAATATATAGAACATACATCATTAGATACAATAAAAGCTGCTTTTGATCAACAAATGGAAGATTTGGGATATGAAGATGGTGAAAATGTTGAGTACATTTTTAAAAACGCTCAAGGTGATAACAATATTGCAGCAAGCATTACCCAAACATTTCAATCTGAAGATCCAGATGTTGTGGTAGCAATCGCAACACCTGTTGCCCAATCTGTTGCATCACTTTCAAAAACGACTCCGATTGTTTTTGCAGCAGTCAGTGATCCAGTGGGTGCAAAATTGACATCATCTTTAGAAAAACCAGATAAAAATATAACAGGAACAAGTGATGAAATCCAAGTTGATTTGATTTTAGATAAAGCTTTAGAAGTGAATCCTGATTTAAAAACTTTAGGTGTGATTTATAATAAAGGTGAAGCAAATTCAGTAACCAATATTCAAAAAGCTAAAGATTATGCAAAGAAACATGATTTAACAATCAAAGAAGCAACAATTACAAATGTGAATGAAGTTCAAAGTGCTATTGATGTTTTAGCAAGTCAATGTGATGCTGTCTTTGCACCTAATGATAATACTGTAGCCAGTGCTATGAATGTTGTTAGTCATGCTTGTATTGAGGCTAAAGTTCCACTTTATGTAGGAGCTGATTCAATGGTTCAAGACGGAGGTTTTTTAAGTGTTGGTATTAATTATGAAGAATTAGGAAAAGAAACAGCCAATATGGTTGATCAAGTATTAAAAGGAACAAATGTGAGTGATATACCAGTGAAAGTGTTTAAAGAAAATTTAAATATTTATGTTAATGATGATGTAATGAATCAAATAGGTATTTCATTACCAGAAAGTATTTTACAAGACGAAGCATTACAAATGATGTAGAGGTGATACATTTATGAATCAGATTGTTATTATAGGAGCATTAGAGTTAGGTGGTATCTTTGCAATCATGTCACTTGGCTTATATATAAGTTATAAAGTTTTAAACCTTCCAGATTTAACTGTTGATGGAAGTTTTACTCTAGGTTGTGCAGTCAGTGCTGTATTGACTTTATCAGGTCATCCATTTTTAGGATTATTATTAGCTTTTGTATCTGGTATGATGGCTGGACTTATCACAGGACTTTTAACAACCAAGTTAAAAATCGCATCATTGTTAGCCGGTATTCTAACTATGACAGGGCTGTATTCTATTAATTTAAAAATCATGAATGATTCACCTAATATTTCATTGTTTGATTGTTCAACTATTTTTACTTCTTTTTCATTCTTTAAAGATTATACACAACTGATTTTAATTGTCATTTTTGTTTTCATTATTTTTCTTTGTCTTAACTATTTTTTAAAAACGCAGTTTGGACTGGCCTTACGTGCTTGTGGGGATAATGAAGATATGGTCAAAGCGTCATCTATTGATGCTGATTTGATGAAAATCATTGGACTTACACTTGCAAATGGTTTAGTTGCATTATCAGGAGCTATCTATGCTCAACATCAATCATTTGCTGATAGTCAAAGTGGAACAGGCATGATGGTTATTGGATTAGCAAGTATCATTATTGGAATGGCGTTTATTAAAAAAGATCAGATTTTTTATCAGTTATTAGCAGTCATATTAGGTGCTGTGATTTATCGAGGAATATTGACAATTGCTTTACAAATAGGAGTTCCTTCAACAGATTTAAAATTACTGTCAGCACTTTTGGTTGTGGTCGCTTTGATTTTCACAAAATTGAAAAAGGGGAGGGTTAAATAATGTTAGAACTACAAGATATTTCTGTTGTTTTTAATCCTGATACGATTCATGAAAAAGTTGCTTTATCACATATTCATCTGCAAATACAAAAAGGTGATTTTGTCACAATTATTGGAAGTAATGGTGCAGGAAAATCTACGTTGTTTCAAACAATCTGTGGCGCAATTACTCCCCAACAGGGACGCATTTATCTTGAACATCAAGACATTACATCTTTAAAAGAACATAAGCGTTCACGTTTTATTGGTCGCCTTTTTCAAGATCCTCTAAAGGGAACAGCTCCTTCAATGACAATTGCAGAGAATTTATCACTGGCAAGTTGTCATGGACATTATTTTCGTTTAACTCCTATTTCATTAAAACAACGTCATCTGATGCAAGAAGCCTTAAAAGAATTGGATCTTGGATTGGAAGAACGTATGGATACAAAAGTGGGTGTTCTTTCAGGAGGACAACGTCAGGCTTTATCGTTATTGATGGCAACTTATGGGAAACCACAACTTTTATTGTTAGATGAGCATACGGCTGCATTAGACCCTCAAACTGCTCAAAAAGTTTTAGATTTAACAGCAAAGATTGTGAAAAAAGAAAAAATGACAACATTAATGATCACACATAATATGGAAGATGCTTTAAAGTATGGTCAAAAGATATTGATTATGAAAGATGGAAAAATCATAGATTTCATTGATGAAAAACGTAAACAGGATTTAACAGTTGACAAACTGATTCATTTGTATTCATCTAAAACACATGATTATAATGATCGTTTATTATTATAAGATAAAAAGGTATAACTGATAAAAGTTATACCTTTTTTGCAAAAAAGACTGTTATATATAACAATCTTTAAAGATAATACTGTTGGAAATAGTGTAAACGAATCAAATCACAAATTGTCATAATTTGATAATTGAAATTAATACTATCAAACTTACCAGGAACATAAATGACTTTACAATTAGGTGATGTTTCAGATTTTAAATATTTCTTATTTTGTGTAATTAAAATTTGTTGTGATTTATCAATATGAACATCAGCTTTTGATTTTTTGAATCCTTCAAGATAACGACCTGTTGCACTAATAACGATAGCGACATCATGTTCGTCCATCACAATAGGATCATAGTTATGATATTGGATAAATGGTTTACCAAAGGTAATCATATCAGTTTGTAATTCAATTGCAATAGAAATAGGATATAAGGCACCAAAAACAACAATTCTTTTAGCGCGATATAATTTTTGACAAATATCACTAATGATTTTCTGCATTTCATCATCACTACAATCTTTATCCATTTTTTCAATGAATTCACGACTATCGACACCAATCATTCTGACACGAATTTGATTTAAACGTGTCTGATGATGATTGACGAGAGTTTCTCTAAATTCTTCGTATTCATAAAAACCTAATAAAGCAATAAATGCATATAATTCTTCTTTTTTAAAGCATCCTTTTTTTAAAAATTCTTCTTCGCTCATATCTTCCATTTCTAAATAATGAAAAATAATAAATGTACAGATTTTATAATTATAGTCATGGAATAATGTTCCATTTAAATAAGTTAAAATACGGCTTAATAATATGTTCATAGAATACCTCCTTATACATCATTATAACATGTTTAAAAAGAAATACATAAAGATTTTGCTTTTTTGAAAAAAATGATATAATCAATAAAAATATAAGGAGATGGTTGTATGCGTATAAATAAAATTGATATTGCTGATATTCATTTTGATTATCAAAAATATCCACAAACACTTTATCAATCGATACTAAGAATTGGTTTTTCATTTCCCATAACAATTAATCAAGAAGAACAATATTATGAATGTATTGATGGACATAAACGTTTATCAGTTTTGCATGATATTTTAAAAGATAATCCCCAATATAAGCGTGGTTCACTTGTGCCGGTGATTATTAAAAATAATGGTAATGTTCGTTCTAATGATTGTTGGAAAGGAAGAAATAGTCATTAAACATTTATATCTTGTGCTAATGAAAAATCAGCTTGGCAATGTGAAAGTATGTAAAAATTTGATTAAAAAGGGATTTGTTCAAGTCAATGGACAATGTATCAAAGATTTTCGTTATCTTGTACAAAAAGATGATGATATTATCGTGAATGGTCAAAAAATAAGCGCATCACCATTTGTTTATTACATGATGAATAAACCAGCAGGTTATATTTGTGCTTCGCGTGATGAACATACTCCTTGTTTATTAGATTTCATTGATGAAAAAGATTGTTATTGTGTGGGAAGGTTGGATAAAGATACAACAGGTTTTATATTGATCACAAATGATAAATCGTTATCAAAAAAACTTTTGTTACCTCAAAATCATGTAGAAAAAATGTATGAAGTCAAAACAAAATATCCCATAGGATTAGAATATGTTGAAAGCTTTCAAGCAGGAATCATAATTGATCAAAATATTCAATGTTTACCTGCGCATTTAGAAATTATAGATGAATATCATTGTCGAGTGACATTGAAAGAAGGCAAGTATCATCAAATAAAAAAATGTTTTTATCCATGTCTAATCAAGTTGTTTCTTTAAAACGTATTTCCTTTGCAAATATTTCTTTAGATTCAACTCTTGAATATGGACAATATCGTGCATTAAATGATCAGGAAAAGGATATTTTATCACAGGCTTTAAGATAGACATAAGAAATGAAAATTGATATAATTGTAGCAGAAATTGGAGGAAGAAATATGACTGTATTAGATACAAATAAACTTATATATCGTTATTTTGAAGAGATTTCACAAATACCACATGGTTCTTATCATGAAGAAAAATTGGCTGATTATATTGTTGATTTAGCCAAAAAACATCATTTACGTTATCAACGTGATGAAATGCATAATGTGATTGTTTTTAAAGAGGCTTCAAAAGGTTATGAAGATCATGAACCTGTGATGTTGCAGGCACATATTGATATGGTGAATGAAAAAACAAAGAAAGCGACCATGATTTTGATAATGATCCATTGCAATTATATGTGGAAGATGGTTTTTTACATGCATTTCAAACAACTCTAGGAGCAGATGATGGTTGTGGTGTTTGCTATATGTTAGCATTACTCACTGATGAAACATTATCACATCCAGCTTTAGAATGTGTATTTACTGTACAAGAAGAAATTGGGCTTTGTGGGGCAATGGAATTAGACACAAGTTCATTAAAAGCTAAACGTTTGATTAATTTGGATAATGAAGCTGAAGGAGAAACATGTGTTTCATCATCAGGTGGAAATGACTTGTTGATTACAAAAGAAATTATGGGTGAAGATAATCAAACACCTGTTTATGTTTTAGAAATCAAGGGATTACTAGGTGGGCATTCTGGAGGATGCATTCATTTAGGACGTGGAAATGCCAATAAAATTGCTGGACGTATTTTGTTTCATTTATTAAAAGCAGGTATGGATATTCGTTTAGTTGATATTACTGGAGGATTAAAAAATAATGCGATTCCTCGTGAATGTACAGTTGCTTTTGCTAGTGTTCAATCTTATGATGAGTTAGCTTATCATATAGGACAAATGGAAGAAACAATCAAAAAAGAATTAGAAATCACTGATTCAGGATTCTATGTTGATTTGCATCAAGATGAATGTGATGTCTGTGTGACAGCCAAAGATAGTGAGGCTATGATTTCTATCATGTATTTATGTCAAAATGGGATGTTAGAAATGTCACCAGTCATCGAAAAATTACCAACTTTATCATTAAATATGGGTATTATTCGTACACATGAGAATAGTTTTACAATTGATTACTCATTACGTTCTCCAGTAAAAAGTTTACGTGATGAATTAAGTATGCAATTAGAAACGATTGCTCATTTATACGGGGCTTCTGTTCAAATTTCTAATGAATATCCCGGATGGGATTATGATCCTCATTCACGTTTAAGAGAACAATTTCAAACATTCTATCAACAATATGCACATCAACCATTAAAAGAAGTGGCAACACATGGTGGATTAGAAACAGGTGTCTTTAAACAAAAAATTCCTGATTTAGATATTATTACTTATGGTCCAAATATGGAAAATGTACATACACCTGATGAAAAATTAGATTTAGCGTCTTATTTAAGAAGTTATGAATGTCTTGTGGCATTTTTAGAAACATTATAGAGGTGAATATGGATTGTCCAATCAAGAAACAATGTGGTAGTTGTCAATATATTGGAATGGATTATGCTAAACAATTGTTGTTAAAAAAGAAAAATGTCAAAAGTTATTTCCTCATCTTTATGTTCATGATGTGGCAGGAATGAAAGAGCCTTATTATTATCGTAATAAAGTGATTGTGGCCTTTAATCAAAAATATGAATATGGCCTATATGAAGAAACATCCCATCGTATTGTACCAATGAAATCCTGTTTGTTGCATGATGAAGTGACACATCAGGTTTTGTTGCAGATTCAAAAGATATTAAAGAAATATCGTGTTTCCATATATGATGAAAAGAAAAATAAAGGTTTTTTAAAACATGTTTTTATTCGTCGTGCTATTTCAACCAATCAGACACTTGTTGTATTGGTTGCCAGAGAACCAGTCATGAAAGGCAGTAAAAACTTTTGCCAGGAACTGATTAAAGCATGTCCAACTGTAAAATCTGTTGTTCTTAATATTAATAGTAGACAAACGAGTGTTGTTTTATCTAAACAGGAAAAAGTTTTATATGGAAAAGGTTTTATTGTGGATGAATTATGTGGATTGACTTTTAAAATATCAGCACAATCTTTTTATCAAGTGAATCATGAACAATGTACTTATTTATATCATAAACTTTTATCTTTGTTAGACTTACATAAAAATGATGTCATTTTAGATACTTATTGTGGTATTGGTACAATTGGTATGTTTTTAGCTCAATACGTAGATACTGTGATAGGTGTTGAATTAAATAAAGAGGCTTATAAAGATGCTCTTAACAATGCCAAGATGAATAAGATTGAAAACATTCATTTTGTTAATGATGATGCATCGCATTTTATGCATGAATTATCAAAACAAAAGCAAAAGATAGATTGTGTTGTGATGGACCCACCACGTGCTGGGAGTACAAAAACATTTATTGAGGCAATCAAGGTATTACAGCCTCGTCAAGTGATTTATGTATCTTGTGATCCAACTACACAAGCACGTGATTTAAAGATGTTTGAAAAGATTGGTTATAAAGGAAAAGATGTATATCCTGTTGATATGTTTCCTCACACAAATCATGTGGAGACTTGTATGTTGCTACAAAGACGAACTATGTAGAAATCCTTAATTTTAGGCACTTTTTCAAGCATATCGTCTTTACGAGCGAGGGCGATAAAATCAGAAATAAAGAGATAAAAAACTATATCAATGTTTCAGTAGTTGTTGATATAGAGTGTGGGAACACAAACAATTAAATACTAAACTTTAGGGGTACTTGTTAAAAAAGTATCCCTTTTCAATGTAAAACGTTCAGAAATGAGCGTCTATTTTTTTACCCAAAATGAAAGGAGCATTAGATTTATGAAAAAGATGTTAAAACGATTGTGTACGGGCTTCTTAGCTCTTGCAACTGTCGTTACTGCTTTACTGAGGACACCCGTTCATGCAGAAAGCAAGCAATACTGGACGGAGTCAAAAGAGCGTGTCGGTATCGTTGAAAAAGTAATGAATGACGGTTCGATTGGTTCTACTTTTAACGAGGGACATTTGACCGTTGAGGGCGAGGACGCTTACTGTATCGACATTAATACAGATTTTAGGAACGGCTACAAGACCAGAGCTGACGCAAGCACCCGTATGAGTGCCGACCAGATAAGCGACGTTGCGCTATCTATCGAATATGTAAAACAGTACACAGACAGCCACAGCGGAATAAGCAACAATCACGCCTACCTTTTAAGACAGCTTGTTGTCTGGCAGAGATTGAGCGTACATCTTGGCTGGCAATGTGATAACGTGCGAGCTTCTTATGATGAAATTCCAAAGGCAACGCAGGACGAAGTTTTCTCTGGTGCGAAAGCCTTTGTCAAAGAAAATAAAGGACGCTATGAATGTGGCGGTTATATCTACTCTGGCGAGGGGCAGGAATTGGGACAATTCTGGGCAAAGCTGAATGTCGGAAATGCGAAACTTAAAAGGTTTCCAGTAATACAAGCATTACAGACGGTAACGGGAATTACTCTATTGCTGGTGCAACCTATGGTGTCTTTTCTGATAAGGACTGCACGAAACAGCTTGCCACCCTTACGACTGATGAAAACGGAAATACAGATGTTGTAGAGGTAAAAGCAGGAACAGTCTATATCAAGGAACTATCCGCACCAGCAGGATATAAAGTGGATAAAACAGTTTATCCATTAACAATCATAGCTGGCGAAACAGCAACTTTGAATGTATCTGATACACCAAAGGTAATAGACACTTTGATTGAACTTTTCAAGATTGATATGGAAACACAGAAAGACAATCCGCAGGGGAACGCTTCTTTAGCAGGAGTAGAATTTACATGGAAGTATTATGCAGGCTTCTACAAGAAAGACAATCTCCCTGATGAAGCTACTCGTACATGGGTTACAAAAACAATCGCTGAAACAGACAGCAATGGGAGAACCCACTACATCACAAAATTAGCGGACGCATACAAGGTGTTAAACCGAAAACTTTACAAAATCAATTTAGATGAAAAACCGCAGATTAATATAATCAAAAGGATATAAGATTTGCCGTTAGAAACCGCAGTTCTCAAAATATGCTAAAACCAACACTCTGAAACAGAGAGTGGAACGCCATACCTGTGAACTTTGTAGAAAGGATTGCAGAAATCTAGAAATCCATCAAGTAAAGAAACTAAAGGACTTAAAGGGCAATGCGGAGTGGGTACTCCTTATGCGCAAAAGGAGACGGAAAACTCTTGTGGTATGCCCCGAATGTCATAAACTGATTCATTCTTAATACCGCAAATATAATAAGCGGAAAGCCGTATACATCGAGAGGTGTACGTGTGATTTGGGAGGAAGGGGATGCAAGTCCTGCAAAGGATGAGCTGAACCTTACCTCATGATAGTACTTTGTTTTTAGGTGGTAAAGAAAAAACTACACTTAAAGAATTATCAGAAACACTAGGGAAAGAAACGATTGATTTATATAACACTTCTGAAACAAGATCGAATGCTAATAGCTATGGATTGAATTATCAAAAGACAGGTAAGGACTTGATGAGCCAAGATGAAATCACAGTTATGGATGGAAGCAAATGTATCTTTCAGCTAAGAGGAGTTAGACCGTTTTTATCCGAGAAGTTTGATATGACTAAGCATAAGAATTACAAGCTACTTGAAGATTTTGATAATAAAAATGCTTTTAATATCGAAGATTATATAAGTTGAAAAGCTAAATAAGAATAGTATTGTTACTAGGCTGTAATAAAAGTATGTAATAAAGATTTTTATGCTTTCATAATTTGTCTGTTTGAAGTTTTATAATCCATAAAATTTATAATTTCTTTTATAACTAAACTTTTAGGAGGAATTATAATGAAAAAATATGCTTATATTCGTGTTTCAAGTAAAGATCAAAATATTGCAAGACAAGTAGAGGCAATGGAAGGTATAGGTATTTTAGAACAGAATATGTTCATAGATAAGCAATCTGGTAAAAATTTTTATCGTGAACAATATCAATTATTATTAAAACAATTACAACCAGGTGATGAACTTTATATTAAATCAATTGACCGTTTGGGGCGAGATTATGATGATATACAAGAACAGTGGCGTTATCTCACAAAAAAGATTAACATTGACATTATCGTATTAGATTTTCCGCTTTTAGATACTAGAAATCAAGTAAATGGGATTACAGGGAAATTTATTGCAGATTTAGTTTTACAGATACTCTCTTATGTGGCGCAGATAGAACGAGAAAATACTAAACAGCGACAATCAGAAGGTATACGGATTGCTAAAGAAAAAGGAATCAAATTTGGAAGACCGCCTATACCTATTCCAAAAGAATTTGAAGAAATCTATAAATTATGGAAAGTAAATAAAATTAGTAAACGCAAGGCAGCAAAGATGTTAAATACAAATCATAATACTTTTTCTAATTGGATAAAGAGATATGAAAAAAATGATGAAACTACTAGGCTTTCGTGCAATAAAAAGTAGACATTTTATTCCATTAAAATGAGAAGTTTTTCTAAATGGAATAGCCATAAAACTTCTATTTTTCTTTATATTTTAAGCAGTAAAATACAAAAACATTTCATATTATCTCAATTCTTGATTTTATCACTACTGGTAACAAAAGTCTGCTTTTCTTACCATTTCATGTATCTCTTAACATACATTCGGTTCAAAAGATAGATAGAAGGAGGGAATAAGAATGAGCCTAACAAAGAGAGTGACTACATGGTTTCTTACGTTGGTTATGGCACTGGGATTGGTACCACAGACTGTATTTGCAGAAGAAACAGACGCTTCTTCATTTCAAACTTCTTCGCTTCAATATGAAGTCTTACAAGAAGTAAATGAAGATAAAACAGAAGCAACAATCTCTATAAAATTTACAGAAACAGAAACGATTCAGTTAGAAAAAGAAACATTACCAGATGGCACTGAAAAAGTAGAGGATTTATCGAGCGTTACTTATGTAGTAACTGAAAATGGAAACTATGATTTCAAGGTGAATTATTCGCTAGAAGGAACGCCAAAGGAAGAAACAATTCCTGTTGAGGTATCTAGATTAGAAGAAAAAGGCAATATTGCTTCTAATGAAAATAATGAAGATCCAAAGCAAAAAACAGACAGTAAAAATTCTAATGAAGTAAGTCCTAAAAATGTAAAGCATATACATTTAAATAGTCATGATGGAAATGATCAAAATGATGGACTTACAGAAGAATCGAGTGTTAAAACATTTGCAAAAGCGAAATCGTTAATTCAAGATGGAGATATTATTTTACTTGATAGTTATGTAGAGGTCACTAATGATGAAACATGGACTTTGTCAGAATTTCCAAATTCTAAATTGCAAAGAAACGCAGGTGGAGATATGATAGTAGTCAATCCAAAGGCTACTTTAACTCTGCAAAATATTGTAATAGATGGAACACATTATAGCGATGAATCCGTAGATATTCATTCAATTGTTAAGTTAGGTAAACTAGCAGGAAATGAAGCAGATGGTTCAAATTTAATTTTGCAATCTGGTGCTATCTTGGAAAACAATTGTAACAATAGAGGCATGGGTGGAGCTGTTAGTGGTTTTAGTTATGATACAATCACAATGGAAGACGGAGCTATTATTCGAAATAATGGTACTTTAGATAAGACTGCTCAATTCGGTGGTGCGATACATTTAGAAAATCATGGTACATTTACAATGAATGGTGGATTAATCAAAAATAATCATGCTGTTCGTGGCGGTGGGGTATGTTTAATTGCCTCATCAATGGTTATGAATGATGGAAAGATTATAAACAATTCTGCAAATAGTAAAGATAGTTATGCAGGTCATTATGGTGGTGGAATTTATGTTGCGAATTTCCAAGATTGGCCGGCTGTAGGAGGAGATTACTCTCGTGAAATTGCAGGAAAAGCAAGTTTTACAATGAATGGTGGTACAATCTCAGGAAATGAAGCAACTTATCGTGGTTCTAACAGAGATAAGGGATTAGGTGGTGCTATTGCAACTTATCCGGCTTTTTATGCACAATATGAAAAGGAGCCTGCTATTACTATTACCATTAATAAAGGTGATATTACCCAAAATAAAGCAATCAATGGTGGTGCAATTTCTGCATACTTTGAAGCTACAGATGTAATACTTTCAAATACAAACATTTCTAACAACGAAGCGAAATCTCAAGGTGGAGCTATTTACGGAGTGTTTAATTCAAAAATAAATCTAGAAAATACTGTTATTTCACAAAACAAAGCATCAATAGGTGCAGGAGTATATTTACATTCTTCAGAAATGCAGATGAATTCTGGAGAATTGAAAGAAAATACGGCTACTTCAGCAGGTGGTGGTATCTACATTGATGCTAGTTCTTGGAATAATAAAACTGCAAAATGTACGATACTAGGTGGTACAGTTAGTGGAAATAAAGCTAAGGCAGGTAAAGGTAGTGATGGTATCTATCAAAATAGTAAATTAAATATCGGTGAAAAAGCCTTAATTGATAAAAATAACGATGTATATCTTCCAAGCAATCGTGTAATTGATGTTATAAAACCATTAGAGAATATCACGCAAGAAAATAGTGTTTCTATCACAAGTAAAGATTGCGTTGTAGAAGATGAACAAACAAAAGGAACTCGTTTAGTTAATTATTATGATGAAGCTGGTGGAATAAAAGCTGCTGAAAATGCTGAATATCAACAATTATATATTCCAAGTAATTATATGCAAGAAGGTTTAGTTATTGGTAAGAGCCAAGCAACCGATCAATTAAATTACATGACTTATATACAAAAGGAAAAATATCCTGTTGTTTATGAGTTTATCAATGGAACAGATGAACAAAAACTTCCAAAAAAGTAACTGATTTACTTCCTACAGACGATAAGAAATATCTTGAGGGAGTAACAATCAGTGTAATTCAACCAAATAAAACAGAAGTTATTGTATCAGATGGCGTTTGGTTATTTAAGGGATATGATGCTAACAATAAATTATCAAGTGCAGACAATCTAAACGAAGATGGATATATCCAGTTTACAGGAACATGGGAATTTAAGAAAAACGCAAGTATTATCAATCAAATTCCAGTTATTAACGCAGAAGATAAAACGATATATGTTGGAGATGAATTTGATCCATTAAAGGATGTCACTGCGACAGATAAGGAAGATGGAAATATTACATTGACAATTGAAAATGTCATCAAAAATGAAGTAGACAATACGAAAGTCGGTGTTTATGAAGTCACATATAAAGTGACGGATAGCCAAGGTGCTTCTACAGTTAAAACAATCAAAGTTACAGTAAAAGCCAAAAATGGACCAGTAGTTCCAAGCGAACCTAATAAACCTAATACACCAAATGATTCAAATAAGCCAATTATTGTACCAGACACATCAATAAATGATAAAAATTCTCAAACAGGAGATAGTACAAACATGACACTTTGGTCATTACTATTCATCGCTTCTAGTGTTGGTTTAGTTGGTATATATCGTAAAAAAGAAAAACGGATCAATAAATTTCTCAAAGCTAGGAGGAATGATTTATGGAACGAGATATTTTCGAAGACATGAGAGCTAAAGTTAGTTGTATGTAATATTTCGGATTTATCATCTTCAAAAGACCAAGTGTAAAAAGAACTATTTAATTTATCGTTAGATCAATATTCAGAAAAACAAGTCTTTTGTGAATATGTTTATGGTAAAAATAATTTAGTTTATAAGTCTTTAAAAGATAAAACAAATAAATAAATTATTATATTGGTAGCACATATAACGATGTCAACGATATGATAAACATAGTTTTAAGGGTAGTAATCAAACATGAGAACTGCCCTTTTTTCGTATTCAAAGAGATTGAAGGTAATGGGAGATAGACTATGAACGATGGTTATGTTCCAATTCCCAAAGATTTAAAAAAGGTAAAAACAAAGGTCGCATTTAATCTTACTAGAAGGCAGCTTATAGGATTTACACTTGCAGTATTTGTTGGAATACCAGTGTATTTATTTATGAGAAAGTTTGTGCCTAATGATATCGCTATCTTCTTTCTCATCATTTCAACACTTTCTATCTTCTTTGTAACTTTATTTGAAAAAGATGGACTTACCTTTGAAAAGTATTTTAAATACATCTATTTGCACAAGTTTTATCAGCCACCAACAAGGGTGAGAAAGGAGGTTTGCCTTGAACAGAAAAAGAGAAATGCAAAAGCAGAAGCCAGAAGAAAATCAAAAGATACTAAAGGAAAACAAAAAGCATTTAAAGAAGGAAAAGAAACCAAAGATTAATCATGGCTCACTATTAGATTTAATATTAAAAACAGAGCCTAAAAAATATACAGTTGAAGATACAAGTCCCTATCTTAGAATGTTAAAAAGTGGTGTTTGTCAGCTAGATGAAAAGTACTTTAATAAATGTATCTTATTTCAAGATATTAATTATCAACTTGCAGTAAAAGAAGATAAAGATTTGATTTTCAATCAGTTTGCTAATTTCTTAAATTCATTTGATCCAAGTGTTGATGTAGAGTTTTCATACATTAATCAGCTGGGAAGAAATAGTGTTCATAATTTTATTGCGCAGTTATAATTGACTTTAATAAAGAGGTTTGCTAGAATATAATAGACGTTGATAAGGAGGAGTACATTTTGTATTCTTATAGAGAGTCTCTGGTAGGTGGAAAGGGATAGAAGAAGAAATGGAAGGTAGCCTTGGAGTTTGTTTTCTGAACATGAAAGTAGGTAAACACGTAGAACTGCGTTAAAGTTTTGAGGTATACGGTTAGTATATAAATTAAGGTGGTACCACGAACATTCGTCCTTATGCGAGTGTTCTTTTTTATTGAAGGAGGAGAAAAAATGGCTAATTATATTGTATGGGGATTATTTATTGCAGCATTGCTTTTTTTAGGTTTTTTCTTTATGAAAAGGATTAATGAAGGTAAGGCACAACGTCAAAAAGCAATGTTGGAATATGAAGAAAAGAAAGAAAGATATTCTTATTTAAGACCAGGAGTGTTAGATGTCTGTCCAAGAGAAGATGTGACAGCAGCGGCTTTATTTCATTGTATGAGAAAGGAAAATGATGATTTTGATCATTATTTTGAAAATATGAATGAAAGTGAAAAAACAGTTTATGGAATTTATATGTTGACGACATCTTTAGAAGGACGTAATCCTTCATTGCATAGTTTCTTTTTAAGTCCAGCCACTCAACCATATGTTCCAATAGTTGTTGATATTTTCGAAAGAGTTGGATCACATGAATTGGCAGATTTAATGAAAGCCGCAAAACGTTTTGCTGAAATTATTGAAAACGATGAAGATGATGATGAAGATGATCCGGAAATGGGAGATTATGCACGTTATAATTTTTCTGATTTTACAAATGAATTTATCACACTTGTGAGCACAACAAATCTTAATGAGAAATTAACACAATATGTTTTAGAACACAAAGAAGATTTTTATGATAATGATATTCCTGAACAGGAATCAATTGAGGGAGATGAAGATAATGAAGAAAGAGTTAGCGACGAAATATAACCACAAAACGGTTGAGGAAGGAAAATATCGTACATGGTTAGATCATCATTATTTTGAAGCTGGTGATACTTCTAAAAAACCATATAGTATTGTTATTCCACCACCTAATGTTACTGGAAAACTTCATTTAGGTCACGCTTGGGATACGACTTTACAAGATATGATTATTCGTTATAAAAGAATGCAAGGTTATGATGCTTTATGGTTACCAGGAATGGATCATGCTGGTATCGCAACGCAGGCAAAAGTTGAAGCGCGTTTAAGAGAAGATGGAATCTCTCGTTATGATTTAGGACGTGAAAAATTTCTTGAAAAAGCATGGTCTTGGAAAGAAGAATATGCGTCTATCATTCGCAGTCAATGGGAAAAATTAGGACTTTCGCTTGATTATACAAAAGAGCGTTTTACATTGGATGAAGGATTAAGTGAGGCTGTTAAAACTGTTTTTGTTATACTTTATGAAAAAGGTTATATTTATCAAGGTGAACGTATTATTAACTGGGACCCAGTGCAACGTACAGCATTATCGAATATTGAAGTTATCCATAAAGAAATTGAAGGACATATGTATTATTTTAATTATGAAGTTGTTGAAACTGGCGAAAATTTGATTATCGCAACAACACGTCCTGAAACAATGTTTGCTGATCAGGCTATCTTTGTCCATCCTGATGATGAAAGATATCAACATTTGGTTGGTAAACATGCGATTAATCCGGCTAATGGAGAATCTTTGCCAATTATGGCTGATAGCTACATTGATATGAGTTTTGGGACAGCAGTTATGAAATGTACACCTGCTCATGATCCAAATGACTTTGCCTTAGCTAAAAAATATCATTTAGCAATGCCAAAATGTATGAATGATGATGGAACAATGAATGAAATGGCAGGACCATATCAAGGTATGGATCGTTTTGAATGTCGTGAGGCTTTGGTTAACGATTTTAGACAAAGAGGTGTTGTTGATCATATTGAAAAACATATGCATCAAGTTGGACATTCTGAAAGAAGTAATGCGATTGTTGAACCATATTTATCTAAACAATGGTTTGTAAAAATGAAACCACTAGCAAATGCTGCATTAGAAAATCAAATGAAGGATTCTAAGGTTTCTTTTGTTCCGCCACGTTTTGAAAAAACGTTTAAACAATGGATGGAAAATATTGAAGATTGGTGTATTTCTCGTCAGTTATGGTGGGGTCATCAAATTCCAGCATGGTATCATAAAGAAACCGGAGAAATCTATGTTGGAAAAAATCCACCAGCAGATATTGAAAACTGGAAACAAGATGAAGATGTTCTTGATACATGGTTTTCAAGTGCTTTATGGCCATTTTCAACAATGGGTTGGCCTAACACTGAAAGTGAACTTTATAAGCGTTATTTCCCAACGAATACATTAGTTACTGGATATGATATTATTTTCTTCTGGGTATCACGTATGATTTTCCAATCATTAGAATTTACTGGACAAAGACCTTTCCAGAATGTTCTCATTCATGGTTTGATTCGTGATGAACAAGGAAGAAAAATGTCTAAATCATTAGGAAATGGTGTTGATCCAATGGATGTTATTGAACAATATGGTGCGGACACTTTACGTTTCTTTTTAACAACCAACTCAGCGCCAGGAATGGATTTAAGATATATTCCTGAAAAATTAGATGCATCATGGAATTTTATTAATAAGATTTGGAACAGTGCTCGTTTTGTTTTGATGAATATTGATGATGATATGTCATATCAAGATTTATCATTTGAACACTTAAATTTAGCAGACCAATGGATCTTAAATCGTTTAAATGAAGTCATTACTTCAGTTGATGAAAACATGGACAAATTTGAATTTGTGAATGTTGGAAGTGAATTATATAACTTTATTTGGGATGATTTCTGTTCATGGTACATTGAATTATCTAAGGTTCATTTAAACAGTGAAGATATGAATGAAAAACAGGCAACGCAAAATACTTTGGTTTATGTCTTGAATGCAATTGTCAGATTATTGCATCCATTTATGCCGTTTGTGACAGAAGAAATTTATCAGTCAATTCCACATTTAGAATCATCTATCTGTATTGCAAAATGGCCTACAGTAAATCAAGCGTTTAATAATACAATGATTCAAGATCAATTTGTTTATTTGATTGATATCATTAAAGGAATTAGAAATCTAAGAGCGCAATATGTTATAAAAAATGCGATTGAAATTACGTATTCTATTCAAACACAAGATGGACAGCTTGAAAGTTTATTAGAAAATCTTTCTCCATATATTTATAAACTCTGTCATGCGCGATGCTTTGGCTATAATGTAGAAACATCATCTAATGTTGCGACAGAAATGATTAAGGGTGGAAATGCCTTGATTATTGAATTGGGTGATTATATTGATTTAGAGGCTGAAAAGAAAAAGATGGAAGATGAAATTCAAAAATTAGCAAGTGAAATTAAACGTTGTGAATCTATGCTTTCTAATCCAAACTTCGTTTCAAAGGCACCGGCGCAAAAAGTTGAACAAGAAAGAAAAAAATTAGCGGATTATCAATCAAAATACAATACAATGAAAGAAAAATTAGAACTTATGTAAAGTGAAATTAAAAAAATTTCACTTTTTTTCATTTTTTAAAAGAAAAATGCGAAAAAAATGTATATATAATAAATAGGGGGCTACTGATGAAAGGAAGGGTCAACATGAAAGAATTAACAGTACAACAACAATGTGAAATTCAAGGTGGAGGTTTAATCGCTACGGCATTGCTTTATTTGATTTTAGGAGCAGCTGCTTATAAGATTATCAAATCCAAAAAGGGAAGAATTTCAATACCTAGACTTATCAGTATCGAATGGCGCGATTGATAATATGAAAGGCATTTTGCCTTTCATATTTTTATCTATCAAAGCATAGAATAGAAGGGGTGATGAAAATGAAATTTGAATTGAAGGTTGTTATGATGGCTATCATTTGTTCTTTGGCTTTTATGTTAGTATTTACATATGGATGTTCATTAGGACAAAAGACATTATATGCTTATCAAGTTGGCATTTATAAGGAAGAAAGTAATAAAGAACAAAAATTATCTGAACTTAAAGAAATGGGAATTGAAGGATATACTTATACAAAAAATAATCAATATTATGTTTTATCTATGATTAGTGAGCAAAAAGATGAAGTTGAAAAACACGCTACAAAAGTAAAGGGAATTATGAAAACATATATTGTTCCAAGTGCTACAACCAAAGAAATGCTTTTAGAAACATTGTCAAAAGGGGATGCTCTATGATTAAAACGTTACCATTAGAAGAAAATCCACGTGAAAAAGCATTGACTTATGGCATTGAAACATTAAGTAATATTGAATTATTGGCTTTGATTTTAAGAACGGGTCATAAAAGTGAATCTGTTATTCAACTCTCACAACGATTATTAAAAGAAATAGGAGGTTTTGCTCAATTGACAAATGTTACTTATAGTCAATTAACGGCATTAAAAGGAATTAAACAAGCAAAAGCTATTGAAATTTTAAGTATTATCGAAATTGCAAAAAGACTCAAAGATGTTTCTTCAATAGAGAAACCTCTTTTAAATCCTTATGATATTTTTGAAAGAGTGCATAATCAATTAATGTTTTTAAAACAAGAACATTTTTTATTGTTATGCTTAGATAATAAAAATAAAGTTATAAAAGAAAAAACAATTTTTATAGGTTCTTTAAATATGAGTGTTGTCACACCTAGAGAAGTCTTTAAAGAAGCTATAGCTGTTAATAGTGCTAAAATTATATTGGTACATAATCATCCTAGTGGTGATGCTTTGCCAAGTAAAGAAGATTTATTGTTAACGGAGCAATTCCAAAAGTTAGGGCAAATGATGTCTATTGAAGTGGTGGACCATATTATTGTTGGATGGAATCAGTTTTATAGTATTCAAGCAAAACAAATTTTTTTATGAATAATGATGTGAAAATATAGAGATTTGATAAAACATTTTTTATGAATTGCTTTTTTATATTGAGATATTATAATGTATGAATGATAAGAGGTGATATCTTTGTATAGAAAAGGCAATAAATGGACAAAACAAAAAAGAAGAATCGTTATTATAACAGTGATACTTGTTTTATTTTCTGTATTGACACTTGTAACGAGTCGTTCAGCTTCAAATATAGAAATTATTTTTAAAGATACTATCGCAAATCTTGAATATTATATTATTAAAGCACCTATTCAATATGTGACAGGATTATTTGAAGAATATAATGACTTAAAAGATGTCTATGAAGAAAATGCTAAACTCAAAGAACAATTAGACAATTTAGCACGCGAAAGTGCGATGAATGAAGTTTTAACAAATGAATTAAATGATTTAAAAGAGATTATGGATATTGATCACTTACCAACAGAATATCAAGTGAAATATACAAATGTCATTGCTAGAGATGCCCAAAATTGGAATAATCAGGTTACAATTAATCTTGGTAAACTTTCAGGTGTACAGGAAGGAATGGCTGTTGTGAACGCTCAAGGAATGATTGGTACAGTCACGAATGTGAGTGAAATTTCTTCAACTGTTTCTTTACTATCGAGCGAATCAGCAAAATCACAATTACCGGTGATGATTTTAAGTGGTGAAGAACAATATTATGGCTTATTAAATCATTATGATATTAATACACATAAGTATTCAATTACTTTATTAAGTGATGTTGAAAAAATTGAAAAGGATGCAAAAGTTGTAACAAGCGGGTTAGGTGGTGTAGGAAAAAGTCCTAAAGGTATTTTAATAGGAACTGTGGAAAGCTATACCAGTGGTGATGATGCAACAGAATCAGTCTGTGATGTTACACCAAGCGTTGATTTCAATTCATTAAATGATGTTGCAGTTGTTCAAAGGGTGAATGAACAATGAGAAGACGTGTTCAAGATAGTTATTTAGTTAAATGTTTTTTAATTGTTTTTCTTTGTTTTGTTGTTGATAGTACAATACATTATTTTTTACCATATAATTTTACAAAGACAGGTATAACAATCATTCCTTGTTTAGGATTAATGATGTTTGCTTTACTTGTTAGAACAATTGAAGCTGGAGCAGAACGATATTTTTTTGCAACTTTATGCAGTGTCTATTATTCGATTGTTTATGCTAATTCTTTAGCCATATATATTCTTATTTATTGTTTAATCGCCTTTGTTCGTTCTTATCTTTTTAAATTAGACACACTAAATATCGTTGAATCTATGTTATTTTGTATTTTGACAATATTCGCTCAAGAATCTATTGTATATTGGTTAATGTGGATTACCAATATGACAAGATATCCTATGGTTTCATTTGTTGTGATGCAATTGTTACCGACATTATTGTTTAATGGAATTTTATCAATTGGAATTTATTGGATCTACAATAAAGTTAAAATTGAGGTGGAATAATGAATATTGAGGTCAAAGGAATTAATGGTATACTTGTGATGAAGGTTCAAGAAAATTGTTCTTTTCATCAATTTTTAGAAGATTTAAATCAGCTTTTGGGTCAATCTCTGTTTTTACAGGAGGGATATTATCCAAGAGCTTTTTTGATTTTGGTTGTCGAGTTCTGTCTGATGATGAAATGGAGCAATTTTTATTTTTATTAACAAATAAAGAAAGAATCCTATTTGATGGAATGACACTTCCTCAACAACCCCATCACATTCATATGAGAAAAGAACAATTACATAATGGTGAAGAGATTTTTATTGATCAAGAAACTTTGTTTCTAGGTATTGTCAATCCGGGAAGTTATGTTTATTGTTATCAAAATGTCTATTTTCTCAATACTGTGAAGGGAACAATTATCGCTATGAATGAAGATGTTAAAATTTTCGGACATGATTTTCAAAATGCCCAAATTATAATAAATCAACAGACATTACATGATTTGACAACTTCTGCGCTTACAAGCGTCTATTATAAAGATAACCAGATTATTTTGGCGAAGGAGGAAAAATATGTGTCGAACTATTGTGATTACGTCGGGTAAAGGAGGCGTAGGAAAAAGCAGTATGACGATTAATTTAGGTTATGCTTTAGCAAATACCAATAAAAAAGTTTGTTTAATAGATGCTGATTTTGGATTAAAAAATTTGGATGTCATGCTAGGTTTAGAAAATCGTGTAATTTATGATTTGAAGGATGTGATTTCTAATAAATGTTCTTTACAACAAATACTCGTTAAAGATAAACGTATGCAATCGCTTTATCTTTTACCGGCATGTAAATCATTATCTTTTGAAAACTTGAATTTAGATTATATGATGAATATGGTTGAACAATTAAAAAAAGATTTCGATTATATTTTAATTGATAGTCCAGCGGGAATTGAAAAGGGATTTCAATATGCTAGTGGTTTATCTAAAGAAGCTATTGTTGTTGTGAATTTGGATACAGTTTCATTAAGAGATGGCGATCGTGTGGTGGGATTACTTTTAAAACAAGGTGTGGATCAGCTACATATGTTAGTTAATAAATACAATGAATCAGATGTTTTAAAAGGGCGTTGCCCTTCTTTGAAAGAGGCGTATGATATATTGTCGATTCCCTTAATTGGCATTGTTTATGATGAACATGATATGATTGAAGCCAATAATAAAGGTATGCCTATTTATATGAATAAAAAAGAAAATCTTTATCGTTGTTTTGATCGTATTGTCAAAAGATTAGAAGGACAAGAAGTTCCTTTTCAAAAAAATAAAAGAAAAGCTTTATTTGAACGTTTTTTGGATAATATTTTTATCATTTTATTCATAAGTTAAAATGAGGTGAAAACTTGTGAATGATATTGATGAAATTAGAAAGCGAATGGAAAAAAGAAGGGTCCATCGTCATCCTGTCTTAACTGATCGTCATTTTAGTAAAATTTATAATGGAATGATTAAAGCGATGGTAGCTTTGCTAGTTGGCATAGCTATTTGTGCATATGTAAAAGCCAGTCCAAATGGTGATTATATTAAAGATTATGTTTTAAATGATTTACAGTTTTCAAAGGTCACAAAATGGATCAATCAACAGTTCCTATATTTTCAAAATCAAGATGAAGCAGCAACAGTTTCTTCAAAAGTCAGTTATACGCATGTCAAAGATAACTATTATACGAATCAGTCTAATGAAGTCTTAAATTTTGGCAAGGGGCGTGTTATCTATGTGGGTAAACAAAATCTACTAGGAAACTATGTCACAATCCTTTTAGAAAACAATGTCGAAGTGACTTTTGGTAATATGCAAGACATCTTTGTAGGACTTTATGATCAAGTTGAGGAATCGACTATTTTAGGAACATATGAAAATCAAGTATTAATTGTTTTTACACAAGGTGAACAGGAAATTGATTATTCAACATTTGAAGAAATTATATCTTAAAATATCCATTCATCCTATAACGCTCCTATATTTTCTTTTTTCTTGGTTAGGAGGATATTTAAAATGGTATCTTTCAACATTGTGTATTGTGTGTTTACATGAATTATGCCATCTTTTGATGGCATATTATTTTCATTTTCAAGTTTATAAGATTGAAATCCTGCCTTTTGGTGCTTATTTATCATTAGAAGATTTTTATTTCCAACCAATCTGGAAAGAAATGTGTGTTGTTTTAGCTGGTCCTAGCAGTCATCTTTTTATATATATAGGAATCTGTTTATTAACCAAGGGTGTTTATCAAGACTATCTACTAACGATGAATATGTTTGTTTTCTGGTTTAATTTATTACCTCTTTATCCAATGGACGGAGGACGTTTTTTTAGTTTACTTTTACAAAGTATTATGGATTTAAAAAAGCTTTAATATTGACATTGAAGTTTTCTGTTTTTGTATATTGCCTATTATTTCTCTTTTATTTACAAACCAATACATTTGTTATATTGAGTTATCTTTTTTATCAATTAGTCTGTTTTTATCAATTTATTTATATTTATTTAAGAACATACTATAGTAAAATACCTTCTTTTTCTATATATCGTCCACCAATTGTTCATCAACAATTATGTTATCGTAGAGGTTATCATAATTATTATTTAATCAATTGGATTTTAAAAGATGAAAAAGAAATGGTAAGTATTCTTTTAAAAAGTATAAAAAAATAGGAAATCATCTTGTATTTTTTTGATGTTATGGTATTATACTACGGGTATTAAAAATACACACATTGTGAATTCATAAACCGAGTGCCGCAAGGTGGGTTATGTTAGAAGCAATGGAGGAAAAAACGAAAAGGAGGAAGTTACAATGGCAGTAATTTCAATGAAAAAATTATTAGAAGTTGGTGTTCATTTTGGACATCAGACAAAAAGATGGAATCCAAAAATGGCTCCATACATTTTCACAGCTAGAAATGGTATCTATATCATTGATTTAAAGAAATCATCTGATAAAATTGATGAAGCTTATGCAGCTTTAATGGATATCGTTGCTAAAGGTGGAAAAGTTTTATTTGTAGGAACTAAGAAACAAGCTCAAGAAGCTGTTCAAACTGAAGCTGAAAGATCAGGAAGTTTCTATGTGAATTCTCGTTGGTTAGGTGGAACTTTAACAAACTTCAAAACTATCCAAAAGAGAATTAGAAGATTAAAAGAATTAGAAAAAATGGAAGAAGATGGAACTTTAGAATTATTTACTAAAAAAGAAGCAGTTCTTCTTATGAAAGAAAAGGCTAAGTTAGAAAAGAACTTAGGTGGTATCAAAGAAATGAGAAGATTACCAAATGCTTTATTCGTTGTTGATCCTAAAGTTGAACATAATGCAGTTGCAGAAGCAAGAATCTTAGGAATTCCAGTATTTGGTATCGTTGATACAAACTGTGATCCTGATGAAGTTGATTATGTTATCCCAGCAAATGATGATGCAATTAGAGCTGTTAAATTAATCGTTGCTGCAATGGCTGATGCTGTATGTGAAGCAAAAGGTGAACCAGTGACTGTTGCATACGTTAAAGATGAAGATGACAAAGAAGTATCTATGAATGATGCTGTTGCTTCTGTAGAAGAAAATAAACAAAAAGGACCTAGATATAAAAATGCTGGACGTCCTAGAAATAACAGAAATGCTGAAGTAAGCAAACCAGCTGAAGTTAAAGAAGAAAAAACTGAAGCATAATTAATAAGAGGGAAGCTTATGCTTTCCTTTTTTATAAAAAAGATGGAGGAGAAAAAAATGGCTATTAGTGCAAAATTAGTAAAAGAATTACGTGAAAAAACTGGTGCTGGAATGATGGATTGTAAAAAAGCACTTGAAGCTTGTAATGGTGATTTAGAAGCTTCTTTTGACTGGTTAAGAGAAAAAGGAATTGCTAAAGCAGCTAAAAAGGCTGATCGTATTGCTGCTGAAGGTTTAACAGCTTTCGTTGTTGATGGAAATTCTGCTGCAATCGTTGAAGTTAACTCTGAAACAGATTTCGTTGCTAAAAACGCTGAATTCCAAGAATTAGTTGCTTTAACAGCAAAAGTAATTGTTGAATCAAAACCTCAAGATGTTGATGCTGCATTACAATTAGATGTTGAGGGTAAAGATTTAGGAACAGTTATTGCTGAAAAAAGTGGTAAAATTGGTGAAAAATTAAGCTTAAGAAGATTTACAGTTATGACTAAAAATGATGATGAAATCTTTGGTGCTTATTCACACATGGGTGGAAAAATGTGTGCTTTAGTTAAAGCTTCTGGTGTTGATGAAGTGAAAGCTAAAGATATTGCTATGCAAGTTGCTGCAATTGCTCCACAATATATTGATAGAACTGCTATTCCTGCTGAAATTTTAGAACATGAAAAATCTGTTTTAAAAGCTCAAGCTATGGAAGAAAATGCAAACAGTGCAAAACCAAAACCAGAAAATATTATTGAAAAAATGGTTGAAGGTCGTTTAAATAAAAACTTAAAAGAAATGTGCTTAGTAGATCAAGCATTCATTAAAGATTCTGATCAAACAGTAGCTCAATATTTAGGTAACGGTAAAGTATTAGAAATGGTACGTTTTGAAGTTGGTGAAGGAATGGAAAAACGTGAAGAAAACTTTGCTGAAGAAGTTGCTGCTCAAATGAGAGGATAATTTTAATAATTAGAGAGGACACACTTTTTGTGCCCTTTTCTTGTAAAATGGAGGAGAGATCATATGAAGTACAAAAGAGTTTTATTGAAGTTAAGTGGTGAAGCTTTAGCTGGAGAACAAGGTTTTGGAATCAATCCAGTTGTTGTAGCTGATGTTGCAAGACAAATTAAAGATGCGAAAGATTTAGGTGTAGAAATTGCAATTGTTTGTGGTGGTGGAAATATCTGGCGTGGAAAAACAGGTAGCGACATGGGTATGGAAAGAGCTGCTGCTGACTATATGGGTATGTTAGCGACTGTTATGAATGGTATGGCTTTACAAAATGCTTTAGAAGCCATTGGATTAGATACGAGATTATTATCAGCAATTGATATGAAAGAAGTGGCTGAACCTTATATCAGAAGAAGAGCTGTTCGTCATTTGGAAAAAAATCGTATTGTTATTTTTGGAGCTGGTACCGGAAGTCCATTCTTTACGACAGATACAACGGCTGCATTACGTGCTGCTGAAATGAATGCTGATGTGATTTTAATGGCAAAAAATGGAGTTGATGGGGTTTATTCTGCTGATCCTAAAGTTGATCCAAATGCAAAGAAATATGATCATATCACTTATTTAGACGTTTTAAATGAAGATTTACATATTATGGACCAAACAGCTATTACATTATGTAAAGATAATGGAATTGATCTTTGTGTATTTAATATGCAAGAAGATGGAAATATTGCACGTGCATGTAATGGCGAATCAATAGGTACAATTATTTCGAAAGGAGGAAAAGAATAATGTTAGATCTAATTTTAGAAGAAACAAAAGAAAAGATGGAAAAATCTATCGAAGCTTTTAAACATGAACTTTCTTCTGTAAGAACGGGTCGTGCGAATCCAACAATGCTTGATAGAGTTAAAGTGAACTATTGGGGTGAAATGACACCTTTAAATCAAACAGCAGGAATTTCTGTTGTTGAAGGGCGTCAATTAGTTGTAAAACCTTATGATAAAAATATCTTAAAAGATATTGAACATGCTATCTATGAAGCTAATCTAGGATTAACACCACAAAATGATGGTGAAATTATTCGTATTAATGTTCCAGCACTTACTGAAGAAACAAGAAAAGAATATGTTAAACAAGCTAAAAAATATGCTGAGGAAGCAAAAGTGGCTTTACGTAATATTCGTAGAAGTGCTAATGATGATGTTGAAAAAGCTGATTTATCTGAAGATGAAGTGAAATTAGGTAAAGAAAAAGTTCAAAAATTAACTGATCAATTTGTAAAAACAATCGATCAGCTTACAAAAGAAAAAGAAACAGATTTAATGACTGTTTAATTTCTTTAGACTCTTGCATAAGTGCAGGAGTTTTTTTATACATGAAAAAATATAATAAAATCAAATTGCTATATTTTTAGTAATATATTTATTAAAAAGAAAGTAGTGTTATGTTATAATAATGAAAGAGATACTCAGTGAAAACAAAGAAGTTATAAAATATCAAAATCAATATCTTGATATCTTTTTATATTAAAAGATATTACGATTAAGAAAATATTAGTAGAATAAACAAAATTTTATTTCTTGTTTTCCATTTTACAAATGAGAATAGGAGGTATATGAAATGAAAAAGTTTGCTGTTTTATTATATCCAGACTTTTCTTTACAAGAAATTACATGTTTGACATCCTCACTAACGCTTTGGTTTGGTGAGAAGATTGATTATATTGCGAGTGAAAATAAAGAATATGTTAGTGAAGATGGATTACATGTCATTCCTGATAAGATAACGACAGAAATAGAAATAACAGATTATGATTGTGTTATTCTGCCAGGAACGATTAATCCTTTACCAGCATTATTTGATGATAAACTCATTGAATTTCTTAAAAATGGAATGAATTCAAATATTCTTTTTGCAGCTATTTCATCATCTCCTATTTTACTTTCTAAATCAGGGATACTTGATGGTAAAAAATTTACAGCTGGCTATTTTATGCAAATGACTGAAATTTTTCCGTTTATTGAGAAAGAAAATTTTATACATAAAGGAATAGTGGAAGATGACAATGTCATAACAGGAATAGGTATGTTTTTTAGAGAATTTGCGGCAACGGTATTACGTAGGCTAGGTTATGATATTGGTCATAATTTTATGAGAAAACAATCTGATGATTATGCACAAGATGAACTCACTTTTTATTGGTCTGATGAAGATTACAAAGAATTTTTAGAGGAGCTAAAAGGATATAATGACAAAGAGGATAAAACTAATAATAAATTAAAATTTGCCGAATTAAATATAAGAAATATGAGAAATTTTGATATAGAAAAAGAAATGTATAGACTGGCTGTTGAATTGATTGAAAAACGTTATCCTGTTGGATGGGGTGGCGCAGGGGTTATACATACAGCTAAGGGACATTATTTTACAAGTGTAAGTCTAGATAGTGCTAATGCTTCTGCTGTCTTATGTATTGAAACAGGTGCAATGATAGAAGCTCATAAATTTAATGAAGAGGTAACTCATTGCATGTGCCTTGTTCGTGAGGATGAAAATGCTCCTTATCAAGTTCTATCTCCTTGTGGAATATGTCAAGAGCGTCTTGCGTTTTGGGGTAGAGATGTACAAGTAGCCGTGACCACCGAAGATAATTCGTTACTTTTTGTGCCATTGAGTGAATTGCAACCTTATCATTGGTCTAATGCTTATTTAGATGATGAGTTAGAACATTTCAAAGATTAAATTTAATTGATTATCTATAATTGATGAAATAAAAAATATTCCAAGTAAGGGTTATGGCTGAACGAAAGGATAATTATTTAGATATATGTATGATATAAGATTAACAAACATCTATCATTGATTCTATCAACCTACTTTGTTGTATTGATAAAAAAATGAAATTCTTATCTGACTTACTGATATATCTTTAAAATTTAATATCTTTTAACAATTTGTCAAACTTTAAGGAATTCTACTATATCTTGTATTTGTTAATCTTTTTGCAAAAATTAAAAGATTATCATACTTTTCTTTAATGAAATGGAGAATTGTTTTTATCTTGTTTCTTATTGAAACTCATACATGTTTAGAGAGTGTCAATATATTATAAAGAAATCGTTATTATACCAATGGTTAAAGTTGATTCAATGTTATATCATTGTTTTTAAAATTAATGTCATAATGCTCCTTTGGTTTTTCATAAAGTCAAAGACCGAAGCGTGATAAACTTATTACATAATCATACCATTATCATCGAATAATGAAAATATGAAAATCATGTTATAACCTATCTGTTGATGGGTTATTTTTATTTTGAATAACTAATTTATAAAATAGATGTCTATTTTATAGAATATTTTTTGATAAGAGTTCGCATGTTGAGTGCTTTTATGTTATAATACAAAAAGGTTATGAGGTGACAGTATGCTTTTTAAGAAAAAAGAGAAATCTATTACGATTTAGATATGAATAACATTCCTAAACATATTGCTTTTATTATGGATGGGAATGGACGTTGGGCTAAAAAGAGAAAAATGCCACGTACTTATGGGCATCATGAAGGTACAAAAACGATTCGTACGCTAGCGTTAGAGGCCAATCGTTTAGGTATTAAAGCAATGACTGTATATGCTTTTTCAACTGAAAACTTTAAAAGAGAAACGAGTGAAGTGGAATATATTTTTAAACTTCCTAAAGAGTTTTTTAATTTGTATTTAAAAGAGTTAATGGATAACAATGTTCAAATTCGATATATTGGACATTTGGAAATGGCTCCTTTAGAAACAAGACAAATAATTGAAGAAGCTGTACTACAAACATCAAAAAATAACGGCTTGATTTTAACATTTGCATTTATTTATGGTGGACGTGATGAAATTATTGAAGCAACCAAAACAATATGCGAGCAATACAAAAATGGAGATATTACATTAGATGATATTTCTGAAGATTATTTTGAAAAGCATTTAATGACAAAAGATTTACCACCAGTGGATTTAATGGTAAGAAGTAGTGGCGAATATCGCTTATCTAATTTTTGCTTTGGCAATTGGCATATGCTGAATTTGTTTTTGATGAAACGTTATGGCCTGATTTTGATGAAGAAAGATTACATCGTGCTATAGCTATTTATCAAGGCAGAGAACGAAGATTTGGAGGTGTCATCAAATGAAAACACGTATTATTACAGGAATCATTCTTTTAGTTGTTATTTTGCCATGTGTTATTTTTGGTGACCTTCCATTTAAGATTTTACTAGGCATTGTTGCAGGAATAGCAGTTTTTGAAATGCTTTCTATCTGTAATCGCCCTAAAGCCAATTTTTATCTTTATCCAATTGTTGCTTTATTTGTTTTTTATTCATTATTTTTTAATCAGTCATTATTAATTTCTAGTGAAATCATCATTTTATATATGATTATTTTAATGGCTTGCAGTATGTTTGATGATGGTATGAATTTTTTAAGACTCTGTTATTATTTTACGGCTGGTGTTTTAATTGCAATGGGATTGCATATGCTTTATCAATTACGATTGACATATGGCTTTGATTATATTTTGATATTAGCTTTAGCTACTTTTGGAACGGATACAGGCGCTTATTTTACTGGTATGTGTTTTGGTAAACATAAGTTGAATCCTCGTCTTTCTCCTAAAAAAACAATTGAAGGATCAATTGGTGGAATCATTTTAGGAACAGTTCTTTCTGCTGGTTATGGTGCATATATTCAAATAGATATGCCTATAATCTGGTTTGTTTTTATGTGTTTTGTTTTAACAATCACGAGTCAAATTGGAGATTTAACTTTTAGTAGCATGAAAAGAACATTTGAAGTCAAAGACTTTTCTCAACTATTACCCGGACATGGTGGTATTTTAGATCGTTTTGATTCAATCTTATTTAATGCAATGGTGTTTGGCATTTTTATTCATTTTATAACAATGGTGGTGGCTTAATATGAAAAAAATATGTGTTTTAGGAGTGACTGGATCGATTGGTCAACAGACTGTTGATGTTGTGAAACATCATTGCGATGAATTTGAAATTGTCGCAATGAGTGCTGGAAAGAATATAGATTTATTAGAAAAAATAATGACTGTTATACATGCTAAACATATTTGTGTACAAACTCAGGAAGATCAAGAATATCTTCAAAGAAAGTACAAAGATATTCATTTTTATTGGGGGCAAGAAGGATTAATTCAAATTGCAACTTTACAGCAAGTAGATATCGTTTTAAATGCAATTGTAGGATTTGCTGGGCTTATGCCTACAATGAAAGCTATACAAGCACATAAAGATATCGCTCTAGCAAATAAAGAAACATTAGTGGTTGCAGGACATTTAATTATTCCTCTTGTAAAAGAATATGGTGTTAAACTATTACCTGTTGATAGTGAACATTCTGCCATTTTTCAATGTTTAAATGGAGAATATCATGGTGAAATTCATAAAATTATTTTAACCGCAAGTGGAGGAAGTTTTCGCCAAAAATCAAGACAAGAACTAGAACATGTTACTGTTGAAGATGCACTTAAACATCCTAACTGGTCAATGGGTGCGAAAATCACTATTGATAGTGCGACACTTTTTAATAAAGGTTTGGAAGTTATGGAAGCTAGGTGGCTCTTTGATGTGCATTATGATGATATCGAAGTTTTAATTCATCCTGAAAGCATTATTCATTCAATGGTTGAATATGAGGATACAGCAGTTATTGCTCAACTTGGTACACCTGATATGCGTTTACCAATACAATATGCCTTGACTTATCCTCATCGTTTCCCACTTCTTGGTGGAAAACGCTTATCATTAAGTGATATTGGAACTTTACACTTTGAAAAACCTGATTTTCATCGTTTCCATGCTTTAGCATTAGCTTATGAAGCAGGACGTAAAGGTGGTTCTATGCCATGTGTTTTAAATGGAGCAAATGAACAAGCCAATGCTTTATTTTTAGCCAAAAAAATTTCTTTTTTGGATATTGAAAAATATGTTGAAGAAGCTATGCGTGCACATCACTGGATTGACCATCCTTCTTTAGCTCAGCTTATTGAAATTGATCAATGGGCAAGAAATTTTGTACTAGAAAGAGTAGGAGAAATATAGATGCAGACAATTATTACAGTCATAGTCTTTTTATTAATTCTGGGTTCAATTATCATTATTCATGAATTTGGACATTTTATTGCAACAAAAATTTTTGGTGTTTATTGCGCTCATTTTTCGATTGGGTTTGGACCTAAAATATGGTCGAAAAAAGGAAAAGAGACAGAATATGAAATTCGTGCTTTACCATTCGGGGGATTTGTTTCAATGGCTGGTGAAGAACAAAATGATGATGAAGAATTTAAAGATGTTCCCATTGAACGTACATTAAAAGGTATTAAAACATATCAAAAAGTTATCATTTTTCTAGCTGGAGTTTTTATGAACTTTGTATTGGCAGTTGTTGTCACTTTTGGTGTCAATGTTTTTAGTGGTCAATTACCTGTTCAAAACGCTCAAATTGGACAAGTTATGGAAAACTCTGCAGCCAAGCAAGCTGGTTTAAAAAGTGGTGATATTATTCAAGAAATGACAGTTCAAGAAACTGGACAAGTTATTCTTGTTTCTAGCTATGATGATATTCAATTAACCCCAAGTCATCTTCAAACAACCGCATCCACAATACATGTACAAATAAAAGTTCAACGTGATCAACAGATTGAAACAGTTGATGCAACATTACAGCTTGATGAAACTTCACAAGCATATAAATTAGGAATTTATCAAGCAACACGTTCGATGAATATAGCAGAAGCTATTCAATATACTTTTATTTCTATTGGTGAAATGAGCGTTGCTATTTTTGCGGCTTTAAGCAAACTTATTACACGATTTAGTGAAACAGTTACTCAATTATCCGGACCAGTGGGTATTTATCAAGTGACATCACAAGTCACTGAAACAGGTCAAATTAGTTATATTTTAAATTTATTAGCTTTACTTTCTGTAAATGTTGGAATTTTTAATCTATTACCTATTCCTGGATTAGATGGATGCCAAGTTATTTTTGCATTAGTTGAAAAGATTATTGGTCGCGAATTACCTGAAAAAGTAAAAATGGCTTTGCAACTCTGTGGTTTAGGATTAGTAATGTTATTGATGATTTTTGTCACATATCAAGATGTTTTAAGAATATTTCAGTAAAAGGGATTTTCATCCCTTTTTGATATAGGAGGTTTTTTTATGGATAAAATGCTTATATTGTTGAAACAACTTCATCTTGAAGATGATGTTTCAGCTTTAAAACGTGCATATATTGAACGTGTTATTGTGCATAAAGATAATGCTTATACATTTTATATTGGTTCCTCACACATTGTTCCTCTAACAGAAATTCGTTTATTATTTGCGGCTAAAAAGGAATTTCCTTATCCATGTGAATTCCTTTTTAACTGGGCTTCTTCCTATACAGCTCAAGATGTGATTGAATATGCTTTGTTTATCTTTGATGGTTTGAAACAACGCTTTCCACAAATTGATTTCATTGATAAGGAATTATTGACATTTGAAAATAATACATTACAAATTGAAGTTGTCAATGAAATACAGTTTCAACAATTAGAAAAGCTATATAAAATTTTTGATAAGTATTTTAATAAATTTGGTATGCAAATTGGTTTTCGTGCTTATATTGATCAAAATAATCAAACTTATCAATCGATTCAAGAAGAAATGGATGCTTTAAATGAGGTTAAAGTAGATATGAAAACTTTTGATCAGGTTGAATCAACTCCCAAAAAGGAAAACAAACCCAAATATCAATCTTATAAAAAAGATTATTTTTCATTATCTATAGATGAAATTGATGATACTGTTAAAGAAGTTATGATTCAAGGTTATATTTTTAAAGAGGATTCTAAAAAAGTCAAATCAGGAAAAACAATTCAATCTTTATATGTAACAGATTATACAAACAGTATTGTTGTAAAACGCTTTGAAAACAAAGGTGGAAATAGTCTTGAAGAAATGAATAAGGTGAAAAAGGGTGATAAATGGGTACGTGTGAAAGGGACTGTAGAATATGATACATATATGAAAGATACGGTCATTATTGCTAGAGAAGTAGAAGTCATTCCATCACCTAAAATTCGTCAAGATCAAGCTGAAAAGAAACGTGTTGAATTGCATGTTCATTCAAAAATGTCTGCTATGGATGGTATTGGAAGTATTTCTGAATATATCGAAAGAGCGGCTTATTGGGGACATCAAGCTATCGCAGTGACAGATCATGGGAATGTACAGTCTTTTCCTGAGGCACAAATGGCGAGTATCAAAAATAAGATAAAAATGATCTATGGTGTAGAAATGTATATGATTGATCCTTCTTTTACAGTTGTTTATAATGAGAAAAAAGTATCTTTGAAAGATTTGACATTTGTTTCATTTGACCTTGAAACGACAGGATTATCAGTCATGGATGATGATATTACAGAATTTGGTGCTGTTAAAATTAAAAATGGGCAAGAAATTGATCGTATTCAAAGCTTAATTAAGCCTAAGAAGCGTATTTCTCAAAAGATTACAAATTTAACACATATAACGAATGAAGATGTTAAAAATGCACCTACAATAGAAGAATTTATTCCTCGTATTTTGGAATTTTTAAAGATGATGTGATTGTTGCACACAATGCTACCTTTGATGTCGGTTTTTTAAATGAAATCTTAGTACGCTATGGATATCAAAAATTCACAAATCCAGCGATTGATTCATTAACTCTTGCATGGAAACTTCTACCTGATTTAAAAGGTTATCGTTTAGGAAATGTTGCGAGACATTATCGTATTCCTTATGATGGCGATGATGCCCATAGAGCTGATTATGATGCAGAAGTTTTAGCTGGTGTCTTTAATATGATGTTGCATGATTTAATGCAACAGGGATATTATGACTTGATTGATATGAATGCAATGGAATGTCCACAAGCCTATAAAATTGTGCGACCAAAACATATGTGTGTACTTGCTAAAAATAAAACTGGGTTAAAGAATATGTTTAAACTTGTTTCTGAAGCAAATACAACATATTTTGAGAAAGTTTCACGTATTCCACGTGAGCGTCTTGAATTTTATCGTGAAGGATTACTATTTGGAAGTGGATGTTATAACTCTGAAATATTTGATTTGGCGATGACAAGAAGTCTTGATGAATTAAAACAAGCCATGGCATTTTATGATTATATTGAAATTATGCCATTAGATATATGTCAATATTTTGTTGAAAGAGGGCGTATTGATACTCAAGAAGATTTAATTCGTATTTTACGTCGTATTGTTGATACTGCTAAAGATATGGGAAAAATGATTGTTGCGACGGGTGATGTTCATTATTTAGATCAAAAAGATAAAATATTTAGAGATGTATTTACTTGTAATCCAAAGATTGGTTTGGGTGGAGCTTTACATCCTTTAACGGATAGAAATAATCCAATGGCTTGGACACCGGATGAGTATTTCAGAACAACTCAGGAAATGATGGATAGTTTATCTTATTTAAATGAAAGTGAAAAATATGAATATGTTGTTGAAAATACAAATAAAATTGCTGATATGATTGATGGAACATTTCATGTTGTTCATGATAAATTATTTACACCTCATATTGATAATGCTGATGAAAATTTACGTCAGTTATGTTTTGATAATGCACATAAGCAATATGGTGAGGTTTTACCTGAAATTGTTGAAAAGCGTTTAACCAAAGAGTTGGACAATATTATTAAACATGGATTTGGTGTTATTTATTATATTGCTCATAAGCTTGTTAAAAAATCTAATGAAGCCGGATATCTTGTTGGAAGTCGAGGTTCTGTAGGATCATCCTTTGTTGCGACAATGGCGAATATTTCTGAAGTTAATCCATTGCCACCGCATTATTATTGTCCTCATTGTCAATATAATGAGTTTATGCCAGAAGGATATATTGCTAATGGATATGATTTGCCTAATAAAACATGTCCAAAATGTGGACAACCATTAAAAGGTGATGGTCATAATATTCCATTTGAAACTTTCTTGGGATTTAATGCTGATAAGGTTCCAGATATTGATTTGAACTTTTCTGGCGATTATCAACCAACAGCTCATGCCTATACAAAAGAAATATTTGGTGAAAGTCATGTTTATCGTGCCGGTACGATTTCGACTGTTGCTGAAAAAACAGCTTATGGATATGCGAAAGGATATGCCGAATTAATGGGCAAAGAAAATAGTATCAGTCAAGCTGAATTAGAAAGAATTGCTAAAGGATGTACGGGTGTTAAGCGTACAACAGGACAACATCCTGGTGGTATTATTGTTATTCCTGAAAGTATGGATGTCTTTGATTTTACACCTTATCAATATCCTGCTGATGATTTGAGTGCTGAGTGGAAGACAACGCATTTCGACTTCCATGCTATTCATGATAATGTCTTGAAATTTGATATCTTAGGTCATGTTGATCCAACTGTTATTAGAATGTTACAGGATTTAACGGGAGTCAATCCAAAAGATATTCCAACAAATGATCCTCAAGTCATGAGTTTATTTAACTCTACTGAGGCTTTAGGCATTGATTTGAGTTTTCTTAATTGTAAAACTGGTGCATTAGGATTGCCTGAATTTGGTACTAAATTTGTGCGTGGGATGTTAGAACAGACGCACCCAACATCATTTAGTGATTTAGTTATTTTATCAGGTCTTTCTCATGGGACAGATGTTTATTTAGGAAATGCTGAAACGTTGATTAGTTCGGGAACTTGTACACTACAAGAAGTTATTGGTTGTCGTGATGATATTATGGTTTATTTGATTGAAAAAGGATTACCAAATAAAGATGCTTTTGATATTATGGAGTGTGTTCGTAAAGGAAAATCTCCTGCAGTCTTCCCAGAAAAAAATATGAAGAACTAATGCGCAAATATGATGTTCCAACATGGTATATTGAATCATGTAAAAAAATTAAATACATGTTCCCAAAAGCTCATGCTGCAGCCTATGTTTTAAGTGCTGTCCGTGTGGCCTGGTGGAAACTTTATTATCCAAGAGAATACTATGCTGTTTATTTTACAACACGTTGCGATGCCTATGACATTGAAACTATGATTCAAGGACGTGATGTTGTTTATAACAAATATCAAAGTATTTTAAATGATAAACAAAATGGTGTTAAAATTTCCAATAAAGAAGAAGCTTTAATTTCAGTTTTTGAAATTGCTTTAGAAATGTTTGAACGTGGTTATCATTTTAGTAATATTTCTTTAGAAAAATCTGATTCTCAAAATTTTATTATGGATCCTGATGATGATATGGCTTTATTGCCTCCATTTGTATCTATTGATGGTTTAGGAACATCGGTAGGTGATAGTGTTGTTGAAGCACGTCAGAAAAATAAATTTTTATCTAAAGAAGATGTTATGAAACGTACTAAACTAACAAATAATCAAATTGAATTTTTAACGAAACTTGGAGCTTTTGAAAATATGTCTGAAGAAAATCAATTATCATTATTTGATTTATAGTAAAAATAGTGATGAAAGCATTGTTTTTTATGATTGATTATGTTATATTATAGAAGTAATCAGTGATTTACGAGAGGGGTAACCCTCTCGTTTATATTTGTAAATGGAGGATTATATGCTAGAAAAAATCAAACAACTTATTCAACCCATACTTGATGAACATGATGTTTACCTTGATGATATTGAATACGTCAAAGAAAAAAATGAGTGGTATTTGCGTATCTTCATTGAAAAAAATAATGGTCATCTTGATATGGACACATGTGTGGCTGTAAGTGAAGCAATTAGTGAAATGTTAGATAGAGAAGATTTGATTGATGAAGAGTATTATTTAGAAGTCTCTTCTCCAGGTGCTGAAAAACCTTTAAAAACATTGGAAAAGGTACAAGAAGCAACAGGGGAATATGTGTATATTCAATTCAAGAATCCTACTCAAGGCATGAATGAGGTTTATGGAACAATCAACAGTGTTGAAGACACGCGTATTGAATTGCAATATATGGTTAAAAATATTAAGAAAAAATGCGTCATTGATTACAATGATATTGCATTTATTAGGTTAGCTGTTAAATTTTAAGGAGGATAATAAAAAATGGCTAGTAAAAAATTTATTCAGGCACTTGATCTATTAGAAAGTGAAAAAGGAATCAAGAAAGAAGTTGTTCTTGATGCTTTAAAGGAAGCTTTAGAAAAATCATATAAAAAGAATTATGGTGGTCCTGAATCTATTATTCGTGTTGAGATTAATGAAGTTACTGGAAAAATTCGTTTATATGAAATCAAACATGTTGTTGATGATGTGAATGATGAAGATTATGAATTATCTTTAGAAGAAGCGCAAATGATTAATCCTAAATATCAAATTGGTGATGATGTTGTGACTGAAGTTGATCCTGAAGTTTTTGGACGATTGGCTGCTATTCAAACAAAACAGTTGTTAAAGCAAAAAATTCGTGAGGCTGAAAAGGAAACTTTATACAATGAATATATTGATAAAAAAGATGATATTATTAATGGAACTGTTGATCGTGTAGAAGAACGTTTTGCAATTATCAACATTGGTAGAACTGGAGCTTTATTACCATTAAATCAACAAATTCCAGGTGAAAAAATCTATGAAGGTCAACGTATCAAAGTTTATGTCAGTGATGTTGAACGTAATACCAAAGGTACCCATATTGGTGTTTCTAGAACTGAACCCGGATTAGTAAAAAGATTATTTGAAATGGAAGTTCCTGAAATTTATGATGGAACTGTTGAAATCAAATCAGTCTCACGTGAGGCTGGAGATCGTAGTAAAATTGCTGTTTACACAAGTCATGAAAACATCGATCCAATTGGTGCTTGCGTAGGTCCAAAAGGTGCGCGTGTACGTAATGTTGTTAATGAATTGAATGGTGAAATGATTGACATTATTGAATGGAGTGAAGATCCTGTTGTTTATATCTCACATGCTTTATCTCCATCTGATGTTGAATATGTAGATGTAGATGAAGAAAAACATAGTGCTTTGGTTATTGTGCCAGATAATCAATTGTCTTTAGCTATTGGAAAAAGAGGTCAAAATGCACGTTTAGCTGTTCGTTTGACAGGATGGAAAATTGATATTAAATCAGTGACTGAAGCTGCAAATGAAGGAATTGTTTATGGTGAAGATGCTGAATTTGAAAAATCATTTGAAGCTCAAATGACACAAGAAGAACCACTTGTTGAAGATGATTTTGAAGAAGAAATTTTTGATTTTGAAGAAGAAACTCCAGAAATGGTTACTGATCATGAAGAAAGTGATATAATAGAAGAAGATAGTCAAGCTATGGCTGAACAAGATAATCAAGATTTCGAAGAATTTGATGATTACGATGAGGATTATGATGATGAGTATGAAGATTATGATTATGATCCAAAATATGATGAAGATATTGACTATGATGAATTTGATAAGTATTATGATGAAAAATAGGGGTGATTTTGAATGCGAAAGATACCTTTAAGAAAATGTGTAGCAACACAAGAACAACTCCCTAAAAAAGAACTTATTCGTGTTGTGAGAAATAAAGAAGGTGAAGTGTTTGTTGATCCAACTGGAAAGATGAACGGACGTGGAGCTTATTTGAAAAGAAGTTTAGAAGCTATTGATTTAGCTAAGAAAAAGGGCGTTTTAAAGAAATCATTGGAAGTGGATATCCCTGATGATATTTATGAGGAATTAAAGAAGTATGTTGGATAAAAATAAGGCATCTTTATTAGGATTGGCAATGCGTGCCAGAAAAATTGTGACGGGAGATGTTTTATTGAAAAACATTCGTCAAAAAAAGTTTATTATGTAATGATTGCAGAAGATGCAAGTGAGAATACTAAGAAAAAGTATGTTGACAAATGTACTTATTATCATGTTGATTATCAGATTCTAGGAAAGGTTGAAGAGATTTCTCAAGCTATTGGAAAGGACAATCGTGTTGCTTTAGGTATATTGGATAAAGGTTTTGCAAATAAAATCAAATCAAAATGAGGAGGTTGATATTATGGCAAAAAAGAATACATCAGCAAAAAAGAAAGGAAACCATCATAAAAAGAAATTAATTTCTAATATTCCTCAAAAAAAGGAAGAAAAGAAATTAGGGGATGGAATTGTTGAATATGAAGAAGGAATTACAGTTGGTGAATTAGCTGAAATGATTGGACAGACACCAGCCAATGTTATTAAAGTTTTATTTATGCTTGGTACAATGGTGACAATCAATTCATCACTCAGTGATGAACAAGTTGAATTGATCTGTCTTGAATATGGCTATGAAGTGAAAAAGAAAGTCATTGTCAGTGAAATTAATTTTGAAGATATTGAAATTGTTGATGATGAAGCTGATTTGGTCGGGCGTCCACCTGTTGTTACAATTATGGGGCATGTTGACCATGGAAAAACAACATTGCTTGATTATATTAGAAAATCAAGAGTAGCTGAAGGTGAATTTGGTGGAATTACGCAACATATTGGTGCTTATCAGGTTGAAGTGAGTGGTAAAAAAATCACATTCCTTGATACACCTGGTCATGAAGCTTTTACAGCTATGCGAGCTCGTGGAGCACAATTAACAGATATTGTTATTATTGTTGTAGCTGCAGATGATGGTGTGATGCCACAAACAAAAGAAGCTGTTGATCATGCTTTAGCGGCTGGTGTGCCAATCGTTGTTGCAATTAACAAAATTGATAAAGATGGTGCTGATCCTGAACGTATTAAAGGAGAAATGAGTGAACTTGGACTTATGCCTGAAGAATGGGGAGGAGAAACAGTTTACTGTAATATTTCTGCAAAAAAGGAATTGGTATTGAAGAATTGTTAGAGACTTTAACTGTCGTTGCTGAATTAGCGGACTTAAAAGCGAATCCAAAACGTTATGCTTATGGAAGTGTCGTTGAAGGACGCTTAGATAAAGGACGTGGACCTGTTGCTACTTTACTTGTTCAAAATGGAACATTAAGAGCTGGAGATCCAATTGTTGTTGGAACAGCTTTTGGTCGTGTTCGTCAGATGCTTGGTGATAATGGTAAAGAATTAAAAGAAGCTGGACCATCAACACCAGTTGAAATTACCGGTTTAAATGATGTTCCTGTTGCCGGAGATAAATTTATGGCATTTGAAACTGAAAAAATGGCACGTCATGTTGGTGAAGAAAGACAAAAAGCAAAACAAGAACAAGATCGTGGTATAAGTTCTGCAATGAGTTTAGATGATTTATTTAATCAAATTAAAGAAGGACAAGTTGCTGATTTGAATATTATTGTCAAAGCTGATGTAAACGGAACAGCTGAAGCTGTCAAAGGTTCATTAGAAAAGATTGATATTGATGGTGTCCGTGTCAATGTCATTCGTTCAACTGTTGGAGCTATTAGTGAATCTGATGTTTTATTAGCAAGTGCTTCTAAGGCTATCATTTATGGATTTAATGTGCGTCCAGATGCTAATGTAAGACGAAAAGCTGAAGAAGAGGGTGTTGAAATCAGACTTCATAACATCATTTATAAAATGGTTGAAGAAATTGAAGCAGCAATGCGTGGTATGTTAGCTCCTGAACTTGAAGAAGTTGTTACTGGTCAAGCTGAGATTAGACAAGTTATTAAAGTTTCTAAAGTTGGAAATATTGCTGGTTCATATGTAACAGATGGTTATATTCGTAGAGACTGTGGTATTCGTTTGATTCGTGAAGGTGTTGTCATTTATGAAGGAAAATTAGCTTCATTAAAACGTTTTAAAGATGATGCTAAGGAAGTATCGACAGGATATGAATGTGGTATGACAATTGAAAACTATAACGATATTAAAGAAGGAGATATCATTGAAGGTTTCATTATGGAAGAAGTCGAAAGAAAATAGGAGATGATCTTTTATGGTATTGAAAAAGAAAAATTAAATAATATTATTCAAAGAGAATTATCCGATATTATTCAGATGGAAGTTAAAGATCCAGCCATTGGTTTTTGTACGATTACCGGTGTTGAAGTGACAAATGATTTATCAATTGCGAAAGTTTATGTTTCCTTTTTGAATAAAAATTCTCAAAAAAGAATGGATGCATTACAACATTCTAAAGGTTTTATTCGTAGTCTTTTAGCCAAACGATTAACAATTCGTAAATGTCCTGAACTTCATTTTGTAATGGATACATCTTTAGAATATGGTAATAAAATTGAAAGTATTATTGAAAAATTAAATGATCAAAAAAAGGTTTCTAATGATTAGAAATCTTTTTTATATATTATTTGAAGATTATCAATAATAAGCATATAATAAAGAAAGGAGGACATAAAAATGAAAAAATGTATTGTAAACGGGAAAGTTATTCTACATGATGAAATTGTAGAAAAAAATGTATTTATTGATGATGATAAAATTATAGAAATCAGTCATCGTCAGCCAGAAGATGAAGAAATTATTGATGCAAAAGGATACTATGTGAGTCCAGGATTTATTGACGTACATACACATGGACGTGGTGGTAGTGATACGATGTATGCAACTTTTGAAGATTTAAATACCATTTCAAAAGCAACCCTTCAAACAGGCGTAACATCTTTTTTACCAACGACAATGACAATGCCTGTTGATGACATTGCAAAAGCTATTGATAATATAGCAACTTATAAAGATAAAGTAGAAGGTGCTCAGGTTTTGGGAACACATTTGGAAGGACCATTCTTCAATAAGAAATACAAAGGAGCACAACCAGAAGAATGTATGATCTTACCAACAGTTGAGAATTATTTATCATTTGTGAAAAATCATCAGGATGTTGTTAGAAAAATCTCAATTGCGCCTGAATTAGAGCATTCATTAGAATTGATTCAATATTTGCAAGATAAAAATACGGTTGTTTCATTAGGACATACGAATGCAACATATGAACAAGCGCAAGCTGCTATTGATGCTGGAGCTACTTCAGGAACACATACTTATAATGCGATGACACCTTTAACACATCGTGCCCCTGGTGTTGTTGGCGCAGTGATGATTAATGATACTGTTTATGCTGAATTGATTTTAGATGGTGTTCATGTTAATTATGCAGCTGCGAAAGCATTATTACGTACAAAAGGTAAAGATAAATTAATTTTAATTACTGATTCTTTAGAAGCTGCTGGTTTGGAAAATGGAAAATATCTTTTAGGAAATCAGGATGTTTATGTGAAAGATGGAGAAGCAAGATTGATTGATGGTACACTTGCTGGAAGTATTGTTTCAATGAATGTTGCTGTAAAAAATGCATATGAACATCTTGGACTTAGTTTAAATGAGGCTGTTAATCTTGCAAGCTATAATCCTGCACAAAGTTTAAATGAACCATTATTAGGTGAAATAAAAGTTGGCAATTATGCTGATATTATTTTCTTTGATGATCAGATTCAAATTCAACAAACATTGATTAAAGGACAAATGAAATAGGTGGGTAAAAATATGGTGATTTTAAAAAATAGTGAATTAGAAGTAGAATTAAATGCTAAGGGTGCAGAAATTATTAAAATAATTGGTCAACATGATCATATTAATTATATGTGGAAAAGAGATCCAGCTTTGTGGGCAAGTAGTGCACCTATTCTTTTCCCTATTATTGGTGCGTTACATAATGATGAGTGCCAAATTGAAGGAAAAACATATCATATGACACAACATGGATTTTCAAGACATAATGAGTATTTGGTTCATCAATTATCTGATACATGTGTAGAATTTGAGTTGACACCAAATGAAGATATTTTAAAACAATATCCTTATTTGTTTAATTTAAAAGTTATTTATACATTAAATGACAATAAACTAGCATGCCAATGTGTTGTTAAAAATACTGATCAAAAAACAATATATTTCCAAATTGGTGGGCATCCTGCTTTTGCTTGTCCATTTATGGAAAATGAATCAAGTAATGATTATTATGTAGAATTTGAAAAAGAAGAAACACTTCATCAAAAAGTAATTGATGTTGCTCATCGTGCTATGTCGCGTACAACAAAGCCTTTCTTTGATCATGAAAAACGTTTCTTTGTTAGACAAGCTTTATTGGATAATGATGCAATTGTTTTTAAAGATTTCCAATCTCACTATGTGGCTTTAAAATCAATTAATCATCAAAAAGCCATTTATTTCCATATGGAAAATTATCCTCATTTAGGTATTTGGGCAAGTAAACATGTTGGTGGTTTATTAGCCTTAGAACCATGGAATGGACATGGTGATTATATCGACTTTAATGGTGAATTTAAGGATAAAGAAGGTATGATTGCTTTAGCACCAGACCAAGAATTTTCTTGTCAATTTACTATTGAAATTCGTCAATAGATGACAATGTTTTCATGAAGATGATGTTATGATATTGATATGAAAATAAAAATTATAGAAAAAAGTCATGAATTGGATTTAGAGGATGCTTTAAATGAATTTATTGAAAAAGAAAATCCTAAAATTCAAGACATTCAATATCAGGTTGCTTTAACATCTTGTCATGGAAATCTTGAATACAGTTTTAGCTGTCTTATTGTATATTCATAAAAAAATAAGGCATAATAATATATGGAGGTGAAACTATGGCTAAAGATGTCAAATGTAGCGTAGATAACTGTAAATATTATTGTGATGGGTGTTGTGAGGCAAACTGTATTCATGTAGGAAATTGTCATTGTGTGGAAGCAAAGAAAACTGCCGAAACAGCTTGTGACACATTTGAGTGTCGTCAATAACAGAACAATATAACATGAAATAAAGGTGTTGTTATGGAAACATAATGATACCTTTTTTTGATATAGCTATCTTTACATAAATTTGTTATAATAGAAATGGTGATGATATGAAAAAAATATTAATATGTATAATGATTTCATTATTTTGTGTAGCATGTCAATCATCATCTTCAAATGAACAATTTCAAGAATATTATCAAGTGAAAGAACAACTTGTCACTCATCAAAATTTTGATCAGGATTATCCTTTTCATGTTAAAGTTGTTTTTAATCATATAGAAGAAACTTATCGCTATGATGTGATTATAGATCAACCAGAGGTTGATATGTATTATATTGAAGCTATGGCTTATGCTCATGAAGATGATCGTACGATGTGTCCTGTTCTAGGAATTGTTGATGATTCAATCAGTCATTTAAAAGTTGATTATGTAGATAAAACACAACACTTTTATAAAGGGGTTCAACTTTCTGGAGAGACTGAAGAAGTTCAAAATATCAAGCTATATATAAGTTATTATTTAGATGAAGAAAAAAACGAAAAAGTTGAAAAATATATTGAGGTGAAACCATGAGATTAGATAAATTATTAGCCCATTGTGGTTTTGGGACACGTAAAGAAGTCAAGCAATTAATCAAAAATGGATATGTAAAAGTAAATGGCGAAATCATCAAAAAAGACAAACATCATGTTGATCCAGTTGGTGATAAGGTTTATGTTGATGATGAAGAAATTTTTTATCAAGAATATGTCTATTATATGTTAAATAAGCCTGCGGGTTATGTCAGTGCTACTGAAGATAATCTTTATCCTACTGTCATTGATTTGATTGAAGACAACTATCGTCAAGATTTGTTTCCAGTAGGTAGATTAGATATTGATACTGAGGGGTTGCTTTTAATTACAAATGATGGTGTTTTAGCTCATCAATTATTATCACCTAAAAAGCATTGCCCTAAGGTTTATTATGCTAAAATTCGTGGTGTAGTAACAAATGATGATGTACAGACTTTCTTATCCGGTGTTATCATTGATCAAGAATATCAATGTCAAAGTGCTCATTTGAAAATTTTATCAACCATAGAAAATGAAAGTGAAATTGAAGTGGAAATTTATGAAGGAAAATTTCATCAAGTTAAAAAGATGTTTCAAGCTGTTGGCAAAGAAGTTCTCTATCTCAAAAGAATACGTATGAAAAACTTAATTTTAGATGAAAATTTACAATTAGGGGCATATCGTCCTTTAACGGATGAAGAATTAGATAGATTAAAAAGTGAAACTGTGCTACAATAGATAAAAATATAGGAGGAGTATATGCGTTTAAGAAACAATCCTAAAGCGAATGATATTTTAGCCGACCATAGTGATATTGTTGTATTAGATGGAAAGCAATATAAAAATCAATGGGATAAGCTTTTTGGAAATCAAAATCCCATTTATATAGAAATTGGAATGGGTAAGGGTGATTTCATTATTGAAAATGCCTTACGTCATCCTGATATTAATTTTATTGGTATTGAAAAATTTCCTAGTGTTATGGTAGGAGCAATTAAAAAGTTGGATCAACTTGAAAAAGTTTTGCCGAATTTGAAATTACTTAAAGAAGATGCTATTTTTTAAGAGATATTTTTGCCTTTCAAGAAGTTAGTCGCATTTATTTGAATTTTAGTGATCCATGGCCTAAAAAGCGTCATGCAAAAAGACGTTTAACGTCACCAGCATTCTTAGCGGTTTTTCAAGATATTTTAGTTTGTAATGGTGAATTAATTTTAAAAACAGATAATCGTTCATTGTTTGAATATTCTTTAGTTTCTTTTCAAAATTATGGACTTCATTTTGAAGATGTCTGTTTGGATTTACACCATAGTGAGGGATATGAAGATAATATTCAAACTGAATATGAAAGAAAATTCTCTCCTTATGGTCCAATTTATCAAGTAAAAACAAGATTTAAAGGAGATAAAAAAATGGATAATTTAGTAAAAATTAGCGATTTAGAATCATTTGAACAAGCAATACAAGGAAATAATGCGATGTTTGTTTTTTCAACAACATGGTGTCCTGATTGTCATTTCTTAAAAACATTTATTGATGATTTAGTAGCTCAAAATCCAAATTGGACTTTCTATTATATTGATAGAGATGAAATGGTTGATTTATGTATTGATCTTGATATTATGGGTATTCCTTCATTTGTGGCTTATCGTCATGGCCAAGAAGTTGGACGTTATGTTGATAAATTAAGAAAAACACAACAACAAATTCAAGCATTTATTGATCAAATTTCATAATTTTGGAAATAGAAAGAGTTTGTAAGGAGGAAAGTAAGATGTTTAAAAAATTTTTCAAAAAAGAAGAGGAAGAAGAATTATTTGAAAAAGTTGATCCTGTTTTAGAACAAAGACGTAAAGAAAAATTTAGTACACCTCTTATCTATAATGATGATGAAGAGAGTCAAACAAAACAAGAAACAAAAAAAGAAGAACCAAAGAAAAACGAACCTAAAAAAATACAGTTGTTGAAACAAATTATCGTATGAGTGAAATCATTTCACCTATGACAGGATTAAAGGAAGCCAAGAAACCTGAAGTCAAAAAAGCAGTTAAACCAAAGGTCAAAAAAATAAAAAAAGATTCAGATGAATTGATTCCTATTATTAGTCCGTTTTATGGTCCTTTTGATCATGTAGAAGAAAAAACAAAAGAAACTGTGAAAGTGGTTGAACAAGAACCAAGTGTTGAACAGAATCTCAGAAATATTGCAAATATTGTCGAAGAAGAACAAGATCAATTAAAAATTATTGAAGAACGTACTGGAGAATTTAAATTAGATTTTCAAAATAAAGATGAGGATTCTTTTATTGACGAAATTGATGATTCTATGAGTTTAGATGAATTAATGAGTCTTTATGAAAAGAAGTTTAAAGATTAATGAAGGGAATAGGTGTTGATATTGTTGATCTTGAACGTTTAGATATAGATAATGAACGTTTTATCAAACATATCTTATCTTCTCGTGAATATCAGTTATTTACTGAAATGAAATCAGCTAGAAGAAAGCTTGAATTTCTTGGTGGACGCTTTGCTGGAAAAGAAGCTTATATGAAGGCTTGTCATGTTGGGATTGGTGCGATTTCTTTTCAAGATATTGAAATTCTCAATGATGAAAGTGGAGCACCTTATTTACATGATCCTCAAGCTCAAATTTCTATTTCACATGAAAAAAATATGCAGTTGCATTTGTATTGATTGAAAAGTAAAGATTTTCTTTACTTTTTTCTTATTATGTTTTATCTAAAATATATAAATTGGCTACGATTTTAATATGTATCTTTAAGATTTTAATCATAAATGAGTTTTTTACTTTCCAAAATGTAAAAAAATAGCACAAAATAATGTAAAATAGACAATTTTGGTTATTTTTGTATTTTCATATATACTCTCATTGAGGAGGAAAATATAAAAAATGTTTAACGAAATTATTTTGATAGGCAGATTAGCCGAGAATCCAAAAATCAAGGAAACGCCAACAGGTGTCAAATTAGCAACACTCATTCTTGATGTTGAACGTCCATATCGTAACAATCTGGGAATCAGAGATCATGATTATATCAGTTGTGTACTTTGGAAGGGTATCGCTCAAGAAGTCATGGATTGTTGTGAGGCTGGGAGTTTTTTAGGTATTAAAGGTCGATTGCAATCGAAGACTTTTGAATCAGCTGAGCATCTTTCAACAACAATCATGGAAGTTAAGGTTGAACATGTTGAATTTTTGGATAAGTATTTTTGAAAAAATAGTCATTTGACTATTTTTTTGTTTTCATTTAAGATAGAATTGTGTAAAATAGATAAGAATAGAAAGGGGAGATAACAATGAGTATTGATCAGTCACATATTAGAAATTTTTCTATTATCGCTCATATTGATCATGGAAAATCGACTCTTGCAGATAGAATATTACAACTGACCGGAGCAGTAAGTGACCGAGATATGAAAGACCAATTACTTGATAGTATGGATTTAGAAAGAGAAAGAGGAATTACTATTAAGTTGAATGCTGTTCAGTTAAACTATACTGCTAAAAATGGTGAAACTTATCTATTACATTTGATAGATACACCGGGTCATGTTGACTTTACATATGAAGTTTCACGTTCTTTAGCTGCCTGTGAAGGTGCTGTTTTAGTTGTTGATGCTGCTCAAGGAGTAGAAGCACAAACTTTAGCAAATGTTTTTTAGCTTTGGATAACGATTTGGAAATTTTGCCAGTTATTAATAAAATTGATTTACCAAGTGCCGATCCACAACGTGTTATTCATGAAGTGGAAGATATCATTGGTTTACCAGCGGATGAGGCACCTTTAATTTCTGCCAAAACCGGATTAAATGTAGGAGATGTTTTAGAAGATATTGTTAAAAATGTTCCTGCTCCTCGTGGAGATGTTGAACATCCTACACAAGCTTTAATTTTTGATTCGTATTATGATAGTTATCGTGGCGTGATTGTTTTTGTATGTATCAAAGAAGGACGTATTCGTGTGGGCGACCATATTCGCTTTATGGCCACAGATGCTGCCTATGAAGTTCTTGAAGTAGGAGTGAGAACTCCAAAAGAAGTAAAAAAGAAGAACTTGTAACAGGGGAAGTTGGTTGGATTGCGGCCTCAATCAAATCAATTAGTGATGTCCATGTTGGTGATACCATCACAACTTTAGAACAACCCGCACAAACACAATTACCTGGATATCGTCAATTAAATCCGATGGTTTATTGTGGTTTATATCCTGTTGATAATGCTAAATATAAAGATTTGCGAGAAGCATTAGAAAAAATGAAACTTAGTGATTCATCTCTCGTCTTTGAACCAGAAACTTCACAAGCTTTAGGCTTTGGGTTCCGTTGTGGTTTTTTAGGTCTTTTACATATGGATGTGATTGAAGAACGTCTAGAAAGAGAGTTTGATCTGGAATTAATTGCAACTGCACCATCTGTTATTTATCATTGTTATTTAACTGATGGCACAATGATTGAGATAGATAATCCATCAGCTTTACCAGGTCCTCAACGCATTGATCACATTGAAGAACCATATGTGAAAGCATCTATTATGACACCTAATGAATATGTTGGACCAATTATGGAATTATGCCAGTCAAAACGTGGTGAATATCAGGATATTGAATATATTGATGACTTACGAAGAAATGTGATTTATTTGATTCCATTAAGTGAAATTGTTTATGATTTCTTTGATAAGTTAAAATCTTGTACAAAAGGTTATGCGTCATTTGATTATGAATTAGATGGTTATCGAGAAAGTCGTTTAACACGTATGGATATTTTATTAAACGGCGATGTTGTTGATGCATTGTCTACTATTGTTCATAAAGACTTCGCATATAATCGAGGACGTATTATTTGTGAAAAATTAAAAGAAATTATTCCAAAACAAATGTTTGAAGTGCCTATTCAAGCAGCAATTCAAGGAAAAGTCATTGCCCGTACAAATATTAAAGCAATGCGTAAAAATGTTTTAGCTAAATGTTATGGTGGTGACATTTCGCGTAAGAAGAAACTCTTGGAAAAACAAAAGAAGGAAAAAAACGTATGAAAGCTGTAGGAAGTGTAGAAATACCTCAAGAAGCTTTTATGGCTATTCTATCTGTTGATGATGATTAAGAGAATTTGTGAAATTCTCTTTTTCTTATGGGTTGATTTACTTTCAAGATTGTATATAATATAATAAGTCGAGGAGGTGCATTGATATTGAATTTATTTAAAAAAATCCTATCAGATTTGAAGGTCAAAAAGAAATTGAAACTCAAATCAAAAATCAAACTGATAATGTCATCTCAAGAAGATTTAAAATATTAATGGGTGCTATCGGTGTGATTGGTATCATTTTGTTGATTCGTTTGTTTATAACACAGATTTCTCAACAAGAATATTATGTCACAAAATTAGCACAGTATAATACAAGTCTTTTTACGGCAGATACATTTCGTGGAAATATTTATGATCGTAATTATAAAAGATTGTCATATAATAAAAATATAAATTGTGCGACTTATTATGCTGTACAAAATATTACTGAAGATGATATCAAAATGATTGCTAATTTTTTAGTTAAAAATGTTAATGTTGATATTGAAAAAGTGACAGAAAGAGATAAAAAAGATTATTTAATCATGAAAAATAAAAAACTTGTTAATAGTTTAATTAGCGAGGAAGAAAAATCTACATATAGTAGTGATGAACAATATCAATTACAGTTAAAACGTATAACAAGTGAAATGCTTAAAGAAAATTTATCTGATGATGATATTAGATATTATATGCTTTATGCGAAAATTCAAAATTGTACAAGTGGTTCTGTTGTGTTATTAGAAGGTTTAACAATCAAAGAAGCCAGTTTGATTGGTGAAAATTCGGATATTTTACGTGGTGTGAAAGTGACTAATGACTGGTCTCGAGAAACAACATATGGGACTGATTTTAAATCTGTGTTAGGTAAAGTGACAACGAAGAAGGAAGGATTACCTGCCAGTACAAAAGATATTCTTTTATCAAAAGATTACAACAATGATTCACGTGTTGGAATCAGTGGGTTAGAAAAACAATATGAGGATATTTTAGCAGGAACACCAGCCACTTATTCATTAAGTTATGATGAAGAAGGCAATCCTGTTGTTGATACAGTAACAAGTGGTACAAAAGGCGATAATATTCGTTTAACAATTGATTGGGACTTGCAATCAGGTATTACAGAACAGATTATCAATACAATGAAATCACATAGTTCCTCTATTTATCGTTATGCTAATAACATATATCTTGTTTTGATTGATCCTAATACCGGGGCTATTTATGCGATGGCAGGAGCTCAAAGAGATAGTAAAGGAGAAATATATGAATTAGCTGGTGGAGCTGTGCAAAACGCCTTTGAAATTGGTTCGGCTTTTAAAGGTGGAACGATTTATGCCGGTATTAAGCATGGAGTTATTAATCAATATACTGAATTTAATGACACAAGTGCAGGTTTTAAAATTGCTGGAACAGCACCAAAGTATTCTTGGAACAGAGGTGGATTAGGACGTTTAAATGCCGCTGAAGCATTATCACAATCATCTAACATCTATATGTTCTATACAGCCACATTGCTTGGTGGAGGGACTTATGAATACAATCAGCCTTTATCTATTAAGGATTCTGCCTTTGACCAAATGCGTTTGGATGTGGGTGAATTGGGTCTAGGTGTGAAAACAGGTATAGATTTACCTAGTGAAGCCTTGGGTTATCGTGGTAAAGTGACTCAGCGTCAACCAGGTAACTTTTTAGACTTTTCGATTGGACAATATGATACTTATACGCCTATTCAGATGGCTCAATATGTTTCATCTTTAGCCAATGGTGGTAAAAGAATTCAACCTCATTTATTTATGGAATCTTTTACAGAAGATGAGGATGGTACAAAGATTTCATTATTACAACATCAAATCAAAGTGCTTGATGATGTTTCAAGCTATAAGTTGGCTTTTCAGACAATCCAAACAGGGTTTAGAATGGGGTGTGTTTCTGGACTGGCGAAGAGAGTCAATGGTGACTATGAGGCTGCTGGAAAAACGGGTACAGCTCAACGTAATTTAGAGGGAACAAGTGATGTTTGGGCAAACCGTGCTTTTATTGGATATGCGCCTTATGATGATCCAGAGATTGCGGTAGCCTGCATTGCTGAAGCATTACCTGATGCAGCTGGAAATACATGTCAAACGCTGTCTAAATATGCATTTGAAAAGTATTTTGAAAAATATGGATAAAAAGTGAAAAATTTATGGTAATTTTGAATTGTTTATGCTATTATATTATGGCAAAGTCGTGATGGAGGTGTAAAAATGAGAGAAAACATCATTTTAAAATGTACTGAATGTGGTGAAGAAAACTACATTAATACAAAAAATAAAAGAAATCATCCAGAAAGAATGGAAGTCAAAAAGTACTGTCCTAGATGTAATAAAAAAACTACTCATAAAGAAAAGAAATAAGCCTTTTGGCTTTTTTCTTTATACGAAAGGAAATGAATATGATAAAAAAATTAATATTAGGGACAATGCAAACCAATTGTTATGTTGTTTATAATGAACAACATGAATGTTTTTTGATTGACCCAGGTGCACAAGGTCAAAAAATTGTTCGTTTTTTAGAAGAAAAAGAATTAAAGCTTAAAGCTATTTTATTAACGCATGGTCATTTTGATCATATTGGAGCTGTAGATTATCTATATGATAGATTTCATTGTCCAATTTATACTCAAAAGGAATCTTTTGAAATTATCCAACAGCCTCAAATGAACCTTTCTGCCATGATGGGAGAACCTTTTGTTCTTAAGTCACCTATTATGGCGTCACAACCAACAATGCAGATTGCTGGTATGACAATTCAATGGTTGTTGTTAGAAGGACATTGCTATGGAAGCAGTATGATTTATGTTCCTCAAGAAAATGCATTATTTAGTGGCGATGTTTTATTTGCTGGATCAATTGGACGTTATGATTTTCCGACATCATCCCATTTGACTACAAAAGAAAGTTTAAAAAAGATTAAAACATTACAATTTGATGCGCGTTTATTACCGGGACATGGTGTGGAAAGTTCTTTAAAATATGAACAAATGCATAACCCATTTTTAAGATCATAAAAAAATATGATCTTTTTTTGTTAAAAAAAGAAAAATTGAAAAATAATGCGTATATATATAATAGGAGGGTTATTATGAACGAATTATTTGAGAAGATGATTTATCGTGCGCTCAATCAAAATGCAACTGATATTCACATGTTATTAAAAGAAGATTTGAAAATTCAATTTCGTATTTTTGGTGTATTAAAGAACTATGAGGTTATGGAAAGTGAGAAGGGTTATAAGCTTATGAATTTTATTAAATATCAGTCCATGATACATACAAATTATCGTTTGATGCCACAGACTGGTAATATTTCCATTGAAATGAACCAAAAAACATATTTTTTAAGAATTTCATATTTACCATCACTAGAATTTGAAAGTATTGTCATTAGAATTCTAAACAACCATGAATTACGTTCGATTCAAGAATTAACGTATCAAAAAGAAATTCAAGATTATCTCTATTGGTTATCACGTCAAAACAATGGCTTGTTTTTAATTAGTGGCGCAACTGGATCAGGAAAGTCAACAACACTCTACACTCTTTTAAAACAGATTTTATCTGATTCTCGTAAAAATATTATCACAATTGAAGATCCTATTGAAATTCATTTGGATGGATGTTTACAAATAGAGTTAAATGAGAAAATCGGTATTACATATCATGATACTTTAAAACAAATTTTAAGACATGATCCAGATGTGATTATGATAGGTGAGATTCGTGATGAAGAAACTGCGAAAATCGCTTTGACTTGTGCTTTAACGGGGCATTTGGTATTAACAACAATTCATGCGAGTAATGCACCATTATCTATTAAAAGATTTATGAACTTAGGCATTCATGAAGCTGATATTTTAGATGTCGTAGTTGGGGTCATTTCACAACGTATGAAATATGATATCCAAAACAAAAAAGCCGTTGTTCTTTCTGAATTAATGAAGAAAAAGAAATCGAACATTATCTTTTACAAGAAAACTATTCATATTTATCTTTTCGAAAGGGCGCTTTGCAATTAGTAGACCAAGGGTTTTCAGTGAATTTGTTTCAAGAGGAGTTAAGCGATGAATAAAGATTATCTTTTATTAAAAAATCTCTATAGTTTATTGGAATCAGGATATAGTATTGAAGAAACACTTTGTTTATGTCAACAAATGATCCATCATCCTGTTGTTGATGATATGTTGAAACAGTTAAATCAAGGTGAAGCAGTTGAAACTATTTTACTACAATCTTCATTACCTGATTTATTTCAAGAATATTTTCGTTTCTTTCAAAATAAGAATTGTTTATCAGAAGCAATTAAAAAAAGTTTAGATATTTGCATGATGAAAGAAGATTATCAAAAGAAATTAAAGTCGCGATTAACATACCCTTCTATATTAATGACATTTTTATTTCTCTTTTCTTTATTTGTTGTTTTTGTTTTATTGCCTAATGTCAATCAACTTTTTATATCATTTCAGATTGAAAAATCTCTATTGATTCAAGTTTTATTTGCTTTCTTTTACATAATGCCTTGCTTTATTATTGTTTTTGTTTTTTTGGCTCTATATCTTATTATAAGGCTCGTTTATGGATTAAAGCATAAATTATATAGAGTTATTGAACTTTATCTAAAATGGCCTGTATTTAAAACAATTTTACAAAAGTATTTCTCATTAAAATTTGCTTTATATTTTCATGAATTATTAAATGAAGATATGGATAGTACAAGTGTTATTAAAGTTTTAAATGAACAAATGACGAATAGTGATTTAAAAATAGTCTTATATGAAATGAATAATCGTTTATATGGAGGTGAAAATCTAGAAGAAATTTTGGAAGATTTTGAATACTTTGATGGTTTATTTATTTCTTTTTTCAAATGTATATGAAAAATCCTCAACAAAAACATTCTTTATCTTATTACATTCAAGTGACTTTTGAATATCTGGATTATTGGATAGAAAAATTTTTAAAATATCTTATTCCAGCTATTTATTGTTTTGTCGCTATATTTGTTATTACGATTTATATCGCTATTATTATTCCAATGATGAATTCTATATCAAATATATAACAGAAAGGACAATAATTATGTTAAATAAAAAAGGATTTACTTTAATAGAAATGATCTTCTGTATTAGTGTTATTCTCATTATTTTATTACTTGTTATTCCCAATGTGACATCCAAAAATACTGTCGTCAAAAATAAAGGCTGTGATGCTCAAATTGAGGTTGTTAACTCACAGATACTTCTTTATGAAATAGAAAATGGAAAATTACCAACTAAGATTTCTGATCTTACCAGTGGCACACAGCCATATCTTACAGAAAAGCAAGGTATTTGTCCTAATGGTAAAAAGATTGCTATTAAAAATGGGCAAGCCTATGTTAAATAAATCTGGTTTTACAATGATTGAAACGCTTTTTGTTTTGATGATTATGTGCATGTTATTTTGTTTATCTATGAATATTCATATTCCACAGAAAAGTCATACCAAAAAGATTGAAGAAATAACACATTTTCTATATCAGGCTAAATTGTCAGCTATGTCACAAAAACATACTGTGACTGTAACCTTTTCTTCAAATGATATTTCTTTTGAATCAAATGATGTTTCTCACTCTTTTTGCTTGACGATAATGATTCATTTGAAGAATATCAATTGAGTTTTAATTTAAATGGAAATATTTCAGGGGCAAAAACATTAACTTATCATTGTGGGAATCAGACATATGAGTTTGTTTATCAGATTGGAAGTGGAACATTTTATGTGCGATAAAAAAGGGTCAACTCTTATAGAAAGTTTATTTGCATTTGAAATTTTTATCACTGTTATTATTCTTTTTGTTGGTTTGTTTTCAGGACTTTATGAAAAAGAAAGCACAATTCAAAAGAATTATCAGATGCTTTTAGAAAAGGAGCGTGAGTTCACATATTCACAAGATTACATAGATATCATCGAGATGGCTTTACATTAATTGAAGTCTTACTATCGCTATCCATTACACTTATAATTGTTTTAACACTTACGAGTTTATTTCATCTGATCCAATATGGATATGGTTCACATGATCAAAATAATGAAGATATTTATATTGCTGCTAAACAATGTAGTCAATACACGATTGGTACGACTTATATAGAAGCAGGCGATGTATTACGTTATAGAAATTTTGAAGGAGAAGAAACAACTTTAGAATGGAATCAACAAAGACTTGTTAAAAAACCTGGATATGAAATATTATTGTTTGATATTGATGATGTTTCATTTTCTATTGAAAATGATTTTATTTATATGCATGTTATTAGAAATCGTCAAAATTATACGTTTTTATTGACATATGCCTCATTGTGGCAGGAAGAAGGGGATAATAATGAAACTTTACCATCAGATATTCAAGAATAAACAGGGCTCTGTTTTACAAATTGTTTTAATTCTTTTTATGATTTTAACTTTATCATTATCTATGACAACTTTTTCACTGCTTCAATCTGCCCGACAATTACAAACAATTGATATTTTAATGAAACAAAAAAGATTGGAGATATCACTTGTGAAGTATTATAGTGATTGTGTACAAACAGATCTTTTACTAAGTGACAGCTATGATTTTCAAAATTATCAAATTGAAACCACTGTTGATGATTTAGGGGATTATTATGAAGTGACGACAAATATTGAAGCGCCTACGTTTCAATATTCATTCTTAACAAAAATAGAAGTACAAACCGGTGTTATTTTAAATTTTGAATATATTTAAGGAGGTCTATATGATTTATTATATTGTTTTTGGTATTTTACTACTTTGTTTTTTATTAACTTGTTATCGTGACAAAGCACCTATTGATGAAAACAAGAAATCTAAACTTAAAATTTTAACTTATAGCTTATTAGGTATTGACTTTTTAATTATTCTTTTGTTTTAAATGATATGAAAGCATGATTTGTTTTACAAGATGAAATTATTTTGCTATAATTCAAAAGAAATAATAGCAAAGGAGAGAAAATTATGGCTGTTAATATCAAAGAATTAAAAGCAGGAAATGCATATACTGAAAACAATGATTTATTTTTATGTATTTCTAACGAGCAAAACAAACAAGGTCGTTTATCAGGAAAATATATGGTAAAGAGAAAAAACATGAGAACAAGTGCGATTACTGAAGTTTCTTATAATCCAACTGCAAAAGTTGATATTGCTTTAATTGAAAAAGAAAAATGCAATATTTATATGATTCAGGAGATATGCTTGTTTTCATGGATAATGAAACATATGAACAAATAGAAATTCCTGGTAGTCGCCTTGAATGGGAAAAGAACTTTTTAAAACCATCCGATGAAGTGGAAGTGACAAGCTATCAAAGCGAAGTTTTAGGTGTTCAATTACCAATTAACGTTGCTTTCCAAATCACAGAAACAGAACCTGCAGTGAAAGGAGATACTGCTACTGGTGCTACAAAGAATGCAATCATTGAAACTGGATATCAAATCAAAGTTCCTTTATTTATCAATGAAGGAGAAATTGTTCTTGTCAATACAGTAGATGGTAAATATCAAGGAAGAGCGTAAGCTCTTTTTTCATAATTAAGCCTGTTGAATCATATAGTATATAGAAAAAGGAGAATGAATATGAATAAACAGGCTTTTACATTTTTAACATTATTTAGTCTTATCCTTGTATTATCCATCTATTATATTATGTTGCCCCCAACAGCCCAAAATGAAGTTGTCCAAAATGATATGTCTACAATTGAACAATTACAAAATCAGTTAGATAAAAAAAGAGAAGATATTATCACTAAGAACAATGAAATCATTGCAAAAGAGTCCAGTACATCCGAATCCATCAATGAAGCTTTAGAAACAATTAGTGAAACAAAGAATGTAACAGAAAAAGAAAAGTCAATTGTTACAAAACTTAATGAAATGGGATATCAAGAAAGTTATGTGGAGATTGATAATCAAACTGTGAAAATAACGATTTTAAAAAAGGAAGCAACACAAAGCGATGCATCTCAAGTGATTAAGGAAGTTTTAAATTTAGTGGGTGATTCTTATCAAGTAGAAGTTAAATTTATTGAAGAATAAAACTTGTATTTTTGTCACTTTTTATATACAATAGTAGATAGAAGAGAGGTAATGTTATGGCACATAATGAATACTATACTTATACGCAAGGTCGTGTGAATGGAAAAATTCTCATGAATGTCCAAGTGTTTGATGAAATTACAAAAAGAACTGTTAATGAAATGAAAAATGTTTCTTTAGATACATCTAAGGGAATTCAAATTCCTGGAACAAAGAAGGTTGTTAACTGTACTATCAAAGATAATGAAGTTTATATTTGTATCCATGTTCGCATTAAATATGGTGTTAATATTTCATCAATAACAAAAGAAATTCAAGAAAAAATTGCAGTAGCAGTCAAACAGATGACGGATGTTGATGTAAAACACATTAATATTGAAGTCGATAATATTGAATTCGATTAAACAAGTAAGAAATAATTTTCTTACTTTTCTTTTGTTTATTTTTAGATGTATTTGTGGTAGAATGTAATATATTTGAAAATTGTGGAGGCAACTTATTGATATGGAAAAAACACATCGAAAAACAGCAAGAGAAATTGCTACAATTTGTATTTATCAAAATTTATTAGTTGAGGCATCTCTTGATGATATGCATACTTATATATCAGAAAATGAAAAACTGGCATCAAGCGAAGATTCATTGAAATTTGCAACATGGTTAGTAGAAACAACTTTGCAAAATAAATCGTCTTATCAGGAGTTATTAGAAAAATATTTAAAGAAGGGTTGGACTTTTGAACGTTTAAGTGTCATGGAAAGAGCTATTTTACTCATTGCAACATGTGAACTCTTAGAATCAGATCTTCCTAAGACAATTGTTATTAACGAAGCAGTTGTAAATGCTAAAAAGTTCTGTGATGATGATTCTTATAAATTTATTAATGGAATTTTAGGACATATTGGATAATGGATACTCAAAAATATATCAGTGTCCAAACCTTAAATAAATATATTAAAGCTAAATTTGATCAGGATGCGTCGTTACGAAATATCTATATTACAGGAGAAATTTCAAATTTTAGACCACATCCAAGTGGTCATCTTTATTTCACTTTAAAAGATGATCATGCAAAGATTTCAGCAATTATGTTTTATTCAAATGCTAAAAAGCTTTCTTTTCAGATTGCAAATGGCATGAAAGTTTATATTCGTGCCTTTGTTTCTGTTTATGAACCAAACGGTGAATATCAGTTATATGTGCAATCTTTAGAACAAGATGGATTAGGGAAATTATTTATAGAGTTTGAAAACTTAAAAAAGAAGTTATCTAACGAGGGATTGTTTGATCAAAAACATAAAAAACCAATTCCTAAATATCCTAAATCCATAGCAGTGCTAGCAGCAAAAAACGGGGATGCAGTTCATGACTTTATCAAAATTGCTCATGATCGTTTTCCTTTTGCAAGAATTATTTTATTTCCAATTCCAGTGCAAGGAAAAAATGCATATTTAAAAATTATAGAAGCACTCAAGAGGGTTGACCAACTTGGATTTGATATTGTAGTGATAACACGTGGTGGTGGTAATATAGAAGAATTATGGAATTTTAACGAAGAGGCATTGGCACGTCAAATTTTTCAATGTCAAACTCCTATTATGAGTGCTGTAGGCCATGAAATGAATTTTACAATCTGTGATTTTGTTAGTGATATGCGTGCTGCAACTCCTTCAGAAGCAGCATTGTTTGCAACCCCTGATCAAAATGAATTAAAAAAACATTTAGATGGATTGCAACAACAACTCAAATATCGCATAAATCAGTATTTAAAGATTCAGCAACAAAAATTAGTGAGATTAAAACATTCATATTTTTTAAATACACCAGAAGCACTTTATTCACATGAAATTTTACGTGTTACACATCTTAAAGATCAATTATTTTATCATTTCAAAATGTTTGATATGAAGGTATATCAACAACTTTTACAATATCAAGAACTTTTAAAACAACGTATGGATCAAAATATCCAAAAGCAAAACTATAAAACACAACATTTGATTGTTCAACTTGATGCATTAAGTCCTTTAAAAATTATGCAAAGAGGTTATACTTTAATTAAAAAGGATGAACAACTAATGAAATCTAAAGACGATGTTAAAACTGATGATATTATTGATATTCAGTTTTATGATGGTATTAAAAAAGCACAAATAAAGTAGGTGAGAAAATGGAAAAAATGACATATGAACAGGCTATTCAACGTTTGGAGGAAATTGTTAATTCACTTGAGAATAATGAAATTGCTTTGGAAGATAGCATTGCTTTATTTCAAGAAGGTATTGCTTTATCACAGTATTGTGATAGTAAATTGAAAAATATTCAAGAAAAAGTCGCTCAAATCTACGAAGATGGTCAACTTAAAGAATTTAAAGATGGAGAATAATCGTGATGGAAAGAATGAAAGATGAAATTAATCAGCGTTTACTACAATTATGTGAACCTTTAAAAGCAGGTAAAGTTAAAGAAGCTATGATTTATTCATTATTGGCTCCAGGAAAACGTTTAAGACCTCTTTTGTTTTTGACAGTTCTTAAATCTTATCAGCTTGATTATCATCCATACATGGATATAGCATGTGCTATCGAAATGATTCATACCTATTCACTTATTCATGATGATTTACCAGGTATGGATAATGATGATTTAAGAAGGGGAAGAAAAACATGTCATAAACAATTTGATGAGGCAACTGCGATTCTTGCTGGTGATGCTTTATTAAATTTAGGTGTAAATATCATCTTAGAAACATCACTTAACGATGCTTTAAAGCTTCAACTTGCTTATTTGCTTTATCAAGCTAGTGGAGTTAATGGCATGATTTATGGGCAACAACAAGATTTATATTTTGAAAATCATAAAGCGTCTTTAGAACAATTACAAGATATACATAAACATAAAACTGGTGAACTGATTTCGGTAAGTTTACAAATGGCTGCTTGTATTGCAAAAACAAGTGATATCGAGCATTGGAAACAAATAGGGTATGATTTAGGATTAGCATTTCAAATCCAAGATGATATATTAGACGTGACTGCATCAACAGAACAATTAGGGAAAAATGCAGGTAGTGATTATGAAAATCATAAATCTACTTATGTTACGCTTCTAGGAATTGATGAATCACAAAATAAAGTAGAAGAATTATTTGAAAAATGTTATGAACGTATTTATGCTATGCAAATTAATCATGGATTGATTTTAGAATTATTCATAAAAATTTTGAAAAGGGTGAGTTAAATGAAGCTTGAACAAATCAAAGATCCTCAATTTTTAAAACAATTGAATATTGAAGAACTTGAAGATCTGGCACAAGATATCAGAACCTTTATTATTCAACATGTTTCTCAAACAGGAGGGCATTTTTCTAGTAATTTGGGGATCGTTGAGTTGACAATTGCTTTACATTATATTTTTGATTCACCAACCGATAAAATCATTTTTGATGTTGGACATCAATCCTATGTCCATAAAATTTTAACAGGACGTGCTAATCAATTTACGACATTGCGACAATTTCATGGTTTAAGTGGATTTCAAAAACGCAAAGAAAGTCAACATGATGTTTGGGAAGCCGGTCATTCATCAACTGCTTTATCAGCCTCTGTGGGGATGGCTATTGCTAGAGATTTAAATCATGAAAAAGGAGAAATTATTTGTGTTGTTGGTGATGCCGCTTTAATGAGTGGAGAATCTTTTGAGGCGCTTAATTATCTAGGATCTGTTGATTCTAAAGTTATTATTATATTAAACGATAATAATATGTCTATTTCAAAAAATGTTGGTGGATTAAGTAACTTTTTCTCTGATGTTCGTATGTCTACTCAATATAAAAATGCACGTAATAATTATATTTCTTTTCTAAATAAATCTAATTTAGGAAAACATGTTTATAAACTAACTAAAAAAATTAAAGATCAAATTAAAAATAACGTTATTAATGATCATATTTTTGGTGAATTTGGCTTAGATTACATCGGTCCTATTAATGGTCATGATTTTCATGATCTTTTCAATGCTTTCATTTTGGCAGCAGAAATGGATCATAGTGTTGTCGTTCATGTTCATACCATTAAAGGAAAAGGTTATCCATTGGCAGAAAATGATCATTATGGGCTCTATCATGGTGTTGCTCCTTTTGATTATCGTCAAGGTATATGCAAACAAGAGAGTAAGACTATTAGCTGGAGTGAAGTGATTGCACGCCAAGTTGAAAAATGGATGTATCAAGATCAAGATATTGTGACGATTACTCCTGCGATGATTTCTGGTAGTTGTTTACGCCATATTTTTGAAACATTCCCTCAACGTGCTTTTGATGTGGGAATTGCTGAAGAACATGCTATGACATTTGCGGCTGGGTTATCTAACGCGCATAAAAAACCATTTATAACAATTTATTCATCTTTTTTACAGCGCTGTTATGACCAAATTAACCATGATATAGCAAGAATGCAGTTGCCATGTTTAATTGGTGTGGATCGCTGTGGTTTAGTTGGTGCCGATGGAGAGACACATCATGGTGTTTTTGATATTGGGATTTTATCAGCTATTCCTCATATCATCATGATGACTCCCAAAGATGCACAAGAATTGAAAAAAATGGTTAATACTGTTTTTCATCATTTTGACCATCCTTATATTTTAAGATTTCCTAAAGGTACAATTGAAGATATTGATGTCGATCTTCATGAAGAAATTGAATTGGGAACATGGGAAAAAGTCATTTTCAACCCAGACAATACTCTTACTATTTTAACATATGATAGCAAAGTCAACACTGTTGCGAATTATCTTATTAAAGAGCAATTACCAGTTAATTTAATTAATGCTAGATTTATTAAACCAATGGATGAAAAAATGTTGGATGAATTATCACAATGCCAACAACGTTTACTTATTTATGAAACAGATCTCATGACAGGGTCACTAGGAAGTTTAATTGCTCATTATTATTCTCAAAAGCATATATCTATGGATATTGATTATATGGGAATTGATGATCGTTATACACCTCAAGGAAGTTTAGATGAATTATTAAGACTTGAACACATTCATTTAGATGATTTAAAACAAAAAGTAAAGGAGATACTTAATGAAAAAAGAAAGAGTTGATGTTCTTTGTGTTGAACAAGGTTTGTTTGATTCACGTGAGAAAGCCAAACGAGCAATTATGGCGGGCATTGTCCGTGATGATTATGATTATATTGATAAACCTGGAACAAAGATACCTATTGATTCTCATTTGTATATTAAAGGTGAAAAACTTCCTTATGTATCACGTGGTGGTTTAAAATTAGAAAAAGCTATTAAAATATTTGATTTAAATTTGGATGGACTTTTGATGTTGGATATTGGTTCATCAACAGGTGGCTTTACGGATTGTGCCTTACAACATGGTGCTAGAGAAGTCTATGCTTTAGATGTAGGGACGAATCAACTCGTTTGGAAACTCAGAAACGATTCACGTGTTCATGTCTTAGAACAAACTAATTTTAGATATGCAACATTAGATTTATTTCAATATGGACAACCTGAATTTGCGAGTATTGATGTTTCTTTTATCTCCTTAAAGCATATTTTTCCACCTTTATCAAAAATTTTAAAAAAGATGCATATTGTGTAGCACTTATTAAGCCGCAATTTGAAGCAGGTAGAGAAGATGTAGGAAAACATGGCATTGTTTCTCAGCCTGAAATTCATCATCGTGTTATTCAAGAAGTTATAGAATATGCGCATGAACAAGGATTTTCTTTACAAGGCTTAACTTACTCGCCTATTACAGGTGGGGAAGGAAATATTGAATTTTTAGGTTGTTTCCTTTATCAAGATAAAAAAGATATAGAAATTGATATTCATCAAGTTGTTGAAGAGGCACATAGCCATTTTAAAGGGTAGGTGAAAAACATGTTAAAAAGTTTATATGTTTCATCATTTGTAATTATTGATCAAATAAAAATTGATTTTTTAGAAGGAATGAGTGTATTAACCGGTGAGACTGGTGCAGGAAAATCAATTATTATAGATGCTATTGGTCAATTGTGTGGAAATCGTTCTTCTGCATCTTTTGTAAAAAAAGGATGTCGTGAAGCAGTGATTGAAGGTGTTTTTGAGGTAGATATAACACCTCAATTAGAAGCTATATGTCAACAATTACATATTGATATAGAGAATGAATTTATTATCACAAAACATATTCAAAGTAATGGAAAAAGTCAGGTAAAGATTAATTACCAGACTTCAACTCATAATGCCTTAAAATTACTGATGCCCTTTTTTATTGATATCCATTCTCAATTTGAAACTCAAAAACTTTTTGAAGAAAAAAGCATATTCATCTTTTAGATGAATATGCTAAAAACAGTTTACAAACACTTTTCAATGATTATCAAAAGGAATATCAACAATATAAAGATATTCAACATCAATTAAACCAAACTATTCAAGAAGATATGTCAGATGAACAACTCGATTTTTTAAAGAGTCAATTACAGGAAATAGATACATGTTCTTATACTGATGAAGAAGTTGATCAATTAGAAGAAGAATTAAAAGTTTTACAAAATTTTGAAAAAATGAACGAACATATTCAAAACTTTGAACAATTAATGAATAATCATCAAGGTGTTTTGCCAAAATTAAAAGAAGCTACTTTTGAAATACAAACACTATCAACATATCATGAATTTGAAAAAACTATTGAACACATTCATAATATTTATTATAACTTACTAGATGAAGTAGAAACTATCCTTGATACTTATCGTTCTTTTCAATTTGATGAATATCGTTTTAATGAACTCCAAGATATTTTATTTCAAGTCAATCGTTTAAAAAGAAAATATGGTTTTACAATGAAAAGTATCCAAGACTATCGAGAAGATTTAGTTCAGAAAATCACAGCTATAGAAAATCGTGAAGAACATATTTTTCAATTACGACAACAACTTTCTACACAAGAAAAGAAAACGAAAGAATTGGCACTTCAATTACATCAAGTAAGACAAGAATATGCAAAAAAATTTGAATCTGAAATTCAAAAAGAGTTAAAAGACCTTTATTTAGATAAAGCTATTTTTAAAGTTCAAATCAATGAAACAGATTTACAACCATTTGGATGCAGTGATGTTAAATTGATGGTTGCGATTAATCAAGGACAGGATTTAAGTTTAATGAATGAAACAGCAAGTGGTGGGGAAATCTCTCGTTTAATGCTTGCGATTAAAACAACTATTTTAGAATATAATAGTATTGATACGATTATATTTGATGAAATAGATACTGGAGTGAGTGGTAAAGTCGCAACTAAAATAGGTGAAAAAATGAAAAAAACGGCTATGAAAAAGCAGGTGATTTGTATTACTCATTTACCTCAAGTTGCAGCCTTAGCGAATTATCATTATTGTATTGAAAAGCAATCTCATGATGATGAAACAGTCACTTCAATACATCTTTTAAATCATGAACAAAGAATAACAGAAATTGCAAAAATGTTGTCAGGTGAAGTCATGACACTGGAAGCAGTTGCTAATGCTAAAAAATTATTAAATGTATAAAATCAAGCATATATGCCAAAATAAAATGTAATCACTATGATTACAGGGAGGTGTATATGCTTTGCTTTTGAAAAAGTTGAGTATATCACTCATCACAGTCGTTTCATTATTATTGCCATCCTTTCAAGTCTTTGGAGCAGATGTCATTCTTGGTGGACAGTCGATTGGCATTGAACTTGATTATGAAGGTGTTATGATAACTGGTACTTATGAAATTTCTATTGACAATCATACATATGATCCTGCCAGTGATGGTTATATGACAGGAGATTTAATCACTCATGTCAATCATCAAAAAGTTGAGTCTATCAGTGAACTCATGCAAGCTGTTAAAACAAATGTAGAAAGTAATCAAGACATTATTTTAACATTAAAGCGTGATCAGCAGACCATTGAAAAAGGATTAAAATTTCAAACAAAAGATAACCAATTTACCACTGGTTTATACGTTCAAGATGGCTTAACTGGAATTGGGACTATGACATACTATAATCCTGAAAATCATCATTTTGGAGCTTTAGGACATATGATGTATGATACTTCATTATCTAGTCAAATGGTTATTAAAAATGGAACTATCTATAATTCTTATGTTAAAAAAATCAAACCTTCTCAAAATGGAAATCCAGGAGAAAAAATTGCTGATATTGGTTCTATTGAAATAGGAACATTATTTGATAATAACAACTATGGAATATATGGACAATATACTGATATTACTGAACAATTGCAAACGATTTCCACTGCTTCGATGGATGAAGTAGAACTTGGAGAAGCATATTTTTTAACGGTTTTAGATGGCCATCAGGTAAGTCGCTGTTCTATACGTATCACAAATTTAAAAAAACAAAATGAACCTGCTGTAAAAGGAATAACTTTTGAAATAACAGATAAAAAAGTTCTGTCATTAACAAATGGTATTGTTCAAGGAATGAGTGGTTCGCCTATTATTCAAAACAATAAACTCGTTGGGTGTGTAACCCATGTTGACATGAACAATGTTCATCAAGGTTATGGATTATACATTGATTGGATGCTCAAAAACGACAAATAGAAAGAGAATCCTGCTAGATTCTCTTTTTCTTATTTCAACATAATTAGACTTTTAAACTATCTTTCTGTCGAAAAAAGCAGTGAAAATTTTGACGAATTGATTTAAATTCATTTTTTCACATTTATTTTTTGTAGAAAGACTAGGAATCTGTTTTTGACACATATATAATAAAATTGCTGATGGGAATAAATCAAAAGGGAAAATTGGAAATTATGAAAACATTTATAGCCATTGATCAACCAGAATTATTGGAAAATATAAAATTTAATTTAGAAAAAACAAATAAATTTACAATTGTAGGATCTGCACATAATGGTATAGATTGTTTGAATTTCTTTAACCAAAAAAACTGTGATTTATTAATACTTGATTTGATGTTGTCTGAAATTGATGGGATTGGAGTTCTCAAAAAACTCAAAGAAATGAATAAACAAACATATCATAAGGTTGTATGTATCACACAATTTACTAATCAGACAATTTGTAATATGCTTGAAGAATTAGGTGTTACATATTGTTTTAAATATCCTTTTGATATTCAACATTTCATTCAATCAACATTATATATCACAGCTTCTGAATTTCAAAAGCAAGAATTAATGGATCAGGATGAATCAGAAAAATATAAAAAAGTTAAAATTGAAAATGAAATTACTGAAATCTTACATGAGGTAGGGATTCCTGCTCATATAAAAGGATATATGTATCTCAGAACTGCAATTTTAACAACTTATTATAACATTGAAATTCTTGGACAAGTTACAAAAGTTTTATATCCTGATATTGCTAGAATGTACAATACAACATCATCACGTGTAGAAAGAGCCATTCGTCATGCTATTGAAGTTGCATGGAATAGGGGAAATACAGATGCTATTGATGATATTTTTGGATATACAGTTTCAGCTGTGAAAGCAAAACCAACAAACTCAGAATTCATTGCTATGATTGCTGATAAACTGAGATTAGCTCATAAAACTGATAATGTTAAAAAAGAAAGTCTTTATAATTATAAAAACTATATGTTAAAATAGTGATGAAAGTTGAGGTGATTTCTTTGCAGATTATTTTTCATATAGATTTAAATGCTTTTTATGCAAGTGCAGAAATCTCTCAAAATCCTCATCTTATGGGCAAACCAATTGTTATTTGCCGTGAATCACGTCGTAGTATTATTACGACTGCTTCTTATGAAGCCAGAAAGTATGGAATTCATTCAGCTATGCCATTATTTCAAGCTAAAGAGCTATGTCCTCAGTTGATTATCATTCCGCCCCATTTTGCATTATACAAAACACTTTCTCAAGCATTTTTTCAAGTCATATCTTCATTTTCTCAAAAGTTAGAAGTTGCCAGTATTGATGAATGCTATGTGGATATGACTGAATATATTCAAAAACATCACATGCATCCTTATCAAACAGCTAAAAACATTCAAGAAACTGTTTATAAAACATTAAAGCTACAATGTTCAATAGGTATTGCTCCCAATAAGTTTTTAGCTAAAATGGCAAGTGATATGAAAAAACCAATGGGAATAACAATGATTACAAATAGAAATTTTAAAGATAAACTTTGGGCTTTACCAGTAGGAGATATGCATGGTATTGGTAAAAAAACTGTTCCAAAGCTCCAACAATTAGGTATTTACACTATTGGTGATTTAGCAAAATATGAGAATTATGAAAAAATAAGGTCAATTTTTCAAAAAAATACATTTGTTGTTTATCAAAGAGCTAATGGCAAAGATTTTTCAAAGATTAATTATGAAAGAAATGAATTAAAATCGGTTGGTAATTCCACGACTTTTGAAAAAGATAGTCACGATGAAGAATTTATTAAATCTGTTTTTCGTTCTTTGTCTCATGAAGTCTCATCAAGAGCTAAAAAAAGAGATCTTGTTTCTAATTCTATTTCAATCACATTAAAATATACACGTGAAAAATCTAAAACAAAGCAAACCATTATTGATCAATATACAAATGATTTTGATGTTATTTATGCAACAGCATTATTGTTGTTTGAAAGCATATATAATGGTGAAAATTTAAGATTAGTGGGTGTGAGTTTGAACAACGTTGTCCATCTTGAAGATATAAATATTCAATTATCTTTATTTAATCAAACTCATACACAGCATAATATTCAAAATCAAACTGACGAATTGATTCATCAACTTAATGAAAACTTTCCTGACATGAAAGTTATGAAAGCATCATCGCTTATCAAAGATAAAGAAATCCAAAAAAATATCTTAAAAATAATGAATAATTTTAAAGAACGCTCATAGACTTTATAGAGGTGATAACATGAGTGTTTTTTTACAGCGTTTTATTCAAGATAAAAGATATATATTAATATTAATAACGGTAACAAGCTTTATAGGTTTTTTATTTGGGTTTTATCAATATTCTCATACGCAACCTGTCATTCAAGAATTTTTTCATTTTTTATTTTATTTGAATATTGAAAATTATCAAAATCATTATCAGTTATATTTAATACAAAGTGGTTTACTTATTTTTATATGTACATATTTAAGTACAAGTTATATTGGACAAATCGGTTTATTGTTTATAACCTTCTTAAAAGGTTTACAAATTTCATTTTCTATTCAATATACTTTAGCAACCGTCCAATTTAATTTTATTATTATTCTTTTAATGTTTTTTGAAATTATTTTAGAACTTCTCATTGTTTTTATTATTGTTTATATTGGTTTATATATTTCTAGCTATGTGTCTTTAGTTAATTTTTATATTGAACAAAATTTTAATATAAAAAGTATTTTAAATTATCGTTTAAATTTTATTATTGCTTCTCTTATTGTTTTGACAATTTCATTGGCTTTTCGTCTTTATATTGTCCCACTATTTTAATAAGTACTTTTGTAGTTTTTTGTACCAAAAATTGTTATAATAGTAGTGGTGATGTATTTTGAAATGCAAAGATGCAATGAGAGAATATCGTGAATATATGATTGTTGAAAAAATTATAGTCAACATACTGTTGAAGCCTATCAAAGAGATATTGAACAATTTCTTGATTTTACTTTCCAAACATTTCAAGTTCAGCAAATCGAAGATGTGACAAAAGATCATGTTCATGCTTATTTAAAAAAGAACGTCAAAAACTCAGTGATACAACTATTGATCGCCATATGATTTCATTAAGACAGTTTTATCAATTCTTAATGAAAGAAAGATTTGTAACACAAAATATAATGAGTTCATTTGATATGCCTAAACGTAAAAAAATTTGCCACAGGTCTTAAGTGAACAGGAAATCATAACATTATTAGAATCAATTGAAGTCAAAGATGCTATTTCTTCACGCAATCGTTGTATGGTAGAAATTTTATATGGCTGTGGTTTGCGAGTTAGTGAAATGTGCCATTTGACAATTCAAAACATTAATATTCATAAAGGATTTGTAAGATGTATAGGAAAAGGTAATAAAGAAAGAATTGTTCCTATGAATGATAACTGTGGGTTCTTATTAAAGGAGTATGTTGAAACTTATCGTGATGAATTATGTTTAAGTGGTGCAACACCATATTTATTTGTAACACAAAAAGGAAAACAGATGACAAGAGATGATTTTTATCATATTCTTCAAAAAATTGTAAAAAAAGTCATTTATCCAAACACATAAGTCCACATACATTACGCCATACTTTTGCAACACATTTATTAGAGCATGATGCTGATTTGCGATCTATTCAGGAAATGTTAGGGCATAGTGATATTTCAACAACAACAATATATACACATGTTTCTCAAAGTAAAGCCATACAAGATTATCGTCAATTACATCCTAGAATGCAAGAAAGGAATAAGAAAAATGGAAAAATATAAACGTGTATTTTTAATAGTTTTAGATTCATTAGGAATAGGAGAGGCACATGATGCTGAAAAATTTGATGATTTAGGAGCAAATACATTAGCTCATATTTGTGAAAAAGTAGGGGGATTGGATGTTCCATGTATGGAAGGCATGGGATTAGGTAATATTGGCCAATTTCAAGGCATTCATGCTTTAAAAAAGCAACTTGCTTATACAGCTCGACTTGAAGAAGTTTCTAATGGAAAAGATACAATGACAGGTCATTGGGAAATGATGGGATTACATATCACAAAACCTTTTAAAACATTTACTGATACAGGTTTCCCTCAAGAATTCATTGATTTATTTGAAGCAAAAACAGGACGTAAATGTGTTGGAAATTATGCAGAAAGTGGAACTAAAATCTTAGATGACTGGGGAGAACATCAAATTAAGACAGGAGATTGGATTGTCTATACTTCAGCTGATTCTGTATTCCAAATTGCTGCTAATGAAGAAGTGATACCATTAGAAGAACTCTATAAAGCTTGTGAAATAGCAAGAGAAATTGCAATGGATGATAGATGGAAAGTTGGACGTATTATTGCTAGACCATATATTGGAAAAAAGAAAGGTGAATTTGTAAGAACTGCCAATCGTCATGATTTAGCTTTAAAACCGTTTGGAAAAACAGTTTTGGATAGTTTAAAAGAAAATAAAATTGAAGTCATTGGTATTGGTAAAATACCTGATATTTTTGTAGATCAAGGAATAACACGTAAAGTGAAAACTGTTTCTAATCATGATGGTATGGAAAAGACTATTGAAATTGCTAAAGAAGAATTTACTGGTTTAGCTTTCTTAAATTTAGTAGATTTCGATGCGGTTTATGGACATAGAAGAAATCCCGAAGGATATGGACAAGCAATCGTTGAATTTGATCAACAGCTTGAACAATTATTATATCATTTAAATAGTGATGATTTACTTATGATTACAGCAGACCATGGAAATGATCCTACATATAAAGGAACTGATCATACTCGTGAAAATGTACCATTAATTATTTATAGCAAATCATTACAAATGCCAAAACATTTGGGATTACAAAAAAGCTATGCAGTAATTGGTGCAACAATCGCAGATAATTTTGGTGTAGAAAATCCAGGTATTGGAACTTCATTATTAGATAAAATTATCTAGGAGAAGGATCTCATGGAATTTCAAGAAATAAGACGTGCCATCATGATGACTCTTGGTGGCACTTTGATTGGTGCATTACTCTATATTTTTAGCATATCTCTCGCTAACCAAGGAATAATTATCACACATTATTTGATTGCAATGATTTTATATATTTGTTCATTTTTAGCAGCTTTTCGTCAATCTAAAAAAGCTAACACTTATATTTTTACATATATTTTCATTCTTATCGCTATAATAGCCTTTATAACTACGTATTCATTTATTACAATATGTCTATAAAAATCACATAATATATATTATACGAAGTTAATGATATATTTAGTTTTAATGATGAAGTGATAATATGTTTAAAAAAGACTATAGCTATTGCATTGGTAATTATAACTATAATTATTTTAGGTTCAGCATTATTTATATCTTCTCTTTTTGTCAATGTTAATGATATTCATAATTATGATAATGTCACAACTTTTGAGAGATATGCAAATATACCCTATTACGAGTTATATGACTTTGATTCATACATGAATGATAAACAAAAAAATTATTGTTGAATCAAAATGATAAATTTGTCCTTCATTATGTCGATACAATTCCCTATGAATACTATTATCAAGAAGAGGATTGTTATACAACATATTTAGTAACTTATGCTACACCTAATCATTCTTAAACGTAGATGTAAGTTCGTGTACACAAATTGGCAAGTCCTATCTTTCTTACTATCTTGATGAAGATATTGACGAATTGCAATTCACGGTCTATGTTGATCAGCTAAAATATCGTATTGTATTTCAAAATAGTCATAACTGAACAGAAGAAGAACTTTTTCAAATTGTAAAAGAATATGTCCAATTAAATAATACTTTACACTAAAGGCTGTAACATTACAGTCTCTTTTTATTTATTCAAGTCATTGATATCCCTCTACTATCACTGTATTTAAGATAACGTTTTTAAATTCTTAATAAAACAAGAAGCATGATGCTTCTTGTTTAATAAACTTCATTAATATATTTTGCAGGTTCTATACAATCTTGAGTAAGTTGATTATTCATCATTGTAATAACATTTTGAGATTCAGAGTTAAAATGAACAGTCATATCACATTCTAGTATAATTTTTTTAGAAATATTCTTAAAATAAGATAACATTTGTAAAAGAGCCTCTTTTTTAAATAAATAACCTCGTTTATAAAAATACTGTCTTCATCTTCGTGATATATCAAATAGCCTAAATCTTCAAATATAACAATTTGATCATCAAAACTTTCACATCGTTTTAATAATAAATCCCAATAAGAAAGTGAACGTATACGATATTCATCAAAATTTTTAACAAATTCATTATAATATATTTCCAACAGATTCAAATCATGACTTATTTTTAAATCAGGACAATCCTTAAGCATCTCTTGATGAATAGGCATAACTTGATGATAATGTGAAGCATAGAAGCCAAAAGGACGATAAATTTCAGGATGATAAGCCTGTAAATATATATTTTGCCCTTCATATTCATTTAAAACGAATTGTAGTAGTTTTTTCATCATTCCCTGTTTTTGACAATATGGATGTGTACAAACGCCTAATATAAAATAACAATCTTCAACAATGCTGTTTTTCATGATAGACATTGGAACAATTTGCAAAGCTGAAATGATTTGAGAATTATTTTTTAAAACATAGGTATTCTCTTTTTGATATAATTCTTGAAAATAGAAATGAGTTGATTTCTCTGTTTCATCTTGAAAACATGTTTTCCATAAATCAATAATTTGTTGTTGGTCTTCAGCTTCAGCCTTTTGAATCATTGTTTGATTTTCATAAATACGATATTTATAAATCATCTTAACAGGGTGCAGTGATTGTTTAGAACGACGTAAGTTTTCTAATCCCATATCTTCTTCTCTATTCACCCATTTTTCATCATGATAATGATGATCAAGAAATTCTTTTAAAATAGCTGGATAAAGACCTCTAATATCTTTGTTCGCTTTTTCCACGTGGATTTGAATAGTCGAATGATTTAATTGCGATGCTATAATAAAGGCTTCTAATTGATCATGAATAAAAATACCTCCGATATGAAATGGTAAAAGATTTTGAGATGATAATAATGACATAATACCTCTGACTTCACTTATCATAGATTCACTCATTTCATCTTTATCCCCTTCCCACTTATTTAAACAAGTGAGAATAGTGTCAAAATCCTTGATTAAATCTAAATCACGATACTGGTAATCAGGATAGTTTTTGATAAATGCATTGTAATGATTACGTCTTTTTTGCATTTTCTTACCTGAAAGTGTTTGAAGCATATTTTTATCATAAATATAATCATCATTATAAGGTGTTCTTTCAAATAAATATTGGTTTGAAAAATCACTTTTTTAATATTTGCAACAAAATCTTCTACAGCACAATCAATCATAAATGGAAAATTATGTTCATGACTATATTGTTTCATATACATCAATGCTTCTTTGTAATGTTCAGGAGTTGTAAAAGGCATAGCCCAAAAATATATATTTTTATAGCAATGTAACATGATAAGAAAATTTTCATGGATTTCATATTGAATATGATATTCATGGTTCCACATCATCATTGTCACAAAATTTGAATTATAGCCTTCATAATTGGCTTTTTCTAAATAAGGTTGAATAATTGAATAATCTTCTAATGTTAATTGTTTCATGATTGTTGAGAAAGCAGCATATGAATAAACTGTTTTGCTGTTCTTCCTGAAAAACCTCCATTTCTTATTTCCCATTGTAATGCTAATTCATGTAACTGATCAATAGGCATTTCTAAATGATAACTTTTAGCTAAAGCATCAATAATATCCAAATAATGTTGTTTATTAGGATGAATATACATGATTTGAACTCCAAAGCGAGAAACTAATGATAGTTTTTCTTGCATTGCATCATTGTTATTAATTTCTTGATCATGATTACGATCATTCCATGTTTCTTTGATTAAATGTCTTCGATTGCTTGTTGCATAGATAAGAATATTATCAGGTTTCTTTTCCAATCCACCCTCAATAACTGCTTTCAAATACTTGTATTCGACTTCAAATTCTTCAAATGATAAATCATCCATAAAAATAATAAAGCGATAATGCCTATTTTGCAGTTCATTGATAATTTGTGGTAATGATATAAATTGATGCTTATAAACTTCCACCATTCTTAGTCCATCTTTGTAATAGCGATTCAAAAGTGCTTTAATACTACTTGATTTTCCAGTCCCACTATCACCATATAATAAAACATTATTGGCTTTCTGTCCTTTTAAAAACGCTTCTGTATTGGTCATCAAACGTTCTTTTTGACTTTCATAACCTATTAATTGTTCTAAAGTATTATTACCAATATGATCAATTTGTATAATTTGATTATTTAAATAACGGAAAGCTTTATTTAAACCATATTTTCCTACACCATATTGATAATAATGATTATATAATATTTGATAGAATTCTTCCACTGAAGTGCTTTGTGAAAGTCTAATTTGTAAATTTGTTAATAAATCAAAAATTTCTTGATTAATAATTGTTGAACTATTAGTAAAATCATAAAATAAATCATTATATAATGAATGGAGAGATGAAAAATCATGATGATAAATATGATAAAGATATTCAAAATCATGGCAGACAACCTTTTTTAATGAAACAGAAATGTCCTTTTTTCTTTCCAATGCTAAAGTAAAAGTATTTTCATGATAAGCTAATAAATACGTTAATAAACTTTGAAATAATTGTCCATGTAATTCATATTTTTCAGCTAGAATTAATAAATCAGATATAAATTCAGATTCATCAATAAGTGATTCATCTTCTACAAAAGATAAACATTTTAAAACAATTGGATCTTTTGAAATATTTTTATAAATAATAAGTTGATCATTTAACATCATTATTCTCCCTTGTAAAAAAAGACGAATATATCGTCTTTTTGTTAATTTTTAAAACTATGGATAGGCGCAGGAATACGTCCACCTCGATCAATAAATTCGTCACATGAAAATGGATTGACAGGCATAATAGGTGCGTACCCCAATAGACCACCAAATTCGACTCTTTCCCCTACATCTTTTCCAATGACTGGAATAATACGTACAGCTGTTGTTTTTTGATTAATCATACCAATAGCCATTTCATCAGCAATAATACCAGCGATTGTTTTCTTTGATGTCTTTCCTGGAATAGCAATCATATCTAAACCAACTGAACAAACACAAGTCATAGCTTCTAACTTTTCTAATGTTAAAGCACCTGCTTCCACAGCATCAATCATTCCTTGATCTTCACTCACTGGAATAAATGCTCCTGAAAGTCCTCCAACATAAGAGGAAGCCATAACTCCACCCTTTTTCACTTGGTCATTTAAAATAGCTAAAGCAGCTGTTGTACCTGGCGCACCAACTCTTTCTAGTCCCATTTCAGTTAAGCAATCAGCAATACTATCTCCTACAGCAGGTGTAGGTGCTAAAGAGAGGTCAATAATCCCAAATGGAATATTTAATGCTGCCGCAGCTTCTCTAGCAACAAGTTGTCCAACTCTTGTAATTTTGAATGCCGTCTTTTTCACAATTTCACATAACTCACCAAAGTCTTTTCCTTTTGCTGTTTGAATTGCTTTTCTGACAACGCCTGGGCCACTAACACCCACATTAATAATAGCATCCGTTTCACTGACACCATGGAAAGCACCAGCCATAAAAGGATTATCATCAGGTGCATTACAAAATACTACAAATTTTGCACAACCAATGGAATCTTGCTCTTGTGTAAGCAAAGCAGTTTCTTTAATAATTTCTCCAACTAATTTTACTGCATCCATATTAATTCCTGTTTTTGTTGAACCAACATTTACAGAACTACATACTAATTCTGTTTCTTTCATCGCTTGAGGAATAGATTGAATTAATAATTTTTCGGCAGCTGTCATTCCTTTTGAAACAATAGCACTATATCCTCCTATAAAATTCACACCAACAGTATGTGCACAACGATCTAAAGTTTTAGCAATCTTGACAAAATCATCTGTTGTATGGCATGCAGCCGCACCTATAAGTCCAATTGGTGTGACAGAAATTCTTTTATTGACAATAGGAATACCATATTTTTTTCAATACTTTCTCCTGTTTTAACCAGATCAGCTGCAACGCTTGTAATTTTTTGATAAATATTTTGACATAAAACATCTATATCGGCATCGATACAATCAATCAGACTAATTCCAATCGTGATGGTACGCACATCTAAGTTTTCTTGTTCAATCATCTTATTTGTTTCATTAACTTCAAATAAATTAATCATTCTATGCCTCCTTAGATTCTATGCATTTTATTAAAAATATCTTCATGCTGTAATTTAATATAAACGCCAATATGTTGACCTAGCGTTTCTAATTGATCACTCACATCAGCAAATGATTCTTTTGACGAAGACATATCAACAATCATCATCATATTAAAATATCCATCTAATATTGTTTGTGAAATATCTAATATATTAATATTTGTTTTTGCTAAAGCTTGACAGACTTGAGCAATAATTCCTACCTGATCTTTTCCCACAACTGTTATAATTGCTTTTTCCATTTTTCATCCTCCTGATTTTTTTAACATTATAACAAACAATATATAAAAAAGAAAGAAAAAAGGAGCCTAAGCTCCTTTAAGGGATTATTTTAATAAAGATAAAGCTTTTTCGAATACGGCTTTACCGTTCATTGTTCCATAATCTCTCATATCGATGACATCTACAGGAATTGCACCAGCTTTTCTACCAGCAGCTAATTTTTCAATAGCAGCTTTTTGGAATCTAACTTGTGGGCCAAGTAAGATGACATCAACTTCTTCTAATACTCTAGGTGCATCAGAGAATGGTAATGCAAAGATTTTGCATTCAACACCAGCATCTTTAGCAGCAGCTTCCATTTTAGTAACTAATAAACTTGTAGACATTCCTGCAGAACATACTAATAAAATAGTTTTCATATTTCTTACTCCCTTTCTTATTATTACAATATATATTGTAACAATTTTTACGGGAATTGTAAACACTTACGGGCAAAAATTTTCTATTTGAGAAAATCATTTGATTTCATCAATATAAAAATGATTTTATGAAACAAATATGATAAAATATTGATAAAGAAAAGAGATGATAAAGTGAAATTATTAGTTATAAGTGATAGTCATTTATATGGAAACCATTTACAGCGAGTTGTTGATCAATATCAATCACAAGTAGATTATATGATTCATTGTGGAGACTCATCATTACCTATGGATGATCCCTATATTCAAAAGTTTGATATTGTTGTAAGAGGAAATCATGATGATGCTCCCTATCCTATTTATCAAACATTTCAAAACATTTGTGTCACACATGGTCATTTTTATGGTGTTTATTTTGGATATGATCAATTGATTCAATTATGCCAACAAGAACATTGCTATCTTTGTTTACATGGTCATACACATGTTCCAACATATCAAAAACATCAAGATATCCTATTTGTAAATCCTGGTAGCTTAATGATGAATCGTGGCAGCTACGGCTATGGTACATATGCTTTAATTGATATGCACGAAAAAAATATTCAAGTAGAATTCCATCATTGTCAAACTGATGATTTGTGTAAACAGGATATCATAAATGAAGGACTTGAACTTTTAGAAGAATTTAAAGAATTATTAAAATAAAAAGAAATTAGTATTTTCGCTAATTTCTTTTTATTCTAATATTCATACTAGTATGAATATATTGACATTAGTTAGTTGAGCGTACAAAGTATACGAAATAAAAAACCATCTGCTATGAGGGTGGAGCTATAAAAAGTTATACAAAAATATCACCTTTCCATTATAATGATAGCTTTAACACTTTCATTTTAATGGAAAGGTGATAAAGTATGGCTCAAAAAACAAATTCTTTAGCATGTACGAAGTGGATGTGCAAATATCACATCGTCTTCACTCCAAAGTATAGACGAAAAGTGATTTATAATCAACTAAGAAATGACATAGGATAGATATTAAATAGAAGACATCTTGAGGGATAGTGAGAGTCAAAAGCGATAGCTTGAACGAAGTGAAAGCAGCGTCTTTAGACGCGAGCAAGTAACAAAGGCTTATAGTCGCAGAGAAAACCACGCCTAAAAGGCGTGGTTTTTATTGATGATTTTTATTTTTTCTTCAACCCTTTTACGTTTATACTCAATGATAAACATAACTTCTTTTAAGTCATCATCAGGTAATTCAGTAAGTAAACGTGCAATATTTGCAATATTATAATAATCATATTTTTTTCCACTCATAATTTCTTCCACACTTCTTCCATAAAGATGTGAAAGAATTTTTAATTCACTGACAGTGACATCTCTTTTTCCGTTTTCAATATCTGAAATAGCAGAATGAGGTACATTCAAATGGGAAGCCACTTCTTTTTGAGTGAGATGTTTAAAATTACGATAAACCTTCAATCTTTTTGCCAAATCCATATCTATTGCCATAAAGTCACCTCCATGTTTTTATTATATCATGAATAAAAAACGATAGCAATTTAGAATATGAAAAAAATATTTTTATGAAAGACATAAATAGAACCTTTTCAACATTATTCTTTAAAATATCCAAAAGTGAATTTTATTTTTTGTCGAATATTGTCTAATGATTGATAATTCATAAAATTATCCATAATCCATTTTACCCTTTGTTTATCTTCATTAGTAAATTGAATAAAATATCCTCCCACTGATAGCTGTTTCCAATGTTCATAATACAAAGTATGTGCATTTAATAAATGCATACGACACTGTTCATCAACCATGATATCAAAAATTTCTCTTTTACGATCTTTTAAAGCAAATGATCCCTGTTTACACATTTGGCAATTTTTATTTTGATATCCAAAATAATATTGTGAAATAGGACAATATTCACTGATCATATTTGTTGTTTTACCAAATATTTCAACTATGCAATGAGATAAATCTGTTTTCAATTGTTTCATTTCTTGTGATGACATTTCTAAAGAAACAAGAAATGGATGTTGATAGTGGTTTGTGGCATATGAATTATAGATATTGAGTCCATGTCCAGCTATTAAATTTTTATCATGAAAGGCTTGATATGCACCATAATCATTAACAATAATTGTTTGTATTTGAGAATAAATATCTGATTTCAAGATAGTTTGAATATCATTATCCTTCATAACTTGTGAAGTCATCATTATTAATGTTTTATGATGTTTTAAACAGACATCATAGGCTTTATCAATATCTTTTTGATAGGGATAAACAATATTATCAATAGGATATTCAATAACAACTTCTAATTGTTCAAGAGAATGAACAGCTACATAGAATTGAGGTTGATTGAAAGACCCATGATATGATAATTGTGGTGTGTTTTGAATGGAATGATGATGAATTTTTTGAGTGGAAAGCTGATTTATTAATAAATCACAAGCATTTCTACGCATTTCGTTCAATTCTTTAATTGGCATTGATAAGCCTTCATCACAATCACTATAAAAACTGTTAAGTTCAAAAGGAGTTGATCCAAGTTTAGATAATTGTTGATAAATACGTTGTTGATCTAATGGTGTTTGTTTCGCTTTTTCAACATTTTGTGTTGATTTCACAATAACATGATGGTTATCTTTTTCTATAGTGAGTTTAGCAAGCTCACCTATCTTCGCTTCAAAATTCATCGTTACAGGAATTTTACGCATTGCTTTTTGATAAGTCTTTTGCATTCTTTCCATAACAATTTTATCTAATGTCTTTCTAACAAGTCCCTTATCAACATAATAATCAAATTCAATTTCAATAACCTCATCTGGATTCGCTTCTTTTACTAATTGATTTTTTAAATATATTTTATTGACTGGACGTCCCTTATCAATGTTTTCAAAGACAATGCTATCACCTTGTAGAAGTGATTTGTACAAACGAATTCCTACTCTTTTTTGTTTTTTATGGTAATATAAAACTTCCCCGATAACATAACCTTTATGTCCAGAATAATCACCATCAACAATCTTTACATCATGTTGTAAATATCCTGAAGTATAATTACGATTAAACATGGCTTGCATATCTTGAATATAGGGTTGGAAATCAATTTTTTCTTTTGATAATATGCATCGATAGCTTGACGATATGCTCTTGTCACACTAGCAACGTATTCTGGTCTTTTCATTCGCCCCTCAATTTTTAAAGATGATACACACGCTTCAATCAATGAATCAATATGTTCAATCGTCATCATATCTTTTGGTGATAATAAAAATGGGTATCGTTCTGGTAAAGTTTTTCCATCTTTTAATAATTGATATTGCAAACGACAAGGTTGTGCACATTGTCCCCTATTGCCACTACGCTTTCCAATCATACTACTCATTAAACATTGTCCTGAATAGCAAACACACATTGCTCCATGGACAAAAACTTCAATTTCAATATCGGTTTGACGACATATTCTTTGTATTTCTTCAATAGTATTTTCACGTGCCAAAACAACACGACTAGCCCCACATTTTTCAAAATAATGAACACCATAACTATTCATAATAGATGCCTGTGTACTCATATGAATTTCAAAATCAGGAAATAAGGAACGTACTAAATCAAACAGACCTATGTCTTGAATAATGAGCGCATCAACTTGATAATCATATAGCTTTTTTAGATAAGATATTAAAGCATCCATCTCACTATCTTTGTACAATGTATTCATTGTTACATAGATTTTTACACCATATAAATGAGCATAGGAAACAGCCCATTGTAATTGTGCATCATCAAAGTTTTTCGCATAAGCTCGCGCACTAAATAATGTTCCACCCAAATAAATAGCATCAGCACCATTTTGTACTGCCGCTATCAACGATTCCTGATCACCTGCAGGAGCTAATAATTCAATCTTTTTCATGACTTCTCCTCCTTAAAAAAGCAATAACCATGGTTATTGCATCCATACTGAAACAAGACGATAACACATTTTTGCTGAAGCTTGACTTGCTTTTTTCAAATATTCATCAAATTGAATGTGATTATCACCTTTTTGAAAAATATCACTTAAAGATCGTGTAATAATAAATGGTATTTTGAAAACATGACAAACCTGAGCGATTGAAGCAGCTTCCATTTCTGCACACATAGCATCAGGGAAATGTTTTTGAATCGTCAAAACCTGATCTTCACGACAAATAAACTGATCTCCAGAAACAATGAGTCCTAGATGATAAGGTTGTTGAGAATTTTGTAAAATCATTTCTACTTGTTTTAAAGCACCTTTATCTGGTTGAAAAACACATGGCATACCTGGTACTTCTCCTAATGTTCGTCCAAACGCTGTAATATCAACATCATGATGCAAAACACCAGTTGATACCACCACATCACCAACATTTTGATTCAACTTAAGTCCTCCTGCTGAACCAATATTAATCACAAAATGAATATCATATTGTGATAATAATAGAGTTGTTGAAACAGCGGCATTAACTTTACCAATACCACCTTGAACAAGAACCACAGGTTTTTCATTCATTGTTCCTTCATAAAAAGTATAGCCTTGATTAACTTGCGTTTGAGAGACTTGCATAAGTTCTAAAATAGCTGCAACTTCTTCTTCCATCGCACCAATTATTCCAATCATTTCTCATTCCCCTTTCGACACACAAAAATGATTCTTTCACAATCATCATGATAGCTTGAAAAATCACTAAAATATTCAACTGCTTTAAAACCAACCTCATTTAACCAATATAAATATTGAGAAACTGGATATGTTTTTTGATAATGATCTTCATCAACAATATCTCCATTCAATTTATCTTCGATATAAACATGATGATGAACATAACCATCATCAATTTTTTCAACTTTCCATTCAAATACAAATTCTTCATCTTCTTCTTTTTCATGATAATCTTTTAAAATAACATTCATTTTATATAAACTATCAATATCAAAAATAAACGTTCCCTGATTATTTAAAGACTGAAATACATTTTGAAATGTTTGAATAATCTGTTGTGGTTCTAACAAATAATTCATCGAATCACATAGACATAAAATCAAATCAACGGGACGAGATAAAGTGAAATCAGACATATCTACCCTTTGTAAAACAAGATTAACATTTTGTTCAATGGCTTTTTGCTTAGCCACTTCCAACATATCACTAGACAAATCAGAAGCATAAACAGTTTTGTGATTTTTAGCTAGACGAATGGCCATTTCTCCTGTTCCACAACCTAATTCAAAAACCTCTTCAAACTGGCATTGTTGTAATATAAACTGGTAGTAATCCTCGTAAAACTGGTCATCCATTAAACTATCATAATAATAGGCAAAATTTTCATAACTCATTTTGCTAACATTCCTTCAACATTAATACGTGGCATATCGCCCCATAATTTTTCTAGATTATAGCTTTCTCTTTCAGAACCTTCAAATATATGACAAACAATATCTCCTAAATCAATCAAAATCCATTTTGAATTTCTTAAACCTTCAATACTCTTGACTTCATAGTTATGCTTTGCACATTCCTCTTTAATATTTTCTGTAATAGCCTGCATTAAACGTTCATTGCTGGCAGTACATAGAACAAAAGTATCAAACATAGGACTCACATCACGCATATCAATCGCTGTGATATGCGTTGCTAGTTTATCATCCATCGCTTTAACAACACATTCTAATTTTGTCATTTATTTTTCCCCTTTCGCAACATAAAAATCGTAAATTTCATAAAAACATTCATCAATCTCTCTGTTCTTCTTTTTGAGAATTCATAAAAATCAATTAAAGAATTTCTAAATCCTTGATGAATATCATGAAGACATATTTCAATTTGTTTAGATGAATCATATCCTCTTAATGGATCTAATTTATCAGCAACATATAAGCATTTCCCAATTGGTGATATGCCTATAGAAGCAGTTGTATGATCTTCAATTGCTTTTAAAACAACTGCATCATCTATCAAAAATTCATGTTCACTGACATAACGTGACAACCATTGATGCCAGATAGGATAAGGTTTGGCTAAATATTCAGAAAAATGCTTTTCCATTATTTTTTGTGCCATATCTTTATCCATTTCTTTAGCTACATCATGCATTATACCAGCAATATAGGCTTGCCTTGAATCCAAATGATTAGCCTTAGCAATCTTTTTTGCCAACTTTGCAACACTACATGTATGTTTCCAACGTTTTTCTTTCATTCGTGAACTGACCATTGTTTCCAAATATAAACCATGATAAGAAATATAACGTAATACATTGCTGTCGAGCATTTCGATATGTCCATTTCTAACATCACTGCTTGAAGCATACACAGGTTGATTCTCTAATAACTGAAAATGATATTTATTTATAATATCTAAATGAGGTTGATATCCTCCTCTTTGAAATGCTATAAGATGAACAAGTTGAGATATTCTTTTGGCTTTTTTCCATTGATCAAAGGCATTCGCTTGATCCATCCCCATAATATAGTAATATTGAACATCAGGATGCTGGTGAATTAATTTTTCAATTGTATGAATTGTATAATTTTTATCTTCTCCCCCATCTTCTATTTCAATTGTATTGATTGTTAGAGAGGGATAATCTTGAATCGCTATACGAATCATTTCTATTCTATCTTGAGCACTTGCACAGCTTTGATTCTTCCATGGATTATGACGAGTTGGAATCAATTGGACTTCATCTAAATGAAGTTGTTCAATCGCACACATAGCAATTTCTACATGAGCTTTATGAATGGGATCAAAACTCCCACCAAACAATCCTATTCTTTTCATGGCAAACGATAAATTCTTTCATCACTTTGTTTATATAAAACGATTGTACGACCAATAATTTGAACAACTTCAGCTTTTGTATGCATACTTAATTCTAACGCTACATTATGAACATCCTCTGGACAATTATCTAATATTTTTACTTTCAATAATTCATGTGTTTCTAAAGCTGCTAAAATTCCTTTTATTTGATTTTCAGAAACACCATCTTTTCCAACTTGAAAAATAGCTTTTAAATGATGGGCTTCGTTTCTTAAATATCTTTTTTGCTTACCTGTTAACATATCTCTCTTTCCTTTCTTTATATAATTGCTTCTCTTATTGTCACTAGAATCTGAGGTGGAACATGTACTTTCACTTTTCCACCTTGTGAACTGATTGTGATAAATCCTAAACCTGAAATCACAATATCACATTTTCCAGGTTTCAAGCTAAAATCATATGTTTTCATATCTTTTATTGTTTTCATGCCATCAAGCTCTAGCGTAAAAGTCTTATGTCGATCATATAACGCATCAGCATTGATTGTTTTCGTACGATGAATTTTCAGTTGACGAGAAAAATATGTAATAAAACTTGCCTGGGCACCACTTATATAATCTATTCTTCCCAATCCATCAAAATAAATCGTTTGTTTTTCTTGTAATTGGAAACCTATTGGTCTTAATTCACTTTGTGGCATCATTTTCTTTAAATCTTCAGGTTCTATAAAATGCGTCATTTGATTTTCATTGATAATACCTGGTGTATCATATAAACAAGAATTTTCATCCAATGGTATTTCAATAAAATCAAGAGTTGTTCCTGGAAATTCTGAAACAGTAATTAAATTTTGATCTTCTACTTGTGCATAATGTTTCAATAAAGCATTAATAAAAGTTGATTTTCCAACATTTGTAACACCCACCACATAAATATCACGATGCTTACGATATGCCATCATAGCATCATAAATCTTATCCATATTCATGTTTTTCTTAGCACTGGTAATGATGACATCAACAGGTTTAATCCCCTCTTCTTTTAATTGTCTTCTTACCCAGTGTTCAAGCTTACGTTCTTTGACTGATTTAGGTAAAAGATCGCGTTTATTTGCTAAAACGAGGACATCATTATAACCAATATGTCGAAGTAATCCTGGTATACGACTACCTTCAAAATCAAATAAGTCAATCATATAAACAACTAGACAATCTTTTTCACCAATATGATCTAATAAATTTAAAAAATCATCTTTTGTGAGTGTTGTTGTCTGTAACTTATGATAATTCTTTAATTGAAAACATCTTTGACATAAAATATGTTCTCTTTGTGATGCATTTTTAGGAACATAACCAATATGTTTTTCATTATCACTTTGAATAATGGCTCCACAACCATAACATTTTTTTATTTCTTCCATATATACCTTCCTTCTTGATTATTGTATACCATTTCCTTTTTTATGAAAAGAGATAAACATAAACATCGACAAATTTCATATAATATTGTGAGGTGACTTATGTTTACGACCATTTTTGCATTACTTCAACAATTTTTCTTTGTATCCTTTATTAAAACACAGGCTTTTAAACCTCAATTAACTCCCCAGCAAGAAAATGAATTATTAGAAAAATATTTTCAAGGTGACCAGAATGCTAGAAATGCATTGATTGAACACAATCTCAGACTAGTTGCACATATTGCGAAAAAATACGAAAGTTCTAAAGATTTACAGGAAGATTTAATCAGTATTGGTACAATTGGACTGATTAAAGCAGTAGACAGTTATAATGCAAGTAAATCTACAAAACTGGGAACCTATGCTGCAAAATGCATTGAAAATGAAATTCTAATGCATTTACGTCATCATAAAAAAACAGCACTTGATGTTTCACTTAATGAAGTTTTAGGCGTAGATAAAGATGGTGGTGAAATGACCTTGCTTGATATTATTCCTGCTAAGGAAAAAGATATTGTTGATCAGATTCAAACAAATGAACAGATTCAAAAACTACAAGATTATTTCACCTTACTGACTCCACGTGAACAAGAAATCCTAATTTATCGTTATGGCCTTAATCATCAACGTATTTATACCCAAAAAGAGATTGCAGCCAAAATGAATATTTCACGTTCCTATGTATCACGTTTAGAAAAACGTGCATTAATCAAGTTATTAAAAGCCTACATTCATGCCAATTAGAAATCATCTTTAAATAAGTCATCAAAAGAAATAGGTTCAAAATGTTTATCTTGTTGTGGGTTTTTCTCTAAAGGTTGATGCTTATCAACCTTTTCTTTATTTTGATTATTTTCAATTTTATCTTGATATAAGTTTGTAGTGAGAACAAAATCACGATAAACATCTGTTATTATTTCATTTTTTAAAGACTGAATCACACTTGGTTTTTGTCCAATTTGAGATATCGAGAAATCTTTAACTATCATAACTTCTTTTTTCTGCTGTGTTGTTATTACAAACTTATCTTGTATGTCTAATACATAAGATATCACTGCATGAATTGGATGAGTTTTCGGTGATTTAAAAATTAAAGTTCCTTTTGTTGCACGATTACAGCTAGGTATATCAGAAACTCGCATACGCTTGATTCCTGGCTGATCACTGACTAATACATATGAATAAGAATAAGTTGGATCAAAGGTATTCATTGAAACCAAAACATCTTCTTTTAAATTCATAGCTTTAATACCAGCAGCTTTAAGTCCTAGAATAGAAATTTCCTGTTCACTATATAATGAAACATAACCTAAAGACGATGTTAAAACAATGGCTTGATGATCATTTGTAAGTGAAACTTGTAATAATTGGTCATCCTTTTTTAAATTCATACATTTAAGAGGTTTACTATAACGAGCCACTTCAAAATCTTTTAAAGCAACACGTTTAATTTGTCCTAAACGCGTCACCAGTAAAACATAATAAGGAAGTTCAAATGATTTAATAAGGATTGAACCAATCATTTTCTCTTCTGGTGAAACCTTAATGAAATAACTAATATGTTTTCCTAGTTCCTTCCATTTAAATTCTTCTAACTTATGAATTGGAATAAACAAATAATTTCCTTTATCCGTAAAAATCAATAATTTATCTAAAGTACTTGCAAAATGTAAATCCAACAAAACATCTTCATCTTTCTTACCAAATGCAATATTTTCACTGGCTTTATAAGATCTTTGAGAAATTCTTTTTACATAGCCATCACGCGTAATAGAAACATAAATATCTTCAGGTAGAATCATTGCTTCTTCATCAATCACAATTTCTTGTATTTCATCTTTTATTTCAGTTAAACGTGGACTTGGATATTGTTTTTGAATTTGTTTTAATTCATCAACAATCACTTTTCTTAAAACCTTATCACTTTCTAAAATATCATTTAATGTTTGAATCAATACTTCAAGTTCACTTTTTCTTTTTCTAAAGAAACAATATCTGTGTTTGTTAAACGATATAACTGTAACATCACTATAGCTTCTGCCTGATTTTGTGTAAAATGATATTTTGATTGAAGATTATTTTTTGCATCTTGTTTATCACGTGAATGACGAATGGTATGAACAACTTCATCTAATATAGAAATGGCTTTTATCAAACCATCAACAATATGTTTACGTTCCTGTGCCTTATTTAAGTCATATAAAGAACGTTTTGTAATGACTTCAATTTGATGATCAATATAACCATCCAAGATTTCAACAATCCCCATACAGATTGGTCTTTTATTTTTAATAGCCACCATATTATAATTATAATTCTTTTGTAAATCCGTATTTTTATAGAAATAATTAAGCGTATTTTGCACGTCAACATCTTTCTTTAAATCAATAACAATACTTAATCCATTACGATCAGATTCATCACGCACTTCAATAATACCATCAATATTTTTTTGAAAACGTATTTCATCTAATTTTCTCACTAATTCAGCTTTATTCACTTCATAAGGAATTTCTGTGACAACTATCTTATTGATATTTTTTCTTCAATAATTTTTGTCTTTGAACGAACAACAACTTTTCCTTTACCAGTTTCAAATGCTTTTTTAATACCATTTAACCCTTCTACAATGGCTCCGGTTGGAAAGTCTGGACCTTTGATAAATTTCATTAAATCATCTAAAGTACAATGAGGATGTAATATTCTATAAATTGTTGCATCAATAACTTCTTTTAAGTTATGCGGTGGAATATCAGTTGCATATCCAGCTGAAATTCCAGTCGCTCCATTAACAAGAAGATTAGGAAATTTAGCTGGTAAAACAGTTGGTTCATATTCAGTATCATCAAAGTTTAATGCCATTTGAACAGTTTCTTTATCTATATCTTTTAATAATTCTGAAGCAACGGATGACAATCTCGCTTCAGTGTAACGCATCGCAGCTGCAGGATCATTATCAATCGAACCATTATTTCCTTGCATATCAATAAGAGGGATACGCATTTTCCATTCTTGTGATAAACGAACCATTGCCTCATAGACAGATGTATCTCCATGAGGATGATAATTTCCAATAACATTACCCACTGTTTTAGCAGATTTACGATATGGTTTTTGATAAGTATTACCATCTTTATACATAGCATAAAGAATTCTACGTTGAACAGGCTTTAATCCATCTCTTACATCAGGCAATGCACGATCTTGAATAATATATTTTGAATATTTTCCAAAACGATCACCCATAATCTCATCTAATGATTGTGTTATGATTTTTTCTTTCATGATTAACCCCCTTATTGATTAATAAAGAATGAATCTTCTAATGAGAATTGTACATTATCTTCAATCCATTCACGTCTTGGTTCTACTTTATCACCCATTAAAACGGATACACGACGTTCTACCAAAGCAGCATCTTCAATAGATACTTGAATTAATGTTCTTGTTTCAGGGTTCATTGTTGTTTCCCATAGCTGATCAGCATTCATTTCACCTAAACCTTTATAACGTTGTACGGCATAACCGCGACCGATTTGCTTTTTGGCTTCTTCTAATTCATCATCATCCCATGCATAAACAGCATCTTCATGTTTACCATTTTTCTTAGAAACTTTATACAATGGTGGTAAAGCAATATAAACTTTCCCAGCTTGAATCAAACCACGCATATATCGATAAAAGAAAGTTAAAAGCAAAACCTGAATATGCGCCCCATCCGTATCTGCATCGGTCATAATAATAACTTTAGAATAATTAGAATCATCAGCATTAAAATCTGCTCCTACACCAGCACCAACAGTATTAATGATGGTACTGATTTCTTCATTCTTCAAAATATCATTCATAGCTGCTTTTTCAGTATTGATGACTTTTCCTCGCAAAGGCAAAATTGCCTGATATTTACGATCTCTTCCTTGTTTTGCACTACCACCAGCAGAATCCCCTTCGACAAGATAAAGCTCTTTTCTTTTCTTATCTTTGGATTGGGCTGGAGCTAGTTTCCCACTTAATATTTTCTCAGCTTTTTGCCCTTTTCCTTTACGTGCTTCTTCACGTGCTTTTCTAGCCGCATTTCTAGCTTGCGATGCTTTGATCATCTTTTTCACTAACTCATTAGCTGTTTCTTTATTTTCTTCTAGAAAATAGTTCACTTGTTCATAAACAACATTTTCAACAATATTTCTTGCTTCTGGCGTTCCTAATTTTGATTTTGTTTGACCTTCAAACTGCAATAAAGATTCAGGTATTTTCACAGAAATAATGGCTGTTAAGCCTTCTCTAACATCACTACCTTCAAGATTTTTATCTTTAGATTTTAATAAACCATATTTTCTTGCATATTCATTAAAAACTTTAGTAAAACCAGAACGAAAACCCGTTTCATGCGTCCCACCATCGCCTGTTCTTACTAAATTGACAAAAGAAATCAGATTTTCCTGATAGCCATCAGTAATTTGAAAAGAAACTTCAACTTCGATAGGATTAGAAACATCATCAAATGAAACTGTTGTATGTAATGTTTTTTTATCATAATTCAAATATTCAATAAAAGCTTCTAATCCATTTTCATATTGAAAAGATTCCTGTTTTCCACTTCTTTCATCTATAACATTCATTTCAATTCCTTTTAATAAAAAGGCACTTTCTCTTAGTCTTTCACAAATAGTTGAATAGTTAAACTCAATTGTAGAAAAAATATGAGAATTCGGTTTGAAATGAATAATTGTTCCTGTTTTAGATGTTTTTCCTAATTTTTTTAAAGGGGAGATAATTTTTGCACCATCTTCAAAACGTTGTTGATGAATATAACCATCACGATAAACAGTGACTTCTAGCCACTCACTTAAAGCATTCACGACAGATGAACCAACTCCATGTAAACCTCCTGATGTTTTATATCCACCATCTTCACTAAATTTACCTCCAGCATGAAGAATAGTTAAAATAACTTCAGTTGTAGGTTTTCCAGAGGCATGCATACCCGTTGGCATCCCACGTCCTTCATCTTCCACACGAATGCTATTGTCCTTTCCAATGGTAACTGTAATCTTTTTACCAAATCCAGCTAACGCTTCATCAATCGCATTATCGACAATTTCCCATACAAGATGATGAAGTCCTCTGGCATCAGTTGAACCGATGTACATTCCAGGACGTTTTCTAACTGCCTCCAACCCTTCAAGTATTTGAATATTAGACTCATCATAATGATTTGTTTTCATATCTGATTTCCTCCTTTTCAACTTTTTCAATTATAACAAAAACATTGATGTATTGCTAGAGAATTCATATCATAGCAAATTTCTTAAATTTTCGCAAATCTTTTAAAAAAATTGATTTTTCTTCTTTTTTATGTATAATTAGTGGCGGGGAAGTGAGAAAATGGATATATTGGTATATTTATTATTAATCATTATGGGATATTTATATGGTTCTATTCCTTTTGCTTTAGTCATTGGAAAACTTTTTTATCATACTGATGTAAGAAATAGTGGCTCAGGAAATTTAGGAGGAACCAACGCCGGAAGAGTTCTAGGCAAAAAAGCTGGTTTAAGTGTGATTATTTTAGATACCTCAAAATGTTGCATTTCTATTTTTATTGCTGGATTGGTAGCAAATGCATGCAACCTCAATCACAATATTGTTTATTTATGTGCGCTGGCTTGTGTCATTGGACATTGTTATCCAATATTTGCTGGATTTAGAGGTGGAAAAGCTGTATCAGTTGCCCTTGGATATGCCTTAATGACAAACATTTATGCATTTTTGATTGCTTTAGTCATTTTCTTAATCACATTAAAGCTTTCTAAATATGTATCATTAGCGTCTATCCTGGCTTCTATTTCAATTGTCGTGATATCACCATTTCTTGGCTACAGTACAGTTGGAATTATCACAAATATATGCATTGTTGCTTTACTTGTCTATAAACATCTAAGCAATATTCAAAGAATAAAAGATGGTACAGAAAATAAAATTACATGGATGTAAAAACCTGAATGTCAAAAACACTCAGGTTTTTATTTTGCAAAGCTAGCATGCATAACATGGGGTAAAAACTGATGCTCATTATAATAAATAACTTGATATGAACCATTTTTTTCTTCAATACATGTTAAAGAACACCCTTCTACTATTTGTTGATTAATCTGAACTAAATCTTTTTTAGATATATGCAAAAAGATAGACATAAAAATCACAAAACACATCCCATGAGTTACAACCATCACTTGACTATCATGAGGTAATTGTTTTAAATCATCTAAAAAACTTTGAACCCTAGCTATGACTTCTTCATAACTTTCACCATGAGGAATACGTTCAAAACATTCAGGGTGATTCCATAATTGATCATAAAGTTCATAATGATTTTCTAATAAATCAGATATTTTTTGACCTTCAAAATCACCAAAATTCATTTCCATGAGACGTTTGTCTAATGTTATTGATTGCTGATCAAATAATAAATGAGCTGTTTGATTGGCACGAGGAATGGGACTTGAAAACACATAATCAAATTGCAACGAATTATCTTGAAGATATTGTTTTAAAGCAAGTGCATTTTCAATGCCTTCTTGTGACAAAGGCGAATCCAAACGTCCCTGCAATCTTTTTTCTTCATTCCAAAGTGTTTTAGAATGACGCGTTATATATATCTTCATATATGAAAAAATAAGGGATATCCCTTATTTATATTGGTCATTAATGCTTTTCATAATTCGTTTGATTTGAGTTTCGTTTGGTTTACGTCCCATTTCCATAAACATAGCACGAATCATTTTTTCATTAATTGGTGGATTCTTCTTTAAGTTTTTCTTGAATAAATAACGAGCAACAAAGAATCCTATAACAAGACCTATTAAAAGTCCTAAAACGCCATACAACATCTTTCTATCCTCCATTCAACTACCATAATATTATAGCATAGTCTCATCTCTTTTGCAAAATTATTTCGTTATCATATAAAAGTTTTTAGAAAAAGACGATATAATATCATAAAGACAATGATTATTTCCCTCTTCTTCAACATCTAAATCATATTCATTCATAACCATTGTCATCTTTTGACAAGTAATTGGATTTAATAATTGATGTGTCCCATGATAATAAGAATAATCCTCACGAGATTGAATATGATGAAGTAGCTTTTCCTTTTCAGCTGACATACTTGAAAAAATCAATTCAATTTGCTTTGTTTTATACATATTATCCTGCTTTTGATAAATTTGTTTTAAAAACACTGGATATTTTTTTACCAATTCAACATAGCGTTCTTTAACACAAACTATTTTATATTTCATATTCATCACCAATGTTATTATACTTCTATATAAACAAAAAATATGTCAAAAAAAGAACCTTTTAACAGGTTCTTAAAGTGATAAATATGTTTGAACAATATGATCAACAGTAAATCCATATTTTTCAATAATAACGGATGCTGGTGCACTCGCTCCAAATTGATTAACAGAAATAACCTTTCCATCTAAACCAACATATTTATGCCATCCAAAATCACAAGCCATTTCTACAGCGACACGTTTTCTGGCATGAGTTGGTAAAATCATTTCTTTATATGATGCATTTTGACAATCAAATAATTCCATAGAAGGCATTGATACAACACGTACATCATGCCCTTGTTCTAATAAAACTTTTTGTGCTTGTACAGCTAATTCTACTTCACTACCTGTAGCAATCAAAATACCGTCTAAATGCTCCTTTTCTTTGGATACAATATAAGCTCCATGACAAACATCATCATAAGTTGCATGAGTAAAGTTTGTGACATTTTGTCTTGTTAAAATTAAAGCTGTTGGACGATCATTTGTTTCAATAGCTTTTTTCCATGCCGCACACATTTCATAAGCATCAGCAGATCTAATGACTTGTATATTTGGCAAAGAACGCAACATTGCTAATTGTTCAATAGGTTGATGTGTAGGCCCATCTTCTCCTACTGCGATAGAATCATGTGAAAGTGGTAAAATAATTGGTAATTTCATTAAACATGCCATTCTTAAAGCTGCCTTAAAGTAATCACTGAAAACCATAAATCCTCCAGCAGCAACTTTAATTCCTTTATGCAATGTCATTCCGTTCATAATGGCTACCATTGCAAATTCACGAATACCAAAGAATAAATTACGTCCACCATAATTTTCACAACTGAAACGTTCTGCATTTTTTATAATTGTTTTTGTTGAAGATGCTAAATCAGCTGTTCCTGATAAGAATGTAGGATTTTGCGCAGCAATAGCGTTAATTAATTTTTCACTTGTTACACGTGTTGCTTCACTTAGCCCTTCCTGATATGCTTGCATAAATGTTTCTTCGTCAAAAGCATATTCATCATTCATATTTTGGAATAATTCCTGATATAATTCAGGATATTCTTCTTTATATGAATCCATCATTTTATTCCATTTATTGTAAGCACGTTTTCCTCGATTAAAAACATTTTTCTTAAAATCATCATAAACTTCTTCTGGCACAAAGAAATTATCATATTCAAAACCATATTGCTTTTTAGCATATTGTCCATCTTCCTCACCAAGAGGCGCACCATGAACTTTACTTGTTCCTTGATTTTGAGAACCAAATCCAATAATTGTATTAACAATGATTAATGATGGTTTATAAATTTCTTTTTTAGCCTTTTTAATAGCTTTCGCAATAGCTTCATAGTCGTTACCATCTTGAACGCAAATAACTTGCCAGTTCATCGCTTCATAACGTTTTTTTACATCTTCACTAAATGAATAATTCAATGGTCCATCTAATGTTACATTATTTGAATCATAAAGAACAACTAACTTTCCTAAACAAAGATGTCCAGCAAGAGATGCAGCTTCATAAGTAACCCCTTCTTGCATATCTCCATCACCACATAATACATAAGTGTGATGATTTATCACTTCATAATCTTTTTGATTATATCGAGACGCTAAATAAACTTCAGCCATTGCCATTCCTACTGCCATTGGAATTCCTTGACCTAAAGGCCCGCTTGAAGCATCAACACCATCAGTCAATTCAACTTCAGGATGACCAGGTGTACAACTTCCCCATTGTCTAAACTGTTTTAAATCATCCATTGTTAATTGAAACCCTGATAGATGTAATAAACTATATAATAATGAAGATGCATGTCCACTTGCTAAAACAAAACGATCACGATTTAACCACTGTGAATGTGCTGGAAAAACTTTTAACTCTTTTGTAAATAAAGAATATAAAGCCGGTGCAGAACCTAACACCATCCCTGGATGTCCTGAGTTTGCTTTATTAATCATATCTATTCCTAGTGATCTAATCGCAGCAATTGATAATTCAGATTGATTCATTATCTCATTCTTCCTCCTTATAACACATTAACATTATACACAAAAACACATGAATATCAAACAAGATTTGACATAATCTAGCATTTCTTTATGTTTTTATGCTTTGATGGTGTCACATCTTGTCCTTTTGAATCTACTACTTTGATATTTTGAAGTTGTTGTTTAAACCCTTTTCTAAACAAACGCAAATACTCTTGTCTCAGTTCTTGTTGTCTTTTTTCTCTTTTTCAGTTAAACCTTCTGTTTTGCTTTTTCTTGCAAGCTCATTGATTTCATGAATCATCTCATCTGTTATTTTTTCCATGTTTCCTCCTCAAAAAGAAAAACCTAAGAGTTTTTTAGATTAATCCCTGGTATATGCAGGTGGGTATCTTGTGCTCGATTTTAGGATCCCTATTCATGACAGGTTTTCAACACCACCAAGCAACAATCAGATTCCCTTATCTATCGTGTAGGAAATACATATATCTCTTAGGTCACTCACATTATAACATAAAATTGAAATGTGTAAATAGTGAAATCTTTCATTCTATAAAATGTCTTTTGTTTCTTTAATTTGTTTTTGGTAAAATTGTAAAAGAAGTTGTATATTGAATATCAAATAAGTGCTTTAATTCATTTAAATCTTCAATAGTTAAAGTATTTAAATAATCAATCAAATCAAAAATCATAATTCCTTCAAAATAATAACGACTAAACATATTCGCAATACTTTCAGGACTATTAAAAACAGAAATAAGAATTCCCATTGTTTTTTTCTTCAAACGTGAAAAACTTTCTAAGTCAATGGCATAATCTTGCATATGTTCAATAAAATCAAAGATTCTTGCTTTAAGCTTTTCTGGATAAAGTGTATCACCACCAATTTGAAGAAAACAATAATCCCTTTCTTGAGTAAACTGAGCACTAAAACTATCATTGATGATTTCTTCTTTTAACCATTGTTCATAAAGCGATGAACTTTTCGCAAAGAAAATGTCAAGTAATAAATTCATGCCTAGCTCTCTTTTTAAACGTTCTTGTGGATTTGTCAAAATCTCATTAATTTTTAAAGAAACAATAATCTTTGGCATTGTGACATCCATGTGTAAAGTTGCATCCTTTTGAGCTACATCCTTTGGTTCTTCAACAATTTCTCTTTGAATAGACTTTTCATTAGAAAACTCTTTTTGCTGCTGATTTTCTCTAATCAAAGCCATTGTTTGTTTTGGATCAATATTGCCTACTACAAACAACATCATATTACTTGGATGATAAAAAGTATGATAACATTTTTCTAAAGTTTCTTTATCAATAGACCTAACTGTTTCAACAGTTCCTGCTATATCAATTTTGACTGGATGTTTCTGATATAAATTTTGAATACTTCCAAAATAGCAACGCCAGTCTGGGTCATCGTCATACATTCCAATTTCCTGATTGATAATTCCCTTTTCTTTTTCAACATTTTCATCTGTCAAATAAATATCTTGTACAAAATCAAGTAATAATTGAATACATTCTTTTTCATGACTTGTGGTACTAAATAAATAAGCTGTACGCGACGATGAAGTAAAAGCATTGCTGCTTGCTCCTAACTTTGCAAAAGCCTCACTTGCATCGCCCTCTTCCATTTCAAACATCTTATGTTCCAAAAAATGTGCGATACCATCAGGAACTTTTAACATTTGTGTTTCATGTAAAGGGACAAAAGTAGTATCTATAGAACCAAAACGCGTGGAAAATAAACCATAAGTTTTAGAAAAACCGATTTTTGGTAAAAGATAAACTTTTAAACCATTTGACATTTCTTCAAAATATATTGTTTCTTGAAGAGTTGGATAATTAATTACTTTCATGGAACTCCTTTCCTGTAAGGAAGTAAATTGTATCAAGCTTTACCTTTTTAGTAACTTCTACAATTTCTTCTAAAGTTACATTCATTAATTTTTCAATATATTCTTCATTTGTTTCTTGCTTATGTGTAATATCACGATTATATGCTAAAGCAATCATACTTCCTGCTTCATCATTTGTTTTCTTCAATGCATTGACAAGCATCATTTTCGCAAGATGAATTTCATCTTCAAGAAGATGTCCATTTTGAATATCTGATAATTGCTGTTGAATGAGATCTAAAGCTTTTTGATAATCTTTTGCTTCTATCCCCGCATTGACAATCATCATACCATTAAAAGCATCATAACTAGAAGAAACATAATAACATAAACTATTTTCTTCTCTTACAACTTTAAAGAGACGTGATTGTGAAAAACCACCAAATATTGCATTAAAAACAGTAAATGCATAATGTGACGGTGATTGAAAATCACATTGAATTTGATAACCTAAATTTAATTTTGATTGAGTAATATCTTGTTTCTCAATTACTTCTAAAACCTCAGGTCGTGGACTTTCAAACATATAAGAAGATGCATAATCATGATGTCCATCTGGGAACTTTAAAAGACGATCAAAAACATCAACGATATTTTCTGGAATATCTCCAACGATATATACATGTTTTTCATCTTCTTCAATACATTTTTTCATATATTGATAAAGTTGTTGAGGCGTAATATCTTGAATTTCTTCTTCATATCCTGTACTTGGAATTCCCAACACCTGATTTCTTCCCATATACTCAAATAATTTATCTAAAGAGTATGAGAATTTATCATCTTTATGTGCTTGTATTTTTTCTTTAAATTCTTTCTTTTTTAATTGTACGATTGTTTCATCAAAACCATCCTGATGAATACAAGGACGATAAAACAAATCACTTATAAGTTGCAATTGTTTTTCAAGTAAATGTTCAGGTGATGGCAAATAAGTATCATTAATAAAACTTGTCGTCACATTCATAATATGTGACTGCCCTTTTGTTGTAATATGTGTTGATAAACTGGCACCATAATTTTCATCAAGATAGGTTGCTAATGTTTTTGTTGATGGATACTCTTGTGTAGCAGCTACCAAAACAAATGTTAATAAAGTTCTAATTGTTGTTGTTTCTTTCAACAATGGACTTTGTAATCTTAAAGAAATTGTCATTGTTTTAAATTTCTTTGTTGGAATAAGATGTAATGTATATCCCGACATTTGATAGACGTTTTCCATAAATGACCTCCAATTCTTATACACATATATTATACTCATTTTTCTACAAATTAAAATAAAAAAAGACCAAGAGTTCTCTTGATCTAACGTTTTCCTTTATCAAACGGTTCTCCTTCTGCACGAGGTGCAGCAGAATTTTTAGATGTAAAGGCTAAAACAATAAGTGTTGCAACATATGGTGTAATTTTATAGAAATAATTTGGAATAGATAATGAAGCTAAGAATGGTAACCCAGCTGAAGCGATTGTTTTCATAAATCCAAAGAAGAATGCAGCACCAGCAATATGCCATGGTTTCCATTGACCAAAAATCAAAACAGCCAATGCCAAGAACCCGTATCCAGCAACATCTGCATTAAAGTTTGTACTTGTTGGAACAACGAAAATTAATCCACCAATACCAGCTAAAAAACCTGAAATAAGTGTTCCTGAATAACGAATCTTATAAACATTAATTCCAGCACTATCTGCAGCTTGTGGTAATTCACCACAAGAACGCAATCTTAATCCAAAACGTGTCTTATATAAAATCAACCATGATAAAACCAAAATCAAAATACCTAAAAAATTTGTAATATACGTATTTTGGAAAAGAAAATCTCCAATGATAGGAATATCACCTAATACAGGAACTTTCGTAATTCTAAATGTATTTGAAAATTCCACTTGTTGTGTTTGTTGTACTAATCTGGCAACGAATATACAAAATGCAGGAGCAAACATATTTAATGCTGTACCACTAATTGTCTGATCAGCTTTCATATTAATAGAAGCAATGGCATGGAATAAGGCAAACAAAGTCCCAGCCAAACCTGCTATGAGAATAGCAATCAATAAGCAAATTTGCGGATTCATTGATTGTTGGAAAAAATGGATGAAAAAAATACCTGCAAAAGCTCCAACAATCATCATTCCTTCCAAAGCGATATTGATAATACCACTACGCTCTGAAAATAACCCACCTAATGCTACAATTAAAAGTGGAATAAAGAAGAACATTGTCTGTTGAAACAAGAATAAAACATCACTCATTTTATTGTCCCTCCTTTATCTTAGACTTCTTTTTAAAAGAAATACCATTTGCTATAATGCCTTTAACCATAAGTGCAAAGGCAGAGAAATAAATAATAATAGCTACAATAATATCAACAATTTGTGGAATAAAGCCATAAATTTGCATTAAAGAACCACCAATAGTTAAATGTGCAATAAATAGCCCTGCAGCTAATATCCCAAAAGGACTTGAAAGACCTAATAATGCAACTGCAATTCCATTAAATCCTTCAGGAGCCAATGTATCAACAACAGCTAAACACTTACCAGTTCCGCCCAAATAAACTAATGCACCACCAATACCAGCTAAGGCACCAGCAATCATCATAGAGCAAACAACTTTTTGTTTAGAATTAATACCTGCATATTTACTTGCATCTTGATTAAAACCACAAGCTTTTAACTCATAACCAAGAACCGATTTATTAAGAATAACATGCATAACAATAACAAGAATAATAGCAATAACTATACCACCATTAACATTAGGAATCAAATGCTCAATCCCAAATTGTGGAATCTCTGCACTTGAAGCAACCGGTAATGTTTCATTCTTATTAATATTAAATACAGTCAAAGGAATGATATAATTAATTGTATACATTCCAATATAATTCATAATAATAGAAGCAATAACTTCGTTGACATTCAAATAAGCCTTCATTATACCTGGCACACATCCCCATATAGCTCCTGCTAAAGCAGCAAATAGAATAGCTACAAGCCAATGAATCGCACCTGGAAGGAATGTCCATTCAACCCCAATATAAATTGCAACAAATGCACCCACAACAAATTGACCAGGAGTACCAATGTTGAATAGACCTGTCTTAAAGGCAAATCCAACCGATAAACCAGTTAAGATAATTGGAGTTGCATTGTTTAAAACCTGCCCGATTCCACGTGTTCCATTGCTGAAACCACCTTGAATTAATGTCAAATACCCATTAAGCGCATTAGATGGATTGGCAATAATAATAACAATTAAACCGATAATCAAACCAGCAATAATAGCAGTAACAGAAGAAGCAAAATTAAGTGATGCTTCAGAATTAAATATCTTTTTCATTTGTATCACCTCGCTTACTTCCTGCCATATAAAGTCCTAATTCCTGAACAGTAATTTCTTTAGGATTTAATTCTCCTACAATTTCTCCTTCATATATAACTAAGATTCTATCTGATAAATTCATAACTTCATCTAATTCTAGTGAAATAAGCAAGACTGCTTTTCCCTCATCTCTTTCACGAATAATTTGTTTATGAATATATTCAATCGCACCAACATCTAAACCACGTGTTGGTTGTACAGCAATCAGACATTCAGGATTTTTATCTATTTCTCTTGCGATAATTGCTTTTTGTTGATTACCTCCAGACATACTTCTCGCTATAGTCTTTGAACCTTGTCCACTTCTTATATCATATTGTTCAATAAGTTTTTCTGAATATTTTTCAATTTCATCAAATTTTAAAAAGCCATTCTTTGAAAATTGTGGTTCAAAATATCTTTGTAAAACCAAGTTATATGATAATGGATAATCTAAAACCAAACCATGCTTATGACGATCTTCTGGAATATGTGATATCCCACTTATATTACGTTGACGTATTGAAGCATGTGTAATATCTTTTCCATTTAATGATACTGTTCCGTTTAAAACAGGCATTAATCCTGTAATCGCTTGTACAAGTTCAGTTTGTCCATTACCATCAATCCCTGCAATACAAACAATTTCACCCTTACGCACAGAAAAACTCACATTATTGACAGGATTTTTATGTCCTTTTTTACCAACTGATAAGTTTTTCACAACCAAGATATCATCAGTTGGATGAGCCTCAGTTTTTTCAGTTTGTAAATTAATTTTTCGCCCAACCATCATTTCAGACATTTCTTCTTTTGTCGTTGATGCTACATCAATTGTTCCAATATACTTCCCTTTTCTTAATACTGAACAACGATCAGCAACTTCCTTAATCTCATTAAGTTTATGTGTGATAAACAGAATAGATTTTCCTTCTTTTGCTAAATCTTTCATAATCTGCATTAATTCATCTATTTCTTGAGGTGTTAAAACAGCCGTCGGTTCATCAAAGATTAAAACTTCGTTATCACGATATAGCATCTTGATAATTTCTACACGTTGTTGCATTCCTACAGTAATATCACTAATCAATGCATCACAATCAACTTTTAAATTATATTGACGAGAAATCTCTTCTACTTTTTGACGAGCTTTTTTCATATAAAGAAAACCATTTTTTGTATCTTCAGCTCCCAAAACGATATTCTCTAATACTGTAAAATTATGAACTAATTTAAAATGTTGATGAACCATTCCAATTCCTAAACTATTTGCATCATTAGGATTATTAATTTTAACGACTTGACCATTTTTTAAAATTTCTCCTTTTTCAGGTTGATATAACCCAAATAAGACACTCATTAAAGTAGATTTTCCTGCACCATTTTCCCCTAACAATGCATGAATTTCACCTTTTTTTAATTCAATAGTCACGTCATCATTAGCTATAATTCCCGGAAAAACTTTCGTAATATGTCGCATCTCGATAACGTTTTCCATTTTCTTCCTCCTTCTACAATTTATTTACACTATTTATTATAACTTAAATTTCAAGAAAATCACAACTGAAAATATTTTTATTTGAAAAATAAGGCTTGAAAACATTTATCAAGCCTTGTTCATGTGTGCCATGCATGGCATAAAACTTGGTGGTGAAAGTCCACTGTGGGGGTTTCGTACTACCAACCACTAGTCAAAGACAAGGTATCCATCGTAAGGTGAGAACTGAAGGAAGTCGGAGACAAAATCCTGACCCAAGGAATACGAACTATTTAAGGCATATGCTTATTGGATGAGATTGCATGACAAATCAAAGTCCAATAGTACGACGGAATAAGCGGTGTAAAGATAGTGGGTACATGGGATGAAAGTGTTATGTCTTACCGTGGGAGGTCCTAGGGACATGATGAAAATGTAATCATGGTGGAAATGTTTGTCCTAGGAAGTCAGCCGAGGTCATAGTAGTGATGATGATAACTGTAATGGTTATCTAGCGAAGGACCGAACATAAGGAGGTGAACTGGAAATGAAAGATACTCAGGATAAAATTGGATACTGTCAACTATCATTAGGCTTACTCTATGAAGATAGTACGGAATACGACAATAATGGAGAAGTGTATCCTATATCAAAACAAGAGATATCGCATACGAAGAACACCAATAGATTTGTAATACATGAGAAGTTACTTGAAACAATCGTAGAAGATGCCAATATAGAAAAGGCAATCCAAAGGGTTGTGAGCAATAAGGGAAGTGGTGGTGTAGATAAAATGCAAGTCGCAGAAGTTCGTACGCATTTCGCACAGCACTGGTCTTATCTAAAGAAACTCATCATGGAGGGACACTATAGTCCACAAGCCGTTAAAAGAGTAGAAATACCAAAAGATAATGGAAAGAAAAGAGGACTAGGAATTCCAACTGTGACTGACAGGGTCATTCAACAAGCGATAGTGCAAATACTTACGCCTATCTTTGAGCCACTATTCAGTGAAAACAGTTATGGATTTAGACCTCGAAGAAATGCTCATCAAGCAGTAAGAAGAGTCGTAGACTATGCCAATGAAGGATATCGATACACAGTAGACTTGGACTTGGAGAAATACTTTGATACAGTCAATCATTCAAGGCTTATACAGATACTGTCACAAACGATTAAGGATGGAAGAGTCATATCACTCATACATAAATATCTCAATGCAGGAGTCGTAGTAAAGCATAAATTCGAAGAAACGACTAAAGGCGTACCTCAAGGAGGACCACTAAGTCCATTACTATCAAATGTCTATCTTAATGAACTTGATAAAGAAATGGAAAGAAGAGGCAATAGATATGTAAGATATGCAGATGACTGTGTCATACTATTCAAAAGTAAAAGAAGTGCAATGAGAGTCAAGGAAACAGTGAGGAGGTATCTTGAAGAGAAGTTATTGGTTAAAGTCAACCAGGAGAAAACAAAAGTAGCCTATATTACTGATATAAAATTTCTAGGATTTGGATTTTATATAGAGAAGAGTGGTAACGTACGAATCACTGTTCATAAGAAATCAAGAGAAAAGATGAAAAGAAGAATCAAGGAAATCACAAAAAGAAACAGACCTGTCAGTAGTAAACAATTAGGCCAAGAATTAAAACTCTATATGACGGGATGGATAAACTATTACAGGGTAGCCGATATGAAAGTGTATCTTGGTAAAGTTGACTCATGGTTAAGACGAAGAATACGAATGATATACTGGAAGAGATGGAAACTGGTAAGGACGAGATATAAAAATCTACAAAAGTTAGGAATAAACAGGAAAAAGGCATGGGAATGGGCAAATACAAGAAAAGGCTACTGGCATATAGCCAATAGCTTTATACTCTCTAGAACACTGACAAACGAAAGACTGAAAAGCTTTGGGTTTATCAGTGCACTAGACTATTACAATTCTATAAACTTATGAAACGCCGTGTAGGGGACCCTATGCATGGTGTTGTGAAAGGGGCGAAAGATATTAATTCTTAGCCCCTATTCGATTTCCATTAATTTTCAACTGTTAATTCCACATTTTCACATTTTAAATCAGCAGGAGATTTAGCTGCTTTATTGTTTTTAATTTCAACAGTTTCATTTACAATTTTATCGTAAATTGCATTATAATCTGCTTCAGTGAATTTTTCAAATTTAGAAGTTTCTAATGGTAAACCAACATCACCATCTTTAGCACCTAAAACAATGTTTTGTTCACCTCTAAATTGTATGCTTCCATCATCAGTTTTATCAAAATCACCACTATAAATAGAAGCTAATGCTTTTTGAACAGCATCTCCTAATTTTTTGTATGCTGAAGTGATAACTGTATTAGATTCAGAAGATTGATCGACGTCAACACCAATCACTTTACCAACAGGGTCGCTTGCTTCAGCCGCAGCCATAACTGAGTTACCTACTGAACCACCACATCCAAATACAACTGTAACTCCATCTTTATACCAAGAAGAAGCTTTTGTTTGAATCTCTGGAGTTGCACTAAATCCACCAGTATAATGATACTTCATTTTCACTGTAATTCCTAATTCTTTAGCTGCATCATTTGCTCCTTGAACATATCCATATCCAAAGTTCATAACAGCTGGAACAGCTTGTCCACCCATGAAACCTAAGCTTGTATTTCCATCTTTAACAGCAGCATATCCTGCAAGATAGCCAGATTGTTCTTCTTGGAAAGTAATACCGATAGTATTCTTTTCAGTTTTATAAGTTTTATAACTTGCATCATGAGGATTACCATCAATTAAAACAAATTTAACATCAGGGTATTCAGTTTGTTTTTCATAAATTGCTTCTTCAAACAAATATCCTGGACAAACAACAACTTTTGCCCCTTGTCTTACAGCCTGATCAATAGAGTTTTTATACTCATCAGTTGTCGCATCAACAGGTTTAATGTATGTACATTCAATGTTATTTTCCTTAGCATATGCTTGTACACCTTCATATGTACCCTGATTGAAAGACTTGTCATCAATTGTTCCTTTGTCAGTTAACATAACGATTTCAGGATTTTTTGATTCTTCTTTAGAACCATCACCACTACCACATCCAACTAGCACCATTGATAATGCTAATAAAGACGCAAACATTTTTTTCATATTTTGTTTTCCTCCTTTAACATTCTAACAACATTTTAACATCATTTTCACAAAATAAAAAGAGAAAACGTCAAATATCTTCACATTCATCATTTTCTCTTTTATATAATTTTAAAATAATATTGATATATTCAATATTTTATAAATCTTCCTCATGATATTGTCGAATATAAACTTCACGTGGTTTACTACCAAGTTGTGGTCCAATAACACCATCTTCTTCTAATCGGTCTATAATGCGAGCCGCTTTATTATAACCAATTCTAAACTTTCTTTGTAATAAAGATGTTGATGCTTTTTGAGCTTGAATCACAAATTCACGACACATTTCATATTCTTCGTCTTCCTCATCAAAACTATCATTTGACTGAGATGAAGAAATAGATTTCACATTCACATATTTATCTTCATAAATAGCTTCCTGTTGCGATGAAACATAATGTACAATAGAAGCCACCTCATCATCAGTCACAAAGCATCCTTGAACTCTCGTTGGCGATGATGATCCCATTGGCGAAAACAGCATATCACCTTTGCCAAGTAATTTCTCAGCTCCAGAAGTATCTAAAATTGTTCTTGAATCAATACTTGATGATACAGCAAAAGCAATACGTGAAGGAATATTGGCTTTGATAACTCCTGTAATAATGTCTGTTGATGGTCTTTGAGTAGCAACAATTAAATGAATCCCAGCTGCACGTGCCATCTGAGAAATACGCATAATACAATCTTCTACATCTTTGCTGGCAACCATCATTAAGTCTGCAACTTCATCTAAAATAATGACATGATAGGGTAATATTTCTTTTGGTTCATCTCCATGTTTATCATTATATTTTTTAACAAATTCATTATATGTTTCAATATTTCTTGCACTTACACTTGCAAATAAATCATAACGTCTTTCCATCTCTGACACAACTTCTCTAAGAACAGCTGCCGCTTTTTTGGGATCAGTAACAACTGGTGCCAATAAATGAGGAATTCCATTATAAACAGACAATTCTACTTTTTTGGGGTCGACCAAAATCAATTTGACTTCATCAGGTCTAGCACGCATTAACAATGAAGAAATAATTGTATTCACACATACTGATTTCCCAGATCCTGTAGCTCCAGCAATTAATAAATGGGGCATTTTATCCAATTGAGCAAAAACTGGTTTTCCTGAAACATCTTTACCTAATGCGACAACAAGAGGATTATTTTGAAATTTAGATTGAGATAATAAATTTTTTAAAACATCTTTAAAACCAACGACAGCTCCACTTTGATTAGGCACTTCTATTCCAACATAAGGCTTACCAGGTATTGGTGCTTCAATTCTAATATCAGCAGTTGCTAGTGCTAATTTGATATCATCTTGTAACTGTAAAATTTTATTAACCCTTGTTCCAATTTCTAATTTTAATTCATATTTTGTAATAGTCGGACCAATGAAAGCATTTTCAATTGTTGCATTAACACCAAATTGTTTTAAAACTGTTGTTAATCTTGTTGCATTTTTTGAGTCGCACTTCTTTCTTTAGAAGCGTTCTGTGTTGATTTTGTTGATAGCAATGAAAGTGGTGGTAATTGATAATGCGATAAATCTGTTTGTATAGGTGTTTCAATAATTGTTTCTTCTTTGATTTCTTCTTTCTTTTCTTTTTTCTTTTTTAAAGGTTGTTTCTCTTTAATATCTATTTTCATATGCTCTTGATCAAACTCAAACGCACTTGTTATTTCAGGATCCATTTTTTCTTCAACATCATCAAAAGCCGAATCAGGGAAAAGTGGAATTTCTTTATCTTTAGATAAGAAATCAAAGAAATGTGATTTTTTCTTTAAAACAATAGTTTGAACTGGTGGTTCTTCTTGTTTTTTTATTTTTGTTTTCTTTTTGTTGTTTTTTTGATATTGTAAATAAACTTTACTTGTAACCAATGCAAAACCAATAATCAAAATAACAATTGATAAAATCAAAGCGCCTAAACTTTCAAATAAAGCACTAAATAAACCATAAAGAGTGACACCTATCAAACCACCTTTGTTCATTTGTTGACTTTGAATATATGTGGAAATAACTCCTAATCCACTCGTTTGAGGTTGACCAGGAATAGATGCAATCGTTAAAACACTCATAAAAATAGCATATAATCCAATAGCTTCTGGTCCATTAAAACGTGGAAACTGAGCTTTCCATAAAATATAAAGACATAACAACAATAAAGTTAAATAAACAACTCCATATAAATTTCCTGTTAAAAAAGCCACACAATTATGTATTCCTTGTCCAATAAATCCCAAACGCAAAGCTGATACAATAATAGCAAAAATAATCAATAACACAATAATTCTTAAACGCAGTTTCTCTTCTAAAATCTGATTCTTAGATTTTTTTGAACGTTTTGTTTTCGCCATTACGCTCACCTTCTTTCAATTTTTCATTATAACAAAATCTCACATTAATGAAAAGAAAAAGCAAGATTTCTCTCGCTTATATTTCGACAACAACACCAATAAATACAGGTTTCTTGCCAGTTTCTTTCACAATATATTTCATTGATTGATCTTTCATCATACTTCTTATTTCAGCAATTTCCATTTCAGGATTCTCTTTTAACTGACCAACAACTTTTTCACAAATTTCAATAACATGTTTAATCACATATTCAGAATCTTTCAAATAGACAAAACCGCGTGTTTGACAATCTGTTTGTGCGACAATTTCTTTGGTTTCTCTAGATATTGTTAGACCAACAATAACGACACCATCGTTAGCAAGTTGGATACGATCATCAATAACTTTTTCTCCAACATCACCAATCCCAATACCATCAATCATCACATCATCAATTTCAAAAACATCACGTGTATCTAAAAGCTTTCCTTTTTCAAAAGTTATACGTTCGCCATTATCAATAATGATAATATGATCATTTGGAATATCCATGTCTTGAGCAATTTGTTGATTAAAAATAAAATGTTGATATTCGCCTTTCATTGGAATATAGTATTGAGGTTTAAAAATTTGAATAATAACTTTAATATCTTCTTTTGAAGCATGCATTGAAAATAAATCTTTATTTTTTAATAAATGCACATGGGCATCTGTTTTATATAATCCATTATGTGCTTTATTGGCAATCTTTTCAGTTCCAGGTAAAACTGGAGATGCTACAATAAAAGTATCACCTTTTCTAAGTTTCAACAAATCATCCCCACCATCAATAATATCACAAATATCATGATAGATACGTTGAGGACTTCCACTCAATAAAATAACATAATTACTATCATATTGAGGATTACCAATTTTTTCTTTATCTCCTAGCAAATGCTCTGGAACATTTAAAACCGGTTTTTTTGATCTTTGTGCTATTCTTAATAATGTATTGGTATTATCATATTTATCACGGCCATAAAAAACAATTTGTCTTTTATACTTCTTTGTTAATTCTATAATTTCTTGTGTTCTAAAAACATTTTGGGCATAGCTTGAAATAATAATTCTTTCATAGCTATCTTCAAAAATATGATCAATTTTATTCGTTAATTTATGATTTGGTGAAGTATATCCATCATGTTTAGCACCTGAAGATTCAACTAACAAAGCCAAAACACCTTTTTTACCAATTTCCATCATTTTTTGAATATCACATTGAAATTCTTTAGGAGCTCCAAAATCAATAATAAATTCACCACTATAGACAAGATAACCATAACTTGTCCATAACGCCACACCCACACTTCCTGGAATAGAATGAGTTACTGGGAAAAATTCAACTGGTACGCCTTCAATATCAATTGAAGCATTACGATTTACAGGATGCAAATCTAAATTAATCTTGACGCGATTATGACGTTGGAAACGTTCCACCATTTGTTTAATTAAAAGTGCCGTTAATTTTGGTGCATAGACTGGTGCATGAATCGTCTGTAATAAGTAAGGTAATGCAGCCATCGCATCATCATGACCATGTGTAATAATAATCGCTGCAACTTGATCTGCCCTTTCTTCTAAATATGTAAAACTAGGAATGATGATGTCAACACCTAGTTTATCGGAATCAGGGAAACGGAAACCTGAATCTATTATAAAAATCTTATCATTAATTTCAAAACAATACATACTTTTACCCATTTCTGCTTGTCCACCCATGGGTATTAGTTTTATAACATCATTTTTCATTCTTTCACCCTTTCTTTTATATTGACTCTTTAATATCATTATACATTTGTTTTTTCATTGTGTATAGATTTTTTCAAAAGTATGATTATCATATCATATTCTGTTTAATGCTTCAAATCATTTTGCTTATATTTTTCAATAAGTGGTACTAATTCTTTTTCTAATTGTAAACTTACTGATGTTAATGGTGGTCTTAATATATTTTGAATATAGCCCATTTGACTTAAAATATACTTTATGGGAGCTGGATTAGATTCCTTAAATAAAAATTGACTTAAAACTTTTAAACACCAATCATCAAAAGTCTGTTCTTGTTGTATGATTTTTTCAATCAACGGATAATCAATATGACTAGCTACAGAAATTAAACCATCTATTTGCATTTTTAATCCTTCTAATAAAAGATGGTCATCTCCTAAATAGATTTTAAACAGTGGTAAAACTGTTTTTATAGCTGCAATATCTTCTAATGGACCACATTGTTTCATTCCAATAATATGTGAATGCTTTTTGGCTAAACGAATCACAGTTTCTGGTGTAATAGCAACACCACAACGACTAGGAATATTATAAATCAATAACTTCTTATCAGTTGAAGAAGCAATCATATCAAAATGTTTATATATGCCTTCTTGACTAGGTTTGATATAGTATGGAACAATAATCAAAAAGGCATATATAGCTGGATTGTCATGATACATCTGAATATGACGGATGACTTCAGCTGTATTATTGGAACAGATACCTACAATAACACGTATACGTGGATATTTATTTAAAACTCTTTCAACAAGAACTCGTCTTTCATCTAATTTTAATGTTGATGTTTCACCTGTAGTTCCACATAAAACAAAAGATTTATTACCTTCATGAATTAATTTATCTAAGACACGATATAGTCCAGGATAATCAATGGATAGATCTTGATTAAACGGTGTCATTAATGCTGTATAAATATCTTTCATTTAAATCTTCCTATATCCTAATAGAAATGGTTGGTATTGTTGATGTTGAAGAGCTACTTTTAAGGTATCCAAAACTTTATCTTTTTTAGCAATCATACTATGTGGTTTACGTTGATAATCATCCTGAAACATGGGCACAAAATAATAATTTTTCTTATTGAATAATGATAAGAGATGAACACCACTGTTTGATAAGACATCGTTTGAATAAACACCTAAAACAATAGGAATTTGATTACGTACACAAGATTTCACTAACATAGTCACACAATTATCATTAATTCCTAAATCAATCTTATTGAGCGTTGAGGCATCACATGGATAAACAACAACAGCGTCTAATTGTGGATGTGGTCCATATACTTCAGCTTCTTGAATGCTTGTATGAATATCTTTATGTGTTATTTCTTTGATTTTTGTTGCTAATTCTAAATGCGAATAAAAACGTGTATCCATATCACGTACATGTGGTGTCATAAACACTTCCACTTCACAATCTTGGCAAAGAAGTTTTAAAACTTCCAACATATCATCCATGCTGCAAAAAGAACCCGTTATAGCAAAACCAATTTTATTCATTGTTTATTTTCCTTTCCATTATATCTGCCATCATTTTTCCTGCAAAACCATATGCATATTTACTAGGAATTGATGGTAAAATAATACTATTAAAACCTTTGGATAATGCATAATGATGATCAACACCATAAGGATATGATGCAATATCTAAAATCATCATATGGGCATTAGCATGATCCAAATGCGTCGATGACACAATCTGAGATGGGACTGTATTAATTAAAATATCACAAGCAGATAAATCCATATCAGCCATTATATAACCTTTTGCTCCTTGATCATTTATCTCATCTAAAATTATAGGATTTCTTATTCCCACATAAACATCAGCCTGTAAAGCCACTAAATCCCTAACAATTATTTTTCCACAATGACCATACCCTAAAACATGAATTTGACTTCGATAAATTGGAAAACGACGATGTCCAATCAAATAAGCCAAAACACCTTCAGCAGTTAAAATACTATTTTTACATACAAAATCCTCATCATCCAAAAAGCAAAATACTCGAATCCATATTGTTTTGACAAAGCTTCTAAGTAATCATTATGCACTATCGTAAAAATTTTCGTATGGGGTTGTAATTGTTTCCATACTTGATCTTCAACAACAATCGTATCATGATGTAAAAACAAACGATTTTTTCGGTCAATTCCTTTCATCCCTAAATAAATCATTTGACAATAACGCAAATCACTCCATTCATCAGTTACATAAAAACCTTTCCTAGTCATTTCTTCCATGACTTCTTGTCCACGTAAATCATCATGATTAACAAAAATCAGCATTCCTCGTCACCTCATCTTAAAATATGAATTTTTTTCTATTTGGTGACATCTTTTATGAACAAAAAATATTCTCTTGTTTTTCAATCTGTTCATCCAATATTTGAATAAACAAATACATTTGTGGCAAAATAAAATCAGCTGCCTGTTGTACCATTTCATCTATATCCATATTTTCATCTTTTGTTTCAATACCAAAAAAAGCAATCACTAAATAATTATAATCTTCTTCATCAACACCTACTTTCGCTTCAACAATGATTTCCTTAATATTCGTCACTGTCGTTGGTTCAACATAACAAGTCATAAATGTTTTTTTAGATTGAACCTCTCTGTTTTTTGTTTCAATATGCATTTCTTTTAAATAAGCTTTCATTTTTCTACCCTCCTATTATTTATATATACATTTTTTGGATTTTTTCTTTTTATTTTTAAAAAAAAGTATATAATTTTTCAAGAGGTGTCCATATGTCTTATTTTTTTATTCTATTTTTCACAATTTATGTTGCTACTAGAAAAGATATTATATATGAAAATATTACAGGTGTCTCAACCGCACCAGAATATCGAATACTTGTTATTATTTATACTCTTATATGTGCTATTTATTTTGCTTATCAGATGAATCGTCACTTTCATTATTTAAATCGATATCCAAGATACATTCCAACCTTGATTTTTCTAGCGGCACTTTTCATGTCTATTGGTGCTTTTTGTCCTTATTCCAAAGACAATTCATGGTTATCGTCTATTCATGTCTATGCTTCAATGACTGCATCACTTTTATTTATTATTATCTTACAAATTTATACCCACCAGCTTTCTATTCAGTGTCCTGCTATTTATTTCCAAACCCATTGGCTTTTTCATTTAGGATTACAAATTCTTGTTGTTATCTTTTTTGTAAGTGGAGCAATTAATGGTATTATTGAAATCTTATATGTTTTATTTATTTGTTTTTATCTTTTTTCTATTGATCGTCAAATGAAAAAAGTAAGTCGCATGACTTACTTAACTAAAAATTTTAGGAATAAATATTATCAAACCTATAATTACAGAGGCTATAGCACTTACAAGCACAGCTCCAGCAGCTGTGTCTTTTGCTATTTTTGCAAGAGGATGAATCTCCTGAGTGCATAAATCAACCACTGCTTCAATAGCTGTATTAATAAGTTCCAAAGAAATAACAAATGCAAACAATAAAATACAAATAAACCATTCTATGACAGATAAACGAAAAAGAAAACCACATATAATAACAAGAATCATAAAGACAAGATGGATTTTGATATTTCGCTCTTTATGAATACATTGTATAATACCTGATAAGGCATAGCCTAAGCTTTTATAAAATGGATCTTTTTTCATATTAACCGACTCCTTTATAAAATTATAACATAGAATAATCTATGACTCTAGTCGTTTGATTGAATTTATATAACCTAAAAAATGTAATATTTTCTAATGTTAAATTCCTATATTTGTAAAACAATGACTTTTCAATTTCGTGCCTATATGTGGTCAAAAGTACTTTTGCAAAATAAAAACCCTGATAAAATCAGGGTATTTTTCAAATGGCGTCCACGGAGGGATTCGAACGCATGACTGCACGCTTAGAAGGCGTGTGCTCTATCCAGCTGAGCTACGTAGACATCTATTTTTCAACTGCCCATATATAATAGCATAACATTTTATAACATGCAAGAGTTTTTTTATATTTTTATCAAATTTTATTATTCTTATAAAAGCAGCTAATCATTAAAAAATTAACTGCTTTTATTTCATTCAAACTATATATATTTCTTTTAGCTTTTATTAGCAAATTTTTTAACAAGTTTATCCATTACACTTTTAGAAATGCCTAAACGCTCACATAATAAATCCTCAATTTCATCCATTGATTTTCCTGCCAAATCACTTTCATTGATGCCTAATTGTGACATCATTGATTGAACTTGATCATACATTTGTGTATTGCCTTGACTATATTGATTCATCATATCATCATAAAATCTTTTCGCATCTTCTATTTTCTGTTCTGCAATATTATCTGATTGCTCAAATGCCTCTTGTATTTTATATAATTCGTCTATTTCTTCACTATCCAAACCTAATTCATCAAAGAAAGTCATTACTCGAGGATATATTTTTTCTAATTCATAACAATAATTTTCTTCATCTAAATCTTCAATAATTTCAAGTTCCTGATTGAATTCCTTTATCAAAGTCAATTGTTTTTCAGTTAATTCAATATCTTCATAAGCATCATCTTGGAGATCTTGAAGAATAATTGGTACATAATAAGCCACTTTTTCATGAGTTGTCATTATCATTTCGATATTTAAACCAGTTATCTCAGACAAAAGTAAAACCAACACTTCTGGATTAATAGTCTTATTACTTAATGCATAATTTCCACTTTTGGTTCTAATAACTGTTTTAACTAGTGGATCATGATGATGTTTTTGTAAAGATAAGCTTGTTACTTCATCATAACGAATACATCCTGCTTGTCCAAATTGGAAATATATTGCCTGAGGTGTGATAATCATCCCTTTGCTGCCATCTTCTTCATCACTCGCATCAATAAACGCAATAATCTCAAAAATATCACGGTTTCCAAATTGATAAATCGCATTGCTTATTTGACTAGGTAAGTGATTTTGGTCGTAGAAATTTCCTTTTATCACTAACTTTTCACTGATATCCATCCATTCTTTATTTTCTATCATGATTTTCCTCCTCATTTTCTATTTTTGATATATCACAGTATGTTTGAACAACACGACTGATTTCTTTCATCCTATCCTGAAAATCAAGATGCTTTTTTATCCAACCACGATTTAAAGGTGAAGGATGTGGTAAAACAAATGTACGTTTTCCATGAATCATTTGATCATTAAAAACTAAATCATCTAATGTTTGATCAGGGAAAAACACTTTCGCCGCATAGCTACCAATAATAATATAGATTTGATTATGAACAGAGTCCATTTCTTTAAACAACCATTTTTCATAACAAATATGAGGTGGTTTTTTATCTCCTCCATATTGAGATTTGCCTGGATAACAATGCGCTAAAGATGTTATATAAAAATTATCTTGATTATAAAATGTTGTTTCATCTATCTGATACCATTCTCTTAATTTTTTACCACTTTGATCACTAAAAGGTCTCCCAATCTGATGAACTTTTAAAGAAGGCGCTTGACTGATTTGCATAATTTTAGCATTCTGATGCCCCCAAACAATAGGAACAACATCATGTTCAAAAACAGATTGACATTCACGGCAATGTTTAATCTCTTTCATCAATGCTTTAAATGTATCCATACTACACCCCTATTCATCTTTTTTAACATATCTTATAACTAAAATGTTTTTTTTGTCAATATTTATCACACAAAAAAAGATACATTTTATTTGTGTATCTCTTTAAGACAAAAATCTAATTTTCCAGCATCAATAAACAAAACAGCGTAACTTCTTGCACTACCCCTCGTGGTAAAGTTGTAGAGCCTGGATTGATATAATAAAATGATCCATCTTTTTCAAACATAGGCATATGTGTATGTCCTGAAATTAATACTTGGCATTCATTTCTTGTAAGTAAATCATTCATCGCTAATTCTCTATTAAAGTAGCCAAAATATTGTCCATGAGTAATTAAAATAGGTACACCCTCTACATTTAACTTTGCCTCCTTAGGCAAATTTAATGACCAGTCATTATTTCCTTTGACACAAATAAACCCTTCTAATACTCTTACATCATAGGCTTCACTATCCCCACAATGAATATAATAATCAGCTCTAGGCTCCTGCTGTTTTACATACTCAATCATAGATTGATCTCCATGATTATCTGACATAATTACAATTTTTTTCATCTTCATCACCTGAACACTATTATACCAAAAATTTTCACATTTTAATATAATTATAATGAATTTGTGATGTTTCTTGACTTCTTACATTTTCGCTATTAATCAATAATTCTACATCTTCTACCCCATCCAATGACTTTAATGATAAAATGATTAATTCTTCTAACGTACGATCGATTGTTTCATTATCCAATAAGACATTATCATCTAGTTCCAATGTTAAAACTTGGTCTTTAAGCGATGCCTTCAATAAATGTATTTTACTATTAATATGACTTAAAATGGTTTGAACTTGTTCATTTAAATCATCATTTTCATTTATCCTTAATGTTGTTGGAACATAATAAAGATAATCAGCTATAGTTTTTTCCTGATAAATCATGACAGGTATACTTTGATGTAAAAAAGTAGAAGCTTCTTCAAAATTATTAAGCCCTAACTTTTTTGTAAGATGGTTTAAAGGAATCGTACTATTAGGCAAATGACTCACTTCTTTTCCATCAATTTGTAAGTTTAATTGTTCAACTTCATCATAATCAGTCAAAACATATGTCAATGCCTCTAATATATTTAAAGCATCTTGATTAGAATAAAGATTATCATTAAAACTTACTGTTAAAGTTTGATCGTTAAGTTCAATAGATTGAATTTCTAATTGAGGATCAATCACTGGGTATAAACCATATGTCTGCAATTGAGAAGACTGCATCAAATCAATTTTATTTCTAATATCAGTTTCCATTTCCATTTGATTATGCACATTCAAACTCACTGGCACTAAATCATGATCCTGATCTTGAAAGATAACAGTTTGTATATATGTTTCTTTCAAGTCCTGAGATTCATCATTTTTCAAATATGCCAATGAAACAAAAGTTAAACAAACAATAAATATAGCTATGATTACAATCTTCTTATTCATGTTTCCACCTCATCATAAGATATGTACATGATATAAAATTATGACAAAACAAAAAAAGATTCATGACGAATCTTTTATAAATCAAGATGCTCAACAGATAAATTTTGAAAATCAAAAAAGCCTTGAGATGATTGAAAGAAAACTTGAGGTTGTCCAGTCGTATAGATTTTAATATTTCCAGCTGTTAATTGCGTATTCTCCATTTGATGATTTTTTAAATATGAAGCCACTTCATGACATATTGAAGCACTACTTGAAATATAATCAATATCTTTAAGAACATCCTGAATTTGTTTAAGTAAAACAGGATAATGTGTACACCCTAAAATAATAGCATCAACTTTCTTTTGATAATCTAATAAATATTGGCGAATTAAATCATGAACACCTGCTTTGTATTCACCAGATTCAATCACTGGAACGAGTTGTGGTGTTGCAAGTTCATGCACAGTTATATCAGGATTATATTGTAATATCATTTGACGATATTTATGAGATTGAATCGTAGCATTTGTTGCAATCACTAAAACGCTTTGATGATGACGAGCCAAAAACTCATGAACAGTTGAATGGATGACACCAACTATAGGTATATCTGGATAAGATTGCTGTAATTCTTCTAAAACATTCGCACTTGTTGTATTACAAGCCAAAACAATCATCTTTACATTTTGACTTACAAAATAATCACAAATCTTACGAGTGTACTCTAAAAGCTGTGTCTTTGTTTTATCGCCATAAGGACAATGTGCATTATCACCAATATAAATCATATTTTCCTGAGGACATTGTTGACGCATATAGTCTAAAACGGTCAATCCTCCTACTCCGGAATCAAAAACACCTATGGGATTATTCATATTTACTCTCCTTCATTTTGTAATTGATATTCTTCTAATGTTAACTCAGAATCATGTAAAGATTTTGCTAGAGATTTTCCTACATACCTATAGATATGAGCATCATAAGCATGATTTGTTATAGAGGCTTTACGCTGTGGATATCTTAAAATAAAACCATATTCATAAGCATGTTCTTCTAGCCATTGAGACATCTCAGTATTCGTAAACTGTTGGTAAGGCAATTCAGTCTGTGTCACGACAATAGTTAAACCTAACTGACTTTCATTATAGCCCACTTCATCTTCAGCCAATGTCTGAGGTGCCTGATAAGCACCGCGCAACAAGAAACCTTTATACTCTTGACTCAAATCATTGTATAGTTTTAAAAGGGCATTATAAGCATCCTTTTGTAAATACATTGTATAATTAATTCTAGGAATATCTTGCACAAGAAGTAATTCTTTAGGTTCATATTGTCCAATATAGTTTTGAGCATTAACCAAAGTATCTAATTCATAAGGATTAAAAACAATGTTTACATCAGCCGGTAATGAAACAGTTAATAAATTCATTAACGTCTCTTGATTATAGGCTTGTGTCAACATTTGCATAATCTGACTGATTTGTTGTAAATCTTGATAACCTCTAGCCTGCAAGTTTAAAATGTATTGTTCACTATCTTGAACAAAGGAATAATCATGTTCTTGATATAATGTTTTAACAGAAACATAAACATCAATATAATCAAAATTAAAATTCTCTGTATTTAAAAAGCTTCTTCTAAGGCATTATGTACTAATATTTTTGCCTGATCATAGGCTTGTTGATGGTAAAGATAGGCTAAGCGTGTGGATAGCGAATTACCAGTTTCTAATATATCCTCAATCTTGTTATAACGATTTGTTCCTTTTAATAAATTATAATATTGATAATTAACCAATTGAAAATCATCATATTCAATATAATCAATAAATAAATCAAGAGATACTTGATTATCTATTAAATATTCCTGTTCATCATCACTTAAATATTTTTCAATCAAAGCACGATTATCATTATTTACACCATTAACACGATAGAATTTATCAAAGTGTAAATTAACAACATAAAAAGAACAACCAAATAAAATAATAATTACAAGAAATAAGTGCCATGTTTTTAATTTCATGCCATCACCCTTTCTCGACTATTATAATACATATCTTATGATTTTTAAAGAAAAGAAATTGATTTCTAATAATCAATTTCTTTCATTTTCATCAATTCCAAAACTGCTTGAATACGTGATTCCACTCCCAACTTTTGAATCACATTTGAAATATGATTGCGTACAGTCTTTTCACTAATATATAATTTTTTAGCTATATCTTTTGTTGTATAAGATTGTATTAAGAGTGTAAAAATCTCTTTTTCACGTTTTGTTAATAAGGAATGCATCATATCCCTCCCACATTAATATATGAGAGAAGTTTAAGAGCTGTGCTCATTTGTATGTAAAGATTCAAAAAGTTCTTTAGCTACCTTTTCTGGCAATACTTCCATTAATTGTTCTAAGGTTGCTTCTTTCATACGTTTGACACTTTTAAAATGATATAATAATTGTTGCTTACGTTTTGGCCCAATGCCTTCTATATCATCCAAAGTTGAAGCAAATAAAGATTTTGAACGAACGTTTTTATGAAAACTAATCGCATAACGATGAACTTCATCTTGCATGCGTGTCAATAAGAAAAAGAGTTCACTTTTAGGATGAATGGAAATAGGATGACCTTCTCCATCCAACAACATGGCTGTTGAGTGTTTATCATCTTTAGCTAAGCCATATACAGGTATATTCATTGCTAAGGACTCGATAACCTCCTTAGCTACATGAATTTGTCCAAGTCCACCATCCACAATAATCATGTCAGGAGGTGTAAGATTTTCCATTAAAACACGATAATAACGACGATAAATCACTTCACGCATACTACCATAATCATCAGGACCATCAACCGTTTTAATTTTAAATTTACGATAATCTTTTTTGAAGGCACACCATCTTTAAAACAAACCATTCCAGCCACAGCATAAGCACCTTGAATATTAGAGTTATCAAACAACTCAATAACATATGGTGGATGATCCATATGCAATAATTCTCCTAATTGCTTAATAGCACCTAAAGTCGCAGCCTCATTTTTTTCCATTAACTGAAATTTCTTTTCTAAAGATTCTTTCGCATTTTCAATAGCCATTTGAACAAGTGAGGCTTTATTACCCTTTTGAGGTTTTAATATTTTACATTCAATAATTTGTGAAACCAAATCAATATCCATATCCAAAGGTACAAGTATTTCTTTCGGTAATGTATTATTTTGATAAAATGAAACCATAAATTGTTGTAAGCTTTCTTGGACTTGTTCTTCAATTGGAATCAAATTCAAATCACGTGATAATAACTTTCCACTACGCATAAAAAACAATTGAATACTTAAATATCCATGATCAACATAATAACCCAATATATCACGATCAATCTGATCATTGAATTGAACATGTTGCTTTGCTGTGACATAACGAATATGTGAAATTAAATCACGATATTCTTTCGCTTGTTCAAAATTTAATTGTTCACTGGCTTGCATCATTTTTTCCGTTAACTCATTGACTTTATCTTTAATATCGCCATTTAAAAGTTTAGTAATTGATTTTTTGATATCATTATAAACATTTTCATCAACATCTTGAATGCATGGAGCCAAACATTGACCCAAAGAATAATAAAGACAAGGCTTTTTGGGAATATGATTGCATTTACGTAAAGGATACAGACGATTCAGCAATTTATAAGTTTCTCTTGCTGCTGTCGCATCAGGAAATGGTCCAAAATGCTTTGCTTTTCTTTCTTTTGCATGGCGAACAATTCTTAATCTTGGATGTGTTTCATTTGTCATTTGAATATAGAGATAATATGTATTATCCATAAACATAATATTATATTGTGGAGAATAGTCTTTAATTAAATTAATTTCCAATAATAAAGCTTCTTTTTCACTATCTGTCACAATATATTCAAAATCTTCAATTTCACTCACCAATTTTGTTGTTTTGTAATTATGCGCACCAACAAAATAAGAATGAACACGATTTTTTAATTTTTTTGCTTTTCCAACATAAATCACTTTTCCCTCTTTATTTTTCATAAGATAACATCCTGGCGAAGATGGCAATAAAGAGAGTTTATTTTTAATCAAATCATTCATTATTCAAAATACACCAATGTTGCACCTAATCCGCCTTCATTAGGTCCACCATCTCGATAGGACACAACTTGTTTGTTTTTTTCCAAAAGTTTTCTTACGCCTTTACGAAGTACTCCTGTACCCATTCCATGAATAATACGAACATGGGGATATCCTAAAACCAAAGCATCATCTAAAAACTTATCAACCATTGCCATGGCTTCTTCATATCTTTTCCCAATAATATTAAGTTCATATGTTCCCGTTTTAGAAACAGTTGATTTTTTAATTTTTGCTTTCTCAACTTTTTTAATCTTCGTTTTGGGATGTAAATAAAACACTTCATCTTCATGTAATTTAACATTCAATCCAGATAAAGACACCATAATCGTATGATTCTTTAATATTTCAACAATGTCCCCTTCTCTATTCATTTTGATCACACGAACATGATCACCAACTTGTAAATGATGTTCCTGTTTATGAACAACTTCCTGCTCAATATATTTTAAATGATCTAAATCATGCTTTGTTTGAAGTAATTCATGTTGTTTCATTGTTGATTGTTTGACTGTGTCTAAAATTTCTTGTACTTGAACTTTTGCTTTTTCAACAATTTCATTTGCTTCATTTTTAGCTTTTTGAAGCATTTGATCTTTTTGATGATCTAATTGATGTAACATTTTTTCATATTTTTTTGTAAATGCGTTGCCTCTTCCATCATCTTTTGCATATCTTTTTCTTGTTGTTCTAAAAGTTCTTCTTTTCCCTGTAGAACTTCCATTAATTTTTCATGTTCACTCATGGATGCATCTTTGATTTGTCTTGCTTTTTGAACAATGTTTTTATCCAAACCTAAAAGTTGTGCAATTTCAATCGCATAAGATTGTCCAACACTATCTAATTTCAAATGATACGTTGGTTGCATAGCCTCTAAATCAAAAGCCACAGACGCCATTAAAATTTGGTCATGCTCACTAGCAAATGTCTTTAAGCGACCATAATGTGTTGAAGTCAACACAAAAGAATGTAAATCAATAAATCGTGACAATATCGCCTCTGCTAAACTTTCTCCTTCTTGTGGATCTGTTCCTGAACCAATCTCATCTAAAATAACTAAACTTGAAGATGAGGCATGATTAAGGATATCAATAATTTTCATCATATGACTAGAGAAAGTAGAAAGAGATTGTTCAATCGATTGTTCATCACCTAAATCTACATAAATTTGATCAAACAAAGGAATGGTCGCTTCACGAGCCGGTACTGGCAAACCACATAATGCCATAAAAGAAAGCAGTCCAGCTGTTTTTAAAGTCACAGTTTTCCCACCTGTATTACTTCCCGTAATTAATAAAACACGATGTTTATTTAAAATTATATCATTTGCAACAACCTTTTCTTGATCAATACAAGGATGTCTGGCTTCTAAAAGAACAAGCTGACTTCCATTTTTTTGAACAACTGGACTAACACAATGATATAGAACACCAAACTGCGCTTTTGCAAAAATAAAATCCAATTCCGTTAATAATTCTAAATTAAAATGAAAATGATAGTAATGATTTTTAACAAGTTGTGAAAGCTGATATAAAATACGTTCTATTTCTTCTTTTTCCTGCGATTCAAATAAACTGATTTGATTATTCATTCCAACTACTTCAGCTGGTTCAATATAAATCGTCTGCCCTGTTGCACTTTGAGCATGAATGAGACCTTGAATTTGATTTTTATGATGAGATTGCACTGGCAAAACAAGACGATTATTACGTGTTGTCATTTGATTAATAGACAAATAATCATGACTTTCTTTTACAAGATGATCCATCTTTGTTCGCATCTGAGCTTGAAGATTTTTAATTTGACGACGAATATGGGCTAACTGTGGACTCGCATGATCATTGATATTTCCATCTAAAGCAATACATCTTATGATTTCTTCTAACAAGTAAGGTTGTGGAACTAAACCATCACAAAGTTCTTGAAGATAATGTAAAGTCATTTCACTATGATGAAAATAATTTTGAACATGAACAACACATTCAAGATGAGCTTGAATACGCAATAATTCCTCTCCTGTTAAAGCACCATCACGATTTGCTTTTTTAAACTCAATGAAATATCACTTAAACCACCCAAGGGAATACGACCTTGACGTTCAATAAACTGCATACCTTCTTCAACTTTATTTAAAGCCTCTTGAAGATCATCTTCATCATCAAACATCTCTAATGTTTGGATTTTCTCTTTTCCTAATGACGAAGCACAGAAATGAATCAATTGGTCTTGAATGCGATTCATTTCTAATGTTTCATAGATTGTTTTCATCAAATCACTCCTTTATCTGAGATATAAAATCTTGAATTTGTTGTTTAGAATATTGTGAATTTTCAAGTAATGCTTGCAATTGTTCTAATTGAGAAGGACTTAATTCAATAGATTGTAAATCATTTTGATTCAAAATATTTTCCTCAAATATCTTTAAAGCATCTTCATGATTAATCAACCCCGATTGTAAAGCCTGTAATGTTAATCTTGTGAGCATATCTTGAGAATAACCTTCCATACTTTGATTCTGTTTGAATAGACTTGTCATATCCAGCACCGATTGACTTACATCAGGAATAAAATTCACGATTGTATGTGCAATATATGATTTTTCTATCATTTGTCTCCCTTGGTCAAAGAAAGGAATAAACAAAAAAACCAAGACAAGATAGATTGTGAAAAAACCTTCTAAAACATGTATGATTAAACCAAGTATACTATCTACAAAAGAAGTCGTTTCAAAGGAATGCATGAATCCTTTTAAAACTGGTTTTACAAATAAGCCAATAATTTTTTTAATAATCATAAGTCCAATAAATAATAAAAGTCCAACCAATAAGCGATTAATCATAGAACCAACCATTGATGCAATATAATCCGTCGCATCATAAGGATAAACCATCCATAGCGAAGCTAATGGTTCACTTAACCAATATACTAAAAACAAAACCAATAGAAAACTTGCAATATCATAAAGCTGTCCAACAAAGCCTTTTTTATAGCCAATTATCGCAGTTATTATTAAAAATACGACACAAATGATATCTATAATTAAAAAATTCAAGAAAAACCCTCCTTATAAACGCCGATATTATAACATTTGAAAAATGTTCTGTCAAAATTCACAAAATTATGTTAAAATAATAATGAGGTGATTAACGTGGAGCCAATTATACTAAAAGTTGAAGAAAATACATTGGAAAAAATGAAAAAATATTATGATAGTCAAATGGTTCCAGTTGATGACACAGACCTTGTATTTAAAGCCCATGCTATTGGTTGCGAAATTATCGCAAAAGATAATCAAACTGTTGAGTTTTCAGGTTCTAATGCTTATCAAGAGGCCAAACATTGGTCTAAGAAGATTGCCAAGAAATTAGCCAATATGACAACAGACATAGAAGATGTTTTCCCATATCATCATATTGGATGTGCTGAAACCGGCTCAACTGATTATTTAGGTCCAATATGTGTTGTATCTTGCTATGTTCAAGAAAAAGATATAGAACTATTAAAAGAATTGAATATTGATGATATAACAGCTTTAAGTAATCGTGAAATTATTCAATGTGCTAAACTTATAAAAGATAAACTTGTTTATAGTTTATTAATTTTAGATAATTCACATTATAATAAAATGGTTAATGATGGTTTTAATCAGGCTAATATTAAATCTAAACTCTACAATCAGGCAACTGTCAATGTCATGCAAAAAGTGAAACAAAATGTAAAAGTAAAAGTTATTAATCAATTTGTTTCTCCAAAAACATATTTTAATTATCTGAAAAACGAAGTTATTGTTGTCAAAGACTTAATGTTTGTCACTGAGGCTGAAAAAAATACATGGCAGTGTTGGCAGCTGAAATTTTATCACGATATGCCTATTTACAATATTTTGCCAATATGACGAAAAGTTTAAAAATGAATTTGATGCGTGGGACAAGTTCACAAGTTGATGTTGTTGCTGCAAAAATTGCATCAAAATATGGTCAAAACATTTTAACAAAAGTCGTAAAACTGAATTTTACAAATACAAAACGAGTCAAAGCCCTATTGAAAGAACAGTAAGAATGGATTAACCATTCTTTTTTTATTATAGACAAAGTCCGTTTAAGATATAAAAAAAGCTATTTACGAAATAGCTTTATCTTCTCTATTTGATGTCAATATCAAATGGAGACATTTTTTGATAAACGACACCAGCTGCATCAAGCATACGTTTAGCAGCACGATCACTTGGTGTATCATTATATTTATCATCTTCATATATAATTTTTTGAATACCACTTTGAATAATGGCTTTCACACATTCATGACATGGAAATAATGAGACATAAATACGACATCCTTTTAAATTTTGAATACTGTTTAAAATAGCATTCAATTCGGCATGAACAACATATGGGTATTTTGTATCATACATGTCCCCTTCACGACTATCCCAGGGAAATTCAGTATCTTCACATCCCCAAGGTAATCCATTATAACCGACACCAACAATTTTATTTTCTTCATTTACAATACATGCTCCAACTTGCGTATTAGGATCTTTAGAACGATAAGCTGATAACTTGGCAATTCCCATAAAATATTGATCCCAGCTAATTACTTTTGGCATTTTTTAACCCTCCATTTCTTGTCGTAACTGTGTTAATTTTTCTAAAAAATAATCTGGTAATTCACTTTCAAAATACATTTCTTCCTGTGTTCTTGGGTGAACAAATCCTAAGATTTTCGCATGAAGATATTGTCCATGTGATGTATCATCACGTCTTAATCCATACTGTGGATCCCCATAAACAGGATGTCCAATATATTGCATATGCACACGAATTTGATGTGTACGTCCAGTTTCTAGACGACATTCTACTAGACTCATATTCTTAAAACGTTCAATTACCTTAAAATTTGTAATTGCTTCTTTAGCATTTTTATCCGTACATGTCATTTTTTGACGGTCACGTGGATCTCTTCCAATGGGTGCTTCAATGCGTCCATATTCATGAGGAATTAAACCATGTACTAAAGCCAGATAACGTCTGATAACTGTATGTTCCTGCAATTGTTCACTTAAACTTTGGTGTGCTAAATCATTTTTAGCAACCATTAATAAACCACTGGTTTCCTTATCAATACGATGAACGATACCTGGACGCATCACTCCATTGATACCAGATAAATCTTGACAATGATATAATAAGGCATTAACCAATGTTCCTGAATAAATACCTGCTGAAGGATGAACAATCATCCCACTTGGCTTATTGACCACAATAACATCGCCATCTTCATAAACGATATCTAAAGGAATATCTTCAGGTAAAATATCAGTATTTTCAGGCTCTGGTATAAAAACTTCACACACATCTTCTGTTTCAACTTTATAACTAGATTTAATCTTTTGTCCATTGACTTGAACATGTTCTTGGCGAATCAACTGCTGAATTTGTGTCCTAGACATATTGTCTAAATAAATCATTAATAACTTATCAATTCTTTGACCATGTTCATTTTCATTTACTGTGATTTTGACAGTTTCCATGCTTTATACTCCTCTATACTTATTTCTAAAATAATCAAAGCCATACCAATGGTAATAGCCATATCTGCAACATTGAAAACAGGAAAATTATATCCAAAAATAATAAAATCAATAAAATCTCTTACATAACCAAAAACAACACGATCAATTAAGTTTCCAATCAGTCCACCAAAAACCAAAATCAAACCAAAACGTGTTAATTTTTGATAAGGTTCACATTTGATAAAATAATAAACAATTCCTACACTTGCCACTAAGGCAACAATAAAAAACAAACTCATTTTACCAGATAACATGCCCCATGCAGCTCCAGTATTATGAACATAAGTAAAATAAAAGAAATTATCAATAATGGAATAACTAGCTCCTAATGACAATGTATGATTGACAATAATCTTCGTGACTTGATCACCTATCACAATAACTAGAAACGTGATAATGTATAAGATTAAAGCCTGATATGTTAATTTTAATTTTTTCATCCTTTATCACCATCCCTATTATAAGCAAAATTGCAACATAAAGCAAAGAAAAAAGCATGGATATGCTTTTTATAGAATAAAAATAACAATTGCTAAATAATGAAAGACAGAACCCATGATCACAAAGATATGAAAAAGTTCATGAAAACCAAAATCTTTTGTGAAATTTGGTTTTTTAAAAATATAAATAAATGCCCCAATGGAATAAGCAATCCCACCACACGCTATCAACATGAAACAAGGCATTGTAATGCATTGAAATGATTGAAAATCAAATACAATAGACCATCCTAAAATCAAATATATTGCTGTCGCAATCGCACGTGGAGCATTTAGCCAACAAATCTTTAAAACAATACCTAAAATCGCTACACTCCATAAAATTGCTAAAAAATAATAAGCATGAGGCACAGGCATACATGACATAACAACAGGTGTATAAGTTCCTACAATCAAAACATAAATCATAGAATGATCAAGTTTTCTTAACATTGTCTTGACCTTATCACTTCCACTAAAGTAATGATAAATTGAACTCGCACTATACAAGGCAATTAATGATAGTCCAAAAACAATAGCTGCCCATAATATAGATGGTGACGTTTCCTTTTGAATACCAATAAAAATCATAATTAATAAACCTATCAATGAAAGACAAGCGCCTATAAAATGCGTTTCACTACTAATTGGATCCATAGCTTTTCTAAACAATTTATTCATAATGTCCACTCCTTTATATATAGTATTGAATACTATTTTATATATTTATTATATTTTATTTTGCTCATTTGTCAACGAGATATTGTCATTTTATATAAATTATTGTATATTATTTATGAGGTGATCTTATGAATAATGAAAAACTAGATACGATTTTAAATCAAATTGAAAATATGAGTCATTTAAAATCAGAAGAAATACCTTCTTTAGATTTATATATGGATCAAATTATGACTTTATTCGATGTTAATCTTGCTGATAATAAACGTCATGAAGATGATAAATTATTAACGAAAACAATGATTAACAATTATTCTAAAGAAGGATTACTTAAACCTATTAAAGGAAAAAATATTCTAAAAATCATATTTTACAGATGTTATTGATTTATTCTTTAAAAAATACAATTTCTATTCAAGAAATCAAAAAAATATTACAACCATTTCATGATCATATGGAAGAAATTGAACCAATATATAATGATTATCTTCAAATTACAGAAGAATTATTTCATGATGTAACACTTTCTACTGAAAAGCTTATTGAAAAATATCAGATGAATTTAGATGATTCTCATCATCTGGTTTTATTACTATTGTTGATTTGTTCATTAAGCAATCAGTATAAAATGATTGCAGAAAGAATGCTAGATACTTTTTATTGTGAAGATGAAGAAAAATAAACCCATAGTGAGCGTAAAACTCTATTATGGGTTTTTACATAAGAAAAACGATCGCAATAAAATGGAAAATACTAGCACAATTGATGAAAAGATGCCAAATAAAATGAAAGAACTTTTTATGTTTGGCATAGAAAAAAACACCTACTGAATACATGACACCACCAAGCACAATGAAAAATAAAAACCAAAACGATGAATGGATAAGAAATGGAATAAAGATAATAGCAATCCATCCCATGACTAGATAAATCGTTGTTGATAAAACTGGAAATGATCTTTTAGAAATAGCTTTCAATAATATACCAGCTAAAACTGCAGACCATTGAATAACCAAAATGATGATACCTACCCACCCTTTGACAACACATAAAGCAACTGGTGTATAACTACCTGCAATTGCTAGATAAATACAAATATGATCCAGTTTTCTAAATACATATTTTTGCTTCGAATCATAGGCCATGCTGTGATAAATGGTAGATATCAAAAACATTAAAAATAAACAAATGATAAAAATTGAAACCCCAACACTACGAACAACTCCGCCTTTGATATATGAATAGACAGATACAAATGGCAAAACAAATAAGCACAATATGGCCATAACACCATGACTGATGGCATTCCCTACTTCTTCACCAAAGGTTAATTTAAACATGTCTTTCATTGTTTTTTCTTTCATACATATCACTCCCCTTTAATCAATAATTCCTACTTGTTTCAATAAAAATTGTCCATTGCTTGACTGTGATATTCCTTTTTTATCTTATAATCAAAATATATGTGTTCATCCTGATAGTATTCATCAAAATGATAATTCTGTTTTTTGAGTTGTCCAAGTTCTAAATCGTGCGTTGTTAAAAAGGTATAGGCATACGGTAAAGATAATTTTTCAATGGTTGCTTTTGCACCAGCAATTCGATCTAATGAATTGGTTCCTTTAAAAATTTCATCAATCAAACAAATCATGGGTTGATGATTTTTAGAAAACGTAATCATAGCTTTAATACGCAACAATTCACCATAAAAAGTAGAGACACCTTCTTCAACATTATCTTTAATACGCATAGATGTCATAATATGCATAGGTGTACATGTCATTGACTTGGCAAAAACAAATCCTCCAGCATATGCTAAAACAAGATTCAAACCAATACTACGCATAAATGTTGTTTTTCCAGACATATTTGAACCGGTAATTACACATAAAGGCTCATTCATTGAAAAATCATTACCGACAACTTGCTGTGGAGCAATGAGTGGATGTCGTAAATCTTCAAAATCAAGTACTTTTTGATCTTGAATATGTGGTAATACAACATCAAATTGGTCAATCTTTAGTACTGATAAACTCATTAAAGATTCAAATTTTGCTAAAACATCAAACCACTCAGGTACAATTTCTTGATATTGTTTTAACCAATGAGCATATTGAAAATGAATATAAAAATCAAATAAACCTAACCCATTTAAAACAATAAAAGCAAAAATATTATGACGATAAATGACTTTTTGAGAAATTCTGGAAAGTTGGCGAATCGCCAAAACAACATCTTCTTGTTTAATAAGTTGTTGTTGTAAATTTTTTAAATAATCTGAAGTAAAGGAGTTATTCACAATTTGTGCATAACTATGTGCATAACTCTCTAATCCTGTGGATAAGTAAGAAATAGGTTCAAATATTTTTTGATGTTTTCCATAAAATAGAAAAGCTAAACAAAGCTGAAATACTACTCCTATTTCTAATATCACTTGACTATAAGGCATAAACCAATGAAAACAAACACCAAGAAGACTCAGGCATATAACCACTGGTAAAATAAAAATTAACGGGGAAATAGACGTTATTGATAGTGTTTGAAGACTCTCAAGCCAATGGTCAATTCCATTCTTTTTTGATGCGGAATAAGTAAGCCAGATGTTTCTAATTGAACAACAAACTCAGGCATATTCGCAAGTTCTTGAACGGCTTTTTGACGTTTTTTCATATTTTCATAGGTCTGATCTAAAATTAAATCTTTCGCCAATTGTTTCTTCCCTTTAGATGTAAACGCAACGCATATCATCTGATACAAAGAATTCTTTCCTAAAATATCTAAGTCAAGACTTTTATAATCATGTTCTTCTAAAAATTCATCACCACATTCTAAAAATCTTTCCATTCATCCTTTTGACGCTGAAGATGTTTGAAATAAGTCTGTAATAATGCTTGTATATAAATATCTTGTTTTTTATAATCACTATGTTTTTTCACAATAATAACAAAGAGAACTAGGCTTATTCCTGATAAAACATAACATCCATTTATCCAAAAATACCCTAACAGTAAAAATATAATCATCAAGCTAAACAATAGAAAACGCATCATAGCTAAAACATTACAGCGTTGATGAATGTGAATACTTTCATTTTTTGTTGTTTCATATTTTGTTTGAAAATCAATTGTACTCATAAAATCTCCTTTGTCTGTTTTTCAAATATTACAACTTCTTCATGACCCGAATATGAACGTGCTATTTCTTGAAAACCCATCGCCTGCCAAAAGGTTATACCATTTTTATTTTGAACCAGACACGCTAACTGGATGGTATAGTCTTGATATTGTTGACATAATTTTGAAATAATTCTTTTTCCATAATGTTGCTGCCATAAACTTTCTTCTACTAGAAACAAACCAATCCATAAATAATGTGAGTCATGTTGCATCGAAAAACGATAGCCTAATATATAATCAAGATAGGCAACCATTTGATTATGTTCATAAATTTTATAATGATAATGCTGCTTTTCATCAAAGCCAGCAGGTCCAAGCATATCTTCTTGAATAGATTGATAAGTGATTTCTTGTGGAATCAATGAAAAATAAGTTTTTTGACGTAAATAAAACTGATAAAGTTCTTCATCACATTGTTTAATCAATTGATATTTCATATAATCCTCCCAAAAGAAAAAACACGATAGACATCGTGTTATCCTAAAAATAGAAAATATAATAAAACAATAATACCTAAAACAATACGATACCATCCAAACACTTTAAAATCATGTTTTTTAATATAATCCATTAAAAATTTAATTACAAAAATTGAAACAATAAAGGCAACAACCATACCAACAAGTAAGATAATTACTTCTTGTGTTGTAAATGCAAAACCAAACTTAACAATCTTCAACAAAGAAGCTCCAAACATAACAGGGATGGCTAAAAAGAATGTAAACTCTGCCGCAACTGTTCTTGAAACGCCTAATAATAATGCTCCTACAATTGTTGCTCCTGAACGTGAAGTACCAGGGAATATTGCCGCTATTAATTGAAAGACTCCAATGAGTAAAGCTGTTTGAATTGTAATATTGCGTAAAGAATGAATACGACTACGCTGATGTGCATTACGATTTTCAATGACAATAAAGGCAATACCAAACACTATCAATGAAATTGCAACTGTTTGATAATTATAGAAGATTGCTTCTAACTGTTCATCAAAAAGTATTCCTACGACTGCAGCTGGTATACAAGCCACAAGGATTTTAATCCACAAGACAATCTTATCTATTTTGACATAAGACAAGATACCATCTTTTGCTAGAGGATAATGATTATCCTTTTTACCAAACGGAAAGAAATCATTCCAAAACAAAATGACAACTGCTAGGATTGCTCCAAGTTGGATTACAACTTGAAACATACTATAAAATTCTGGTGTAACATCTAATTTAATAAACTCATCCAATAAAATCATATGTCCAGTACTGCTGATAGGCAACCATTCTGTAATTCCTTCAACAATTCCAAACAATATCGCTTTTAATATTTCAATCATTTTTAAACCTCCTGATTGATTTTCTATACTTGTATTACTATATATGAAATCTTTACTTTTGTATATGTTTTTTTTAAAATTTATGAAAATTACGTACTTTTTTTATAATTTTATACTCTTATTTATACTTATTTCAGTTATTAAACATAAATATCCAAAAGCCCTTGATATTTTAACTTTTGGATATTTTTATGAACATTTTGATATACTGAACTTTCGAAAATCTTTTTTTATTATTGTTAATAAATAATCTCTAAAAGTTTTTATCTCATCTCTATTAAGTGTTATTGACAAATAATTGTCCGTAATACCTTCATTCCAAAAGGCCATCGCTTCCGTCGATGATGCTACCGGTGAGGTGGTTGGGGCTTGTTTTGATCATCAGGAAACATTAAATGGCTATTATCATGTCTTTTATCAAATTCTCACTAACTATGGAATCCCTGCCATGTTCTATACTGATCGCCGCACTGTGTTTGAATATAAAAGAAAAACAACGCCTTTGATGACGAAGACACCTTTACACAGTTTTCCTATGCCTGTCATAATCTTGGCGTTGATATTAAAACAACGAGCATTGCTCAAGCCAAAGGCAGAATCGAACGATTGAATCAGACCTTTCAATCAAGATTGCCTGTCGAGCTTAAACGTGCTCATATCAAAGATATAGAGTCAGCCAATGAATTTTTAAACTCCTACCTAAAAAATTCAATGACAGATTTGCTCTACACCTCAATAGTACCAAATCGGTCTTTGAAAAGCAACCATCAATGGAAAAAATTAATTCTACACTGGCTGTTCTTTCGCCAGGGAAGATTGATTCTGGTCACTGCATCAGATACAAGAATAAGTTCTATATACCCGTTTCTGATAGAGGAGTGCCATACTATCTGAAAAAGAAAACAGACTGCATGGTCATCGAGTCATTTGATGGTGAGCTATATGTCAATGTATTGGACGAACTATTCATCATGAAGGAGATACCACAGCATGAAAGGCATTCCAGGGAGTTTGATGGCAAAATCAAAGAAAGAAAGCCAAAAAAGCAATATATTCCTCCAATGGAACATCCTTGGAGAAATGATGACTTTCTTGGCTTTCTGGCAAGACAGAAGCATCGTACAAACGGTGCTAATATTTAACTTTTTAGGACATTTTCAAAATTGCTTGACATTATAACTGAGCTATAAAGTTATGAATAGAATCTAAATAATATAATAAACGTGATAGTTTAATAATATTGTCAATTTCATCATGTTCTAATTGTATAACCGGTACAATATTCATCAAACAACATAAAAGTAATTTTTCTTCTTCACGTAAGGCAAATTTTTTTAAATAAGATTGACTTAAACAATCTAAATCAAACAGAATATCTGGTATTTTTTGATACATATCAAATATATCATAAATTGGCAAATCCATTTCCAGATAATCTAATGAAATCAGACATTTCGCTTTTAATGAAATATGTTGATAATCAAAGTTTTTATAAGTGATACATATACGTATAGAACGACATTCTTTAATACAGCTCATATACTGTGATAAATACTGTCCAGCCAAACAAAGAGCATCATGTATACGATAATAATTCATGACTAGCATCCATTGACTGGGTGAACGATAGACTTCATTTTCATAATTTTCTATCATTTTTTCATAATATCTCATGCGCTCATGAATCACTTTTAAAACATCTTTTTCAAGCGTTTGGAAATATTGCTGATTTACTTTCATATCATAAAAACTATGGCTATGCAAATAAGCTAATGTTTCAAAATAAAATTGAATTTTCATTTCCTTTAAGTGATGTGAACCACTTTCAATAAAAGGCATTAAATAAATATACTGTCGCTGATACAACGTTAAATACTCATGGTGGTTATTAGGTATAATATGAACAAAACATGATAAACTTAATGTTTCTATTGAGTCATACATATTTTGTAAAGATTTCTGTGATGTGATTTTTGCCACATAATAACCTTCTTGACACTTTAGCTTAAAAACATGACTACTGAGCTTTATTTCTCCAATAACATGAAATCCATAGTTTTTTAAAATAACTTCTTTCATATCACATAAGGTATAATAACGATTGTTCCTGGTGTTAAAGAACGTTCATGATTATACGTTTTTAATGCATATTCATCCATTCGATAATGTCTGGCAATGGTTTCATAACTATCACCATCTTGTACAACATAAAAATAATATGTGCCTAAATCCTCATCAATATCATCAATATCCTGTACTACAACTTCTTCTGGTTTTGTTTCTTGTTCTATCACCTGTTGTTTAACAGCAGTTTTTTCATTTTGAACAACATCTGTAATCTTTTCTTCTTCACGCAATAACTTTTCAATTTCTTCAGCCGGATCCATACTTTCCCTTTGTTCAATTGTATCAACAACTCGATCTTCATCATCTAAAACACCATATACATATGCTTGTATAACAAGTGATAAATCTCCATCAACAAGATGATAATCAAAATCTTCTACTTTGACATGAAAATCTCTTTTATCCGTAATTTTTTCAAACAAAGCAAAAATATCCAAATCTATTGTTTCATGAAACTGATGTTTTTCTTGAGTATCCTTGTACTCACCATTAATCATAATACTTCCAATGGCTCTCATTCCATTTGTTTCCATCTTATAACGAATAGATTCATCAACAGATATAGAAATCAACTCATGAAGTTGATGATTTAAATCAACCTTTTTTTAAAATATATCTTTTGCATACAATCCCTCCTAACAAACTGTATGCTTTTATCGAAAGAATATGAGTATAAAAATCTTATCTCAACAAAAAAGTAGAACTGAGAAGTCTACTTTCTACTTTTGGATTAGCTGAATTGCCTGTTTTAAAACAGATTTTCCATTCATCATTCCATAATCTTTCATATCTATATGCGCAACTGGTATTCCAGGTGCTTCAGATTCAATTTTACGTTGTGCATAACGAACTTGAGGACCTAATAAAATCACATCTGCCTTATCAGCATTTGCTTTCACTTCATTTGCTCCAACTGCCCAAATTTCAGCATCAATCCCTTGTTCAGCTGCTGCCTTAAGCATTTTTTCAACCAATAAACTTGTTGACATACCAGAAGCACAACATAACATAATATGTACCATCTTTTTCCCTCCTTGAAAATCATTATACATAAAATTTTGCCATTTGTTAAGAAATTTTCTTATACATGATATGAGCTCAATATGAATCAGATGATTTTTTAACGAGTTTTTATTAAATGAGCTGTAATAATTGTATAGCTATGTGCGTTAACAGTGATTTTGATATTGTCTAATTCACAATACCAGTTTTTCCCTTGTTTATAAATTTGACAATCTTTATTTAAAATTATCTTTTTACAGTAATCAACAACATCATCATTCGTTAATTTCAAATTTCTTATAATTCTTTCTTGCCCCAACTTTGTTGTATGTAATTGTTCAATATGAGTGAATAAAATATCTGGATTATCCATGTAAATTCTCCTTAGTCATAATAGAATATTTCCATTACTTATCCGTTGGTAAGTGACAAAGTTTTAAGATGTCTTGCCATAGCTCTTCAATACCTACTTTATTTAAACTTGAAAAACGAACAAACATATCTCCTTTTTGAAAATCTAAAGTTTCTTTAATACGCTTTTCATTTTTATTTAAATCATTGCGTTTTAATTTATCTTCTTTGGTTGCTACAACAATAACTGGAATTTGATAATATTTTGCATATTGATACATTTGAATATCATCATGAGTTGGTTTATGACGATAATCAACAATCAAAATCAAGCCTCTCATTAATTCTCGATCTCTTAAGTATGTATCAATCATATCAGCAAAGCTTTCTTTTATCGCATCGCTGACTTTTGCATAACCATAACCTGGCACATCAACTAAACAGATTTCATCGTTAATATTAAAGAAATTTAATGTACGTGTTTTACCAGGTGTTCCAGATACTTTGGCTAATTTTTGATGGTTTGTTAATGTATTAATTAAACTTGATTTCCCAACATTACTACGACCAGCCAAACAAATCTCAGGTAATTGATGATTTGGCCATTGTGATTTCCAAGCCGCACAAAGTAGAAATTGGGCTTTATTGACCTTATACATATTTTCTCCTTTCAAAAAAAGCTACTGAATAAATCAGCAGCTTTATTGTTTCACTAAAGCATTTTCTAAAACAGTATCAATGTTATCTGCTAATATAATATTTAAGTCTTTTTGGACTGACTGTGGAATGTCTTCAATATCTTTTTCATTATCCTTAGGAATAATAATTGTACGAATACCACTACGATGAGCAGAAATTGATTTTTCTTTAAGACCACCAATTGGTAAAACTTGACCTCTTAAAGTGATTTCCCCAGTCATAGCAACATCATCACGAACTGGACGATTGCTAAAAGCTGATAAAATTGCAGTTGTAAGAGTCACTCCAGCACTTGGACCATCTTTCTTTACAGCACCTTCAGGAACATGAATATGAATATCCTGTTTATCAAAAGCTACATTTTCTAAGCCGTATTTTTGAGAATTAGCTTTCATATAGTCCAAAGCTATAGATGCAGATTCTTTCATAACATCACCAAGCTGTCCAGTAATAATAAATTTACCACTTCCGGCAAAATGATTGACCTCAATTGGTAAAATATCTCCACCATATTGGGTATAGGCCATTCCTGTTACAACACCAACTTGTGGTTTATCCATTTTCTTTGTATGTTCAAATGGAGCTTTACCTAAGTACTCTTCTAAATCTGATACATTTAATGAAAGTACTAATGATGGATCTTTTAAAATCTTTAATACAGCTTTACGACAGATTTTCGCAATTAATCTTTCTAACTGTCTCACACCTGCTTCTCTCGTATAATGACGAATCACAAACATCAATGTTTCATCTGTTATTTGTAATTGTTCAGATTTCAAACCATGCGCTTCAAGTTCTTTTTTAACAAATGTCTTTTTGCAATTTCTAATTTTTCTTGTTCAGTATATGAAGAAATTTCAATAATTTCAAGACGATCTCTCAATGGTCCCGGAATACTTCCAAGATCATTAGCTGTTGCAATAAATAAGACTTTTGATAAATCATATGGTTCTTCTAAATAGTTATCAGAGAAAAATTGATTTTGTTCTGGATCAAGAACTTCAAGCATCGCACTTGTTGGATCACCTTTATAATCACTTGACATTTTGTCAATTTCATCCAATAAGAAGACAGGATTAATAACACCTGCTTTTTTCATACCTTGAATGATACGCCCTGGCATAGAACCAAGATATGTGCGACGATGTCCTCTGATTTCTGCTTCATCTTTAACACCACCTAATGAAGCTTTTACAAACTTTCTACCCAACGCTCTCGCGATTGATTTAGAAATAGAAGTTTTTCCAACTCCTGGTGGACCAACTAAACAGATAATTGGAGCATTTAATGATTGTGTCATTTGTTTAACTGCCAAATGTTCAACAATTCTTTCTTTAGGTTTTTCTAACCCAAAATGATCTTCATCTAAAATTCTTTCTACTTCATTAATATCTTGAGTATCTTCTGTTTCTTGATACCAAGGTGTTTTCATGACCCAATCAATATATGTTCTCACAACATTGGCTTCTGATGAAGCCGCTGGCATCATATCATAACGCTTTAATTCCTCTTCAACCTTATCTTTAATATGTTGTGGATATGGTTTTGATTGGATTTCTTCACGAATATAATCTGTATCATCTTCTTTGTTTGGAGTATCACCAAGTTCTTCTTTAATAGCACGAAGTTTTTCTCTTAAATAATACTCTTTTTGATTTTCATCAATGCTTTCTTTTACTTTAATGTTGATTTTTTCTTCAATTTCATTAATTGTTTTTTCTTCTTCCATGCTGGCAAGCACTAATAAAAGACGTTTATTAATATCACACTCAGCTAAAAGTTGTTGTTTTGTTTTTAACTCTACATTGATGTATTGCCCAATTGTATCAGCTAATGCACTGGCACTCATTCCTTGAGATAAGCTGGCAAAAACTTCACGTGGGAAAACTTGAAGATTTTTATGCATTGTTTGCATCTGATCAGTAATTTTTCTTACTAACGCAATTTCTTCTGTACGATCTCCATGAATATCTTCAAGATATTTTGTTTTCGCAAAAAGACAACCATTTCTTTCTTCAAGATTTAAGATTTCAATTCTTTTTTGACCTTCAACAGTCAATTTAATTGTGCCATGGTTATCTCTTTTAATTCTTCTTTTGATTTTACACAATGTTCCATAGTGGTAAACATGATCAAAATCAGTATTTTCATCAAGTGGATTCTTTTGTGAAATAAAAACCACATTTTCATCAAATTCATTAACACTTAATTCTATCGCCTTAAGACTAAAACTTCTTCCTACATCTAAAGAAATTTCATGTGATGGAAAAACAACCATCCCTCTGGTACAAATGACAGGTAAATCAACGACAATATCTAATTCATCCATAATTTCATGACCTCCTTTGTATTTTCATTATTATATATAATAATGAGTCACTTGTCTATTCATTTGTCTTAATAAAACAAGACGCTTGAAGCGTCTTATTTTACATTATCTTTAATCAATTGAACAGCTTTACGAGTTGCTAAATCAGCTTTAATTTGTCCTAACTGTCCTTCAAATAGTTTCTTCACTTCATCAAATTCTCTACCATAATAAGTGGCAATTTCTTTGACTTCTTCATCAACTTCTTCGTCACTTACTTCGATATTTTCTACTTTTACGATTTCAGATAAAATCAAATTAAATTTCACACGCTTTTCAGCTTGTTCACTCATTTCAGCTTTCATGTCATCTTGAGTTTTACCAGTTAACTGTTGGAATAAATCCATTGTTAAACCTTGTTGAGATAAGTTTTGTTCAACTTCTCTAAGCATTTGTTGAAGTTCTGTTTCTACCATTGCATCAGGAACTTCAAGTGGTGTATTTTCAATCACTGCATTGAAAATATCATCACTGAATTTTTGTTCAGCTTCATTTTGTTTTCTGTTTTTAATTTGTTCTTTTGTATAAGTTTCTAAATCAGCTAATGTTTCAATACCATCGATATTAACATCTTTTGCTAATTCATCATCAATTTCAGGTAAAACTTTTGATTTAATTTCATGAACTTTTACTTTGAATGTTGCTTTTTGACCAGCTAAATCAGCTGCTTGATAATTTTCAGGGAAAGTCACTTCGATCTCTTTTTCTTGACCAACACTCATTCCAATTAATTGTTCTTCAAAACCAGGAATAAATGATCCTGAACCAATTTCTAATGGATGGTTTTCACCTTTTCCACCTTCAAAAGCAACACCATCTTTAAATCCTTCAAAGTCGATAACAGCTGTATCTCCGTTTTCTACTTGACCTTCTTCTTTAATCACTAATTCAGCAAATTGATTTTGATAATTTTTTAATTCTGCTTCAATTTCTTTCTTTGTCACTTTGACTTGTGTTTTTTTCACTTCTAAACCTTTATATTGACCTAAATTCACTTCAGGAGCAACTGGTGCAGTTACTGTTAATTTTAAAACTTCATCAGTGATTTCATCAATTTTTACTTCAGGTTGTCCAACTGGATGAATATCATTATCCAATAAAATACCTGAATAATTTTGTTGTAAAATCATATCAGTTGCTTCTTCTAAAATTGCACCTTTTCCAAGTCTAGCTTTAATCATTTGTTTTGGGACATGCCCTTTTCTAAACCCATCAATTTTCACTTGTTTTGCTAATTTGTCTAATGCTTTTTCTTGTGCTTTTTTCCATTCTTCAGTTGTGAAAGTAACTTTCACTTCCATCATTGATTTCTCAAGTTTATTACAAACTGTTTCCATTTATACTTCCTCCATTATTTCAACACGCTTATTATACATGAAGCAATCTTATAATGCAACAGTTTTTAACACTCAACTTGCTTAAGTGCTAAAATTTGTTCTTCGATAGCTTCTAAATCACAATAATATAAAATTTCTAACTCAGACAAGTCAACATCTATTGAGAGTAATGTTGCTACATAATAGTGTATAGCAGCTGCCCAGACATTAAAATCCATCTCGTCAATTTCTTGAGGATAAAAAGAATATAATAGATATTCTAAATACTCTTGACATTGTTCAAACAGTGATGGGTTTTCACTTTCTAAAGCATTTTCAAGATATTTGAGTATTCCATTATATGCAAGCTGTTCTAAAACAAGCGGCATATAACTTGGATTAAAAATGTAAGATTGTCCAAACTTCTCAACATCCATATCTTCATCAACCTGTTGGTCAATTAAGATTTCCATTAATAAAGTTTTCGCAAAGAAATGCTTTGTGGAATCAGCTAAGTATTCCTTGATTGTTGGAATAATCATACGAACATTTAATTGCTGTAATTGATCGATAGCCATATATAACAAATCTTCATTACAATCTTTTTTATTTAATAACTGATTGATTTCTTCAATTGAGAAGATTTGATTTTTACTTTCTACTTCATATCTTGCATCTTTCTTCTCTAATAAGATTTCATCATAAGCTGTATTAAACAAATTTTCATACTGATAAGGAATATAAGGCATTGATAATTCTTCAATTAAAATATCAATTGCTTCTTCATATTCTCCCAGTTCTTTTAATGCCATAATATACATAGATACAACATCATAATAAGTTTCCTTGGCTAGCCCCTTAGCATGACGTCCTTCCTGCTTTGCTTTTGCAAATTCACCTAAGCCAGTTAAGCAGACAAGTCTTAAATATCTTGTTTTTTCATCATTCATATCACGAAGAAAATTCAAAGCTTCAAGGTACTCACCATTTTCAATTAATTCTTCAACCATTTTTTCTCACCTCTTTTGACTTGTATGTGATATTCTACCAAAGTTCTGGTATTTAAGCAAATCATTTTTTATTCCTTGTTATAATCTTTTGATAAAAAACTGTTATACATGTTCCTGTATAACAGCTCCTTTTTATTCATCTCCGAAGCAAACACCAATAGCTTTGGCTGCACGAACCAATTCACCATTAGGATCAACACGTTTTTGTTTTCCAAACTTCGCATCACCAATAACTTCTTCTAATGAAGTATAATCCATTTGTTCACCATGTAATGTTACAACATTTCCAAATAATCCTTCATCAATCAATTCACAAGCTTTCACACCAAAACGAATTGATAAAATACGATCATAAGGACTGATATCTCCACCACGGATAATATGTCCTGGATTGACAGAACGAACTTCATGATTTGGAATCACTTTTTCCAAATCATCAGCCACTTTAGCAGCTAAACCACTGTAACGAACTGGATCTGGTGAATCTTCAACAATTTTTCCAATGACCTTTGTACCATCAGCATATTTTGCACCTTCTGCAACAGCAATCACAGTATAAGGTAAACCTTGTTCATCACGTTTAGCAACATGTTTAGCAATATTTTCAATAGTAAATGGAATTTCTGGAATCAAGCAAACACCAGCATTTCCAGCTAACCCTGAATATAAAGCAATCCATCCAGCATCTCTACCCATCAATTCACAGCAAATAACACGATGATGAGATTTAGCTGTTGTTTGTAAACGATCAATAAATTCAGTTCCAACGCTCATAGCACTAATAAAACCATATGTTAAATCAGTACTAGATAAGTCATTATCCATTGTTTTAGGCACACCAATCACTTGAACACCTTTTCTTGAGAAATCTCTCGCACTTGTTAAAGTTCCATCTCCACCTAAAACGACAAGAACATCGACACCAGCTTTTTTCAAGTTTTCAACACCTACATCGCTGACATCTTGTTTGACTTTTCCACCTTTTCCATCATCTACTAAATAATCAAAAAGGTTATCTTTATTAGAACTATATAAAATAGTTCCTCCTTCTTTATAAATTGCTTCTACTTTTTCCTCAGTTAATTCAATATAGTTATTGTTATATAAACCACGATATCCGTAAACATATCCAATAACTTCCCAACCATATTTACGAATAGCTGTTTTTGTAATTGTTCTAATCACAGCATTTAATCCTGGACAGTCACCACCACCAGAAAGTAATGCAATTCTTTTCACTTTCTTTTCCATATCAATATCCTCCACTTTTATTTTCCATTCTTCATTATAATAAAAATCAACACAGAAAACAACAAAAAATGAATACGTTTACAAACTTTTCTTAAAAAGAAAAGCTAAAAATGCTATTTTTTCAATAAACATTCTTTAACTTTTGTTATGGGTAACCCAATCACATTATCCAAATCGCCAACAATATGATCAATAAATACACCTGCTTTTCCCTGAATACCATAAGCCCCTGCTTTACCAACCCATTCATTTGAATCAAGATATTCCTGAATCATTGGCTTTATATCTTTAAAATAAACTTCAGTCTTTTCACAAAAAGTTTGCAAGTCTTGTCCCTTATAAATCGCAACACCTGTATAAACAAGATGTTTTTGATCAGAAAGACGTTCAAGGATGGCTCTGGCTTCTTGGCAATCTGTGGCTTTACCAATGACTTGATTATCAAAATAAACAATCGTATCTGCTCCAATCACAATATCATCAGGATATTTTCGATGAATAGGATCTGCTTTTCGTCTAGCTAAGTCACAAAGTCTATCTTCAATAGACAAAGAAACATCCAATGTTTCATCAATAAAAGAAGCATCGACAAAAAAGTCAATGCCTTCTCTTTGTAGCAATTCTTTTCTTCTTGGAGAAGTACTTGCTAAAATAATCTTTTTATTCATGTTCCTTATCTTTTTTCTTCTTTATGTATTGGTTTAGGTAATAATGCTTTTCTTGAAACATTAACACCTTTATCAGTGATCTTTGTGACTTTAACTTTAATAATATCACCAAGTTTTAAAACATCAGAAGCCTTATTCACACGTTCATAAGCAATATCTCCAACATGTAAGAAACCGTTTGTTCCTTCAAATAATTCTACAAAAGCAAATTTATCTTCTACACGTACAACTTTACCATCATAAATTTCACCAACAGCAGCACGTCTAACAATATTTTCAATTAATTTTGCAGCTGTTTCAATAGCTTCTTGATCATAATGATAAATTGTCACACGACCATCTTGTTCAATATCAATCTTGACATCATTTGATTTTTCGATGATTTCATTAATTGTCTTACCACCTGTCCCAATGACATCTTTAATTTGATCTGGTTCAATTTTCATCATATATACTTTTGGTGCATATGGGCTTAAATGATCTCTTGGCTCATCAATTGCTCCCATCATACAATCCATAATTTGTTGACGTCCAACTTTTGCTTGAGCTAATGCTTCTTCTAAAATTTCTTTTGTGATTCCATCAATTTTTATATCCATTTGTAAAGCACAAATTCCATTTTTTGTTCCAGCTACTTTAAAATCCATATCTCCTAGATGATCTTCCATACCTTGAATATCTGTTAAAATTGTATAATCATCACCTTTTTTAACAAGACCCATTGCTACACCACTAACTAGATTACTGATAGGCACACCAGCTGCCATTAAAGCCATCGATGATGCACAAATAGAAGCTTGTGAAGATGAACCATTAGATTCTAAAACTTCTGAAACAACTCGAATTGTATATGGAAATTCTTCTTCACTTGGAATAACTTGAGCCAACGCTCTTTCACCTAAAGCACCATGTCCAATTTCACGACGACCAGGAGCTCCCATTCTTCCTGTTTCCCCTACTGAATAAGGTGGGAAATTATAATGATGCATAAAACGTTTTTGATCTTCCAATCCTAGTCCATCAATTTTTTGATGTTCACCTAATGCCCCTAATGTACAAACAGATAATACCTGTGTTTCACCACGTGTAAACAAAGCTGAACCATGAACTCTTGGTAATAAATCAACCTGCGCATTTAAAGGACGCACTTCATCAATACGACGACCATCTGGACGAACTTTATCTTCTGTAATTAATCTTCTTACTTCATCTTTTTCTAAATCATGTAAAACAATTTTCACTTGTTTAATAACAAATTCTTGTTCTTTCAAATCTGTATAATCTCTATTTTCAAATATAGAAACAACTTCATCATTAATTTGATCAATCGCTCCATATCTTTCCAATTTACCAGGAATAGAAACTGCCTGAATCATTCTTTCTTTTGCTAAAGATTCAACTTCTTCAACAATATTTTGATCTAATTCAAATAATGGAATTTCAATTTTTTCTTTACCATATAAAGCAACAATTTCTTCTTCAAAGGCAATTAACTGTTTAATCGCTTCATGACCAAACAACAAAGCATTTAACATAGTTTCTTCATCAACTTCTTTGGCATCAGCTTCAACCATATTAATCGCATCTTTAGTTCCAGCCACTTCAAGATTAATTAAACTTCTTTCCATATCTTCTGGACCAGCATTAATTGTGAATTCACCATCAATCAAACCAACATTCACACCAGCGATAGGCCCATTAAACGGAATATCAGATAAGCATAATGCAAGTGATGCACCTAACATTGCTGCCATTTCTGGAGAAGCATTTTGATCAACTGATAAAACAGTATTAACAACTTGCACTTCATTTCTAAATCCATCAGCAAACAATGGACGAATTGGTCTATCTATCATACGTGCCGTTAATGTTCCATGTTCACTTGGACGTCCTTCACGTTTTAAAAATCCCCCTGGAATTTTTCCAACTGAATATAATTTTTCTTCATACGTTACAGTTAAAGGAAAGAAATCAACATCTTTAGGTTCTTTTCCGCTACTGCAGTAGATAAAATCACTGTATCATCATATCTTACCAAAACTGAACCATTCGCTTGTTTTGCAAGTTCCCCTGTTTCTACAGTGATTGTTTTTCCATAAAAATCTAAACTCATTACATGTTTCGACATATTATCTTTTCACCTCATTTATTATCTTTGTCATTATAGCATATTTTTATTTAATAACAAAACATTTCTTCACGATATTTTCACATATATTCCTAAAAATTGAGTTCTTTATTACAAAAAGAAAAGATATTCAAAGTGAATATCCTTATCTTCTTAATCCTAATTTGTCAACTAATGCTGTATATCTATCAAGATCTTTATTTTTTAGGTATTTTAATAAATCTCTTCTTCTACCGATTTTCTTTAAAAGACCTCTATTTGAATGATAGTCTTTTTTATGAACTTTGAAATGTTCATTTAATTTGTTGATATCAGCAGTTAAAACAGCGATTTGTACTTCTGGAGAACCTGTATCTCCTTCTTTAGTTGCATATTCTTTCATAATAGCAGTTTTTTCTTCTTTAGTTAACATTGTTATTCCTCCTTGTATTAAAACTTAGCCATGTCCAAGAAATAGGTCGAGGACTCTTATATCCTAGATATAGCCGCATTTGTAATTATAAAGTACCAACTAGAAAAGTCAAGGACTTTTTAAGAAAAAATAAAAATACTCCAATAATTCATTTTAATCAAGACTAACATGACCATTATCAAAAATAAAACAGCTATTTTGAAAACTTAAAAACTAATCTATTTTCTTTTTTCTTATAGTGATTAAAGCAATAATCAATAATAAGAAACTTATAAAATGCAGAAAATCAAAAGACTCATCTAAAAATATCAATGATTCAAAATACGTAAAAAGAGGATTCAAACTTAAAAAGAAACTTGTTTGAATGGCTCCAATTTGACGAATAGCTTTCATATATATCACTTGAATATAAGCAAATCCAATTCCTGAAATGACTATAAACAAAAACCATTGCCAAGCATTCAAGGCTAAAAGTTTATCAAATTCAAATTGTCCATCTATTAAACAATGAATCAATAGAAAAATAGATCCATATAACAATTCATAAAAAGTAAAACAAATACTATGTTGAATTTGCCATTTTTGAATTATAATATTTCCTGATATATATAAAATCATACCTAACAACAAATACAAGAAACCTATTTGAATGGAAAAAATCTGAAAACGAATAGATAATAAAAAAGCAAAAGAAGATAAAAATAATCCTATCCATTCACGAACGGATAAATGATGTTTCAAAAACACAAAAGACAATAAAAATGTAATAGTTGGTGATAAGGCGTTCATGAGCGCATTATCAATACCCTTCACTTCATTCATACCAATAAAAGTAAAAAAGAAATTAAGATAAATAGATAAAAGAGAAATAATGATTAATTTCTTTTTTCAGGGCAAGGATTTGGAATATGGCGAAAATAAATATAGATTCCAAGACATAAAAAAGATAAAAAAACACGTAAAAACGCTAAAAATAAAAAAGGAATATGAGGAAGTAATGATTTCATCACAATAATATTACTTCCCCAAAAGAAACTTGCTAAAAAAAGTTGAAAATAAATGGACATACGATTCACCCTATCTAGTATGTCCATTTTTTATCTCTCAATTCAATTATTTATATTGATGTGATTTACCAATGATTTCATGAATATCTACAATACCCATTTCATCTAAAATTTCATTCATTTCTTCAATGATTTTTGGGCAGGCATAAGGATCAACAAGATTTTGGCAACCCACAGCTACTGCACTGGCTCCTGCAATCATCATTTCAATAGCATCTTTTCCACTAGATATACCACCCATTCCAATAATTGGAATCGAAACAGCTTGACTCACTTGATAAACCATTCTTAAAGCAACCGGGAAAATAGCTGGTCCACTATATCCACCAGTTTTATTTGTTATAATTGGTTTTCCAGTTTTTATATCAAAACGCATTCCAATTAAAGTATTAATCATTGTGATACCATCAGCTCCTGCTGATTCCACAGCTTTTGCCATCGCAACAATATCCGTTACATTCGGCGATAATTTGACATAGACTGGTTTTTGACTCACAGCTTTGACTGCTTTGGTCACTTGAGCAGCCATTTCAGGATTTGTTCCAAATTGAATTCCACCGGCATGAACATTTGGACAAGAAATATTTAATTCTAATGCTCCTACCATATCATGGGATGATAAACGTTTGGCTGTTTCAACATAGTCATCAATGGCACTTCCACCAATATTAGCAATGACTTTATCTGTATATAATGGTCTTAATTTTTCTAATTCTTCATTCATGACTGCATCAACGCCTGGATTTTGTAAACCAATCGCATTCAACATACCACTCGGCCCTTCAGCAATTCGTGGCAAAGGATTCCCATAACGTGGTTCAAGCGTTGTTCCTTTCAACATCATAGAACCTAAACAATTAATATCATAAAATTTTGCAAATTCATAACCAAAACCAAATGTACCACTGGCTGGAATAACAGGGTTCTTCATATCTAAACCTGGTAATTGAACTCTTAAATTAGCCATTAACAATCACCTCACTTGACATTAAAACTGGACCTTCTACACAAATACGTTTGTATGGTTTAGTTTTGACTTTGCATGAACATCCCATACATGCTCCAAAACCACAACCCATTCTGGCTTCAAAAGATAAATAACCATTATCTGGATAAGCCACCACACAGGCATCCAACATTTTTTCAGGACCGCAGGCATAATATTTATCAAATGTAATTTGATGATATTTTAATGCATCTAAAACAGTTCCTTTGACACCTACACTACCATCCATTGTTGCGATATATGTTGGACAAATTTCTGTAAATTCTTTTTGATAAAACACATCACTTTGACTATTGAAACCTAAAACCGCCTCTACTTCAATTCCTTTTGCTTTTAACTCTTTCGCCAATTTATACATAGGTGGAACACCTAATCCACCTCCAATAACAACAGCTTTCTTAGCCTCTAAATCAACAAAACCATTTCCTAACCCTGTTAAACAATCTAATGTATCACCAACATTTTTTTGTGATAATATTTTTGTTCCTTCACCAACAACTTTAAATATCATAGTGATATGATTTTCATCATAATCACAAATACTCATCGGTCTTCTTAAATAAGGCTGTAGAGAGTCATTAATTTTAATATTAATAAATTGTCCAGGTGCCTGAATAAAATGTGTTGCTTCACCTTCTAAAACCATTTCATAGACATCTTTTACCAGCTCTTTTTTTGAAACAATCGTCATCATTCCTTGAAAATTTCTCATCTATTTTTCCTCCAAATTGATATATTCACCATTGATAATATTAGCCAATATACGTCCATAACATTTTGCACCTAGAAAGGGTGTATTGGCTGATTTAGATTTTAAATCTTTTTCTTCTATTTCAAACTGTTCCTCTAAATCAAAAATACATAAATTTGCTAAAATTCCTTCCTGCACAAGACAATCCAAATGTAAAACCTGTGCAGGTCCAATTGTTAAAGCATCTAAAATTGTTTCTAAAGACACAAGATTCTTTTTCACTAAATATGTATATAACAATGGAAAAGCATGTTGTAAACCAATAATACCAAAAGGTGCTTTTTGAATCGTTGTCTTTTTTCTTCTCTTGCATGTGGGGCATGATCAGTAGCTATAACAGTAATTGTTTTATCATTTAGTCCCTGTATTAAAGCTTGATGATCTTCTTGACTTCTAAGTGGTGGATTCATCTTATATTGTGGTGAACAATCCTGAATATTATCTTCTGTCAAAATCAAATGATGAGGAGAAGCCTCACCTGATACTGATAATCCCTCAGCTTTCGCCTGTTTCAATAAAGCTACCGTTTCTTTTGTAGAAATATGACAGACATGATAACGATTATGATATTGCCTAACAATATCTAAATCTCTAGCTACCTGTTTATATTCAGAAGCATTGTTGATCCCAATCAATCCATGTTCCTTAGCATATCGTCCTTCATGAATGCAGCCGCCATGCAATTCACTTTCATCTTCACAATGTGCTACAATAATAGAATCCAAATTACTTACCAATTGCATTGCTAGATCCATTATTTCATCACTTTGGACACCTTTCCCGTCATCAGAAAAACCTAATACAATATCTTCCTCAACTAAACGTGCCATATCCACAAGTTTTTTCCTTTTAACTCTTCAGTAATCGCACTATAGGTATAAACATTAACACAAGCATTATCAACAACTCTTTGTTGAAAATCTTCCACCGTCTCCATATCATCCATACATGGCAATGTATTTGCCATCGCTACGATTGTCCCATATCCTCCATATAAAGCACTTAAACTACCTGTACGAATCGTTTCTTTATGTTCATATCCCGGTTCTCTTAAATGTGTATGTATATCTATAAAGTTATGCGAAACAAGTTTTCCCTGTAAATCAATAACAGGTACATCTGCTTGAATATTGGTATCTATTTTTTGAATATAACCATTTTCAATCAATATATCGTTTTTTTGAAAAATACCTTGATGATATAAATTTGCATTTTTTAATAAACAACTATTCATCTTCTAATACCTTATGAAGCATTGCCATTCTTACAAAAACACCATTTTGCATTTGTGTAAAAATACGACTCTTCTCACTTTCTACCAATTCATCTTTAATTTCTACATCACGATTTATCGGTGCAGGATGCATAATAATAGCATGTTCTTTCATACGCTGATATCTCTCTAAAGAAAGACCATAAATTTGATGATATTTATCTTTTGAGAAATTTTCATCACCTGCATGTCTTTCATGCTGTACTCTAAGTAGCATCACAACATCCATATCTTCAATGACATCATCAAAATCAACATAATGGTAACCATCCTGTTTATATTCCAAAGGTCCTGAAGTATAGACATTCATCCCCAATCTTCGCATCACATGATAATTAGAATGAGCAACACGAGAATGAAAAATATCTCCTACAATAACAACATTTAAACCTTCAAAATATCCAAATTCCTCTTTAATTGTCATTAAATCCAACAATGATTGAGAAGGATGATTTCCTCTTCCATCACCAGCATTTAAAATAGGTACATTCAATTTTTCTAATTGCTTGAAATAATCTTCTTCAGGATGACGAATAACCAAAGCATCACAACCAATACTCTCAAATAATTTACATGTATCGTATAATGTTTCACCTTTTTTCAAACTTGAATTACTTGCTTCAAAATTTTGGGTACGACATCCTAAATTTCCAGCTGCCATATCGAAACTATAATGCGTTCTTGTTGATGGTTCAAAGAAAAGATTAGCAACAACTTTTTTTGATGATAATCAACAATTTTACCATTTTTAAAAGCAATGGCTTCATCAAGGATGTCTTGAATTTGTGCTAAAGACAAATCATTTAAATCAACTATTTTTTTCATAGAGCCTCCTTATTTATTTCAAATTTTTTTGTAAAGCTGTTTCAACAACCGGAGGAACAAGCCCCGTTACAAGATGATGATGAGAAGCCATTTCTTTAACTGACGAAGAGGATATAAATGAATGATTTGGTCTTGTCATAAAGAAAACCATATCTACACTATCATCCAAGTATTGATTAGAAAAAGCCATCTGCAATTCATATTCAAAATCCATTGTTGCACGTAATCCTCTTACTAATATAGGTGCATTCATTTTTTTAGCATAAGATACCGCCAAATCATTACTAAAATCGACACGCACATTACCCAAAGATTGTGTAACTTCTTTTAATAAAGCAATACGTTCTTCTAAAGAAAACAAAGTTGTTTTTTGTGGATTCACAAAGATAGTAACATATAAAATATCATACATTTTACTGGCACGTTCAATAATATCTAAATGACCACTTGTGACTGGATCAAAAGTTCCCGCATAAACTGCATTCATGATTCTTTCTCCTTATAAATTAATATTTGCAAAGATGTTATTCCATAATTTTGTTGTTTTTTTAAAACAAAAGGTTCTTTTACTTCAATCGCTTCCTCTTTTAAATCTTCAATAACAATCATACATTGATCATCAAGCATATGATGTTCAACCATAAAATCTAATATTTTCTGATGAACTTTCATACGATAAGGTGGATCTAGTAAAACCAAATCAAAGCGAATATTTTCCTGCGATAATTTCAATAAAGCCTTACTATAATCCATCTTATAAATATGAACGCTATCTTCAATGTGTAATGCTTTGACATTTTCCTGAATAGTCAAAAAAGCACGATATTGTTTATCGATACTATATAGTTCATCCATTCCTCGACTCATAGCCTCAATACCTAAACCACCACTTCCAGCAAACAAATCTAGACATATTCCTCCATCAAAATAAGGACCAATCATATTAAATAAATTTTCTTTATTTTTATCTGTTGTTGGTCTAGTCAGTTTAGAATCAACACTTTTAAGTTGACGGCTTTTAAATTTTCCTGCAATGACTCTCATTTTTCTACCTCATAACCGAAAACGTTCTAATTTCAAATCACAACTGATATTTTCAAAAACAGTTTGTGTAACTTCTTCTAATAAATCATTAAATTGATAATAAGCCTGATAATAACATTGAATATCAGGATGCTGGTTTATTTCACGTTGAATATTTTGTATTTGTTTTTTCAATGTTTTTTGTCCCACATCCATTGTATAATCTCTAATTTTTAAATAATCTTCCATTAAACTTTGATACTTTGATAATAACGCCATTGTCTCACTTTGATATAATTGGCATTGAGCTTGATGGTAATTTATAAACTCCTCACTCTTCAAAATAGCTGCAATCAATTCATCAATCTTTTCGTACATAATTTCACCTATAATAACATATCTAACATCTGTAATAACGTCCCGACTCTTTCAATACGATCTGCAAAAGTCATTTTATTTTCAACTTTATATTGCTGAATAAGTGCTGGAAACTCCTGCGGATAACGTGATAAAATCAAATACCATTTAGGATGCAATCTTAAGTATTGACGTAATTCATCATTAATCATCATACCACTGACGATTCTGTGATTGAGTTTGATCTTTTACCACAAATGTACTGACAAGATCTAATATTTTCTGTAAACCCTCAAAACTTTTTGATAAAGCATCTAAATCAATATTTTTTAAAATATCAAGCATCCCTGTTAAATCAGTTTTACTTTTTTATAAGGTTCCCACATTGGGTCATCTTTACCATATAAAACATAAAATTCATAAAGTTGTTGCCATGTATAACGTCCATTGACAACTTCTTCTCTAATTGCCGGAATTGTTTTAACAAAAGTTTTAAACTCATCTATTTGCATAATCTCACCATTAATAAGATATGCAATTTTACTCTAATTGTTCTTTTAAAAGATCACGATTATATTTTGCAATTAAAGATTGTGCAACACCTAGTCCCATCATAGCCGCTAAAGTGGATGAACCACCTGAAGAAATCAACAGCAATGGAACACCAGTCATCGGAATCAATCCAGATATTCCACCAACATTAACAAGTAAATGAGTAAAGAAATATAGACCGACTCCATAAAGAATCAATTTACTTTTAGTATCTTTTATTCTTAAACCATAATGAAACATCTTATAAATAATAATGACATAAGGAATTAAAAACAATAAAAAACCTGCTAAACCTAATTCTTCATAAATAATTGCCACAATAAAATCGTTATGTGATTCAGGAATATAACCATATTTTTGTGTAGAAGCACCAAAACCTTTACCAAATAAACCACCTGAAGTAAAAGCAACCAATGAATTAATTAATTGCCAACCATCACCTTCAATATCTCCTAAAGGATTCAACCATGTATAAATACGTCCTAATTGGTAAGGTTTTAATATGAGTGTTGCTGTCAATAAAATAAAAACAATCACTACTACTAATAAAATCAATGCAAGTTTTTTATACTTTGAATAATAAGGACGAGGTGTAATAAAAAACAACATCATACATATAAATGCAAGTATCAATGAACTTCCCATATCTTTTTGCAAGAAAACACCCACAAAAAAGACGACAAAAATAGCTAATATGGGTCTAAATATACAATACCATGCCTTACGTTTTTGAAGTTCTTCTCGTTTACGACGACTGATATTTCGGGGAATCTGACAATACTCTTCGATTTCTCCAAAATGAAATGAAAGAAAGAGAATCATGATAATTTTCATTATTTCAGCAGGTTGCAATGAAAATGGACCTAAACGAATCCAAGCATGTGAACCTTTTCCATCTTCAAAGAATAAACACACTAACATCAAAACTAAGCCTATACCATAATAAACCCATGTCGAATTGGCTTCAACCCAACTCTTTTTAAAGCAACGGGTCAAAAAAATCATGATGCAAAATCCTATCAAAACAAAAACAGCTTGTTTAATCATATTCATTGAAGCATATGTTGGTCCCATTTTAGCAGATTGCCCTACCGAAGCACTTCCAATCATGACAATTCCATAAATAGATAAAATCACAACACAAAAATAAACAGTCTTATCAACTCCACGTCTTTTAAAAATTCTTTTTAATAAACTAATCATCGCATGTCAATCCAATCACGATCTTTCGCTTTTTGAAAAACTTGATATATAGAATAATGCGAAACTTTTTGAAAAGCAGCATCAATTTGTTTTTGTTCACTTTTAGAATCAACAACTTTTGTATATTGACGATAACATTTCATAAACTCATCTTTAGAGATGCCTTCTTCATATGCCTTTTCAACAGCGTTGTATAAAGCCATAACATCAATAATATCCTGAGTATCCCAAAATGGACTTAATGGATAATCGTACATTTTCTTCACTTCCTATCTTTTTTCATATTATACATGATATGGATTAAAAATAAAATAAGAATTGGGTAGAAACACTAGCAAATTTGTAAATAAAGAATAGTTTAAAGTGAAAGGAGGTAGTTCAATGAACTCTTGTTATAATTATGGAGGGTGTGGATGCAATAGCTTTATGCCAACATTTGGATGTAATCCATTTGGTTGTAGTGGATGTTGCAGCTGTAATAGCTTCCCAGTCATGACAACAAACTGTGGTGGCTTTGGTTATGGTAATGGATGTACTTGGTTTGCTATTGTGTTAGTTGTCTTTTTATTGCTCATTATCTGTGGTTGCACAAAAATCTGTTAATCTAAAAAATATGCTAGATTTCTAGCATATTTTTTTAGTTTATGATACAATACATGGCGAGGTGATTAACAACATGATTTTAATGAAAGATATTATTGACGATCACCATCCTTTGATTCGTGAAATTTCTCAACCTGTCACTATGCCTTTAAGTCAGGAAGATGAACAATTATTACTTGATATGCATGAATTCCTAGTTAATTCACAGGATGAAGAAATTTCTGAAAAATATCAATTGCGCCCTGCAGTTGGGATAGCTGCTGTCCAACTTGGTATTTTAAAAAGAATGTGTGCAATTCATGTGCTCACATATGATCAGGATGGAAATATAAAAAAAGCTGATGACTATGCTCTTGTTAATCCTAAAATTGTATCTTACACTGAAAAACAATCTTATTTAAAAGATGGTGAAGGATGTTTAAGTGTTAATGAAGAAAGAGATGGCTATGTTCCTAGACATGCCAAAGTCACAGTCAAAGGTTATGATGTTTTAACACATCAAGATGTCACAATTGTTGCTAGAGGTTTTTTATCAATTTGCCTCCAGCATGAGCTTGATCATTTTGATGGTGTTCTCTTCTATGACCATATTAATCAAGACAATCCAAAAGCACCTATTATGAATGCAATGATTGTAGAATAAAAAAATCATATCACAACGATATGATTTTTTTATTTATCCAATTTGTGCAAATGCCTGATTCAAATCATCAATTAAATCATCAACATTTTCTAAACCAACTGAAATACGAATTGTTCCTTGCTGAACGCCTCCAGCCAATCTTTCTTCTTCACTCATTTGAGCATGTGTTGTAGATGCTGGATGTGTTAATAAACTTCTTGAATCAGCAAAATTAGTGACATGTGTAAATAGTTGAATGTGATTAATAACAGATTTTCCAGCTTCTAAACCACCTTTTACTCCAAAAGTGAATAATCCACCAAATCCTTTTGGAAAATATTTTTGGCATAATTCATATGATGCATGTCCTTCTAATTCAGCATAACTTACCCACTCTACTTTTTCATGATTTTGTAAGAATTGAGCAATCTTACGTGAATTTTCAACATGTTTTTCCATACGTAAAGATAATGTTTCTAGTCCAAGCAAAGTCATATATGCATTAAATGGTGACATACATCCACCTAAATCTCGCAATGTTTTTGCAACAGCTTTTGTACAAAATGCACTCTGACCTAAATTAGCATAAACAATATCATGATATGCTTTATCAGGAGTTGTCATCAATGGATATCTTTCATTATGCCAATCAAAATTTCCACTATCAACAATAATCCCCCCATAACATTACCATGTCCAGCAATGTATTTTGTTGTTGAATAAACAACTAAATCAGCACCATGTTCGATTGGTTTAAACAAATATGGCGTAGGTGTTGTGTTATCAACCACAAATAATAAGTGATGGCGATGACAGATTTCACTAATCGCATCAAAATCCAACATATCTCCATTAGGATTACCAACAGATTCAACAAAAATCATTTTTGTCTTATCATTAATCAATGCTTCCATTGTATCTAAATCACGTGGATCTACAAAATGAGAAATAAATCCCATACCTTGCATTGTACCAGATAATGAGCCAATTGTTCCCCCATAAAGATTATTAGCAGCGATAATTTCATCACCACTTTGACAAACTGTCATAATTAACCCCATAATTGCAGCAGTTCCTGAAGCAAAAGCAACGGCCCCTACTCCTCCATCTAAGGCAGCCATTCTTTGTTGAAGAACATCAACAGTGGGATTAGATAAACGTGAATAAAAATATCCACTTTCTTCTAAGGCAAAAATATTTTTAGCCTGGTCGGCATCATCAAAAGTAAAGGCATTAGATAAATAAAGTGGAACACCCGTTGCTTTTGTAATAGGATCAGGCTTTTGTCCAGCATGTATTTGTAAAGTTTCAAATTGATATTGTTTTGACATTTCTGTCCCCTCCTTTTATGAGGATTATTGTAACACAAATTAAATACAAAAAAAGCTATTCATTCTTAATAGCTCAATAATAGTGATTACATATGTTCACCATATCCTCGATATAAACACGTCCCCCAGAAAGGATATCATCATCCAAACAATGTTTTGTTTTCAATGATTTTTTACATGAATAAGTTTCTCGCATCAATGGTAAATCCTGTTTTAAACAAAGTTGAATGACTTTTTCCATTTGCTTACTTTTAAAACAAAAAAGATTAAATAATGCTAAATTATGAATATGATGACGTGACAACTGGCAAATGAAATTCTCTAATTCCTTATCTTTTATACATGGATATTCTTCAAATCCAATAACCAACAAATCAATATCTTCTTGAAAAGAAAAATCTGTTATTGGTTTTGCATAAGTTCTAGCATATCTTGCCATATCTTCAGCAAGAAGTTTTGCATCTTTACAATGAGATGTATAAACAACCTGAACTTTCATATAACCAGCCACCTTTCTTTTCTATTATAAAAATAAAATGTGAACTGAAAATAAACATGTGTCCTTATCATTTCATAAATAAATTCATAAGTTATGATGGAAGGAGGTTATTATGAGTATTTTCCAAGAAGATAAAAATTATTTTTCACCTTTCTATATGCCTAGTCAATCTCGACAATGTCAACCCGTTCTTTTTGATCCTCAAGAGGCCATTTCATTAGGTAACTTGTTTAAAGACCTTTATATGTCTTATCAGGGATTTTCTAATTATTGTTTACAACCTGAAAATGCCAGACAACAAGCTTTATTAGAAGTACAAATGTATTATTTTGTAGCTCATGAAATCAATCTATACTTAGATACACATCCTAACGATGAAAAAATGATTCAGCTTTATCAAGACTATATCCAAAAAGCCAAACAAGCCCAAATGGCATTTGAAAAGAGATATGGACCATTAGAGGTCCAAAACAGTGAAAATAAAGTCCCATTTGAATGGATACAAGGTCCTTGGCCTTGGGAATATCAAACAGATTAAGGAGGTTAAAAAATGTGGATTTATAGTAAAAAATTACAATATCCTATTTCAATAAAAAATAAAGATTTGTCTATGGCAAAGTTTATTATTACGCAATTTGGTGGACCTAATGGAGAACTTGCTGCTTCAACACGTTATATTACACAACGTTATACAATGCCTGATGAAAAAGGAAAAGCCTTATTAACAGATATCGGCACTGAAGAACTTGGTCATATGGAAATGGTGTCAACTATGGTTTATCAGTTAACACAAGGAGCGACAATGGAAGAAATCAAAGCCGCTGGTTTACAAAGTTATTATACTGAACATGGTTGTGCTCTCTTTCCAAATGATGCGAATGGTGTTCCATTTAGCGCAATGGTTTTTGCCTCAACTGGTAATCCCGTTGCTGATTTAGCTGAAGATTGTGCTGCCGAACAAAAAGCCAGAGCAGTCTATGAAAACTTAATGAATCAGACTCAAGATCCTGATTTACTTGCTCCTCTATCTTTCTTACGTCAACGCGAAATCGTTCACTACGAAAGATTTAGAGAACTTTATGAAGAATATGTTCAAAAATACTATCAACCTGATTTTCCATCAAAATGTTAAAAACCCGAGAAATCGGGTTTTTATTTTGCATTAGCATAAGCGATAAGTAAACCAATAATAGCAACAAGAGTTGTAAACAAATCACCTGTTAGTAAAGTTTTAATACTTAAAGTAAACACATCAAAGAATGGAACAGATTGCATACTAACACCTAATTCATGTAAAGGTAGATAGATCATTGTCATTTCTCCAATCAAATAACATACGACAGTTAAGATAACACTTAAAATAGCCATTTGTTGGGAGTGAATTTGAGATATTTTTGTAACTGTAGTAGATACAACCAAAGCACAAATCACATAAAATAATGATGATGTAATCTGTAAAGAATAAATCACAAGACCTAAAACTGCACCAGCTACTATTGCAGCAACCAAACCAAAGCCAATAACTTTGCTCCACTGAGCTGAATTTAAAAATTGATCATTGTTTGAACGAAAATATTTTTTTGCTTCTTGCTTTTCTTTATACTCTTTATATTTATCTTGAAACGACATAAGTAACTACCTCCTATTAATGTATAAGACGTTTTTGATGTTTAAACATCAATAATAAATATGTACAAACAAAACCACCAATTAAACCAGATAAATGACCAGATAGAGAAATAGATGGAACAAGAAATGAAATGACTAACATCAATACGATATTAGGAGCCAATTGTTTAAAAATATCCATATAAACATATCGATAATGAAGCGCTAATGCCCCTAAAGCTCCAATCAAGCCAAATATCACTCCACTAATTCCACCACTAACAACATTCGCTCCCTGCCCTGTTAACATGTAGAAAAGATATGGCAATCCTGTAGTTGATAAAGCACTCACAGCAATTAAAATTAAGTATTTTTGAATACCCAATGATTTTTCAATAAACATTCCCAAGCCATATAAAGAATAACAGTTCATGGCAAGATGAAGAAAACCAAAGTGAATAAAATTAGCTGTGATAAAACGATAATATTCATGTGTGATAACCATATAAATAGGATTAAATCCACCAAAATATAAACCTTCTAATGCATCCATTTCTTCACCAAATAAAAAGAAACTAATCAAATAAACAATCACACATATAACAATTAATGAAATTGTTATCGGATATTTTTTATATTTCCATAAAAAGCGATTTAACATATTACTCATCCAAGAATTCATAGATAGACATTTGATCTATCAGAACTTCTTCTACCTCCTTAACCACTTCATTTTTTTCAATAATCTGATCAAGCGTCAACAATGATAAAATATCATCATAATTCATTTTAATAGCTCCCATTTCTAACAAACGAATATTTCCACCATAGCGGCTATCATCCAAAACCATTTGTTTAGTCCAATGATAATGGAAATTTTGAATCGTTGTAAACCAAACAGCCCCACTATTAATATGTGTTGCTGTAATAATTTGAACATCACTTAAGCCACAAACATAAATATTACGATCCAAAGCATTTGTAACATTAAAATACGCAAAAGGATCAACAGCACTTAACAATAACATACGTCCATCCTTAATATACTTAGAAAAAGATTTTTTCTTATCAAACATATGATCACTTACAAAACAAACGGCCTGACCTCCTAAATTTAAAAACGTTTTTAAAGCATAGGCATCTGTTCCTTTGGTTCCATTAGCAACCAGTACTTTTTCTTCATCATAAATCTTTGTGACTATATTTTTTGTATATGTGTTTAATCTTTTTTCAAGTTCTTGTGGTCCCACAACCGAAACCATATGATGCTCAGTCAACGACATATTCCCAACATAATATAAATATAAAGGCGCACGTTTTTTCAAGGTTGTAGCCAAAACTTTTGGATAATTTTCTTCATATTTAGTTGTGATAAAAATACCTTCATTTTCCAAATTAGCCAACGCAAATAACAAGTCATTAAGAGTTGTTAAACGTGCTATCATTTTATAAGCAATATATTCTTCTATTCCTAATATATCAATTAATGTATCTTTATTCATTCCAAATAATTTAGACGGCGTTTTTTTTGATGAACTCCTTAATTTGCGTTCAACATTATACCATTCATCTTGTGAAAGAGGTGCCGTATTATCTACAACTAAATCACCACAAAATAAAAGAACAGCTAAGCTATCTAAATTCAACTGTATTTTCATCAATACCACCTGCACTTTGAAATTATTATATCATAGTTAGTGTGATACGTCGATAATCGAGTAGGAGAAAATAAATAATTTTATATTTATTTTCGACCTCTCACACCACCGTACGTGCCGTTCGGCATACGGCGGCTTAAATCTATACTGAAATATGTTTTAACTGATATTGGGCTACCATTGATGGTAGTCCTTTTCTATATAATAAATCATTAGTTATTCTTGTTTGAAGAAATGTACTTGCACATCTTGCATATGATTTTCGACTGTTTGCCCAAGTTTTAGCTTGCCATGGTAATGCCCCTAACTTTCTTAGTTGCTTTTCTCTATTCCCTATGGTTTTCCATTTCTTCCATAAGTACATACGTATCCTAAATCTTATTTGTGCATCTAGTTTTCTACAGACTTTTATAAAATTTCCAATACGGTAATAGTTAATCCACCCATTTACAAGTTGTCTTATCTTAAGTATTCTATATTCCCACGATACTGACCAACTTCTATTTGTTAGTTTCTTTAGTTTTGTTTGCAGTGTTGCGATAGATTTCTCATGTGGTTTTGCTTTCCACATAGATGAAAAAGAGTCATAATAGAATCCAAATCCTAGATATTTAATATCATTAGGTTTGGAAACTTTACTTTTAGTCATATTTACTTTAAGTCCTAGTTTCTTTTCTATGAATTTACTAATGTTTTCCATTACTCTATCGGCGGCTTTACTGCTACCCACTAATATAATACAATCATCTGCATATCGTGTGAATCTTAGTCCTCGTGCTTCCATTTCCTTATCTAGTTCATTGAGAACTATGTTACTGAGTAGCGGACTTAGATTTCCACCTTGTGGTGTTCCTACGACTGACTCTTTATATTCATTATCAATCATAATCCCGCTTACTAGATATTTCCTAATTAGGGATACTATTTCTCCACTCTTTACATCTTTCATGACAAGTGAAATAAGTTTATCATGATTAACTGTATCAAAGAACTTTTCTAGGTCTATATCTACTATCCACTGATAGCCTTCATTCATATATTCCAATGCTTTGATGATTGCCATTTCGCAACATCTATTTGGTCTAAATCCAAAACTATTGTCACTGAATATTGGTTCATAGATAGGTATTAACACTTGGGCTATGGCTTGTTGGACAAATCTATCAAGTACTGTTGGCACTCCTAGATTTCGTATTCCGCCATCGGGTTTGGGTATTTCTACTCTTCTCACAGGTTGTGGCTTATATGTCTTGTTTCGTATACTGTCCTTAATTTCTTCTAGATGTTTATCTAAATAGTCTTTAAGTTCAGCTACTTCCATTCCATCTACTCCACTTGCACCTTTGTTTCGTTTGACTTGTGTAAATGCTAGTTCTAGATTAGTATCACTAAGCATTTCCTCAAGCAATGTGTTATCAGTTTTCATATTTTCGTTACCTCCATTTCTTTCGCTATCCATTATACTCACCTTCCCTACATTCTTCTTTCGGGTCTTCTAGTGTACTCGTCTATCTCCACGGTTTCGTATAATGAAATCAATTCAAAATTCAATAACTGATAGATTTATTCAGTCCTTCGCTCCATGACCATTACAGTCACTTCCTTACTACTACGACTTCTGCTGACTTCTCACTATTCGTTGTTACTGCTGTATCGCTAGTGAGACCTCCCGGGATAAGGTCATATCTCTTTCCTCCCATATATCCGCCACATTTACATATAATAGTCCTATTCCGCAACCTCTTATGACTTCGTGTTGTTTTGCACACTTGTCCCTATTATATGCCTGATGTGATTCGTGTTCCTCGGACCAGGACTTTGCCTCCATCTTCTTTCAGATTCCATCTCACGATAGACACCCTTGATATTGGCTAGTGGTTGGCAGTTGCGACATCGCCCCCACAGTGGACTTTCACCACCTAGATATATGCCATGCCCGGCATACAAAAAAGGTATGATAATCATCATACCTTTATTGCAAATTATTCAATTCCCATTTTTTCTTTAACAGCAGCTTGAGCAGCAGCTAAACGTGCTAATGGCACACGGAATGGAGAACATGAAACATAAGTTAATCCTAATTTATGGCAGAATTCAACAGTTGAAGCTTCTCCACCATGTTCACCACAGATACCAAGCTTGATGTCTGGACGAGTTTTACGACCTTTTTCAATGGCAATTTTCATTAATTCACCAACACCTTCTTGGTCAACTTTAGCAAATGGATCAGATTCGAAAATTTGTTTACTATAATAATCACCTAAGAATTTAGCTGCATCATCACGGCTGAATCCATAAGTCATTTGAGTTAAGTCGTTTGTTCCAAAGCTAAAGAATTCAGCTTCTTCAGCAATTTTATCAGCAGTTAATGCAGCTCTAGGAATTTCAATCATTGTACCAACTTTATATGGTAATTCAACACCAGCTTCTGCAATAATCTTATCTGCTGTATCACATACAACTTTCTTTACATATTTTAATTCATGAATATCTCCTACAAGAGGAATCATGATTTCTGGAACAACATTTTGTCCTTCTTTATTAACAGCAATTGCAGCTTCAATAACAGCTCTTGTTTGCATTTCAGCAATTTCAGGATATGTTACAGCTAAACGGCAACCTCTATGACCCATCATTGGGTTAAATTCTTTTAATGATTCAACACGTGCTTTTAAAGCATCGAAAGTCATTCCTAAGCTTTCAGCAAGTGGTTTAATTTCTTCATCAGTATGTGGTAAGAATTCATGTAAAGGTGGATCCAAGAAACGAATTGTTACTGGATAGATTTCCATAGCTTTAAATAATTCTTTAAAGTCACTTCTTTGATAAGGTAAAATCTTTTCAAGTGCTTCTCTTCTTGCTTCTTCTGTTTCAGCAGTAATCATACGTCTAAAGTTGAAAATTCTTTCTTCTTCAAAGAACATATGTTCTGTTCTACAAAGACCAATACCTTCAGCCCCGAATTTACGAGCTTGTAAAGCATCTCTAGGTGTATCAGCATTTGTACGTACTTGTAATTTACGTGCTTCATCAGCCCATTCCATAAATGTTTCAAAGTCACCACTAATTTCAGGTTCAACAGTTTTGATTTGTTCACCATAAACATTACCAGTGCTTCCATCTAATGACATATAGTCACCTTCATGATATTGTTTACCATCAGGTGTAGTTAAAATTTTGTTTTCTTCATCAATTTTTAATGAACCGCATCCACATACGCAGCAAGTTCCCATACCTCTAGCAACAACCGCAGCATGTGATGTCATACCACCACGAATAGTTAAGATGCCATGTGCAATGTTCATACCTTCAATATCTTCTGGTGAAGTTTCAAGACGAACCAACAAGATATCTTGAACACCATTTTTAGATGCTTCAATAACATCTTCAGCAGTAAAGTAAATACGTCCAGTTGCAGCACCAGGTGAAGCAGCTAAACCAGTTGCTACGACATGTGCACAACGTAATGATACATCATCAAAGTTAGGATGTAATAATTGATCTAATTGTTTTGGTTCAACTTTTAATAATGCTTCTTCTTTTGAAATCATTCCTTCGTTAACTAAATCAACAGCAATCTTTAATGCTGCAGCAGCAGTTCTTTTTCCGTTACGAGTTTGAAGCATGAATAATTTACCATCTTCAATTGTAAATTCCATATCTTGCATATCTTTATAATGATCTTCAAGAATTTTATTGATTTTTACGAATTGATCATAACAATCAGGCATAACGTCTTTTAATGTATCAATTGTTTGAGGTGTACGAATACCAGCAACAACGTCTTCACCTTGAGCGTTCATTAAGTATTCACCATATAATTTATTTTCACCAGTAGCTGGGTTTCTTGTAAAGGCAACACCTGTACCAGAAGTTTCACCACGGTTACCATAAACCATTTCCTGAACGTTAACAGCTGTTCCCCAGCTTCCAGGAATATCATTTAAACGTCTATAAGTAATCGCACGATCATTATTCCATGATCTAAATACAGCTTTGATAGCTTCCATCATTTGAACTTTAGGATCTTGAGGGAAATCTACACCAGCGTGTTTTTTATATTCCCCTTTATAAATTTCAACAACTTCTTGTAAATCTTCAGCTGTTAAATCAGTATCAAATTCAACACCTTTTTCTTCTTTAACTTTATCAAACATACGTTCAAATGAGCTTTTTGGGAACCCCATAACAACATCAGCAAACATTTGAATAAAACGACGATAACTGTCATAAACAAAACGAGGGTTTTGAGTAGCTTCAGTAAATCCTTTAGCCACTTCATCATTCATCCCTAAATTTAAAACTGTATCCATCATACCAGGCATTGAAGCTCTTGCTCCAGAACGTACAGAAACAAGTAATGGATTTTGAGCATCACCCATTGTCTTTCCTGTGATCTTTTCTAATTCAGCAAGTTTTTCATAAACTTGGTCTTCAATTTCTTTACTAATCATTTTTCCGTCTTCATAATATTTAGTACAAGCTTCAGTTGTAACAGTAAAACCTTGAGGTACTGGTAAACCAATATGTGTCATTTCTGCTAAGTTAGCCCCTTTACCACCAAGTAAGTTACGCATGTCTTTATTACCTTCACTAAATAAATAGACATATTTTTTCATATAACTTCCTCCTTTGTTAATACTTCACATATTATACACTATGTGAGTGCTTACATTCAATAAAAAAATGAAGAAATTCAAAAAAGTGATATTGCCTTCTTTTATGCAATATCACCCTTTTTTGTATTTTAATTGATTTATTCATCATTTTTTATTCTTCTTGAGCCAATTCCAAACGTACACGTCTTCCTTTTATTTTTTGATTATAACAATAATCAAGCACTTGTTTGGCAGCAGTAGGCGTTAAATTAACAAACGTAAACTTTCTTTTAATTGTAATATCTCCAATATCTTTTTTAGAAATTTGAGCATAGCGAATAAAAAACTCAATAATATCTTTAACATTCACTTTATCCATTGAGCCCACACTCATAAATAAACGTTGTTCTGTTTTATTTATATCATCCATTTCCTGATAATCATAACCAATACGCTGTGAATAGCACATCGCAAGTAAAGCAGCTAAAGCATCATTTTTCATATGCGAAGGAATATCTTTAGCAATCTTTTGAAAAGGCTCCAGATGTCCTTTCAACATTTTCTCTTGCACATCAAATAAAAGTTCTTTCATTTTTTGATTAAAAATATCCTCAATGGCTGGAATATCTAATTTTTCAATATGACTATGTGTATGCTTTTCAATGGCTTTTAAGAAATTCTTTTCACGAGGTGTGATAATTGAATAAGCTTCCCTTTTTTGTTAGCACGTCCAGTTCTTCCAATACGATGAATGTAAAGTTCTTCCTCTTGAGGTAATTCATAGTTAATGACATGAGAAATATTATCAACATCAATCCCTCTCGCTGCCACATCAGTCGCTACTAAATATTGAATCTGTCCTTTTTTAAATCTTTTTAATGTGTTCATTCTTTGATTCTGTGATAAATCACCATGCATTGCTTCAACATTATAATGTTTTTGTTGCATAGCAGCCACCACTTCATCTACAGAACGTTTTGTTTTACAGAAAATAATCGCATTATCCATTTCACGTGAATCCAAAATACGACACAACACTTCAAAACGACGATTGAGTTTGGTTTCAAAATAATATTGTGAAACAGTCGAAGCAGTCATTGTTTTAGCTTTAATTTGAATATGCTGATAATCTTCCTGCATATAAAAACTAGCAATCTTTTTAATATCATTTGGCATTGTTGCTGAAAACAAAACAGTGTGTCTTTGCTCAGGAACAGTTTGCAATATAGTTTCAATATCATCAATGAATCCCATATTCAACATTTCGTCAGCCTCATCTAAAACAAGCCATTCAACACAATCTAACTTTAATACTTTACGACGCATTAAATCTAAAACACGTCCTGGTGTTCCAACCACGATATTTGCACCTTTTTTAAGGTACGAATCTGTTTTTCAATTTCACTTCCACCATAAACACTCACAATTGATAAATTCGTATATTTTCCAATACGTCTTAATTCCTCATCAATCTGCAAAGCCAATTCACGTGTTGGTGATAAAATTAAAGCTTGAACATCTTTATTATGCTTTTCAATGCATGAAAGCAAAACACTTCCAAATGCTAATGTTTTTCCCGTACCTGTTTGTGCCTGACCAATAATATCATGTCCTTCTAATAAAACTGGAATAGCTTTTTCTTGAATAGGTGAAGGAATAACATAACCCATCATTTCAATTCCCTGTAAGACTTGTTTTGATAAACCTAAATCATAAAAAGTTTTTTGTTGCATATAAACCTCTCTTTCATCTACTCTTCATTACATTCACCTTCATTCGACAAAATCAAGGCAAACGTCATGCAAACTTTCAAAAGAAAAGTCAGGAAAAGATTTTCCCGACTGACTTTTCTAAAGGATAATACCATACTCTTGTCAAAAACACAACTTTTTTATTTTATTTTCTTTGCATATTGTAAAATATAGGGCCTCACTTGTGCTAAAAAATAAAGTGAGCCTGTTATAAAAACAACACCTTGATGCAAAAAAGCCTCGTCAATCGCTTGATGCCAATCTTTTTGAAGTTTAACCGGAAAATCTTCTGCCAGTTTTTCAACTGTCTGAGCACGGTAAAAATCAAACTCACAGACAGTAATATCATCCGTTAACTTTAATAATAATTCCATCATCGCATGAGTATCTTTATCTTTTAAAGCACTAAAAATAATCTTAATATTTGAATACTTACGTGCTGATTGATAAAAAGCTTCCATGCCTTCTTTATTATGGGCACCGTCAATAATCATCAATGGCTGTTTACAAACAATCTCAAAACGTCCAGCCCACATTGCCTCCTTCAAGCCATCTAATAATTGCTTATCACTAAAAGTCAAATAATCATATTCTTTTAAATACTCTAATATTTCTACTGCCAATGCACTGTTTTGACATTGATAAATAGCACTTGTCTGTAGAGTAATATGATGTCCTCGGTAATCATAAGTTAAAAAACCATCATGATTTTCAATATTTTGAATTTCTTGCACTTGTATCAATGGACTATGGTGCTGCTGACAAATATCTTCAAAGACATCTAGGCAAACTTGTTTTTTTCACCAGTTACAAAAGGTATCCCTTCTTTTACAATCCCTGCTTTTGTTCGTGCTATTTTTTCATATGTATCTCCTAAATAGTCAATATGATCCAATCCAATGTTAGTATTCGCACAAATCAAAGGAGAAACAATATTAGTTGCATCTAATTCGCCTCCCAATCCTACTTCAAAGATCGCAAAATCAACACGATGTTTTATAAAGAACATAATTGCAATAAAAACTTCTATTTCAAACATAGATAATTCATATTCCAACCATAAATCCATATATCTATTTGCATAAGTAATAATTTCATCTTCTTGAATATGTTGATCATTGATACGCATAATTTCTAAACGTGTGACAAGAACCGGCGAAGTAAATGTAGCAACTTTATATCCTGCTTTTTGTAAAACAGATCGCATATAATTTGTTGTTGATCCTTTTCCATTTGTTCCACCAATATGAATCGTCTTCAATAAAATTTGAGGAGTGCCCATATCTTGCATAAAATGTCGAAAATTATCCAAAGCATAAACACGCTGTTTTTGACTTGCAATAAAGTCATGGACTTGTTTATATTCAGTAAAACGTTTCATAATCTTATGATGATAAACAAGTTGATTATCTCTATCTGTCCTTTGAAAACCTAAAGATAGACATAACTCTTTCCACTGTACAAATGATTCAATATACAAATCATCCTGTGTTAATGTTATTGCCATATTTATCAATTGTCTGGCAATATCAACTCGTTGATTTTGTATCCAGAAATAAACAATCTTTTTAAAATCATAAATTCCGATGGCTCCAACAAGTTTTTGATCAAAAGCCCCAATAAACAATATATCTTTATGATAAGAAGCCATCATGATGTCCATTGAAAACTTTTGGTCATCATTAAATAACTGAGCAAATTCTTTGATTTCATGCCCTCTTAATACTCTTAATTCCACACTATTCTCCTTTACAAAGAAAAAACAGCCAAAGCTGTTTTTTAAATTTTTCAAAACGGTCGACATCAACAACAAAAACAGTTGCTCCACCAACCAATACATCTACCATGATCGGAGTAAAAAATTCTCCCATTTCAGTAGGTGGAACTGTAGGTTCCTTTTCTACACGTTTTCTTGCATGAGCCTTGATAATTTCAAGGGCTGGATCTACCTTATCATCGTTTGTTCCAATAAAAAAGTCGTATTTCCTTTCTTTAAAAAACCACCAGATGTTGCTAACTTCGTTACAAAGAAACCACCTTCAGTTAATGCTGTTTGAACTGAATTACTATCATCATTGTTTACAATTGCAATTATGAGTTTCATAGTCTTGCTCCTTTCTTTCTTCTATCTTATCACTTTTTTAAGATAAGTACAATTTTTTTAATAGTCTTCAATCATTTCACCATGTTGTCGTGGTAAAAAACGTTCTTCATAAAAACGCAAGGCATAACTGTCCGTCATACCTGAAAGATAATCACTGACAATTAATTCAATAGGAGTTTGTTGATAAACGGCACTCATTTTTTGTACATGAGCACAAATTCCCTTTTGAGGATAATGTTGATATTTTAAATCATCATATAAAACATTGTATAATTCCTTGACCATACGGGTTAATTTTTCATTTTCCTTTAATAATGTAGGATGATGATGAATATGTGTAGAAATAAAAGTAAATAAAACTTCTAATGCCTGAAAGACTTCTTTGGAAAACTCAAGATAAGGTTTATGATAACTATGAATGACCAAATCTCCAATCAAGCGATTAATAATAGCTTTATTATCTTTACCTAGCACCCTGATCACTTCTAATGGTAAATCTTCACTTGAAATAATCCCTACTTTTATAGCATCTTCAATATCTTTACCAACATAGGAAATAACATCAGAAATACGCACCACACAACCTTCTAATGTCATTGGTAGAATTTTCAAAGAATAATCTTTTTCATGCCAGCATTTTTCATATTCATTCCAAAATTGTTCAACTGTTTTTTGACAATCAGGACGATAAACTGGTGATAATATTTCTCCATTATGACATAAAATACCATCAATAACTTGTAAAGATACATTATATCCCATTCCATTTCTTTCAATAAAAAGCAAATTTCTAACACTATTAGCATTATGTGTAAAATAACCAAATTGTCTTTCAACAAGACAATCATTAATAGCTTTTTCACCAACATGCCCGTAAGGTGCATGTCCTAAATCATGTCCTAAAGCAATGGCTTCAATTAAATCAAGATTTAAATTCAAACCTCTACCAATTTGTCTGGCAATACGAGAAACCCATTGAACATGTAAAGAACGTTTCGTAATATAAACATTACTAAAAAATGATAAAGCTTGTGTTTTATCAACATAACGACTATAACTTTTAGAATATAAAACACGATCAATATCTTCTTCATAAGGCCATCGAATATCAAATTCTGTCCTTTCTTTCTTAGTATTTTTGACTTTAATACATTCACTGTTACGTGTTGCATAAGGTGATAACCTTTCATCAGCACGTTTTGTTTCCTTTAAAGAATCATGAATAATACGATCTTCAGCTTTCATTTATAAACACATCCTTTTTCTTTTTACATTTTTTATAGTATAATACAAGCGGTGATTTGATGCAAAACAATATACAAAACAATTTAATTTCATGGTACAACCAAAATCATCGTCATTTTCCATGGCGAGAAACAAATAATCCTTATTACATCTGGATTAGTGAAATCATGTTACAACAAACAACAACCGAGGCGGTCATTCCCTACTATATACGTTTTATTGAAACATTTGATACCATTGATAAACTTGCACAGGCTCCATTAGAAGAAGTTTATAAATTATGGGAAGGACTAGGATATTATCGTCGTGCCAAACATATTCATGAAACAGCAAAATTTATTGTAGAAAACTATCATGGGCAATTTCCAACAACCTATCAGGAAATTTTAAAATTAAAGGGAATTGGTCCTTATACTGCTGGAGCCATTTGTTCCATTGCATATGGTTTTTCAACACCTGCCATAGATGGTAATGTGTTAAGAATTATTTCGCGTCTATATGCCTTAACAGACAATATCGCTCTTAGTAAAACTCAAAAGAAGATTTCTCAAATTGTCAGCGAACTATTAACAGGATATGATGCATCAGCGTTTAATCAGGGATTAATGGATTTAGGAGCAACTATCTGTCGTCCTTTAAACCCACAATGCCAACAATGTCCAATCGCCTCTTTTTGTAAAGCAAAACAAACTGGACAAGAGAAAGTATTGCCCATTTCTATTAAAAATATAAAACATAAAGAACTGCAATATATTACAGGAATTATTACTTATCAAAATCAATATTTTATGGTTCAAAATCCTGCTGGATTATTAGAAAATCTCTATGGTTTTGTCCAATATGAAATAGAAAGTCCTTATCGTTTCATAGAAGAATTTGAGAAAGAATATGATATTCCCTTATCTTTGATTTCCTATCACGGACAAGTAAAACATGTTTTTACACATCGCACATGGCACATGCATATTTATCATTTTACACTTTCTCAACCATTACTTTCCATGTATGAATTAGATGATATTGCTAAAATTCCTGTTTCTACTGCTCATTTAAAAGTTTTAAAACAATATCTTAAACAGATTTAAAAAGTGGTTATTTTCATTTAAAATGGTACCTATAGAAAGGACAGTATGTTAACAGTACTGGCACCATCTATAGGTGCTTTTTTATTATCAACATTACTGATAGGTGCAACAATTATGGCAAAAGTATTTTCACAGGAAGAAATTGATATTTTAAACAAATCTCTTTTCATACTTTATAAAATAAAAACTGCTGAACAACGTCAACAGTTTACATATCATCATTTCTTTCATCATTTTCATAACATTCAATAATTCTTTGTACAACTGGATGTCTAACGACATCTAAAGCAGTTAAATGTACAAAACGAATACCTTTCACATCTTTTAAAATATGCATAGCTTTCTTTAAGCCACTACCTACACCTTTAGGTAAATCAATTTGTGTAATATCACCAGTAATAATCATTTTAGAATGAAAACCAAGTCTTGTTAAAAACATTTTCATTTGAGCATCTGTTGTATTTTGCGCTTCATCCAAAATAACATAAGCATCTTCTAGTGTACGTCCACGCATATAAGCCAGTGGTGCAATCTCAATAATACCTTTTTCAATATAACGTTCTGTTTTCTCTTGTCCTAACATATCATACAAAGCATCATAAAGTGGTCTTAAATAAGGGTCAACCTTTTCTTTTAAATCACCTGGTAAAAAGCCCAAACTTTCTCCAGCCTCAACAGCGGGTCTTGTCAAAACAATTTTTGGACTTCGTTATTCTTTAAAGCCTGAACTGCAAAAACAACTGCTAAATATGTTTTTCCTGTTCCTGCTGGTCCAATCCCAAACACAACATCATTGCGTTTCAATGCCTGATAATATTCTTTTTGTCCTAAGGTTTTAGGATAAATCAGTTTTCCATTAGAAGTACGTGCAATTTTAATTTGATACAGTTCATCAATCTTATCTAATTGATGATGTTTTGCTAGATTTAAAGAATAAATAATATCTCTTTGAGAAATTGTTTTACCCTGTTTAACAAGTGTCAATAAAGTACGAATCATATCTTCTACTTGTTGATTTTTTCTTCTGTATCATCCAATACAATTTCATCCCCACGAACAATCAGCTCGCATTGCATGGCTTCTTCTAATAAATGTATATTTTCTTCCTGACGACCAAATAATCTTGATATTTCATCCATCGTGCATGTTTGTAGTTTTAAGATTTTCTTCATTCTTTTCTCCTTTGACTGCAATATCTTCAATAAGAGTATAATGCATCTTTAACGTTATTTTACTACGACTCCTTGTCATTTGTAAAACATTTTCTTTATCAATAATAGCTCCTATAGGAATTTGACTTCGTATTTTTAATAAAAGCTGATAAAAGGCTTCAGCTCTATCTTGTTTAACATCACTCATACTTGCTTCATATTGATGAAAAGTATAAGCATAGACATGTCCTTCAACTGGAATAATCTTGGTTTTATTTTGTGTAGAAATAATCGTATTTTCAACTAATAAATCACCTTTTTTAACATAATCATTCTTTTTAACCACAACATTTCCACTTTTAACATCTAAAGATTGAATCATGCCATCTTGATTAGCATATAAATTACGATAATCATCTTTTTTAACACTTTCTTGTTTACGTTTTGTATATTCAACGTGAAAAACACTCCCCGTTTGATAAACATTTATATATTCAACCTTATTTTTATATATATCCTTTAATTGTAATAATAAATCATTTAATTCTTGATAATTTTGAAGTGGTTTAAAAAAAGTAATATTTTCTTTTTGTAATGTCTTTTGAATATCATGATTAAGTTCAGGTAAAGTTCCATCTATTTGTATATCAAAAATAAGATATGAAGATAGAAAAAGACTGATGAAGAAAAAAGCACACCAATAAAATTTAAGTGCTGTCTTGATAAGAAAAAAACATATTTCAATAATCCTACAGTTTTGATATATTGATAAGGATATTCCCATTTTCTTAAACTATATCTTTGATAGACGGGTAAATAAAAGAAAAAATGTGTATCATGTTTTTGCAAATGTAATAATTTCAGTTTCTTCTTTTTAACAAATATTAATAAAGCATAGATAAATGTTTCATCAACACTATAATAATCATACCCTATTTTCATCATACTCAATCACTTTCACATGTCCATGCAAACGGATTTCTTTTTGATCATAGTATTCCATCTGTAAATGATGTCCTCTAATAATCAAAGTATAATCACGCATTTGAATTTTAAAAACATGACTATCCATCAAGAAAACCTCAAGAAAATCATATATACATAAACTTTCCTTATCAACAATGAGCACAATACCACCTCAGTGGAATATATGATAAAAAACAAAAAAGAAGAACCAAAAGTTCTTCTTATCTTTGTTTACCTTTATTTTTTCTAGCAGCTTCTGATTTCATTTTACGTTTTAAACCAGGCTTAACATAAAATTCTCTTTTACGAGCTTCTGCAAGGGTACCTGTTCTAGAAACTTGTCTTTTAAAACGACGTAATGCATCATCTAATGATTCATTTTCTCTTACTACAGTTTTTGCCATATTGAACTTCCCCCTTTACTGACACGAAATACAAGCGTTATTATACCTTGATACTCACAGAAAATCAAGTTTTTTTATATATTTCACGCTTGATATTTTCATTTTTTTGCTTTATTCATGATTCATCAATGAAATCCCTGATGAAGTTCCAATACGTGTCGCACCAGCTTCGACCATAGCTTCCATATCAGCAAATGTTTTTACACCACCACTTGCTTTGACTTCACATTGATCTCCTACTGTTTTTTTCATTAAAGCAACATCATAAACAGTGGCACCACCTGTTGAAAAACCAGTTGATGTTTTTACAAAAGCCGCATGTGCTTTCATTGCTTGTTTACAAGCTATGACTTTTTCTTCATCTGTTAATAAGCATGTTTCAATAATCACTTTCACACAATGCCCTTGACTCGCATCAACAACATCTTGAATATCTTGATAAACCATTTCAATATCACCAGCTTTTAAAGCACCAATATTAATAACCATATCTACTTCATCAGCACCTTCTTCAATAGCTTTTTGAGTTTCAAATGCTTTCACAGTAGAAGTATTGGCTCCTAATGGGAATCCAATCACTGTACACACTTTGACATCGCTATCTTTTAAATATTCTGCACAATAGTTAACCCATGTTGGATTTACACAAACAGATGCAAAATCATATTGCTTTGCTTCTTCACATAATTTTGTAATATCATCTTTTGTTGCGTTTGCTTTTAAAACTGTGTGATCAATAAATTTGTTCCATTTCTTTTCCATCATCATCTTCTCCTTTAAAAATTTTATAAATTGCTTCTAAAGCAACATATTTATCTCCAGGATAAGGATCATTTCCAATGGCAGATGCCATAAACTGTTCATGTCCTTTCCCAAGAATCAAAATAATATCATTGCGATTAGCTATTTCAATAGCCTGTTCAATCGCAATACGACGATCTTCTATAATAACACTTACAGGTTTTTCAATATATTTTTGAATATCTAAACAAATATCTTGAATATCTTCATCTCGATTATCTTCAGCCGTTAAAATGACCTGATCACAATACTGATTTGCTAATTTACCAATCTTTTGTCGTTTATTGTAATTCTTTTTACCCGGTGCCCCAAATACAGCAATAATACGACCATCTTTTTTTACTTTTTGGGCAAATTGAAAGACTTTTTCAAAGCTTTTAGCATGTTGACAATAATCAACAATCACATGAAATGGATAAGGATGTTTTAAAAGTTCCATACGTCCATCTACACCTTGAACATTTTCAACCATATTAATGATTTGAGCTATTGGTATTTCTAACGCTAATAAAGCAGTAATGACAGCTAACACATTGGAAATATTGAATCGGCCCAAAATAGGTACAGAAACATGTCTCATTTCTTCATTAACCTGTAAATCAAATTCAGTATGATCAATAAAAATCTCAATATTTCTTGCCATGACATCTGCCCTATGTTCTATTCCATAAGTCAAAATATGACATTTTACTTCATCTTTAACCAGATTATAAAAACGTACTTCATCCGTATTTAAAATAGCATATCCTTTTTCATCAAGTAATGAAAATAATTTAGCTTTAGAAGCCATTAGATTTTCCATAGTTCCATGAAAATCAAGATGTTCTTCATAAACATTTGTAAAAATACCTATATCAAAATGAACACTATCAACTCTTTTTAATGCTAAACCATGACTGGAAACTTCCAATGTTACACCTTTCACATCTTTTTTAACCATATCATTTAAATGTCTTTGAAGGAAAATTGTTTCAGGTGTTGTATAAGGGCATTGTTCAATAATGCCAGCATATTCAATATTGTTAGTTCCAATATAGCCCATTTTTAAATATTTTGATAACGCATTTTTAATCATTAAAGCCACGATTGTTTTGCCACTGGAGCCAGTCACACCAATCATTGTCATCTTGTAACTAGGATGATCATAAAATAAATCGCAACCCTATTCAATTCATCTAAAACATTATCAACTTTAATATACAAAACATCTTTATGCTTAAATGTGAGAGGTTTAGAATAAACAATACATTTGGCACCTTGAAAAATAGCATCTTCAATATATTTATGTCCATCAACACTTAAACCATCAATACAAAAGAATATCGAATCTTTTCCAACATAACGTGAATCACTATAAATGGATTGAATTTTAAAATCAGCATCAACTGCAAATAATTCATTAATTTTCTTCACTCACAACACTTCCTATCAATATCGTATCTTGACATTCTTCAATCAACACACGATAAATATGCCCTACTGAATCTTTTGATAATTTTGTTTTCACTTTTAAATAATTCGATGCATGACCAATCATTGCATCACCATCAGGTTCTTCAATTAAGACTTCTAAAGTTTTTCCAATTTGCTTATAAGCAAAATCATGTTGTAATTGATGTGATAACTCCATCAATGTTTTCACTCTTTGATGTTTGGTTTTTCCATCTACCTGTTCTTTCATTCTAGCAGCTGGTGTGCCTTTTCGTGGTGAGTATGGAAAAACATGTAATTGGTTAAAATGCATCTCTTCAATCCATTTATATGTAGATTGAAAATCTTCATCTGTTTCACCAGGGAAACCAACAATCACATCAGTTGTAATAGATAAACTTGGTAACTTAACTTTAAGTTCCTGAATTTTTTGAGCGAATTCTTTCGTTGTATAATGACGATTCATCTTCTTTAAGATTTTATCACATCCTGATTGAATAGGAATATGTAAATGATCAACAATGATTGGAGATGTCGCAATTAAATCAATGATTTCATGAGTGATTTGACTCATTTCAATAGATGAAATTCTCAGTCTTTTTAACCCTTTAACTTGTGTAGTTAAATCAACCAATAAATCATAAAAACTATAATCATCAAAATCTTGACCATAGCCAGCTGTATGAATACCTGTTAAAACAATTTCAACAAAACCATGTTCCACTAATTTTTGAGCTTGTTTTAAAACACTATCTTTATCTCTTGAACGAATTCTCCCCTTGCATAAGGAATAATACAATACGTACAAAAGTTATTGCAACCATCTTGAATCTTTAAAAAGGCTCGTGTATTTCTTGTAAATTCATCAATATCTAAATCTTCAAAACGTGATAGTTTCATCACATCTGCCACATGAATAACAGTTTGTTTCGTACGTCTATATTCTTCGACAAATTCCACAATACGATTTCTAAACTGCGTTCCTAAAACAACGCCAACTCCTTCAATTTGAGCGACCTCTTCACTGGCTACTTGACTATAACATCCCACAACACATACTGTCGCTTGAGGGTTTTGTCGAATCGCTTTACGAATCATTTGACGTGATTTAGAATCACCCGTATTGGTTACAGTACATGTATTTATCACATACACATCAGCCAATTCTTTAAAATCAACACTCTCATATCCGGCATCATGAAAAAGCTTCAGCATTGCTTCCGATTCATACGTATTGACTTTACAACCCAATGTTAAAAATGCAACTTTTTTCATAAAAATCCTTTCTACTTATATTTCTTAATAATTTTCTTATAATTTTTTAAAGATATATATTCTAAATCTTTCAATTTTTCTAAACAATCACGATATAAATAATTTTCAATATCATAAGCAATCTGTTTCACATCATCTAATAATACATCACATTTAGCTTTATCATCTTGAATAATCACTTTATTTAAAAATTCATGATTATCTTTTTTAAAGATATAAATTGTTTTTAACGGATCAAAATACATACAAATATGACGTTCATCTTCATAAACATTTTGCAAAGATGTAAAACCTGTTCGAAAAATACCATAACCATACATATCAATAGGTGTTTGCAGATTAACTTGAAAATTTTGAACATATTCACGATGTTGTTTTAATAATAACATTTGATAATCATGTGTATATCGTTGATTGACAAAAGGTTCAAGATATGGAATATAAATCGTTACTTGACTTTCTTGATCAACAAAATGTGGTGCTGTTTCTAGTAATTTAGCAATATCATTATTAAACATTTTTCGTTTTTCATCATAATTTAAATAATCTAATAAATCATAATGTTGATTTAAAAAAGCTTCATATATATTTTCAATTTGATTTTGTGTTAATAAACCACGATAAATAATTTCATATGAAAATAAATCAAATGCAGATTTGATCTTAGAAGATAAACCCATCTTTTCTAGAAAAGAACGATGATTTTCTATATCTTGATATAATTGTGTTTGAGAAAGTAATATCAACTCCTATCTTATTCAAACTTTCTATAAATCCCATGATGACATCAACTCCCTACTAAATCCTATGACACTTAACATGTATAACGGCGCTGTTTCACTGCGTAAAATTCTTTTTCCTAATGCACAGCTTTCAAAACCATAATCCTTCATTTTTACAATTTCACTTTCATCAAAGCCACCCTCAGGCCCAATCACAATGGTGATAGATTGATAATTCTTTTGCAATGCTTTTTCAAAGGTCGTTTTTTCACCTTGACGACTTTCTTCTTCATAAGCGACTAGATTCACATCACTTAAATAATCTTTTAATTGTGATAGTTTCGCTAATGATGTTAATTCAGGTATTCTTTGACGACAAGATTGTTCACTCGCTTCTTTTAAAATACGTAAATAACGTTCACGCTTTTTTCAAAGTTTTTTTCATCTGTTTTAATAACACTACGCTTTGATAAAAATGGAACAATTCTTGAAACACCTAATTCTGTAGCTTTTTGTAATACCCATTCAAATTTATCATTTTTAGGTAAGCCATAGATTAAAGTCACTTCAACATCTAATTCGTTATTCTCTATTAATTCTTCTTTTTGTTGGAGAATACCTTTTTCTATATCCATAATTTCATATATGTAAACATGCTGATCAGGTAAAATACAAATCACTTGATCACCTTGACGATAACGCATGACACGTTGCATATGTTTATGATTATAAGGGTCAATATGAATCAATGTTCCCTCTATATTTTTATCATCTATAAAATATCTTTGCATAACTTCCTCCTTTGGCTATTTTAACATATTTTATAAGATATAAAAAGGAAAAAGAAATGCTCTTTTTCTATGAATCGACCTTTTCTTCATATGAAACTTTTATTGAATATTATTTTTCTGTATTTTTGGAATATTCAATACATTTTTGTTCTAATAACTTTAAATCACAACATCTGTTTTTTATTCTTCGTGGTAGTGTATCATTTATTCTATTTTCATAGAGTTTCTTTGCTTTATATCTTAGATTCACACCATGACGATTCAACCAATGTAATTGATTTCTTAATAAAATTCTATACTTTCTCTCATGTGTCATCAATATGAATATTTGCATACTTATACTCACCATCGATTACAGGTATCATATTATTGAGATTAATAGCTCCAAGTTTACCACGATCAATCTTATAAAAATCTATTTGATTTTTCATAAGCATATGTTTTGCCTTAGGAGATGAAAGAGGCGCAAAATATTTACATGAATTGATTTCAAACAAAACACCCACAAAACGTCTCAATTTTTTTGTACCTAAATTATAACTCACTCTATAATCAAATTGTCTTAAATAGTCACAATATTGACTACTACTAACCTATACATTTCATTATTTTTGCTCATACTGTTTTTCCTAATAAATAAGGACTAGAGTTTATTTCTCTAGTCCAACTTTTTTGTTCCCTCTTTATGATGGTGGGGATCACCGCTTTTTTGATACATTTTGTATCTTTTTTAGAACTGTTTTTAATTGGAACAGAAAAACCAATTTTGATACATTCCAATACCTCTATCAGTATACCCATAATACTACAAAATTTCTCAGAATTCAAAGATCTATATTTTAAATTCATTATAATATTTTAAGCCAAATAAAATGTTACCACAAATTTTATCAATTCTTTCAACATACATAATATCATAAATAATCAATATTATTATTCAATTTCAATAATAGTTGATAACAAATTTTGTATTTTATGAACTTATAAAATAAAGGTTAGTAAAATCATCTTCTACTAACCTGTTTATCTTATACCTTTTGAATCACAAATTGTTGATTTTGATAATCAATCATAATGTTATCATCTTTTTGAATTGTTCCTTTAATCATTTCTTTTGCGACTAATGTTTCAATATGACTTTGAATAAAACGTTTTAAAGGTCTTGCACCAAATGTTGGATCAAATCCTTCTAATGCAATTTCTTCTTTCGCTGCCTGAGAAACTTGAACAGAAATATTTTGTTGTTCTAGACGAGAAGAAAGTTGCCCAATAAACTTATCAATAATCTTATAAACAATTTGATGATCTAATGAGTTAAACATAACAATTTCATCTATACGATTTAAAAATTCTGGTTTAAAATGGGCTTTTAATTCCATTTCCACTTGTTTTCTTGTTTCTTCATTATTACCTTGTAACAAATATTGAGAACCAATATTAGAAGTCATAATGATAATGGTATTCTTGAAGCTAACAACATTTCCTTTAGAATCAGTTATACGACCATCATCTAAAACTTGTAATAAAACATTAAAGACTTCAGGATGAGCTTTTTCAATTTCATCCAATAAAACAATACTATATGGTGCACGTCGAACAGCTTCTGTTAACTGTCCGCCTTCTTCATAACCAACATATCCTGGAGGTGCTCCTAATAAACGAGATACACTAAACTTTTCCATATACTCACTCATATCAATACGGACTATATTTTTCTCACTATCAAATAATTGTTCAGCTAAACTCTTTGCGACTTCAGTTTTTCCCACTCCTGTTGGACCTAAGAACATGAATGAACCAATTGGTCGATTTTCATCATTAATACCAGCACGTGATCTTAAAATCGCATCACAGATTTTTTCAATCGCTTCATCTTGTCCAATGACTCTTTTTCTTAATGTATCATCAAGATGTAATAATTTTTCTCTTTCGGATTCCATTAATTTTTGAATAGGAATACCTGTCCATCTGGCAATCACTTCACTAACTGTATCAACACTGACTTTTTCTTGTAACAAGGCATCATCTGATTCTTGAGATTGATAATCAGCAATTTCTTTATTAATACGAGGTAATGTTTCGTATTTGATTTTTGAAGCTTCTTCTAAATTACCTTCCGTTTCATATTTATCCTTTAAAGCTTCATATCTGACTTTTTGATCTTTTAATTCTTTAATATGATCCAAAGCCTTCTTTTCGTCTTTCCATTTGTCTGTTAATCCTGTCACCTGTTCATCTAAAGATGCAATACGACTTTTAATTTCATCTAAACGTTTTTCATTATCTGCATTTTTATCTTCTTTTTCAATGGAAATACGTTCCATTTCCAAACGATTCTTTTCTCTTGTAATAACATCTAATTCTTCAGGTAAAGAATCAATTTCCATACGTACAGAAGCACAAGCTTCATCAATCAAATCAATCGCTTTATCTGGTAAAAAACGATCAGTAATATAACGTTCACTCATATTCACAGCTGCCACAATAGCACTATCTGTAATTTGTACACCATGATGAGATTCAAAACTATCTTTTAATCCACGTAATATTGCGATTGTATCATCACTATCAGGTTCATCAACTTGAACTTTTTGGAAACGTCTTTCTAAAGCAGCATCTTTTTCAATATACATACGATATTCATCTAAAGTTGTGGCTCCAATACAATGCAATTCTCCACGTGCTAACATTGGTTTTAATAAGTTTGCTGCATCCATAGCACCATCTGTTTTTCCAGCACCAACCAATTGATGAATTTCATCAATAAATAAGATGATATTTCCTTCAGATTTTTTAATTTCATTTAAAACTGCTTTTAATCTTTCTTCAAATTCACCACGATATTTTGCTCCAGCGACTAATGCGCCTAAATCAAGTTCATACAATGTTTTATTTTGTAAGCTGACAGGCACATCATTTTTAAAGATACGCCATGCCAAACCTTCAACAATAGCTGTTTTCCCTACACCTGGTTCACCGATTAAAATAGGATTGTTTTTTGTTTTACGTGAAAGAATTTGAATGACACGTCTAATTTCTTCATCACGTCCAATAACTGGATCTAATTTTCCATCTTTTACATCTTGAATTAGATCTCTACCATATTTTGTTAAAACTTCATATTGATTTTCTGGTTGTGGATTATCGACCATATTGCCACCTCGCATTTCTTTAATAATCTTTTCAATTTCTTTTTTATTTAAATGATATTGGCGAATCATATCTTGAATAAAACTTGATTGCACTTCAAACATTGCCATAATCAAATGTTCAACACTTGTATATTCATCTTTATAGTCACTCATCACTTTTTGAGCTTTGATGAATAATTGATTTAAATCATATGAAATTCTCATTTGACTTTCATCAATACCATTGACTCTTGATTTTTGTTGTTGTTTATTTCTTAAAAATGTTGTTAACTGCTGAATATTTACATTTGCTTTAGAAAGTACACGATAGAAGATACCACTTGTATCTTCTAATAAAGCCAAAAGAAAATCTTCCACATCAACAACTTGACAAGACATACCTAAAGCTTGTTGCATTGCCTTTTGCATAGCTTCTTGCATGGCTGTTGTCCATTTTTCAATATTCATATCGATCACTCCTTTAGCACTCTTTATACTCAAGTGCTAACTATAGTATAGCACGTTTTTTAGCACTGTCAACAATAAAGTGCTAAAATTATATTTCTTTTTTAGCTTGTTTCGTTTTTTGAAAACTATACAAAAAATCTTTAGGAATTATTCCTAAAGATCATATTTTTTAATATACCGACTCCAATTGGATAAGGTCCAGTATGCACACCAATGGTAGCACCAATTTGTTGAATCAAAATAGGCACATCATAATCAGGAAAAGCTTGCAATAAAGCTGTCTGTAACTTTTCTTTGAATACTTCTCCTTCTACACGATCATAACCATAGCCAACACAAAAACGATAATCACAAGGAGAAAGTTGATTGTCTTTAAAATATTGAATTGTTTTTTCTAATACTTTCTGTTTAGATTTTTCTCGACCACGTGTGACACCCACCGCAAAGATTTCACCATCATGAAGAACAATCAAGGGACGAATGCCCAATGTTTTTGCTGCTACACCTGCAACTTTTCCAATTCTACCACCATGAATCAAATATTCAAAATTACCTACAGTAAAGAAAATACGTCCTGTTGTTTTGATTTCTTCGATTTTTTGTATAACTTCATCATAAACAAGACCGTTTTCTTTCATTTTAGCAGCTTCAATCACTAATAATCCTTGTAAAACAGTATTTACAGTTGCATCGATAATTGTGATACGACGTTCTGGGTATTTGTCTTCTAGCATCATTTTGGCATTCATGGCACTATTATATGAACCAGAAAATTTTGTTGTAATACAAATGCAAATAATATCTTCTTGTTGATCTAAAATTTTAGTAAATGTCTGTATGTAATCTTCAATGGAAGGCATGGATGTTTTAGGAAAGACATCTTTATGATCAACCATGTATTGATAAAAAGCATGCACTTCAATATCTTTTTTCTTTTTGATGGTGAACACCATCAACCGTAATATAAAATGGTACAACCTGAATATGATATTTTTCAACAAGTGATTGTTCTAAATCACATGAACCATCTGAAACTATTTGATACATATTTCCTTCCTCCTTTATGATCGAGATTGAATGAAAAGTATGGTTTGACTATTTTCAATATAAGCATATTCGCCATTCATTTGATTAGATACACATAGTGGATCATTTCTTTTTAAATGATAGTGCTGTAATGGATAATGACAATCAGTTAAAGTTATAACACTTTCATCAAAGGCAAAGATAGAAAAATAATAATACTGTTCCTTAAAAATTTGATGCTTACCAGGTTTTAAAACAAAGATTTTATTCCATTCATCATAAACAGTTATTGCTATATCCTGATATTTTTCTAATAGACATAAAACAGCCATAAAATGATCCATTCTTTGATGTGTAACACCATATAAATCAATACAATCATAACCATGATCAATAGCATATTGAATAGCTAAAGCTGTATCTGTGTCATCTTTAATGCTGGAATAACGTCGAATCTGAAGATGATTTAAAATATTATCATCTTCAATTGAATCCATATCTCCAATAGCAATGATTGGTGTAATACCTTGATGATAAAGATGGTAGACACCTTGATCAACCCCAATATAATCAATTGTATCATCATGAACACAACCAACATTCATGCTACCATAAATTCCTATTTTCATTTTAATGAATCAATTGCAGCCTTTCGATTTTCAGCATGAAAAACATAACTTCCAGCTACTAAAACATCTGCTCCAGCTTGTTTACATAATAACCCTGTAGAATCATTGATACCACCATCCACTTCAATCAAAAAGGAATGATTTTGACGCAACTTGCAAAGTTGTTGAATCTTGGCTAATGCCTGTTCTTGAAATTTCTGTCCACCAAAACCTGGTTCTACACTCATAACCAAAATCAAATCCAACATATCTAAATACGGAAGCAGTGATTCAACTGGTGTAGCCGGTTTGATACTTAAACCAACATCAATACCTTGCAAATGTACATGTTGAATAAACGCTTTGACTTCTTCTTCACTATCAAATGCTTCTATGTGGGCTGTTATTAATGATGCATGAGCTTGAATAAATTCATCAACATATTTCATTGGCTTTTCAATCATTAAATGAACATCAAGATATAAATCTGTCACTTTTGAAATATCATTTAAAATACTATATCCAAAAGAAATATTAGGAACAAAATGTCCATCCATGACATCATAATGGATCCAATCAGCTCCACATTCTTTGATAGAGTCTAAATTTTTTTTAACTCAGCAAAATTTGCCGATAAAACTGAAGGTGCTACCTTAACCATATTTTTTCTCCTTTAATAACTTACTTTCTTTTAAGAATGTTAAATAGTGTTCATATCTTGAAGCAGCAATCTCACCATTTTCAACTGCTTCTTTAACAGCACAATGAGGTTCGCTTTCATGTAAACATCCTCGAAACTTACACTGTTTTGAAAGTTTAGCAAAATCATGATAACTTTGGGCTAATTCAGTTGGTTCAATCTTTAATTCCAATGATGAAAAACCAGGTGTATCAGCCACATAACCATCATACATCGCAATTAATTCCACATGTCTAGTCGTATGTTTCCCTCGACCTAAAGCTTTAGAAATCTCATTGGTATCAATCTGTAAATGAATATCTAAAGCATTCAGTAAACTTGATTTTCCAACTCCACTTTGCCCCGTAATCACTGTTATTCGATCTTTAAAAATCTTTTTCACTTCTTCTATTCCTTGTTTTTCCTTAGAACTCACATAAATAACATGATATCCAGCCTCTTCATAAGGCTTCATTAAACTATGAATATGACTTTCATCAACCAAATCCATTTTGGATATACAAATCACTGGTTGAATTTGAAGATGCTCAATTAAAATCAAGAAACGATCCAACAACAAAAGATTCATATCTGGCTCTTTTGCTGAAAAAACAAGTAAAGCTTGATCAACATTACAGATAGGTGGACGAATCAAACTATTTTGACGTGGCAACAGACGTAAAATATAGCCCTCAGTTTCATTTTCAATTGAGAATTCACAATAATCTCCAACTAACGGTTTTAATGCATCTTTTCTAAATTTCCCACGTGCTTTACATTGATAGACCTGTCCATTAGATTCTACATAATAAAATCCTGCAAGTGCTTTAATAATTTGTCCTTTTTGCATTTATCTCCCTCATTGTCCTGTTGTTGTTTGTTCACCTGCTGGCTGCGTATTAGCAGGTGTATCTGTACTTGGTGTCGTTGTATTGTTATTGTTGTTATTATCTGTTGGTGTTTCAGGTATTTCAGGTTTCGTATTATAATAATACAGTGTAATCTTTTCACCTTTTTTATATACCGTTGTAAAAGCATCTAAAGATTGTCTTTCAACAACATTTAATTTCATGGTTTTGATAACTTCCACTGAAGTTGGAGGATCTAATACACTTAAGTTCACCACAAAACCAGCATCTTCTAAAATGCTTTTAGCTTTTTGAATATCTTGCCCATAAACATTAGGAACGACTGCACTATATCCTTTTGACACAACAAAAGATATGGTTTTATTTTGACTATTTGGATCTATTTTTTCGCCTACTTCAAGCGATTGCTCTAGGATTGTTCCCTTAGTTTGTTCGTCTATTCTTTCTTCTTTCTTAACATCAAAACCAAGCTCTTTTAATTCCTCAGCTACTGTATCATAATTTTTCCCAACATAATTACCAATAACAACATATTGTCCTGATGATACAACCAAACTGATTTCGTCACCTTTTTTCACTTGTGTTTTAGCGATAGGATCACTGGAAATAACTTTTCCTTCTTCTACATCATCGCTTAATTCATAAGTAATATTTTTATCCACTTGGAGTTCTTTTTGTTCTAATAAAGTGATAGCTTCCTGTTCAGTTAAATTCAAAACATCAGGCATTTCAAAAGATTGAGATGGCTGCATAAATAAGAAATATACAGCTAATAAAATAGCCAAAACCCCAATAACACTCGCTCCAATAATCATTATCATTTTCTTATGAGAACGTTTTGGTGCCTTTTCTTCATCTTCTTCAATAGGAAGATGTGTATGTGACTGTGTTTGAGTGAAAAAATCTTTATCTTCAGCCACAATTGTTGCTAATTCCTGATCTTCTTCATAATCAAACGATATTTTTTCGTCATTAATATGTTCAGCCTCTAAACAATGAACTAAGTCTTCTAACATCTGTGAAGCACTATAATAACGATCTTTTATATTTTTGGCTGTTGCCTTAATAATAATATTTTCTACTGATTGAGGAATTGATGGATTAAAAGCACGTACAGACGGCATATCATCGCGCATATGTTTTAAGGCAATATTGACGGGTGATTCACCATTAAAAGGAACTTCACCTCTTAATAACTCATAAAATACAATTCCTAAAGCATAGATATCGCTTTGTGCTGTTGCTTTTTCCCCACGTGCAATTTCTGGAGCCAAGTAATGAAGCGAACCCATAATCGTATCAGTTTGTGTTACTTGAGATAATGATTGAATAGAAGCAATTCCAAAATCACCAATTTTTACAACCCCACTATCTGTTACCATGATATTTTGAGGTTTTAAATCACGATGAATAATTCCTGTAGAATGAGCTTTTGCTGTCGCACTGACAACCTGTTTCATAATATCAACAGCCTCAACATAATGCAAAGCCCCACGCTTATGAATCAATTCTTTTAACGTTTGCCCAGGTACATATTCCATAACAATATAATAATCGTCTTTTTCATCACCGACATCATAAATTTCAACAATATTTTTATGTGATAAAGCGGCAGCTGCACTCGCTTCACGATGGAAACGTGTCACATAAACAGGATCTCCAGTTAGAGAAGAACGCATAATTTTAACAGCTACTGTTCTTTGTAGAATCATATCCTCAGCCTCGTAGACATCTGCCATTCCACCTTGTCCAATGAGTCTTTTTAATTGATAACGTCCAGCTATTTTTTTATTGACTAAACTCATAAATCAACAACTCCTTTTGTGATAATAAGTGCAAAACTGATATTGTCCTGACCTCCATATGTATTAGCTGTATCAATTAATTGACAAGCTTTTGTTTCAAGATCGTCAGGCAAATGTAAAATATCTAAAATTTGTATATCACTTAATGAATTATACAAACCATCAGAACAAATCAATAACATACCCTGATTCATTTGTTTTGTTATGAATGAAGGATTTAAAGCATCACTGACACCTACTGCTTGTAATAATATATTCTTTTGTGGATGAACTTTTGCTTCAGCTTGCGAAATAGTTCCTGAATCAACAAGTACATTGACAAGCGTATCATCTTTCGTTAACTGGATTAATTCATCACTAACCTGATAGACACGTGAATCTCCAACATGAGAAATATAAACCTGATCATCAACGCATAAAACCAAAGCAATCGTTGTTCCCATACCTTCATAGGCAGGTGATTCATGACTTTTGGTTGCTACCATATGATGAGCATGATAAATAGCTGATAACATCCAGTCATGAATATGCTGTTCATCTGTAAGCAGCTCATGATTACGATAATTGTCAATAATATCATCACATACCATTTGCGATGCAATCTCACCAGCATTATGCCCACCCATACCATCACATAAAACAATCAAGCATTCATGATCATTTTTTTGATAAAAACGGACATCATCCTGATTGACTTTTCTGACACGTCCAATATCACTTTTAACGATGATTTGCATTTTGTTCACCTACTTTCATGGCACGTAACTGTCCACATGCTCCATCTATATCACTACCATGTTCTTTGCGTAATGTCACATTGATTTTTAAACGTAACAATTCACTTTTAAACGCTTCTACATCCTGAGGTCGAGATTGTTGATAACCATGCTCATCCACTGCATTATAAGGAATCAAATTGACATAGGCATTGAGTCCTCTGATATAGTGTGCCAATTGTCTGGCATGTTTCAATTCATCATTAACCCCTCTTAAAAGAATATATTCAAAAGTCACACGTCGATTCGTTTTTTTAATATAATCATCGATTGCTTTTCTTAAAACATCCATTGGATAGCGTTTATTGATTGGCATTAACTGATCCCTAATTTCATCATTAGGGGCATGTAAAGAAATCGCTAAATTGGTTTGAATGCCTTCATGACTATAACGTTCAATAGCTTCACATAAACCACAAGTTGAAATCGTAATATGTCTAGCCCCAATCGCTAATCCTTTGGGATGATTGATAATACGTACAAAATCCATCACAGCATCATAGTTATCAAAAGGTTCCCCCGTTCCCATAACAACCACATGACTGACTCTTTCATTCGTATCTAGCATCACAGTTAAAACCTGATTAACCATTTCACCTGCAGTTAAATTTCTTTGTTTCTTCAACAAACCACTGGCACAAAAACGACATCCCATATTACAGCCTAATTGACTAGTAACACAAAGACTTCTACCATAATCATGAATCATCAAAACTGTTTCAATCAATCCTCCATCACTTAATTCCAGAAGATATTTGATTGTCCCATCTTTTGAAACCTGTTTTTCAACAATCTTAAAAGGTCCAATACAATAAGTTTGAGATAATTTATCTCTTAAACTTAAAGACAAATTATTCATTTGTTCAAAAGATTGTACATTTTGACGATATAGCCATTCAAAGACTTGAGTCGCTCTAAATTTCTTTTCACCTAATTCTTGAAAAGCATCAATCATTTGTTCTTGGGTATAATCATAAATCAATTTCATATTTTCATTCCTTTTCTAATAAACACATATAAAAACCATCACTATGATACTTATATGGTAAAATCGTTAATTCTTTTCTTTTTTCATATCAGGATACTTTATCATGAATTTTTCTATTTGTTTTTCATTTTCTTTTTTATTGATTGTACAGGTACTATATACAATATTACCACCTTTTTCAATAAAAAATATGCATTTTCCAATAATTTTTCTTGAATCGCCATAATTTCATCCATAGCACTGCTGTCATGATACTTAATTTCTGGTTTTCTAGCTAAAACACCAAGTCCACTACATGGTGCATCACATAAAATTTTATCAAATGTTTGTGCTGGATAAATCTCTTTTAACATTGTTGCATCCCCAACATGTGTTTTCACATTTATCACATGTAGACGTTCCATTTGTTGTTTGATTAATTCTATTTTATGTTCGTATAAATCATAGGCTTCAATACATCCCTGGTTTTGCATTAACATCGCTAAATGTGATGTCTTACTCCCTGGTGCCGCACACATATCCAAAACATAATCCTCAGCGTTAGGATTTAACAACCTGGCAACAAGTTGACTTGATTCATCTTGAATCGTCACATAGCCTTTTACAAAAGCTTCTGTTGAGGCAATATGATGTTCCCTGTAATAAAGACCATCCGGTGATAATTTGGCTTTTTGCCATTTATCATCTTGTAACATTTCAACTTGTGAAGTTAAAAGTGTATTGACTCTAGCACAATGGCCTGGCACATCTAAAAATGCTTGGCAGATACGCACTGTTTCCTCATAGCCATATTGTTTATTCAACATCTTTACAAGCCATAGAGGATGACTTGTTTCAATGGATAATCTTTCTAATGGTGGTAAATCATCCAATTGATAAGACGATTGAAAAACATTTTGTAGAATCGCATGAATAAAACGTGCTGTTTTCATTCCTTTTTCTTTTTCGCAAGTTCGACAGCTTCATTGATAATTGCATAATCAGGAATATTATCCATCATTTCATGTTGATAAATGCTCATTAATAAAAGCATTTTTTCAAAAGCTTTGACACGCATATGTAAATGTGGTTTTAAAATATATTCCAACAACAACATATTTTGAACTGTTCCATAGACAACTCTTGTTATAAAATCTTTTTGTTGGCGTGTTAATGAATAACGTTTAAAATACTGATTAATCGTTAAATTCAAATAACTTTGTTCTTGTTTGAATTTTAATAATATTTCTAATACTAATTGTCTTTCCATAATTATATTTGTGAATAAGGGTTAAAATCACACACAACCCTAACCTTTCCTTTTTGTTGTTTATTATAATAATCATTAACAGCATTTAATGCCTCATAAATATCTTGTAAGTGTAAAAACTTAACTAATATACGTTCACGATAAATATCCTGCATTTTATAGATTGTACTTTTGGCTGGACCTAGGATAATTGTTTGTTGACTATGACTCTGTAAATAATTTTTCACATCCATTGCTACTTGATGAATCCATTTTTCTTGTTTCGACTGAATTAAAATACTGACCATATGACAATATGGAGGGTATTTTGCTTTTTGACGATATTTCATTTCCTGATGAAAGAAAGATACATAGTCATGTTTGGCTGCACAGGTTAAAGCGTAATGGTCAGGATTATAGGTTTGAATAATCACATGTCCCTGTTTTTGCCCTCGACCACTTCTGCCAGAAACCTGGCATAACAATTGAAATGTTCTTTCACTGGCACGAAAATCAGGAATATTCAAACTTAAATCAGCGTTCAAAACACCAACAAAAGTGACATCTTCAAAATCTAATCCCTTCGCAATCATCTGCGTACCTAGTAAAATATTCGCTTCTTTATTTCTGAATTTTTCTAATAATTTTAAATGACCATTTTTTTGACGAGTCGTATCCACATCATAACGAATCACACTGGCACCATGAAACATCTTTTCAATTTCTTCTTCAATCTTTTGCGTTCCATAACCAACACTTTTTAAATGTGTAGAACCACAATGAGGACAAATATCAGGATAATCCATCATATACTCACAATAATGACATTTCAATTTATGTTCACTACGATGATCTGTCAATGTCACATCACAATGAGGACATTTTAAAACCTCACCACAATCTTGACATTGAACATAGGTTGCATAGCCTCTTTTATTCAATAAAAGAATGACTTGTTCCCCTTTATCAATCGTTTGTTGAATACTTTGTTGCATCTTTTTTGAAAATAAAGAATAGTTACGTTGACGGGTTTCTTGAATCATATCAACAATTTCCACCTGTGGTAATGGTTTTTGATTAATACGTTCAGGTAACTCATATAAATCATAAACACCTTTTAAAGCTCTCGCGTAGCTTTCAAGAGAAGGTGTTGCACTTCCTAAAACAACACTGGCATGATGTGTCTTCGCACGTATTTTTGCTAATTGAGATGTTAAATAACGTGGTTTACTTTCTTGTTTATAACTTGAATCATGTTCCTCATCTAAAATAATGATACCAATATTTTCTAATGGCGCAAATATAGCGGATCTCGCCCCCACCACAACGCCAACTTCCTGACGCTTAATACGACGGTATTCATCATATTTTTCACCTTGTGATAATCGCGAATGCAAAATAGCGACCTGATTACCAAAACGCTCTCTAAAAACTTCTACCATCATCGGTGTTAAAGAGATTTCTGGCACCAACATCATCACAGTTTGATTTTGTTTTAAATAATGAGCAGCTAATGTTAAATAAACTTCTGTTTTTCCTGACCCAGTAACACCATGCAATAAAGCCACTCTTCCTTGATGTGCAATAATACCATCTACGACTTTTTGTTGTTGTGGAGTGAGTTGAATATGTTTGGCTTGATGTTTGATGGAAAAAGGTTGGCGATAAACTTCTTTTTCAATGATTTGAATACAGCCTTGTTTTTCTAAATTCTTTAATAAAGCTCGACTATAAGGTACTTCTTTTAAAGGAATATCAGAATGTTCTTTTAAATAAGTCATACACTCTTGTTGTTTGGGTGTCTTTGCAACTTTATCTATAATAACTTGAACACATAGCTGAGTTTTAACGCCAACAGATTGATGTGTCGCTGGTTTTAACTGCGTCGGCAACATCGCCTGTAAACATGAAATACGTGGTGATAAGGTCATACGTGATAATTGGTAGGCTAGTGCCTGTAATTCATCATTTAATAATGGTTCTTCGTCAATCACTTCTAAAATATATTGATAGCGAAAACCAGATTGCGTTTCTAATTCTTCTTTAGACAATTTTGTTTCTTCAATACTTTCCACATATCCCATAATCTTTTGATAACCAAAACGAATCCATACACGAATACCTTTTAATAATGGTTCATGACTTAAATAATCAAATGTCGTATCTAAAGAATGTACAGGATGTTCAACCAATACTTTCACAATATACATAGCCTCACCCACCTATTGCCCTATTCTATCATAAATTCACTCTTTTTAAAATATTTCCTGATATTTTCATATAAAAAAACAGACTTCATGTCTGTTTAATATTATTGATTTTGATATTTCTCTTCACCCCACCATAATGGTATCAGTTCTTTTAATGTCACAATTTGACGTGTCTGATAATCCACCATAATTTCCATATCCTGTTTTTTTCATTTAACTGCATAAAGAACTCTCGACAAGCACCACAAGGCATACCACTGCCTTCTCCATAAGGAGGCTTATCACGAAAAGCAATCATTCTTTTGACAACGGTCTGACCACTTTGCATATACATATTAAGTCCTGCAACCCTTTCAGCACATAAATCCATCACACCAGAACAACTTTCAATACAAAACCCAGTATAAATATCACCATTTTCACTTTGTAAAGCACATACAACATGATGGGCATAAAGAAATGGTGACACAACTTCTGGATGATATTGTTCCTTTGCTTTTAAATATAATTCTTCCTATATATCCATATCAGTCACTCCCCTTACATTTTTTAAATCATTTTCAACAACATAAGATTCTATATAGCCACAATCCTGACAAATATATTTATCCACATCCACAGTATGATAACCACTTGTAATCCGATGATAACTATTACGTTTCCATAATCCCTTATTATGAACATGTAAAATATGTTGACTACCACATTTTGGACAAAGACCAGTTTTTTTCATGGCATTGACTCCTTAAATATCCATTTTTTATAAATCATTCCACTCATCATTCCTACACCAAACGCAATCAAATGGATAACTAATGTCGACATATTCATAACATAAATAGGAACTTAACAAAAAACAATATAAACAATAAGCCACAAGCTATACTTTGATGAAATCTGAAAAACAGGTAATCTAGAATACATGATACAAATCAATCCTAATAAAACAAAAATAGCTGGTGAACCGCCAACGCTTGTCATTTCAGGATAAATATAGCTAAATATAAAATTCGTTATTATGCCACCAATAAAAGAAATAATAAACAAATGCCATGCCTTGATATAATGATCAATATAAATATCAAGATAAGTCATAGTTATCGCATTGAGGAACATATGAAAAATATTGACATGAAAAAAAGACTTGTCACGAAACGATAATATTCTCCATTGATGAGATGCAATCCTTTATTACTTAATAAATCTACCCAAGGATCATTCATCAAACACACTAAAAGTAAACACCAGATAACAATCCATAAATAACTCATTTTCATTTTCATCAGCTTCACCCACCCTATGATTAGGGGGACATAAATCTTATAAATTTGTTAATTCATTCATAAAAAAACACCAGTAAGGTGTCTTATAAATTCTCTTGAATGATTTGAGCAATTTTTTCTTTGGCTGCCACAACATCATCATTTTCTACAACATATTTATATTCGTCTTTTGTTGCAATTTCTTTTCTTGCCTTTGCAAGTCTTTCCTGTACAATACTTTCTTCTTCAGTACGACGACCACGAATACGACGTTCTAATTCTTCTAGTGATGGAGGTACTAAAAAAATCGTTAAAGCATGTGGGCATTTTGCCATAACTTGCAATGCTCCTTGCACTTCAATCTCTAAAACGACATTTTTACCTTCATCTAATAATTTTTCAACATAAAATTGCGGTGTTCCATAATAATTCCCTACAAACTGGGCATATTCCAATAATTCACCTTTTTCAATCTTATCCTTAAATTCTTCTTCACTAACAAAAAAATAATCAATTCCCTCTTTTTCAGTTGGACGAGGTTTTCTTGTTGTCATTGAAATAGAATAAGCTAAATTTAAACTTTCATCTTTAAAAAGTTCCTGACGCACTGTTCCTTTCCCAACACCACTTGGTCCACTTAAAATAATCAAAAGTCCCTTTTTCAATCTCTCCACCACCTTTTGAAACAATGTTACATGAATGTAACTTTAATGTCAATTCTTTTTGAAATATGTTATACTATTTATCGGTGATGAAAGATGGCTTATGATGGAATGATGTTATCTCGTGTTGTAGAACAACTACAAAACCAACTGACACGAGGAAGAATTAATAAAATATATCAAATTTCACAATATGAACTATTGTTTCATATTCGTTCACAAAGGGAGAATTATAAATTATTGATTTCCATTCATCCTGTTTATGCAAGAATTCAATTAACACAATTAACTTATCCAACACCAGCTACCCCAAATGCTTTAACGATGTTATTAAGAAAACATTTAGAAGGTGCTTATATTGAAAAGATTTCACAGGTACAGTTAGATCGTATTGTGGATATTGAACTGATAGGAATGAATGAACTCAAAGATACAGTCAAATACCATATTTATTTAGAAATCATGGGAAAACATTCTAATGCAATTTTAACCCATGACAACAATAAAATCATTGACTGTTTAAAACGCGTTTCTCCTTCTATGAGTACACGTATTTTACAACCAGGAGCAACTTATCAAAAACCTCCGTTAATTGATAAATATAATCCTTATACAAGTGGTTGGATTGAAACTGATAATTTAACCAAAACTTATCAGGGATTTTCTCCCGAATTATCCAAAGAAGTTTTATATCGCCTTCATCAAGGTGAAGATTTTCAGGAAATTATGAACTTATGCAAACATTCTCAAACACTTTATATTCATAAATATCAAGATAAAGAATATTTTCATATAATTCCTTTAACTCATTTACAATGCGATTATACAACTTATCCATTGTTTGAAGGTTTAGATCAGCATTATGATTTAATTGATGAAAAAGATCGTATTAAACAACAAACTTCTGATTTAGCAAAATTTATTCAAAATGAATATCAAAGAAATATTAATAAATTGAATAAACTTCAACAAACATTGTTTGAATCACAAAATAGTGATGATTTACGTATTAAAGGAGATTTATTATTTGCTAATCTACACTTAATTTCTAAAGGACAAAAAGAAGTAATAGTTGAAAATTATTATGATGGAACAATGATGACTATTGAATTAGATGAAAGATATGATGGAAAAACAAATGCCAATAAATATTATGCGAAATATCAAAAAGCGAAAAAAGCTTTATCACATCTTCAAGAGCAAATCAATATTACAGAAAATGAAATTCGTTATTTTGACACTTTAATAACATTGATGGATAATGCCTCTTATTATGATGCTTTAGAAATGAAAGAAGAATTAGAAAACTTAGGTTATTTAAAGAAGAAAAAATCAAAGCAAGTCCATCGTCCTAAAAAACTACATGTAGAAACCTATATCACAAAAGATCAGATTCCTATTTATGTAGGTAAGAATAATCTACAAAATGATTATCTTACCTTTAAGATGGCTTCCAAAAATGATATGTGGTTTCATGTCAAAGACATGCCTGGAAGCCATGTCGTTGTGCATAGTCAAAATTTAGATGAATATACAATTCGTCTTGCTAGTCAAATGGCAGCATATTTTTCTAAAGGAAAACATAGTTCTTCAGTACCAGTCAATTATACTTTAGTCAAAACCTTAAAGAAACCACAAGGTGGTAAACCTGGTCAAGTAATATTGTCACATTATTCAACAATATATATTGATCCTGATGAAAGTCTTTTTAACGACATCCAAAAGACGAATTCATAGGGGTATTGACAAAAGTTTGTTCATAAACAGGATAAAATACTGGATAATGCATACAGTGATTAACACGACGACATTCGATTGGACAAATAATTGGTTGTGGAACTGGTGTGATTTGATTTGTTACGCAAACTCTTTTAGGTGCAACTAAAGGTTGTGGACGAGGACAACCATTCACGTTTCCAAAATTCATTTGTTGTGCTTGGTATGAACATCCGTTCATATTTCGACAACCGCAAGATTGACAACCACAAGATTGTTGAAACATCATTAATCCCTCCTTCAATACTTAATGTATGTAAAAATCAAAAAAAGGTAGGGCATATGAAAGGAGTTATATTATGAAATTAATAGAATGGAAATGTTTTGATGAAATAGAAGCTTATACAACTTGCAGTTATGATGATAAGTATCTTATGAATATGAGTTTTAATGGCATTGATGATCAACAAGTTTTAAAAAATCGTCAACAACTCGCAAAAACTTTAAATACAGATTTATCTCAAATGGTAGCAACTTTACAACAACATACAACCCATTTTATTGAAGTACATTCCAATGATGGAGGTAGAGGCATGTTCAGTCGTGATGATGCCTTGATTGGCTATGATGCTATGTATACAAGAGATCGTCATTTATGGTTATGGACATTTCATGCTGATTGTTGTCCTGTTTTACTTTATTGTCGTGATCAAAAAATTGTTGCTGCTATTCATTCTGGTTGGAAAGGAACGGTTGGTGAAATTGTTAAAAAAGTTGCTCAGCATTTGATTGAGAATGAACATTGTCATCCTCAATATATGTATGCATATATTGGACCATCCATTGAACAAAGAAATTTTGAAGCCAAAGATGATATTATTGATTTGGTCAAAAAAATGTCTTTTGATACTCGTGATTTTTATATTCAAAAAGAAGATGGAACTTATTTATTAAACAGTAAAGGACTTATTCAACAACAATTATTAGAATTACAAGTCCCCAAACAAAACATAACAATATCACCCTATTGTACAATTGAAAATGAGGACCTTTTTTCTCATATCGTAGAAATAAAAGTCCTCATCGTAATATTACATTGATTTCGTTAAAGTAACTTTCGGGTTACTTTTTATAATCTTATTCATTGTATTAGGAAGATATTCAATTAAGCGAGATGGAATCACAGTATAATCATTTTCAGCCAATATATCACCTGTATAGCCATGAATAAATACACCTAACATAGCAGCCTGCAACGCACTGTATCCTTGTCCTAAAAAACTAACAATAATACCTGCCAAGACATCCCCCATACCACCTGTCGCCATAGCCTTATTACCCGCCATAATACGATAGGATTCTTGGCCATTTGTGACAATTGTATAAGGACCTTTTAAAACCAATGTGAGATGGTATGCTCTTGCAAAGCTTTGAGCCACTTCTAACATATCATCCTGATCATCAAAAGCACATAGACGTTTAAATTCACCTAAATGTGGTGTCAAAATAATATCTCGTTTTTGTTGTTTCAACAAATCAATATGTGCTGATAAAATTGTTAAAGCATCACCATCAATAACCAATGGTTGATTTGTTTTTTCTAATACATCAATCACACAACGATAACTATCTAAACTTTGTCCTAACCCACACCCAATCAATAAAGCATGATAACGTGAAAAATCTTCTTTTTGTACAATCGGTGGCCTTAATACCGTTGTTGCTTCTGGACAATAATGCGATAAAGCCTGAATGACACTTTCTTCACTCATCACAGTTGTAATGCCACTACCACTATATACACAACTTTTCGCACTTAACAATGCCGCTCCTTTATACTCCTGGCATCCTGTTATTAAACAAGTATAACCATAAGTTCCTTTATATCCATCAAACACCCTTTCCTTCAATAATGGAAATATAACTGTCTGATCTGCCATCTGATATAAACCAGCATCCACACTCACATCTTTAGCCTCTAATTTTTCAAGTATTATTTCACCTGTAAAAAAACGACTATCTGGATTTAAAAAGCCATTTTTCAAAGCACTTAAAGTAATAGTTTTTGTAGCATAAACAACACTTTGATAAGGTTTTCCAGTATTACAGTGTAAACCAGTTGGAATATCTACTGCGATGACTTCTTTGTCATATAATTGATTCATGACTTCAATAACACTTTGATAGATACCTCTTGGTGAGCTATTCAATCCAAATCCAAAAATCGCATCAACAATTGTATCACATGACTCCATATACTGCATCATTTCATCCAAGTTTTCCTGTTTAAATAAATGTACGCAAAGAGATAAATCATAGCATTTCTGTAAATAATAAGCATTGGCTTTAGAAAGATGTTGACTATTTTCAAAAATAAAAACATGAACATTTTTTTCTTGTTGATAAAGTTTAATGGCTAACGATAAACCATCGGCACCATTATTACCCGGACCACAAACAATCGCAAAAGCATTTCCTTGCATATGTTTTAATAAACAGTCACTAGCTTTATCAACCAGTTCTTCTATGGCATAACCTTGTTTCAATAAACATTCATCGTATTTTTTCATTAAAAATTGACTTCCAATATACATATATCTCACCTCTTTTGCTTATATTATAACAAAATAAAAACTGTAATGAAATCATTCATTACAGCTTTTATTCATTAATATCTTACGCCACAAGTGAATCCACTTAAACTTGTATAGCTAACAACAGCTCCACTATGAGGTGCGTGAATAACTCTTCCACCACCTACGTAGATTCCTACGTGACCTGGTCTCCATACAATATCACCTGGTTTAACACTAGATAGAGAAATTCTTGTTCCTCCACTCTTTTGAGCTCCAGATGTACGTGGGATACTCTTACCATTTTTACGATATACCCATTGAGTAAATCCTGAACAGTCAAATGAACTTGGTCCAGTCGCACCCCATTTATATGGACAACCTAATCGTGATTTAGCAGTAGCTACCATTCCCTGATTAGGAGCGATATCATCCGGATTAACAACTGTGACTTTCAAAGATTTAGAAGTTGAATTTCCAGCTTTGTCAGATACACTATATGTGACTGTATATTTACCAGCTTTTTTCGTGTTAACTGAACTACTGATTTTGACTTGAGAAGCCAGATTTCCATCTTTGTTGTCAGTTGCGCTTTCTAGATAATTCTTCGCATCAAAGCTCTTACCTTTAGTAATTTGCACTGAAGATTTAGATAAACTAATCTTTGGTGCACTTAAGTCTCCAACTTTAACTGTTAATGATTTTTCAGATGTATTACCTGATGAATCCTTAGCAGTGATTTTTAAAGTTGTTTCACCATCTTTTTTCGTATTCACTGTACCATCTACATCAATAGATTTTACAGTCTTATCAAAGTTATCAGTAACTTTGATATAATCTGAATAGTCAAACTGAGAACCATAGTCTACTGTAACTGTAGATCCCTTCTTGTAACTAATAGTAGGTGCAGTCGTATCAGAAACATAGAATTCATATGTTTGCTCTGTTGTATTTCCAGCATTGTCAGAAACACTCAATGCAATCATTTGTGATCCTAGTTTTGATGTGTCAAGTTTCTTGTTAGATTCAATGAACGCTGTGACATCTCCATCAACATTATCAGATGCACTGACATATTGAGTAATGTTTTGACTTCCATTTGCTTCTACATCAATCACATAACCTTGACCTTCTCCTACTGGCTTCAATTCAGGAGCTGTTTTATCAACAACTTCTACTTGAACAACCTTGGTATTTAAATTTGAAAACATATCGGTTGCAGTTACTTCGACGTTATATATACCTAATTGATATGCATCATATGATGTATCATCAATCTTAACATCCATAGCGTCTAGGGAATCACGATTATCAGAAATAGCGAACATCGTTTTGTCTAGCTTTGTCCCATAAAGAACTTCAATCTTATTTGCTTCGATTGTCGGTTTTTCTTTATCGACAGCTGCATAACCAACTAAACCAAATGTTGAAATACATAACATCGGAATGAACATAGCTTTACGTTTTAAAACATGTTCTTGCATGATTTCTAATAAATTCGTCTTAATATTACTATCCATTCGTTGCCTCCTTTCAATAATATACCCATTTAGAATTATAAAACAATGTTCACAAAAAGTCCACAACTTTCTTAAGAAATTCTTAAGAAATTAAAATTATGTTGATTATATCAGTGTTTTTTTAATTAAGTTTTTTTGATGTTTTTTTATTTTCTCCCAGTTTCCATACAAATTATGGACTTTTTAGTTATTGTTTAGACATATTTTTACATCTCTTTTCATAAAATAAAAACACCAAAGGAGAATGTCATGATCATTGTTTATTTTTCAATTTATTGTTTTTTAGGTTATTGGATTGAATCTTTTTATATTTCATTGTTCAAGAAAAGATGGTTTTCATCAGGTTTATTAAAAGGTCCATTTATACCCCTCTATGGTTTTGGTGCTTGTCTTTTAATACTGAGTCAACCTTTCCTTATCAAACTACACCCTCTTTTTTCAAGTCTTCTAGGTGGCTTACTTATGACGCTTTTAGAATTATTGAGCAGTTATTATATTGAAAGATTTTTTCATACCCATTGTTGGGACTATTCACATCATCATTTACACTATCAAGGAAGAATTTGTTTAGTATATTTTTTATTATGGTGTTTATTAAGTGGGGTATTTTTATATTTTATTCACCTCTTCATCCTTTCCCTTCATTTCCCTCGTGATGCTTGTTATTTAATAAGTCTTATTTATATTTCTTTTATATTAAAGGCTTATAGTGAACGCCTTTTTGCCAATCAGCAAGACGGTGTGAAAATTCATTAAAAAAAGAAGATTTTTCAATCTTCTCTAACCTAAATAAGCTTCTTTTACTTTTGGGTTATCAGCGACTTCTTTTGCTTGACCAGATACGATAACATTTCCTGTTTCTAACACATAAGCACGATCTGCAATAGAGAGTGCTTTATTTGCATTTTGTTCAACCAAAAGCACAGTGACACCATCTTTATTAATACTTTTGATAATATCAAAAATTTCATTGACCAAGATAGGTGATAATCCCATTGATGGCTCATCCAATAATAATAATGATGGCTTAGACATTAAAGCACGCCCCATCGCTAACATCTGTTGTTCACCACCAGATAATGTTCCAGCAAGTTGATTTTTACGTTCTTCCAAACGTGAAAAGCGTTTAAAAACTTTTTCCAAATCTTTTTGAATATTTTCTTTATCTTTTCTTAAATAAGCACCCATTTCCAAATTTTCAAGAACTGTCATTTCCGTGAATACATGACGGCCTTCAGGAACTTGAACCAAGCCCAGTCCAGGAATTTTATGCGATGCAACTTTAGAAATATCTTTTCCATCAAAATGAATAGATCCACTACGAGAACGAATCAAACCACTGATTGTATGCATAATAGAAGTTTTACCTGCCCCATTGGCTCCTATCAAAGCCACAATTTCTCCTTGATTAACTTCAAAAGAAACATTCTTAATAGCATGAATCACACCATAATAAACATTAATATCTTTAACTTCTAATAACATATTATTCCCCCTCATCGCTACCTAAATATGCAGCAATAACTTCTGGATTATTTTTGATTTCATCAGGTGTTCCAGTTGCTAAAACCTGTCCAAAATTTAATACTGTAATTTTTTCACATATACCCATGACAAATTTCATATCATGTTCAATTAATAAAATAGCTAAAGAAAATTTGTCTCTAACAATTTTAATTGTTTCCATTAATTCAGCAGTTTCAGTTGGATTCATTCCTGCTGCTGGTTCATCTAACAATAAGAGTTTAGGATGCGTTCCTAAAGCACGAGCAATCTCCAATTGTCTTTGCTTTCCATAAGGTAAATTACTAGCCTTGACATTGGCAAACTGATCAAGACCAAAAACACGTAATAAACTCATTGCCATTTCTTCAATTGCTTTTTCTCCATTACGGAACTTAGGAAGTTTTAAAATACTATCCAACAAGTTATAGCGAACAGAATCATGCAAAGCCACTTTAACATTATCTATAACTGTTAAATCCTTAAATAAACGAATATTTTGAAAAGTTCTGGCAATTCCTAAACGATTCACAGACACAATAGATTCTTTTGTAATATCTTGTCCATTAAGATAAATATGGCCATGAGTTGGTTCATATACTTTCGTCAACAAATTGAAAACAGTTGTTTTTCCAGCCCCATTGGGACCAATTAAACCATATATTTGCTGTGGTTTCATTTCAATATCAAAATCTTTAACAGCAGTTAGACCACCAAATTCAATACCAAGATTCTCTGTTTTTAATATTAATTTTTCATTAGTCATTGTCCAACTCCCCTTTTATTTTATTCTTTTTGAATATTTTCTTTATGAATTGGCTAATTGTTGGATTGTTTGTTACAATCATGATAACAATTAAAACAATAGCATAAATTAACATACGATAATCTGCCATAAATCTTAAAAGTTCTGGAAGTAAAACAAGAATAAATGTTGAAATAATTGTTCCCAACATATTTCCTAGTCCACCTAAAACAACATAGACGAGAATTAAAATAGATTGGTTAAAATCAAATTTAGCAGGAACCAAAGTAGAAAAGTTCAAACCATAAAGAACGCCAGCCGCTCCAGCAATACCTGCTGATAATACAAAAGCAATTGTCTTGGTTTTGACAATGTTGATACCTACAGATTCAGCTGCAATACGATCATCTCTTGCCGCCATAACATTACGACCATAACGACTATTAATAAAATGGAAAATAACAAATAGTGTAATAATTAACATAATCACACCCACTGTAAAAGTTGAGATACGATCAGTGGCAGTAGCACCAATTGGGCCATTAATTAACATTTTTCCACCTGGTGCTAAATCAACTGTATTAGTAATAAAACTAAAATGGAATCCAGCTGAATCAAATCCTAAAAAGTATTATTAATTAAACTTTTAATAATTTGACCAAATGCTAATGTAACAATCGCAAGATAGTCTCCTTGTAGTTTTAAAACTGGGATACTGATTAAAAAGCCAAAGAAAGCAGCCACAATCGCTCCCATAATAATAGAAACAACAAGTCTTAAAATATCATTAGGAATAATATTAGCCATAACATTAGATACAATAACACCTGTAAAAGCACCAATACTCATAAAGCCAGCATGACCTAAACTTAATTCTCCAGAAACACCGACAACTAAGTTCAAAGCTAAAGCAACAATAATATAACTTGTAACAGGAACTAATAAATTAATAAATAAACTTTTTAAAGACCCTGTGTACATTAATATTTCTATAATAATGTAAGCAAGCAAAACAACGCCTACACAAATATGACATTTTTTATTCTGACCAAGAAAGGCAGTTTTTATTTTCTCCATAAGATTCCACCTACACTTTCTCACTTATTTTTTTACCTAATAAACCAGTTGGTTTAATCAATAAAACAATAATCAATACTAAAAAAACAATCGCATCAGACATTTGTGAAGAGATATAAGCTTTTGCAAGGGTTTCTAAAATTCCCAATAACAACCCACCAATAAAAGCACCAGGAATAGATCCAATCCCTCCAAACACAGCCGCTGTAAAGGCCTTAATACCAGGCATTGATCCTAAAGTCGGATTAACCGCTGGGTATGTAGCACACAATAAAACAGAGGCAATGGCAGCTAATCCAGAACCAATTGCAAATGTAATAGATATTGTTGTATCAACATTAATACCCATTAATTGAGCTGTTGGTTTATCTTCTGAGCAGGCACGCATCGCTTTTCCAACCTTTGATTTATTAATAAATAAAGTTAAAACAATCATAATAACAATACAAATCAATATGGTAATAATTGTTAAAATAGAAATTTGTAATTGATTATTAAACAAGCTCAAATTACCAAAATTAAACTTTGCAGGAAAAATCTTTGTATCAGTTCCCCATAAAATCTGTGCCGCATTCTGTAAAAAATAACTAACACCAATAGCCGTAATCAATACTGATAAAGCAGAGGCTTTACGCAATGGTTTATAAGCCATTCTTTCAATCAATACACCTAAAGCTGTACATACAAAAACCGACATTAAAACTGCAACAAGAGCCGGCATATTATATTTTCCAACTGCAAAAAAAGCAACATAGGCACCAACCATAATGACATCACCATGTGCAAAATTCAGCATTTTCGCAATTCCATAAACCATTGTGTACCCTAACGCAATAATCGCATAGACACTTCCCAGTCCTAAACCTGTAATTAGAAACGATAGAAAGTCCATCATCTATTTCCCCCTTCACATAAAATTCTTCTTTTTCAGCCTTAAAATTTGATAAAAGAAGAGGTTAACAATTTTCATGCTAACCTCTTTTCATACTATAGATTAGTCTTCTACACCTACATATACACCATCTTTAATCATAACAGCTTTTGGTGATTTGCTGACTTCACCATTTTCAGACCATGTTACATTATTACCTGTAATTCCATCAAAAGTCATTGTTGTAAACTGTTTGATTAAAATATCAGCAAGTTCAGAATTTGTCATATCTGGTGTTGCTTTTCCAGCTTCTAATGCATTATAGATTGCATAAATACTATCATAAGCGTCAGCAGCAAATTGATTAGGTGTTTCTCCATACTTTTCTTTATAATTCTTAACAAAATTAGCAGTTAATTCATCAGTAGCATCTGCAGAGAAAGGAGTTAATAAATAAACACCTTCAGCTAATTTTGTATCAAAACCATCTAATGTTAAAATACCATCCATACCATCAACACCAAAGAATGTTGGTTGGTATCCCATTTGGTTCGCTTGTGTTAAGATTAATGAAGCTGGTTGATAATAAATTGGTAAATAAACAATGTCAGCTCCTTTTGATTGTGCATCTTTTAATTGAACATTGAAATCAGTTGCACTTGAGTTATCAAAAGATGTTTCAGAAACAACATCCAAACCAACTTTTTTAGCCTCAGAAACAAATTTTTGATAAATACCTGTTGAATAGTTATCATCACTCTTATAAATAACAGCTACTTTTGTTCCTAATTCAGTATGTTCTTTTAAATAATCAGCTGAAGCAAGTCCTTGGTTAGGATCAGTAAAACACATTTGATAAACATATTTATATGATTGTGTATTGTCAGCATCACTATAAATAACTGTTGTAGATGAAGATGATGGTGTTAAAGCAAATGTTTCATCATCTGTATAGTTTTGAGATACCGCTGCACCAGCACCTGAAGTTACAGTTGCTAAACCAATTTGCATACCCCAATCTTTTAATGTTCCATAAGCTGTTGGTGCTTTTTCTGGATCAGCCTGATCATCTTCCATTTTAAATTCTAGTTTGATATCACCTTTTGCATTGACTTCTTCAACGGCTAATTCAACTGCATTTTTAACAGCGTTCCCATAAACAGCGTTATCTCCTGTTAATGGACCAGAAGTCCCAATTTTAAATGATGTATTTCCACTTGATGTATCATTACCACCACAAGCAACGAGCATACTTGCAACAGCAAGTGTGGAAAAAATCTTTTTTAAATTCATATTTCTCTCCCCTTTTTTTAAATATATTCAATATTATACTTAACATTTTATACAAGTCAATAAAAAAATAACATTATTTTTTAAATATTCTAAAAATCATAAAAATATTTATCTATTTAATAAATATATAGATTTTTTATATAAAAAGAGTGATTTATACCACTCCTTTTACTATTCAATACTCTTTAATGATTCAACCATATCTACTTTATTTAAAACATGACGCATTGTCAAATTAATAAAATAAGTAAAACCTAGAGTAATGAAAACAGCATATATATAACTGCTTATATTCAATTGTCTTACAAACATTGTCATATCCAATTCAACAGTCATAATAATAAATTTGTGTAAGAAATACCCAAACACTATACCTACTAGTGAACCAATGATTGACAATAAGACGTTTTCTCTAAAAATATAATCATAGACTTCTTTACGCCTAAAGCCTAGCACCTTAATTGTTGCAATTTCACTTTTACGTTCCTGTATATTAATGTTTGTTAAATTATAAAGGACAATAAAATTTAAAGCACCTGCACAAACAATCAAAATCACTACAACCAAATTCACACTTTGAACCTGTTTATCAAATTCTTCACCAATCGTAGATACATTTGAAATATTGCCATACCCTTTATCCTTCATATAATTTTCCAAAGTTTTTAGGCTAGACTGATCATCATCTTGCAAAATCATAAAGGCATTATTGACTTCTAAATCCTGTAATGTTATAGATTCATAAAGCGTTTGTGACATATAAATATAATTCATAAAGTAATTTTCAGTAATTCCTGAAACTTTCACATTATATTTCGTTTCATCCAATTCAATATCAATCGTGTCGTTTTCTTCAACTCCTAAGAGTTCGGCTGCCTTTGCAGTCAAAATAACACTTTCATCATCCAAGACTAAATCTTTATAAGTTTGATAATTTCTAAACTGCACAAAGTTTTTCATATTATCCATAGATTGATAAACAATCAATGAACCATATAAATCTTCTTTATCTTTTAAAAGATTGACACTTTTATTGAAAACATATTCCACCTTAGCCACTTCACTACGATTAAGCAGATCATTTTGATAGTCTTGAGCGGTATTCGTTGATACACTTTCTTCCATACGAACAAGGAGATCATATGTGAAAACATCCTGATATTGTTTATCCACAACTTGTGATACTGATGACTTCACACCAAACCCCGTAATAATCAAAGCTGTACATCCAGCAATACCAATGACAGACATAAAGAAACGTTTCTTATATCTAAAAATATTACGCATTGTCACTTTTTGATTAAATGATAATCGTTTCCAAAGCCAAGTTATTCTTTCTAAAAGAATACGTTTTCCAATCTTAGGAGCCTTTGGTCGCATTAAAACAGCTGGCATTAAATTCAATTCACTCATACAAACAAATAATGTCACTGCCAAAATAACAATAACTGAAATAAAGACTGTTTCAAATGAAATCCACAAACTGGAATATATCAAAATTGGAGCCTCTACAGAAAACAACATCAAATTATATAAATAATAAATAATTCGTGGAAAAAACTGTGTCCCAGAAACAATTCCTAAAAGCGAGGCAAAGAAAGTAGCAAAAGTCACATAAACAATATATTGTTTCACAACATCCCATTTAGAATAACCTAAAGCACGTAAAGTCCCACTTTGACTTCTTTGTTCTTCGACCATTCTTGTCATTGTTGTTAAAGAAACAAGGGCAGAAACAAGGAAAAACATCAATGGGAAGATATCTGCTATTGAAGCAATAGAATCTTTATTAGAATCAAAATTAACCAATCCAGCATTTTCATGACGTGTCAAAGTATAGAGTCTGCCTTTAGGAATCTGATTCACTTGTTCTCTGGCATCATTTAATTGCCCTTTAGCATCATCTAGCTGTGTTTGTGCTTTTTCTAGCTCGTTATTTGTTTTCAATTCTTCTAAAGTTAATTTGTTTTCCTGTTGTTGAATTTCTAACTTTGCTTTTTCAATCGCAATAGAAGCTTCATTTAATTGTGATAAACCATCTAATGAAGTTGAAGCATTCTGTAATATATTCCCCATCTTTTCAAGACTTTCAATAGATTTTTGAACTTCAGGAGAAATGGTTTCAGTATTATCGTTTTGATAATTTTCAAGTTCCTTTTGTAAACTTTCTAAATTCCCTTTTAATTCTTGACTTGTACTTTCAATTGTTCCAAGCATTTCTTGAATTTGTGAAGATGCAGTTGATTGCGCTTTAAGATATTCTGATTCTTTAGTAGCCAGTGTTATTTTCGCATTTGTTAACTGAATTTTCGCTTCTAAAATCTTTTCATCAAATAAATTCTTAGAATCATTATATGTTTTATATCCTTCATCATATTCTTTTTGGGCTTTATCTAGCTTTGCTTTTGCATCACTTGTTAAATCTTCGTATAAACGACTCATTTTTAAAGATAAAGTACTTTTTATTTTTGTATTAACATCTTCAATATAATCATCATATTCCTCACTAAAAACATTGTATGACTGTGCACCTTTGACACAAACAGAAATCTGATTATATAAAACATCTTCCTCACGTAAATCATATAAATCTTCAGGCATCGCTAAAAATGCATTGTTTTCATTTAAAATTTCAATATACCCTGAATTTGTTCCATCCCCAAGAGAATTCGTTCCACGATCAGTCACCGCAATATAACGCACATCATTAACAATTCCTACGATTTGAAAACTTTTTTCTCCCTGATCATTATGAATCAAAATTTTATCACCTATTTGGTAATCTTCAGCCAACATTTCCTCATCTATCACACATTCATCATCTTTTTGTGGATAACGTCCCTCAACAAGATAAGGCTGATTAATCATATCCTCACTATATTGTTGACTGGCATAAACCGTTACACCAGAAAGCGAATCATTATGATTTATTAAAGCATCAAACTGATAACCATATTGAATATTTTCAACATCTTCTATATTTTGGATTTCCTTTATATCATCTTCAGCAAATCCTAACGAAGCCATATAAGTCAAATCAGCATAGTGATATTTATCTAAATAATGATCCATCGATTTTGTCATTGTACCAGGAGTATTCCTTAAACCTGCAAAAAAGGCTGCACCTAAAAACACAATCGCAAAAATAGAGAAAAATCTCGCTTTAGAGGCAATAATGGACTTTCTGAGATTTTTCCAATATGCTTTTTTCTTTCTTTTTACCATTCAATTTCCTCGATTGGTTGAGGATTTTCATTTAATTCAATGCCATTCACTTTACCATTTTTTAAGTGAATCACACGATCTGCCATAGGTGCCAAAGCAGAATTGTGTGTAATAACGATAACTGTCATTTGATACGTCAAACACATTTCTCTTAATAACGCTAAAATAGCTTTTCCGGTCTGATAATCCAACGCTCCAGTAGGTTCATCACATAATAAAAGTTTTGGATTTTTTGCAATCGCTCTGGCAATGGCTACCCTTTGTTGTTCACCACCAGAAAGTTGTGCTGGAAAGTTCATCATACGCTCAGATAAACCCACTCTTTCTAAAACATGTCGTGCATCTAATGGATTTTGAGAAATCTGTGATGCCAGTTCGACATTTTCTAAAGCGGTTAGATTTTGAACAAGGTTATAAAATTGAAAGACAAAACCAATATCATTACGACGATATTCAGTTAATTTCTTTTCATCATATAGTGCTATATTTTCACCATCAACAAGAATTGAGCCACTGGTTGGTGAATCCATACCACCTAATAAATTTAAAATTGTCGTTTTCCCGGCCCCAGAAGCACCAACAATCACGACAAATTCCCCTTTATTCACAACAAAATTAACACCATTGCTAGCATTAATTGTTATATCCCCCATTGTATAGCTTTTCACTATATTTTTAAACTCAATTAAAGCACTCATATTCATACCACCTTTCTATAAGTTTAACACATTTTTTGCTAAAAAAAACAATGACACAAGAATAACGTAAATTTCCATAAAAAAGAAACTGCCCAGTGACAGTTTCTTACTTTGATATTATAAAATGGACAATGATATCAATCAATTTATACATTACATTTTTCAAATAACATTATCATCCATTTATTTTTTATATTCTTAAAAATTACAATTAAATATCCAATCATAATCTAAACATGATGATAAAAATCATTATGACAATATATTTTATTCATTTTTCTATTTGTTAGATTGAATAACTTCTAAAACTCGATCTGTACTAGCATCATCATAATATAGCACAAGATAACGCTCTTGATTCATACGGACATAAATGTAAGTATCATCATCTTGATTGACATAAACATCTCTATTCATATATCCTAAATCATAGGTTGATAAATCAGGATAATCGTCTTTCATTGAAAAATCTACATATTCGTTGATTGTTCCATAATATGTAAAGTTTTTTCAACCTGATGGACTTCATCTTCTTCTCTATCATAGCGTGTATAATAACCATGATTCAGTACATAGCATGCTGGAATTGGTAAGCCAGCTTCTGACTCTTCCTCTTTTTCGTTTGTTGGATTCAAGAAAAGATAAATCATACCTCCTGATAAAATCATCAACCATATCAATATCACTATTATCACTTTTTTCATATATCTTTTATCCTCCCATTTTCATTAAATACACTATAGACACCTTTACTTAAAACAACAATTATTTTTTTGTTACTATTATATAGCTATTTTGATTTTAATAAATTTATCAATTCCCTCTTTTCATTGTCTTTTCATATAATTGATTAAAGCCAAAACATTTGTCTTTTATCATTAATTTAAGTATAACATATTATTTCTTAAATAAAAAAGAAACTGCCTAGTGACAGTTCCTTATTTTTTCCATAATGAACGAGAAAAGAACATCAACAATGGGAAAATTTCTAAACGTCCAGCTAACATATCAAGTGATAATACAACCTTAGATAAATCAGTTAAACTTGAAAAATTACCCACTGGACCAACAATTCCTAATCCTGGACCTACATTGTTAAAACAAGTCGCAACAGCACTAAAAGCTGAAATAAAATCAATATTTTGTAAAGATACAAATAAAAATGATAATCCAAACAATAAAAAGTATAAAACCCAATAAACATGAATATTGCTTAATGTATTAGAAGATAAATACTTATCTTCAAATTTTACAGAAACAACACTATGAGGATGAATCATACGTTTCATTTCAGCCATAGCACTTTTGACACCAATAATAATACGTGAAACCTTCATCCCACCACCAGTAGAACCGGCACTAGCACCAATAAACATCAATAAAACAAGAATTGTTTGTGAAAATAATGGCCATTGTCCATAATCAGCAGTCACATAACCAGTTGTGGTAATGATTGAACCTACCTGAAAAATCGCATAACGGAAAGCTTCAAAGATAGAGTTATATAACGGTAAAATATTGAATGAAATAGCAAATGCTGCCGCAAAGATAATGATTAAATACCAGCGTAATTCTTCACTTTTTAATGCTGCTTTGAATTTTTTTATCGCAAAGAAATAAATCAAATTGAAATTAATACCAAATAAAATCATAAAGAATGTAATGATACCATCACAATAAGCACTGTTATAATAGGCTATGGAAGTATTTTTAATTGCAAAGCCACCTGTTCCAGCAGTTCCAAAACTATTTAATAAACTATCAAAAAATGGCATACCACCTAACATTAATAAAACCACTTCAATAATTGTGAGAACCGTATAAATTTGATAAAGAATACGTGATGAAACAGTAATTTTAGATACCAGTTTTCCAACAATTGGACCTGGCATTTCAGCTTTTAAAATATGTAAAGTGGAACCACTAGCATCAGGCAAAAAGGCAACAACAAAGACCAAAATTCCCATTCCACCAATCCAATGTGAAAAACTTCGCCAGAAAAGACTTGCATGGGATAAAGATTCAACATCTGTTAATATGGATGACCCCGTTGTCGTAAAACCTGAAACAGCTTCAAACAAAGCATCAATATAAGATGGAATTTCTCCTGTCATACAAAAAGGAATAGCACCAAAGACAGATAGAAAAATCCAAGCTGCTGCAACAACAACAAAGCCTTCTTTTGCATAAATGATTTTATTGTGTGGCTTACGTAAACTCATCAGATGTCCTAATACCAAAAGCATCATCGCAACAATCAAATAAATCCAACATTCTTGTTCCTGATAAATCACTCCTGTTAAAAATGGTAAAAGCATTAACAATCCCTCAATCATTAACATTTTTCCAAGAGTGTATAAAATCATTAACCTATTCATGCGTATTCTTCCTCAAAAATATCATTAATATCTTTAAGAGGGGTATGATAAGCAATTACAATAATACGATCTCCCCTACGTAAAACATCCTGACCTTTAGGAATAATCGTTTGATTTTGACGAATAATACTACCAATCAATAAATCTTTTTTTGTATTCACATTAGCTAATGGAATATCACAATATTTTGTCTTTTCATCAACAATAAATTCTACAGCTTCCACTTCCTCATTAACAATCTTATATAATGTTTGAATACTTGTAGAACGATTATCATTTTCTTTGACACGAATATAACGAATAATCTGCGATGTAACTAATGCTTTAGGTTCAACAATACTATCAACATCAAGATGGTCAATAATGCCATTAAGATTCATACGATTCACTTTAGCGATAGATTTTTTGACACCTAACTGTTTCGCTGCCAAGACTAAAACAATATTTTCTTCATCTATTCCTGTCAAACCAACTAAAGCATCACTTTTATGAATACCTTCTTCTTTTAAAATATTTTCATCACTACCATCACCTTCAATAATGATTGAATAAGGTAAAAGTTCTGATAATTGAACACAACGTTCATGATTTTTTTCGATAATTTTTGTTTTAATACCGTGAACAGATAATTGTCTAGCCAAATAATAAGCAATTTTACTACCACCAATAATCATGACGTTTTTAATTTTCTGTGATGCAAAACCAGTTTCTAAACAAAATTTTGTTAAATCCTTATGTGAACCAATAACACAAATATGATCTTGAGCCTTTAAAATGAAATCTCCATCAGGAATAAAAACTTTATCTTCTCGCTTGACAGCACAAATTAAAACTTGTGAATGACACACACTTGAAAGTTGATTTAAAACCAATGAATCTAAAGGCATCCCATTAGCAATACGCAATTCAACAATTTCTACCCTACCTTTATCAAACGTATCAATACGCATTGCTGATGAAAACATAATTGTTCTTCTAATATCATTCGCCGCCTCTAATTCAGGATTAATTAACATTGAAAAACCTAACTGTTCTTTTAAAATTTGACTCTGTAAAGAATAATCTGGATTTCTAACACGAGCAATGATATGTTTCGCTCCAAGTTGTTTGGCTAACAGACAAGAAAGTATATTCAATTCATCAGAAGTTGTCACTGAAATCACAACATCTGCCTGCTCAACACCAGCTTCCTGTAAGACATGGAAATTGGCACCATTTCCACTAATACCTAAAACATCGTCCTGATTCACAACATTTTCTACTTTTTGATTATTTTGATCAATAACGACAACATTATGCCCTTCATTAGATAAATAACGCGTTAACATCTGGCCAACTTTCCCCAGACCAATAATAACAATATTCATAATTTCTCCACCTATTTATAGCTTTTTAAAATATTTTCAGCACACATAATACCATCAATCGCTGATGACATAATACCACCAGCATACCCAGCACCTTCGCCAATAGGATATAATCCTTTGAACGTAGATTGATAATTTTCATTTCTTAAAATACGAACAGGTGCACTACTTCTCGTTTCAATACCCGTTATAATAGTATCTTCATCAATAAAACCAGGCATTTTTTGATTCATTAATTGTAAACCAGTATGCAAAGCCTGATTGATAAACTCAGGAAAAAGTGCATTCAAATCACAAATTTGATAACCGGGCTGATAAGTCGGTTTAATTTTCCCCAATGGCTGTACTTCATGATGAAAATAATCGACAACTCTTTGCACAGGAGCTTGATAGTTGCCACCACCTAGCAAGAAAGCTTTATGCTCCAATTCTCTTTGAAATTCAATACCGGCTAAAGGATGATCACTTGCAAAATCATCAGTTGAAATAGTAACCAAAATAGCACTATTAGCATTTTGACCATCACGTGCATAATAACTCATTCCATTAACACAGATTGTTTTGTCTTCATGATGTGATGGAACTACCACACCACCAGGACACATACAGAAAGTATAAACACCTCTTTTACCACTTTGAACAGCCAGTTTATAACTAGCCGCCTTTAAATAAGGTGATGAAGCACTTTTCTTATATTGAATCTGATTGATTTTTTGTTGTGACTGTTCAATACGAACACCTATCGCAAAAGCTTTTTGGTCTAAAGGAACACCTTTTTGATACAACATTTCATAAGTATCTCTAGCACTATGACCAATCGCAAGAACAAGCAAATCTGTATCCAATTTTTGAATGTGTTGATGCTGTGAAACTGTCACTTGATAGCCTGAATCTAAGACTTCAAAATCAACCATTTTGGTTTCAAATAGAAAAGTGACACCCTTTGAAACCAAAAATTGACGCATGTTTTGTATCACTTGACGTAAATAATCTGTTCCAATATGTGGTTTATTTAAATACAAAATATCTTTTGGTGCACCAAATTGTACAAATGTTTCTAAAATATAGCGAATACGCTCATTTTTAACACCAGTTGTCAATTTACCATCAGAAAATGTTCCAGCGCCTCCTTCCCCAAAAGCAATATTACTCTCATTATGCAAAATTCCATGTTCCAGTAAATCATTAATAGCTTTTTCACGTTGATGAATTACCTGTCCTCTTTCAATCACTGTTACTTTTTGACCACTCATTGCCAGCACATAGGCACAAAAAAGACCAGCCGGGCCACTTCCAACAATCAAAACGCTTTGATTATTGGATGGCAAATATTGATAATGATAAGGTATGACTTTTTGTAGTTGTGGAAATTTTCTTAAAAAGCCTCTTCATCTTTCACTGTGAAATCAAAACTACAAATCAAATGTACATTTTGTCGTCTTGCATCAATAGATTGTTTGACTAATGCCACGTTTTGAATTTCTTTTTCACGCACATTTAAACTCTGTGATATGATTTTAGCATAGCGTTGTTCACCAAGTTTAACTTTGATATTATGAATTCTTAACATACTTTTCCCTCTCTATCGCTTCTACAACATGACAAGCACTTGCTAAAGCAAAATGTAAATTATAACCGCCACACATTCCTGCAACATTTAATATTTCCCCTATTGCATAAATATGTGGATATTGTTTTAACTCTAAATCTTCTGTCACATTATCCAAAGATAATCCACCTTTCATAACTTGAGCATAACTTGCCTCTCTCACGCCTTGAATATTTAATGGATAATGTTTTAATAAAGAAGCCAGTTTTTCAATAGAAAGATGCTGATATTTTTGAAAGTACACAGCAAGTTTATGATTGATAAGTCCCTCTAAAAATAAAGAAGTTTGATTGGATAATAACTGACATAATTGATTGTGACTGATTTCGTCAAAAAAATCAATATATAATTGATAATTATGATGTTTTTTATAAAAAGATGATAATTGCATAACGGCAATTCCACTAACCCCATAGTCTGTAAATAATAATTCTCCTTTTTCCTTATGAATACATTGTTGATTTTCGATAAGTGAAAACGTTCCTTTGACCCTGACTCCTTTTAAAGATTTTATCGCAGGAGAAGTATAGAACTGGACAAGTGATGGCATGGGTTCAATAATCTTTAATTGAAGTTGCTTTAAAAGATCATAACGTGAGTGATTCATGCCAGATAATTTACCAGCTTCACTTCCCATAGCTAAAACAATAGCATCAGCTAAAATTTGTTGAGATGTTGTCGTTATCAAATATTGGTGTTTGTGTTTTTGAATTTGAGTAACCTCTTGGTCATAGGCAAAAATAACACCCTTTTCTTCACTACGTTGCATGAAAACATTTTTAACGGTTAAAGCTTGTTCACTTTTAGGATAAAGTAAATCTCCTTGATATGTACAATAAAGACCTATTTTTTGCATTTGTTGAACCATATCAAAGTCTTGAATAATAGATTGTACAAGTTCTTGATTATCGCTTTGGTAATATTTTGAATTCATCTTTTGATTTGATAAATTACAACGCCCATTACCAGTTGCAAGTAACTTTTTTAAAGGCGCTTTATTTTGTTCTAAAACAATAACTTCATAACAAGGATTTTTTTGTTTTAATAAAATAGATAGATAAACACCTGAAGCCCCAGCTCCAATAATGACTATTTTCTTCATGTTTTCTCCCTTCTTCAATTTCTTTATGATGAAATATAGTGATTATACCATTTTTTATTGAAAAATCACTAAAAAATGTTTATAATACAAAAGGAATTTTCAAAGGAGGAGTTTTATCATGGGTAGAGCACATGAAGTGCGTAAAGTCGCTATGGCAAAAACAGCGGCAAAAAAAGCAAAATTATATTCTCGATATGGAAAAGAAATTTATTTAACAGCGAAAGCTGGTGGACCTGAATTAGATGGAAACTTAGCATTAAGACGTTTAGTTGATAAAGCAAAAAAGGAACAAGTTCCTGCAGATGTTATTAAACGTGCTATTGATAAAGTCAAAAGTGGTGTCACTGAAAACTATGAACCTATTCAATTTGAAGGTTTTGGTCCTGGTAATTCAACATTAATCGTTAAATGTTTAACTGATAATATCAATCGTACAATTTCTCAAGTTCGTCCTGCTTTTACAAAATCAAAATCTAAATTAGGTGCTGAAGGTTCTGTTGCTTATTTATATAATGTAGAAAGTACTGTTATTTTAAATGGTATGAGTGAAGATGAAGTGTTAGAAGCTTTAGTAATGGGTGATGTTGATGCTAAAGACATTACAACATTAGAAGATGGACGTATTAAAATCACTGGTGAACCAACTGATTTAAATAAAATCAAAACAGCTATTGAAACCATGAAAGAAGATATTGAATTTGACGTAGATGATATTACAACAACACCTCAAGAATATGTTGAACTGAATGATGAAGATATGGCAATGTTTGAAAGATTAATGGGATTATTAAATGATTGTGATGATGTTGATGATATTTACCACAATGTTTCAAATTATGATGATGGAGAAGAAGAATAACATGTAATCATGTTATCTCTTTTTTATATGAAAGTTACACATTTGTATCATAGTGGCTGTCTTATTGAATTAGAATATCATCAACTTCTCTTTGATTACTATCAAGGAGAACTTCATCTTAACAATGACAAACCACTCTATGTCTTTGTTTCCCATCGTCATTATGATCACTACAATCCTGAAATTTTTCAATTCAATCATCCTCAAATCACTTATATTTTATCCAATACATTACGTCATAAACATGATGCTTATTATGTTGATGTGCATCAAACATATCAAATTGATGATTTATCTATTTCAACATTATTATCGACCGATGAAGGTTGTGCTTTTCTAGTGCACGTAGAAAATCAGACTATTTATCATGCTGGTGATTTAAATTGGTGGCATTGGCAAGGTGAACCACAAGCTGATAATGACTATCAACGTAACACCTACCTTCAAGAAATTCAATCTATCAATGAACCCATTGATTTAGCCTGTGTCGTTGTAGATATTCGTCAAGAAAAAGATTATCTTTTGGGATTATCAGCTTTTTTAAAGCATGTACAAACAAAGTATATTTTACCAATTCATTATTTTGACCGTTATGAAACAACCCAACTTTTATTAAAAGAAACTTTAGATAATCCTTATCATGCAAAAATATTACCTGTCATACAACAAAATCAAAGCTTTGAAATTGAATAAATTATTAAAAAATGGTGTCAAAAAATAAAAAAGGCTGAAAAAATCAGTCTTTTTATTTCTTTGGTACAATTTCAATCCAATAGTCATCAGGATCATGAATGAAATATAATCCCATTGCTTCGTTTTCAAAACAAATACAATCCATTTGTTGATGCAATTGATGATAAGCCTCATAATCATCTACAACAAAACATATATGGCTTTCATTTTCACCTAAGTCATAAGGCTGAGGATGATCTTTAAGCCATGTTAATTCGATTTGAAATGGTGAAATTCCATCTCCTAAATAAACAAGTTTAAAACTACCATCACTCGCCTCTTTCTCTCTAACAATTTGCATACCTAATGCTTCTTTATAAAAAGCGATACTCTTTGATAAATCAGTGATATTAATATTACAATGATTTAATACTGCTTTCATAGAATCCTCCTATTCATCATCTGGAAACACTGTTGTAATGACTGGTTTCCCTTCTCTATCAACAAGTACTGTCAATCCTGACCCAACTGAATTACTGTGAAAAAAATAATTCACACCAGTCTCTTTATCAACCCATATTTCAGAAATTTGAAAAAATTTATCTGAACCATAAGTTTTTATAAATCGTTCATCTTTTTTTGCCATAACATTTCTCCTCGTATAATATGTATAGAAGTTTGAATTAAGGATTTCTCTTTTTAAACAACTGAGATATCTCAGTTGTTTAAAAAATCCTTGCTTCTACACTCTCTTTTAAGATAATAGTTTCGTTTTGAATCAAGGTTTTATTCTTTTCTCCTGCGGCCATCTTGTTATGTTCGCTTCTAAAAGACTTAATCCTCTGTTCAAGGCGTACTTTATACCCGAATGAGTTTGTTGCAGCAGTGTATTCTCACTTGTCTCCGCATTTACGAGGTTGCGTTTGTCTTGATTTAGAGGTGCAATTCAAAACCATTTACATACTTTAGAAAGAAGGTCATTTTTTATGAAAAATTACAATTACAATCTTTATGTTGGCATTGATGTCTCTAAAGGCAAGGCTGATGCTGCTGTTCTGGCTGTCCCTGAATTAAGATCGGTCAAACCTCATTTCCTTAGAAAAAAATTATCTTTTAAGTTTATTAAATCTGAAGTTGTTGAGTTTTTAAATACTGTTAGAAAGTATTCCAGTGATCAGTACTGTCTCCACACTTATTTTGCTTTGGAAGTCACTGGCATATATTCTACTAATATCTACACCTTTATTAAACAAAACTGTAATAGCGATGAAGAAATCCATCAGCTTAATACGGATTTCGTTAATAAATGGAGAGAAAGCCATAATATATCTAAATCTGATCCTTTGGATGCTCAAACCATCTGTTCCATTATCGGTACTGATGATCAGGTCAAATATGTTTCAGATTCTGTTTTTGAAAACAAAAACGGATATCAAGATCTTAAGGCTCTCGTTCACAGACACTATCAGATTAAAAAACTCTATTCTCAGGAAACTAACCGTCTCATTGCCCTTTGTGATTGTTATTTCCCTGAACTTCAGTATGTTTTTGAACCTAAATCAGCTGCTTTCCTGGCTGTCTTATCTCAATATCCTACTTCGCATGATATCATAAATGCTTCCAAAAATGAAGTGTTTCATCTTGTTTACGAAGCAACTAAACATCGCTGCAGTATGGATAAGATTGATAAGCTTTTCAATTATGCTCAGGATACACTGGTTCCACATGTATCCGATCATATGAGATATGTTATTTCCAACACTGTTGAAAGCATCATCCATATTCGTACACAATTGAAACTGATTGAAAAAGATATCAGAAAGCTTGCTGCCACTTTTAATGTTTACAGTCTGCTGTTGACCATCACTGGCTGTGGTCCTTTGACTGCCGCTGTTATCATCGCTGAAACCGGAGACATCTTCAGATTCAAAAATGCTGATCATTATGTCTCTTACAGTGGTTCATCACCACGTAACAAGCGTTCTGGCAAGTCTGTGGAAATCATGGGCAAGATTTCCAAGAAAGGCTCAAAATACCTGAGACACGCTCTTTACATGATTGCCGAATTTGCCAGACGACATAATCCTGTTCTTAAACACTTATTTGAAAGAGTGAAGAACGGAAATAAAAAGCGTCATAAATTAGCGGTCATTGCAGTTGCCAATCGCATTGCCAGATATATCTATTCAATCATGAAAAACGAAAGCAGTTTTATAATCATGCATGAAAATATCATGCGATTACCAGAAGAAACCCGAAATACGTTCTTCAATTCAATATCTTTAGATTTTCCAAAGAATACCAGAAAACAGATTTATCAGTATTCTGATATCAATGGTGAAATCCATCGCTTTGTTTATAGGAACGAAGCAACGGAATCAGTAGCTTAAAAACAAAGAAAACCTAAAATGTAAGAGCTTTCAAACACTGAGTTTTGAGAAGTTGTTTTTAGTGCACCCAAAAATCCACTAAAAACATCAAAGAACATCGGATTGCTCCTCTAAATCAGGACAAACACTATTAAAATCATTTTTTTAAATTAATTATTGACATTTAATAGTTTGTCTTTATGAATCAATTATAACAAAAAGAAGTCTAAACAAAAATGATTTTCATATAATTTAATGATTTTAGCACTACATTTATAAAAGTGCTAAAAGTTCATAATGAGTTCATATATCAGGTTATAATAGAAGTTGTTAGCAAACAAGATATATGAGTGCTAAAATAAGGAGGAATATAAATGTTAAAACCATTACATGATTATGTGATATTAAAAAAGAAAAAGCTGAAACACAAACAGCAAGTGGTATTATTTTAACGAGTCCAAAGGAACAAGCCAGTAATCAAGCAACTGTTGTATCTGTTGGACCTAAATGTGATGATCATTTAAAAGCAGGCATGACAGTTATTTTTAAAGAATACTCTGGAACAAAATTTAAAGATAATGATGATGAATATATGATCTTAGAAGAAGAAGATATTTTAGCTATTGTTGAATAGGAGGAATAAAAAATGAGTAAAGAAATTCGTTTTTCTAAAGATGTCAGAGATGCAATGTTAAGTGGTGTCAATACCCTTGCAGATGCAGTGAAAGTAACAATTGGTCCTAAAGGACGTAATGTTGTATTGGATAAAGGTTATGGTTCACCTTTAATTACAAATGATGGTGTATCTATTGCTAAAGAGATCGAATTAGAAGATGCTTTTGAAAATATGGGAGCTAAACTTGTGTATGAAGTTGCCAACAAAACAAATGATGTTGCAGGTGATGGAACAACAACAGCTACAATCTTAGCTCAAAGCATGATTCAAAACGGTTTAAAAGCTGTTGAAAAAGGTGCAAACCCAGTTTTAATGCGTGAAGGTATTGATTATGCAAGCAAAGAAGTTGCAAAATATATTTTAGATAAATCTCATAAAGTAGAAACAAGCAATGATATTGAAAGTGTTGCAACGATTTCTTCTGGAGATAAAGAAATTGGTCAATATATCGCTCAAGCAATGGAAAAAGTGGGTAGAGATGGTGTCATCAGTGTTGATGAATCAAATAGCTTTGATACAGAATTAGAAGTTGCTGAAGGTATGCAATATGATAAAGGTTATGTTTCTCCATATATGGTTTCAGATAGAGAAAAAATGACAATTGACATGGATAATCCATTAATTATGGTAACAGATCAAAAAATCAATACAATTCAAGAAATATTACCAATTCTTGAACAAGTGATGCAATCAAATAAACCATTATTGTTAATTGCTGAAGATTTTGAACAAGAAGTCATTTCAACATTAGTTGTTAATAAATTAAGAGGAACATTTAATGTTGTTGCTACAAAAGCGCCTGGTTTTGGTGACAATCAAAAAGAAGTTTTACAAGATATTGCCATTTTAACAAATGCCAAATTCTTTAGTAAAGATTTAAATATGAACTTAAAAGATATGCAAATGACAGATTTAGGTTCTGCTAAAAAAGTGCATATTACAAAAGACCATACAACAATGATTGGTGGTGCAGGTGATAAAGCAACCATTGATCAACGTGTGAAAGAAATTACTGAACAAATGAATAATTCTAAGAGTGATTATGATAAGAAGAATTATGCAGAAAGATTAGGTAAATTAAGTAACGGTGTTGCTATCATTAAAGTTGGTGGTGCTACTGAATCTGAATTAAAAGAAAAGAAATTAAGAATTGAAGATGCTTTAAATGCGACTAAAGCTGCTGTTAGCGAAGGTATCGTTATGGGTGGTGGTGTCACATTAGTGAACGCTTATGTTACCCTTAAAGATCAATTAAAAGATGAAAACGTAGATAAACAAAAAGGTATCAAAGTTGTCTTAGATGCATTACTTGCTCCAATGGGACAAATCGCTGAAAATGCTGGTTTCAACAGTGATGAAATTGTTGAACAACAAATGAAAATTGCCGATGGACAAGGTTTCGATGCCAAAGATGGTGTATGGGTAGATATGTTTGATAAAGGTATCATTGACCCTACAAAAGTCACTCGTAGTGCTTTATTAAATGCTGCAAGTATTTCTGCATTATTTATTACAACAGAAGCTGGTGTAGCTCCAATTAAAGAAGATAATCCTGCACCTGCTCCAATGGCACCTGGTGGAATGTATTAATTTTATAAAAAACACAAAGGATGTATTAATGTCCTTTGTGTTTTTCTTTTTTCTTTTGCTGTTTTTGTTGATAATGTCTTTCTTTTAACTCTGCTTTCACTTGATGTTTACAATGTTTTTGCATCTTTTTTGTCTGTTCATATTGCAAAGTCAAAGCCATCTGTGATTTTGTAGACATACGAATTTGAGAAACTTCCTGATGAATCATTCTTTGTCTTTTTTAGGATTCACTTTACAACTCTTAACAGCATAATCAATGGATGGACTAAAAGCAAAAGATTGATAATGTTTTAAAATCATTTGATAAATATCTTGATCTTGTGGTTCTAATCCAAAAGTGATTTTGTAGACAGAAAGTTGTTGATTTTCTATTCTTTCAAAAACACCTACCCAAAAAGGTTCTTCATAATAAACCTTTAAAGTTATAGAAATAGAATCCATTGATACCCTCCTTTCTTTCAATAAACAAAGAACGGACGACCAAAGGAGGAAGGTTACTGATAAGTTGAAAACTTACGTTTGGACTACCAACCAAACTGTGTTTTTATCTTTGCCAAATCATCATAATATAATTAAAAAAGGCTGTCAATAGCCTTTTATAAGTGTTTCATCTTCATATTCCTTTTCTTTTTTAGAATATTGAAACAAAACGTAACATAGCCAAATTGTCACAAATATATGAAATAAAGTAATGATAATTTTCATATATTGAATAATGAGCCAATAAGTAGGAAATACAACTAAAGTTATAGAAATAACTTGCATTGTTCTTAAAATCAAAAAACGTTTGGCAAAGTCATCATGGTGATGGAAAGAGGCAATTTGAGAAATATTCGTTAATAACTGAAATTGAAAATAAATAGAAATAATCGCAATGAATATTTGTAATAATGTCATTGATTCTAAAGATATGCCAATAATCTGTAAAAGCCATGCAATCCCTTCATATACACCTAATATAAGTGCAAAAGGTCTTAATAAACTTGCACTTTTTTCATATTTTTCAATGACGAAAATGGCTTGATAGTAAAGATAATAACCAATCCAATCAGGTAGAAGATTGATTGTATTTATATTGAGATGAAACAAAATAATAAGTTGAGCCAAAGCAATTTTTTCAATAGTAGCTGATAAATTCATTTGTTTCATACCATTCACCATCCTCCACATTGATTTTGATAATTTCTTTCTTTCCATTGATGATGATTTGTAAAGCGTAGGCTCCAGGTAAATTAATTTTGTAAGTATCATCATAAGCAGAAATATGCTGTAATGTCATCTCTTCTTCATATTTTAGACTTTCTGATCCTATCAAGACATGACTTTCTTCATTACTACTTCCACCACTTCTTCCATAATGATATTCTGTATCATCAAAAGGGGAAATTCCACTTTATCATCCATATCATCTAAATTTTGAATACACATATAAATATATTTGTTTTTTTCTTGAGATGTATAAAATTCTTCATTTTCATAAGTCACTTCAATATATTGATAACCACTATTAAACTGTGCACGTGGGTTTAATTCATAAGCATGATAAGAAGGCATATCATCAACGCTATCAATATTGTTCACTTGATAACCGTTTCTTATTGTCATATTGATTTGTCCATCATGATAAGGAAAAGACATTGTTTGATAAATAGGTATTTCATAAACTTCACTATTCATAAATGTTTGGATGTAATTCGCATCACCTTTTAAAATATCACCTATTTGTTGCACTTTCCAGTCGCGCTCTTTTATAATTTGAATAGGAATAATTGTATAATGAGCAATCACACGTTCATTTTCTACATCAAAATGATCACTTTTATCATAAAAACATAATTTTGCCTGATATTCATCTTTACTGATTTTTTCTAAATGTGTTACATCATATAAATAGCCTGGTTGATTAGAAACAATCCCATCCGGTCTTTGACTTAAGACTGTTTGATAATTGACATAATATTTTTGTGGCATAACTGATAATAAAAACTGTTCATCATTGGAGAGAATTCCTTTGGCATAAGCGTCAATAGCTCCGGCTACTGTTGGATATTCTACTATTCTTGCTGAGGCAAGAGAAAGCTGATAAGAAAAATTATCATATTCATAGGGATTACCTATTAAGCTATAAGAATGAAAATATCCTATTGATAAAGGTGCTAATAAAACACATATACACACTGAAACAATAGCCATGCCTTGAGGATATTTTTTAAATCTAGCAATCGCTTCAATACGTTTTTTTATATTTTGTGCACCATTAGAAAGAGAAGTTGTTCCAAAAGCATGAGGATATTTTTCATTTGTCATTTGCAGCAAGATCTTACCATATTCTCTTCTTTGTACTCCTTCTAGTCTTTCTAAAACTCTTTGATCACATAGACTTTCCATATCATTATTAATTTGATCAAAAACATATTGTAAAAAAGGATTACACCAATGTAGACATCTCAAACAAGACCACATCACACAATGAAATGAATCTTTATATTTCAAATGCAATAATTCATGTAAAATAATTTTATCATCTAATAATGTTTGACTAGGTAAAACAAGAACTGGTTTAAAAATACCAAATACAAAAGCTGATGGTATGCCTTCTAAAACAATTGCTTGACATGGTGAAAAATGATATTGTCTGATGACTTGTTCTATTTGTGTCATTAGGTGATTACTTGGTTTTTGACCATATTGTAATATTAATTTTTTTAGTTGGAAATACTGAATCAAATATCTGCCTATCCAAAAGATAACACCACAGACATAAACAACAAATAAAACATCTGTTACACTGCTAGGTATATCTTTAATCAATGGGAAAAAGGTATAATTTTGAATAGGAAGATATATGTCTGTATAAGATGATTGCCACATTTTTTCAACAATTGTCTTGATTGCTTCAATAAAAACACGTAAGGAAGGAAAAAGCGTATAAGCCAGTAAACCTGTTGGTATCAATAATGAGAAAAGAAAAACAATCCAAACGCCATATTGCCATCTTGGTGATAATTTGTCTTGAAATAATCTTTTTAAAATTAATAAAACAACCGCAATAAGAGATACTTCTATTGTTTGAACAAGAAAGCCCCAAATATTTATCATAATTAGACCTCCATTTCATCAAGAATTTGATTCAATTGTTCTTTTTCTTCTGGTGTTATTTTTGAATCCTTTAAAAAAGCACTCATTAAATCAGTGACTGATCCTTGATAGACCTTATTTAATAAACGACTTCTTTCTTCTTTTTGATAATCTTCTAGAGTCAAAGCATAACGATAGCGATGAGGTTCGAGATTTCTATCAATCTTGACTAAGTTTTTCTTTTCCATCCTCGTTAAATAAGTATGAACAGTATTACGACTCCAATGATTCTTAGCTTTTAAAGCATCAACAAGTTCTCCTAAAACAAAGTCATCACCACTCCATAAAACTTCCATCACTGATAATTCAGCATCAGATAACTTTTGCATACTTTCATCTCCTACACTTGTAGTCTTTCTATTATTATACTACAGCTGTAGTCATTGTTTGTCAATAAAATATGCGATAACAAAATTATTTTTAAAAAGAAAAAAGGCTTTAAGCCTTTATTTTGCAAGTCCTTCTTCCTTTGCTTTTTGTGCCACAGCTTTTGCGACCACTTCGCTAACACGTGGATCTAAAGCATGAGGAATGACATAAGTTGGTGATAATTCTTTTTCATCAACAAGTGAAGCCAAACCATAAGCTGCAGCTAATTTCATGCCTTCACTGATTTTTCTTGCTTTGACATTCAAAGCACCTCTAAACAATCCAGGAAAAGCCAAAACGTTATTAATTTGATTTGGATAATCAGAACGTCCAGTTCCCATGACTGCCACTCCAGCATCAATAGCATCTTGATAAGGAATTTCAGGTTCTGGATTTGCCATTGCAAAAACAATTGGATTTTCTTTCATACTACGAATCATGTCAGGTATTAAAACACCTGGTGCAGACACACCAATAAAGACATCTGCTTCTTTCATAGCTTCAGCCATTGTCATGCGTTTGGCCTGAGAATTTGTAATTTCTGTTAATTCTTGTGTTAAAAAATCATACTGATCATAATCTTCTTTTGTGACAATACCATTGATATTGAAACCATAGATTTCTTTAACGCCTAAAGCATGAATCATCTTAATAATTGAACTTCCAGCTGCCCCTGTTCCACTCACAACAACAGTAATATCTTCAATTTTTTTGTTGACAACTTTTAAGGCATTGAGTAAACCTGCTGTAACAACAATTGCTGTTCCATGCTGATCGTCATGGAATACAGGAATATCAAGTTCATCAATTAATGTTCTTTCAATTTCCACACAACGTGGTGCACTAATATCCTCTAAATTAATACCACCAAACGATGGTGCAATCGCTTTAACAATGCGGATGATTTCTTGAGGATCTTTCGTATCTAAACAAATCGGAACTGCATCTATTTGCCCAAACTTTTTAAACAAAATAGATTTTCCTTCCATAACTGGCATGGCTGCTTCAGGACCAATATCACCTAAACCTAAAACGGCAGTCCCATCACTAACAACAGCAACACTGTTTTGTTTCCATGTATATTGATAAACAGCATCCTTATTTTTCGCAATCTGACGACATGGTTCAGCCACACCTGGTGTATAAGCCAATGATAAATCATGGCTTTCGTTTAATGGTACTTTTAATTGAACTTCTAATTTTCCTTTTGCTTTTTCATGCATTTCTAATGCTTCTTGATATATATCTTTCATCTTTTTCCCTCTTTCCCTATTTATTATGACATAATTATGAACAAATGAAAAGCAGATGTTTCCATCTGCCCTGTTTTTATAGTGTTGTAATCATAACAGTCATGACACCATCATACGTTACTTCTTTTTGATCGCTACATACAATAAAATGATCACCTTTTTTAACTTCCATATCTTCAAGTGTTCCTTCTCCTTCTAAAACACTGACTAATTGGAAAGGTTTATCATTTGCAATTGTATTTACCCCTTCCATTCTATAACAATCTACTGTAAAGAATTCACTTTCTACATATCTTGTTTTAGAACCATGATCCAAATGACTATTTGTAAATAATTTGTTTGTTGTTAAATCTGCAGGTACATTTGTCACATCAATAGACTGTTGAACATGTAACTGTCTTTCATTTCCATCTTTATCTTTACGATGGTAATCATATACACGATAAGTAATATCAGATGATTGTTGTGCTTCATATATCAATGAACCACTACAAATCGCATGTAAAGTTCCTGAAGGAATATAGAAAAAATCTCCTTTATTGATTTCAAAAGAATTTAACAATTGATCATAATCATCATTTTCAATTGCTTGAATAAATTCTTCTTTTGTTTTGGCATGATGTCCCATTACCATTTTTGTTCCTTCATCAGCTTGTAAAACATACCAACATTCTGTTTTTCCTAATGAATTTTCATGTTTTGCAGCATATTCATCATTAGGATGAACTTGTACAGATAAATCATTTTTCGCATCAATAATTTTAACTAATAGAGGGAACTGATCCCCTTGAATATCACCAAAAAGTTCACGATGGTTTTGCCATAATGATGAAACAGTTTGTCCTTGATATTCACCATTTGCAATCATACAATCACCATTTTGATGACCTGAAATAGCCCAGCATTCTCCAGTCTGATCACTAGGAATATCATATCCATAAACATCTCTGAGTTTATGTCCACCCCAAATCATTTCTTTAAATACCGGTTGAATCTTTAAAATATGTCCCATAATCATCATCCTTTCCTATATATTTTAAGAATTCTTCTATCTGATTTTCATGAAAAAGTTGAATGCCGTGTTCTTGACACATTTTCGCAAAAACACCTTGTCCTTCAATGAGACGATGTTGAAAAGTGCCATCATAAACACCATCACAGCCACAGCTTGGACTTCTAAACTTCAACAATGCGACTGTTATATCATTTTGAATAAATATATCTAAAGCTTTTTTAGCTCCTGTCAAATATTCCTGAGTCACATCCTGATGATGAATAGTTTTGACAATCAATGGATCATTGGATTGAATCTCTGCTGGATCACGTGGGATAGGAAGTCCCCCTAATACCTCTGGACATACAGGTATCACTTGATTATTTTTATTCATTTCAATGATGACATGAACAGGATGACTTTTTCCATTATATGTACATTGTACACCTAATAAACATTGACTGACACCAATCTTCATTTTTCGATAATCTCCATAATTTGTTTAGGTTCATCAACAATATAATCAGCACCTGCTGCTTCTAATTCCTGACGACCACGAAAGCCCCATGTTACACCTACAGAATCCATACCGCAAAATATCCAGTATCAATATCAACTTGACTATCACCAATAAATAAACAATCTTTTTTATCTAGTTTCATAGCCATTAATGCATAATATGTTGATTGTGGATCAGGTTTAACAGGATACAGTTCTTGTTGCCCACATATAGCAACAAATGTATCAGGAAACAATGTTTCAACGATTTCGATTGCTAAAGCATGTGGTTTATTTGTCACAACAGCCATTTTTATCTCTTTTGTTTTTAAATTTTCAATCAATTCTTTCATTCCTGGGTAAGGACATGTATGATCTAAACAATGTTGACGATATATTTGTTGAAATTCTTCAAGACATTCATCAAGCAAATGTAAATGATCTTGCCCTAATGCTCTTTCCATTAATTTTTTAACACCATTTCCAACAAACATACGATATTTAGAAATATCATGCATTGGTAAATGATGTAATTTTAAAACTTCATTTGTTGAAAATGCTAAATCTTCTATAGAATTTACTAAAGTTCCATCTAAATCAAATAAACAACCTTTTTTCATAGAAACCCCCTTGATATTATAACAGTATTGAAAAAATAATAAAAGATGTTATAATGATTTTATGTCAAATGGGGTGAATTTATGCAAAATAATCAATCAAGAAAATATACTGATATTTTTACATTTATTGGTTATACATTAGGCTTTTTATGTATTATCTGGTATTTTGTAGCTGGTGGAAGTCCATTCTTACCACTAATTGGTGTCATTATTATTTTTATTGGACGTTTTATTGGTTATGGAATTGATCGTATGATTGATTTAAAACAAAAAAATAAAGTGATAGATTCTTATGAACCTATCACATTTTTATTTTTGACTTCTTTTTCTTTTCACAACTACAAGTACTGTTATCATTCCACCCACAATCACAACAATACTACCATAATAAGCTACTCTTTCTAACATGGAAAATGACAAATCTTGTGATAAATGCATATCAAAAGTATAGAGTAATTGTTGGTTATCATAAATTGAAATAGTTCCAATCTTCTCTCCTTTTTCCATTGGTGCAATCAAATAAGAAGATGTATCTATCTCAAATTGAAGATCATTGACAGAAAGATTTTTATCAACAATCAGTGAAATCGTTTCAGGTATCTGATACTGATAATGAAATTGAAAGGATTGGAAAACCCAGTAATCAGCAATATCTTCATCTTTTTTATAAACAATCACCTCATGATAATTGTCATGAAGATACTGACAAACAGTAATCGCATCACGAACATGATTTTGAGTATACTGCCCTTTTGCATATGCTGTAACTAAAATAAACTGATGTCCATCAACTGTCATTGAACTTGCCAGTGTTAATTGGGCTTCATCAGTAAACCCACTTTTTGCGCCATCAATTTGTGAAATATCAAGATTATAACTGTTTTTTCCTCTCTGCAGCGAAGATGCCCATGTGTGATTTTCCATCGAACTTGTATAAGTACGGGCATTAAAAACTTCTTCAAAAACTTGATTTTCTAAAGCATGATGTAAAATCATAGCCATATCATAAGCAGTTGTATAATGATTATCATCATGAAGTCCAGTTACATTTGTAAAATGTGAGTTTTCCAGTTCCAATTGATTGACTAATTGATTCATCGCTGTGACAAGACCATCAGTTGAACCATATGTCAAACGCGCTAAAGCATTACAGGCATCAGCCCCTGATGGAAGTAATGCCCCATATAATAAATCTTCATATGTAACCTGTTCGCCTGCATAAAACCCCGCTACAGAAGCTCCAGCTTCATATAATCCTTTTAAATCTTCATCACTGATACGTACTTTTTCATGCACATCTTCAATCTGATCAAGTGCCAAACTCACGGTTAAAATCTTTGTCATACTGGCCGGATATATTTTTTCTTGACTGCCTTGATCTAAATAGACAATCTGTGTTGCTTGATCATATAAATAAGCATAGTTTGAATGTAAGGACAACTGTATATCATCACTGGCAGATACAGGAACAATCTGTATCGCAAACAGAAAGGCAACAAGAATACCTATGATTTTCTTCATTTCACAATTCCTTTCTTTAAAAAACTCAATTTCGTTTCAGAAATAATAATCGCTACAAAAATCAAGATAAAGCCTAGTAAAATTTTAAATGTTAAAACTTCACCATAAAAAGCGATTGAAAAAGCGACACCAAAGACAGATTCTAATGATAAAATAAGTGATGCATTACATTCACTTGTATATTTTTGTCCAGTCGTTTGACAAAACATTGTTAATGCCGTTGCAAACACAACAAGATAAAGAATCTGTAGATAAATAGATGGTTGAATATTTGAAATAATACCAATGTTTTCTGTTGTTAAAGCTAAAATCAAAGCGACTATTGCTCCACCAATAAACTGTAATGAAGTAAAAGCACCCCCATCAATACCTTCTGAAAACTTTTTAATCAATAAAATATGTCCAGCGTATAATAGTCCTCCACATAAGGTTAGAAAATCACCAATATTCATTGTTAAATTGCCATCTAAAGATACACAGCCAATTCCTAAAATACAAATAAAGGCAGCTATAAAATTATAAATATCAGGTCGTTTATGGTAAAACAACCAGACAAGAAAAGGAACGATTGCGCAATAAACAGCTGTTAAAAAAGCATTTTTACCAGGCGTTGTATAATTCAATCCCCATGTTTGGACATAATAAGCTCCAAACAAACAACTTCCAGTGATTAAACCACCTTTGATTTGTTGAAAATTTAATGTTTTTATCTTTTTGATAAATAGAAGTGATAATAAGATGGCAGCTAAAGAAAATCTTAAGAAAAGTAAAACTGCAGGTGTTAAAAAATCAACAGCACTTTTCATAACAATAAAAGAACTTCCCCAGATTAAAGCTGCTAAAAGTAATAATAAACTTCCTTGAATATTTTTTCCCATTTCAATCTCCTTTCAAAAAGAAATGGTACAAATTGTACCATTCTTTATTTATCATTAATCACATCATGGCAGCGATGGCATAATTCGCCTTCCATTTGAGATTCTTCATAATAATTCCAGCATCTTGGACATTGTACACCATTGAATTTTTCACTATGGATATATGCTGTTTCATATTCTTCAAGGTTTGTTGTATCATTGACAAGAACAACCTTTGCAACAATAAATAATTGTTTTAAAACATCTTTTAATGCATCCATATCTTGATATGATTCTTTTAAACAAATTGTCACTTTAGCTTCCATATTTGATTTGATGACTTTTTCATTTCTTAATTCTTCTAATGATTTTAAGACATCTTTTCTTAATAATAAGAAACGATCATAATATGCTTTGATTTCTGTTTCATTTTCAATTGGCAATAATTCAGGTTTTGCTTCTAAGAAAATAGATTCAGCTTTGTTATCATCACAATGGAAATGATCATGTAATTCTTCACTTGTAAAGACAAGAATTGGTGATAATAATTTCATCATTGTTTTGGCATAGTGATAAAGCACCGTCTGAACTTGTCTTCTTCTTAAGCTATCAGCTTTTTCAATATAAAGAATATCTTTTGTAAAGTCCATATAGAAAGCACTTAATGTATTTGTAAAGCAATTTAAAATCAATTGGTTAGCTTCTGAAAAATCATAACGATTCATCGCTTCTTCATAAGCTTTCATCAAACGATTTAACTCAACTAACATATATTGGTCTACACCTTCAAGTTTTGATACTTCTACAACATTACTTGCTTTAAAATCAGCAAGATTTCCTAATACGAAACGCATTGTATTTCTAATCTTACGATAGTTTTCAGCAATCTGTTTCATGATTTCATCAGAAATACGGACATCTGACTGATAAGCCACAGATGTTGCCCAAAGTCTTAAAATATCTGCCCCATATTGATTCACAAGTTTAATTGGATCAACTGTATTTCCTAAAGATTTAGACATCTTGTTTCCTTTACCATCTAAAACAAAACCATGTGATAAAACTGTTTTATATGGCGCTTTGTCATAAACAGCTGTTCCAATAATCAATGATGAGTTGAACCATCCACGATATTGGTCACTACCTTCAAAGTATAAATCAACAGGATAACGATAACCTCTTTCTCCCATACATCCTGTATGTGATGATCCTGAATCAAACCAAACATCCATAATATCTTTTTCTTTCTTAAAGATACCATTTGGTGAATGTTCATTTGTATATCCTTCAGGTAATAAGAATGTTTCATCTTTTTCAAACCAGATATTTGAACCATATTGTCTAAATAAATCAGAAATATGTTTAAAGACTTTTTCTTCCATAATTGGAGTTCCATCTTCACAATAGATAATAGGAATTGGGACACCCCAACTTCTTTGACGTGAAATACACCAGTCACCACGATCTTTAATCATATTATAGATTCTAATATGACCCCATTCATTTAACCATTCGACTTGATCAATTTCATCTAATAATTTTTGTCTGATTTTATCAATTGAACAGAACCATTGATCAGTAGCTCTAAAGATAATTGGTTTCTTTGTACGCCAATCATGAGGATAGCTATGTGTAATAAATTCAAGTTTTAATAAAACACCTAATTCATCAAGTTTTAATGTCACTGTTTTATTCGCATCATCAACATATTGACCAGCTAACCAGTCTCCACAATCTTCCATCATACATCCATGTTCATCTACATTACAATAAATATCTAAACCATATTTTTGTCCGACAATAAAGTCATCCATCCCAAATCCAGGTGCTGTATGAACGCATCCTGTTCCGGCTTCAGCTGTAACGTGATCACCTAAAATAACTAATGATTCACGATCATATAATGGATGCTTACAAGTGATCATTTCTAATTCTTGACCTTTAAATCTTTGTAAGATTTCTTTTTCTTGTAATTCAAATTTTTCCCATAAAGTATCAACTAATTCTTCTAAAACAATTAATTTTCCTTTTTCACTTTGTACCAAAGCATAAGTGTAATCAGCATTTAAACAGATTGCTAAGTTTGCTGGAATTGTCCAAGGTGTTGTTGTCCAAATGACAAAACTTGTATCTGTATCTAAGATACCTTTACCATCTTTAACTTGGAATTTTACAAAGATAGTTGGACTCTTGACATCATGATATTCTACTTCAGCTTCTGCTAAAGCTGATTCACTTGATGGTGACCAATAAACAGGTTTTAACCCTTTATAAATTAAACCATCCATTGCCATTTTAGCAAATACATCAATTTGATTGGCTTCAAATTCAGGTAAAAGAGTTAAATAAGGATGATCATAATCAGCAAATGTTCCAACACGAATACATTGTTCTTTTTGTTTGGCAACTTGTTCTAAAGCATATTCATAACATTTCTTTCTAAATTCTGCCGTACTTAATTCTTTACGATTGACACCTAATTTTTGAATAGCATTTTCAATTGGTAAACCATGTGTATCCCATCCAGGTACATAAGGTGTATAGAATCCCTGTAAATTTTTGTAACGACAAATCACATCTTTAATAATTTTGTTTAACATATGTCCAACATGCATATTTCCATTAGCATATGGCGGACCATCATGGAAAACAAAATCATCATGTCCTTGATTTTGTGCAACAACTTTTTCATACATTTTGTTATCTTGCCATCTTTGAACATAACCTGGTTCCTTTTTAGGAAGATTTCCACGCATTTCAAAATCTGTTTTTGGCATTAATAATGTGTCTTTATAATTCATTTTATTCCTTCCTTTCTCAAATAAAAAACGTCCTGTTAAAGGACGTGATGACATGATACCACCTTTATTCATATCACATGATATGCTCTCTATATCTTAACGCGATGAACGTCTTATCCTACTCATTTCAGATAAGCTACTCTCAGGATGATTCATTATAAGTTCCACTTATTTGCTTTTCACCAACCGCAAACTCTCTACAAGCTTTCCTTATAAACTGTCCTTGTCATTGTATTTGTTTTCTTGTTCCTCTTTAATTAAACTGAAAATTTCTGATTTGTCAATAGTTTCTAACATTTCTTTACTCATTTTCACAACATTTGTTCTAAAATCAATGGCTTCTTGCTTAAATGTATCCATATCTTTAGACAAACCACGAACATATTCCATAGATTCTTTTAAAATCATGTTAGCATTTCTTTTCGCTTTTTCTATCAATTCACTTGCCTCTTTTAAAGCAAGTCTTGCAATTTCTTCATTCGTTTTTTCATGAACTGATATTTGCTTTGTAAGTAAAGTGTTTTGTTCTTTTAAATCAGTCATTTCTTCTTTCATAGACTGAATCAATGCTTTTTGTTTATCAATTTCTTGTTTCAATTCTTGAATACGATCATCTACTTCAGCCTTGTTATAACCTCGAAATTGTTTATCAAATTGTTCCAATCCTTCCACCTCACTTATAAAAATATCCACTCACCACATAATTTCCTTGCCTTGTTTGTCGATTTTCATCAACAATTTTGACACGACCATGATGTTTAAAAGATATCATATCACTATTATGACACAAATAACTGACTTCTTCAACAATTTTATAATTGACTTTCACATGACCACTACGAATTGCATCACTAGCTAATTGACGTGAAACTTTAAACATAGCTGATACAATTTTATCCAAACGCATACTTGATAAAATAAATGAACGTGATGTAAAATCATGTACAATTTCAATATCCTCATGACATTCAACCAAGCGTACTTTTGCTTTTTTAATTTGTTTTAACGTTTGAATGATATAGGGATATGTTTGTTGAGTACAGGCAAAAAAGCAACGCTCACCATCATCAATATCGCCAATACACTCTCTTTTAATACCTAAATTCATTAAAGCACCTAAAATATCTTTATGTTTAATTCGACCAAATTGTTGATGGTATACAATTTCTACAACCTTTATTTCGAAATCCTCTTTATCAATCATATAAAAATCAGGACAGATAATCATTCGTTGACTTTCAGCATTCACAAAGCCACCAAAACTTTCTACTTTTAATTCTTTCCCTATCACACTTTTAACAATATCTTGTTCATGAGGATTATAGAAAGGTGTTAAAATCATACGCTGATGATGTAATGCCTGAAATTGATAATCTAAAATTTTCTTAACAAAAACTTCGTCGCCTTTAAAATGTTCTAACATCATTCAAAAAGAAAGTATTAGCAAGTCAATACTTACTAATACTTGTTTATTCTTCGCCTTCAGATTCATCCATTGTAATATTGCCAGATACGCCAATATTTTTAGGAGTACATAAGAAAATTTTAGGTCCGATTTGTTGAATATCTCCTTCAATCGCAAAAATCACACCACTTAAGAAATCAATAACACGTTTAGATTGTTCTTTTTGTAAACGATGTAAATTGACAACTGCTGCTCTTTTTTGTTTTAAATAAGTTGCAATTTCCTGTGTTTCACTATATGCACGAGGTTCAAATAAAATCAAATGACTATCTTTATTTGCACTCAATGCTTTCATTGCATCAGTTGTTTTTGTAGATTTTGCTTTTTCAAACAAACTTGTAGATTTTACATCTTCTTCAGCATCTATTTCTTCATTTTCATAAACGTCTTCATCGTCTTCTTCAAAAACCATTTTTTTACTTTTTCACCGTATCCCATGAGGTAACCTCCTTACATCTATACATCATTATACCATATAATGTGTATGAAAAAAAGAGAAAAATAAGCGAAATATCATGTTGTCAACAGCTTTTAATGACATTCGACATGAACAAGAATCACATCCTCGCCTATTGTAATGATATGTTGAATAGGAATAATGATAGCTGGTGGACCTTTAAAAAAGCAGATGAATTTAAAAGCAGAAAAACGTTCAACAATTAATGCCTGTATGCATTGACAGAGTGTATCAATTTCTAAATCAACAACATAACCAATTTTACATCCTGACGAGGCATCAATAACATCTTTACTTTGCAACGCTAAAAAACGCATTCTATCACCCCCTACAATATATGCTTTTATCCGCTCATATATTTCTTTAATTGGGATAAAGCTTGTTTTTCAATACGTGAAACCTGTGCCTGTGAAATCATTAAATCCTTGGCTATTTCACGTTGTGTCAAGCCTTTAAAATAGTGTTCATGAATAATCTGCATTTCTTTTTGATCTAAATAGCGCATCGCTTTTTGTAAATCAATCGATTTTTGAATATCCATCATCTCACTACGGCGATCAGGTATTTGACTTTCTAAATCTATTGGACCGTTTCCATCATTTTGTACTTCTTGAGATAGAGATGTCACATTATGCGTTGACGACAAAGCTTCAACCAATGTGTATTCATCAATATCAAGAGATTTTGACAATTCTTTAAAAGTCGCTTCACGATTATATTTTTTCATATACTCTTCATTCATCAACAAAGCCTTATATGCAATATCACGCAAAGAACGTGGAATACGCAAGGGAGAACTTTCTCTTAAATAACGTTTTATTTCTCCTGATATCAAAGGAACAGCGTATGTTGAAAAACGCACATCTAAAGATGTATCAAAGTGATCAATAGCTTTCATTAAACCTATGACTCCAACTTGAAATAAGTCATCTAAATTATTGACACGTTGTTGATATTTTTGTACAAGCGATAAAACGAGTTTTAAATTCGAAAGGACTAATCTTTCTTTTATCTTTAAATCATGATTTTGTTGATATAATTCCAATAATTCCATTGTTTGTTGATGAGATAATTTCTCATATTCTTCAATGTTATTTCCATTTAATTCTACTTTATATTTTGACATGGATTCAACTCCTCATATCAGAGTTTCTCCATTTTATTTGACATTATTCATCATCTTTCAATTTATTTCTTAATTTTCTAATAATCTTTTTTCTAATCTGGAAATATAAGATTGTGATATACCTAATATTTCCGCAACATCTTTTTGTGTCAATTCATCATGACCAATCAAACCATATCGCATCATTAAAATCTGTTGTTCTCTTGGATTTAAATAATGCAGGGCACGATAAAACTTTTCTTTTTGATCATTATGTTCAATTTCATCCTGAACAATATCTTTATCCGTTCCAATAATATCTGACAACAACAACTCATTACCATCATAATCAACATTTAATGGTTCATCCAATGAGATTTCTTGTCTCAATTTATTGTTTTTTCTTAAAAACATTAAAATTTCATTTTCAATACAACGTGAAGCATAAGTTGCAAGTTTAATATTTTTATCCATATTAAAAGTATTGACAGCTTTCACAAGTCCAATCGTTCCAATACTAATCAAATCTTCAATACTGCCATTTTGCATAGAATCATATTTTTTCGCAACATATACAACCAATCTTAAATTATGTTCAATTAATAAATCTTTAGCTTTTTCATCACCATTTTGTAATTGGATCAAGGCTTCTTTTTCCTCTTTCCCTTTTAAAGGCGCTTTTAAGACATCATGCCTACCAATATAAAAAAGAGATTTCTTTTTCCATAACCATTCTTTAATTGTTAATAAAATCATAATAATCCTCCCATTAACTGTTGATTTAAAATACAATCATATTGTGTTGAAGTGATAATACCTACATAAACATCATGTAATTGATAATGATGAATTGTTATATCTGGTAAAAGAATTAAATCAATTCTTTCTTGTTGACTGGCTGTTTCAATCCATATCTGATCAATCACTGGATAATCTTTCACTAATTTTTGATTCAAAAAATAACTGGATAACCATGATAAGTCACTTGATTGCCATTATCAATAAACCCATAACATGATTTATCTTCAAAACTCACTTTTACCATTGAATGGTGAATACGACGACGACAGAGCTCAATATAAAAATAACTTATCACAATAGTGAATATGGCTATGAGTAGTAACGAGTGTAAATGGTACCCTTCTATCAATAAAACACCCTGAAAAATAATTGATGAAGGCAATAGCCATTGTATAAAAGAAAGAATTGAAAAATAAATAAAAAGAAAAACAGGATAATAAATATAAATCAGTCGTCTAAAATAAAAAAGCGTTAAAACAAAATCATATAAAAAAAGAAATCCAATAAACAAATCAACAAATAAAAAAACAATCGAAATATTATATGTGAAAACATATAAAAATAATTTTCTCTTTGTCATTTGAATATTTAATAAAAACGATAGTATTTCAAAACTAAATAATAAAATAAATGCATTCATCACATATGTGATTTCAATATAGACTTTCATTATTTTTCCACCCTCTTTCATTATAGAGAAGTTAGAATAAAAATGATGTCAAAAAAAGATCGAAAGCGCATCACTTTCAATCTTTCATTTTCATTATTCACTTGCCATGACATCAAGACGACGACGACGTTTCATCGCATCTTTTTCACATTTATCCATTAATCCTTCAGCATGTTCTGGATTGACTTTAGATAATTGTGCGAATCTGTTTTCACTCAATAAGAAATCTTTGAATTTTGTGAAATCAGGTTCTTTAGAATCAACTTGTAATGGATTCTTTCCTTGTTCTTCTAAACGAGGATCATATCTTAATAAGTTGAAGTATCCACATTCAACAGCACGTTTTTGTTGTTGTTGATGATTTGCTAAACCACCTTTAATACCATGTTCCATACATGGAGAATAAGCAATAATTAATGATGGTCCATCATAAGCTTCAGCCTCTTTAAATGCTTTAATTGTTTGCATTGGATTAGCCCCCATTGCTACTTGTGCAACGTAAACATGACCATATGCCATCGCAATTTGTGCTAAATCTTTTTTCGCTACTGTTTTACCACCAGCTGTAAATTTAGCGATAGATCCAGCTTGTGAAGATTTAGAAGATTGTCCACCAGTATTTGAATAAACTTCTGTATCAAGAACTAAGATATTGACATTTTGATCATTCGCAAGAACATGGTCAACACCACCGTAACCGATATCATAAGCCCATCCATCACCACCAATGATCCATTGTGATTTTGTCACAAGCTCACCTTTCATATCTAATAATTCTTTAATACCTTCACATGTTGAAGCTTCAACTAATGATACTAATTGATCATATAATTTTCTTTCTTCAACTCTTTGTCCTTTCACAGAAGCATATTGTTCTAAGACAGTTTGAAGTTCAGGTTCACAATCAGCTTTATTCGCTTCAATGATTTCTAAGATACGTTTTGCCATATAGTTTTCAGCTAATTTCATACCAAAACCATATTCAGCATTATCTTCAAATAATGAGTTAGCCCATGCAGGTCCTTGTCCATTTTCATCAATTGTACATGGCGTTGAAGGTGTAGAAGCACTATAAATAGAACTACATCCAGTCGCATTAGCAATTCTCATATCAGCTCCAAATAACTGAGAAGCTAAACGATAATATGGTGTTTCACCACATCCACCACAAGCTCCAGATACTTCAAAATATGGACGCATAAATCCAACACCTTTAACTGTTGTTGTAGGATAACGATCAGCTTTATATGAAACTTTTGAATACATATGATCAGCTAAAGAAGCATGTGGTAATTCTTCTTTAACAGGTACCATAGATAATGCTTTTTTACCAGCTTTACCTGGACATTCAGTCACACATAATCCACAACCAACACAGTTGTCAGGAGAAACTTGGATACGATAAACTAATCCATCAACATTTCTACCAATTGGTTTTAATACATCATTAGAAATGTCTTCTGGCATAGCTTTCATTTCTTCTTCGTCAATTAAGAAAGCACGAATTGTCGCATGAGGACATACCATCACACAGTTATTACATTGAATACAGTTTTCTTTTTCCCAACGTGGTACATCAATTGCAATCGCACGTTTTTCTTTAATAGCTACACCTGATTTCATAGAACCATCAAGTTTATCCATGAAAGCAGAAACAGGTAAGTCATATCCATCTAAAGCATTGATTGGTGCGACAAAATTATCGAAGTAATCATCACCAGTTCTTGTTCTTGTACTTGTCACAGTTAAATCAGACCAGCTTGCATCAACTGGAACTTCAACAATCGCATCTTTACCAGCATCAATAGCTTTATAGTTCATTTCAACAACAGCGTCACCTTTTTTACCATAAGTTTTCTTAGCCATTGCTTTCATGTATTCAACCGCTTTATCAACTGGTAAAATTTGTGGGTTTAAGGCAAAGAATGCAGATTGAAGAATTGTATTTGTATGTCTTCCCATACCAATTTCACTGGCAATCTTTGTCGCATTGATAATATAGAATTTTGCGTTTTTATCAGCTAATTGTTTCTTTAATTTATTTGGTAAATAATCAATAACTTCTTTTTCATCAAACTCTGTATTTAATAAGAATGTTCCACCATTCTTTAAGTTTTTCAACATATCATATTTTAAAACATAGTTATCTAATGAACATGAAATAAAATCAGCATTATTGACATAATATGTTGCACGAATTGGTGTATGACCAAATCTTAAATTAGAACGAGTCGCTCCACCAGCTTTTTTACTATCATAAGCAAAATAAGCTTGTGAATATAAATCAGTATGATCTCCAATAATTTTAATAGATGATTTATTGGCAGAAACTGTACCATCTGATCCTAAACCATAGAATAAGCAAGATGTATAATCAGCATCAACATTGAAGTTTTCATCTTCTTTTAATGATAAATGAGTCACATCATCATTGATACCAATTGTAAATGATGTAAATGGATCATCTTCTAATAAATGATCGTAAACAGCTTTGATTTGACGTGGAGTTGTATCTTTAGAACCCATACCATAACGTCCGCCAATCACTTTGATGTCAGTTTCTTTTAAGACTGAACATACATCTAAGTATAAAGGTTCACCAGTTGCACCCATTTCTTTTGTACGATCTAAAACAGCCACTTTTTTCACTGTTTCTGGTAATACTTCTAATAAGTATTTTGGTGAGAATGGACGATATAAATGAACTTTAACCAAACCAACATGTTCACCATGTTTATTCATTTCATCAATTGTTTCTTTAATTGTTTCTGTTACAGAACCCATAGCGATAATCACACGTGTAGCATCGCTTGCTCCATAATATGTAAATGGTGCATAATGACGACCTGTAATTTTTGAAATCTTTTTCATGTAATCAGCGACAACTTCCACAACAGCTTCATAATGTTTATTTTGTGCTTCTCTACCTTGGAAATAGATATCATCGTTTTCTGCTCCACCACGTTCAATTGGATTAATATGTGGATTTAATGCTTGAGTTTTAAATTTCTTTAATGCTTCTTTATCTAATAAGCTTTCTAATACATCATAATCCATCACTTCTACTTTTTGAATTTCATGAGAAGTTCTAAATCCATCGAAGAAATGAATAACAGGAACACTTGCTTTAATAGCTGTTAAATGAGCAATCCCTCCTAAATCCATAACTTCTTGAACACTATGGGAACAAATCATAGGTGCTCCTACTTGACGACATGCATAGATATCTTGATGATCACCAAAAATATTTAAGGCACGTGTTGCTAAAGCTCTGGCAGCAACGTGGAATACACCAGGTAATAATTCACCTTGTATTTTATACAAGTTTGGTATCATCAATAATAAACCTTGTGACGCCGTAAATGTTGTTGCTAATGCACCACCTTGTAAAGCACCATGAACAGCTCCAGCAGCTCCAGCTTCTGATTGCATTTCAATCACATTGACTGCAGAACCAAAGATATTTTTCTTTCCTTGTGCAGCCCATGTTTCAGCATTTTCAGCCATTGGAGAAGATGGTGTAATTGGATAGATACTTGCAACTTCACTAAACGCATAAGCGACATGTGCAGCAGCTGTATTTCCATCCATTGATAAATACTTTTTAGACATAATTTTCTTTCCTCCTATATCATATAGTATACTCTTATTGATAAGAAATTTCCATATGAAAAATTTATTTTCATTATAAACAATAGAAAACTTCAATATTTTCTATTTCTTCTAAAATCCACTTTTTTTAACTATAAAAAATGATAGAATAGTGTCGAAAAACGAAAGGAGAAACACATGAAAAAAGAAACTGTTTTATTGGTCAATCTGGTGGTCCAACGGTTGCGATTAATGCATCACTAGCTGGTATTATTCATGAATGTATTGAAACAAAACAATACGAACATGTTTATGGAATGATAAATGGTGTTATGGGATTATTGGAAAGCCGTTATATAGATTTATTGGAACTTTTTAGTGAACAGGAGGCTTTAAATCAATTAAAACATTCTCCTGCCATGTATTTAGGATCATGTCGTTATAAATTACCTGATGTTCAAGATGATCCACAAACTTATGAAAGATTGTTTCATACTTTTGAACAACTTCAAATCACTGATTTTTATTATATTGGTGGTAATGATTCAATGGATACAGTTGCCAAATTATCGTCGTATGCACGTTCAATTTCATCTTCTATTCGCTTTATTGGTATTCCTAAAACAATTGATAACGATTTAATGGGAACAGATCATACCCCTGGCTTTGGTTCAGCTGCTAAATATGTTGCGACATCAATGCTAGAAATCGCTTATGATAGTTCTATTTATAAATTAAACGCAGTCACAATTGTTGAAATCATGGGAAGAAATGCAGGTTGGTTAACAGCTGCCAGTGCGCTTGCAAGAACACAATGCAATGAAGCTCCAGACTTAATTTATCTACCTGAAGTGCCATTTTCAACTGAAAAATTTTTAGAAGATATTCGTCAAGTTTTCCGTCATAAGAAAAATATTATTATTGCTGTAAGTGAAGGGATTAAAAATGAAAATGGAGATTATTTAGATTCTGATTCTAAATATACAAAACGTGATGCTTTTGGTCACATTCTCCATTCAGGAACCGGAAAAGTGCTTGAGACTTTGGTTTATCAGGAATTTAAATGTAAAGTCCGCAGTATTGAATTAAATGTTTTACAAAGATGTGCTATGCATATTGCTTCAAAAGTTGATTTGGATGAATCTTTCCAAATTGGACAGGCCGCTGTCCAAGCAGCATTGTCAAATCATACGGGTGTTATGATGACTTTTAAACGTAAACAAAATTATCCTTATCAAATTGAATGTACATATAAAGATGTCAGTGAAATTGCTAACTTGGAACAACGCATTCCAGTTGAATGGATCAATAAAGATCATAATGATATTACCCAAGAACTATATGATTATTTAATTCCTTTGATTCAAGGCGAAGTCACTATTCAATATGAAAATGGTATTCCATGTTATAGCAATATTTCTCATTTACGTTATAAATAGGCAAAGAGATTGAGATTCATTGAATCTTCAATCTCTTTTTATTTGTACCCTAAAACATATCTAAAAATGAGTTTTTGATACCATTTTAAACTTCGATCATATTCTTGAATCCATTGTTGATACAACTCATAAAAACGTAGCCATTCTTCATCACTGATTTTATGTGATGAATATTTTGCTTTATAAGCAATAGCTTTGCATTCATCATCTATTTGATGTTGTGGTGTTAATTTCCATCTTTGTTGATAATAAGTTAAAACTTTTTGATTATTATTCATACACCTTGTTTTCAACATCAACCAATGAGTTGTTATATAACGATAAACAATGATAAAAATCAAAATAACAGCTACTTGTACAATGATTTCAATATATGGATATGATGATGTTGATTCTTGTGGTATAAAAGGATTATCTGTTGTATTTTGTGGTATTTCTTGATCAGATTGAATCGTTGGTGTTTGGCTATTATTTGAAGTTTGTTGATTTTGACTTACAGTATCATCAAGTAACGTGCTAATACCTTCAATGTTGCCCGTTAGTGTCATTTCATAAGGTATCCATCCTTTCCCTTCTTCATAAACCTCTATCCAGGCATGTGAGCGATATTGTGGTATCTTGGCTACACCGTTATCAAAATCACTAGCCAACATTGTATAACCACGTACAAAACGTGTTGGAATACCTAACTCCCTTAACAACAAAGCTCCAGCTGTCGCAAAATGCGTACAGCTTCCTTTACGATTTTCAAATAGAAAATATTCTACAAAATCTTTATCATTGGGTAGTGTACCGGCATTTAAATCATATTCCGCTTGACTTGCTAAAAGATTGCGTATACTTTCGACTGCGCTCAGCGCATCAAAACGAATGGAATCATCAATACCATTGTCGGCTAAAAAATCAGATAACTGTATGCTTAATTCCTCAGGAACATCTAAATAATGACGTTTCACATATTCTTCATAGTCATCATCATAACCAACAAAATAATAGCCATCGCCATAATAATATACATTTTGATAAATAACTTCCAAGGGATAATTTGTGTGTTCTATATAGGAATCATAAAGAACAGGATATTGTTGTTCTCGATCCATCAAATAATAAGGAACAAATTGAAAATCATACTGACGTTGAGTTGTGATTTCTACATTTTGAGTTGGAAGTGAAGAATTCAATCTTAAAAATTCACTGTATATTGTAAGTGAATGACTATTTTCATAGTTTTCAGTCACTTCATGCCATTCATTATCACTATAATTAGCTAGTGAATAAGCTCTTAAATAAGAAGAAAATGGAATATCTGCTTTCACTGTCACTGCCAAACTACGACTTAATTGTATGTTACCCGTTGGCAATGATCCATCAACATCCCCACTCATTCCAGTTCGCAAAAAGTTTCCAAAAGGATTCCCCTTTCCATGAGAAAACCAGTCTGTAATCTGTGAAAGAACAGAAGACGTTTCTTGTTGAAAAATGGGATTACCTTCCATATAACTAGAAGCCAATAAAGACATAACACATAATAGTGATAAAATCATTCCTTTGAAAGTATAAGTATAGGTATATTTTAAAGCAACTGTAAATAAAAATTGAAAACAGATAAAAATAATAAAACAATAACTATTCAAAGACGTTAATTCATGTCTAATAAAGATAGGAAACATAAATAGAAAAATCATACTTAATATTTTCATAAATGAAAAACGCATTGAACAGATGGATGATACAATCAAATAAACAATTGGTAAACCAATGAATAAGAAAACCATTTGAAAGAATAAAGAACGACTGTACATATCAGTTGGCAATAATTCATCAAAATTTAAAAAATAATCTCTTTCAATAACTGTTTGAAGTGCGTCTATAAAATAAGTCAATTCATTTTGAAATAATAAGATCATCCCTAATAATAAAACAATTATAATAATCATTGCTAGTTTTTTAGGCATGATTTGATATTTAACAAAATAACAATAAAAGCCAATACCCATCATACATAAAATAAATAAACTTATCAAAACAGATTCAGGAAAACCAAGGGAATGATAATAATTTCCAACAAGTCCCAAACTTCCTAAAATAATCATTATGATATTGATAATATGTCCACTATAATTTTTCAAAAAGTGTAAATTTCTTTTCATGAATGAGACACCTCCAAATTCTGACCGTGAATTTGATAAAAACTCTTCGGCATCAAAGTACTATTGAAAGTCTGAATAGGATTTTTCATAAGCCATCTGGTTGTTGTTATGACTTCTTCAAGAGAATGAATAGATTCTATATGTAATTGTTGTAAATCGCATACTGTCACAACATCAAAAACAATATTTTTCTTAACCAATAATAAACACAATGAATAGAAACAATCAAACTGCAAATCATAAAAAGCATTGTTTGTTTTATATTCCATTGCTAAAACAAGTTTATGTTGAATAGGTTGACTTCCTACTTTCACAAAAAGATCCTGAAACTTCGATGATACATTCCAATGAATATGTTTTAACGCATCTCCCTCACGATAAGATCTAATTTCAAAAACTTCACTATAGTCATCACCTTTTTGATTTGCTAAATAGCTCTGTCCCTCTTCATCAAATTGATAAGCCTGTTCAACAGAAGTTTCCATCTCTTGATAATGAGGCATAACATCAAATGCTTGTTCTAAAGTAATAGATTGAGAAAAAGAGAAACATTGTAATAAATCATAACATTTTATTTTTTGAACTTGAATGATATAATGACCACAATGTGAACAAGGAATTTGAATTTCTACTTGTTGTTCTAACAAACATACACTTTGGCTCAATACCATATGTGAAAAAACATCCATCACCTGATATTCGATCACAATTTGACCACATGGAATATACGTTAAGTTTTGTCGAGAAAAAGTGACTAATATTGTGTCATCACGTGTACAATAATCTTGAGAAAGCGACATGGATACAGTTGTTTTTCGCATGGAAATAACACTTAATAAAAAACATATCACAATTAAACAAAAAAACATAAAGAATAATAAAAATGAAAAGTATCCTAAAACGATATACCAAAGTCCATATAAAAATGCCAAAAAAGCTATGTATTTGAATAAATTTTTCATACTTTTAATTGAGGTTCCCCAACTGTTTCTAAAATTTCATCAACCAGCTGATATGGAGAAATTTTATCCATTTTGGCGTCATATGTCAAAATAAAACGGTGAGCTAAGATCATTGGGGCAACATATTGGACATCTTGAGGAATTACATAATCTCGTTCATTTAAGAAAGCATAGGCTTTGGCTGTTTTCATAAGGGCTAGAGAACCACGTGGTGATGCACCTTGTTCAATATGAGGATGCTCTCTAGTAGCGGTAATGATTTGCATAATATAATCATAAATATCATCATGTACATAAACTTGATCAATCTTTTTTGAAATTCTAAAATCATCTCTGGTGATAATATAGCTTGTATTTCATCTAATGGATTAGATGTTTGACGTTTTTTCATTATTTCAATTTCTTCATGAAATTGAGGATAACCTAAGCTTAAACAGCTCATAAAACGATCCATTTGAGAATCAGGTAATAATTGAGTTCCAGCTGAACCAAATGGATTTTGAGTAGCAATGACACAAAAAGGCTGTGGTAAAATATATGTTTTACCATCTACTGTCATTTGTCCTTCCTCCATTAATTCTAATAAAGCTGACTGTGTTTTGCTTGAAGTACGATTCATTTCATCGGCTAATAAAAGATGACAAAAGGCTATTCCTTCTTTATATTCAAATTTTTGTGTTTGAGGATTATACATGGTAAACCCAATAATATCACTAGGCATAATATCCGGTGTCAACTGAATACGATGATAGTCAAGCTGTAAGCTTCTTGATAAAGCTAAAGCCAGATTAGTTTTTCCAACACCAGGAATATCTTCTAATAATATATGTCCTCTAGAAAGAAGAGTCACTAATATTTTTGTAATGACTTCATCCTTTCCAATAACTGCTTTTTTGATTTCATTGATTGTCTGTTTGATTTCTTGATTCATTTCTTCCACCTCATTCTTTCTTTTAGTATAACAGATATACAGTTATTTCAAAATAGACAATAAAAAAAGGAATCTATTTTTCATAGATTTCCTTTTGATAACCAATAAAAATATGTTCTTCATCAATAAGTAATGGACGTTTAATCAGCATTCCATTTTGTGACAACAATAAAGCCGCTTCATTTTCATTCATGTCTTGAATTTTATCTTTTAAATTCATTTCACGATAAAGTTTTCCTGATGTATTGAAAAAAGGTTTAATGCCTTTTCCATTCTTTTGAATCCAATGAAGTAATTCTGCTTGCGTTGGTGTATCTTTGACAATATCTCTTAATTGAACTTCTATACCCTGTTCTTTTAATTTTTTTAATGCTTTTAAACACGTACTACAACGTGGATAATAAATAAATTCCATTAAGCCACCTCCAGCAAAGATAAAGCAACTCTTTTTTCTTTAAATCAATATCATAAACATAAACATCTAAAATATCTCCAACATTACATACATCCAAAGCGTGTTTAACTTTATGAGTAGACATTTTAGAAATATGCACAAGCCCATCATTTTTTAATCCAATGTCAACAAATGCACCAAAGTCAACAACATTTCTAACAACACCTTGTAATTTCATTCCCTTTTTCAAATCTTCAATTTTTAAGACATCTTTTCTTAAAACAGGAACGTTATATTCATCACGTGGTGAACGATGCGGAGAAACAAAAGCTTGTATTAAATCATCAACAAGATATGAATCTAAATGTAAATCATCTTGAATCTGGCTTGATGGTGTTTCTTCAATGACATCTCGAGCCTGTTTTGAACCTATATCTTCTTTATGTAAATGTAAATATTCTAAAAGATTCATAGCATCCTGATAATTATCAGGGTGAATACTTGTTTCATCTAATTTTTCATTTCCTGATAAGATTCTTAAGAATCCTACTGCCAATTCATAAGTCTTATCACCTAATTTTTTGACATTTTTAATTTGTTCACGAGAAGTGAATTTTCCATGTTCCTCACGATATTGTACAATGTTTTTGGCTGTCGCCATAGAAAGACCTGAAACATATTGTAATAAGGATGGTGAAGCCGTATTGATATTCACCCCTACTTGATTGACAACTTTTTCTACAACAAAGTCTAATTGTTCAGTGAGTTTCTTTTGATTCATATCATGTTGATATTGTCCTACAGATATCGCCTTTGGTTCAATTTTAACAAGTTCAGCTAATGGATCTTGTAAACGTCTGGCAATAGATACAGCAGATCTTTCTTCTACCTGATAATCAGGAAATTCTTCTTTAGCAATTGAACTTGCTGAATAAACACTAGCACCAGCTTCAGATACAATAACATATTGTACATCTAATTGATATTTCTTAATCATTTCAGCAATAAAGTTTTCGGTTTCACGACTAGCTGTTCCATTGCCAATCGCAATAATTTCAATTTGATATTTTTGAATCATTGATAATAAGACTTTTTCATCTTTTGTATAATCTTTTTTAGGAATTGTGATAAAGACTTTATCAATATCTAATACCTTTCCTGTTGGATCAATAGCGGCTAATTTACATCCTGTTCTAAAAGCGGATCAACACCTAAGACAAATTTATCTTTCATAGGTGCTTGTAATAAAAGACTTTCTAAATTGATAGAAAAGACTTTTAATGCCTGTTCTTGCGCTTTTTCAGTTAATTCATGACGGACTTCTCTTTCTACTGAAGGGAAAATCAAACGTTTAAATGCATCTTTAACTGTTTCTTCAATAAAAGGTCCTAATGATGATTCACGTCTATGCATCACACCATTATAGATATATTGAATAAAACGATCTGTATCAATGTCAATGGAAACAGTTAAAACTTTTTCTTTTTCAGCACGATTGATTGCTAAAATACGATGTGAAGCAATATACTGTACTTTTTCTTGATAATCATAATACATTTCGTAAATACCATCTTCTTCATCTGGATTATTTTTCTTGACATGTGATGATACCATTCCTGTTTTATAAATCATATCTTTTGTATATTTACGATAACGTGGTTCATCACTGACTTGTTCAGCAATAATATCTCTTGCACCACTGATAGCTTCTTCAATGGTTAAAACTTGCTCATTTAAATATTTTTGAGCCTCTTTTTTAAATCAAAAGTTTTAGGTAATTTTAAAATAGCTTGTGCCAAAGGTTCTAATCCTTTTGCCTTTGCCATTGAAGCTTTGGTTTTCTTCTTCTCTTTAAATGGTCTATAATAATCTTCTACTTCACTTAATTGAGAAGCTTTTAAAATGTTTTGTTTTAATTCTTCTGTTAATAATCCCTTTTCATCAATTAAACGAATAACATCTTCTTTACGTTGTTGAAGATTTAATTGATATTCATAAACTTTTGAAATTTCTCTAATCTGATCTTCATTTAATCCACTTGTTTTTTCTTTACGATAACGAGCAATAAAAGGAACTGTTGCCCCTTCTTCTAATAAAGTTAATACATTTTGAATTTGTTGATTTGAAATAGACAATTCTTCTGTCATTTTTTGTATAATTTCCTGATTCATAAAATCCTCCAATAATAAAAAACACATTGATAAACAATGCATAAAATTGGTGCATCTGATGAGACTCGAACTCACACGGAAATACTTCCACTACCGCCTGAAGATAGCGTGTCTACCAATTCCACCACAGATGCATCAAAATAAAAATAGTGTTGGTAATAAAATGTAAACCAAACACTTCGTTTTTTCAAATAACCATGCATAAATCTTTGCACAAAATATTCTAGCATAATTCTTATCAAATAGCAAATCATTTAAAACTAAAGGTCATAAATAGTTATATCATCTATGACCTATACATCAAAGTTATAGTATATTCATGTAGGATTGTAATGAACCATCTCCTAGAACACGTACTCTTTTTAATTTGGTCGGATCATCACCCTTTTTCACTTTACCATATTGAGTTGTAAAGGCACATAAGATATTAGCTTTTTTGATAGCAACTTGTGCCTGTGATGTGACATCTCCATAAGGATATGCAAAAGCCTCACTATTTTGAACAATTTTTTGAGCTTTCAATAAATCCTCTGTAATTTGTTCAGTATTTAATGCACTGATAATACCTCCATGTCCGATTGTTCCACCTCCTTTATGCATATCATAGGAATGTGATTGAAAACTAATATATTCACTCGCATATCTTAATATTGTTTTATCTCCATCTTTTGAAGAAATAAGAAAGGATGTTGCTGGAATTTGATATTTTTCTAATAAAGGAATTCCATACTCTAAGAAACCTTTTTGTCCATCATCAAAAGTCAAGATAACACTTTTTTGAGGAAGATCTATTTTTCCATGAATATAAGCAGAAAGTTCTTGATAAGATGGGAAGTAATAATTTTCTTGTTTTAAATATTTTAATTGCTCTTCTAATTTGGTATCTTCAATATAATTTGTATTTAATTGCTTAGGAAGATCATTTTTTGTATAAACATAATGATACATCAAAACAGGTATTCCTTTTGTATTAGGTATAAAATCCTTCTCACCTACAACATGAACTATTCGTTTTTTGGCACATATGATATGATTCTTATTTTCAACAGTATATATAATTTCATAATCACCAATTTTCGATGTGTCTACTTCTCCTTTTATTTGCACCTCTTTTGTCAAGTCTCCATCATCTTGATCAATGACATGACATCCTGATTCAATATAAGGTTGTCCTTGTTTAACATATGTATTTTGATCACCATTTAAATTCATCACTATTTGTTGATTATCCAAAACTTCCACTTCACGTACTACATTTTGATGTTGATATGTATAATGTATTTGATATTGACCAGCCTTATTTGTATTAACCTCACCTTCTATTTTTACATCTTTGATATTCGTCCCATATTCAATATAAGGCGAATGCAACATGAGGGTCATTTTTTGATCTCCTAATATTTCTAATTTTTCTTGAAAAATAAAGGATATACCTTTATAAACACAGATGAATAGAGCAATTAATATAGCTAATGTTATAATACAATGTTTCTTATTGATTTTTCTTTTTTCTTCATATGTCTCCCCTTCAAACCCTAATTATTACCATAAAACAAAAATCATTTATATCACTAATAAAAAATGCCCTGTTAAAATACAGGGTTGATTTCATTTGGTGCAGGCGATGAGATTTGAACTCACACGGAAACACTTCCACTACCCCTCAAGATAGCGTGTCTACCATTCCACCACGCCTGCAACTAGCTAATATATTATAACAAAAATCACATTTGTATGCAATAAGGAATAGAGAATTCACTCTATTCCTTAATTAGATCGTAAAGTGCTTTTGCATAGATTGCTGTTGCTTTCATTAAATCATCAATAGATATTTCTTCATTGTTTTGATGTATTTTATTATCACCACCAGGAAATTCCACACCAAAGGCAACACAATTTGGCATTGTTTTAGCATAAGTTCCTCCCCCAATAGCTTGTGGCTGATGAACATTATCACTAGTAAATTCTACATAGGCATTGTGTAATTTTTGAATTAATTCACTTTGTGGATCAACGTATAATGCCTTACCTAATTCATGTGTTTCTTTTAATTGATAGAAATCAAGGCTTTGATGCATTTTCTTAGTTAATTGCTCATCAGTCACTTCATGAGGAACACGCATATCAACAATCATACTGACATTTCCATTTTTATAATTTAAGACACCCAGATTAACAGTGAGTTGACCCATTAATCCTGTATAAGCAATCCCAAGTTTTTCTCCATAGCAATCATTATAAAAATACTTATCAATAAATTCAACCAATTGATTTTGGGAAACAGTTCTTAAATAATGACACATATAAACTGCACCATTGATACCTAATTCCGGTGTAGATGCATGTGCTGATTTTCCAATTAAAACAAGTTTTGTATGATTGCCTTCTTCTTCCACATGTCCTTCTAAATGATGTTTCGATAAATAAGCTAAAAACGATTCTCTATATTGTTTATATGAACCAGTTAAATAAGCTTCACAAACCTCAGGAACAATATTAGCTCTTGTCCCAGAGTATAAACCTATCAAATTATCATTATCTACTGTTCCCGTAATTTTAAAATTCACACCGGCTTTTTCTCCATAAACAACTGGAAATTCTGCATCAGGAGTAAATCCCATTGCTGGATATGGTTTTTTTGTGAAATAATACTGCATACATTTTGAGCCATTTTCCTCATTGCATCCAAAAATAATTCTTGTTTTCATTCGAACTGGTAAATTTAATTCATGAATAATTTTAGCAGCATAATATCCAGCAATCAAAGGTCCCTTATCATCAGCTACACCACGCCCATATAGTTTTCCGTTTTCTAAAGTTGCTCCATAAGGTTCAGTATTCCATCCACTTGCATTGCAAGGTACAACATCTAAATGTCCCAAGATACCAAAAGTTTCTTCATGATCACCTATATCAATATGTCCAGCATATCCATCTACATTTTCACAAACAAAACCATCTCTTTTGCCAATCTCTAACATTGCTTCTAGAGCTTCACGACATTTTATACCAAAAGGTTGTCCTTCATTAGTCGTTGTTTCATCTAAAACTGAAGGTATTTGGCATAATGTTTGAATATCCTCAATCATTTCATTTTTTCTTTTATAAACCTCTTCTAAAAAATCAATCATAGTTAATCACCTCGTAAAAATATTATAACAAACATTTTCAATATTACGATACTTTTTATAAAAAAATGATATGATATATAAAATGGAGGAAATAAATATATGGAAAATATCAGATTTCATATTACTGTTAAAGCAATTGTTATTTATCGTCAAAAAATACTTATTCTTAAAAGAGTACGCCCTTCAAGCGATGGTCTAGGTTATTGGGAACTTCCTGGCGGTGGATTGGAATATGGGGAAACACCACATGAAGCGCTTATTAGAGAACTCAAAGAAGAAACTAATTTAGACATTAAAATTATTAAACCTATCTATACTTTTACGGCTATTCGACCTGACTATCAAACTGTTGGTATTGGATTCTTAACAATTCCAACAAATGATCATGTGAAATTATCTGAAGAACACACTGATTATCAATTTGTATCAAGCGATAATTTATTGAATTATGTTGATCAAAAAATTTATGATGATATTATTACAACTCTTAAAGAATATGAATCAATGAATATTGAGGACTAAGCAAAAAAATCAAGGTTACCCTTGATTTTTTCTTTCATAATAATCTTTAATTGCTGAAATTGACTTTTTCTTAAAACTTAAGTATAAATATCCCATAACTGCTGTTGATACAACAAATACAGCAGTTGTACCTATAAATACATAAGTTAATGTATTATCTCTTTTTCTTCAACTGGTGTATATTTTTGTAATGTACCTTCAGTATCTTCATAAGTGTATAAACCTGATTCACCTACATCATTCATTAAATAAACAAGTGAATAATGAGATAATGCTTCATTTTCAAATTGCCATCCACTTAACTCAATATCGCCAATCTTAATTGTGCTTGATTTTAAATCTTCAACACCTTTTAATGAATCAGGAGCATTAACAATAACATATGTTTTCCCATTAACAGTCAAAGTTTGATATTTGCTAATAACTTTTTCATCAGATACTATATAAAAATCTTCATTTCCTTTATCATCAGTTAAATACACTAATGATAAATTTAAATCTTTATTAATAAAAGCATCCACTTCTTGACCATCTAATTTTGTTGTTCCTTTTTCAAAATTTTTAGGCGCTTTAACATCATCTAAAATCCTAACAACACCTAAACTCACATCATTATATTCTGTATATATAAGTGGTGTTTCATCGACATGAAAAGTTAAAGTATAAGTTTTCGTGCTTCCATTTTCAGCAGTACAAACCACTTTATATGTAGTATCGCCTACTTTTACACTTTTCGTTCCAGTACCAGACACTTTTGCTTTACTATCATTTGCTTTTGCACTAATCTTTACCTCAGTTACTGTTCCTGATAAATCAATGTCATATTTAGTTTTACTTGAACTAAATTTTGGAGATAATGTTCCTTCAGAAACTGATAAACTTGATAAAGTATTATCTTTCGATCTTGTATCTTCAGTAGTAGTATTCGTTTGGTTTGAATTACTACTAGAATTATTACTTGATGACGAATTACTATTTGAGGAACTGTTATTACTTGATGAAGAATTGCTTGAAGATTTAATAGTTACAGTTTTACTTACACTACTTGTAACTAAAGTTCCATCAATTGTTGCTGTATCAGTAGAAGTATCAGGTGAAACCGTTATTTTTACATTACCTGAACTTCCAGCTTTAATTGATATTGTTTGACTAGAAGATCCATTAGCAAAGAAACTACTAGGTGAACAACTACCATTTTCTACACTCACATAAAATTTTCCTCTAATATTAGCTAAACCTGTTACGGTCACATTAAAACTTGAATTTGGCGAAACTGAACTTGCACCAGAAATTCCTAATGCATCAGCATTTTTTAAATTTATACCAATTAACAAAGTGAATATAGTTATAACTAAACTAAATTTATAAATTAATTTTTTTAACATCCTATTCTCCTTTAAAACAATAATTTTCTTCCCATAATGTGATTTTCAATTGCTATATAATCTAATGTAGATACCTTGCCATCTTCATTCACATCTGCTCTTTTTAACTTATCACCTGATAATTTAGAACGTTCCATAATATGATTTTCTATTGCAATATAATCTAATGTAGATACCTTACCATCTCCATTCACATCACCTTTTTTATATGTAGGAGTCGTATTATCAGTTGTAACATCAATAGATGAAGAATTACTTCCCTTAGAAATAATAACAACATTTTTATTACTTATATAAGCATAATTCTTAGAAAATGAATATTCAGATTGTGTTACAATTCCTGTTCTATTAGCATTTATAACTGCATCACTTTGAATTTTATAAAAACCATTTGATGAAGAATTGTTTAAATTAATAAACGCATAATTTGATAATACGCCATCTTTCTCAGCTTTGTATAAAGTCGTACTACTATTACTAGAACTACTTTTTATATTAGCTTGTGTAAACTGATAATTATAAACATCTTTGATCCCAATTGTATATTTAAAAGAATCCTTATATCCAAAATATTCATCTAATTTCCATGCATAATGAGCAGCTTTTTCTCCCCAATATGGATCAGAAGCATATTTCAAATTAACACCACTTGCTTTATCACCTAAGTAATTTCCATGATATTTCCAATTAGTTGGATTAGAATACTGTTTAGACATAAAAGAACTAGTATGATAATAGATACTAAATGATGGTGTAGAATATTTGTTAGCACTTCCATTAGGATCACTATCATAAGCCTCATGTCCAAATAAATTATTTTTATTTTGGGCAATACTACTCGTTCCCCATGCACTTTCATTAATAGCTATTCCTAAAGTCATCATAGCATTTACACCATATTTATTTTGATTTTCTATTAAACTTTGACCAAGATTACGTAATTTTGAATTAGAACTAGTATTTTTGTTAATAAATTCATTAAGTTGATTAGCAGTATATACCGATTGACTTCTCTGTGGTAAATATTGATAATAATTATAATATGGATTATTAGGATTTACAGAATTTTTTCTTGTATCATTTCTATAATCGTTTAACATAACAATGTATCCATTTGTATTATCATAATCATAAAAATAATGTCCATCATAGCTGTAATATTGTTTACCCTCTTTTAAATAAGATGGTTTTGGTCCTACATCTAAATTAGATGAATAATTTTTACTTGACAAATTTGTCACAATACCATGATACAATCTTCCATTTTTAACATAGTATTTACTCAATGTTTGAACAGCGGAATCACTGAAATCTAAAACTTGAACTTCACTTGCATTTACCCATCCAATCACTCCTGCAAGCATAAATTTAACTTTTGTTCTATCACTATTATGTCCTAAATAAGCCGCATCCGCAGCATATGTTCCATTTGTATAACCCTCACGACCTGTACTATCTTCAACATAAAGTGTATTAGAACCAGAAGATTTTGTTCTAAAATTAACTACTCCTCTTTCTTTTAATATATCATCTCTTGAAACAGCTGATCTAAATTTATATTTTAAAGGTTCTTCAACGATAATTCCTGATTCTTCTAATTCTTCATCATCAACGATGACAGTATTTCCATTTTCATCAATTTTTGTAAAAATTGCATTCTCAGATAACTGTTCAGTAGCGTATGTATTTTCACCCTCATCCTCAGCCTCTACCTGATTTTGATTAGATATATTTATAAATAACCCCATAACTAATGTTAAAGAGATAACTAACATGCTTAATTGAAAAAATTTTTTCCTCATTTCAACACCCCTTCTTTCATTGCATTTCATCAAAATTATATATGAAGTACATCCAAAATTCAATTCATTTTCTTCTATTTTCATACAAAAAAATGAATTTTATAACAAAATTCCCATAATATGTTATAAAATGTCATCTTTCTGTTAAATCATCCAAATTATATGGTGTTTGTTGATAAACATAGTAATTCAACCAGTTTGCAAAGATTAAATAAGCGTGTGAACGCCACTTCACTTGTATTTCATTATGAATATCATCATTTAAATAATAATTCTTAGGCATTTCACTAACAATATCCGGATTAGCTAAATCTCTTTTATATTCTTTATCCAAAGTATCAGGATCATATTCAGGGTGTCCTGTCACAAAAAATCTTGATCCATCCTTAGATGCAACAATATAAACTCCGGCATCCTGTGACTCAGCTAAAATATCTAAATCATCAATCTTTTCTATGTCTTCTCTAGAAACACTTGTATATCGTGAATGAGGAGCATAGAATTGATAGTCAAATCCTCTTAATATTTTTCTTTGCATCTTTTCTACATTGGTATGGTGTAAATATACACCCGTTAATTTATGTGGTAATAAATATTTAGAAACCCCATAAAAATAATGTAATGCTGCTTGTGCTGCCCAACATATAAAGAAAGAACTAAAGACATGGGTTTTTGACCATTCTAATAAAGTTGTCAATTCATTCCAATAATCAACATCTTGAAAATCCAACTTTTCTACTGGAGCCCCTGTAATAATCAATCCATCGTATTTATTGTCTTTAATATCATCAAATGTTTTATAAAAAGCAAGTAAATGTTCTTTTGATACATTTTTTGATTCATGACTCGCCATATGTATCCAATCGACTTCGATTTGTAGAGGAGTATTGGATAATAGTCTTAATAATTGTGTTTCAGTAACAATTTTTGTTGGCATAATATTTAAAATCAGAAGTTTTAACGGACGTATTCTTTGTGTTGTCGCACGTGTTTCATCCATAATAAATATATTTTCATCTTTTAGTATTTTTGCAGCCGGTAAATTATCAGGTATCTTTATTGGCATAATTATCCCTCATTTCATTGAACATTGTATCATATTTTGTCAAAGACTTGAATATGCTTTTAAAAAGAAATCAGTTCATTAAAAACTTGAATAATAAATGCATCACTCATACCTGCTAAATAATCTATAATACTTTTTTCTAAGGCTTGTTGATCATGATGAAAATCATAAATGATTTGATTTTTATATATATTTTGTCTAGGATATTGAGGAATATCAGCATATTTTTCTAACCAAGTTAAATAATGTCCGATTAGTTTTGGATATTGTTTTAAATCTTGTTTTAAAGCTTGGATAAAATCATCATGCTCTTTATAGTCATATAAAAATTCAAATATAGAATGTAAAATCAAGGAAACATATTTTTCATGAATCTGTACTCTTTTAATTAAATAAATGTTTTGATAATTAAATTTCATAATCACTTTCATTTTATCAAATGCTTCTTGTGATAAGCCAATCCCTTTTTCTACTGATGAATTTTCAACGACATCATGAATAAAATAATTGACAACAGATCCATTATTAATCGCATGAAACTGATAAGAACCCATTTGATTCAATTCATTTCTTAATTCATCAATTTGTGATTGAGATAATACATTTAGTCTCAAAGCATCTTCAATATCTCTAGCTAAATAAGCAATTTTATCTGCCATTTTTACAACACACCCTTCATATGTCCAAGGGTTATATTCTCCAGCATATTGATAATCATTGAGATTAATATAATTATCTCTTTTTTGAATATATTTTTGGTTCATTTCACCACAATGAGAAATAATACCATCACGTACAGCATATGTTAAATTGAGATTATGTTGATTATGATTGTTATCTTCTAATAATTCAATGTGATCAACAAAATGCAAACTATTTTTTTCATGCCAGAATTTATGTAAATGATGAGTTTTAGCTATTTCTGTTAAAATTTTTTCACCACCATGACCAAAAGGAGCATGGCCTAAATCGTGTCCTACTGCAATAGCTTTTGTTAATTCAGTATTTAATCCAAGTTGATGAGCAATTGTATAAGAAATAGATTCAACCAAATTGACATGTTCACTACGTGTACAAACATGATCATCTTCTACTGCAAAAAAACTTGTGTTTTATGTTTTAAACGTCGATATGCCTGAGAAAAAATAATACGTGTATAATCCCTAGCAAAATCACTTCTTAAATCATATCTTCTTTGATATATATCTTCATTTCGTTGAATAGCTTTTTGATAATCTGGATGTTCTTCAAACATTCCATAACCTTCAAATTTCTTTTTTCCATTTTTGTTACCTCTTATCTATGATATACTTATGTTATAATAAAAAAGAGGTGAAAGCAATGGATACACAATTATTTTTACAACAAGCTTATGAGCTTGTCAAAGATGAGGAAAATGTTGTTGCTAATTTAGCAAATATATCAGCATTTCTAAATGATATTCTTTCTGATATCAACTGGGTAGGGTTTTATTTATTAGAAGATAAAGAGCTTGTCTTAGGCCCTTTTCAAGGTAAAGTTGCTTGTTTAAGAATTCCTGTAGGTCAAGGTGTCTGTGGAAAAGCTGCTTTATTGCATCAAACGATATGTGTTGGTGATGTTCATCAGTTTAGTGGACATATTGCCTGTGATGCACGTAGTAAAAGTGAAATCGTTATTCCTATCATCGTCAATCATCAGCTCATTGGTGTTTTAGATGTTGATTCTCCCTATTTCAATCGCTTTACTGTTGATGATCAAAAGTTTTTAGAAAAAATGGCACAGATTGTTGCGAAGATATCTTCCAAAAGGTAATGCCTAAAGAAAATATACCTAAAATATAAAAAGACAATGTATCATTTCAATTTATTGAATATGTAACATTGTCTTTTCTTTGTTATGAATTTGTTATTTTTTAATCACTTTTTCAACCAATTCAACAACTTCTTCCATTGTTGTACAGTTGATTGCTTGATTAGCTAAATCAGCCATTTCTTTTTGAGATAATTCTCTAATTAATTTTCTTTGAGCTAAAATTGAAGTTGCAGACATTGAGAATTCATCTAAACCTAATCCTAATAATAATGGAGCAGCCATTGGTTCTCCTGCCATTTCTCCACACATTCCAGCCCATTTTCCTTCTTTATGAGCAGAATCAATAACATGTTTTACTAAACGTAAAATTGATGGGTTAAATGGTTGATATAAGTAAGATACACCAGAAGACATTCTGTCAGCTGCAAATGTATATTGAATTAAATCATTTGTTCCAATTGAGAAGAAGTCTACTTCTTTAGCAAACTGATCAGCTAAAACAGCAGCTGCAGGAATTTCAATCATAATACCAACTTGTAATGTATCAGATACTTCTACACCTTCAGCAATTAATTTTTCTTTTTCTTCCATTAAGATACATTTAGCTTTTCTAAATTCACCTAAAGCAGCAATCATTGGGAACATAATTCTTAAATCACCGTAAACAGATGCTCTTAATAATGCTCTTAATTGAGTTCTAAAAATATCTTCTCTTTGGAAACATAAACGAATTGCACGAACACCTAAGAATGGATTCATTTCTTTAGGTAAATCAATAGCTTCGATTTCTTTATCTCCACCAATATCTAATGTTCTTACAACAACTGGTTTACCAGCCATTCCTTCTAAGATTTCTTTATAAACTTCAAATTGTTTATCTTCACTTGGTAATTCAGCAGATTCCATATATAAGAATTCAGTTCTAAATAATCCAACACCTTCTCCACCATTTTCTTTAACACCTTCAAGGTCTTTTGGTGAACCGATATTTGCTACTAATTCAACATGATGTCCATCTGTTGATACAGTTTTTTCGTTAACTAATTTCTTTAATTCTTCTCTATAAGCAATATATTCATCGCGTTTTTGAGTATATTCTTTAATAGTTTCTTCATCAGGGTTAATCATGACAACACCTTCAATACCATCAAGGGCAATTATGTCACCATCTTTCACTTCATCAGTAATTGTTTTACAAGCAACAACAGCAGGAATTTCTAAACTTCTAGCCATAATAGCTGAATGTGAAGTTCTACCACCAATATTTGTTGCAAATCCTCTTACAAGATTTTTGTTTAATTGAGCTGTATCAGAAGGTGTTAAATCATCAGCAATAATTACAACTTCTTCATCAATTAAAGCAGGGTTAGGTAATGATTTACCTAAAAGATTTGCTAAAAGACGACGAGAAACATCTTTAATGTCAGCAGCTCTTTCTCTAAAATATTCATCACCCATTGATTCAAACATTGCAACGAAAGTATTAGCTACTTCTTCTAAAGCAGCAGCTGCATTACATTTTTCATTTTTAATTTTGTCTTCAACTTGAGTTTTTAATTCAGGATCAGATAAAACTAATGCATGTGCATCAAATACAGCAGCTTCTTCAGCAGATAAATTTTTTGAAGCAGCTTCTTTGATAGCTTCTAATTGCTTACTTGTGCAATCCATTGCATCTTCATAAGATTTAATTTCTTTTTCAACATCATCAACAGTTTCTTTTGTTACTGTTAAATCAGGCATAACTAATTTGTATGCTTTCGCAATTGCAATACCATTAGATGCCGCAATACCTTTAATCATTGTCATTTTGACCTACCTCCATATAGGTTTATTTTACCTTATTTTCCATATAAAATAAAGATTAAAGTTCTTTATTTAATAAATTTTAAATGTTGGGTTAATTGTAAAAGGAAATTATACTTTCATAAAAAAGCAGAATTTAGTCTAAAAAAAGAATTTACTTTTCAAAAACAAGTCAAATTTTCAAAATATGAAAATATAACTTTTCATTTGACAATGCATGTTATATAATAAAAGTATATTATAGGAGGGACAAAGATGAAAGTCATTATTGTAAAAGATTATGAAGAAGCAAGTCATAAAGCTTGTGAAATTATGTTGGATGTTATCAAAAACAATCCATCTGCAAATTTAGGTTTAGCTACGGGATCTACACCTATTAGGCTTTATGAATTAATGAGAGAAGACCATAAAACAAATGGAACTTCATACAAACAAATCAAATCATTTAATCTTGATGAATATTTTGGTTTGGATCAATCTCATCCACAAAGTTATCATTATTTTATGTGTCAGAATTTATTTAACGAATTAGACATAGATATGAATAATGTTCATGTACCAAAGGGAAATGGTGATATTGATGAAGAATGTAAAGCATATAACCAATTATTAGAAGAAAACCCTATTGATATTCAATTATTAGGTATTGGTTCAAACGGGCATATTGGATTTAACGAGCCAGGAACTGCTTTTGATTCTGTAACTCATAAAGTTGATTTAAAGCAATCTACTATTGAAGATAATGCACGTTTATTCTTCAACGGGAAAATTGAAGATGTACCTACTCAAGCAGTTAGCATGGGGATTGCCAATATCATGAATGCAAAAAAAGTGCTTCTTATTGCTTCAGGTGAAGGAAAAGCAAAAGCTATTCAAGCTACTGTTGAAGGACCTAAAACAACTGAAGTTCCTGCTAGTGCATTACAGGATCATCCAGATTGTATCCTTATTGTTGATGAAGCCGCTGCTACTTTGTTAAAAAAATAAAATATTTATTTGAATAAAAATGCCACCAGTTTTCTGGTGGTTTTCTTTTATAGGGAGAAAAAGAGAATAAAAAAAGGGAAGGAAACAGAAGAACTGAACCTTCCCGAATGGACTGGCAGCGTGCTATTGTCGCAGTTGCCCACTATCTTCGCCGCTATGATGCTTAACTTCTGTGTTCGGCATGGTTACAGGTGTGTCCATCATGCCTTCGCCACCAGATCCCCTTAGAGCACGAACGCTCAAAACTGAACAGCTTTTCCTTTCACACTTCCCTGGCTAAGCTCTCGGTCTATTAGTATCATTCAGCTCAGCATGTCGCCATGCTTGCACCCATGACCTATCTACCTCCTCGTCTTGGAGGGACCTTCCTTCTTACGAATGGGAAGTCTCATCTTGGAGGGGCTTCACGCTTAGATGCCTTCAGCGTTTATCCCTTCCGGACTTGGCTACCCAGCTGTGCCACTGGCGTGACAACTGGTGCACCATCGGTCCGTCCACCCCGGTCCTCTCGTACTGAGGGCAGCTCTCCTCAAACTTCCTGCGCCCACGACAGATAGGGACCGAACTGTCTCACGACGTTCTGAACCCAGCTCGCGTACCGCTTTAATGGGCGAACAGCCCAACCCTTGGAACCGACTTCAGCTCCAGGATGCGATGAGCCGACATCGAGGTGCCAAACCTCCCCGTCGATGTGAACTCTTGGGGGAGATCAGCCTGTTATCCCCAGGGTAGCTTTTATCCGTTGAGCGACGGCCCTTCCATTCGGTGCCGCCGGATCACTAAGCCCGACTTTCGTCCCTGCTCGACTCGTCTGTCTCGCAGTCAAACACCCTTTTGCCTTTGCACTCTGCGCATGGTTTCCATCCATGCTGAGGGTATCTTTGGGCGCCTCCGTTACTCTTTGGGAGGCGGCCGCCCCAGTCAAACTGCCCACCTGACACTGTCCCGTCCTCAGCTCCATGAGGCCCGGTTAGAACTCCAATGCATCAAGGGTAGTATCCCAACGTCGGCTCCTCGAATACTGGCGTATCCGTCTCACTGCCTCCTACCTATCCTGTACATCATGCATCAGAGTCCAATATCAGGCTACAGTAAAGCTCCATGGGGTCTTTCCGTCTAGTCGCGGGTAACCTGCATCTTCACAGGTACTAAGACTTCACCGAGTCTACAGCCGAGACAGCGCCCAAATCGTTACGCCTTTCGTGCGGGTCAGAACTTACCTGACAAGGAATTTCGCTACCTTAGGACCGTTATAGTTACGGCCGCCGTTTACTGGGGCTTCGGTTCATGGCTTCGCTTGCGCTGACCACTCCCCTTAACCTTCCAGCACCGGGCAGGCGTCACCCCCTATACTTCGACTTGCGTCTTCGCAGAGAGCTGTGTTTTTGGTAAACAGTCGCTTGGGCCGTTTTACTGCGGCTCAGCTTTCACTGAGCACTCCTTCTCCCTAGGTTACGGAGTCATTTTGCAGAGTTCCTTGGCTATAGTTCTCTCGCTCACCTTAGGATTCTCTCCTTACCCATGTGTGTCCATTTTCGGTACGGGCAGAGTGCAGTTATGCTAGAAGCTTTTCTTGGAAGCCGGCTTTGGCATCTTCTGTACTTATCGCAATGTTCCATCCGCATCACGCCTTCGGGTTATGCCATCCGGATTTGCCTGGATGGCCCCTACCTCGCTTGCCCCAGCTTTTCCAGCAGCTGGTCAGCCTAGCCGTCTCCGTCACTCCCTCGCCTGCACTCCGGTACGGGACTCTCCACCCGTTGTCCATCGACTACGCCTTTCGGCCTCGCCTTAGGTCCCGACTTACCCAGAGCGGACGAACCTTCCTCTGGAAACCTTGGGTCTCCGGTGCGTGGGATTCTCACCCACGTGCCGCTACTCACACCGGCATTCTCTCTTCCACACGCTCCACGGCTCCTTCCGATGCCGCTTCATCGCTGTCTGGAACGCTCCCCTACCACTTACTTCCGTAAATCCATAGCTTCGGTATCATGCTTAGCCCCGGTAAATTTTCGGCGCAGAGTCATTCGACCAGTGAGCTGTTACGCACTCTTTCAAGGATGGCTGCTTCTGAGCCAACCTCCTGGTTGTCTGTACATCTCCACATCCTTTTCCACTTAGCATGCATTTGGGGACCTTAGCTGATGGTCTGGGCTGTTTCCCTCTTGACCATGGACCTTATCACCCATGGTCTGACTGCCGCGCATGTCCTCATGACATTCGGAGTTTGATTATGCTCAGTACCTCGAGATGAGGCCATCACATATTCAGTGCTCTACCTTCATGCGACTTCCTCGCGACGCTAGCCCTAAAGCTATTTCGGGGAGAACCAGCTATCTCCGGGTTCGTTTGGAATTTCACCCCTAGCCACAATTCATCCGCCAACGTTTCAACGGGGGTCGGTTCGGTCCTCCATCGGGTCTTACCCCGACTTCAACCTGATCATGGCTAGATCACCCGGTTTCGGGTCTATGACATGCAACTGTCGCCCTCTTCAGACTCGCTTTCGCTTCGGCTCCGCATCTCCTGCTTAACCTCGCTCCATATCATAACTCGCCGGCTCATTCTACAAAAGGCACGCCATCACCCCTTAACGGGCTCTGACTTCTTGTAAGCATATGGTTTCAGGTTCTCTTTCACTCCCTCCCGGGGTTCTTTTCACCTTTCCCTCACGGTACTGGTCCACTATCGCTCACCAGGGAGTATTTAGCCTTTCGAGATGGTCCTCGATCCTTCCGTCAGGATTCCTCGTGTCCCGACGTACTCAGGGCCTGCCTCGCCTCGCTCCACGACTTCGGATACGGGAGTTTCACCCTCTTCGCTGCGCCTTCCCCTGCGCTTCTCCTGTCATGTCACATTGGCTTTATCGGCACCCCTATAACCCCATCATCTGATGGTTTGGGCTCCTCGCTTTCGCTCGCCACTACTCACGGAATCGTTCTTACTTTCCTTTCCTGCAGGTACTGAGATGTTTCAGTTCCCTGCGTATCGCCTCGACTTCTGTCGATGTCATCCCCTTGGATGACGGGTTCCCCCATTCGGATATCAACGGGTCTTAGCATGCTTACTGCTCGCCGTCGCGTTTCGCCGTTTGCTGCGTCCTTCTTCGCCTCCTGGTGGCCAGGCATCCGCCATACGCTCTTCTTCGCTTAACCTAAAGTGTTCAAGTTCTCTTTCGTGCTTTCTTAGTTTGCAACTAGATGATTTCGACCTTCTTCTTTTCTTTCCTGATCTCTTTCATCTTTCGTTTCTTCGCTTTCTTTGTAGAAAGTTTGCTGTTCAGTTTTCAATGTTCCTGCCTTGAATGCATCTTTACAGATACACTCAAAACCAAACAGTATCCACATCTTCTCTCTTCTCCCTAGAAAGGAGGTGATCCATCCCCACGTTCCCGTAGGGATACCTTGTTACGACTTCACCCCAATCATCAGTCCCACCTTAGACAGCTCCCTCCTTGCGGTTGGGCCACCGGCTTCGGGTGTTACCAACTCTCATGGTGTGACAGGCGGTGTGTACAAGGCCCGAGAACGTATTCACCGCGACATGCTGATTCGCGATTACTAGCGATTCCAGCTTCGTGCAGTCGAGTTGCAGACTGCAGTCCGAACTGTGAACGGGTTTCTGGGTTTCGCTCCGCCTCGCGGCTTCGCTGCCCTCTGATCCGTCCATTGTAGCACGTGTGTAGCCCAGGTCATAAGGGGCATGATGATTTGACGTCATCCCCGCCTTCCTCCTCCTTGCAGAGGCAGTCTCGCCAGAGTCCCCAACCTAATGCTGGCAACTGGCAACAGGGGTTGCGCTCGTTGCGGGACTTAACCCAACATCTCACGACACGAGCTGACGACAACCATGCACCACCTGTGTCCGCCATGACTATCTCTCCATCTCTGGAGCCTTTGACGGCATGTCAAGACCTGGTAAGGTTCTTCGCGTTGCTTCGAATTAAACCACATGCTCCACCGCTTGTGCGGCCCCCGTCAATTCCTTTGAGTTTCATTCTTGCGAACGTACTACTCAGGCGAGTGCTTATTGCGTTAACTCCAGCACTGAGGTCTGACCCCCAACACTTAGCACTCATCGTTTACGGCGTGGACTACTAGGGTATCTAATCCTATTTGCTCCCCACGCTTTCGGGACTGAGCGTCAGCTGCACCCCAGACCGCCGCCTTCGCCACTGGTGTTCCTCCATATATCTACGCATTTCACCGCTACACATGGAATTCCGCGATCCTCTGATGCTCTCTAGCTGTGCGGTTTCCACGGCTTACCGAAGTTTAGCTCCGGTCTTTCACCGCAGACCTGCACTGCCGCCTGCTCCCTCTTTACGCCCAATGATTCCGGATAACGCTCGCCACCTACGTATTACCGCGGCTGCTGGCACGTAGTTAGCCGTGGCTTCCTCATGAAGTACCGTCACCTGCATGGCATTCCCTCCATCCAGCGTTCTTCCTTCATAACAGAAGTTTACATCACGAATGACTTCTTCCTTCACGCGACGTTGCTCGGTCAGGCTTTCGCCCATTGCCGAAAATTCCCTACTGCTGCCTCCCGTAGGAGTCTGGGCCGTGTCTCAGTCCCAGTGTGGCCGTCCACCCTCTCAGGCCGGCTACGCATCGTCGCCTTGGTGGGCCGCTGCCCCGCCAACTAGCTAATGCGTCATAAGCCCATCCCCGTGCTGTCCCGTGGGACATTTAACATCATGGTCATGCGACCTCGATGCCTATGCGGTCTTAGCTGCCGTTTCCAGCAGTTATCCCCCTCACAGGGGCAGGTTGCTTATGTCTTACTCACCCGTTCGCCACTCAGTGCTCTTGGCACTGCGTCCGACTTGCATGTATTAGGCACGCCGCCAGCGTTCATCCTGAGCCAGGATCAAACTCTCCATTGTCTCTATCTAAAGACAACTTCCTGTCTTCTTGACTCTTCTTTCTTTTCTTTATCTTCTATTGACGTGTTTACTGTTCAGTTTTCAATGTCCCTGTCGCCCTCTCTCGAGTGCCCATCTATAATACCATCTCTATCTCCCCTTTGCAAGTCTTTTTTTAATTTTTTTAAAAAAATTTTTTTCAAAGCATAAACTTATTGCATTTCACAATAAAAACAGTCAAGATATTTATTTACAAATTTCTTGACTATCTAAAAGGATTGTGACTGGACCATCATTAACAAGTGCAACTTTCATATCTGCACCAAAAATTCCTGTCTGTAAATGAACTCCATGTTCTCTAATCTTTTCATTAAAATAATCATAAAGCGGAATCGCCAAATCAGGTTTAGCTGCACTTATAAAGCTTGGACGTCTACCTTTTATACAATCTGCGTAAAGCGTAAATTGTGAAATAGATAAAATACTTCCATTGACATCTTGTAAAGATAAATTCATTTTTCCATTTTCATCTTCAAATACACGAAGTCCTATCACCTTGTCTACCATCTTATCAACGATTTCCTTTGTATCATCTGGGCAAAAACCCACCAAGACCATAAATCCTTTTTGAATACTTCCTTGCACACAACCATCTATCGTTACAGAACTTTCACTCACTCTTTGTACAACGACTTTCATAACTTTCACCTACCCATATTCTGATAAATTTGTTATAATCATTATATCAAATTTATGAAAAAAGGAAAGATTTTATGGCAACAACATTAGCACACCGTATGCGCCCAACATGTCTAAATGAAGTTCTTGGGCAAAAACATATTATTGGAGAAAATGCTTTATTCACCCAATTCGTTAAAAAGAAGCATCCCATGTCGACCATTCTTTATGGTCCCCCTGGATGTGGAAAAACTACTTTAGCTTCTGCTTTAGCCAATGATTTACATATACCTTATAGACTCTTCAATGCCTCTACTGGAAATAAAAAAGAAATGGACATCATTATCGAAGAGGCTAAAATGTCTGGGGAACTTTTTGTCATTATTGATGAAATACATCGTTTAAATAAAGATAAGCAAGATCACTTACTACCACATATAGAAAATGGTTTAATTATTATCGCTGGATGCACAACAGCTAATCCTTATCATTCTATCAATCCAGCCATTCGTTCACGCTGTCAAATCATTGAAGTCAAACCGTTAAATCAAGAGGATATTATCAAAGGACTCCATCTTGCCTTGAATTCTCCAAATGGGTTAAATAATGAATACCAAGTTGAAGAAGGTGTCTTCCAATATATTGCTCAATTAAGTAGTGGTGATATCCGCTATGCCTACAATTGTTTAGAAGTCGCATCTATTTTGGCTCAAGATTCACTGATTACACTCAATACTATCAAGCAATCCTTACCAAAAGCAAATGTGCAATTTGATAAAGACGAAGATCAATATTATGATACTTTAAGTGGATTACAAAAATCCATTCGTGGCAGTGATCCCAATGGAGCTATGTATTATTTAGGAAAATTGATTGAGGCTAATGACCTTGAATCATTAGAACGCCGTGTCATAACAACTGCCTATGAAGATATTGGTCTAGCAAATCCCAATGCCTGTATGCGAACAGTCATAGCTTTTCAAGCTGCAAAAACAATTGGTTTTCCAGAGGCACGTATTCCTATTGCTAGTGCCATTATCGATTTATGCTTATCACCTAAATCAAAATCATCAGAAACGGCGATTGATGCAGCATTAGAATCGTTGAAAACACATCCTTATCCTGCACCTTCTTATTTAAGATTAACTCCTGTAGGATTAGAAGAAGATGAAAGATACAATTACAATCGTCCTGAACTTTGGGAATATATTCAGTATCTTCCCGATGCCATTAAAAACGAACAATTTTATATTCCGTGGATGACAAGTTCCTATGAAAAAGCTCTAGCCGAAAATTACCGACGCATTCTTAAACACGGACGTACAAATCAAATGAAAAAGTTAAATCAAAAAAGTAAAAACATTTATTCTCGTTTCTAAAGAATAAATGTTTTTTGATTTATATATTAAGACATATATTTAGCCACAATACGATTCATCTCATCCCATTTCTCTTCCATGTCTGCAACAAGTTTAAACTGTGTACGACAACGATCAAGATTATGAGTAGGATATTGCGTTTTGAAATAAGTATCTCCTTGAAGATAGTCTGTTAAAAAACGCATTCCACATTCAAATGTCATCACTTTTGCACCAATTGGTAAAGCCTTGATTTCAGCCAATGATAATTGACCCTGACATCCTTCAATAAATCCCTTCGTATAGACTTCAAAAAGATGCATATCACATGAAATTTTAGATAAATCTTTTTCGTCTTCAGCCCCTGTACTTGCTCCAAAACGAATTGAATCACCAAAATCATTTACTGCTAACCCAGGCATAACTGTATCTAAATCGATAATACATAATCCCTGATGAGTTTTATCATCAATTAAAATATTATTGAGTTTTGTATCATTATGTGTCACACGTAATGGAAGTTCTTTAGATTCTTGCATATCTGTTAAAATATTAGCTACATCTTCTCTATGTAAAACAAATTGAATTTCTTCTTGAACATCTTTGGCACGTCCCATCACATCTTCTTTCACCGCTTTTTTAAATACTTCTAAGCGTGCTTTTGTATTATGAAAATCTGGAATTGTTTCATATAAACTTTCAGCTGGGAAATCACTTAATAAACTTTGAAACCTTCCAAAAGCCAATCCACTTTGATAAAAATCTTCATCCGTTTTGACTTCATCATAGCTTGTTGCTCCAACAATAAAATGATATCCTCGCCAATAATTGCCTTCACTATCTTGGCAATAAGGTTTCCCATTTTTATTTAAAATCACAGTCAATGTTTCACGTTCAGGATTACCACCATATTGAATAATCTTTTCTCTTAAAAAAGTTGTAACATTTAAAATATTCTCCATTAACTGCTCAGGATTTTTAAAAATACTGGTATTCATACGTTGTAATATAATGGGCACAACACCCATATGTTTAATTTTAAATTCAATCAAATAAGTATCATTAATATGTCCACTTCCATATGGTCGCATTTGAACAAGAGCCCCAGCAAAATCAAACTGCTCAATGACTTCATTTAAAAGTTTATCATTATTCATCACTCTCACCCCATAACTTTGATGTATAAATACCTTGCTGTTTCATATTTTCAATAGCCTTTTCAACAACAGGTTTATCTTCTTTATATGTCACACCATACCACTTTGCAGTTGTTTTCAAAACTTGAACTGTTGCTTTTTGATGGAGTAATAACTGACTAACAACACTTGGAATAAAATATTCACATTTTAATGGATTGTCTTTAACTTGTTCATCTAAAAACAATGGGAATCCTTTGATAATTTCTTCGATAATGCCTTGACTGAATCCCCAAAGGTTCATTGACACAATTGTTCCTTTGTTGAGGGCATGCCATTGTCCATTATCTTCATAAGCAATGCCATTTTGATTTCCTTTGATTTTTGTACGTTCAGTAATATCAACCAAATATCCTTGTTCATCAACTTCACAGATACCTCTTGCTACGGTTCCATTTTCAGTTAAAGTCTTTTCAATATGATAACCAACCATTGCTAAACGATAATACTTGTCATCTTGATGCGTAGATAAATAATCATAAATCATTTGAAAGGATTCTACCCCATAGTAATCATCAGCATTAATCACGGCAAAAGGACCATGAATCCATTGACGACAACAATAAATTGCATGAGCTGTTCCCCATGGTTTTTCACGACCTTGAGGAACACTATATCCCTCTGGTAAGTCATTTAATTCTTGAAAAGCATAATGAACAGTCATAATCTTTTCAATACGTTTACCAATGACTTCTTTAAAAATCTTTTCATTTTCTTTTTTAATGACGAAAACAACTGTTTCAAAACCAGCGCGCTTAGCATCAAAGAGTGAGAAATCAATGATGATATGCCCTTCTTTGTCAACAGGATCAATTTGTTTTAAACCACCATAACGACTCCCCATACCAGCAGCCATAATAATAAGAATTGGTTTTTCCATTGTCTCCCTCCTTTTAAATTTCAACCCAACGTAATTCCATTGGTTCAAGGTCTAATGTTTCCACTTTTTGTCCTTGGATATATAAATCAGTTGATAATGAATCTGTTGTATTATTAATAACAGCAATTTTTCCAACTTTTTCAAAGGCAGCAACTTCTGTATTGACATTGCTGACATAGAATTTTTTCATTTCACTTTCTTTACCAGCTGCCCAATAAATCGTACGAAGTAAAAGACGACAATTTTGTGGTGAATATGGTAAACCTGCTAAATAAACACTACGTCCTTTGCCATAAGTATTTGTCACAAGTTGAGCATAACCATGATATTGACTCAAAATTTGATAATTCTCACCATGGGCATAAATACCATCCATTCCTTCACCAAAATCAATTGTATCTTCAATATCTTCTAATAAGAAATGTTTAGAGTTCACTTCATTATATTTATCGTGACTTAAAGTAAAGCCAATTTCTTTATCAACACCTAAAACATCACTTAATTGGAAGAACTGTCCTTGATGTTGATAAGCTGTTGGATCTCCAACACCAATAAATCCTCCACCTTGGTCTACCCATTGTCTGACTCTTGTCACAACATCTTCATCAATCCAGTTTTGAGCTCCTGACCATGATGTATATTGTGCCCCAGCATTAATAACAACTTTATACTGATCTAAAGCACCATTTTTTACATCTTCAAAATTAATGAAATCAATATCAATAGGCATCCCACTTAAACATTCAATAATTCCAACATATGAATAGATTTCACGATACCATATCGCATGATGAACTTGATTATTCATCCAACGACGATTAGCACCCCAACAGTTTAAAATAGCAACTTTAAAAGGTGAAACATAGGCCTGTGTTCCTTGAATTGTTTCATGAATATCTCTAAATTCATCAATCACATGACGAATTGTATCAATAAATCCTGGCCATTCTAAAGCTAATTTTAAATATCCACCATAGCCAATACGATCTAATGGACTCCTTAAAATCGCACGACGAGCTTTTAACCAATTGGTATGTGCCTCTCCAATAGGATCGCCTCCTTCACAGAAAACATCTGGGAAGAAATAAGGAAGTAGACGTCCTTCTGTATATTTGACACCCTTGATATCAGAAATCATACGCATAGTTACCCCATCACCAACAGAACCAACCACTGCATCTAAACCAATTGTTTCAAAATATGGTCCATAAGGTTCTGTTCCAATCCAATGATCCCCTAAAAACATCATGGCTTCTTTACCATAGCTATGCACAATATCAACAAGTTCTTTAGCTAAGTGACAAACTTCCTGTTGTTGGAAATCAATAAAATCTTTAAATTCTTTGGATGGTACTCTAAAGAGTGAGTTATGATAGCCTTGATCAACAATAAATTCAGGACGGAATTTATAACCTGCCCATTTTTCAAATTTCCTTAAAATATATGGAGAAACACTGGCGCTGTAACCAAACCACTCAACAAATTTTTCTCTTTTTCGATCATCAAATGTCAAAGTAAATTGATGGAAAAAAGTTGTAAAACGAATCACATCAACATGTGGATGTTCTTCACAGAATTTTTTTAATTTTTCTTTAACATAAGCTTGAGTTTTAGGTTGACGCACATCATATGTTAATTGATGTGGTGCATCCTTCCAGTCATTCGTAATAAAATTATACATGTGTACTGGATCCCAAATTAAAAAGGCTAAAAAGCTAACTGTATAAACATGATAAGGCATTGTCTGAATTGTGACTGTTCCTTTTTCTTCACTATAATCCCATTTATCAACAGGTACAATATCTCCCGTTGTACGGTCAATAACTTCCCACCATTCTTTTGGATCATCAATAAAATTTGGTTTTAATTGTTCAGTATGAAAACCTTTCATCAATTCAATTGTTAATGATGTTTCTCTAGCAGTATAACGATCAGTTATTAAATATTCTTGTTGTATTTCTTCTGGATTAGCCAATGCCCATTCATTATCTTTTCGAGTTGTATAATAAGTTGCATAAACTTTTGCATCTAAATTCAATAATTCTTCTGGCATTTGTGTACCATCACAATCTCTAATTGCATCTGCTCCTAAACTTTCTTTGAGTGCTATTGTTTCATCAATAACATCTAAATCAGTAGGAAGCGTGAGTCTTCCATAATTTTTCATGATTCATTTTCTCCATTTTCTAATATATTTTGTTCATTATCAATATCAAAGAAATGTGCTTTATTCATAAGATACGTAAATGAACCTACATCTCCTGAACGAAGTTCTGTACTTCCAGGTACTTTTACAACAAATGGTTGTCCATCTTTTGTCATATGCACAAAGCTTTCTGCACCCATTAATTCCACAACATCAACTGGACTTTGGAAAGAAGATTCAGGATGTGACATGAAATAATGAGGATGCGTTGAAATATCTTCAGGACGAATACCCATTGTAATTGTTTTTCCAATATATCCTTTATCTTTTAAAATTTTAGCTTTTTCATCTGGTACTTCTAAAGTCATATCTGAAAGCTGAAGTTTGACTTTTCCTTCACTTTCAATAAGTTCACCATTTCTAAAGTTCATTTGTGGACTTCCAATAAATCCAGCCACAAATTTATTAATAGGATGTTCATACAAATATGTTGGTGGAGCAACTTGTTGAATACGTCCATCTTTCATAACAACAATTCGTGTTCCCATTGTCATGGCTTCTGTTTGATCATGTGTGACATAAATAAAAGTTGTTCCTAACTGTTGATAAATTTTCAAAATTTCTACACGCATCTGGACTCTTAACTTAGCATCCAAATTACTTAGAGGTTCATCCATTAAGAACACTTTTGGTTCACGAACAATTGCTCGTCCTAATGCCACACGTTGTCTTTGTCCTCCTGATAAGGCTTTAGGTTTACGATTCAAATATTCTTCAATATCGATTGCTTTTGCTACTGAACGAACACGACGATCAATTTCATCTTGAGGCACTTTGGCGATTTTCAATCCAAAAGCAATATTATCATAAACGCTCATATGAGGATATAAAGCATATGATTGGAAAACCATTGCTATATCACGATTTTTAGGTGCGACATCATTCATTAACTGGTCATCAATATATAATTCTCCAGCAGAAATTTCCTCTAATCCTGCAATCATTCTTAAAGTTGTTGACTTTCCACATCCTGAAGGTCCAACAAAAACAATAAATTCTTTATCAGCAATATCTAAATTAAAATCAAAAACGGCTTGTACTTGATTATCATATATTTTATCAATATGTTTTAAAGATAGTGTTGCCATATAATTCCTCCTACTTATATTTTCTATTATAGAGATATAACAAAACCAATAGTCCTGCCAACCCTACTAACTCCATTGCTAAACCGGCATAGCCAACTTGACTTTGTCCAAAGCAGACCAAACCAAATGAAACAATGAAAACAATCCCTGCAATAATATTTTTTGTCATTTGATTCATAATTTCACACTCCTAATCTTTCAAACCACCAAGTGTCATACCTTGAGTGAGTTTCTTTTGAACCATGATATATAAAATCAATGTTGGTAACATAACAATGACAAGCCCAGCATACAATTGACCATAATTGGCAGCTGCCATTTGTCCTTTTGATAATGTCACAAGACCTACCGGTAATGTCTTGGAAGCCCCTGGCATCAATGTCAAAGCAATAATATATTCATTCCAAAAAGCTAAGAAATTAAATAAAATAACAGTAATAATACTTGGTTTTGCCATTGGTGCCATGACTTTGACTAAAGTTTTAAAATAACCACAACCATCAATATAAGCTGCTTCTTCATAAGCCTTTGGTAAAGTTTTGAAATAGCCACTCAACAAATAAATTGTAAAAGGTAAAGCTGTTGACGCATAAACAATGGCTAAAACAACAATATTATCCAAGAAAAAGCTTTGACCAAAAATACTATAGAAAACATCATCCCAATCCAACAACATTAAGAAAATAGGCACAACAATATAGTTTACATTAATAAACAACCCTGCCATAAACAAAGTATTAATGATTTTTTTACCTTTAAAATCAAATCTTGCTAAAACATAAGATGCTGGCAAAGCAATAATAACAAGCAAAAATAATCCTAAAGCTGTTACAATCACTGAATTTAAGAAATATTCAGCCATTCTAGCTTTTTCAAAAGCATCAATAAAATTCTGAAAATAGAAACTCATTGGTAAAGTCCATGGACTTCCTTGAAATTCTTCGTTTGTTTTTAATGATGAAACAAACACCCATGCAACGGGTACGATAATAGAGATAGCTAAGGAAATCAAAGCAACATAAACGAATATTTTATATAATTTTTCTGTACTTAATTTTTTCATACGCAACCCCCTAGAACTCTAAATCATCACGTTCAGTAATCTTATTAATGACAGCACTTAATAAGAAAGAGAATAAGAATGTGATAGCCCCAATTGCCATTCCATATCCATAACTGGCATTATTATAAGCTTGATCATACAAATAGAATAGTAAAACACGACTCGCTCCATCAGGACCTCCTGTTGTCATGACTTGGACAAGTAAGAAACTTAAATTAATGGTACTAATAACAAAGAATGTCAATGTCGTACGAATATTTGTCCAGATTAATGGAAGTGTTATCGTAAAGAATTGTTTAACTTTACCGCATCCATCCAATTCTGCTGCCTCATAATAATGAGCAGGAATAGATGACATACTTGCCATATACATAACCATATAATAACCAATCGCTTGCCAAATCAAGGCAAAGGCAATGGAATACATAACAATTGACTGGTCGCCTAAAAACTGAACACCAATCCATCCTTCTTCATGAAATAAACTTAAAAAACTATTCAACAAACCATTTGTTGATGGATCATAAATAGCACTAAAAATGGCTCCAATAACAACAATTGATAATATATTAGGAATATAGAAAATAACTCTAAAGAAATTTTGTCCTTTGATTTTTTCTCTCACTAATATAGCAGCAAATAAAATGGCTAATGCCAACGTAAAGATTGTCACAATAACAATCACAAAAATTGTATTTTGAAAAGCACGAATGAAATTCATATCTTCAAACAAAATCAAAAAATTTTGAATACCTACAAAATCTTTAACATCAGAAAATCCACCCCATTTTAATGTTGACATCAAAAAGACATTAATTGTAGGATAGACCATAAAAACTGTAAAGAGAATAATAGCTGGAGCAAGACATAAAATGATAAAACGTCTCTTTTCTTTTGCCTTATTCATCAAATCCCTCCTATCAAAAGAGGCGGTGGGAACACCGCCTGCCAATTGTTTCATTTTTTTATTTATTTATCAGCGTTTGCATTTGCTTCAGCGATTTTAGCAACTGCATCAACAGATTCGTTATACCATTGATCAACTGTCTTATCACCACTCATAACAGAGTTTACAGATCCAAATAAGATACCAGTTTCACCAGTTAGAACAACACCTTCAACAGCTTCTGCAGCCATAAATGTTGCACTGTTTGTTTTCACACCATTTTTAGAAAGTGTATACATAAAACGATCAGATTCTGCGATTTTTTCTTCGCATCCTGTAATAGGAATTAAATATCCAGCTTTATAAACTTCTTTGTCAGCTGTTGAATTTTCTTCATCTTTAGCACCATACTGATAGAATAAGTCAGCTGCTTCATCACTATAACAGTAAGCTAAGAATTGTAAAGCTAATTCTTTATTTTCAGCTTTTTCAGGAACATACATTTGTTCAACAAAGTTTGTAGAATAACAATCACCACCAGGTTTAGCTGCTGGAATACCCATCATACCCCATTCAAAACCTTCAGGAGTTGTCGCACTCATTTCACCAGGTAACCAAGTTCCATTAGGAATAAATAATGCTTTTCCATCAATAACAGCTTGTTGGTTCTTTGTAAAGTTATCACCATTAGCATTAGCAACTGTCGTTGGTAATGTATAATCTTTTAATTTTCCAACAATTTCAAATGCTTCTTTCACTTCTGGAAGTTTCCATGCCTCAACATCATAAGCGATTAATTTTGCATAAACTTCAGGTCCAGCAGTTGCATTTAATAATGAAGTAAAGAAAGCGTCAAAGTATCCAGCAGTTGGATAAGTGAATAATGAAATACCTTCAGCTTTCGCTTTTTCACCTAATTCAAACATTCCATCCCAATCAGTTGGTACTTCCCAACCTTTTTCTTTAAATAATCCAGCATTGTAGAATAAACCACATGGTGCATTGTTTAAAGGTGCCAAACGTAAAGTTCCATCTCCATAAGGATCAGCAGTTGCCCCTTCAAAGAATGAAGTTAAGACTTTATCTTTGACTTTCACATCTTCACCAGGAATTGTTTCATCTAATAAAGCCGAAATATCAGCAATCTGTTTTTCTTTAATAAGTGTATCAGTTAAACCACCAACACCACCAACTGTTAAATAAATAACATCAGGAACATCTTTTCCAGAAGTCATTTTTGGTCTTAAGACATCACTGATTTTTTTATCAAAAGTATATTCTACTTTTGCACCAGTTTTTTCTTCGAATTTCTTAATAACTTCTTCCCAACCTTTTGTTCCATAACCACCATCTAATCCAGCGATTTTTAAAGTTTTGTTCTCACTGCCTGATGTGCTATTATCATTGCCACCGCAACCAGTCATTAATGTTGCACACATCAACAATGAAAGTCCTAAAGATAACACTTTTTTTATTTTCATATGTTATTTTCCTCCTCCATGATATCTTTCTAATAACAATATATCTAAATGTAAGCGTTTTATCTATATTGAAATTGTTTATTTTTTTATATATCTTGTTATTTTGTGTAAAAAAGGTATAATGAAGATAGAAAGTATCAGGAGGAAGGTCTATGAGCAGCAATCGTATTAATATTATTGATGATAAATTCTTTGATCATAAATCACAATTAATATATGTTTCTTATTCAAAATATGGCAAAGATTGGAAATCTTTAAAACATTTACACCCTTTTACAGAAATCTTTTACGTTCTCAATGGAAAAGGAAAATTTACAGTTGAAAATGAGACTTTTCCAATTAAAACTAATGATTTAATTGTTGTTTTTCCTCATGTCTACCACCATGAAAACTCACAAGAAAACGAACCTTTAGAATATGTTGTCTTAGGTGTTGAAGATTTAATTTTTCAAATGGATCATATCAATCCATATTATCTCTATCAGAATTTTGATAAAGATAACAGTGATGTCCTTTATTATTTTTCTCATCTTCTTTCAGAAAGTAAAACCAAAGATATTGGATATGATACGGTCTGCCAAAAACTATTAGAATTACTGATTTTAAAAATCATTAGAAAAATCAATGTTCAACTTCAATCCCAACAACCATCTTCACCAATTAGACGTGAAATTAAAATGATATGTCATTATATTGATCAAAACTATGCCAATAATATCACTCTTGAATCACTTGCTCAATCTATGAAAATGAACAAATATTATATGGCTCATGAATTTAAAAAGCACATGCATATTTCCCCCATTCAATATCTCATTGAAAGACGCATCAAAGAATGTCAATCATTATTAAAAACATCCAGTCTTTCCATATCAGAAATCTCTGAAGCTGTTGGTTTTTCATCACAATCTTACTTTGCACAAATATTTAAGAAAACAATTGGCATGACACCTTTACAATACCGTCAAAATAATATCCATGAAAAAGCCCCTGCACATATTCAAGAAAAATTTATTATTCAGGCAAAATAAAAAATGGATTGGCTAATCAATCCATTTTTTATCTTTTAAATCAGCTATAACATTTTTAACCGTCTGATCAAAATTATCTAAATTCACATCATACCAGTTAACAGAAAATTGATTACGAAACCACGTATATTGCCTTTTAGCATATTGACGTGAATGTTTTTTGATATTATCATCAACTTCATCACGACCAATTAAACCTTCAAAATAATCAAACCATTCTTTATAACCAATTGCTTTCATACTCTGATGTTTTCTTGTTAATCCTGTTTGATAGAGTTTCTTCACTTCTTCTTCTAAACCAAGTTGCATCATTTGATCAACACGTTGATTGATTCTTTGATACAACAGTACACGTTCCATTGTTAAACCAATAAAGTAAGCATCATATAAGCAAATATGTTCCTGACTATCAACAATATCACTTTTTCTTTGTCCTGTCTGTTCATAGATTTCAATGGCTCTTAAAACACGTTGACGATTATGAGGATGAAGTTCTTTAGCACTTTTTTCATCAATAGATTGAAGATATTGATATAATTCTTCATGACTGTAATGCTGATATTTTTGACGAAAGGCTTCATGATTATCCTCTGTTTCATTAAACGTATAATCATATAAAGCCCCTTTGATATAAAGTCCAGTTCCCCCAACAATAATTGGCATTTTTCCTCTTTTGACAATATCATCAATGGTTTGTCTTACCTGACTTTGGAAATCTTTGACACTATATGAGTCATATGGTTCAAGCATATCTATACAATGATGCACAACTCCCTGCATTTCTTCTTGTGTTACTTTTGCCGTTCCAATATCCATGCCTTTATAAATTTGCATCGAATCCCCACTAATGACTTCACCATTAAAATGTTTGGCTAACGCAATGCCCATTCTTGTTTTTCCAACACCCGTCGGACCAACAACAACTATGACTTTAATCATTAATCTTACCAATTCCAAGCAAACTATATAAAATAGAAATTACAATGGACATTAAGATTGTTAAACCAAAAGAAGGGATATAGAAATCAGGAGCCAAAATCATTTCAGCAATTTCTAAAACAAAGCCATTAATGACCAATTGAAATAATCCCAGTGACATAAACGTAATAGGAAAAGCAATAAAACTTAATATTGGTTTGACAAAAGTGTTTAATAAAGCCAAAACAATTGCAATCAAACAAGCAACACCAAAATCTTTGACATAGACTTCAGGAAAAAATAGGTTGTTAACATGATTACTGCACCACCTAAAATAAACTCTAAAATCAACTGAAAAATTCCTTTTCGCATTAAACCACCCTCTTAAATAATTTTTCTAATTCATAATCACTATAAAAAATAATCGTTGGTCTGCCATGAGGACAAACATAAGGATTATCACAACGCATTAAATTATCAAAAATAGTTTGCATATCATCCTGTGAAAGATATGTATTAGCTTTTAAAGAAGCCTTACAGCTTAATGTCGCAATCGCATGATCTTGTAAAGCCACAACATCCAAATGGTTTTTATGTAAAACTTCTTGAATCATTGTATCAACAAAAATATTTTCATCTATTTTTTTCATCCATAAAGGTAAACTTCTCACAATATAACCATGCTGTCCAAATACTTCCAAATGGATGCCAACTTGTTCTAAAAGTTTTTTCTTTCTTCCAAAATCAAAAACTCACTCATTGGATATTCGAATTGTAAAGGCACAAGCAGTGGCTGCATTGTTAAATCAAGATGAGCAAATTTATCTTTATAGTATTCATAATTAATACGTTCTTGAGCCGCATGTTGATCAACGAGATACATTCCTTTTTCATTTTCGCCAATCAAATAAGTGCCATGAATCTGTACTTTGGCATAGATTTTTTCTTTTAATGGTTTTCTTTGTTCTTGAATCGGCTGTGTTACTGATTCGATATTCTCTTGTTTTTTATCATCATGATTTTGATATGTGAATACGGGTTCTTGAATGATTTTTTCTTGAATGTCAACTGTTTTTTCTTCAACAGGTAAAACTGGAATTACAGGTTCTTCAATGGTAAAACTCATTTGATCAAGCTGTGGTTTAAAGACTTCCCTTTCGGTTTCTTTGTTTTTAGCCTGATATGTTAAATTCACTTGTTTTAAAGTATCACTAACACCATTATATATTAAATCTCGCAGTTCGTATTCTTTAGAAAAACGGACTTCCAGTTTTGATGGATGAACATTGACATCAACCAGATAAGGATCCACTTCAATATTCACCACAGTAATAGGATAACGATTATCTGCCAAGTAAGGGCGATAAGCAGTATTGATGGCATCAATACTCATCACATTTTTAACATAACGATGATTGACTAAAGTAATAATATTAGCTTTTGAAGCACGTGATGTATCAATCTTGCTGATATAGCCATCAATCGTAAATTCATCAGTCTGCAAATGAAGAGGCAACATATTTTTTGCTGTTGCAATTCCGTACATATTAGCAATAACCTCTAGTAACTGTCCCTTCCCATTGGTTTGAAAAATCAGTTTATCATTATGATAAAGATGAAAAGCAATATGTGGAAAAGCCAATGCCATACGTTCAACATATTGATGAATCGCAGCAAATTCACTATTGACTGATTTTAAATATTTTAAACGTGCTGGGACATTTTGAAAAAGACGTGTAATGGTGATTTGCGTTCCCTGTGGTAAATCACAGACACTTTCACTTTGATATTTACCAAATTCATAAACAATCGAAAAACCTTGTGAACCCGTTGAAGTTCTTAAATCAAAACGACTGACTGAAGCAATCGAAGGAATGGCTTCTCCACGAAAGCCAAGTGTCATAATATTAAACAAGTCCTGATCATCTTTAATTTTACTTGTCGCATGTCTAGAAAAACATAAACGTGCATCCACCGGTTCCATACCTTCGCCATTATCACATACTTTAATTTTTTGCATCCCACCATCTTCAATAAAAACATCTATTTTTGAAGCCTTGGCATCAATACTGTTTTCAACCAATTCCTTGACAACACTGGAAGGTCTTTCCACCACTTCACCAGCAGCAATCTTATTAGAAAGAATATCATCTAACTGTCTGATTTTTCCCATCATCTCACCACCTTATAATAATTTTTTTAATTCAATCAGTGTACTCAAAGCATCTAACGGAGAAAGTGCCATTGGATCAATATGCGCTAAAGCTTTTTCAACTGCACTTTCTTTAACAATCATTTGTGGTTCTTGTTTTTCACTAATCACTTTTTCAATATTATTATCTTCTAATGATTCTAAAATCACTTGTGAACGCTGAATGACTTCATCTGGTAATTTTGCAAGCTGAGCGACATTGATTCCATAAGAACGATGACTTCTACCTGGTTTAATCTTGTAAAGGAAGACAATATGATCATCTTCAATAGAAGCACTGGCATGAACATTTTGAATATGGAAAGAATCATCCATCATTGTAAGTTCATGATAATGTGTTGAAAACAATGTGATACATTGAATGGAAGATGCTATATATTCAATAATAGATTGAGCAATCGCCATTCCATCAAAAGTTGCTGTTCCTCGCCCAATTTCATCAAAAATAATCAATGAATCTTTTGTCGCATAACGCAAAGCATTATTTGCTTCAAGCATTTCTACCATAAAAGTAGATTGACCTGAAATCAAATCATCACTAGCACCAATGCGTGTAAATATCTGATCAAAAACAGGCATGTTGGCTTCATCTGCAGGTACAAAAGAACCAATCTGTGCCATAATAACACTTAAAGCCATTTGACGCATATAAGTTGATTTTCCACCCATATTTGGACCAGTAATTAGTAAAATCGACTGATCTTCAGGAATATGAATATCATTAGGTACATAATTTTGACGAGATATCACTTGTTCAATAACCGCATGACGACCATTAACAATATCTAAAGTATGATTTTGATTAAATACAGGTCGCACATACCCATTATTGCTGGCTTTAGAGGCGAGTGACTGATAAACATCAATCTGGGCAATCACTGCCGCCACATCTTGAATCAAATGGACATCTTTTTTCATATATTCACGCAATTGAACAAAAATTTCATATTCTAAAGCGACAATCTTATCATTGGCACTTAAAATCTTAGCTTCCATTTCTTTTAATTCAGGCGTCACAAATCGTTCAGCATTAGAAATACTCTGTTTACGTGTATATTCAAATTCATCCTTAATCATTGATAAATAACTCTTTGTCACTTCAATATAATATCCAAAAACACGATTATATCCAATTTTTAAACCTTTAATGCCTGTTCTTTCTCTTTCCTTTGCCTCAAATTCACTCAACCACTGTTTCCCATTTTCACGAATATATCTTAACTCATCTAATTCTTGATTATACCCCTCTTGAATCAATCCACCTTCTTTAACTGTAAGTGGTGGATTATCAATAATGGCTGTATCTATAGCTTGTGTTAAATGAGATAAATCAATCAACTGATCAGCCAATTCATTAGTATAAGATGTATTCAACGATAATAACTGATGCTTTAATTCTGGAATAACTTTTAAAGAAGAAGCAATCCATTTTAAGTCACGGGCATTGACATTTCCAAAAGCAATACGTCCTGCTAATTTTTCTAAATCATAAATATCATTAATAATATCTTTAATTATTTCTCTTTCAATAAAATTATCAATAAAGATTTCAATAATATCCATACGTTTTTCAATCTTTTCTTGATTTACTAATGGTCTTTCAATCCATTGTCTTAATAAACGACCACCCATTGCTGATTTGGTATCATCTAATAGCCATTGTAAAGTTCCATAATTTTCATTATTTAAATTCTTTGTTAATTCTAAAGATTTCTTTGTATATGAATCCATATAAATATAATCTTCTGTCTTCACTTCTTGAATCTTTTGAATATGTTCCAACTCTCTTTTTGGGTATCCAACATATAATTTAATAATAATGAACAAACTTTAATTTGTTTTAAATCCGTTACAGATTCAAAAATCTTTTTATATTTTTCATTAAAATGATCATTTTCAAAACGTGAAATAAACAAATCATCCATTGACCAATCTTGTGAAACAACAATTTCCTTTAAGCCTAGTGAATCAATATAATTTTTCAAAATATGCTCTTTTTTATCAATATTCACAACAAAGAATTCTCCTGTTGAAATATCACAATAAGCTAAAGTATAGTTAAAATCAAAGATGCCTAAAGCACCAATATAATTATTACGCTTTTCATTCAATGATGTATCCATAATTGTTCCAGGAGTAATAATCTGAACGACTCCACGTTTTACAATTCCTTTTTTACCTGGTTCAGATAATTGTTCAACAATCGCAACTTTATGTCCTAAATCAATTAATTTTTGAATATATCCACTGACCGAATGAAATGGCACGCCACACATAGGCACACGTTCTTTCACACCTGCATTTTTTCCTGTCAAAGCTAAATCCAATGCCTTTGAAACAACAATGGCATCATCAAAAAACATTTCATAAAAATCACCTAAACGAAACATCACTATAGCATCCTGATTTTGTTCTTTAATCTCTAAATATTGCATCATCATTGGTGAGTATTTTTGCTTCATGATATTCCTCCTTTATAACTTTAACATTATAGCATATTTTGTAAAATAAAGAAAAGATTTCGATATGAAAAAAGATGCAAAAAGCATCTTCTCACACTAACTCTTAATAAAATGCGGATTAATTTCAATATCCTCTAAATCATCCCATATTTCTTCTTCATCTTTTACTTCGACCTTAATACATGTTTCTCCACTAATTTCGATTTGCATTTCTTTTTCAATCTCTACAGTGACATCTTTTCCATTGTGTGATGCTGATAAACATTTTGGTGTTTCTAGACATCTTCCCTTGACCTGATCACTGTTTTCAAATTCGCGATCTTCTTTTTTGTCACTTGCATATCATCAATATAAGTCACCTGATGTTTTTCAACCATTGAATCCATTTCATCATGGTAACTATACCAGATATGAACGTCAAAAGTTCCTACAATTTTAGGAATCTTATTTTTAATGGCAGCTTCATAATGATGATTGGTAATCCAACATCCTAGTATATCATCAGGCAAATGATTCAAAGTAAAATTATAAGTATTCCTAGATAATTTCTTTCCTTTCGCCACAATCGCTTTAGTATAAATCTCTCTAATATTATGACTCATAAACCCACCTCTATATACTATATGATAAATCTAACGAATTACCACATTTTTTTGAGATATTTATTCATCCTCCCCTTTAAGATGTAAGATAAAATCTTGTAATGATTCTAAATATTGACATGCTTCTAACCCATCCATTTGTACATGATGGAATTGAAAAGAGATACGTAAAGTAAACTTTTTCTCCTTTTGACGATATTTTCCCCAAAGCAAAAAGGGATTATTATAGATACCACTATACATATTCACGATACCATCAATATCATATTGAATAAGACTCGATGTTCCAATAATCATAGCGTCTTCCATTTCATAATCCTCACAACTTTGATAAACCTGGTGTGTCAATGTTAAATAGTTTTGTTCAAAAGTTTGTAAATCATCATGATAAGGAATATCACATGTACTTAACTCTCCATTTTGGTTACGAATAATGACATTAATACCTATCTTTTCATAGGACATCATCGTTTCACCAACAGGCAATAAATAAAATTCTTTTTGACGTGAAGCGACATAACCAATACAATAACACATCAACATATTTAATTTATGTCCATTATTTTTTAATGCCATTAAGGGTGTTATATCTAAAGTCTTAAAAATAGTTACCATCGGCATGGGTGCTTGATGGTATAATGTCCAGCTTTTAGCACGAGGTGTCTGCAATGGATCAATCTCTTTCATCTTGATTCCTCCTTAAAAAAGATACTTCCAGCGAAGTATCTTATTGATTATGAGATGGTGTTGAATCTTTTAACACAACATCATGTGCGCCACCTTCAACAATACTTGTTGAAGATACAAGCGTAATTTTTGCTTTTTCTTGTAATTCAGGGATTGTTAATGCACCACAGTTACACATTGTTGATTTGATTTTCGCAAGTGTTAAACCAACATTATCTTTTAAAGGTCCTGCATATGGAACATATGAGTCAACACCTTCTTCAAATGAAAGTTTTGCATCGCCACCTAAATCATAACGTTGCCAGTTTCTAGCACGAGCACTTCCTTCTCCCCAATATTCTTTCATATATTGTCCATTGATATTGACTTTATTTGTTGGTGATTCATCAAAACGAGAGAAATATCTTCCTAGCATAATGAAATCGGAACCCATCGCTAAAGCTAAAGTCATATGATAATCATGAACAATTCCACCATCGCTACAAATAGGAACATAAATACCTGTTTCTTTGAAATATTCATCTCTGGCTTTGGCAACTTCAATAGTGGCAGTTGCTTGTCCTCTACCGATACCTTTTTGTTCTCTGGTAATACAGATAGAACCTCCACCGATACCGATTTTTACGAAGTCAGCACCACATTCAGCTAAGAATCTAAATCCTTCAGCATCAACAACATTTCCAGCACCAACTTTTACACTGTCACCATAATGTTCACGAATCCATTCAATTGTTAATTTTTGCCATTCACTAAATCCTTCACTTGAATCGATACATAAAACATCAGCACCAGCTTCCACTAAAGCAGGAACACGTGTTGCATAATCTCTGGTATTGATTCCAGCTCCTACAACATATCTTTTTGAATCATCTAATAATTCATTAGGATTAGATTTTCTTGATTCATAATCTTTTCTAAAAACAAAATATTCTAATTTTTGTTCATCATCAATAATAGGTAAAGCATTTAATTTGTTATCCCAGATAATATCATTAGCTTCTTTTAATGTCACACCGCTTTTTGCAGTTACTAATTTTTCAAATGGTGTCATAAATTCAGAAACTTTTGTATCTAAAGACATACGAGAAATACGATAATCTCTTCCTGTTACAATTCCCACTAATTTTCCATTTGGTGTTCCATCTTCAGTAACAGCCATTGTAGAATGTCCTGTTTTTTCCTTTAAAGATATAACATCCTGTAATGTCTGATAAGGTGCAATGTTAGAATCGCTTGGAACAAATCCAGCTTTGTAGTTTTTCACTTTTCTAACCATTTCAGCCTGCGCTTCTACAGTTTGAGATCCATAAATAAATGAAACCCCACCTTCTCTTGCTAAAGCAATTGCCATTGTATCATTAGATACAGATTGCATAATCGCTGATACAAGAGGAATATTCAATGATAATGCTGGTTCTTCACCCTTTTTAAATTTAACTAATGGTGTTTTTAAACTTACATTTTTTGGTTGACACTGGGCACTTGAGTATCCAGGTACCAATAAATATTCGTTAAATGTATGTGATGGTTCTTCAAAAAAATATGCCATAATTTCTCTCCTTTTCCCTTTTATTGTCATTTATTGAAGAAATTATATAGAGTTTTCGTTGTTTCGTCAACTCTTTTTCTTCAATTCCAAGTTAATATCATCTTGAATTTGATTTAATAATGTATTAACTTCAATCTTTAAAGCCAAATAATTATAAATAAGTGGATTTTCATCAAAATCCTTTTTTCATTTGATATTCCTGAATGATTTCTTGACAATCTTCTTGACGATGTTTTGCTTGAACAATTTGTCGTTGTAAATGTTTTAATTCTTCCTCTAAAGCCTTTAATTCTTGATTGTTTTGTACAAGTGTTTCATATCTTTGATATTCTTTAACAATTTCCTGATCTAAAATCCATTGATTTAAAGCTTTAGACTTATCTTGAATATTTTTATTCAATTTCTTCACCTTTTAAAGCCCATGTTTTCACTTCCGTAACACGCACTGGAACAATTTTACCGATATGTTGAGGATTACCTTTAAAATTAATTAACTTTTGATGTTTTGTATATCCTGTTAACATATCATCATCTCTTTTGGAAGTCCCTTCAACTAAGACTTCAACAACTTGATTGAGATACTTTTGATTTTGTTTTAAAGCTTTTTCATTAACCAAATCATTTAAACGATATAAACGCTGTTCTTTTGTATGAATATTAATATCATCATCCATTTTTGCTGCTGGTGTTCCAGCACGAGGAGAATAGATAAATGTATAAGCTAAATCATATTCACAATATTCATATAATGAAAGCGTATCTTTGAATTGTTCATCTGTTTCACCAGGGAAACCTACAATAATATCAGTTGTAATTGTACAATCTGGGATTTTTGCCTTGATTTTATCAAACAATTCTAAATAAGCCTCTCTTGTATATCTTCTTCCCATACGTCTTAAAACATCACTGTTTCCAGATTGAACTGGTAGATGTATAGCTGGCATGATATTGTCATAACGTGCAATGACATCAATCATCTGATCACTAAAATCCCATGGATGACTCGTTGTAAAACGAATACGTGGAATTTGTGTCTTTGCTACATCTTCTAATAAAGATGCAAAGTCATAATCATCATCAAAATCTTTACCATAAGAATTGACATTTTGACCTAATAAAGTAATTTCTTGATAGCCTTGTGCTTTTAATTCATTGACTTCTTCAAGAATCTCATCTTTTAAACGTGATCTTTCTTTTCCACGTGTATAAGGAACAATGCAGTATGTACAAAACTTATTACATCCATACATAATATTAACCCACGCTTTATAAGGATGGGCACGATGGCTCGGTAAGTTTTCAATAACATCTCCTTCTTTAGACCAGACTTCTAAAACCATTTCTTTATCCAACATCGCTTGTTTTAATAAAACTGGTAAACGATGAATGTTATGTGTTCCAAAAATCAAATCAACTTGTGGATGTTTTTCTAAAATCTTTTGAACAACAACTTCCTCCTGTGCCATACAACCACAAATACCAAAAATAATATTTGGATTCGTTCTTTTCACTTTTTTCAAATATCCAATTTTTCCAAAAACTTTTTCTTCAGCATTTTCTCTAATCGCACAAGTATTTAATAAAACAACCTGTGCATCTTTGATTTCATCAGTTGGTGCATATCCCAAACTTTCTAAAATCCCTGCCAAAGTTTCACTATCACGTTCATTGGCTTGACATCCATATGTTTGAATAAAATACTTTTGTCCTTGACCAATTCCCACCATATCAGCTGGTATTTCATAAGCATCTTTGATATGATGAATTTCATCTTTTCCTCTATGTTTGGCATCTTTTAAAGATGGACCTTTAAAATATTGACTATAATCTTTCATTTTCTCACCACTCTCTGCTCTATTATATCAAATAAATCAAAATAGAAAAGAAAAAAATAAGGACATTGTCCTTATTTTTTTATCCAAAGAATCCATCTGGTTGAATTGAGAAGTATAAAACTCCACCTTCAGGTGTTTTCTTAAATAATCCTTTGCAATATGAAGCTGCTTCATCAGGGCTTAATTCAGTTTCACATTCAATTTCAGCTTTGATTCCTGTTTTCTTTACAAATTTACATTTAACTTTATCATCTTCATACCCATCAAAAAAATCAATTAATTTTTGAACTTGAGCAGTAGACATTAATAATTTACATTTTGCCATAATATTTCCTCCTTAGTATCACATTTCTATTATATCACTTTACTAAAAAAATAAAGCCTTTTCATTTCATTTCTACATTTAAACGTAGCGATGTTATCACTTGATTATCAATTGTCAAATCATAGAATGAAGGGATGCAATAAATTTCATATCCACTTGGTGCTATATATCCTCTTGAAATGGCAATAGCTTTCATCGCTTGATTGAGTGCAGCTGCCCCAATCACCTGAATTTGAACTTTTTGATGTTCTCTTAATAAACTTGTTAATGCTCCTGCAACCTTACTTGGTTGAGAAGTCGACGATACTCTCATCATTTCCATAAAAATTCCTCCCTGCTTTTAATATATGAACAAGGAGGAAAAATATACTTATAATGAATGATTTGGATCAATACAAATTCTTTGAATTTGTGTACATTGGTTTTGGTCATTAAAGGTTAAAAGAGTCGCACGTAACTGCCCTTCACTTTCAGCAATCTGAAAAGGAGTCATAATTCCCATTTTCATACGTTTAATAATACTGTCAACATCACAACCAATCGCACTATGATAAGGACCAGTCATTCCCACATCGGATTGATAGGCCGTTCCTTTTGGCAAAATCTTTTCATCTGCCGTTGTGACATGTGTATGTGTTCCCAAAACAGCTGAAACCTTACCATCTAAATAATATCCTAAAGCGACTTTTTCACTTGTCGCTTCAGCGTGGAAATCAATGATATGGATATCACTTTGATCTTTGGCTAAGATGTCATCTATCGCTTCAAATGGATTTTGTGATTTTCCATCCATAAATGTAATACCCAACAAATTTGTAACTCTAATTTTACGATTTTTAAAAAGAATTTCTCGGCTTCCTATACCTGGTAAAGCTTTTGGTTGATTATAAGGTACTATCAAACGATCAGCTTCATCAATATAATCAAATAATTCTTTTTTCGCAAAAGTATGATTTCCCATTGTCATGAAAGAAATACCTTGAAACAAAAATTCGTTATAATGTTTTTTAATCAAACCTTTTCCATGTGTTGCATTTTCAACATTTGCAATGACAAAATCAATTTCATATTTTTCTTTCAACAAAGGTAAATATCGTTCAATCATTTCTCTCCCAATTGCTGAAAAAACATCTCCAATAAAAAGAATATTCATTTTCTCTCCTACTTTCTAAAAAAAGATAGGTATCCCTATCTTTATTTGGCAATTTCATTCGCACGTACTTCACGAATCACAGTCACTTTAATATGTCCTGGATATGTTAATTCATTTTCAATCTTATCACGAATATCTCTTGCTAATTGATGACTCGCTAAATCATCAACCTTATCCGGTTTCACGATGACACGAATTTCACGTCCAGCTTGAATCGCAAAGACTTTATCAACACCATCAAAACCTTTAGAAATTTCTTCCAGTTTTTCAAGACGTTGAATATAATTTTCAATTGTTTCACTACGACTTCCTGGTCTTGCAGCTGATAATGTATCAGCAGCTGCCACTAAAATAGAAATCACACTCGTTGGTTCAACATCACCATGATGTGATTCAATGGCATTAATAACAGTTGCATTTTCACCATATTTCTTAGCAAATTTGACACCTAATTCAACATGGCTTCCTTCCATTTCATGATCAACTGCTTTTCCTAAATCATGTAAAAGTCCTGCACGTCTTGCTAATTGTTGATTCAAACCAAGCTCAGCAGCCATCATTCCTGCAAAATGAGCCACTTCCAATGAATGTTGTAAAGCATTTTGACCATAACTTGTACGGTATTTTAATTTTCCAATTAACATCACAATTTCTTTATGAACACGTGATAATCCTAATTCAAAAATAGCATCTTCTCCTGTTTTTTGAATCACTTCACGAAGTTCATTTTTTGTTTTTTGAACGACTTCTTCAATACGTCCAGGTTGAATTCTTCCATCACGAATCAATGTTTCTAATGAAAGACGAGCAATTTCTCTTCTAATAGGATCAAAACATGAAATCGTAATGGCTTCAGGTGTATCATCAATAATTAATTCTACTCCTGTCGCATTCTCAATGGCTTTAATGTTTCTCCCTTCACGTCCAATAATACGCCCTTTCATTTCTTCACTTGGTAAAGCCACAACATTGACAGTTCTTTCAATCGTTTCTTCTTGTGAATAACGATTAATAGCTGCCGCAATAATATCTTTGGCATATAATGAAGCCTTTGATTTTGCTTCATCTTCTTGTTCTTTGATATAAGCTGTGACTTCTTTTGACATTTTTTGTTCAACTTGTTTAAATAATTCTTCCTTTGCTTCATTAGCGCTCATTGCTGCAATCTTTTCTAATTCTGAGATTTTCTCATCAATTTGATTTTTCAATTGAGCCTCTAATTTCCCTAGTTCTTCACTTTTCTTTTCCAATTGCACTGCTTTTTCTTCCAAGACATCTTCTCTGCCTTGTAAAGCAATATCTCGACGATCAATATTTTGTTCTCTTTGCAATAGTTTGTTTTCAAATTTAGTAACTTCTAAGCGTTGTTCCTTGATTTCTTTTTCAGCTTCAAGCTTATATTCATAAGCTTGTGTTTTAGCATCAAGAATAGCTTCCTTAACTATATTATCAGCCTTAGAGTTCGCTTCTTCAACAATTTTAGCAGCATCTCCATGAGCTTTTGATACGCCTAATTTTGTTAAAATAAAATATAAACCGAATCCTAAAGCGACACAAAGAACATAGGTAACAATAGTAAGAAGGTTTGCATCCATAATATTTTCCTCCTATTTCCTATGACAAATTTCTAGTTGTGCATCACACACATAAGATATTATACCGTATTTTTGTGAAATTGACAATAAAATATCAAAAGATTGCACATAACCTAAACTGATTATAAAACAAAAAACCAATATAGATGAATATATTGGTTAAGCTGCTTCAGATTCAAATATCTGAGTTTTAATTTTTTCTTCAATTTCAGACATAATTTCAGGATGTTCAGCCAAGAAAATTTTTACATTTTCTCTACCTTGGCCAATCTTTTCACCCTGATATGCATACCAAGCTCCAGATTTATCAATAATGTTATGAGCAACTGCTAAATCAATAATTTCTCCATCTCTAGCAATACCCTTACCATAGATAATATCTACTGATGTTGTTTTAAATGGTGGTGAAACTTTATTTTTAACAACCTTAATGTTCACTTTATTTCCAACAATATCACTACCATTTTTAATAGCTTCACTACGTCTAATTTCAATACGAACCGAAGCATAGAATTTTAATGCACGTCCTCCTGTCGTTGTTTCTGGATTACCATACATCACACCAATCTTCTCTCTTAACTGATTGATAAAGATAATCGTACATGATGTTTTGTTCATAAGCCCAGATAAACGACGCATAGCTTTAGACATCATACGTGCCTGTAACCCAACTGAGTTATCGCCCATTTCTCCATCAAGTTCTACTTGAGGTACCAATGCGGCAACAGAATCCACTACAACCAAGTCAATTGCATTACTTTTGACCAATGTTTCGGCAATCGCCAAACCTTGTTCACCACTATCTGGTTGTGACAAAATCAACTCATCAACATTAACGCCTAAATTCTTGGCGTAGACAGGATCAATTGCATGTTCAGCATCAATAAATGCTGCACGTCCTCCCTGCTTTTGAACTTCAGCAATCGCATGAAGTGTCAATGTTGTTTTTCCACTAGATTCAGGACCATAGATTTCAATAATACGCCCTTTGGGATACCCACCAATTCCTAATGCTGCATCCAATGTTAGTGAACCTGTTGGAATGACGTCAATGTCCACAGCCACACGATCACCAAGTTTCATAATTGAACCTTTTCCAAATTGTTTTTCAATTAAATGAATGGCATCAGTCAATGCTTTATCTTTTTTATCATCAACTGACTCTGTTTTTTTCACTTTCTTTTCTGTCATAAAATATTCCTCCTACTATTTATATACAACACTTTTTTTCGAAATTACTTCAAAATTTCTAAAATTTTTTCAATTCCTAACAAAATAGCCTGTTTTTGAATATCATCACGACCTCCAGAAAGATGATAACAAAAAGTATGAATATGCTTTTGATAAGCAATACCAATATAAATCAAACCAACTGGTTTTCCTTCCATTGCTGATGGTCCAGCATTACCAGTAAAAGAAATACAGAGATCACAATCAAACATCTTTTGTCCCTGTATGGCCATCAAGCCAGCAACCTCATTAGAAACAACTCCAAATTGATTGATGACTTTTTCATCAATATGCAAAACATCTCTTTTAATACGCGTCTGGTAGCTAACCAACGAACCACGATAAACAGCTGAAATGCCACTAATACTCCCTATCGCCTTCGCAAAACCACCTACAGTAAAACTTTCAACACTGCTAATGGAAATCTGTCTTTGTATCAATAATTGTGCCAATTCTTCCATCTTACATACTCTCCATAATATATTGGCGATTCTTCATAAAATAATCAACGCCACTCACAAAAGAAATCACTGTTGCCAGCCAGATCATGATCTGATCCATTGGAATATGCCAATAAGCAAAAACAATATTATTCAACAATAATAGACAAATTGCAATCATTTGTGTCATTGTCTTTGCTTTTCCTAAATAACTAGTAGCCAAAACAATATTTTTTGACTCGCCACCAAACGAATAGCATCGACAATGGTATCTCGAGAAATCATTATAATAGGAATGATAATATGAATATCTTGAGATGATGCCAATAATAACAAAGCTGTATTGACAATCAATTTATCAGCAATTGGATCAATAAACTTTCCAAAAGTTGTTACCAAATGATGCTTACGTGCAATATAACCATCAAGATAATCAGTCAAAGCTGACAAAGCAAAAATCAAAAACAAAACAATATCCAACAAAGACAAAGATGTGGATAAAATCTGAAAAACAGGTATTTCAATACCTAATGATTGATAAGGTATTAAATAAACAATAATAAATAATGGGACACTCACTAAACGAATCGTTGTTAATCTATTAGGTAAATTCATATTATTCCTTCTCTAATGTTAAAATCAAATCAACAGGACGATCCTGATTGGTATTCTTATCTTCATCAGTCAATGGAACTTCCTGATTATTAATATAATAACGATGTCCTCTATTATTACCATTACGTAAATCTAAACTTTCAAAATCATTCACATCAAAAGTCAATTCAACCGTTTCCGTTTCACTATCTTCATTTTCATGATATATCTTTGAAACAAACTGATCATAAACTTCATCATTGACTTTCATTTGAGCCCAACAAGGTGCATTGTATTCAATCTTTAATGTAAAAGTCGATGTTCCTGCTGGCAATTGGAAATGGTAATCTAAGAAATCATTTCTTGTAAACTGCACTGTTGCATTTTGCGTTGTTGGATTATTGGCATCTGGTTCATTTGTTGATGGTGTCTCAGGTTGCGTTGTTTCTACATTACCTTCCACTGTCATCTGATTTTCTGGTTTTGCAGGTTCACCACTTTGTGAACGTGTCGCATATAAACCATACCAAATAACAACAATAACAAAACATACCAAAACCAAAATGATAGCCGTACGAATAATTGTAACATGTGATTTATCTTCATAAACAGAAGGTTTTCTAGCTAATTGAGGTGTTTTAAAAGAAAATTTTTTCCCCTTATTCACAATTTCTTCATTATGATCTTCAGTTTTTTCTTTTTCTTTTAAATCTTCTAGCTCAATTTCTCGTGTCAATTCGATATATTGTTCTGTCAATTGCTGTGCATCCATATCCAAAGCCAGTGAAATCTTCTTCAAATACATCTTCACATAAGCTTCATCACCTTTATATCGATCAAATTTACCTTTTTCTATATCTCTTAATACAGCGACTGAAATTTTCGTTTTTGCTGATAAATCTTCAATCGTCATTTTTCTATTTTCTCTTTTTTGACGAATATTTTCACCTAAATTATCCAAAAAAATACCTCCTTATTTCCATAAAAATGTCCCTTCAATAATAAACATATTAAACCATAAAACCATTCTTTTGACAATACCAACACTATTATTTTATGAATTTATGAACAAGTTATGAATTTTTCATAACACACCCTATATTTTATTGATTTTTTTACAAAATTTACCTTTTTATATTTCAGGCAGAAAAAAGTCGACATTTCTATCGACAAAAATTGCTCACTCTGATAAGCCGAGTTCTGTTTTTCAACCGATTATTTATCTATGCATTGCATCTTCATGTTCGTTCGTTTCCTTACATGAAACTCCCCTACCATAATTTGGGTTTCATCCTTGCAGAGTTTACCTCTTTTCACTCTTTTTTCAAAAGACATAGTTTCTGTGGCACTTTATGACTTATCAACCATACCTGAATGGCTTAGGTCTTAGGTCTGTCGTTAGCTAAGCTACCTGCATTTATTAGATGCAGTACAAACACTACAATCATCACAGATTGTGGATGCCCGGACTTTCCTCTATTTCTAGCAATCGGTTCTCATGAGCATGTTTATTTTACTCAAAAAGTCATAAAAAAGCAATCATTATTTATTTTTATAAACTTCTTTTTCTAAATTAGAGATTCTTTTTAATAAATCTACATTAGATGAAAGATTTTCTTCCATAGAGCGTAAATTATCTTGTTGAATCATTTGATCTCTTTCCATATTTGCCATTTTCATTTTTAATGCTTCATTTTCTTTTTGAAGATTTTCAATCTGTTCATATGATTCATTCAACATATTTGCAAATGTTTCATAATCCTCTTTAACTGTATCTAAAAAATAATCTACTTCAGTTGCACTATAACCTTTAAAATCTATTTGAAAATGTTTGTTTAAAATCTTTTTTGGACTTAATTGTATTTTATTTGCCATATACATCACCTTTCCTCCACCATATTTTCACAAAAAATAATCGTAAATGCAAGATATTTTTAAAAAAAGATGATTTTCCACACAAATTAGACAAGATGGGAAAAATATATGTTATAATAAAATGGTAAATGTAAGAAAGGACATGATTTATGGTTAATTATCCCAATATGAAACGTAACTGGCAAACATCAACGATTATGACCAGTGATAAAAAACATTATACAGCTCATCGTGGAATGTCATTAGAAGAAGACATTTCTTTATCCAATCAATATTATCTGAGTCATGATGTGGCAGTGATTTATAAAAAACCAACGCCTATTCAAATTGTCAAAGTAGATTATCCACGACGTGAATCTGCAAAGATTGTAGAGGCCTACTACAAGACACCTTCAACAACTGATTATAATGGCATTTATCGAGGACGTTATATTGATTTTGAAGCCAAAGAAACAAAAGTCAAAACCTTTCCATTTGCAAATATCTCTAAACATCAAATTGATCATTTACAAAAAATTATCAATCATGGTGGGATTGCTTTTGTTATTATTGCATTTACCTCATTAAATGAGGTATACTTAATTGACGCAAGTCATATCATTAATGATTATTATCATTCCCAACGAAAATCAATAACTTATGAAAAAATCAAAGATTTGGGACATTTAATACCCCAAGGTTATCAACCACGATTAGATTATTTAAAAGTTATTGACGATTGGTATTTTAAGGAGGACGAATGATGAAAAAAATAAGTAAAAAGAAATCAACCAAAACAGGAAATCAAAGACAAAAAAGACGAATCATTAAAGTCATTTGTTTAATTCTTGCTGTTTTGATTACTTCCGGAGGGATGTATTTAGGATTTGGTATTTTTAAACAAGTTGAAGGTTTTTCTAAAGAAAGACTTGTTTCCGATGAATCATCTATTCTATGTACAACCGACGGTGAAGAATGGTTTTCTGTAGCCCGTGGTGGTGTTCAAAAGAATGTCACTTATAACGATATTCCACAAGTGATGATTGATGCAGTTGTTGCTGCTGAAGATTCTCGTTTTTTGAACATAACGGTTTTGATGCTCCACGTATTGTTAAAGCATTGCTTGGAAACATTGCTGCTGGAGGAATCACTTCAGGTGGATCAACCATTACTCAACAGTTAATTAAAAAATCTTATTATCCTGATGAAGAACAAACAATTGAAAGAAAAATTGGTGAAATCATTCTTTCAATAGAAGCCACTTCACAAACAACAAAAGAAGAAGTTTTAGAACTATATTTAAATAAAATTTATTTTGGCTATGGACCTCAAACCATTGGACTTTATGCTGCTTCAAGATACTATTTTGATAAATCAGTTCAAAATTTAACATTACCTGAAGCTGCTTTATTGGCTGGAACATTAAATTCACCTAATCGATTTGACCCATTTAAAAACTTGGATTTAGCTCAAGAAAGACGTGATAAGATTTTAGAATTGATGGAAATGCATGGTTATATTTCTCATGAAGAATGTGAAGCAACCAAAGCTGTTCCTGTTGAAAATACATTAAAATATAATCCAATCTCAACAACTGGACAATATCAGGCTTATGCAGATAAAGTTGTCCGTGAAGTCCAAGAAAAAACTGGATATGACCCTTATGAAACACCTATGCGAATCTATACATATATTGATATGGATGTTCAAAAAGAATTAGATAGTATTGCAAGTGGTGATTCCTATACTTTCCAAGATTCTAAGATTCAAGTGGGAGCTGTTGTTCAAGAATCAACAACAGGACGTATTATTGGTGTCCTAAGTGGACGTGATTATACGCCATTAGGATTAACTTATGCATATTCTTCTAAAACAAGAACTGAACAAGACTATGGTCAAAAAAATCAACCTGGTTCTTCATTAAAACCATTGATTGCCTATGCTGCAGCTTTTGAATATTTAGATTATTCAACTGCTCATTATGTTCATGATGTGCCTTATGAATATGATAATGGTTTTGTCGCAAGTAACTGGAATGGTAAGAAATATAATGGAGATATCTCAATTTCTAGTGCTTTAAGCAATTCTTGGAATGCAGCTGCTTTACAAACTTTTAGCGAAGTTGTCACTGGAATTGATTGTAATGGTAATAAAGTCGGAGATGGTATAGGTATTGATGGTGCAACAAAATACCTTGAAAGCTTAGGTTTTGATATGAGTGGTGAAGAAGTAAATATTGGTTATGCAATTGGTTCATGGATTAATGGTGTCACTCCTGAATCAGAAGCAGGTGCTTATGCTGTCATTGCTAATGGTGGAACATATATCGAACCACATACTGTTCAAAAAATTGAATTACTATCAACTGGTGAAGTGATTGAAATTGATGAACAATATCAACAAGATAAAACACAAGCTTTATCTGAAGAATCTGCCTATATGATCAGAGAAATCATGACAAATTATGTTAAATCCGGAACGGGAACATATCGTTTATTAAATTTAGGTTATCAAATTGGTGCTAAGACTGGAACTTCTAACCATTCTAGCGACAAATCACAAGTGTCTAACCCTAAATTAGCTGGACACAGTAAAGATGCTTGGTTATCAGCTTACTCGCCAGATTATACATGGAGTGTCTGGACAGGTTATAGCAGTGAAGATCAAAAAGATGGATATTATATAAAAAGCAATAAAGATACAAACAATATCTCGGCAAAGATTGCAAAACTATTGCATAAAGATGGTGTGAAAAACGAATATTCTTCAAAACCTTCTAGTTTAGTCGAAAGCAAATGTATTTCTGGTATTTATCCATACGTTTCCCCAGGAAATGGAGTTCCTAGCGATCGTGTTGTCTCTGGCTTATTTAAAAAGGAAACACACCTAGTGGAAGTGCTAGTGGTGCAAGTTTGAATAATCTTTCATCATTCACTGCACAATTCGCTGACAATAAACTTCAAGTTACATTCACTGAATATGATCCTAAGAGTATGACAGAAGATGCAACACCAACCAAATCATATAAAGTTGGAGGCACAACTTATACCCTTCCATATTTAGGTAATATTAATCAAATCTATGGAAAAGTCGTTTATAAAGTTGATATCATAGATACAAGTGGTAATGTGATTCACACACAGACACTTAATAGTGCCACTGGAGCAATTGATTATACACTTTCTCCTGGAACATATACAGTCACAGGATATTATGCCTTTACAAGTGGTGATGGTACATCTAACAAAATTTCTCAAACTATAACTGTAGAAGATACAACACCTGCAAGTTATACACGCGCTAGTGTCAATGAAACTTCGGCAACTTATCAAGTTACTGTTCCTGCTAAAACAACAGTTACTGCCTCATTAAATGGAGCAACTCAATCTTTACAACAAAGTGGAACAATTACATTTAGTCAATTGACTGCTGGAACAAGTTATACTGTCACATTTACTCACACTTTAGCAAATGGAGAAACTGTCACACTCGGTTCAGATACGTTCACAACAACATCTACCGAAACACCGCCTGTGACACCAACAACTCCAGCACAATAAAAAATAAGACTGAAATTCTCAAATGAGTGATTTCAGTCTTTTTTGATATTTAAATATTTTTTACGTTTTGGTTCTTTGCATATATCAATGAGAGAACAATGCTGACAATCTGGATTCACAGCTTTACAATGATATCTTCCAAAGAATATCATTTGATGATGAGTTTTAATCCATCTTTCTTGAGGTATGGCTTTTTGAAGTTTCTTTTCAACTATTAAAACTGTATCCTTCTTAAATGCTAATCCTAGCCTCTTAGAAATACGTTCAACATGCGTATCAACTGCAATAGCCGGGACTTTAAATCCTTCTGAAATGACAACATTTGCCGTTTTACGACCTACCCCTGGTAAAGTCTGTAAAGTTTCATGATCACAAGGTACTTTCCCATCAAAATCACTTAATAATTTTTGAGCCATTGCTTTGATATTTTTCGCCTTATTACGATAAAGACCAATTGTTCGCAAATCATTTTCTAATTGTGATAAAGGAGCATTTGCATAATCTTCCACACAACGATATTTTTGAAATAAACTTGCTGTTAATTTATTAACGCTGGCATCGGTTGTTTGTGCCGATAACATCACTGCAATCAATAATTCTAATTCATTTTGATGAACAAGTTCACATTTAGCATCTGGATACATTTCATCAAAAACATCTAATATACGTTTTACTCTCTCTTTATTCATGATCTTCCCACCATTTATAATCTTTTATACTTTGTTCCACATCCTGATGTGTTGATACATTGCTTGGAGCATAACGCTTTGTTACACCATAACGTGCCCAATTATCCAAAATCTTTTCAATATATCGAAAAGTGATAACCCCAGATTTCACTGATTCATTCAATGCATCTACAATCATTTCATCATCATAACCTTGACATTTTAAAGAATTAATCAACTGTACTTCTCGTTGACTCAAACTACGTCCAAATGCATCCTCAAAAATACTCACTAAATCGATATCTTGATCTGCCGTTTGTTCATTTTGATTCAACAACAATCTTTGTAATGGTTTTAAATTCAAAGAACCATTCTGTCTTGAAATCCAATGTTTATCAACAAGAGACATTAAAATATCATCAATTTTTTGAACAGATAAAGAACAAATTTTAGATATTTGTGAAGGTGTAATGGGTTTAACCCCAATTTCATCTAAAGTCATAATTAATAATAACACATAACACTGTTGATCAGAAATATGCATCTGTTTTGCTTTTAAAATCAATAATTTTTGAAAATCAACACAACGATAATCTAATAATTCATCCATCATACTACCCTAACCTTACTGCCTTTATAAACTCTCCAGTCATTAAATCATAATAAACATATAACAATGATTCATTTTCCTGATAACGTCCATAATAAACAAATCTTTCATTTTCATAACCAACTTCTAATTCATTTAACTTGACTTGATATTTTTGTTCAATCGCATCAATGATATCCTTTTCTAAAGCAACAACACCCTGATAAGTATCCACTAATTCTCTATCTTTATTATATGCAACATAAGATGCAATACTATTGATTTTAACTTTCATAATATAATATGTTTCTTTACCACGGTATTCACTAAAATAATCATCATATTCATATTGATTTGTCTCACAAATTTCATTTCTAATTTCATCTAATCCATGATGATATTGATAATACGGAACATGAACAAATAACATATAGAAAGAAACAACTGCTAAAATAATAACTAAAACAATAACTGATATAATAAATGTATGTTTTTTCAATCTGTTCACCTCCAGTGTTTTTATTATATAACAAAACGTATAAAATGCAAAATAAAATTAAAAAGACCTTGCGGTCTTTATTCATCTCTTGAATTACCTAAAATAAGCAAGAAAATACGTAACATACTCATTAATGTTGAAATCATGGCTGCCACATAAGTCATTGCAGTCGCTGATAGCATTTTTTTAGCACCTGCATATTCCGACGTTGTTAAATAACGCGACTTTAAAATGGTTAAAGCACGACCAGAGGCATCAAATTCCACTGGTAAAGTCACTAACTGAAATACTAAAATTCCACACATTGCGATAAAACCAAACCATGCAATATGAGTTTGACCTAAGACAAGTCCAATCAAAATTGCAATCCAACCTAAATATTGTCCAACATTAGCAATTGGTAAAATGGCATTTCTTAATGTAATAGGTATATATTTTTCTTTATATTGAATTGCATGTCCACATTCATGAGCTGCTACAGCCAATGATGCAATCGAAGTGCCATGATAAACATCACTAGAAAGATTAATAGTTTTTTTGCCAGGATTAAAATGATCACTCAACTGCCCTTTCACCTCATAAATAGCAATATCATATAATCCTTCACTATCTAAAATTTCTCTAGCTGCCTGAGCTCCACTGATACCTCGTGTATTTGCGATTTTGCGATAACGACTATATGTAGAGCTTACCTTCATTTGTGCCCATATTGCCAACAATGCAGCAAGTATAACAAAAATAGTTCCAATCATATAATAACGATTATAATAAATTCCATAATATGGCCAAAACATTTCTCTCACCTCAACAATTATAATATACCCATTATATTAACTCTATATGTCAAAAAAGATGCAATTTAATTCATTGCATCTTTTAATCTATTGCTTGGCTTAAATGAAACAGTTTTACTAGCTGGAATAATCATAGCTTCTTTTGTTTTAGGGCTAACACCTTTACGTTCTTTACGGTTATTCACTTTGAATGTACCAAACCCTGAAATCAAAACTTTATCTCCATTTAAGATACTTTCAATCATTGTATCAAAAACTGTATCTACTAACGCTTCAGCATCTTTTTTTGTTAAATCTTTTTTTAGTGAAACGATATCAATAAGCTCTTTTTTATTCATTTTGTATTGCCTCCTACTTAAATCTAAGTAGTAGTATAACATTTCAAATTCTTCAGTGCAATAACAAATTTATAAAACTATCGCAATCACATTTGACTTTCCTTTATTCACAATTTTACTTAAAATATCATGCACTCTTATACAAGCGGTTTCATTCATTGATGCAAGTTTTACACGCATTCCCTCATTAATCAAATCCCCTAATTTACGTCCAAAAACATCACAGTCAAAGATGGCTTCTTTATTATTTTCACCATGACTTTGTAAATATTGAATAAAAGCTTCAGCTTGTTCTTTAGAACCAATAATCGGTTCAAAGGTTGATTCAATATCCACCTTAATCATATGAATCGTAGAAGCCGTAGAAACAAGTTTCATACCATAGCGTGGTCCTTGTTTAATGACTTCTGGTTCACTCAATTCAATATCATCCAAAACTGGTAAAGCATAACCATAACCAGTCTGTTTTACCATCTTTATCGCACTTTGATAAGCCTGATATTCTTGACTCATCTGTTTCAATTCTTGAACCTGTCTTAAAAATAAAGCCGCATCAAATTTATCTTGTCCTAAAATTTCATTTAATATTTCTTGATATAAACCATTTCTTTCTTGAATACGTAAAGTAGCTGATGAAGAAGATGTATCAATTGATGATAAATAAGCTTTATTAATAAAATCAAATTCACTCATATGTGTTGCAATTTTTTCTACATCTCTAAAACGATGAATTTCTAACAAAGATTTTTCCAAGGATTCATCTAAAGTCTGTTTTAACCAATGTGATGAATCCATTAAAGCCATCCAACGCTGAACTTCTATTTTCACCTCATGAATAGGGAACTCATATAAAGCCTCTTTTAAAAGATGAGTAATATCTTCTTCATTCATTTCTGTAACTTTCAAAGCCAAAACTGGAACATCATGTTTTTCTTTTAAAGATTCTACAAGTTGGCTACATTGAAGACTTTGTGGTTCTTTAGAATTCACCACAATCACAAATGGTTTACCAATTTCTTTTAATTCATTTATCACATCATCCGTTGCTTGAATATAATCGCCACCAGGAATTTCACAAATAGAACCATCACAAGTCATCACAATACCAATTGTTGAATGATCTTGAATAACTTTTTGTGTTCCTATCCTCGCCGCTTCATCAAAAGGAATAGCTTCTAAATACCAAGGTGTTTTTACATAACGAATTCCTTGTTCATCCTGATAACCTTTTGCTCCATCAATCACATATCCAACACAATCCACAAGTCGAATATTCACTCCTAAATTATCTTCAACATTGATATGAGCAGCTTGGTTTGGAACAAACTTCGGTTCCACTGTCATAATCATTTTCCCCTCACCAGATTGTGGCAATTCGTCAGTGGCACGAATTTTCGCATCAGGATTATCAATATAGGGAATGACAGCCTTTTCCATAAAACGTTTAATAAATGATGATTTTCCCACCCTGACTGGTCCTACAACCCCTAAATAGATGTCGCCATCACATCTTTTACCAATATCTTTTAATATATCTATTGTCTGCATAGACTTCCTCCTTCTCACACATCAATATATGATTTTCATTTTTATTTAGAACATTTTTATAAAAAGTCAAAAAGTTCATCTTTTTGTGATAAAAAGATAATAGAATAAAATCATCTTAAAAAAAGGAAGGTTACTATGAAACTTAAAAATACTGTTTTTATTGTCAATGATTTAGAACAATCAAAAAAGTTTTACAAACAAATTTTAGGATTAAAAGTTTTATTAGTAGAATTTAACGGTTCAGTGACATTAACATCAGGTATTGTATTGCAATCCAAAGAAGTATGGAAAGAACTTATTCATAAAGACGATCAAGACATAATCATGTTGAATCATGCTGCTGCATTATCTTTTGAAACAGAAGATATTGACGCTTTTATGTTATTGTTGGATCAATATCAGGTCACTCTCGTTCATCCACCTAAGGAAGGAGCATGGGGACAAAGAGTTGTACGATTTTATGATCCTGATGGCCATATTATTGAAGTGGGAGAAAGTATGCGTAAAATTATGAAACGTCTTTTAAGTCAGGGATTTTCATATGAAGAATTGGCACATCGCTTACGTGTCCCTTTAGATTATATTAAACAAATCACTGAATCAAATTCATGACGATTCATGTATTAACTTAAAAGAAGTCACTTCAAGTGCGACTTCTTTTTATCTTTTTCGTATTTTCTTTATTAACCTTTTTTATTTCTTTATTCCAATATTGATTAGCTTTTTTCATAAATATACGATCTGTCAACATTGTTGTTTTGCCATAAAATTCTTGATGATTGATAATAGCTTGAGCAAATTTTTTCATCTCATTAGACACGACAAAACGAGATATTGTTTTCATAATAAAGAAAACAGATCCAATTTTTAAACTCCCTTTATATTGTAAATGCTCCCTACGACACCAATTTTGCAACACTTTCTCAGAAATATCACATTTTTCAGGTTCATATTCATCGCATCCAATAAAAGCATAGACTTCCGTATCACCTTTAGGTTGCGATTCTAAGCGTTCAAAAATTTCTAATGTAGATGAAGGAATAGAATTTAAAGCAACCATAAAAAGAAAGACAACTTGATCATACTCAAAAAAAGTACGTTCATCAAAAGTGGAAACATGACGAATATCTAAACAATCACAATGTTCATCCAAGTAAACTTCTAATCTTGATAAAAATGGTTTCATAAAGCTTTGCGTATGCTTTAATCCTGAATTCAACAAAAGTATTTTAGCCATGATCGACACCTCCAAAAGTACGAAGTACTTCATCTAACTCATTTTCTTCACAAAAATATGCATCAACAGAAGAATAAGAAAAGCCTAATGTTGAATCATCCAAAATATCTTTAAACAATTTCTTTTCATCCTCGCTGGCTTCACCATAGCCAATAACCAGTAATTTTTTCTTAACTGGCTTAAACCAAGATGACAAGTCTCTCCATCTACCATTGTATAATAAGGTTCATGATTGACAACGAGTCTTTCTAACATCTTTTTAAAAGGAATATCAAAACAACCATATTTGACTTTTGTAATATAGATAATTAATTGACAGTCATTTGTCCAATTAGAAATAATACTCATATCATCTTTAAAATGACAGGCACCTTCACATTTTAAACATGTCAATCCCCCTGTGCATGTTGAATAATGAATATTATTTAAATTGACAATCACTGAATTTTGAAAATAATGGGTTGAAATTTCTCTATCTGTTACAACTAAATTTTTCATGTGTGTTCTCCTTCACCTTTTATTGTATTATGGATACATCCCATTTGTCAAACCCGTTATTAAAAATCTATGACCTCTGTAGCAATTGTTTCTTGAAAATATTGATCATGTTCTACAAAGAGTAATGTGGGTTGATATGTTAAAATAGTCTTTTCAATTTGCATACGAGAAAAAATATCAATATAATTTAATGGTTCATCCCAAATATAGAGATGTGCTGGAGTTGCCAGTGAAATAGCTAACATGACTTTCTTTTTTTGACCTTGGCTTAAATTTTCTAAAGAAATATCGAAATGGGAACGTGAAAATCCTAATTTCCTTAATAAGGTTTTGACTAATGTTAAATCACAATCATATCGTTGAATCCAATCATCAAGTCGCCCATGTAAAAAAGTACAATCTTGGGGAACATAGGAAATTTTTAATTGACTACCTAGAACATATTGTCCTTGATATTGCATATTCTCACCTATAATAAAATGAATAAGACTTGATTTTCCACAACCATTTGGTCCTTTAAGTAAGACTCTATCATGATTATGAATGGTTAACGATAAATCTTCAAAGACTTTTTTATCATCATATGATAATGAGAAGTGTTGAAACTGAATCAATTGTTTTTGAAAATATTTTAAACAATGTATTTTTAAATCATCATATTTTTCAATATCCTTTAAAAGTTTCCTTTTTTCAGCAATGGCTTGTTTTTGGCGTTTTTCAATCACTTTGGAACGTTTCATCATTTTCGCTGCCATATGCCCTACATGGCCTTTATCAGCTGCACCTCGCTTGGATTTTTCAATCTGATGTCCCCAATTTTCCTTTTGTCTCCTTGAACTTTCCATTTTCACAATATCTTTCTTCAATTTCTTATTCATCATGATTCCTCTTTCATCTTTTTTCTTTTATCATCATACCAGCTTGAAAAATTTCCACTTACAACATCTATGGTCGTTGGATTAATAGCCATCACATGATTACAACAACTATCAATAAAATAACGATCATGACTCACTAACAAAAAACCTTTTTGAAGACGAAGATATTCAGCTATTTTTTGACGTGAATTTTGATCTAAGTGATTGGTTGGTTCATCAATCAATAAAAAAGCATGTTCTTTCAAGAATAAAAGAGCTAATAATACTTTGGTTTGTTCGCCATGAGATAAAGTTTCAAAAGGTCGATAAAAAATATCTAAACCATCCATATCTAACTGATGAAGTTCTTTTTCTAATTGCCATTGTTGTAAATTTGGACATATCTCATAACACACATCTAATGTTAACCATTGAGGATTTTCTACTTCATAAGGAAAATAACAGCACCCTTCACTCATCATTATTTGTCCTTGATATTCCAATTCTTTCATCAAAAGCTTTAAAAGTGTTGTTTTCCCTCTGGCATTGCGTCCAATCAAAGCTGTCTTAAATGTCGTGTCTAATGAAAACGATACATCATCAAAAATCAATTCATAACTTCCTTCATAACCAAATGTCAAATGTTGAACTTGTATTAACGACATTGATATCACTCTCCTTTTCAAAATAAAAACGACAAGAAAATAGATCTTGTCGTTATATACAAATATTCATGATAAAAAGAGAACTATTTTCTTGCATGCATAAAAAGATATGCTTATGTTAAATTTTTGCAAGAAAATTGATACATCCTTCCACTCCCTTTCATCACTTGTTATTATAGCTTTTTAGCCTTGTGATTTCAAGGAAAAATGACTATACAAGTTTTTGAATATCCGTAGGTACCTGATTATTTTGAATAATTTGAATGATTTTATCCATTTGTTCAGGTTTGACATGTTTATGGGTTAATTGTGAAATCTTATTCACAAAATCTCGAATATTTTGTTCATCCTTTAAATCTTTATTTTGTAAATCATTTGCAAGAGACAAAATATCAGCTTTTGATACATGTGTTTTCTGTGACACTTTATCTAATAATTTATCTTGTTTATCCAATTGAATCACCCATACTAATATATGCAAAATCAATCTCTATTGTTCTGCTTTTAAATCTCTTAACATTAATGAATCAATTGTTTCCTGTGGTAAAGCATTTTCATATAAGACACGATAAACAGCATCAACAATTGGAACTTCAATACCATAATCATGTGTAGCAACATCATCATGAATAACTTTACAAGTACGAATACCTTCGCAAGTTTTGGTATTATGAGTCATAAAATCTAAGGCTCGATTACTTTGTCCAATTTCTAAACCCGCCTGAAAATTACGTGAATGAATAGACGAGCATGTAACAACCAAATCTCCAATTCCTGTCAAACCAAAGAAAGTTTCACGATTAGCGCCTTTGACTGTTCCATACAAACTCATTTCATATAATCCTCTGGTAATCAAAGCAGCACGGGTATTATCCCCATAACCTAATCCTGCAATAATTCCTGAGGCAACCGCGATGACATTCTTATAAGCAGCGCCATATTCAGCACCTACTTCATCTGTTGAGGTATAAACTCTAAAATAATGATTAGAAAATAGTTTTTGAACATCCTTAGCACAGTCTTCATCCAATGACACGGCACAAACAACTGTCAACATACGTTCCACAACTTCTTCGGCATGGGATGGTCCAATCAATGAAACGACTGGATGAATCTCGGTCTTATCTAACACACTTCTAATTGTATCAGACATACGCATATTAGTATTCATATCAAAACCTTTTGCCGCATTAATCACTGTTACTTTTTGCGTTAATAATGGCTTCACTTCTTCTAGAACATGTCTAACATATTGTGTAGGAATTGTAATCAAAAGATACTGAGCATCTTTAACAACTTCTTTTAAAGAAGAAGAGGCAACAATCTGATTTTCTAATCTGACGTCTTTGAAATATTTATAATTACAATGTCTAATATTAATATCATCAATCTCATTTTGATCAATTCCATACATCATCGTACGATGTCCATTATCATTAAGAACTCTCGCTAAAGCTGTTGCCCAACTTCCTGTCCCTAAAATTGCTATTTTCATTCTAGTCCCTCTTTCTACAAAGAATATGAATTGGTGTTCCTTCAAAACCAAAGGCATCACGTAAACGATTTTCTAAATAACGTTTATAACTAAAATGTAAATATTGTGGATCATTGGTAAATAAAACAAATGTTGGTGGACAGATACTCACCTGATTTGCATAATAAATTTTTAAACGTCCACCATTAAATGTTGTGGTTGGATTCATTGTTTGAGCATCAATTAAAACATCATTTAAAACACTTGTTGCAACACGTTTTTGACTATTTGCATAAACTTCCTGAATTAATGGCAACAACAAATGAACACGTTTTTTATCTTTTGCAGAGACAAAAAGAATGGGTGCATAATCTAAATATTTAAACTGTTCACGAATTTGATTTTCCATTTTTTTCATGGTTTTAGAATCTTTTTCAATCAAATCCCATTTATTCACAACTAAAATAACAGCCTTTCCAGCTTCATGAGCATATCCAGCCACATGCTTATCCTGTTCAACAATACCTTGATGTCCATCAATAACCATTAATACAACATCACTCTTTTCAATCGCTGATAAAGCACGTAAAACAGAATATTTTTCAATATTTTCATAAACCTTCCCTTTTTTACGCATTCCCGCTGTATCGACAACACAATATTTTTGATTATCTTTTACAAATGCAGTATCAATCGCATCACGTGTCGTTCCTTCAATATCTGAAACAATAACACGTTCTTCTCCTAAAATAGCATTCGTTAATGATGATTTCCCAACATTTGGTCGTCCAATCACTGAAAAACGAATGATATCATCTTCCTTTTCTTCTTGTATGACAGGTAAAAGATGAATAATCTCATCTAAAACATCACCAATACCAATTCCATGACTTCCAGATACAGCAATAGGATCACCTATTCCCAAACTATAAAAATCATAAATATTATCTTTATGTATCTGATCATCTATCTTATTGACTGCCAAAACAATCGGTTTTCTAGATTTTTGTAATAAACGGGCAACAAAATTATCTTCTTTCGTTATACCTTCACGTCCATTTACAACAAATAAAATGACATCAGCCTCTTCAATAGCAATTTCAGCCTGCATTTTAATCTGCTCTGTAAATGAGGCATTTTCCAATTCAATTCCACCAGTATCAATAATTCTGAATTCACGTGTTAACCATGACGCATCTGCATAAATACGATCACGTGTTACCCCTGGTGTATCTTCTACAATAGAAATACGTTTTCCTACAATACGATTAAAAATTGTTGATTTCCCAACGTTCGCTCGTCCTACAATCGCAACGATTCCTTTTTTCATGATGAATCACTCCTTATATTCTCTGTTCTACAAGTTGCATCACTTTTGCAACAACTTCTTCTAATGACATATCAGATGTATCGATTTCTATCGCATCATCTGCTTTTTTGAGTGGCGAAATCAAACGTGTCATATCCTGTTCATCACGCATAGCAATTTCTTTTTGAATTGCCTCTAAATCAGATTCAATACCTCTTTGTAAGTTTTCTTTATGACGACGCAAAGCACGACATTCAATACTAGCTACTTGATAAATTTTAAGTTCTGCATCTTTTAAAACAACTGTACCAATATCTCTACCATCTAAAATAACACCGCCACCTTGTGCCATCTCTCTTTGTTTTTCAACCAAAAAAGTTCTAACAGCCTGATATTGGGAAACAACACTTGCTCCCATAGACACTTCATTTTCACGAATAGCCGATGTCACATCTTCATGATTTAATTGAATTGTTCCATCTGGAAACATGTCAATATCAATATCCTTTAAAAGCTTAGATACTGCCTGTTCATCCTGTACATCGACATGATTCAACCATGCATAATAAGCCACACAACGATACATTGCTCCTGTATCAATATAAGTATAATTTAAGTTTTTTGCTACCATCTTGGCAATTGTGGATTTTCCTGCAGCTGCGGGTCCATCAATCGCAATTGAAATTCTCTTTGACATATTCTACCTCTTTCCATTACTCACTATTAAAACAACAATTGTTTAACAATAAAGACTGCTAAAACAATAAACACAATAATAAAGACAATAATCACATAATTTAAAATTGTGACAAGTTTACTATCTTCTTCAACGTCCTCTTCTTCAACAATCGGTTCGTTTTGACGTTGTACTTGAGCCTCTTCTTGATGCTTAGGTTTTTCAACTTTTTCCGTCTTTTCTACTTTTTCACGTTTTGTTTTTTTCTTATCTTCCTTCATAAAATCAGCAACTGTTAAACCTTCTTCATACTTTTTCAATTCTTCTGCATCTTCTTCAGGCGACATAGCTGCTAATTTTTCTAATAAAGACATTTTCTTTTGAGGTTCTGTTGGTTGTTGTGTTTCTAAAGATTGTGCATGTTGAGGCTGATGTTCTTCAGATTGCTTGATTTTATTTAAAATATCTAAGCGGGTATTGTATTGTTCTTTTCCCACATTGACTTTAGCCTCATTTAAAGCAGTTTTTATTTCTTCATTATCTGGTTTTAAAGTTTCATATGATAATGGTTCCATCAAAGTATCCTGAATATCTTTTTGATGGTTATGTGGCAAAAATGATAAAAAATCATCCTCTTCATCTTCCTGTTCAAATGTCATTTGACGATCAATCGCCACTTCTTCTTTCATTTCATCTCTTAATTCTTTGTATTTATTAATTCTTGTTTGTTTCTCCATTTTACATCACCGTCCCCATTATAACATAACTATAAAAATTTATAAAATAAACTTTTAAAATAATTCGATTTAGTATATAATAGTCGTATGAATAGGAGGTAATAAAAATGTATAAAGTAAATGAAAATTGTATTGGTTGTGGTGCATGTACTGCCGTATGTCCAGAAGTTTTCGATTTAAACGCTGATAATGTAGCAGAAAACATCATTGGTGAAGTTCCTGCTGAATTAGAAGATGCAGCTAAAGAAGCTATGGAAACTTGCCCAGTAAGCGCAATTGTTAATGAATAAAACATAAGAACCTTCGGGTTCTTTTTTTCAAAAAGGAGAAAAATATGTTCAAAATTAATAAGGATCACTGTTTTGCATGTGGAATCTGTGAAGAACTTTAAAGAGCGATAACGCTCTTTTTATATACATTATTAACAATAATTAAAATCACTTTGAAAACTATTTTATTTTATATATAATAAATTTATGAATAGGAGGTCAAACAATGTATAAAGTAAATGAAAATTGTATTGGTTGTGGTTGGTGTGTATCCTTATGTCCTGATGTTTTTCAAATCAATGATCATGATGTATCTGAAGTCATTGTAGACGAAATCTCCGATGGTTTAGAAGAAATTATCAAAGAGGCACAAGTGGCATGTCCAATGCAAGCCATTGTGAAAAAGTAAAAGTATTTTAAATATGTCATAAAAAAGGAGCTGAAATCAGCTCTCTTTTTCGTCTTTATGTCTATGATAAGTATTCATTTCTATTTCAATTAAATGTCTTTTCATTTCATTTTCTAATGGTCTAAAAAAACTAATTGTATGACATTTTTTACACCATATAAAATGAACTCCTTCTAATTCTTTATATTCAATAAAGGGTTCTGTTGCCCCACAGATACCACAAACATTCGTTTTTTCTGGTTCTAAAACAACACTACGCATTTTTCATCCTCCTTGCTTTTTATTATAATCACTTTATTGTCTTCTTCAATAAACTTCATCATACAAATATCGACAAAAAAAGAATATCCTCATAAAGATATTCTCTATTATACTATTTTTTAGCATTTTTTTAGCCAAAGCCATTGCTTTTAATTCTTTGACTTCCTGTGGTTTTAACATACGATATTGTCCTGGTCTTAATCCTTTCAAATCAACACTACCAACACGTAAACGATGTAATCTTTTCACAGGATGTTCAACAGCTTCAAACATTTTCTTAACTTGACGATTCTTTCCTTCAATCAATTTAATCATCAACATTGTTGTACCATGTTCTTCATCTTTACCAACAATTTTAATACGACATGGTAAAGTTTTGACACCATCTAAATAGACTCCTTTTTCTAACTGATGCACTGTCAAACCACTAACTATTCCTTTGACACTGACTTCATAAACTTTTTCTAAATGTGATGAAGGATGCATCATTAAATTGGCAAACTCTCCATCATTACTCATCAACAATAAACCAGAAGTATCATAATCCAATCTTCCTACTGGATAAATACGTTCTTTAACATCTTTAAAATAATCAATCACTGTCTTTCTGCCAAGTTCATCACTTAATGAACAAATACATCCTTTTGGTTTATAAAAAACATAATAAACTTTATTTTCACCTTGAAGAGATTTCCCATCCACCATGATTAAGTCTCCTCGTTTCACTTTAAATCCCAGTTCACTGACGACTTCACCATTGACTTCGACTCTCCCTTGACGAATCAAATCTTCAGCTTTTCTTCTTGAAGTATATCCACTCGCCGCAATTGCTTTTTGTAGTCTTTCCATAGTATCCCGTCCTTTCCAGATACCATTATACATAATTTATTCAATTATACAAACATTTTTAAATAAATTATAATCGCAAAAATAACTGATAAACAATCCATTGTTAAACCAATGGGCAAAGCATATCTTGTTTTTTTCATATGAATCGAAGAAAAATAAAGTGTCACAACATAAAAGGTTGTATCACTGCCACTTTGAATAAGAGTTGCTAAAAGACTTAAAGGATGATCAACACCAAATATTTCATAAAAAGAATATAAATAAGATAATGATGCATTGGCACTGACTGGTCGCAATAAACCTAAAACCAATATATCTATAGGAATATGCAAAAGATTTAAAAGTGGAGAAAGAAAATGACTGAGTAAATCGATGGTGCCACTACTTTGGAGTAATTGAACAAAAATCATGAAAGCCATAAATGTCGTTAATAATGTTTTAAAGAGTTGAAAGGCATCTTTAACACCTTCTATAAAATAATCAAACAATGGTACACGTTTGATTAGACCATCAATAAAAACACATAACAATAAAATAAAAATGATTTTATTCATGATCAATCACCCTTTGAATGACAAGTCCAATCACAATAATAGATACGCCAATCAACAACATATAAGGATAAAAAGCATAAATTTCAAGTGAACCCATCTGTTGCCTGATCATAAAAAGTGTTGAAGGGAATAGACATAATCCTGCTGTATTCACAATAACAAGTGTCAACATGGCTCGACTAGGATATTGAGGATGAGCGTTATGATTCTGTAATGTTTGAAAAGCTTTGAGACCACTAATTGTCGCTAAAGTCCCTAATCCTAAAAGATTGGCTATCATATTTGAAGATAAATAAGTATAGACTTCTTTGTCTTTAATAATAGAACCATAAAGCAAATGAAAAAGAGGTTTCAATAAAAATGATAAATAATTCATAAAGCCTGTTTTTTCAATTATATTTAAAAAACCACCCCATAAACAAGCCGATAAAATAACATTTAAAAGTAAATCCCAAACCATATAAGGAGTATCCATCAATGCAACCATCATAGCTTCTTCTTGATGCCTTAACAACCCAATCAATAAGAAAATCACAACACACCATTTCCATATTCTAGCCATTGAAACATTCTCCTATTAACATCCTTGTATATTCAACAATCGTTGTCCAGAAACCTTTATGTGAAACTTGATATATGGGTGTTTGATCAATACACACTTTTAAAATATCACCTTGTGATTGTAAAGATACATTTTGACTTTCTTTACCACAATAATAAATATCTTGATCAATCAAAAAAGAATGTCCATGATATTGATAAATGCCTTTTGAAAGTACTAAAACATTTTGATACTTTTCAAAGCATTCTTCATATTTTTGTTGATGAAACTCAAAATCATTTCCACAATTAAAAGTCACAATAATTAATGAAATATCATCTTTAATAGCACGTGTTACCAGTGTTCTTTTGGCTTTTTTGGTATAACCAGTTTTTCCCCCTACACAATATTCATACTCATTTAAAAGCCTATTTTTATTATGCCATGTTCCCCCACCATCTTCACGATGGTAAGTTTCTTTCATCACAATATCATTAAAAATTGGGTTTTGACTACAATAGGCCATCAACAAAGCCATATCATAAACACAGGATTGATTGCCATTATCTTCTTCATCTAAACCCGTTGGATTAGAAAAATGCGTTTTCGTCATATGAAGCTCTTGTGCTTTTTGATTCATCATTTCAACAAACTCTTCAATGCTGCCTCCAACATTTTTCGCAATCACATTGGCTGCATCATTACCACTTCTTAATAATAAGCCATGTAATAAATCTCTAAGATTAATGCGGTCACCTATATGTATATAGATTCCACTTCCCCATGCCTCATTCACTTCTTCGCCTATTTCATATTCATCATCTAAATTACCATTTTCAATCGCCACTATGGCTGTCATAATTTTAGAGATGGATGCGACACTTTGGACATATTCTGTATTTTTTCCCTCTAGTACATTTTGATGTGTACTTTCCATGACAATATAAGCCTTACCTTGAAAATTCACAGCACGAACTTGAACAATACATAGTAGAAAACATAAAAAAAACACACATTTTTTCATCGTATCACCTATAATACTATATGAAATAAAAAGTGTGTTATGATTTTTTCTTCCATTCAGGATGTTGATTAATATATTTTATTGTAGCATCCAATCCATAATCATGAAGATAATGTAAAAGATGTTCCAAAAATCGACGTGTTTGAGGATGCATAATATAGGAATGTTTGCCATTTTCATAATAGGCCAAAGGAAAGGTATCTTTATATTTTGAACCTTGATATGTTTGGCTGGCTGCAACACGATCACAAAACATTTCTAAAACATAACGTGTTGGCATCTTTGCCGGTAATAAACCATCACGTGTAAAGTCAACCCAAAATTCCCAATGATGTTTATTTCTTCCTTTATGATGTAACCACGCTAATGAGTATCCTTTTTCACGACGTTCTACAGAATTAGGAGATTTATCCCCTTGATAATAATATATACCTGTTGAAAATTCACACCATGAATATTTTGACATATCATGTAGTAAACCTTGTTTATATAAACCAATACGAAAACATAGTTTCATAACTTTCCATTTATGTTTTGTGATAGTTTTGAAATGTCCTAAAATTTTCATCAAATCACCCGTATTTAGTATACAATGTTTTATATTTTATGTAAATCTCTTTATTTTTTTCAAACAGTGCTATAATGTAGTCAATGTGTAAGAGGAGGTTTGAGAGATGTCAATTAAAGTTGATGTTCGCACAAATATTAATGACTATGAATTAACACTTGAAAAATGCTCTGAAATTATTACATTATTACAAGACGCATATCAAAGCATTAGAAATGATATGTATGCTCGTTTTCTTAGTACAAGAACACTGATCAAAACATTAGCTGTTGTTGGATGTTTGATTGTTTTATATTTTTTAACACACAGTGCATTTTTCTTATATTCAACACCTATCTTTGTGATTGTTGCATTAATACTTGCGATAGGTTGTGCTGAATATATTATCACACAGACACGTAAAGAAATAATTGTTCAATTACAACATTATAAACAAGCACGTGAACAATTATTACAATACGAAAAAATCAAGTTTTAATGACTTGATTTTCTTAAACACCCTTTATTTGCTTTATGCAATTTATATACATTTCAATCCATTTGACAGGACTTCACAAAATTCTTCACAGAAAAATGCTTAGGATTAAGATATTGAACACCTTCATCAATCAGTTCAAATTTTTCATAATCAAATGGAATTCTTTCATTATATAAAAAATCATCATCTATCCACAAAGCAGGTAAAATATATTGACGATATTGTTCATCATTTTGACATTCAAGACATTCTTTATCTAACGAATCCAAAGATATGTAATGAATATCATAATCCAACGTATCTTTCATAAAAGTTTCAAGATAATCATTTAAAATAAAAGCGACTCTATTGTCATAATAAACATAACCGATTAAATTATGATCAATGATTTCTACACAATCATCGTGGCTATTTATTGATGCACCATAATAAACTGCATACCAATAAGAATCAGGATTTCCTGATTGAGATAGAAAATATTTTCCAACAATAGCTTCCAAATATCCACACAGTGATAAACTTTGCGTTCTTGTATGATGACTTAACGAAAAAATATGACTTATATCTATCATATAATCACTCCTATTACATCCATATATTATTTAGCAAGTTCATCTAATGTATCACCAGATATTCTATATACTGTCCAATCTGACATAGACTGGGCACCTAATGACAAATAAAAATCAATACTTGATTGATTCCAATCAAGACACCACCATTCTAAACGTCCACATTGGCGTTCTTTGGCAATCATAGCTAATTTTTTTAATATTGCCTTTCCATAGCCTTTTCCTCTATATTCAGGTAAAACATATAAATCTTCTAAATATAAACCAGCTCTCCCTAAAAAAGTAGAAAAGTTATGAAAAAATAATGCAAAGCCTATTTCTTTTCCATTGATACAAGCAAAGATAACTTCTGACTTTTGTTTATCAAATAGCCATTCTAAAAGAGTATCTTCATTGGCTATCACTTCATCTAACATTTTTTCATATTCAGCAAGGTCTTTAATAAATTTTAAAATCAAGCCTACATCTTCTCTTTTCGCATATCTAAATGTTAATTCTGTATTCATCTTATATCTCCTATCAAAGTGCATTTATAATCGTTATAACAATACCAATAATGGTAAGTGTTAATTTTCTCCATTTGTTCTCTTTAAATGATAAAATCATTATAGCAATAACATCAAAGCATAAGAAAAACTGCATGATTCTAGCAATCATGATAATTATATTGTTATTAACTTTTTCTTGTTTCACTTTTGTTAGATAAAACATCGAAAAAGGCATACTTCCAAGTAAAAATATATAACCATAAACATTAAGAGAAACGATTCCCATTGGTGCAGCAAAAATCATAAAAGGTACAGGGATAAAAGTCATAAAAAATAATACAATAGCCAAGAGTCCACCAAAGAGATAAAGAGGAATCAAACTATATTTGACAAGCACTGCACAATTCAATAATTCTTCTCTTGTCATTATATCTTTTTGAAATTTCATCATAATAAAACTCATAACACCTAAAAATAAAGGAAGAAAATTGATAATATCATTTGTATGTATGTCATGATTGAAGGATTGTTATTTTGTATTGTGATATGTTATGCAGGAATAAAAAGATATACATATAAAAGAATCACATACGCTAATGCCCACCAATATATCCATTTTGACATCAATGTATTCTTTTGATGATGCATGACATCACCCCTTACAATTTTTTATCAATATTATTTATTATAATTCTTCTAATACTTTTCTGACATTGTGCGCAGCATCTTCTTGAATTTCAATTACCCTTGCACCTCTTGATTTAGCAACTTCTCTTAAATCAACAGCAATGGCTGTATGAAATGAACATCCAATAACCAAAAGTATATCATCTGGTTCTAAATCATAAACCATTTGATAGGCTTTCGCATAATTAGGCGCAGGATCACCATATAATACAGGTTTATTATATAACATCCATGCCTCATCCATTTCATCATCTTCAGGTAAACCACCATGTAATTCTAAAGCATCACTTCCCGCTATTTGATGTAAACCATCAATATTCATTGTAATAACAGGTATCTTATATTGGGCTAAAGCGATATGAGCATCATTTGGTTTTGCCCCATTCATATTGGTTTTTAACTGTCTAATGACTTCATTATATTCTTCATGATGTGTATTGGCAAAATCTCTAAATAACTTTTCTCTAATATCAGGCCTTTCCATAAATGTAGGAATGTGAGACTGTTTACTAATCCCTGCTCCTGTAAATGCTATAATCTTCATTTTCATCACTCCTCGTTCCTTATTATATCATATTATCAAATTGAATGTTGATTAATTCTCTCAATCACAAAACATATTATCAAAAAACAACTACCATATTTGATAGTTGCTTATTTTAAACACTCTATTCAAAACAATTTCATTGATAATAAAACTGATGTCCATTAAGTTTGATTGTATGTATTTTTCTCTTATTTTTGATAATCATTAGAGCTTGTGATAAATCACTGAATGAACCTGTTATCATAATTAAGCTTATCAATCCATATATTTTCATATAAAGCGAAGGTGTCACAAAAAGAGAAAAAACAATATTAAAAATAATAAATGGTAAAGTGATAATTAAATTTGGTAATAACAAGGTATAAATCATACTCATTGGTGTTTTTTCTTCTATGCAATAAGTCATCATTGTAAAACCATGATACCAAATAGATACCTTTTCGTTTTTAGAAAAAGTGATAGCATGTAAAACTTCATGACAAATCATCAATATAACGACAATAAACAAACCTATTAAATCACCTATGAGCACATTTATAAGTTGTCCATTATAACGACAAATTAATAATTGAATACCACAAATCATTGGATATACCAAAATCAGTGCTGTAAGTACATAATCAATAGGACTCTGTTTGATTTTTGTATATTTCGATATATCTATTGTTTCCAATTGTTTTTCATCAACAAGTTTTCCTTTTCATTGTATAGCCATATAAAACACTCCACTTTCTTATATTATTTATTTTTTAAGTTTCAAAGATATATTATGAAACTTTGCTACTTTTTGAATCATGTCTACCACAAATAAACTTTTTTCTTTATCTGATAATGTGGATAAATTTTCTTTTTGAATAGCTTTCATAATCGTTTGAAGATCTGACAATTCCAATAAATTTACAGCTATACAAAAGAAGGCTTTTTTACGTCCATCATTATAATTTTTAAGTAAATCATAAAGAATTTTTATTTTTTCCTGTTGTTCTTGATTGTATGCATCGATTCCTATTTTTTGTGCTTTTTCTAAATCTCTTATTTGATGTTGATGCGTTATAAAAGAATCAAAATCATCAATATGTAAATATTTCTCACATGGATAAGAATGACATTCAAAACAATATTCAATACTTTTATGTTCTAAAGAACAACGAGCTATTTGGCAGGACTGATTGCCATTTCCACATCCTCCACAATGATTTAATAAATGCATAGGACATAAACCACAATTCAATCCACATAAAGATAAGAACTGATTGTTTCTTTGAAAACCTTTCATGAAATCAAACTTCTATCATCAATTTATATATATTTACTGCCTTCTTTAATACTTAATGAACTCATTTGATCTTGATGACGTTCAATAAAAGACTGAACCCATTGAGGATTGATTTTTGAATAATCTCTTAATGCCCAACCAATGGCTTTATTAATAAAAAATTCATCACTGCCTAGATTGTTGACTAAAATCTTTTCTAATAATTGTATATTAGTTTTGTCTTTACGACATAGTTGATGATCAATCGCGATTCTTCTCATCCAAATATCATTACTCTTTGACCAATCCAACATCAACTCATTCACACGTTGATCATGTAATCCTATATCACCTATGATTCTATCTAAAAAATCTACGCTATCCCACCATTGTTTGGTTTGTACATATTTTTGAATATAAGCAATATCTTCATACTTAAGAAAGGCTTTCATAGTCTGTAAATAATCACCAACAAGATATTGAAACTCTCGATGTTCATCTTGATAACATAAATTAAGAAATTCCCAGTCTATTTGTTTATTCTTTTTTCTTGTTTCAATAATTCTTTATAAATTTGTTTTCTTTGAGGTGTTGGTATACCATAGAAAACAAATTGATTACGCATATATTTTGCCATTTGTAATGCTTTTTCAGATTGTGCTTGAGATTCAAAAAGTTGCTTGATTTCTAAATATTTATCCATATTCTCTCCTCCATTACTACAATATTAGCTATTCTTAAACATGGTATAACTTTATAAACTGCATAATCATCATTTTTCATTTCCCTTTTCAATATCTACCCTTATTATATCATGTTTTGTATTTTTTAATATAAAGACAAGCTCCTTTCACAAAGAAATCATGACGTTTTTGAACAGCCTGCTCATCTTCTTCCAACCATATACGTTCAATCCACTCATGATGAAGATAAAAGATTTCACATAATTCCAACGCTTGATAGCTTTGATGTGTCAGTTGATATAACTTCATGATTCTTTGATCTAATAATTGATTATACTGATTTTTACTTGAAAAATTAGAAATATGAGTCATGATATCCTGACATTGGTGGTGTTGATAATAACGACAAGGCAAACAAATATCATCTCCAGTTATTGTTAATTGGCATTGTAAATAAGGATTTTGTATAATCTGATTAGCTATTTGATAAAAATTATGTCCCATTTTTTCATCTGGAACAAAGACTTCAATTCCTGATCCATATAATTTGATAACATCCAAAAAATGATGTGGTTTAATTGTAATTGTTTCCATCTCTTTAACCTCCTGTTATTATTATCATTATTTATCATTCAAAAGTTTAAAAATTTCCTTCATATTCTTTAAATAAAAACTTAAAGAAAAGAATTTATCAAAAAATGACCTTCAAAACATATTTTTTAAAAAAATATTTTCTACTTTAGCAAAATCAAAGCTTTTCTTAACAACACCTATTATAATAAAGATAAAGGGGGAATTTTTATGGATGAATTTTTAAGAGATATTCATACAATGATTTTTAAACAATGGATTCTCATTCAAAACCAGAGTCATTGTCACATTGAACTTGACAAAGAAAATGATAATATCATTCATATCACAACCAATTATAGTTCTAGTCAAGTTATCTTTAATCCATTAAATATTATAGAATTAAGCGTTACTAATACAATCAGTCAAAACATTGAATTTTATTTACATTTTCAAATGAAAACAATGAAACACGCCACTGAACTTTTCAATGAAATGATGAATAATATTTTACAACTCGTTGAAAAGCCAAAAATTAAAATATTATTAAGTTGTAGTGGTGGTTTGACAACATCTTATTTTGCCTCTAAGTTAAATGAGGCTGCGCAAATCTTAGATTATCATTATGAAGTGAAAGCCATTGGTTATACCGATTTATTTAATATCGGTAATGATTTTGATGTGATTTTACTGGCACCACAAATTTCCTTTATGCACGCTAAAGTCCAAGAAATACTCAAAGATAAAATTGTTTTAAAAATGCCTCCACAAGTCTTTGCGAAATATGATGTGGCTGAAACTTTAAAAATGGTGCGTCATGCTTTAGAACATCAAAAAACACCTGAACCTGCTAAAACTGAACATCGTGTTCAACCTTTACAGATGATTCCACACCAAGATACAAAAATTCTTGTTTTATCTATCTTTAGAAATAGTTTACGTGTGCATATTGCTTATCAATTATATGATGAACAAAATAAAGTGGTTGTAAGTAATGAAATCATCAAATTAAAAATCAGTATGGAAGATATTTATGATGTGATTGATACAATTTTATTACAATATAAAGATATTCGAATCATTGGTATTTCAACACCAGGAATTATTAATGATGGCTTTGTAACTTCTATGAACGTCTTTGGTTTACATGATGTCAATATGCATCAATTGTTAAAAGAGCGTTATCAAATACACATAGTCATTGACAATGATGTCAATACAGCCGCTGTCGGTTACTATGCTTCACAACAACAATTTTCATCATTTGTCTTTCTTTTCCAACCCACAAATTTTTTTGGTGGTGCCGGTGTGATTGTTAATGGTCAGTTAGTCAAAGGACATTATCATATTGCTGGTGAAGTCCAATATTTACCTTTGGATTATTCAGCTCCACCACGTACTTTAGCCAAAACACCAGAAGGTGCTTTAGAACTTGTTTCCAAAACAATTGCAGCTCTTTCTTCAGTGATTGGTCCTCAAGCCATTATTCTTTCATGTACTTTAATTCCTGATATTAAAGAATTAACAAAGATGTTAGCAAAGTACATTCCTGAAAATTATTTACCACAAATTATTAAAATTGAAAATATTCAAGAATATATTCTGCTGGGACAATTGATTTTATGTCTGCAACACTAAAAGCAAGGATAAAAAAAGCTTTTTTTACGATATACATAGAAAACGCTTACAGAAAATGCTATAATAATCTTAACAATAAAAACAGAAAAGGAGATTATAGCAATGGATTTGAATAAAAAAATAGAAGACATCAGTCATGCAGAGTACAAACTTTTATTAATTATTGGCCAACCTGGTAGTGGAAAATCAAAAGTCATTCGTGAATATAGCGAAGAAACAGGTGTTCCTATTCTTGATCTAGATAAGATTTTCTATCATACCCCAAGTGAAAAACTACTTCCTGAAATGAAAAATTTTTTAACAACTTATCATCAAAAAGTCTTATTATTAGATAATAAAAAACTTCTTTATGCTAAAAACAGCCAAATTGACTTATTAGCTTTCCTTAAAGAATTATCAAAAGATATCCCTGTTGTCGCAACATGGAACGGAAAAATTGAAGATGGGCAACTTTTCCATTTCCGTAGTGATTCTACAGAAGATCTTATTTATTCAACTGATAACAATGATTTTAAATACATCTTATGCTAGAAGCAGCACTTACTGCTTCTTTTCTATTTCAATCACATAAGGTGCTTTGTTTTTATTTAACATACGAAAACTAGAAACATGGAACTGATGGGAATCCAGTTGAGAAACAAACGCATCAATCCAGATACTTTCTTGATACCCTTCTTCATGACCAGGATAAACCACCACAAAAAGGGCTTGTTGCATATATTTTATTGCTTTTGTAAGTGCTTTTTGTGTTGAAGCAAGTGTCGTTGTAATATGATGTGAAGCTTGAGGCAAGTAACCCAAATTAAAGATTCCAACATCAAAGGTTGTCAGATACTGATCCATATTTTCATGACTATCTAAAATCAATTGGACATTAGATAGTGTTCCTAAACGCTGTTTCGTCATTTCTAAGGCCTCTTTTTGAATATCAAAAGCATAAACCTGTTGACAGTGTTGAGCTAGAAAAAGTGTATCATATCCATTTCCCATTGTGAAATCTACACCAATTTGAAAATCATAAGTTGCTATTCTTTGATGAACATATTCTACCATTGTTATCATACATTCACCTTCTTATACATCGTCCATTGACATTGATAATCTTTATAGATAACAACGAGATATTGATTTTGTATTTCTTCAACAATCGCATATCTAAAAAGCAATTCTTGATCCAAATGATATTGTTTTGCTAAATTTCTCATGACTTCTTTTCTTTGTTGAGGTGATAAAGAAGATGGATACCATCTTTTCGGTTTCACTTTAAACTGCAACAAATAATCCATAATTAATAAATCATGATACTTTTCAGGTAAATAAGCATCTAAATAACTATAAAGTTCATCCAACTGATAACCCATTGTTTTATAGTGATTGTCTTGATAAAAACAAGCCAAATCATAAAAGAGGGCAAAAGGTGAATCCACTTCATCCATCACTGCATTCATCGTACGTGTAAATCTTCCACTGTTCCAATATTTTTCAAGCATATCTTCTGCCATATGAATCTTATGCATATCTTCGTGATTTAACCATTTATTTTCTAACATTTCATAAGGTGGTTCCTGTTGATAAACATAACCATAGTCTTTAGCATCATTACGCAATGATGTCCCTCTTAATAGTTTTAAAAAACCTAGCTGTAATTCTTTAGCACGGAAAGCAAAAACATCATCAAAAGACTTTGCAAATCTTTCGTAAGTTTCATAAGGTAAACCAGCAATCAAATCTAAGTGTAAATCACATTTTCCATCTTCCATCAACATCTTGACAACTTCACTTAAACGTTCAAAGTTTTGAATTCTTTTGACAGCTCTATTGGTTGGTTCATAGGTTGATTGAATGCCTATTTCAAAACGTAATAATCCTGGAGGTGCATACTCTCTTATAAAATCGATAATTTTTTGATTCAAGACATCTGCATTGATTTCAAATTGAAACTGTTGTCCATGACGATAATGTTTAAAAATATAATCTAAAATCATAATCGCATGTTTAGCATCAGCATTAAAACTACGATCCAGAAATTTAATCGTCTTGGCTGAACTATTAAAAATAATATCTAATTGTTTTTTGAGATAATCTTCACTAAAAAATCTTAATCCCTGTTCCAATGATGATAAACAATATTGACATTGGAAAGGACATCCTCTGCTTGTTTCAAAATATAAAATGCGTTTGCCTTGGTCTTGGCGATCTTGTGGTAAATCATAAGGAGAATCCAAAGACTCTACATATTTTAAATTAGCTGCGGCTATCATTGATGAAATATGACCTTGATAACTCACACCGGGTAAATCAATAGGTTGATCTTGTTTTAAAGCCTTTAATAATTGCGGAAAACTTCTTCTCCTTCACCACTGATAATATAATCAACTGGAAATTGTTCTAGAAAGTGCTGTGGTTCATATGTAACTTCTGGTCCGCCTAAAATGATAATGATTTGAGGCTGCTTTTGACGTAATTGATGACATATTTTTTCAATATATTCAATATTCCATATATAACATGAAAAAGCAATAACATCTAAATGCATACCTAACAAATCATCAACAATATGGTCTAAAGAATCTTTAATTGTATATTCTTTAAAATCAATATCAAAATCATGATATGAGGCAACATAAAGTAGTCGTAGCGATAATGAAGTATGAATATATTTTGAATTTAATGTTGTGATTAATGTTTTCATAATTTTCTCCTAAAAAATAATCTAGGGATAGTCCCTAGATTATGAACCTTCTTTAATATCAGGGATAACCCCTTTGTTTAAACAATATTCTTCTAATGTCCATCCATTATTGAAGATTTCCTTAGCTGCTTCTTTACCAACATATCTAAAATGCCAAGGCTCATTTGCGATTCCTGTTATATCTGCCTTATCTTCTTCATATCTTAAGATAAAACCATATTTATAAGAATTAGCAACACACCATTTGTAGTCTGGCTTATAACCAAATCGACTGTTTTCAATACCATTTAACTTATCATCAATAACTGCTTGACATGTTAAATCAACACCTAATCCTGTTTGATGTTCACTGGCTCCAGGTTGAGCCACAAGACTTGCCGCTGTTACAGGATCATATTTTTTAAAGTAATCATCATATGTTGCTTTTTGTTTTGCATAAGAACGATAAGCACTATTGACAACCAAATCATAACCTTCTTGTTTTGCTGCTTCAAACATATCAACCAAAGCTTCAGCGGCTTCTTTTCTTAATCTTGAATCCTCACAATCTGATGCAACTTTCACTTTATTTGGATCAGGATTCGTCAAATCTTCTGGTTCATAATTAGCTGGTAAATAGAATCCTTTTTTCACCAATGATAAAATATCATCTGGGTTTTGAATCGTATAAGTTTTTTCAGTATCATTTTCAAAAATAATAAATGGATACGTTGTAATTAATACCGCATAATTATAATTTTTATTGTCTTTATAAACTTCCATATATTGATCAATATCTGCAAAAACAAAGCCTTTGACCTTCATAAAAGGTTCAATTTGAGCATAAGTATATTGCTTATCAACCAAATGTTTGACTTCATTTACACCCGCTGTTTTTAAGACTTCCCAAATCTGATCATTAGAATAATTTAAAGTTGTTAATTTAGGAACATAGTTTTCAAAAATATTATCAACAGTTGAAATAATTTCAGCCACTTCCATATCTTTATGTAAAGATAAATATTTTTCATATTCATCATAATATGACACTTTTTCACTTTGTGTTAGCCATTGTGTAATATGTTCCATCTTATCATGAGATAAGATTTCATCAACTTCATCACCATCTAATGCTAAAATATCACTTTGTTGGGAAAAAGAATACCCTTTAAAAGCCAATTGAATACGACTAAAATTAAACCAGACAATTACTCCTATAATAATCGCAATAACCACACCTATAATTGCAATTCTATCCCAACGTATTCTTGAACGTCTTGATGAAGAATACGAACTATAATATGTATATCTTTTACCTCTATTGAATCTCATAATCTACCTCTTTTCTATGCCTTATAGTTTATCATATTCATCGCTATAATTCTACATTTTCGGCAAAATTCACACGATTAAAAAACGACATATCATAATCTTATTGCAATCTTGCCTTAATTATGTTATTTTAATTGTTGTATATAAAGGAGGTTTCTCTATGCATTTTGTTATTTGTATGTTTATTGCATGTATCTGCCTCATTACTGCTGTATTATTTACAGAAGTCTTTCCAAAATGGTTCAAAGCTATTTTAGCTTTACTTGGAAGTGCTACTGCAGGATATGCAATCGCAATATTAATTAGAAAAATCGCAATGTGGACAAAAGCTTTCAGTAAACCTGAACTTTTACCAACAGCAGGTATTTGTGCCGGTATTATGCTTATTATTGTCATCGTTGTTGTGTTTATTCTGAATAAGAAAAAATCTAAAAAAGCTTAAAAAAACAATCTGAAATTTTTTCAAGATTGTTTTTTTATAATCTTTAGAAAAACTTAATATAAACTTCACTTCTCTTTTTTCCAATCTTGTATAATAAAGATATAAGGAAGTGAATTTATGGAAACAACATATAAAGAATATTATTTTGCTGGTTTGATGATGGCTTTTATTGCCTGTGTGGGTTGTCCTTTCAGTTTAATAAATCTCATCCCCATTGCAATATCATATCAACTCATTCAAAAAGCTAGTCAACATCAAATTCCAAAAACTTTATTAAAAAGGCTATTGATGATTTTTCAAATAGCCCTAGCACTAACCTTTATGACAACAATTCTTTATTTGAGTTTCCAGTGGTAATCATTTGATTGCCACTTTTTTTGAAATATAAACACTGACACTGCCATCTTTCACTGGAAAATTTCCATATCCCTGTTCATCAATCACAACAGTTTGTTCACAATTGTTTAAATAATCATAAAAAGTCTTTTGAGCAAATTGTTGTCCAACATACATTTTTAAAGAACCACCTTTTTGATTGGTCATAACGCACGCCAAACCATAAGTTTCACGTGTCCATCCAATGATATGTCGATCTTGAAAATAATCATTTTGTTTTCCATAAGCATAATGTTGACGTAAATACAATAAACGATCAAGGACTTGATAAAAAGCTGGTGTTACGGGTTGACTAATGCCATAATAATCACCATAAAAAACACATGGATAGCCATCTTTTCTAAGTAAGATTAAAGCATATGCCAATGGTTTAAACCAATCTAGTATCCATGACTGTAAACCTTGTTGGGGTTGGGTATCATGATTATCAACAAATGTTACCGCATGACCTGAAGCTTTTTGAACCAGTGTTCCTTCAAAGATTTGAGACATATCATATTGTCCAAAACTTTGGGATGCCTCATAAAAATGATAATGCAAAGGAACATCAAACAAAGACATTTGATAATCAACCGTTTGTAAGTAGCCTAATAATTTTTGAACATCTCCATGCCAATACTCTCCCACAGCAAATAATTCTTTTTGGATATATTGACGCATTTTTGAAAGCCAGTCACGATAAAAAGTTGCTCGAATATGTTTCACAGCATCTAAACGCAAGCCATCAATATGGGTTGTATCTAAATACCACTTTCCCCATCTTTCTAATTCTTCAATAACACGGGGATTAGAAAAATCTAGATCAGCACCCATTAAATAATCATAATTTCCATTTTCATCATCCACCTGTGTATCCCATGTCTTATCATGAAAAAGAAATGTCGCATGACGTTTTGTTTTCGCATCATAATCTATCCCATCAAAACAAGTCCAATCCCAAGTAAAATCACTATATTTTTGATGTCTTTGTGGGAAGGTAAAAAGTGTGGGTACACGTATCCATTCATCTTTTGTTTCCATTTGATAAGTATTATGCTGATTAACCATCGAAGCATTCACATCTTCATAGCCATCAGCACCCATACGATGATTCAAAACAATGTCACCATAAACTTGAATACCATACTGATGTAATGTATCAATGGCTTTTAAATATTCTTCTTTCGTCCCATATTTTGTGGAAATGCTTCCCTTTTGATCAAATTCTCCTAAATCATATAAATCATAAACACCATAGCCAACATCCTGATTACCCGCCATCCCTTTATAAGCTGGTGGCAACCATAAAGCCGTGATTCCTATCTCATGAAGATGCTTAGCATCATCAATAATTTTTGAAAAAGATGCGGTTTTGAAGGCAAATACCATTCAAAATATTGCATGAAAACACCTTGTTTCATTTCATCGCCTCCTACAATGAGTATAAAGAAAAAAGTGGAAACCGCAATAAGATTTCCAACTTTTCATTATTTCATTAACTGACTAATAATTGTCATCATTTCTTCAATTTTCAAATCAGCTTCTTCACTGCCAATCGCATCATGAACACAATGTTGCATATGCGCTCCAATAATTTCTTTATTCGCACGTTTTAAAATCGCTTGTGTTGCCATAATCTGATTAGATATATCAATACAATAACGATCGTCTTCAATCATTTTAATAATTCCATCAATCTGTCCACGAGCTGTTTTTAATAAGCGTGTAACTTGTTTTTGATTAGCCTGCATTATTGAATTCCTTTAACACTATAACCGGCATCTTCAACCGCTTGAATAAGAATACTGTCATCAATGTCTTTGTCCAATTGAAGATAAGCACAATTATTTTGTAAATCAACTGTTGCTTTGACTCCATCAATACTATTTAATGCCTTGTCCACATGTTTTTGACAATTTGGACACATCATCCCTTCAATATTCATAGTTTTTTCCATTTTATGTTCCTCCTGTTTCATAATTTGATTTTCCTGTTCAATCATTTGATTTTGATGTTTTGGTTTAAAGAATCTTAATCTTAAAGCATTGCTGACAACAAAGACAGAACTTAAACTCATGGCTGCTGCGCCAAACATAGGATCAAGCAACCATCCAAAGAATGGATAAAATAATCCAGCTGCAATTGGAATACCTATCACGTTATAGAAAAAAGCCCAGAAAAGATTTTCTTTGATATTTTTTAAAACCGCATGACTTAATTCAATTGCATTGACAACATCCTGTAAATCATTTTTCATTAAAACAATATCAGCTGAATCCATCGCAATATCTGTTCCTGAAGTCATCGCAATACCTACGTCTGCACGCATTAAGGCTGGTGCATCATTGATTCCATCTCCTACCATAATAACACGCTGCCTGCTGGCTTGTAAATCTCTAATATGTTTTTCTTTATCCTGTGGCAAGACTTCAGCAATAACTTGAATTCCTAATTCATCACCAATAGCCTGAGCAGTTAAACGATTATCCCCCGTTAGCATATAAATAGATAATCCCATTGCTTTTAACTGTTCAATGGCACTTTGACTTGTTTCTTTTAAGACATCACTTACCACAATCAATCCAACGATTTGTCCATCATAAGCATAATAAAGTGGTGTTTTACCTTGACTTGCTAAAAGGGCAGCTTCTTTTTCAACAGGTGATAAATCAATATCATGTTCCTTCATTAGACGTTGATTACCAGATAAGATTATTTTACCATTAACAGTTCCCTTTAATCCCTTTCCTGATAACATTTCAAAATGATCGAGCGTTTGTAATTCAATATGATTGGCTTTTCCATATTCTACAATCGCCTTCGCCAGTGGATGTTGTGAAGCTTGTTCAATAGAAGCCGCTAAAGTTAACAATTCTTTTTCATTCATACCGATAGGATATATTTGTGTCACCTGTGGTTTTCCTTTGGTAATGGTTCCCGTTTTATCTAAAACAATACTATCAGCTTTTGATAATAATTCTAGGTTTTCTGCTGATTTAATCAAAATGCCTAACTGAGCACCCTTTCCCGTTCCAACCATAATCGCTGTTGGAGTTGCTAAACCTAAAGCACATGGACAAGAAATAACCAACACAGCGATAGCACATGTTAAAGCAAAATGGAATGTCTGATTGCCTAATGTCATCCATAAAATAAAAGTGATAAAAGAAATTGTTATAACAATAGGTACAAAAATACCACTAATACGATCGGCTAATTTCGCAATCGGTGCTTTTGATGAACTGGCTTCTTCAACAAGTTCAATAATTTGAGATAAAGTCGCTTCCTGACTTGTATGTGTAACTTGTACTTGTATATAGCCTTCTACATTCATTGTGGCACCAATAACACGATCATTGACTGTTTTATCAACTGGCAAACTTTCACCAGTAATCATAGATTCATCAATTGAAGTATGTCCTTGAACAATCACACCATCTAATGGAATGCTTTGTCCTGATTTCACAACAACAATATCTCCTACCTGTACTTCTTCAATAGGAACTTCTTTTTCTATACCACCTTTCAATACTGTTGCGACTGAAGGCATAAGATGAATTAATTTTTCAATTGCTTCAGTTGTTTTCTTTTTAGAACGTGATTCTAAATATTTTCCTAAAGAAATCAATGTGAGAATCATGGCAGCTGATTCAAAATATAATTGCATCACATATTGATGAGCCTGATGCATATTTCCATGTCCTAAATCATACCCCATCATAAACACAGCATAAATACTATATAGAGCAGCAGCTGATGAACCCATTGCGATTAATGTATCCATATTAGGAGAACGATGCCATAATGATTTGAACCCTCTTTGGAAATAATAGCGATTAATATACATCACTGGTAAAGTTAAAAAGAGTTCAGCTAAGGCAAACACCATCATATTTTCTTCACCCGTTAAAAAGGCTGGTAATGGTGCTCCCATCATATGTCCCATTGAAATATAGAATAAAGGAATCAAGAAAATAAAAGATAAAATCAATGACTTTTTCTTATGATCAACTGTTTCCTCTTGTTTTTTTGCTTGTACAGTCTGTGTTTCTAATGCCGCTTTATATCCAGCATTTTCTACGGATTGAAAAATCATTTGATCATTGACTTTACTTTCATCATAGTCAACAACCATACTGTTACTTAGTAAATTCACGTTGACATCTTTGACACCATCAATTTGTCTAACGGCTTTATCAACATGGGCACTACATGCACTGCACGTCATCCCCATGACATCATATTTCTGTTTCATAAGATACCTCCTATACCCCTGTGGGGTATACTGTCATTATACGCTCTTTTTATAAAAAAACAAGTCATATGATAAAAAAACTATATCTTAACGATATAGTCTATGGAATAAAAATCTAATAACCTATTTCAAAATCAACTCAATTTTCCCTTCTTCGTACGTTTTCTAATATGAAAATCTCATACTGATTCCTTATCATTTACAATAAATTCTTGATAAATGGCTTTTATAGCTGGTTTAAAATAACAATTACGTACACCAATAATAATATTCAACTCACTTGATCCCTGATCAATCATTTTAATATTGATATTTTCTCTTGCTAAAGCTTTAAAAACACGTGCTGCTGTTCCTCGACTGGCTTTCATTCCACGTCCTACAACGGCAATCAATGATAAATCAGATTCAAGGACAATTGAATCCGGATGGACTATGCGATGTAATCCTGCTAAGATATCTTGTTCTTTATCAATAAAATCATCAGTATTGACAATCACAGTCATTGTATCAATTCCAGAAGGCATGTGCTCAAATGAAATATGATAATCTTCAAAGACCTGTAAAACTTTACGCCCAAATCCTACTTCTGAGTTCATCATATCTTTTTCAATCATGACAGTCGCAAAACCTTGTTTACCGCAATTCCAGTAATCACATGTGCTGGTTTATGGCAGGTACTTTCTACAATCAATGTTCCTGGATCTTCAGGACAATTGGTATTTTTAACGTGAATAGGAATCCCTTCTTTACGTACTGGGAAGACTGAATTTTCATGTAAAACAGAAGCCCCCATATAAGATAATTCTCGTAATTCTTTATAAGTAATGGTTTCAATCACATCAGGATTTTTCACAATGCATGGATCAGCAATTAAAAATCCTGAAACATCTGTCCAGTTTTCATATAAATCAACTTTTCCATTTTTCGCAACAATTGATCCTGTTACATCAGAACCACCTCTTGAAAAAGCTTTAATTTGACCACTGCCATCATTTAAAGAACCATAAAAACCTGGAATGACTGCATAAGGTGTCGTTTCTAATTTTTGTGATAAAATCTTGTCTGTTTTTTTCACATCATAACGTCCATCTTTATCAATAAAAATAACATCTTTGGCATCAATAAATACAAAATCAAGATAATTAGCTAATATTTTCCCATTTAAATATTCTCCTCGACTGACAATATAATCTTCACTGGCTCCATTTTCTAAAGCCTCTTGAATAATCTGAAATTCATCATCCAAAGACATATCTAAATGCAAACCATCAATAATATCTAAAAAACGTTCTTTCATCTGATCAAAATACAAATGAAATTCATTTTTTGTTTTAGCATAAAAAATCTTATATAAAAGGTCAGTCACCTTTGTATCATCTTTAAATCTTTTACCCGGTGCACTTGGCACCACATAACGCCTTTCCTGATCACTTTTAATAATCTCATAAACTTTTTGAAACTGTGTTGCATCTGCTAAAGATGAACCCCCAAATTTTACAACTTTACTCATCAAACCCCTCCATTTCTATCAATAGGATACATGATTCTTAGCTTTTATTCAATATTTAAACAAAAAATATCCCAGTTTCCTGAGATATTTTCTATCTAAAAGTAATTTCTCCTTTGACATCATCCATATGATCAATAATCGCGAGTGATTCTAAATGATAACCTAACTCTCTAATTTTTTGACCACCCACTTGATAACCTTTTTCAATGACGATACCAATTCCTTCAACAGTTGCACCAGCCTGATGAATCAAATCAATTAATCCTAACACGGCACATCCATTAGCTAAAAAGTCATCAATAATTAACACATGATCATTTTCATTTAAATATTGTTTAGAAATCACAACATCATTAGTATTTTGATGCGTAAATGAATCTATTGTTGTATGATAAAGTTCATCTGAAATGTTGGAAGATTTTGATTTCTTCGCAAAAACAACAGGTATATTTTGAAAATGTCTGGCAGTCATCACAGCAACACCAATCCCACTTGCTTCAATCGTTAAAATCTTAGTGATTGGTTGATTTTGGAAGAGTGTCTGAAATTCTTTTCCCATTTCATCTAAAAACGCAACATCAATCTGATGGTTTAAAAAACTATCAACTTTTAAAATATTTCCCTTTTTTACAATTCCTTCTCTAATAATTTTTTCTTCTAATGCTTTCATAATTCTCCCTTTTGTTGATACACAACTTCAAATATTTCTTTTTTATTTTTTGATATTTTTGTTCATCCATCATTTCTGGATAAGTCATCATATTTAAAATAACTGGTTGATCGCCTTGACGAAATGTTGGTTGAATATAATCATAAGGATTCAATATAAATCCCATTCGTTCATAAAATTGAATACGTCTTCTAGAAAAATCATCATATGGTTCTTCTACTTCTAAAAACAAAAAGTCGTTAACGTACATTTGACAAAACTGTTTCATTAAATCACTACCTAAACCTTGGCCACGCATCTTTTCATGAACGGCAAAATTTTCCAGATAAACACAATGCTTCAATTCCCAGACAATCATAGCGCCTTGCAGTTCCTGTTTAGAATAACATGCATAAATACAAAATAAACCTTGTTGAAATAAATCTTTCATATATTGATAGGGTCTTAATTCAGACGGTACAAAAGATTGTTGAAAAAGTGCATAGACATCATCAAACTGTGATAAAGAGATTTTTTTCATATCATCACCCTCCTCTATCATTCTAACATATTATTAAAATGATACCAAGTCTGGATTTTCATGATGAAGCAAGAATAACTTGATGTCCATATCACGACCATAACCACCTAATTTGTGTGAAGAACCAATCACCCGATGACATGGTATCAATAATGAAAATGGACATTCTCTTAATGCACTGCCCACTGCTCGATAAGCACGAGGATGACCAATCATTTGAGCAACTTCCTGATAACTTTTAGTCGTTCCATACGGAATTGACATCGTGGCTTTCCAAACTTTCTGTTGAAAGGCTGTACCTTTTACAAAACGATATTGAAAATCAAAATTTATCCTTGTTTTATCAAAATATTCATATATCTGTTTGGATATATCTTCTAAACATTTATTTTTTTCATAAATAGCATCTTTGATTTCAATAGGACTTCCACAATAAATGATGTGATTGTCTTGACAGGCAAGCATCAACTTTCCAATAGGAAATGAATATTCATAATAATATATTGAACTCATATTATAGTCCTTTGACATATTCTAAAGCCTGTTTTGAAAAAGTCGATGAATCCTGTTGAAGATTTTGTTTTAATTCTTCTAATGAAACTTTTTGTAAAGTCTTATCTTTCACTAAACATTCACCATTTACAAAAACTGTATTGACAAGCCCAGCATTTGCACTATAGACAAGTGCTGAATAAGGATCATAGAGAGGATACATAGAAACACTATCTGTATCCACAATGATAAAATCTGCACGTTTACCAATTTCTAATGATCCAACCAGATGATCGATATGAAGTGCTTTGGCACCTTGTAATGTAGCTAATGATACAATATCCTGGCAAGGAAAAGCATTGCGATCATGATTAACAGTTTTGTGAACACAGGCAATCATTTTCATCATGGAAAAAAGCTCTAAAGTATTACCACTAGATGGTCCATCCGTTCCTAAACCTACAAAAACATCTTTTTCTAATAATTGTTTTAATGGCATCACGCCTTTTCCAGCTTTTAAATTAGAAACCAAACAATGCGCTACAGATGCTCCGTTTTCTTTTATTAAATCTATATCATGATCATTGATATGAATACAATGAGCCAAAACAACATTTTTATTAAGAAGATGATAATGATTTAAAAATTCAGTTGGTGTCATTTGATATTCTTTTTGAAAATAGTCCATTTCATAATCAAGTTCACTGGCATGTAAAGAAAATGGTACATCATATTTTTGAGCCAATTGACTTGCTAATTGTAAATGTTTTAAATCATTGGTATTTGTCGCATGTGGCGCAACAAATGGTGTAATCAAAGGATGATTTTTCCATTTAGGTATAAACCATTGACAATAATCTAAACCACCATAGGCTTGATCACTATCACAGCTAGGAAAATCAACAATCGTTTCACCAACAAAAGCTCTCATCTTCATTTCATCAGCTGCCTTGGCAACTTCATTTTCAAAATAATACATGTCCATAAAAGTTGTAATTCCTGATAGCAGCATTTCTGCCATGGCATAACGAGAACTATGATAAACCAGTTCAGGTGTCATACATTTTGATTCTAATGGAAACAAAAAGCGACGTAAACGATCTGGACAGTCATCTCCTAAGCCACGAAAAGGAATCATTCCTAAATGTGTATGCGTATTAATCATACCTGGTAATAAAATACCTTGATGTCCATCAATACACTGATCATAAGTGCCTGAACATGTTTTCCCAATTTCAATAATTGTATCATCTTCAATCAACATTTCACCTTGTTGATACATATCCAATTGTTCATTCATGGTTAAAATTGTTACATTTTTAATCAGTGTTTTCATCATATTCCTCCATAAGTGGTACAATTGTTTGATGATAAGTATCCATCATTCCATAATCCGTTACCTTTAGTTCTGGTGAAACTGGTAAAGATAAAGTTGAAAAAGACATAATCGCATTATCATGGATATATCCTAAATGTTCCATAGCTTTTCTAACTTCACACAAATCTTTAGCAAGACAATCAAGTGGCTGATCACTGATAATACCACCTACATTCAACAGAGCATTGGCTTGAACTTTTTGATTTTCAACAACCAGATAACCACCTTGCTGATCTAACAGTTGATGTTGTGCCTTGATCATATCTTCTACATTATTTCCTAAAATCATGATATTGTGATGATCATGAGCCCAACTCGTTGCAATAGCTCCTTTTTTTGCAAAGTATTTTTCACCAAAGCATGTGTCACATGCCCATTTTTCCCATATCTTTCAAACACAGTTAATAAACTTAATCCTGCACTGGCATAATCCACATAACCATCTTTAACTGGTAAAGTCATCTTCAAATGTTTTGTAAAGGTAGAATGGGGTTGTACTTCCATCACATGGCAAAGCACTTCTTTTTGACAAGATGCAATCATAAAATCTGATGCACTTGCTTTTTTAGCATGTAATGAATGATAAAAATCTTGAGGAAACTGTGGCTCTGTTTCTTGAATTTCAATTGTTTTTGATTGATCATAGACACATTGTCCTCTTTTATAAACACGATCAATTGAAAATTCATACAAATCATCCAATAAAATAAAATCCGCTATTTTTCCAGGAGCAATACATCCCCGATCAATCATATGCATACGTCTTGCAGGCGTATAAGTTGCACAATAAATAGCTTTTTCAATCGGCATTCCTAAATCATAAGCCAATTTTACTAATAAATTTAAATGTCCATTTTGTAATTGATCAGCCATCACATCATCAGTTACCAAAGCAAAATATTCATAAAATTGATTGTCTACTAAAGTTTGAATATTTTCCGCAGTCATGGATTTACGTTGTATTTCTAAAAACATGCCATTTTTAATTTTTTCAACAATAGATGCTGGTGTCTGTTGGGTATGATCAGCATCAACCCCTTGATAAATATATCTTGCCAAATCAAGACCACTGATACGAGGACAATGTCCTTCAATAGGCATTTGCCATTTTTGTTCATGACAAGCACGAATAATACGATTAATGAGTGTATCTTCACCACCAATCAAATCTTTAAAATTCATGACTTCTCCTAAACATAAAATACGAGGATTTTTTAATAATTGTTGAACATCTTCTTCGCCAATCTTTCCTCCTGTTGTTTCTAATTGTTCATTTGTCGATGGAACAGAAGAAGGAATTCCATAAAAAATATCCAATGTCGTTTCATTGGATACTATTGTTTCAATTCCACGTACACCAAAAACATTGGCTATTTCATGGGGATCAGCAACTACCGTTGTGACCCCATGAGGTAAAACAGCCTTAGAAAATTCACTAGGAATTGTCATAGAACTTTCAATATGCATATGGATATCAATCAATCCAGGAATCATATACTTCTCTTGTCCATCAATCACATTTTCAACATCAAGAGGCTCATCATCACAAATATAATAGAATTTATCATCTCGAATATAGATATTCTTCTTTTCAAAACTTTGTGTAAATGTATTATAAAGCTGTACATTTTTAATGAGCTGATTCATGACAATATCTCCTAACTATTTAAAATACGTGTCCATTGATCAACCCAGTCTGTTAATAATGGGTTTACAAATTTATAATCAATGACTTTTGCTCTGGCAGCAACATCACCATAAGTTTTATTTAAAGCTTCTTCTTCAGTTAATTCAACTGTTTTATTAGTTGGTGCTTCATTTAAATCAGAAACAGCATCTTTATATTGTAAGTCTTTGCTTAAACGCCAATCAATATATTTATAAGCTAAATCTTTATTTTTAGAATTTTTATTAATTTCAATTGTATTGAAGTTTGCATATGTACCTGATGCTGGAACAATATATTCACAATTTGCATTATTTTTTGAATTAAGCTTACTCCAAAATCAGCCACAACTGCTACTGAAATTTCTCCAGCACTGAACATATTTGTTAAATCTGAAGATTTTGTATAAGTTTTCACAATATTTGGTTTTAACTCAGCTAAAGCTTCAAAAGCAGCTTTTCCATTATCAGATGTAATATCTACACCTTTATAATCACTTGCCAGATGTACCATAGCTGGTCCAAAAGTTGTTGTAATTTCAGGAATAGAAATTTGTCCTTTTAAACGACTATCCCATAAATCATTCCATTCTTTAATTTCAAAACCAACTGCTTCTTTATCATAAATAATACCAATACTATTTAATGTATATGGCACACCATAACCATTTTCATCTTTTAATTTTGCAGCTGCATCAATTAAATCTTTCGCATTACCAATTTTTGAATAATCTAATTTTTCAAACAAATCTGCAGCATATCCTTTTTGTGCTTCAGCTTGAGATAATTCAATAATATCTACTTCTGAACTAGGATTATTTGCAAATTTTGTATAACGATCAGAAGTTCCTCCTTCTTCCACAACAATTTCACAATTATTTTCCTTTTCAAATGGTTCATAAACATCTTTTTGAATAATATCTGCATTTAATCCCCAAGTTGAAATAACTAATTTTTGAGAATCACTCCCACTATTGCTAGAACATCCAACAAGAACCATTGCTCCAGCCATTAAACTAACCAATAACTTTTTCATTTTTCTACCTTCCTTTCCTAAACTAAGACAATTTTATTTGCTGGTAAATACATATGAATAGAATCACCAGGTTTGTATACTGTTGTGTTACCACCATTAACAACCAGTTTTCCGATTGGTGTTTCAACTTCATATTGATAACTTTTCCCTAAGAATGTACGTACATTCACAGTTCCAGTTACCATATTTTCATTTTTATCAGCAGATGGGACGATTTCAATATCATCAGGACGAATTGTTCCTTTACATGTTGAAAAATCACCATCATTGTCTACTTTCATCATTTCACCATTTTGATTTTGATATTGATTATCACCTATACGTGTTAAATCAAAGAAGTTTTCAAAACCAATAAATCTCGCAACAAATTCAGTTTTAGGACGAGAATAAATATTTTCAGGTGTATCATATTGTTCAATCACACCATTATTCATAACTGCCACCTTATCAGAAATAGAGAAACATTCTTCCTGATCATGTGTAACAAAGATTGTTGTAATCCCTAATTTCTTTTGTAATCTTTTGATTTCAACACGCATCTGAATACGTAATTTGGCATCAAGATTACTTAAAGGTTCATCTAAAAGTAATAATTTAGGTTCAATCACAAGAGCTCTCGCAAGCGCAACACGTTGACGTTGTCCTCCAGATAACTGTTTTGGTAAACGATCAGTTAACCCCTGTAAATCACAAACTTCCACAACTTCATTGATTTTTGCTTCCATTTCTGTTTTATCCATTTTTCTTAATTTTAAACCAAAAGCAATATTTTCTTTTACTGTTAAATGTGGAAATAATGCATAACTTTGGAATACCAAACCAAAATTTCTTTTATGAACAGGAACCTTTGTCATATCTTCATTATCTAAGATAAATTGTCCTTCTTGAGGATCAATGAAACCAGCAACGACACGTAAAGTCGTTGTTTTTCCACAACCTGATGGTCCTAAAAGAGAAACAAGTTCTCCTTTTTCAATATCTAAATTTAATCCTTGTAAAATATAATTTTTTTGATGATATGCAACTGCAATATCTTTTAAGCTTAAAAACGCCATCTTCATTCCTCCTATTTTGCAAGTGCTGAAATACCTAATGTTTTTTCAACAATGAACATAATTACAATTGTCGCTACCATTAATAATACAGATACAGCTGAAACAGTAGGATCATAATTATATTCAATATAATTCATTAATGTTGTTGGTAAAGTTGTGACCCCTGGTCCTGTTAAAAACATAGATACAGGAATATTATTGAAAGAATTAATAAATGACAACATAAATGCTGCACTAATTCCTGATGTAATATTTGGTAAAACAACTTTAAAGAATGCCTGTCCTTTTTGACAACCCAAACTCAAAGCGGCTTCTTCTATCGCAAAATCAAACTGATCCAATGAAGAACCAACAATACGAATCACATAAGGTAAAACAACTAAAAAGTGTCCTAATAATAAACTTTCAAAGACTGGGAAATGCAAAGTTAAAACAGTATACTGATATAATGCATACCCCACAACAATACCTGGAATGATTGTTGGTGATAAAAAGAAACTTTTTAAAAATTTCTTACCAATAACACTATATCTGGCAAGTGCATAAGCAGCTGGCACACCAACAAGTAAAGCTAATAACGTTGCAAGTAAAGCAATTTCCCGCTTAAAATAAGTGAACTCATAAAACTTTCTGATTCAAAAACATTAACAAACCATTGTAAAGAAAAACCATGAATAGGGAATGTAATCGTACTTTCTGAACCAAAAGCTGTCACGGCAATAATAATCAATGGTATAAATAGAAAAGCAAATACCAAAATAGAAATAACCATCAGCCCTTTATGTCTACGCATTAGACTTCACCTCGCTTATCTAATTTTGCTGCAATTGCATTCAATGCTTTCATAACAATCAATGTTGTTACAATCATAATCACTGCAAAAACACTGGCCGCTGTCCAGTTATTTAGACTCAGTGCCTGTTGTGAAATGAAAGTTGCTAAAACAAGATTCTTTGGTCCTCCTAATAATTGAGGTGTTGTATACGCACTTAATGAACCTGTAAACACTAATACACAACCAACAATAATACCAGGAACACTTAATGGTAAAACGACTTTCAAAAAAGCTTTGACACGATTTGCTCCTAGACTTTCAGCAGCTTCCATCATATCATTATCAATATTTTCCATAACCCCAACCAAAGTAATAATCATTAGTGGTAAAAACAAATAAATAGTCCCAATTAAAACAGAGAATTCTGTATATAACATGGTAATTGGTTCTTTAATCAAACCAACTGACATTAAAAAATTATTAATGACACCATTTTTACCTAATATATTAATCCAGGCAAAACTTCTGACAACCGAATTTGTTAACATTGGAAAAATCGAAATTGCCATTAAAATACCACGCCATTTTTTATCACATCGTGAAATAAAATAAGCTGTTGGTACACCTAAAATCATACAGACAATAGATGAAATCAAAGCAATTTTAACGGTTCTCATAAAAATCGTCATATAATATTCATCTTTAAAAAATGCTAAATAATTTGAAAAGCTAAAGCCACTTCCTTCAGGAAACAAAGTTGGAAATATAATTTGAATTAATGGCATCACCAAAAAAACAATCAATAAAACCAAACAAGGTACCAAAAGAAGATAATGCATTTTTTCTTCACTCAAGTCCCTCCTCCAATAAAAAAGTCTATCCCTCTGATAGACACAAAAAGTACCTATCATAGTCCCGTTATTTCCGGTAACAGGGTAGAAACGATTGGGCCAATTCCCAAACATATATGATACCACGTATCATTGTAACAAACGTCTATACTTTTGTCTAATATTTTTCAATTTTTTTCACATTTCATCATATAAAAAGACATTGGACTCTTTCATCCAATGTCTTGTCATTAAGCTTCAATTGTTGCTTTCCATAATCCATGTAAATTACAATATTCGTAAACTTCAATTGTTCCTTTATAATCACCAATCGCAAATGTTGCTTCAGGTTGATCACTAGGTGTTAACTGAGCACGTAAAACTTGATTTTTTAATACAACAATAATATTTGTAATCAAATGTTCTTCAGTCATTGGATGAGCAACTTCTCCAACTTTAACATGAAGTTTATCTCCATCAATAGCTAAAACAGGAACATGTTTTTCTAAAGCTCCATCAGTTGTGTTAGCAGTTAATTCAACCATTGGTTTTCCACAACAAACAACTGGTACTCCTTTATCTACGATTTTTTCTACAACATTTCCACATACTGGACATACATATAATTTCATTATTCATTTCTCCTTTCATGACAATCATATTTTATCACTTCTTTTTCATTATGGCTAATCATATGCACTTTTATTATTCTTTTTTAATAATTGACAATAAGTACGATATGTATAGTCATCAAAGCAGACAATATCTACTCTTTGAACATAATGTGCTTCAAACTGTTCAATTGTTTCCATCGCAATTTGAGCAGCTTGTGAAGTTGGATAGCGATATGCACCTGTACTAATAGACGGGAAAGCAATATGGTGGCATTGGTAAGCTTCGGCTTTTTCTAAGCATTTTTTATAACAAGATTTTAAAAGTTTCGCTTCATCATGTTGTCCATCACGATAAACAGGACCTACTGTATGAATGACATAACGAGCTGATAAACGATAACCTTTTGTCACCTTTGCATCACCAGTCGCACAGCCATGTAATGTACGACATTCCTCTAATAATTCTTTTCCTGCTTGACGATGAATAGCACCATCGACTCCTCCTCCACCAAGCAAACTATTATTGGCAGCATTGACAATCGCATCACATTCAATTTGCGTAATATCGCCTTGTATAATATGAATTTCCATGTTCTCACCTTCTTGATTACATTATATCAAAAAAAGCCATTTCAAAAAATGACTTCTAGACTTTTAACCATCTTTTAATTTTTGTATCTTTTTCCTTTAAAAATTGCATAAAATCTTGAATACTGATTTTTAAACAATCTTTTCTAATGATAATCATATCATTTTTCTTTGCTAATAAAATATAAGCATTATCTGTTTGAGATATTGTTTTTAAATGATGATAAGGTATTTTATTATCAATAGATGTTTGACAATTATGTACCACAACATAATCTTTTCCAAAGCTCATTGTATAAGTGATTTGATGATCTTCTGTTTCTTCCGTTATTAATTTCATCATTTCTTTATAATGACCATGAATCAAAAAGAAAATTTCACCAATACAAATAACACCTAACACCAAAAAGAGAACACCCTGCATAGTTTCTTGATGCATCAGATTAATGACACCTAAAGCAAAAGCAATGATTCCTGTTAATATTAATAAATATTTCTGCCATGAAGTAATCATATATTTTTTGACTTCTTTTAATAAACTTTCATCCACGACATTATGACTAATCTGTATTCTTTTCATATAACCCCTCCAACAATGCAACATTATCCCTAACAATTATGTCTTAGATATTAACTTTTACAAAATTTAATCAATAAAAACAAATTTCTCACATTTTTATTTTTTTATGTTTTAAGATATAACAATACCTTAAATTATGATATAATTTTTCTCATAAAATAGCGGGGTGGAATTATGGTTTATCGAAAATATTATCAACGTGGTCGTTACGTTAAAAAATTAATTGATGATTATTGTGTTTTAGATATTGAAACAACAGGATTATCATGGCAAAAAGATAAAATTATTGAAATTGGAATCTTAAAAATCAGAAATCAAAAAATCGTAGAACGTTATAGTCAACTAATTAATCCACAAATTCATATTAATGCTTTCATTACGCAATTAACTGGTATTGATAATCAAATGGTACAAGATATGCCATGTTTATCAAATATTCAAAATGATGTCTTACAATTTATAGGACAAGATATAATTATTGGACATAATGTGACTTTCGATCTAAATTTTATTGCCAATCGTTTTCAAGTGAATTTACCAAATGAATATATGGACACTATGCAGTTTGCTCGAAAGGTTTATCCTGCCTTGCCCCATCATCGTTTAACAGATATGGTTGAATTATTAAATCTTTCCACAAATGAACACCGTTCTTTAGCTGATTGTATCTCTACATATGAGCTATATGAGCATTTAAAAAATCAAATCATTGAACAAAATATATCTTTATAAATACCTGAAAAGCATAGCTAACTATCCATTATAAGTATTTGATATTTCTCCTTTTTCTTTATAAAATAAAGTCAAGGAGGCTAGGTTATGATTCAAACACTAACGAAAGAAGATATTAAAAAAGTTTACAGAACATAGGTTGTCCATCAAAACAGATTCAAGAGCTTGTTGATGATTTTGAACATCAACGTTTTCAAATGTTATTCCGTTTTTTACAAAAGAAAAAATTTGAAATCTTAGATGATGTTCATCAAAAACAAAAAGAAATTGATTATTTAGATTATCTTATTTATACATTAAAAAATCAAAATAAATCATAAGCTTTCTTAAGGAGGTCAAGTTATGCAAATAAAAAATATTATTGAGAATCAAACATTTGATGAAGAAAGAGCTTTATATAATATCCAAAACACAGAAGTTAAAAACTGTATTTTTGCAGGACCAGCCGATGGTGAATCCGTATTAAAAGAAACAAGACATATTAAAGTAGAAGATTGTTCATTTTCATTACGTTATCCATTGTGGCATGTACAAGGCTATCAATTAATTCATTGTTCATTAGATGAACTCACACGTGCTCCTATCTGGTATTCACATCATGGCTTGATTGATCATTGTGACATTCAAGGCATTAAGATTTTAAGAGAATGTCATGATACAGTTGTTTCTCATTGTCAAATTAATTCACCAGAATTTGGATGGTTTTGCCAAGATGTTACGATTAAAGATAGTGAAATCAATTCTGAATATATGTTATTGCATAGTAACCATGTGAAAATTGATCATTTAAAATTTAGTGGAAAATATTCATTTCAATATATGCATGATTTAGAGATCACTGATTCTTATTTAGATACTAAAGATGCTTTCTGGCATAGTGAAAATATCGTCGTGAAAAACTCTGTGGTCAAAGGTGAATATTTAGGATGGTTTTCTAAAAATCTAACTTTTATAAACTGTCAAATTATTGGAACACAACCCCTTTGTTATTGTGAAAATCTACAACTCATTGATTGTGAAATGATTGATTGTGATTTATCTTTTGAATATTCTGATGTTCAAGCAACGATTCATGGACATTTGGATTCTATTAAAAACGTTAAATCTGGTACAATTACAGTTGACAGTGTTGGTGAAATCATTAATGAAGATGCTGTGATGGAAACAAAGGGACAAGTCATTATTAGACAAGCACCTTTAGAAAAACAGACAAGATGTCAATGTTGTTGTTAACGTTAACTTGATTGTTAACGTTTTTTAATAAAAAAATGTTGGCGAAATACCAACATCTTCTTTTATAAACATTTCTTAAAAATTTGAATGATTTCATCACGTGTTAAGACTTTATATCCACCATTCATAATTAATGTTGAAGCAGCAATACCCTCAATCATTTCTTCATTGACACCTAAATCAGAGATATTCATGACTAATCCTAATTCATTCATCCAATCTTCCATTGCTTTTAGACCTTCTATTGCTACTTCTTCTTTTGATTTTCCATTTGGATTGACACCCCATACATGAGTTGCAAATATAACAAATTTATCTAATCCATAAGGCATAATATATTTGTAATATGGTAAAGATACAGCTGATAAAGTCATACCATGTGTGGCATCCGTATAAGCACCAACGGCTTGTCCTAACATATGCACCATCCAGTCCGTAGTTTTACCTTTTGCAACCAATGTATTTAATGCCCAAGTCGCTGTCCACATAATATTACTTCTTGCTTCATAATCTTGAGGATTTTTCACCGCAATACGACTTGAATGGATTAAAGATTTCATTAATCCTTCACTGATATAATCACTGGTATTATCATCATCACCAGAAAAATATTGTTCACAAATATGATTCATAATATCATAAATCCTGCAACCATTTGATAATATGGTAAAGTCAGTGTATATCAAGGATTCAAAATCGCAAATTTTGGCATAACATCTTCTCCAAATACATGACCGATTTTCATCTTTGTTTCATGATTAGTAATAACTGCTCCACCATTCATTTCTGAACCAGTTCCAACCATTGTCAAAACACATCCAACTGGAACAATTGGACAAGTTGTTTCTTCAAAACGAATATAGTATTTTTCCCAAGGATCCCCATCACAGTAAATAGATACAGAAACAGCTTTAGCATAATCACAGACTGAGCCACCACCCACAGCTAAAATAAAATCAATATCATTCTTTCTTGCAATATCAATACCTTCATATAATTTTTCTAATGTTGGATTGGGCATCACACCAGAAACTTCTGAAACAATTTTACCATTATCTTGTAAAATTTTCATTACTTCATCATAAATACCATTTTTCTTAATTGATCCACCACCATAAATAAATAAAATATTTGAACCATATTTTTTAAGTTCTTGATTAAGATAACTCAGCGAATCTTCTCCAAAATATAATTTTGTTGGATTACAATATTCAAAATTTCCTAACATTGATTCTTCCTCCTTTTCTATATGTTCATTTTAATACCACCCATCACAAATATCAAATATCTATATTGTACTCATATTTTTACACAAATGCCTTGATCATTGAACTTGACTTATATAGAACAAAGTTATACGAGATGTTTTTATTTGACACTCATTTATAATATGTGAAAAGTAGGATAATGAATCATTTTTTAACATATAAATGGGATGATGTGGTTCTGGTCATAGCTAGATTTTACCAAATTATCCAATATTTCTGAGATATCCTCAAAAGTTTTTTACGTTGAAGAAAAAACGATTAAAAAACACTAACAATCAATTAATCAAAATCTGTTTTTTATCATATCATGAAGTCTATTTATTCATTTAAATTTTAAAAATTGAATGAAAGTATTATTTGAGTTATGTATATACGATTTTTATATGTATTCATTGATAAAATTATCAAGGAAAGTTGATTCTATAAATAATCGTTTTAGACGAATTATAGGATTCAACAGTTCTACTTTTTTATAATGATATTGTTTATATATCTTATCAATGATTTTTTTATTTATCTTTTAAAACAATAATCCCTCTTGCAATATAACTTTCCATTGCTTCTTCAACTGTTTCTAAAGTTGTATATTTAGGATGATATTCTAATAATCTTTCAGCTTTTTCAATACTATAATGTCCACTTCTGGCAATATGATGATAACAATCATCTATATATTCTTCATTACCTAAATAATCACAGAATTTTTCCCATGATAAGAATCGAATCTTTGGTTCTTGATGAAAATATCTATATAAAGCTTTGGCATAGCCATATAATGTCATTGATTCTTTTGCAACTGCGTGAAAACTTTCACCCAAAGCATTTGTTCTATGTGTAATAGCTTTATAAAACATTTGAGCAACATCATAAGCATGGACATGATGTAATGTTTCCATCCCAAAATTTGGCAATACAATTTCTTCACCATCAGCAATCTTTTGGAACACACGATTATCCTTGGTTGCTTGTGGATTCATGATTGTCCATCCTGGTCCTGAAATCTGTCCTGGCATAATAATTGTTGCTGGAAATCCATGAATACGATATTGTTCTTTTAAATATAATTCACTGGCATATTTATCTTTTCCATAATGATCCAATGGTTCTTTTAAAGCATTTGGATCTTCTGGAATAAATTCAGCTCTTCCATGAGCCCATATCGAAGAACAATATAAATAATGTGATAATTTCGTATCTTTTAATGCCTTAACCATCTTTTTTGTATCCTCTATATCAAAATTAATTAAATCTACCACCACATCTCCGTTTATTTCAGCAATCTTTTGCGCAAAATCTTCTTGACTTCGATCAAGATAAACATTTTTTACATAATGCCACATAGGATCACTGACATAAGCTTGACTTTTTCCTCGTGTAATCGCAACGACATCAAAACCTCCTTTAACTAATTGTGGTACTAAATAAGTTCCAATGTGTCCACTTGCTCCAATAACAACAACTTTCATTTTCTTTCCTCCATTCTTGACACCTATACTTTATAAAAAATCTCATAAAAGATAAATATTCTATCAATCGTTTAGAAAGCATTTCTTATTTTTGTTTTTTTATAAAACAGGATTTGTAAAAATTTTTTACAAATATTCAATCTATTTTCACATATAAAATTCAAAATACATCTTATGAATATATCTTTTAAAAAGAGTAGGTAAATTATATAAATAAAAATTTTTGTAAAAGGCTTTCTAATTTTATATAATGTAACTAGAGGTGAGAGAAATGTTATTACAAGAAAAAATGAAAACTACAAAATTTTCACCAAGTGAAGCAGTTGTGGTTCAATTCATACTTGAAAAACAAGATCAAATTGAAAAATATACAACAACTTTAATTGCAGGAGAAACTTATACTTCTCCTTCTGTTCTTGTGAGAATATCAAAAAAATTAGGTTTTAATGGTTTTAATGAATTAAAAAAAGCTTTTTTAGATGAAGTCTATTATTTAAGAAATCATTTTAGTGACTTTGATGCAAATTTACCTTTTTTATCCACTGAATCTATTATGAATATTGCTAGTATTATCACCAAACTTAAACAAGAAAGTTTAAATGATACATTGTCTTTAATTCATCATGATACTTTACAGAAATCTATAAGAATGATGCAAAAGGCTGAATCAATTAAAGTTTTTGCCATTTCAAATCTCACATTTCAAGCTGAAGAATTTGTTTTTAAACTTAGACATATTGGTTTTAAAGCTGAAACCTATTCTATCAACAATACACTATATCAGGAAGCCAAAATGACAACTTCAAAAGATTGTGCCATTTGTATTTCATACTCTGGAGAATCTGGTGAACTAATCAGTGCCACAGAAATCTTAAAAAAGAATCACGTACCTATTATTGCAATTTCTAGTGTTGGAGAAAATAGCTTAACACGTTTAGCAGATGTTCATTTACAAATGACAACTCGTGAGAAATCGTATTCTAAAATTGCTGGTTTTACATCTTTAGAATCTATTTCTTTATTATTAGATATTTTATATAGTTGTTTATTTAGAACTGATTACTATAAACATTATGATTTTAAAGTTCAATTGTCACAAGCCACTGAATATAGAAACATTCAAAATGAAATTATTCAAGAAAATAAAGGCGAATGAAATGATGTTCACTCGCCTTTATTTTCTTGATACCACTGATTCTTTAATCACTTAAATCTTCACTATTTATTCCATGGTTTTAAATATCATTTTGTAAACATTATTTTAAATTTTATAAATAGTCTAACCATACAATTTCGAACTTATAAAAAAAGCTATTCAATTTTCAAATTGAATCACTCTACATTTTGTTATAAATTTATTCCTAATTTATTTTGATAATCCTCTAATTCATGGAATATTCTAAAAATAGTTATTTCCTTATTTATATCATCAACTAAATATACAAAGATATAGTGACGTATAATAATCTTTCTATAATCATATTGGTGACGTTTTAATATGATTGGATTAGACTTGGATAAATTCTAATTATTTTTAGATTTTCATCTATATCTTGCCTAAATTTTGTTAGAATATATGGATTTTTATATCCGGAAAGATAAGATAATATCTTATTCAAATCATTAATTGCTGAATCTGTATAAAATATTTTATAATTCAAATCCATACTTTTTACTAAACATCCCCCATACCTCTTCCTCAGTATGTGTTCTTCCTTCTTCATAATCTTTTTCTGCTTCTTTTAATTTATCCTCAATTGTTTCAGGGGGAATAACACTATCCTTGTTAACCGAATTAATATTTTTCATTGGTTTCATAACAATCAATCCTCCTTACAAATAGTATAGTATTAATTCAAACAAATATAAATAACAATAGAACTTATTCTTTTATAAACATCATATTTTTCATTTTAAAATTAGGATTTCTCTTACTCCTATTCTTTTTCAAAATCATTGATTATTATATATTTTTCTCTCATATTTTGTAATTTTGATAGATAAGTATTGATTTTTTTCATTATTCATCCATATCTTCATAAAGATTTAAATCCATTTCTTCCCACGTGATACCATAAGGTACACCCCAACTTATATATCCTGCAATGAAATAAAAATTATCATTCTGCTCAAAATCAAGCAATGATTCATCTTGTTTCTTTGTTGCTTTATACCCTTTTTTATTCTTTGCATTTTGTTCATCCGTTAACTTTACACCTAACGCTGCAATTCTTCAACTGCTTTTAGCCTATCAACAGCAAATTTCTTACGATAACATTTAATAATATTTTTATTTTCTTCATTATGAAATTGAGCCAACCATTTTTTAGCTTTGGGTTTTCTTTCCTCAAAACTCATTTGTTTTTTAGCCAACTTGCCTTTTTCTTTTTTATCAATAATCACACCTCTTTAAATGTCTTATAACATATATCACTACAAATGACAACTTATATTGATTCAATACTTTATAAAAAAATAGATATAACAGCAACAAAAAATATCCATTTGAAATCATCTTGTTCTAGTTTTTTAATGTGATATAATACGTACGACATCATCATATATGTATAACGAGAGGAAATGATTTATGAAAAAAGATTTAGAAGTTTATTAACAAAATTTCACTTATTAGCCAAACAAAAACAAAGAATTATAAAATGGTATCTTGTATCGCTTGGCATGATTTTTGCATACACTTTCATTAATCACCAGTTAGATGCTCGTAACTATTTTCGACCATTTATAAGTATAATGATCGAACTTTTTCTATTGATAGACGTTTTTCTTATTCCTTTTATTCTTGTGATTAAGGAAATATTGAGTGAAACTAAAAATTTTATATCTAGATTTATTCAAACCATTTTGTCGATTACAGGATTAAGCATAATAACAATTATTATATTTTTTATATTTTCTTTATCAAATAAATCTATCATAAACAGTAATACAGTTCATATTTCTTCTGAAGGTAATAATCTCTATATTGAAAATACAGTATGGTTAGAAAGTCGAAATCATATAGATATCTATCAGATTGAAAAGATCATTTTTATAAAATTAATCGGCAGCTACTAATTCATAAGAACTATCACTTGTACTTATAATAAAAAAGCAGAAATGCACTGATATAATCAGATGTTTTTCTGCTTTTACTATTTATTTAACAACAATGTTGACAAGATTGCTTTGTAAATCAAATTTATACCGTATAATCAACGTTTTTTTAATATCTACATCACTACTACACCACTTACTACACCACTTACTACACCATTGTTTGAATGAACATATAATAACTTACATGATGCACTCTTAAATGCTTTCAATAAGAACAATGTCATCATTAAATTGATCTATACTATTGTGTACATAATGTAATGTCATTCTTACTGATGTATGACCTAATAACGTACTTACAGTATTTGGTGTCATGCCTGCTTCCATACATCTTGTGGCAAAAGTATGTCTAAATGTATGTGGTGAAATATTTTTACAATCATATCTATACCCATCCTCAATTGCTCTATCTTTAATATACGCTAGCACTGAATGAAATCCTGCTCTTGTAAAACAGTCTCCTCTTGTATTAACAAAGATTAGTTCTTTGCTTATATCACTATGTTGTTTATAGTAGCGTTTATGTGTTCCTTCTTCAAGTTGTTTTTGACGTAATTTTATATTTCTTCTTAATATAATTAATGCTCTTTCATTCAAAGGAACATATCTCGCATTTTTTGTTTTTGTTTCTCTAAAAAAATAATTGCCATTGTCATCTGGATAATCAGAAATTTGATGTTTTATATATATAAATTTTTTATCTAAATCCACTTCATCAAATGATAATCCCAGTAATTCACTTATTCTTAATCCAGTATTAATGTTGAATTCAATCATATCTTTATGCAACTGATTGGTACAGCCTTTAAGAAGCATTTTTTCATCTCTCTTACTTAAAGGTTGTTTTATAGTTTTATTTCTAGGTTGTGCGTCTATACTTTTACATACATTTTTTCTAACAATATCATTGAGAAATGCCTTTTCCATCATTTGAGTTAATGTATGTCTAACTGTTTCTCCAGCAGTTTTTGACACTTTTAACGCTTTTTTAACTATTCTTAAAGCATCAATGTTTTTAAATTTAGTAATGTCAATATCTCCAACATCCCTTACATAAAGATCATAGTTATGAGAAATGTTTTCTAAATAACGTCGACTCATGCCTTCTTTTTTCTTATAATTTTCAAACCAAAAATCAAACCATTGATTTAATGTATAATCATATTCTAGACTTGCTTTTTCTTTATCTTCTTTTATTGCTTGCTTTAATAATTGTTTTATTCTTCTTAAATTTGAATCATAAATATATTTTCGTTTTCCTAATCTATTAACATATCTTGCACAATATATCCCATCTTTTCTTTGTGAAATACCTGCTCCTAATTCAGTACCATTTAGACCTTTACCCATATTATTTCATTCCTTTCTAAAACTAGATATACATTTCTTTTTGTAGCCACTCCTCAAACTGTTTTCTTTTAATCATTCTTTTATTTCCATTCCATATTACAAAATCACATTTTGAACTATCTGAAATCTCTCTTATTTTATTAATACCTAAGCCACTATATTTTGAAGCCTCTTTAACACTTAATAATAATGGTAATTCTTCACTTAATTGCATATGCATTCTCCTTTTTTAATTAATTTGGCTTGTCATGACACTAAAATCATACAAGCTTTTTCACAAAAAACAAAGATACGATTTTTATAAACGTACATTTGACAATTATATTTTATATAGCAATACTCACTCTAAGTGACATCTTTATACTTGCTGATTCCACTTGATTGAGTTTAGTTAATTTTCTGATTAATCTTGACTTGTCTATTGTTCTTAACTGTTCCATCATGATAATAGAATCACATTTAAGACTATCTCTTGCTGTAATAGCTATATGTGTAGGTAATTGTGGTTTACCTTCCATATGCGAAGTCATACAAGCAACAATAGTCGTATTACTGTAAATGTTCCCAATATCATTTTGAATAATTAGAACTGGTCTAACACCACTTTGTTCACTCCCAACAGCAGGATTAAGATTTGCTAAATATATTTCTCCACGTTTTATGTTTTCAATCATAATACTCACCTCGCTTTATTATGTAAAATTGAAAAGTATCAATTCTTGCTTAATATTAAAAATATTACCAAAGATACTTTTCAATATAATTTTTATAAGTTTATGCACTATTGATAGACTGCTTTGCCAGTACAGTTCCACAAGATTATATAATATATAACCTTATAGGATTTTCACCTATATAATGTCTTGCCTGCGACAGAATATAATTGCTCGGACTAGGACTCATTATGTGTATCATTATCCCCTTATACAATCATCGCCAATAGTTAGCTGCTATTTTGTTATCAAATATTAATCGCTAAGATAAAGCATTATCTATTTCGGCGTATTTATAACATGGGCTTATATATAAGGAACGTTATCAATACTGTTATTCAATTTTCAATGATCTATTTCAGAGATTTATTAACCCCTTCACTTATTAGCCCGTGAAAACCCTCAAAACGCACCCTAAATTGAAAATTATTTTAATTTTTTTCTAATATTAGATAATCTTTTTCTTACTATAGACTCACTTATATTCATTATAGATGCTATTTCTTTATTCTTATATCCATACATCTTGAGATATAAAATAACAAGATCTTGAATATGAGCTTTAATCATGACTTGATATAAGTTTTCATCTTCAATTTGATCTATGACATCACTCATGTCTCTAATTGGTAATTTTAATTCAGTAAATGGAACTTGATTTATAAAATTATAATTAGTTAATTGCCATTTCTTAAATCTTCGTTCAGCATTAAAATCTCTCCAATCATAACGACGTAATTCTAATATTTTATCATCAGTCATTCCATTTTCCTTTAATATTTGTTCTTCTTTTTGTTTCCACTTTTTCCATTTCTTTTCTTCAGATGCTTTATTATAGACCATGCAGCTTTCCTCCTCTTAATTTATTAATTAAGAAATGGAGGAGATCTGCATCTAAAGTCTATAAACCAATGACGAATAATCATGGTACATTACAACAATTGTATAGAACTTAATTCTCGCATATCTTCAATTGTTATAATTTCAACATGATGTTTATCGCAAATCATTTGAAATTCTGCATATAAATCATCAAATATACATATTCTTGTTTTATCATATACAAGTAAAGCATCAATTTTTTCATTTCTAATATAATGAATAAGTGTTTGCATTTCCCTCGTATATGAGTTTTTACCTTCTGATACTTCTTTAGCAACAGCAACCACATCTATATCAAAAGAATGTGCTAGTTTTGTAAGTACATCCTCCTGATAATAAAGTAAATTTTGTAAGTGCCTGTTTGATACACGACAATAAATAAATGCTTTTGAATCTTTCATATCTGTTTCCTCCTATGAAAAGCCAATGCTTTTCATACAAGACTGCAGAATCAAATTCGATTTAACAAAATTTTCTTTAATTTTTTTAATATTCTTTTTTCTGATAGTTTAATTTTTGCTGCGATATTCCTAAACTCTTAGCTACTTCATTTTCTTTCATATCAAGAAAATAAATACTATTTATGATGTATGCCTCATAATCATCTAATTCTTGCAATACTGTAATTAACAGTTTGTTTATATCTTCAATATAAAGCTCATTTATATAATCAAATTCTTGATAATGACCATATAAATCAATATTGTTAATATCTGAATAACGAGGATTATTCATATCTTTTTTATTTCATAATTCATTCTTTGATAACTATTTCTGCAAATTACATAGATATCTTTATTAACCTCTACCCATTGTTTTTGAATTTTTATGTAATAGATTTTTTTACCATTAATTTCTTTCACCCAAAAGTGATTTTTTCTATAATCATTCTTCACCTTATTTCTCCTTTCAATAATTTGAAAAAAGATATTTGGCGGAGCTTTGTTCATATAAAAAACGTACAAAAAAAGAACAAACTTATAAAAAAATTTGTTCTTTCTTTCAATACATTGAATTGTGATTAATAATGCACATCTATATCCTACTTTGCTATTAAGAATCCCTGAAAAAAGCAATAAAAATGTATGACTTACGCCATCAATTCTCATCAAAACCTCCTAATAGCAAATATGACTATATCTAATTATGAATTATCATGCACATTTTTGTGATTTATTAGGTTATATATTAAAGATAATGTAAACGATAGAATAATATAGAGGTGAACAATAATGCCTGAAAAAACATTAAAAAGATTAGGAAACTCAATTAGAGAACATAGAAAGCAGAAAGGTTATTCTCAACAAGATTTGGCCGAGATAACAGGAATATCACGACGCCATATTGCAAATATTGAAAATGGTATTGCAAATGCTTCATTTGAAATTATTACTATTTTAGTCAAAGAACTAAATATTTCTTTAGATAGCATTGTGTATATTGAACAACTTAGTTTTCAATCAACGATGATGAATTCTCTTTCTATTCAATTATCTCAATGTACTGATTCGCAACAAAAAATCATATTTAAAACTCTCAAATGTCTTATGAATGAATTTATCAGTTATAATCATTTTGAAAATGAAACAGTGAAGGCAGATTCATAAAGAATAATAGGACATAAGTTTTCTAGATATATTTCAACTAAACTTTAAAACTTTTCTATTTAATTTATTTTTTAATTCACCATTATATTTTATTTACCATTTTAAATTGTTTAATTATGTTTTTAATATCAGTTGTCTATAATGGATAAAAAAACAAAAGAATAGTAAATATTTATTTAACAATACAAACTATAAATGTTGTTAAATGATCAAATAAAAGATTAAAAAGCATATTAGTAATTCATAATAATTTATACATTTTATTAATAAAATTAATTATAAAGATATACAACCAAAAATCATCGATATTTTGTTAAAATTACAAACACCTCCTTACATTTTTCTTTAATAAACATTTAGAATAAATAAAAAGAGAATTATTTAGTATGGTTCGTACTTATTTTGGGGTGTTAATAAAATATGTAAATAATTAGAATAGATTCAAAACTATTGAATATACTCGTGGTTTTGTCCCTATAAGTTTATCTAAAATTATTTATTTACCCAACTTCGAGTAAGAACCTTTAGTATTAATACTTCTTTCTTACATTGAAATTATAAATATGTTTTGTTATGATTATAAAAGAATAATAATAAAATTTTAATTTCTCTATTAGGATGTGATAATATGAATATTTTTACAAAAATTAAGCAAATCGATCATTTTACGGAAAGTGAAAAAATTTTTGCAAGCTATATTATAAATTACCCTCATGAAGTTTTAACATTAGACCTTCAACAACTTGTTAAAAAATCTTATGTATCTTCATCTACAATTTATCGTGTTATTGAAAAACTAGGTCTTTCTGGTCTTAATCAATTAAAAGTTCAAATTTCATTACAATTAGAAAATAGAAAACAAGAAAAACAAGATGTTGATTATAACTATCCATTTCATAAATTAAATACCCATCATCAAATTATGTCTAAAATGTTATCTTTATATGATCAAACTTTAAAATCAACGTTTAATTTAGTTGACTTAGATGTTTTTTTAGAAGTTATTCAAACACTATATAATGCTAATAATATTATTATGTTTCCTTCCATAGGTAATTATTTTATGGTAGAAAGCTTTCAACAGAATATGTTAGAGATTGGTGTGAGTGTAGAAGTTGTTAAAGAGCGCTTTTATCAGCATTGGACAGCTCAATCATGTAAAAAAAGTGATGTTGTAGTTATTGTGAGTTATGCTGGAAAAACACCTTATCTTAATGAGATTGTAAAAACATTGAAAGAAAAAAATGTGAAAATGGTACTTATTTCTTCAACTGTTCATATTCCATTTGCCAAGTATATCGATTATCATTTGTACTTTTCTTCTTATGAAGCATCTGAAGAAAAAATCGCTTCATTTTCATCTCGTATTTCATTGCAATATCTATTAGATTGCATATATGCATGTTATTTTAATAGAGATTATGACAAGAATCTTGATTTTAAAATTAATAATTATATAGACTAAGGCCAACTTAACAGTTGGCCTTAGTCTATATGTAGATAGTACAAAAATCAAAAATCAATTTATATCTTGGGAGAAATAAAGTATGACTACCCACAAATTCCTAATAAACTTAATACAAAACTTACAACAATAATTCCGATAAGAATTAAGTTAGGACTTACTTTCTTCCTAATTAATCCAAAACACGTAAATGTTGCCGTTAAAGGTAACATACCCTTTAATATTTGATCTAATATTTCTTGAAGTTTATATTCAATACCACCTAAATTAAAATTTAGTGTTGTTGTTAAACCGACGGTTTGACAAATCATCCCTCCGACCATCATTAACCCAACTATTCCAACTGCTTTTGTGATAATGGACATAATTCCATTTTCATAAGCTTCTTTAATATATTTGCTTCCTAATGTAAATCCTAAATATGTACCAAAGTAGCGTGTAAGAATGTAAGGAATATTATATAATAACAAGAAAATAATAGGTCCTAAAACTGATCCATCTTGTCCTAATGAAATACCAATTCCAGCAGCAATTACTCTAAACGTTCCCCAAAAAACGAATCACCAATACCTGATAAAGGACCCATTAAACTTGCTTTTACTGCATTAATAGAATATGTATCAAAATCATCATTCTCACTATTTTCTTTTTCCATACTGGCGGTAATTCCCAACAAAAATGTAGATAAAGCAGAATTAATATTAAAATAATCTACACTTCGTTTCATGGCTTCAGTACGTTCTTCTTTTGTCTTATAATATCTGTTAATAACAGGTAGCATAGCATATTCAAAAGACAAACCACTTGCACGTACTTGATTCCAACTCGCAAATATAGTAAACGATCTTAAGAATACCTTATTTAACATTTTTTTATCTTCTTTAGATAAACCTTCTTTGATCCTAATCATTAAAGAAATCCTCCTCACTATTATCATTTTCAAAAGCCAATTCTGATCTTTTACTATTTAATGAATTATTTAAATCTATATCTTTATAACTTGTATACATAGCAATTACAACACCAATCAAACAAATCGCAATAAGTGGCAATTCTAAATAAGCATAGAGAACAAATCCAAGAACAAGAAATACAGCAATCTTTTTATCCCATAACATGTTTAATAGCATCGCCATTCCTAAAGCAGGGAGTGTTTGTCCCGCTACAGTTAAGCCATTCATAATAACATCTGGTATAGAATTAATTAATGAAGATATGACATCTGAACCTAGCATAATACCTAAGAAACCAATAACTCCAAATGCTAAAGGCTTTAAAATCATACAAGCCATCTGTATTACTACAACCCCTTTTTGATTACCTTCTTCATTAAATTTATCCACTTGAGGCATCATTGCTGCAAAACCAATATTGACAACAGTTGTAATTGTTGTAGCTAGCAAACTGATCGGTACAGCTAAAGCCATAGCTGCTTCTGTACTTTGATTAGATATAATTGCGAACGCTGTTCCAAAAATTGCTCCAGTAAATGAATCAGATGGTAGAGCACCACCAATTGATGTAATTCCTAAAAAGATTACTTCTAATGAAGCACCCATAACAATCCCCGAATGCAAATCACCTAAGACCAATCCAGTTAACGTTCCCATAACAAGTGGTCTTTTGATCATCGGATCACCTAATCCTGTGTCTGTTAACATACCTAGGAACATAAGTAACCCTATTAATAAAGCATCTACTAACATATTATATTTCCCTCTTCTTCCTTCTATTTAATTAACATACCTATTGGTTGTGCTTTATCAGTTGGTACTGGTTGATAATTGACATCTACGCCTAACTGAAGTAAATCATTAAATACCTTTTTATCTATATTTGTCACAAATAGATTCTTTGCTAGTTGTTCTTTTTTTCTTTATCTCCTATCAATTGAGACATACGTCCATAATTACCAACATTGATACTAGATATTCCTTGTACATTGTTCATCATTTTTAATGCTGTTTCTGGATTACTAACAATTAATAAGATTTTTAAATTTTCTGCACGTGGATCATTAAGTAAAGTGATTGCTTTATCGCACGAAACAATACTTGCTTTTACACCGCTAGGAACAGCCATTTTCAAAGCCATAAGTTGCATCTCATTTTTAATGACTTCATCATCTGCAACTACAATTCTATTGATTCCTAAGAATTTACTCCATACTACTGCAACTTGACCATGAATTAAACGTTCATCAATTCTCATTAATTTAATCAAAAAAATCACCACTTTCTTCTTTTTTATTTTCTTTTAATATCTCATTCACATAAACCATCGATGTCTTTCCTTCATCAATACAATTTAAAATACATTCAATTTCATAACTTGTACATAATGCCAACATAAGAACAAGAACAGTATTCATACCTGAAATCAAATGAACATTGCCTCGTCTTACAAGTGGTGTTAATACAGTATTAACACTACCTCCGGGTAAATCTGTAATAATAATAAATTCATCTTCAATATTAAGCATGCTCTCGACTTTATTGAATACATTCTTAACATCTTCTCCGTCATAAAATCCAACAGCAACTATATTATCATCAATTCCTGACAACATCTTAATTGTTGATTTCATTCCTTTTGCTAAATCCCCATGGGACGCTAATATAATTTTTCTCATATAAACTCCTCTCTAAGTTATCAATATGCATATTTCCTTTAACCTACTAATATTTTACCTTTATTCATTAATCCTTAAAATATATTTTCTTAATCTAAATATGGATAAAACTAATATTTTAGCAACTTTTAAAATGATATTCAAACACATGAAAATCTTCCTTAATAATAGGAACATAAAATCCTATCGATGCTAGTTCGTCACCGCCATAAATAAGATTACTTTCTTCTTCACAATAATCCATATCTTGATCAAGATATGGAATCGTAAATCTTTCATGCGATAATAATGGTGAATACATCTTTTGAAATATCATTACATGACATTCCGATCTATTTTCATTACAGATAGACCACATTTCATAATTTTTATTAGACATTTCATGTCGATAAAACACACCATTCATAATAAGTTTCTGTAATTTTTTATATGAAATTATTTGTTTGTAAATTTCATCTCGTTCTTCATTAGAACATTTTTCTAGATCCAGTTCATAACCAAAGTTATACATTTTTGCAACTTTATACCTTGCATCAAAAGTTGTCTCTCTTCCTGTTTGATGATTAGGTGTTATACTAACATGAGCCCCCATCGCTACTGGAGGATATAACATACTAAATCCTTTTTGAATTACTGTACGGTCAAAGCAATCGGTATTATCACTACACCAATTTTGTCCAACATAACTAAGAATACCCGGATCAAATCTCGCTCCACCACTAGAGCATCCTTCTATAAGAAGGTTTGGATATTTTCTAGTGATAATATCTAATATTTCATACAGACCTAATATATATCGATGGTAAATTTCTCCTTTTTGTGATTTTTTTAAAAATGAAGAATTCACATCAGTTAGTGGTCTATTCATATCCCATTTTATATAATCTAGATATCCTGGCTTCAGATATTTTTCTAATGAACAAATAATATAATCACGCACTTCTTTTCTAGATAAATCTAAAACATATTCATGTCGCCCTTCCATAGGTGTATATGACGGAACATGAAGAATCCAATCCGGATGTTGTTTATATAACTGACTATTTTTATTAACAACCTCTGGTTCAAACCATAATCCGAACTTCATACCTTTGTCATGAACCAATTGTGAAATTCTTTTATTCCTCCGGGTAATTTACTTTCATTACATTGCCAGTCTCCAATGCCAGATTCACTCGTATTTCCTAATCTAAACCAACCATCGTCTAGAACAAACAAATCAATTCCAAGTTCTTTTGCCAAATCTGTTTGTCTATCAATTTTATCGATAGAAACATCATAATACATTCCTTCCCAAGAATTAAGCAATACTGGTCTGCGTTTATCAATGAAACGACGAGGCATTAAATGGTATTGATATAACCAATGAAAATTTTGACTCATTTCATTTAAACCATTTTGAGAATAGTTTAGTATTGCTTCCGGTGTTGTAAAAGATTCACCAGGATGTAAAGTCCATTGAAAACTATCTGAATTTATTCCTATTTGCGAACGTACATTGCCAAATTGATCCATTTCAGCTTGAGCTATGAAATTACCACTATATATAAGTTGAAAAGCAAATATTTCACCATGATTTTCACTGGCACCTGAAGAAGCTAGTGCAAAAAGGGTTGATGTTGAGGACTACTACTTCCTCGAATACTTTCTATTTTTTGAATACCATGATGTAACGAGAATCTTTCTATATTGGCTTCTTGAGCATATGTTCCATACAATGATATCCAATCGTATTTTTGAAAAGGCAGATCCACTGACCAACTTTTTGCATCTTGAATAACAATATTTTCTTTACCATAATTTTCAATTTTTTGATGCCTCGCAATTACTCCTCTTTCTTTAAACAAAGAATAATACATAATTACTCTTATTTTAGCGATATCATCTTCACATATAATTTTCAATGTATCTACTTCATCACTCTCACCAAACGTACTTGGTAACCCCTCAAGTATAGGTTTATTTTTACATATTTCCCACTTCACAAAATTCAAATCAAGATAATCTACACCATTTTCGGGAATAATTGATAACATAGGAATTCTAAAATCTCCCCTACCTCTTGTTGGAATTTCAAAAGGAATATCATCAAAATAAACATTATTCAAACTTATGTCTCCTACAGTTGAATACGCTCGCTTAAAATCATATAAATTTTCATTACAATGATAATTTCTTAATGGACTCCTAAATAACGATGTACAAGATACTTATTGTCAACCACCTCAATGATGTAACTTAATTTATCATTTTTCATATGGGCAATACAGTTATTCTTCCTAAAAACTATACTCACTTATATTTACTCCTTTCAATTTCTAAAATTTCTTTTGCAAGAAATATCTTATAGTTTTATTTAACAACATACGTAAATAAATTAGTATGGTTATTCTACACTTATATATAGCAAAAACTAATATTTTGATATATAATTAAAATATGAAAGAATATAAAGAATCTCCAGAAAATCTATTGTACAGTTCTATATCTGACCTTTCCTTTTATAGCGCCGGTTACGAACAATGTGTCGCAAATCATAGTTGGGGTCCTAAATTAAGATCTTATCAACTTATTCATTTTGTTTTATACGGGAAAGGAGAGTTCACAATTAATGGACACGTATTTCATTTAGCCAAAGGTGACGCTTTTATCATTCCATCGGGAAAGGTGTGCTACTATAAAGCTGATGCAATAGAACCTTGGTGCTATGTTTGGATTAATTTCTCAGGAATAAAATCTCAAATTTATGCACATGAATTAATGCAATTCTCAAATGATGTATTTATTATTCATGATTTAGATATTGACAAATATAAAAATCCTATATTTGAAATTCTTAAATTAAATACAAATAAAACGAGTCGCTTTTTAAAATGCAACAGTATCTTATTAGATATCATGTCAATGTTATTCGAGAATCTTGAACTTGATGACAATTTAGTCAATTCTCCGTCAATAGCAGATGAGGCAAAACATTATCTAGATATCAATTATCCTGAAAAAATAAAAATCAAGGATATCGCAAAAGAATTGGGAGTTCATCCTAATTATTTAACAAAAGTATTTCATGACAAATTCGGAATTTCTCCAAAAAATTACCTTAAGAATTTAAAATTAAAAAAAGCAAAATCATTGCTAGCAACAACTACATTGCCTATTTCTGTAATAGCTGATTCCCTAGGGTTTGATGATCAACTTGCTTTTTCTAAAACATTTAAAAATAAATATAATCTTTCTCCTTCTCAATTTCGAAAAGAAGAAACACTAAAACTAAATCAACATAAAAATAAAAGGTACTCTAAAACTGAATTTTTTTAAAGGTCGTTCCAAAATTTTTAAAGGGAATTCTGATTGTAAATCGGAGTTCCCTTTAAATTATCTGTTGATTTTTGAAGACTAATAGATAACTCTTGATTGCCTCTCGTTAATTTTATTTGTTTACCTACACATTTAAAGAAAGCCAAACTTTTACATTATGAAGAATTTTTATGCTTTTTTTGTTGTAATCAATACAATAATTGAGCCAATCACAAAAATAACAACACCAATTAATAATACGGAACGTACTCCAACAATATCTAATAAAACACCACCAATAAGATTAGCGAAAATTTCTGATAATGTCATAGCCATTGTAACCAATGATTGACCTTTATTAATATCTGCAGCATACATTTTCTTCTTTACATAATAAACAGCTGATGGAATAAATAATGCATAGGCTCCCATTTGCATTAATTGAGCCACATAAATCATTGACATACTTGTCGCAAAATATGTTAAAACATGTTTTAAAGAGAAGATAATAATAGAACTTTAATTAAAGTTCCACAATTAACCTTTTGACTCAACTTATTGAATCCAGCCATTGTTGGTAATTCAAGCAGAGCAGCTAAGAAAACTGCCACACCCATATCGCCAGTATCACCACCAATAGGTATGATAATTTGAATAAAGAAGTTATTAAGAATTGTATGTGTCAAATAAACACCAACAAACCCTACAAGTAAAAAAATAAATTTTTTTACTTTGTACAGAAGGCAATAAATGATAGTTTTTTACCTTCAATAATTTCTTTTTCTACATCAACTTTCGTATCTTGATAATTTTTAGGTAAAACATATATACGAACGACAATATACATTAATGCCGAAAAGATAATATAGAATATTGGTATTAACAAAGCATCGTACATATTAACGATATTTCCTAATATTAATGAAGTAACAGCATAAGCAATAGAACCTAATCCTCTTGCTAAACCATAATTGACTTCAATACCATGATATTCAAACATAAATGCCATGGCATTCATTAATGGCATGATTGTATTCACCTATGAGAATATACTAACTACCATTATTAATAATACAACTTCTAATATCGATAAGAAATAAACAATTGCTGATAATGCTATAACAATTAACATCACATAACATACCATTTTATTAATAGGTATTTCTATATGATCATCTGCAAATGATGCTAACATCGGTTGTGAAAAAACCGCAATCATACTGACAATTGATAAAACAGCACCAATTTCAGAGTTATTAAATCCTCTATCTAATAAAAAAACAGAAGCATAACTCATCGTGGCACAAAACGTTGCATAATAGAACACTTGACAAGCAGTATATTTCAAATCTAGGCATAATACTTTTTTCATTACTTTATCCTGCTTTCATTATGTTTTTTCTAAATTATATAATCATTTTATAATTTATGAAATATTGGTTCCATATTTTTAAAAGTACAATAATATTCAAAACCTAAAGTTTTAAGTTCTTTTTTTGTTTCTTTAATATATGCTCCTAAATGCTCTTTTTTATGACTGTCGCTACCAATAGTTATAATTTTTCCACCAAGCTCTTTATATAATTTTAAAATATCTCTTGATGGTGTTAAATCTTTCAAATTATAACGATAAGAAGATGTATTTATCTCAATACCTTTTCCTTCTTGAATAACTATCTTTAATATTTCGGTAACAATACTTTTAATATTCTGAAAAGAATAATTTCCTGCTCGATCATATCTTGCAATTAAATCCAAATGTCCTAAAACACTATAATCTTTATATTGTGTTATGACATTCAGTATTTCTTGGTAATATCTTAAATTATATTCTTGTTGTGTTTTTCCTCTTTGAAAATCTTGGGTCCAAAACTCTTTATCTTCCACTTGATGACATGAAAGTATAATAAAATCAAAATCATATTGATTAAATAGTTTTTGAAATAATGGAATGGTATGTGTCTGAATTCCAAATTCCATTCCCTGTTTAATTGTTATTTGAGAATATATTTTTCTTAATCGTTCAATTTCTTTAAAATAATGAGAATAGTGTACATTCAAAGGAGCAAATTCATGTCCTTGAGAAAGTTTTAAAATTTCATCTTTTGTTAAGAATTCTTGATCAACTTTAATGCCATAATCAACATGATCAGTAAAACATATTTCATTCATATTCATTCTTATGGCATCTTTTATAACATCTTCCATAACATATTCACTATCATCACTAAAATGTGTATGTACATGATAATCACAAAACATTTTATTTTCCTCCTTTCATTTGTGAACATAAAACCATTTGTCCTAGTAGGATATACTCTAATACATTATCAATTTTAATTATTTCTGGAATAAATGTACAAGGTATACTTTTTTCAATTTCTTTTTTTAATTCATCTTCGTGAGTAATTAAATCACTAAATAATATAATTGCTTGAGGATCAATAATACACATTGCAGATAAAATAGTTTTAGAAACTAACTCAAGCGTCCCCTCAGGAGTACGAACAAGTTCTGATCTATCTTTTGATAAATCTAATGGTAAATATATGACTTCACCAGCAAAGTGATGACTGCCATCTAAAATCTTTCCATTAACAATAATTCCAGCCCCAGCTCCTATAGAAAGTGGTTGAAATAAAAACATAAATGTTTGATATTGTTTTTGTGATACATAATATCCTAAAGAGGCAGCATTCACATCGTTGGTAATGATAACTTTTTGTGTATATCTACTTGTAAATGCCATTTCTATATCATTATCTTTCACATCTTTAATGTACGAAGATGAAAGTAGACCATTATGAATAATTCCAGGAATTGACATACCAATCATAGATATATTAGGATAATGCAATATAATAGTATCTAAAACATCATATATATCTTGAATAGATATGTTATACTTAATGATTTCATTTTCTGTAAGAACTTGTCCTTTTTGATATAAGCGATAAGTAAGGTGGATACGTTCTTTATTTTTAAAGATAGTTAAACAAATGATTTGCCTTTGATCATTAATATCTAAGTTTATTGGTAATTCATTAGATTGAATATTTTCTGATTTTTTTTATTTTCATTTGCTTTAGTTATCAAGGAAATGATTTTTCCAACATCATACTTTGCGAAAATTTGTGGAGGTATATTTAAAACAATTTGATTTTTTAGAATATCATGAACTTTTGCATGTAAATATGAAATTTGAGGAGCTAGTAAAACGATATCATAGTTGGTTCCTATTTGATATAAATTGTTATGTCCTATTGCATCGACTTTTAAATCCAATCCTAATAACCGAATAACCTCATTAATTCTTTGGGCAAAGAATCCTGTTGTCAATCCACCTGAACAGCTCAATAAAACTTTAGTAACAGGTTTACTTGATAGACTGATAATACTTTCTATCATCTCGTTAAATAATTCTAGTGCATGTTTTATAGTTTTCATTTGAAAATGAAGATAGAAATTGACTTCTTTGGTTATTTTATTAGTTACCTTTAATTCAATGATATTTAGTGGATTAAAGGTAACTTCTTCTATACCATATTCCGTTTCTATATAGATAATATTCTTATCCTTTTCACTTAAATATATTTGAAATCTCTTGTTTTCTTGAATACATATCCATTTAAAAAAGAACAATGTATTTATATCTTGTAAGAATTCGTCCATATTTTTATCTCACTATTGTTTTATTTCCCTTATAATGCGAGCAGGGACACCTGCAACTAATGAATTAGATTTTATATTTTTGGTCACAACAGTATTTGCCGCTATAACACATCCATCTCCCACGATTACTCCTGGCATAATAGAAACATTTGCTCCAATCCAAACATTATTTCCTATTGTAATAGGTAATGCTTTTTCTAAACCTTTATTTCTGTTCTTATAATCCAATGGATGATTCGCTGTATAAAAGCCACATGACGGTCCTATAAAAACATTATCTCCTATTGTTATATCTGCTCCATCCATAAAATAATTATTGATATTGATGAATACATTCTTTCCAATATGAATATGAACTCCATAATCACAAGTAAAAGGGCTAAGTAATACTAAATCTTGTGGATAACATCCTAGAAGCTGACAAATTAACTTTTTTCTTTCATTTTCGTTACTTGGTTTTAATTGATTAAGTTCAAAACATAAATCTTGTGCTTTTATCCTTGTATCTAGTAACTCACTATCATTGTTAGCATCATACCATTGACCCATTTTCATTTTTTCTTTTTCACTCAGCATCTTCTTTCAATCCTTCCTTTAACCACTTCATAGGAATATCCGCACTTGGATAACCTGCAATTAAAATGGCTTGAGCATGAACACCATAATCACCAGTTTGAACAACTGCTTTACATCTATCTCTCATCTGATAATATTCAGGAATATAGTGCATAATGTGAATGTTTTGACTATCAAAAGCCTTTTTAACAATTTGAAAATCTTCATGGTTCAATTCTTTCATATCTTCAGTTACGATAGCACCTTCAAAATCACCACAATTGATTAAAGTAGTAAAAACATCTCTAAAACTAGGAGAACCAGTAACAACTCCTAAATCCAAATATTCTACATTTGTATCCAAAGGATACATTGCCTTAGCTGATGTACCACTTCCTGCATCTGCAATAAATATCATTTCACCATGTCTAAGGCTTGCAACAATAGCTGCTAATCTCTCATTTAAAATACGACTTTTCATTTTATCCTCCTATTTTTGATTAATGATTTGAATGGCTTTATCTAAAACTTTTTCACCATTCATCAAACCATAATCACGCATATCAATAATCTCAATTGGTGTATTTGTAGAACATTTTTTTAATTGGTTCAAGCAATGTCTAACTTGTGGTCCAAGCATAACAACATCCCATTCATTTATTTCTACTTCCGCCTTTGTTAATGGTACTGCTAATATTGTAGCATCAATACCTTTTGCTTTAGCAGCCTTTTCCATCCTAGACACTAGCATACTAGTTGACATACCTGCATTACATACTAATAAAATTTTCATCCTTTTTTCCTCCTCGACTTTAGTATTAATTAATGATAGAAGCTTTTCTTCATCACAAATGTATTATATCAATATTTATTAATTTAAAAATATAATAGGAAATGTTGAAAAATAATTCTCTAATAATTTATATTTCAACTGTATTTTAGATAATTCTTTATCTTATATTAAGTATGAAACTATTGCGTTGTTTATATAGTTAATATCATATATTCGCTCATGTAATTCAAAGGACACAATAGTTTAATTCTACTATATAATTTTAGTACTCCATAAAAAGAAAAAACGTATTTCAATATGATTATAAATGTAAAACACAAAATAGTTAAAAAGATATTTACAAATTTTTTTATATCAATAAATGAACTGATACCCTTCAAGCTATTACATCTAGTTTTTATCATATAATGGATTAGAAAGTTAAAGTAACCTGACAGGTGGAATATGGTATATTCCCAACCTAGAAGGAAGGTTGCTTTAAGTTTTATTATACGAAATCGTTTCCGTATGATAAAACGAAGTTTCTAATCCATTACACGAAATCGGAACGATTTCGTATAATAAGATTAAATATCCACTTCATCTAAAAATAATGGTTTATTATTTTAATAGAAAAGATTTTATTTTAGAGTATTTAACTACTTATAATTGTACCGATAATAAATCAACTAATACTTGCTTAATATCATTTTGTATACTGATTGTTCTCTTTTTTATTTGATCAGGATAATATATTTCACTATAATTGATACAAGCATAGACCGTATTTTTATTTTTTGAAGTCATATTCCAAAACGGGTATTTAATAATAGCAGGTGTGTTATTTCCAACTCCTAACTCTAGAAATAATATATGATCATTATCATGGTTTCTTAAAAATTCATTATATCTTTCTGAGGCATTATACCATCCCTCATCTTGCACAAATGTTCCATCAACACGTAAATTAACTGTCATTGGAGCTCCACAATGTGGACAATACGGAATTAATTCTAATGGTATTTTCATATCTTTTTGTGTTTCTATCATTGCCTTAATTTGTTCTTCGTTATCATATGTTTTTTGATGACATGCTTTAGAACATTGAAACAATCCGTAATCTCCTTGTGTATAAAATAATCGTTTCTTATCAAAACCAGCCTTTTGAAAACAATGGTCAACATTGGTTGTTAAAACAAAATAATCTTTATCTTTCACTAAAGACAACAAATCATCATAAACTCGATTAGGAATTGCTTGATAGCGATTAAGATAAATATGTCTGCTCCAATATCCCCAATATTCTTTCAGCGTTTCAAAAGGATAAAAGCCTGCCGAATACATATCCTGCAAACCGTATTTTTCTGCAAAATCCGAAAAATTATCATAAAAGCGTTTGCCACCATATTCTAGCCCTGCTGATGTAGACAATCCTGCCCCTGCACCAATGATAATAGCATCGGCATTTTCGATTTGTTCTTTTAACTCTTTTAGACTATCCCAATAATCGTTGGTAGATTTGATAATCTTCTTCTTTAAAAACATTAAAAATCACCTCTATTTCCGAATGTGTTTCTTGTAGGTATTCCGTTACTGTCTGAACCGCAATTTTCCCTGCTATATCATTTGGAAAATGAAATTCGCCCGTTGATATACAGCAGAAAGCCACTGATTTCAAATGGTATGCGTCTGCCAATTCCAAACAAGAACGGTAACAGGAAGCAAGTAACGAACAATCTTTCTTACGCAATGCTCCATGAATAATCGGTCCGACTGTGTGAAGTACATACTTTGCAGGCAGATTATATCCTTTTGTAATTTTTGCTTTTCCCGTTGGTTCAGGACTATTTTGCTGTTCCATGATTTTTTGACATTCTAAGCGAAGCTGTATGCCAGCATAAGAATGAATTGCATTATCTATACAACCATGGCAGGGGATAAAGCACCCTAATAAAGCATTATTTCCAGCATTGACGATTGCGTCTGCCTGCAATTTCGTTATATCGCCTTTCCATAAATATAATTGAGGTTTTAGTGGTGTTAAATCTTGGATAGAAATTATTTGTTGTCTTTTCAATTCTTCTTGCAAATATTCATCTTGAATTTTCAAAAACTCCCTTGAGATAGGCAAGGGTTCTCGAACATTCATAAGAGAACGCAATATCCTTTTCTTTTCATCTGTTGACTTTGGGATAGCAATTTCATAATATTGTTTATCTTCATTTATCAGATATTGAATGAGATAATCTAATCGTTTATTTTGTTCCATAATGCTACCTCTTTTCGATTGCACGGACAGGGCATACTTCATAGCAGTTCCCACAATGCAGACAATTTTTTTGAATAATTTGAACAGGTGTTGTTGAGTAGTCGATACACTTTTGAGGACATTTAGAATAACAAAGTTTACAGTTGATACATTGTTCATTGACAAAATATCCATGTATAGTTTCTTCATAACTTCCTATTTGAAAAGAAAATCTTTCAATCGGCTTCTTTGATAAATCAAACCATTCGCCCGTACCCTCATATATCTGAAAAACAGTTAAAGCATTTCTTGACTCAACAGTAGGATAAATTGCTAACATATAGGGATTTTTTCAAAAAGAGAAGTCAATCTGTCTGAGCCGATTTCTTTTACCTTTCCCTGCATAGAAACTGCAATGCTTGAAAGGGTATCTTGTCCTTTCATTCCCGTAAAAGCAATGTGAGAATTGTTTTTCAAGCGGTCATAAAAACTTTTTCCTTTTGCCGTCAAAAAGTACAATCCGTTTTCGTCATAGTCCATCATATCAATCGCACAGGTTATGGGATTGCTATCTTTGTCTACTGTCGCAAATACAGTAGAATGAATTTCATTTACAATATACGCTAAACATTCGTTACTTGTCATGTCCATACCTCCCTAGTAAGAAAGCCCAACTTTTCACGTCAGGCTTTCTGTCTTTAACTTATAAAGTGTATTCTTTTGGTGGATTGCCAGAAAAATCAGCAATCACAGCTTGTGCGTTTTCAAGATAGAATACTTCAAAGATAGGATTATCTGCTGTATTATACTGTCCTTTCACGATAGGATTGTTCATACAAAGTTCTTTCACTTCCATATCATTTTCAAAAACAGCTTTTCCGTTTAAGCGAATCCATGCGTAACTAGGACTGGAAACAGATACCTCTACATTCGGATTTTCCTGCATATCCTTATAGACATCTTTTGTATGGTTTGTGCAAAACCATAATTTTCCGTCTTTTTCAAAGCAGAACATAAATGGTCTGCACTTTGCTTTCCCGTCACGCCCGATTGTTGCCAAATACTGTACAGGGTTTTCTTGTAAAAATTTTACTACATCATTCATTTTGTATCTCCTCGTCTTTTTGCTTATTCAGAAACGACACTAATTCTCTGCTGAATATGATTTCCTTTTGTTGCTTCATCAATCATAGCAATCGCATAATCGGCATAGCTGATTACACTTTCACCTTTAGAATTTAGTGTCAATTCTTCACCGCCTAGAATATATTGTCCTGTTCTTTCCCCGTCAGCACGGAAGTCGCCTGCTGGACTGATATATGTCCACTTGACATCATTTCTGTTGCGAAGTTCTTTCAATGCTTTTGCCATTGCTGAAGCAAGAGGTTTAAATACCTCTGGAAAATCCGCACCGTCTGAAACACAAAGCGTATGTTCTTTGTTTACATATAAACTTCCAGCACCACCTACGACTAAAAGACGTTTTGCTGTATTGCTTACTAAATCACATAAGGCGTTTAATGAAGTGCTGTGAAGCGAAGTGTTTCTTCTGTCCATGCTCCAAAAGCGTCAATCACAACATCGAAGTCCTGCAAATCTTCTTTTGTCAAATCGAATAAGTCTTTCTCGATATAATGAGGTGCGTTGCTTTCGTTTTTCCCTTTGGCGATAGCGGTAACGTCAATCCCTCTTTCTACAGCTTCCTTTACAATCAATTTTCCTGCTTTTCCGTTTGCACATACTACTGCAATTTTCATTTTAAATTTCCTCCTGTTATTTTGTTTTTTTGATGTAACTACCTTTGTTACAACTAAAGTATACAACTTCCGGGTTGTAATGTCAATAGTTACAACGAAAATAATTTGATTTTTTCAAAAAGAAAACACGCCTTTGAAAACAGCGTGTTTCTATCGTTCTATTCATTCTCTTTCCCAATATAATATTGTGTATCTTTTATTACATCTGCTAATGTGATCTTTTGTAGTTCATCTTCAAGGGCTTTTTGTACTTGAGCTAATTTGTTGTCTAATACATTATGAATATTTCTTCCAACAGGGCATTTATGATTTGGATTTTCATGGAAGTGAAAAAGCTCACCATTATCAATACATTCCACTGCAAAATAAATATCACGGAAACTAATTTCTTCTAATGGCTTTGTGATAGAAGTACCGCCACTTCCACGTTGTACATCTACAAGCCCAGCAGTTTTTAACTGTGATAAAATTTTTCTTATAATAACAGGATTGACATTTACACTAGAAGCTAAAAAGTCACTTGTAATCTTAGACTCATCTTTGAAAATATCAATACAGGCAAATATATGAACAGCAATCGTAAATCGACTTGAAATCTGCATTATTATTCCTCGCTTTCTAATCTGTTTATAGAGTATATTATACTTATTCTTATTGTAATGTCAATGATTACAACATTGTTTTCTTGCTTATCTTTATCAAAAAACTTTTCAGATTGTGTCCTTTAAGAAAATTTCTTACTTATTTTAGTTAATCAAATACCCATTTTATGATTGACTATTTAACACAGTTAAAATAATAATGGTTTGATAACTTATAAATTTATCTTTATAAGCTTTTTTATTATTTAAGAAAATCTAAAAACTAATCAAATTTTAAAATAAAAACCCTACTCCTATTTTTTCATTAAAAAAATAAGTAGCAAAGAAAATGGGAGGTATTTTCTTGCTACTTATTTAATATTTCCTAGTTTCTAAATTTCTTTATTTCTCATTTTTACAAAAGGCAAATAAATAAGTGTAGAAACTATAATACAAATAATTTGTGTTAAAACTGTTCCAATATGTCCACCAGTTGCTAAGAATCCACTAACTATAGGTGGCAAGCACCATGGAATCATAATATATGCTTTAGCTGCAAATCCAATTAACGTTGCAAAATATCCAATAGAGGCACAAATCATAGGAGCTAAAATAAATGGAATTGCTAAAGTAGGATTAAGTACAATTGGTAATCCAAAAATTAGTGGTTCGTTAACTCCAAACAATCCAGGAGCAAAAGATAGTTTTGCAATTGATCTATCATCAGTTCTTTTACTAGCGATAAGAATTGCAAGTAATAAACCAATAGTACATCCAAATCCACCCATAGTTACATACATTGTCCAAAATGGTTTTGTAACAATTTCAGTAGGTGCTTGATTTGCTAAAACTAAATCTGCATTTGTTTGTAAAGCAGTAATAACAATTGGATTGATAACTCCATTTACAATTGATGCACCATGTAAACCACATACCCAGAAAATAGCACCAATCATTGCACATAAAACTATACCTATAGGATTTTGAAATGCTGCTGTTACTGGCATAGCCAATAATTTATAAATTGCTTCAGATAAATACATACCTGTTAATTGATTAAATGTAAATGAAACAATTGATACACCAAATAAGATAATAATAGTTGGAATCAATGCACTAAATGATTTAGAAACATTTGGCGGTACTGAATCAGGCATTTTAATTTTTAATTTATCAAATTTAGATAATTTACAATATAATTCAATACATATCATGCCAATAATCATAGCAACAAATAATCCTTTAGAATTAGTTACATCAACACCTATTCCACTCATCACAACACTTTCTTTTCCAATCATTCCTGTAATAGTTGTTGGAGCAGCACAAACAAATGCACAAACTGAAACCAATCCTTCAAAGTTTCCTTCTAAACCATTATGTTTTGCTAAATTACACCCAATATAATATGCAATCAAAATAGATAAAATATTCATTGTCGCATAATTAACTGTATCAAATAATGGAGCATATTGTGCTAACCATTCAAACCCGCTAAATTGAGCTATTCCATTTGTTGGCGAACAAACAACGCTACTAAATAATGTTCCAATTGATCCTACAATAATCAATGGAATAACTGACAAGAAAGAATCCTTGATAGTAATCAAATATTTATTACCATTTAATTTTGCAGCAAGAATTCCCATTTTCTCTGAAATTTTATCAAACATATTTTTCACCCTCCGTTTCTAATTTTTCACCATTTGATTGAATAACTTGCTTATACCAATCAAATGATTTTTTCTTTTTCTTTCCAAAGTTCCATTTCCTTTATCATCCATATCAACATAAATAAAACCATATCTTTTTTCATCTCACCAGTACCTGATGAAACAATATCAATACATCCCCAAGTTGTATAACCAATTAAGTCGACACCATCTTTTACAATCGCTTTTTTCATTTCTTTTATATGCTCTCTTAAATAATCGATACGATAGTCATCTTGAATTGAGCCATCTTCTTCAATATGATCTTCTGCACCTAAACCATTTTCAACAACCCATAATGGTTTTTGATAACGATCATATAATTCATTTAATACATATCTTAATCCAATTGGATCTATTGGCCATCCCCAATCCGAATGAGGTAAATAAGGGTTTTGTTCGCCCATTTGACCACCTGTATCTGTTTTATGGGGCATGCCATCTCTATAAACTGTAGTTCGATAGTAAGAAAAAGATAAAAAATCGGATGTATAACTTGCAATAATATCATCATCACCATCTTCTTTTTGAACAACAGCATTTAATTGTTCAAACATTGATTCAGTATAAGAAGGATAATATCCTCTCATCATTACATCGCTAAAAAACAAAGCTCGTCTCCTAAATTCTAAAGCTCCCATGACATCTTCAGGCTTACATGTAGCTGGATAAAGACCACTTAATGCCAACATACATCCAATTTGTGCATCTGGTATAATTTGATGTCCTAATTTTGTAGCTAGTGCATTAGCTATAAAAAGATGATGCATCGCTTGATATCTTGTTGTTGCATCAATTTGTTTGCAACCTAGTCTTGCATACCCTCGTAAAACATTTATTTCATTAATTGGTATCCAATACTTTACCAAATCTTTATATCTTTCGAAAATCACTTTACAATATCTTAAATAACAATTAATAGTTTCTCGCCCAGCCCAGCCATTGTAATGATCAGCTAAATAGGCAGGATTTTCAAAATGGAAAATAGTAACTAAAGGTTCTATATCATATTTTTTCAATTCTTTAAAAACGCTGTCATAAAATTTTAATCCTTCTTCATTTACTTCTTCACCCTGAATGCCACCTTTTGGAAAAATTCTTGTCCAAGAAATAGACATTCTGAAACATTTAAATCCCATTTCAGCCATCAATGCAATGTCTTCTTTATAATGATGATAAAAATCTGTTGCTTTGTGACTAGGATAATAAATATCTTTCATAATATAACCAACTGCGTCACTCGGCATTTCATTTTCACGATCCAATAACTCTGTTGTACCATTTAAATGTTTACAAGAAATTTTTCTTGGATTGCGATGACTCCCTTCAGTTACAAAATCATTTGTTGATAAACCTCTACCTCCTTTATCATACCCTCCTTCATACTGTGTAGCAGCTGTTGCTCCACCCCATAAAAAATCTTTTGGAAAACCTTTTCGCACATTCTTCACCTCTCTTTTTTCTTTTGTGAATGATCTTATGATTTCAATCTACGAGTTTAGTTTAACTAATAAAATAAATTAAATCTCGTAATTTCTATATATTTGAACAAAGTTCGAAATTATCGAACTTTAGAAATAAAAAAAGATTTAAACTCTTATACAAGCTTAAACCATTATTATTTATTTAATCACCTGATTTTGAATAGTGAATATGTAAAATTTTCCATTCGTTATTTTCTTTTATTATCATCTGTGTTTCTATCCCTTTAATACCATATTCTTCCAAAGTTTCACTTTTAATACATTCCGTATGGTATTGAAAGACAATAATAGCTAATTCATTATTTACAATATTTATTTTAATATCCTCTAAAATTAAATCAATTTTATTATAAATTCTATGAATAGTATCTTGTAGGAAATCTTTAAAAATAGATTCAATCCCTTCAAAATATTTATCTATAGATATAAGTGAGCAATGTTGAATTTGTGACCATACAGAATAAAAGTTTTCTTTATTACCTGTGCTAATACTATCTTTGTATCTTTGAATTAATTCCTCAATTTGTTCAATATCATTCATTTTTGGTCTCTCCTTTTTTTATTTTATAGTACAATTATAAAGTTTTACATTTTGTCTTTAAATCAAGTATATCAATATTATTAAAATAATCAACTCCATAGTATCGATAGCCTAATATAGATATTTTTATTCTTTATATAAAATTCCTATAAGAAATAGATATAAAACTTCATCTTATAGGAATTAATTGTAATTTTCTATTTATATAACGCTTCAAAAACTTTAAGAAGTTTTTCATCTCTTTGTTGTACAACTTCTAAATCTTTTCCATCTTGATAATCATAAAAACCTTTTTTAGCTTTTACACCGTATTCTTCTTTATCAAAATGTTCTTTTAAGCTTCTTGGTATTTCATGACTATCACATAAATCTTGCATCAAATAATCACTAATATGATAAAAAGTATCTAATCCTCCAAGATCTGCAACTTCCAAAGGACCTAAACAAGCATATCTAAAGCCAAGACCATATTTCATCACATCATCTATACCTTCTTTAGATATAACACCTTGTTCTACTAGGAATAATGCTTCTCTTAAAACAGCAAACTGTATACGATTAGCAGCAAAACCTAAAACATCTTTTTGAACAATAACTGGTTTTTTATGAATATCTAAACTTAATTGATAGATTGTTTGGGCGACATCGTCTCTCGTATTATCACCCTTTATGATTTCAATTAATAAAATCAAATGACAAGGATTAAACCAATGCATCCCAATAAATCTTTCTGGTTTATTCACTGAACTAGCAAGTTCATTAATAGAAATACCTGATGTATTTGTAGCAAGTATACAATTCTCAGAGACAATTTGAGATATGTCTTTATAAAATGATTTTTTTATATCTACATTTTCTATAATGTTTTCAACAACCAAGTCACAATCTTTAAAACAATCTTTACTTGTGGTATATGATAAATAACTCATTATCTCTTGACCTTGTTGACTTGTGATTTCTTTTTCATCTATTAATATATCTATATTTTCACTGATACGTTTTTTAGCATTTTCTATAGCTTTATCACTCAAATCATAAATCATGACTTGATAATGAAATTGAGCAAAGATTTGTGCCATAGAATATCCCATAGTTCCTGCCCCAGCAATAACTATCTTATTTATATTCATACTTAAATCTCCATTTCTAATAATGCACTGCCTAAAGTTTTTCCATGCATATCAATAGCAAGAGATCTTGTGACTCGCCACCCAATGCATCTTCCATAACAAAATTCAAAGCTGCAATACTGTCAATTTCATATCTTGTGATTGTTCCATGAACAATGTCTTTAAAGTATTCTTTTAATTTTGTTGATGTGACATTTTCTTTAATATATTCATAATCTTTTTCATCATAAGCAATAACAGATATAACAGATATATTCCCTTTATCTCCTGTTCTTGAATGAGCAATTTCTTTTAGCTTCATGTTTACACCTCCAAATATCCTACTGTAATATGAAAATCTTCTACTGGCACTAAAATAGAAGCAATGCTGATAATATCTTTAATATTCTTAACTGCTCCTCCTCCACCAGATGGTCCATTAGTATATAATGCTTCGACTTCATTTCCTACCAATTCTGCTTGTTTGATATCTTTGACTCTTGCAGCAACTCTTAATCTAACTTCTGTTGGTGTATACTCATTAATACAGCTAGAAATACTATCTTTATATAGAGAATTCATTCCTATAAAATCAAATCTTACTTCTTCATATTTTAACCCAATCATTTCAAAACGATGTTCTAAAACTTCTTTAGCTAATTTTGCTTTAGCAAGTGCATTTAATCCACCATAACTGATTTGGCCTTCTCCAATATAGCAATCATGATATCCGACACTTGTTTTATAATATCCATTTGCTTTATGTCCAGTTGCATGACTAATTTGAACAACATCTTTTTCTAATTGATGTACCTGTACTTTAGAAAAATCGCAATAACATCTGGAGTAAAATATTCCTTAGGATTTTGAATTTCATATAAAGTTTGTTCTTTTACAGTTTCAGTAGTAACGATCCCCCTGTATTTGGTAATTTTGTTACAATAGCATCGCCACTTTCTTCAACTTCAATAATTGGGAAACCAAGATTCCAAAGTTCTGGAACATCTTTATATCCAGGATCAGCAAAATATCCACCTGTTACTTGTCCTGCGCACTCTAATAAATGTCCAATCCAAGTTCCTTTGCCAAGTTTTTCATAATCATCCATTGCCCAATTAAATTCATAGACAAGTGGTCCTAATGCAAGTGAAGGATCAGCCACACGACCTGTAATGATGATATCTGCACCATTATTCAATGCTTCAACAATTCCTTGAATACCAATATAACCATTAGCTGACAATATCTCTCCATCAATATCATTTAAAGTTTTTCCTGTTTCGATAACTTGATAATCAAGATATTTATTGAGTTTATCACCAATATCATCACCTTCAACATAAGCAATTTTAAGATGGCTCAAACCTTTTTCTTGAGCCATGGCTTGACATTTATATGCAGCTGCTTTTGGATTAGCTGCTCCCATATTTGTCACAACCTTAACTGAATGTTGTTTTAAAGCATCTAAGATTTTATCAAAACGATACTCAAATAAATCATTATATCCTAACTGAGAATCTTTTTGTTTTGCTTTTTGTGCTAAAGAAATTGTTCTTTCAGCTAAACATTCAAAAATAATATAATCAAGATTTCCTCTTTCTATTAAATCAATAGCTGGTTCAATTCTATCTCCAGCATATCCTGCTCCTGATCCAATTCTTATTTTTTTCATTTTTCTCCTCCTTGTATAAAAGTAAAACGTTCTACGTAAATAAGTATAACGTTTTATCATTAAAATTCAAGTCTTTTTTCAAAAAAAGTAAAACGTTCTACTTATTCGTTGAAAATTATAATTTTTTTTGTTATTATTAGTACAAGCAAGGAGTGACAATAATGGCAACTATTAAAGATGTAGCAAAATATGCGGGGGTCTCTATAAGTACAGTATCTATTATTTTAAACGGAAAAGCACAAGATAGAAAAATATCCTTAGATACTCAAGAAAAAGTGGCAAATGCTATAAAATCATTAAATTATCAACCAAATTTATCAGCAAAAAAATTACGTTCTTCGTCCGAAAGAAAAACAATTGCACTTTTTTGGACAACAGATTTTCGTGAAGTTATGTTAGCTCGTTTTTTAAATGGGCTACACAAACAAATAAATAAATTAGGATTAAATTTCGACATTGTAATTTATACATATCAAAACGATGAACTGTACAAAGAAACCGAATTACAAGGTTCATCATCTTTTCATGGTGCAATCATTGCTAATGCAAGCACCAAAGATCTTCAATTTTTAAAATCATTTATTCCACTCATTCCAATTGTTTTATACAATCGTGAAGCTGATAATTATAGTAGTGTTATTGTTAATGATAAAAAAATTGGAGAAATTGCTGCTAATCTTTGTTTACAATTCCAACAAATAGCACTAGTCAAAGCCCCATATGTTTTTAATGGAATGAAAATTAGAGATAATGCATTTATAGCTCACGTTTCATCAAATATTAAAATTTATAACGTTAATGACCAAAATATTGCAGACGGTTTCCAAATTGCAAAAGATATCGATTTTAAAAATATTGATGTTCTTTTTGTTCCAAGTAACAACATTGCTTATGGAATTATGCATTATTGTTACCTTAATAACATATCAATTCCTGATGATCTATCTCTTATTTGTGTTGGTAATGGTCTTCCTGAATATGACAACTACAGCAATCCTGCTTTAACAGTAATTGAAGTTCCTATGGAAAATATGGCAGCTCTTTGTCTTGAAATACTAACTCAACTATTTTATAACTCTAATGTTGTGAAAAAAGTGATTGAACCAAATTTAATCATAAGAAACTCTTTTAAAATGCTCATGGAGGACTAATACTAATGGGAAAAATACGTGCAAGTTTAGCTGCAGTTATAGATAGCGAAGAAGTCAATTCTACATATTATAGAATTGCTAAATATCTATTAAAAAACAATTATATCGTCAATCATGTTTCAATTGATGATGTTGCTAATAATTGCTATTGTGCAAAATCTACTGTAAGTCGTTTCGCACGACAAATTGGTTATGATAATTACTATGAATTGAATCAAGATTTATATGTTTCTACAACAAAAAGCCAAGATAAATATGACCGATATTTATTAGAAGATTTTAAAGATACAAAAGATTTATTTTTTAATGATTTGATAAACAGTATTATTAAATCAAAAGATTCTGTAACAGAATCTTCTGTCAACAAACTTGTTTTACTTATTAATAAATATGAAGAAATTGGAATATTTGGTAATTTACAATCTCAAACAATTGCTCAAAAATTTCAAAATGATATGGGTTTATCAAGAAAAATAATGACCTCATCTTTATTACCAGAACATCAAAAGACATATATAAAAGAAGCTGATAATAATACTCTTGTAATAATCATATCTTTTTCTGGTGACTATTTCAGACATTTTATTCATCATAATTTTTCAATAAAGCAACGTCCTTATTTTGTTTTAATTACTTGTAATGAAAAAATGAAGGATGCTAAATATTATGATGATGTCATTTTTTTAGCATGTAATGATAACTATGCCGCTAGAGCACATATTATAAGTTTTTATTTGAATTTAGTTGCAATTGAATACGCAAAAAAATTAAAATCAGCCATAAAATAATCTTATTACGGAATTTGCCATTATATATATTATAATATCCCATATCCAAAAATATGATTATTTTTTTGTTTATATTTTTTACTTCTACATTCATCATTACTATTACCTTCGATTGTATAAATATAATTATTATCAATTTTTTCTATTATACCTACATGATCAGGATCATTGTCATTGTTCCAATCAAAAAAGATTAAATCTCCTGATTTAGGTATATAATTTTTATCCTGCCATCTACCATTATCTTTGTACCATTTAATCCCATCTTCAACTCTTGAAAATTTAGGCACTGTGATATTCAGCTGGCCACTTTCATTTGCACACCACGATACAAAGCATGCACACCATTCAACATGGCTGTCAAATCCATACCATGACCAGTATGGTCTGCCTCCAATATTCCCAACCTGTGATTTTGCTACGGCAACAATATCACCATTTCCTAGATGATAATACTGAAGTACGTGTGCTACATAATTAGGATCACCATATACTTCTGTCTGTAATTCTGCTTTCTTTTGGTCTGAATAGACTTTGGCATTTGCTTTCGTATAGCCATCAAAATGTTCAATAGCCCATGTAATGTATCCTTTTCCAAAGTTATATCCCTGCAATGCAAGAGATATATTTTTTGTATCAGAAATACTATTGACTTTTGCTAAAGTAAGGCAATCTGAAAAATAATGAACTCCACAATCAATGGAATATTCAGCTTCTGTAATTCCATTAGGCTCTTTTGGATATTTCTTATTATATTCACACTCACTTGACTGCATTGGGTCATTACCTTTACCACCACTTTCCTGCATCATCACTGCCTGTAACAATGGTACATAATCCTCAATGTTATACTGTTTTGCATATTTCCTGATTGTTTCTTCATAAGCTATAACTTCTTCATTTAAAGGCATCAATGACGTATTAGTGCTTGAATCATCACCTAATACTGCAAAGATACCAATGAATAAAACAATCACAATAATAATCAGCATACCTGTTCCTAAACTGATTAGCTTGTGAAGTCCACCAACTGTTTTTTTTACAATACTACCTGCACTCTTTACTGCTTTAGCTGAATGTTTTACTTTACTCTTTATCGTAGATGAAGATGAACTTTTACCTTGAAATGACTGTTTATATTTTTTCAAATAAGAAGATTTCATCATTGACTGATGATTCCTACTAACAATCGAAGATAGATAATTTATATTTTTTGTTTTTCTTGATAATTTTATCTTTGAAAGAGGTTTACCTTTTATATTATCAAGGTTATTATTACCTGTTGCTTGTAGTTTTGGGTTAAATTCACTAATATGATCTACCTTGTTTTGTTGTCTTTGCTTGACTTTTGAACGATACAGTTTCTTGCCTCTATATACAGTTTGACTGGCTGTTATCTTTTCACTTTTGATAACATTATTTACTGCCTTTTGATGAGGTGTTTGATTATCTTGTAATTGTTCATTATCATCTTGCACAAATCTTTTATCCTTGAAAGAAATCTGCTTTTTATAATGTCTTAGATTTTGATGCCTATCCATCTTGTTAATACTCTGTACTTTTTCTTTATCCTTAATTTTGACTGACATTAACGTATCACCTGCTTTTCCTTAAGTTTTGTCTGATTAGGATATCTTAATTTCACTGATTCAATAAAATAAAAACCATATTCACTTGAAAACAAGTCATATGGTGTTGATTCCTGATAATCTTTTTTATATACATATCCATTATATAAATTATAAGCTAATAGTGTACATTGCATAGAACCAGTTGTTTGCCATGGTTGATTAATGCCACTCAATTTTATTCGATAATTTTGAAAATCATATAGGTCATGAATATGACTGCGGCAGTCCTTATCTATGCCTAATATATAAAATAATGCCTGATGATAAGTATCTTTAATTCCAACACTTTTTATTGTCTGCTGATAAAATTTTTGATGTTCTTGATTGATATACTTCATTTGTGGTCACCCTTTCTTTATAATCGCACATTTGTAAAAAAATATTTTAATATTAAAATGAACAACAAGGAGGCAAGACTATGAAAACTTTAAAAGATATTATTGATGAATTTATATGTGAATCAGACTATGAATGCAACATAACAAAGTATCCATACTATAAAAGTGTTATGAAAAAACAAAGTAAGGCTCAAAAAGATTTATTGAATGCTATACAAAATGGAGAAAGCAATGAAGTTATTGAAGATATGATTGAAAAAGTTAATAACTCATTTTTAGCTGCTAATGAAATGTATCGCTATTACGATGTAAAAACTGCACTTGAAGCAGGTATTATTATCGGTATTGATGCTGCAAAAAATAAAAACAATGATCTAATCACCAAAATTGAAAAACTGCTGGAAGAGTAATTTTTTCATTAATCAAATAAAAGCATTTCTATTTAAATGAACTATCTTGGATAAGATCACTTGGTTATAGAAATGCTTTTTTATTTTATCTAGATTTTGTTATTTTCTTATTTATAGGCATATGTGTATCTTTTACGCTATTTTCTAAATATCTGATTTGACCTTTAACTGAAGGCTTTTCAAAATCTTCTAGTTTGTGTAGCATATTTGTCGTTTGAATTATCATTCTTTCAAGAGAGTGATATATAAAACGCGTACTTTTTTGAATCAGATTTAATTTACTGTAATCAGCTATCTTGATATGTGTTGGTTTTCTAAATAAAATATGCCCTACACTTTTCAAATGAGACTTTGCTTGTCGAACTTCTGATGTCAGCATATCAGCAGTTTGAACAAGATTTTGTGACTGCTTCATGGAATAAAAAAGATTTTCTTACACTCATCAAAGCTTCTTTAAAATGCAGGATATTGATTGTTTTAACAACACCTTCTTTACCTTTTTGCTTAAATGACTGAATGGAATCCTTCATTGATGAAATCATCTCATTTTTTATATTCATTACCTTATCAGTTCCATCTTTGATAATGACCTCTGTTTTTTCAATAGCGTTTTTCAATCTTGATTTTGTTTGAGGATTTTGCAATGAATACAATAGATTTTTTATTTCATTCAGTTCCTTGCTCATTTCATGATAGTGCTTTTCCATATGTGCTATATAATCAACTAATTCTTTAGTTTCCATATGCTCATTATATAATCCATGGTCAAGAAGCATTTTAAGATACTCCTTGACCACTTCATTGCTATTGATTGGTAATTGTTTATCCATTTGTTAAGACCTTCTTTCTATCCGATGGTTTTGTTGTCATCAGTTCGTATAATCTGGTATTGGTTGGGAAACGATTAACAAATGGCACTAATGACTGACCATATCTAATCAACCCACAACCTGCCTGTGCATTAGTAATATGAACCAGCTGTTCATCTGAAATATTTAATAAATCAGCTAATCTGTTTCTATCCTGGTAAGCCTGATTCAGCATAATAATAAACTCACTATTTGATAACATGGTACTTGCTTGTACACTATCTAAAAGATATTCAACATTTTGTGTAATTCCCGTTGGAAAGCCATCTCTCTTTCTAAACTGTCTCCATGCTGAATTGAAGAAACTTGCACTATATTCATTTTCAAAAACGATATGAAACTCATCAATAAAAATGTGTGTTCTTTTACCCTCTAGCCAGTTTTGGTTGACCTTATTGATGATTGCATCTGTAATGACCAATAACCCCATTGTTTTAAGCTGTTTCCCTAGTGAATGAATATCATAGGAAATAATACGATTATTAACATTAACGTTTGTATGATGCGAAAAGATGTTCAATGATCCTTCAGTAAACAACTCCAGCTTAAGTGCCAGTTTTCTTGCTTCTGGTTCTTTTTGATTAAGCAGCTTCATTCTTAATGTTGAAAGCGTTGGCACAATGCCACTTTTTTCACTATCTTCATAGACTTCTCTAACACATCTGTCAATGATACTATGTTCAATGGAGTCTACTCCCTTTTATCAAGCTGTTCAAACAGTGACATAATAAATTCAGATTTATCACTCAATGGGTCCTTGCTGTCACCATAGCCACTGCTCATGTCCATTGCATTGATATGGTCATTTGAGCCAGCTGCAATTTTAATCACTTCACCACCTAATTCTTTTACAAGTGGTGTATATTCTGACTCAGGATCAGCAATTAAAATCGTATCATTGGTCGCTCGTGCCAGCACTGCTATCTGTTCTTTTGTAATGAACGACTTTCCACTGCCTGGTACACCTAGAATAAAAGCATTAGGATTTAATAGATTTTCCTTATTGCAGATAATCATGTTGTTGGTGATTGCATTTTGACCAAACCATATTCCACCTTTATCCATGACTTCCTGTGCTCTAAAAGGCATAAATACTGCTGTGCTTTCAGTCAATAAGGTACGAGTATTAGTTATATCCCTTGCCCCAATAGGAAGAACAGTATTCAAGCCATCAAGCTGTCTTTGAGAAAATGAAAAAGGCTGTAACTCACACATATACTTTCTGGCAATTGCCATCAATGTTTCGTTATCAGCCTCTAATTCTTCTTTACTGTCTGCAAGATGTACCAACGTAATATTCGCAAACATCATCTTTTGATCTCTTACTGTTAAATCATCTAGAAACTCCTTTGCTTCTTTACGCTGAGCTTCCATATCATAGGGTATAACAGCACTGAAGTTGTTATTTTCATTCTGCCTTCTTTGCCAGTTTGCAATATTGGTTTCTACGTTCAATAATCTTTTTTCAACTTCTTTGACTGCTTCATCAGTCTGAATTGTCAATATATCCATAGAATACATAAGATGCTTATTGAAATCACAAAGTTCTGAAACGAAGTTATCCTTAACATAGGTTGCATAATTGGATAAGAACATTACACATCCATACTTGTTATTGAATTTAAAATGCTGATGATAAAATTCTGGTGCATAGGGACAAATGCTATCCTTGAAATGCTTTCCTAATCTCATTGAACTCTGCAAATCAAAATGAAATTCTTCAGTACTGTCTGAACGATAAAAATCATGAAGTATCTTCAATCGTTCATTTAAGCTCAGTTCTTCCAGTTTTGAACCCAATTTAGAAAAATGTGTCGACAACTCATTAGTCACTCTGCTAAAAAATGTTCTAGCATCCTTGATGTTATTCTTAAAAACAGAAACAGTTATATACTTTTCCTGTTCAATGCCATTTGACTTTTCAATATTATCCAAGAGCATCTGGTTATACTCATTAGATAAATCATCCTTGCCATCTCCATGCATCTTTATCAGAATATTTTCTTTGATCTGGTTTAAGTCAACTTTTCTATTGTTGATTGTAATCTTGGTTACTGTTGAACTATCTAATGAATTAAGAAGTTCACTGTAATTAAGAAACATTCCTTCTTTTTCTTCTTTTGAAGCAATGGCATAATTAATATCACTAAAACGATAGGTCTTTGTGTATTTATTTCCTACCTGAAAAATGCCATCCTTATGGATGACATCAACATGAACAATATCCTGTGCAGACTTAGGAACCTTATATTTTTGCTTTTCTTTCTTTTTTAATTTTTCGTAACTTTTTATCATCTGATAAGCTGTCCTCCTTTTGTTTTTTCATAATCATCGGTTTTAATAATTCATAATAAATATTCGTAGGCATGAAATATAGCTTTCTATGACTAAGTATCAGTGAACGTATAGCTGTAACAAATATTTCTTCAGCATTCATTCCCTGATAGGTTACAAAGCCTAAAGCTGCTAAAGGCATTGCAACCAATATACAAAGCCAGCTTGTTATTTCTATACCAAAAGTATCAATTGCATAAAAATATACTATAACTGCCCCAATACATGCGAGGACAGAAAAAAGCATTGTCTCATGGTCAAGCCAAAGAAAATGCTTTCTGTATACTCACGTATTTCTTTATTTAATTTTATTTCCATAATTACCTCTTTATTTCTTTATTAACTTTTTTACAAATACTAAGTTTTAAAAAGCTTTCTATTTCACTACGTAATTTAATACGGTCATCTTTCCATTCCTTATAAGTTTCTGATTTTTTAATAACGTCAACAGCTGACTCTTCACTAAAAAATGTATATTAATAGATGAATTAAACATCTTCAAATAATATGAATATATTCTCTCTATTTCATCTTCAATAGAGTGTCCAAACATATCTTCATATTCTTCCTACATATTATAATCACATCTATTCATTATTTTTTTTAAGTTATCCTCTAAAGAATACAAATCAGAAGGAAAATCATAATCAACTAATTCTCCATCTATTTCAATAGGTATAACATATACATTTATATTTTCCTTTTTTAATACATTTAGAAAAAAATCAAATAAAATATCTACACAAACATTATCTTCTGTTTTAACTATTGCTTTTTTATAAACGTTTAATAAAGAAAGCAATTGTTCTCTTTCTCTTTTTTTAAATATCGAACACTATAATCCTTTGATAATTTAACAATCTTTTGATAATTGTCATTGGTATATTGTCTCTTTAACAAATCAATTAACGGATAGATAACTGACATTTTTAAATTGTTCCTATTTCCAGACTTATTATCAATGATATTAATCCTGATAAACCAACAGTTATTAATGTAAAAATAATATTGTAAAAATCTGTATTATACCATTCAATAATTCCTTTCACGATTTATCACCTCTATCTATCATAACAACAAGATTATACTCTATTTTAAATGTTAATTCTATCACAATTAAAGTCTCATTATATCCTTAACAACATGATCAATCATATTATAAAAATACACATACTATAACTACAATAATGCAGGCAAGAACATAAAAATATTACTTCATAGTCAAACCTCAAAAAAATTCTATATACTCACATATTTCTTTTTAAAAGAAATCTAAGATTGATTTGCTGATTTACTACTTTTAATCATTTATAGATTTTATTTACTATTCTCTTTACATACTGTATCTTTTTTATATCTCGCCAACTTCAATTTATCAAAGCAATGATATTCAATAAATCTAGAATGTATTCTTTTCTTCTAAAGCTTTAGAAAAATCAATTAAATTATCATAATGATACATTTCTATTCCTAGATATTTTATCTTTTCTCTCCTAGTACGATATGTTACATCATTATAGTCATCTCGTAATCCTGCAATAACCACATAATGCATTCTTGTGGAATCATATTGCCTAAACTCTTGAGGTAATCTATCTACATCAATACAAGCCTTTTCAAATTCTTTTGTTATTGATACGAAATTTGTTTCAATTTGGTATTTCCAATCAGAAATTTGATTTAAACCAGATCTTGTAGCATATCCTTCATAACCACTCTTAATTGTTGTACTTTTATGAGGTGCTTCTAACTCTACAAATAAAAATTCATATCCTCCAGAATTTTTTCCTACTATCAAATAATCTGCAAAATATGTTCCGGCACCAATAGAAAACTCCGGAAAAATAAATGTATCATGATGTCCAAAATCCTTGTAAATCAATAATGAGCCAATAATGTATGGTGCTGGAGTATGATTAATAAAATTTAGAATATCCCTTTCTCTAGATGTATTATCATGCACGAGTTGTTCAAACGCTTTAGTAAGTTCGCTCATTTTACCAGAAGCTTTCCAGTCAAATAACTCAATATGGTTATTTGGAAATAAGCTATTGTAATGCCTAATAGCCTCTGGATATTGAGAATATAGATTTCTTCTGCATAAACCCATTCCAATTTTTTCTTCCTCACGAATTCGTTCATATTCCTCCATTTCAAATTTAGTTGGACCCTTACAATAATCTCTTTGATATAATTTCATAAGTTAAATTCCCTTCAATTTCAATTTATCTGTTTGATTAAAAAAATTATATCATATATTATTTTTCAATAGAAGAAAATCTATAACCCCATCATATCTTTAACAACATGATCACTCATCTTAACAGTACCAACTAAAATCAACATATTAAAAATCAATTCGCCAATATATGACCATACCATGCTGACTGCACTTGCTGTTGTATCAACTGCTGGTGGTGACGCTGCAAATGCCGAAAAGATAATACAAGCTAGTACAATGATAGCACCTTCCATGCATACGCCCATATAAGACTTGATAAAAGTAACAGCCATATTCTGTGTACCCTCACCTGCCCATGAAGATAACGGAACTGGTGAAATGGCTGTATACATGTAAAGCTTAAAGTATCTTCCATAGACAGTTAGAATTAAAATAAAAGATAGTATTGTAATAAATAATCCTCCAAGCAGTGTGACTGCCCATAGTGGAATACTTTCTAAAAATCGCAATCTTCTACTGCTGTAATGATTTCTTTGGGCAGTGTAGTAGAAGTAGCTGCACCAATGCCAACAGTTGTCATAATCTTAGAAGTAATTCCTTGAATGATTTCAAAAATCTTCATCATCAGTTCCATGCCATAGACAACCATTGCTCGTGCAATCACAAATCTTAAAAATAATTTCAAAGCCTGTTCTGGTCTTTTGACCTGATCAAAATTAATACATGTTTTTAATACTCCTACTACAAAGAAAAGCACAAGTAGTGCAAGTCCAATAGCTACAAGTGCTCCATGTATTTTAGTAATAATCTGCCATATATGTCCTCCTCGAAATGTTTCAGGAGACTGTGTCAGTAATAGCCATATCTCTGCCAGTTTTTGATTCCATGTATTAATGGCATTGGTTAAGTTATCAATTATTCCGTCCAAAATTAACCACCTACAATCAAATTAAGAATCTCTTTTGCAAATGTAATGATGATACCACCAGCAACAGTTAAAAATCCATTGGCTCTCTGACTGGCATCATGGCTCTTTAATGAAAGTCCTACCTGCACAACTCCAAATCCAAGTAAAATCATACCAATTGCCCTAATAAGACTGAATATAAAATTAGATAGATTATTGACAACTGTCAAAGGATCACCTTCGGCATAAACATTGATAATTCCAAAATTTAAGAATAATACAAATAAAACATATAAGCTCAAATATCTTTTCATTTTTCTTGATAATTTCATTAATTTATTTCCTCCAAATTTCTTATTCAAAATAAAAAGTGCAGTTAAGCTATTCAAAGCCATAACCACACCTTATTGTATTTCAATTCTAAGATGACTGTTTAGCCATCAGATCATGAAAATATTCATCAATATCTTCATCACTTAAAAGTTCATAGTCACTGTCACTTAATAGAATATTTTGCCAGTCATCAATCATATGCCTTGCTTTTCCATGAACATATGCCTTAGCTTTTCCATCCCTTGTTTCATGTATATGAGGATGTTTAAGAATATCATACTTTTTATCAAATATAGGTCTTTCTCCTCTGATAAAAAGCAATGCATAATCATTATCCAAAAGTCTGACTTCATCAGCAGTCAACAGTTCCCTTCCTGCCTGCTGGTAATTTGTTGAATAGCTGCCACTTCTTCCTGATGATTTACCAAATGTATTTGTATCTAGCGTTTCTTTACCAAGATACTCCGACATAAACTTATGCGTTGACTGTTCATTCCCTCCAAGATAGTAAAGTGTATCATTATTTCCTACAATGGATTCCCATGAATCTTTATAAAGAGACTTGATCTGTGCTAAATTCTGTAAAATGATAGATACAAAGATTTGTCTTGAACGCATTGTCGAAAGAAGCTTATCAAACTCATCTGGTAAGGCAACATTTGCAAATTCGTCCATCAGAAAATGAACAGGTACAGGCAATTCTCCATCATGGACAATGTCTGCACTGTAATAAAGCATCTGGAACAGCTGTGTATACAGCATACCGATAATAAAGTTAAAGGTACTGTCATTATCAGGTATGACACAAAATATTGCTGTTTTTCTTTCACCAACTTGTTCAAGTTCTAGTTCATCAGTTGCAGTTAATCCTGCTATGCTTTCAAGATTAAAAGCAGCAAGACGTACACCAACAGAAATAAGAATTGATTTTGCTGTCTTACCAGCTGCCTGCTTATAGATTTTATACTGCTTCACTGCAAGACTTTCTGGATTTCTTAATTCAAGTCGTTCAAATAATTCATCAAGCGGTGATTGATAATCTTCATCATCTTCTCTTACGTCAGCAGCTGCAATCATTTCCATGACCATTGTAAAGTTTTGTTCCTCCTGAGGTGCTTCATGAAGAAGATATAGACATAAAGCCTCAAGAAGTGCAGTCTCTGACTTTTCCCAAAAGGGTCATTTGTTTGACTTCCCTTTGGTGTTGTATTTCTGATTAAATTTGTAATTAATTTTAGGACATCCTTATCATCCTTGATATAGGCAAAAGGATTATAGCAATGCGATTTGGTCATATTGATTAAATCAATGATTTTGATGACATAGCCATTCTTTTCAAGCAGATATCCAGTATCACGTAAAATTTCTCCTTTAGGATCTAAAATCACAAAACTCGTATTACATTGCATGACATTGGGTTTAACATAATACCTTGTCTTGCCTGCACCACTTCCACCAATAACAAGTGTATTGAGATTTCTGCGATGTTTCTTGCCATCAAGACCTATACGAACATTTTGTGATAACAGCTTATTTTGTGAGTAATCCTTATCGGCATATTTCTTATTGACCTGATAAGTCTTTGCCCACTTTGCTGAACCATATTCCTCGCTATGACGATAGTTCTTTTTGTTGGATAAATAAATTCCTATCCCACATATATAGATGACAATAAACAGCCCAATCGTTCTTAAACTTTCATCACACCATTGAATAGAAAAAGGATTATTCACTGCTTCACTCAACTGAGCAACTGCAACAAACAATCCTTCATACATATAGGGAGCAATCATTAAGGCAAGCCATATAACTGGTATAAAGCCTAAGACAAACAAAACAATATTTTCAATATGATTATCTTTCTTCATAGGCTATTCTTCCTTTAACTGGTGAAGCACATGCAGCCTTGCCAATGATAGTTTCAATAAAATCATAATTCTTATTCTGACGAATTTGATGATTTCTTAACTCTGTTAATGCATTGATGATAATTCTTCTTTCAATATCAGTAACTTTAATAACAACAACAGGTTCTTTATGATATGACATAAATTATCTCATCTCCCTGCTAGGCTGTGATGTTTCTAATGACTGCTGATGTGTCTTGTAAATCCCTCTTTCAATGCGACTGTAGACATCATTGGATAAATCCTTGATGTTGGTTAATTCCTCTTTGACTTTTCTAGCATCCATGCCAGAGAAATACTGACTCACTTCATTAGCAAATTCCATATTGCTAACTTTAACACCTAATTTTGAACATAAAATATAGGCAGAACTTTCAACTATAAAATGATCTCGCTGACGGTCAAAGTTAGTATACTGCTGATCGAACTCAGCATAACAGAACTCTCTAATCATTCCTTCTACTAATTCATTTTCCGAAAGATGACTGCGATAAAAGATTGTTTTCTCTGCTGGTGAATATAAAACACTGTGATGACTTACAAATGCATCATCATTAAATAAATGAACTGGAGCATTATAAGTCAATCCAGTAAAAATATTTTCTGTAGACATAAACGGCTGATTGACCTTAATCTTGCCATTGATTTGTGAAACATCAAAGACATACTTTACTGCATAGTTTGTACCTACACTGCCATCAGGTCTTTCATATTCTCCCTGTGGTTCAAGTATCTGAATACCCTTTTCACCTTTTTTGATATAATGCTTATCCTTACGCCAATGCTCACTATCCTTAAGCATCATTGCATCAGGCTTTTGTGCCATGACTAACAATGTATTTGCTACTGTATAATCTAATTGAGCAAGCATTGATAGATAGTGAATATAAGATGATGGTTCACTAATCACCTTCATTACCTGCATTTCGGACATTTCATATAATGAATTTTTTTGCTGCTTAATTTTTTCGATAAATTCCTCTTTGGGAAGTCGCTGAGGACTTTCCTTTTTTGTTTGATTTAATATTGAATAGATATCACTCATATTTTATCGCTCCTTTTTACGTTTTTTCTTTTTTGGTCTTTGATGATTTTGTGATTGTCTTTGCTTGACAGTTTGCTTTTTCTTTCCTTGATTTCATTTAATTCCTTGCGAACAGAAGGACGTTTAGTAGTAGTGGAAACTGTTCCCTCTAAAATAGGCTCGAACTGATTCTCGTCCTTCTTCTTCGTTCGAGCTAAAGTCGGGTTTTCTCTATTTGACTTTTCATCTTTCATTGAATCCATTAATGAAGCTACAAGACAATCATGTTCATCTTCATTCAATACTGGAACATCATTTAACTGTTGAGACTGCTTAGCCAGTACAGAATCTCTAATCGCTTTTGTATCAACTGTTGCAAGTTCAAATTTATCAACAATGCGACTAATCTTGCTTGCATCCTCTGCACGCACCATAATATCAACAATGCCATCAGTATTGTTTTTTCCTTTAGAACTGAATAAAGTACCCCATAACGTTTTGCCTCATTGCAGAATGTTTTGAGGTCTTCATGCCTGATTGCAAAAACCTTCAACTCTCTGCCTGACTTGAGCATTGACTGTAATCGAGTTTTCCCCTTCACTTTCTTTTTATCGGTTAGTATCGCATACAATGTGACTGCTAAAGACTTGGACGCCATGCCACCAGCTTTAAGTGCAACATTAGCTGCAACTTCTATACCCTGAAGTGTCATCCTTACTGCCTGATCTGCGGTTTCTCCACCTGTTGCCATTTTCATCACCCCTTTCCTTATCTAAAAATAATGACTCATCATATTGACTTTGATTGTCTGCTTAGATGCTTATCATCTTTTGCTTGTTCCATTTCCTCTTTATGAATTTTTTCAAGCTTATCTTTCATAACAGTTGAACGTTTCTTTATATCACCATAAAGTCTCACCGCCTTTCTAAGTTCCTTGATTTCATTTGATAAGGTTTCAATATCCTGTTGAAGCATTGTTTTTGTTTCAAGCTTACGGCATCGTTTTACTTTGTTGTAAAGACATCTTCTTTCTTTAACCAAATTTTCTAGCTTTTCATTCACTTCATTTTCCTTTTGTTCAAGTTCCTCTAAGGTATTGATTTGTTGTTTACCAAGCAGTGTTGCTTCTCTTGTAATCTTATCCATATAACGAATATCCTCCTTTAACAAAAAATACACCTTATTAGGTGCATGATTACGGATAATTCCCATTCGATACATATAATGAAAATACAATGCCTTGATTCCTTTTAATTTCTTTTGCTTTTCAAAATGACCATGAAAATAAAATGTTTTTTTCTTTACATGAGTAGGACCATCTACAAACATTGTATTGCTGAGAATTCTTTCCTTGATCCCATCCTCACTGTAATCCTCATCTTTAGATAAATTATGAAGTCTAAAAAATCTTGGAGCACCTGGTGGCTTGACAGCAATGTGCTTAACATTAGTCTTGACTTCATAATCCATCTCTTTAAGATTTCTAACAAACTGTGTAAAAGTTCTGCTGTTACGAATTGCACGATCAACATCATCCTTGATAAGCGTTCTTCTTGTAGGAATACGCTGTTTTTCAGCAAGCCACTCTGAATAGTGTTTTGCTTTCTTGGGATGCCTGATAACACTCAACGCATATTCCTTGCATAAATCATCTGACAATCTTCTAAACCTGTCATAATCAATATGCTTATTTAAAAATCTTTTATGCGTTGTCCATGAAACTGAATTAACAACGAAATGATTATGAAAATGTTTTTTATCAAGATGTGTCGTCACCAATACTTCAAAATCATTTCCCCACATTCTTTTGGCAAGCTCCACTCCAATCGCATGTGCTGTTTCTGCTGTCACCTCACCTGGACTAAATGACTGATAACAATGAAATGCTAGAACGCCATCTTCCTTTTGAGCAGCTTTTTTTGTACTGACCATCTGCTGTAAAACATTATCTGGAGAACAGTTGACACCACTGACATAAAACTGCTTTTCTGTTTTTAAATCATCTGCTGCATATTCAATCACATTTTCCAAACCTTTAAACTGATAATCATTCAAATCCTTATTTTCTGTTTTATCAGGATTTGAAACATATTCAAGAACACGTTTTAAGTTATCATTAACTGCCCATATTTTTGTTGTTGCCATTATGATTCCTCCAATGTTCTTGACTGGTTTATGCTTTCCATGATTTTTAAAATCTCCTGTTGAAGTCTTTCTGATTCATGTTTGTACTTCATGACATCAATAGATGATGTCTTATAAGCAATGACAGCTATCTGATTAAGATTGTTGCCAATCATCCTTAACTGTTTAATGATCTCAACAAGTTCATCAGTTGGTTTGTTGGCTGGTACAACTTTATTGATAAGTGACCTCAAATATTCCTCTCGTGAAAGCCCAGTCATGCTGACCAAGTTATTTAGTTTTTCAAATTCAAGTTGTGTTAAACGAATTTTAATTTCTTTTGTTCTGTTTATTTTTTTCTTTACCATCATCTTTCCTTTCAAAAAAAGTCCTATGTTCTTTTGAACATAAGACTGGTTTATTAATCTTCAATATCTTCATAGGGTTCTAAACCCATTTCTTCCCATGTCACACCATAAGGTGCTCCACCACTTGTATAACCTGCAATATAATAAAATGTATCATCCTGATCCATATTGATTAATGATTGAGTTTTTGCTTCAAGTTTTTTCTCTTTTTATTTCGCTTTCTATTAATCAGGGATTGCTGATGAGCCTTAACTGCTTTTTTCTCTTTTGCAATTTGTTCTTTGGTTAGCTTAACACCTAAGCGTTGCAATTCATCAACTGCCTTCAATCTATCTACTGCAAACTTTTTACGATAGCATTTAACAATATCCTTATTTTCATCATCATTAAAATGAGCAAGCCAGTTTTCTGCCTGTGGTTTTCTCTCTAAAAAGCTCATTCTTTTTTTAGCCTGCTTCCCCTTATTCTTTTTCATAAATCACAACACCTCTTTATATAACATTTATAGCATGGATACATCAAAATAACAACTTTCACTTTTGAGGGTCTTAGGGATTTTCCCTAACATGCTGACTTTGGGGACAAAAGTCCTTGCTTGCTACAAATACAGACATAAAGATAGTCTTTCATAATTTAAATATAAAAGATACCAATCAAAAAAATTAACGTGATGGTCTATCTTTCTTTTTTACTTTTTCCAATACACAAAATTCAGTATTTGTATGATGACTATAATCAAGAACAATGTCTTCATTATAATATTTCGATTTTAATTTTTCCAAAGCTTCTTCTTCACTTTTAGCTTCAATTTCTTCTTGATACTGTAATGTTTCAGTAACTTCCACTTTGTATTTTGCCATTATTTTTCACCTTGACCTTTCGTATTTATAAAAAAAGAATCAGCATTTTGTTCTAATTTTTCATACTGATTCTTGAGATTATTAAGTTCTTTTAGACGTGAATTAATAACTGTTAATTCATCATCCAATTGACTACGTTTATCTAGTTTTAATTGTTTTTGTTGTTCCAGTTTTTGTATTTCTTTTATGATTTTCTTAATCAAATACACCACTCTCCTATAAAAAAACAGTTCCTTTTTTTATAAAGTAACTGCTTAAAATATCATTTTATATAATAGTTATTTCAAATTATGCTCATCATATTCTTTTAAAATATTAACTGAAATCACTTCATCAAATTTAGTATAAATATTTTTCAAATATTCATAATCCTTTATATAAACAAGTTGTTCATATTTATCTTCTGATCTTTTTTCTCTTGAAAAAATTGCAATAATATTTTTCTTTTCATCTGCATTTGTTTGATTGTTATTTCTCAAACTTCTTGCATGAAAATCATCACCTATAAAAGCTACAACCATTTTATCTTCAGGACTTTCTATTGCAATTGGAAAATCTCTAGTATGCGTATGCAAATTTACCAAGACAAGATTAGTATCAGCATTTGCATAAATGATCTTGTTTATCTTTTTTATTCTTATAATCTTTTTACGGATTGTTCCAAAATCATAATGCTGTTCAGTCTTTATATTTTCTTCAGTTAATGTACCCAGTGCACAATGATTATAAAAATCTAAATCACTAAACACATTACGAACACCAGCAAGATGAGCAAAATCTTCCTTGTGAAAACAAACAACAACTGAATCTCCATCTTCTGTTATAACCAAAAACTCATTAGGTACAAGATATTTTTTGTATAATCTTGCCCCACTAATAACATCATTTTTTATTCTTTTTTTACTGGATTGATTCAAGTTATGCATTTTTATTTTCCCCTTATAAACAAAAAACAGGTCAACATGACCTGCTAATACTATCAAATTAAAAACAGGTTTTATCCTGGTCGCCAGGCTCGTATATTCTTCAATATACACTCGGACGAGATTATTTTTAAGACTATCTCTTGTCTACAGTATTGTTTCCTTACTGCTAGGCTCGTATATTCTTCAATATACACTCGGACAAGGTTGTTTTTAATTCTACCTTTTGAATTCGACTTTTTACGGTGCCTGTTCACCGAGAATGTTACCATTCCTAATGTATAATATGCTATTATGTACATCATTATACATAATAATTATTACCATTTTTTTGAGATAAATTCTTTCTTTATCTTCACTTAGATTATACAATAAATTGTTGAAAATTCAAGTTTTCTTATTAATTTTTTTATTATTTTTTCATCTTTATTTGTCTTTAAACTGATTTAATTGTTCTAAAAATATTTTCGAATACTCTTATAATTTTTAATCCATTCATCATCATTTCTTAATAGCTTTATATCTAAAAAATTATCATCATGACTAAGATAATCCATGATAACATGCCATCCCATTGGATATTCTATAAAATCTTTTAAAAGCATATTCATATCCTTTTTAAAATGATTAACCAATAAATCCAGATCATCTTCTTCATTAAACTTATAGTAATCACATGTAAATTCCTTATGACAGGCTTCATTAAATTTAAGCTGAATATTTCCATCAGCATAGATGTTAATCTTAAAATCACACTGATAGCGATGAATCCAAAAATAAATACTTTGTGCTTTTACTTCCATTTTATAACTGATACTGCGATTAAATACAACTTGTTTTTGAATACATTTTAAAACTTCATTAACCATTTTTCTTTTTAATTCTTTTCTTTCCATATTGTTTTCCTTTCATTTTTTAACATTCAATTATCTTGTAATGATTTGATGACTTAATACTTTTCTTGCAAGCACATCATTTATGTCCTTGCAGTGTTTTGGTCTGCAGTCTTGAATCTCATATCTGTCTGCTAAATGATATTTAATTTTCTCACTTGTTTCCAGTCCTGCACGATCATTATCCAGATGTAAAACCAATACCTTGATATGGGGATGTTTCATTAAAAACCATTCCAAAGCAACAGGTATTTCACTATGACTAATATCATTTCCAATTAATGAAGCTCCATCAATTGCAAGATAATTATCTTTATTCCACTCTTGCTTTTTCATCTTCTGCATTGTCTGAAATGACATCAAATCAATTGGACTTTCAAAAATATGAACAACATCACTGAATGAATTTTCTAATCTGAAGCTGTATCTTTTATCACTTCCAGAAAGATTGCGACGTTCATCTCCTGTGATAGAACGCTTAGATGCAAAGCATGGCTTATGATTATCATTGCACCCTACAAAGATAATCGCATGGTCATATTGAGCTTCATAAAGCATATCCCTTTGAAAATAATAAGTTACAATCTCCTTATCAATATGACGCTTATTTGTTAAATAATCATATATCTTAAGTGGAAAAGAACTTTTTGGAGGCAGTTTAAACTCTGATTTATCATAAAAGATTTTGTGGATTTCTTTGATAACTGGCTTTTCTTTAGTGATGCATTCATCAACAAGCAGTGCAGCTTCTAAGAAGCTCAAGCCCTCCACTTTAATAAGGTAATCCAATGCTGTTCGTCCTCCAATATTTTTTACCCACCATGTCCAAAGACCATTTCTTATTGTTAGGCTGGAGTGTGTTTTTGTACCATAAGTATCCCTTCCATATTTAACAAGTTCATTAGGTTCATAGTTATATAGATAAGTCAGCAGATCTATCTTTTTTACTTCAGCAAGTTCTTCTGGTGTTAAATATTTCTTTTTCATTTGTGTTCCTCCATAAAAAAAAGCTGGTATTCTTTTATTGAATATCAGCCTTCTATCTTGTATGTGATATATTTTTTGTTTTTACTTCATTGCTTATTTCTTCTTCAGATAGCTCGACATCCGGTTCATTTTGAGCACCAATATCAAGTTCCTTATTTAATTTAGACAGCTTATTGGTAGCTTCAATATATTCATCTTCTTTTGCAAATGGCTTAAGGATTTCCTCCTTTGCATTTTCAAACTGCTGTTTCATTTCTTCAAGAAGCTGTTTTTCTACTGTTAGCTTTTTATCAAGACCATCAATAACATTATCAATTCTTTTGATATTTCCAAATACATCCTGACCAAGCTCAACAGTATGATTCAACTTGTTTTTTAAATACAGCTTATGATAATGCTGGAAACTGTCATAGACCATGCTCATTTCAAAACCACGATAATGACCTAGATAAAACAAATCTTCTGATTTATTTTGCTGACATGCAAGTAGGATTGCCTGACCTGCTTTTTCTTTTTCACTGTAGGTTATATTCTTAATAGTCATTGTAAATTCTTCAGGTGTTATCCTTGCTTGAACATCTTCTTCAAGTCCAGTTATTCTAAATTGAATGCGACTGATTTGCTGTGGATAATATTCAGCAACCTTGTCCTCAAGTTCATATTTCTGACCAAAATAGTTTTCTCTAGCAAGTCTTAATTTTTTAACCTGCTCATCTAAATTCATCTTTTCCATGACTCGTGGATCACCACTGGCAATAGATTTAACCATTGCATAATTCATGCACGCCTCATCAATATCTTCTGCACTTCGTACTGGTGATTTGCTTGTCATAATCTGTGAAATGAATTTTTGTTTATTCTCCACAAGCTGATATAAATAGGCATCAAACGTTCCCTTTGTTACATAACGATAGATATAGACATCACTGTTTTCATTACCCTGCCTGATAATTCTTCCACCACGCTGTTCCAAATCCGAAGGACGCCATGGACAGTCAAGGTCATGAGAAGCAACAAGCTTAGTCTGTACATTGGTCCCTGCTCCCATCTTGGAAGTTGAACCAATAAGTATCCTTACCTTTCCATCTCTGACCTTTGCAAACAGTTCTTTCTTTTGAATGTCACTATTGGCATTATGAATAAAGGCTATCTCTTTTTCATTGATTCCCCTTTGCAGTAGCTTTTCCTTGATATCTTCATAGACATTAAAGACTCCGCTTTTTGGAGTTGACATATCACAGAAAATTAACTGAGTTGATTTTTGAGTGCTAGTTTCATGATAAATACGCATGACATTATTGATACAAGCATTGACCTTGCTTCCATCATAGTCATCTAAGGAATTATCAGTAAGTCGCTGTTCTAAAGCTAATTTTCTACCATCGTTTGTAACTTTCAGCATGTTATCTTCAGTAGGATCAACATGGCCATCACGAATAGATTCAGCTCTTTTTGCTAAGATATTGACCATTTCTTTTTGTTCAGGACTCGCTTCAACTGCTACAGTTTCATAGTGAGCATTGGGTACTGGCAGATTCAGCATATCTGATGTTTTTATATCAGCAACTTCCTTAAACATTGCAATCAGCTCAGGAAGATTATAAAAACGAGCAAATCTTGTTTTCATGCGATAGCCAGTTCCTTCAGGAGAAAGTTCAATTGCTGAAACAGTTTCACCAAATGTACTTGCCCAGCTGTCAAAGTTCTGCAGGTTTTGTTTTTGCAGCAGATTAAACTGCAGATACCTTTGCATCGTATACATCTCAGTCATTGAATTACTGATAGGTGTTCCAGTTGCAAAGACAATTCCCTTGCCATTGGTAATCTCATCAAGATATCGACATTTCATGAACATATCACTTGATTTTTGAGCTTCAGTTGCTGCTAGACCTGAAACATTACGCATCTTGGTAAAAAGAAAAAATAGTGATAGGTAAGGCTTTGAAGCTATCTCCACCTTTTCCCCACCCCACACCGGGCGTGCAACTTTCATCGCACCCAGCGTACCATCAAACTAACTTACTACCCTCCATCGGGGTTCAACACTTTATGCCCTCACAGTACATATCGTGCTTACAAATTTCACTTTTGTTTATACTTTTGAATCTTCTTTAATACCTTTTCATCTATGTTTGGCGGTATCGGACCGTTGTTGACCATTCGATAACAGTCATTGCATAGCCATACAAGATTTTGCACTTTGTTTACTTTTCCTAACGGAAGTTCCCTTTGACGTGATAACAATACTTTTTGTTATCTAAAAACAGCGGTTTCTTACAGTACTTACACTTGCCTTTATCTCTGTTGTACGCATATTCCCTGTTCATGAAGTATTCAAAATTATATACGGTCTTTGCATAGACCGAAAGCTGTATATCCCTTGCGGTATTCACTGACGGTCTATCACATGGAAGAGGCTTGCTTCTGCTACGGTAATAACTGTAAATTCGTCTGCCCTCCTCCGTATAAGGTGTCATGCGTTGGTCGAATGGCTTGCTTTCATACTTACTATGGGTAATAAACGCCATAGTAATTCCAAACCACTCTCCCTCAATCGGAACAGCAAATGTTTTACTTTTGTATCCCTCATGCCTATGCGGTAGGTTACAGAGCTTTTCCATTGGTATTTGATACTTATTGTAGTGTCTGGGAAATCTCTTTTTCCATACTGCCAATGCTGTATTATTGATTCTTCTGTCTATGATATGAAGAGCATGAGAGCATATTGAGGGTTGTAAATACTGTGCTAGCCCCACTATCATGGAATTCACACGCTGTATCTGTGCCGCCTGTACGCTCCTTTCTGTGGATTCTCCAATCACTCGGACTTCGTCAGCAATCTTCTGTATTTTATCTTTCAATCGCTCCATGTCTGGTAATGGTTTACCCACCAGATTTTCCGTCCACGTTTGGGGGTCAGGGGTTTTCCTCTTTTTCTCCGCTTTGACCACAAAACCGAGGAAATGGATTCCCTCCGTTCTAAGGTCTGTTACAAACGTCTTTTCCTGTGATAATTCCAGTTTCATTTTATTTCTAAAATATTTTGTCATCACACGTTTTAATCGGTATGCTTCCTGTTCTGTTGATGTTAAGATAACCCAATCATCTGCAAAACGAAAATTGTACTTTGGAGTTACTCCCAACCATTTCAATCGTCGTGTATCATTACACTTATGTTTGCATTTCCTATGGGGTTCCATATACATTCTTCCTACATACCAGTCAAAATCATTCAGATATACATTTGACAGCAATGGAGATAAAATTCGCCCTGCATTGTGCCGAGTTTTGTATCATTCCTAGCACCGCTTTCTATATATCCAGCCTTTAACATCTGTTGTATGATTTTAATCACTCTTTTATCGTGGATTCCAATACGCCATATCTTCTGTAACAGGATTCTGTGGTCGATATTGTCAAAACACCCTTTAATATCTCCTTCAACCGCCCATACAGGCTGGTCTTTTGAATAAGTAGAAGCATTGATGACATTGATAATATCTCTGACAGCGTGTTTCTGTGCCCTGTAAGGTCTAAATCCGTAACTGTGCGGATAAAATCTTGCTTCACATATAGGCTCAATAATAATTCTCACACATTCCTGTATAATTCTGTCCAAAACTGTTGGAATACCCAGTGGGCGTTTCTTTCCATTCTTTTTCGGGATATATACTCTTTTTGCTGGCTTCGGTCTGTAATTACTGAAATTATCTCTTATTAGTGCAATTAGTTCCTCTTTTGGCATTTGCAGATATTTGTCCATTTTCATCTGGTCTACGCCAGCCGTTTTACTGCCTTTATTAGACTTAATGTTATGAATTGCGGTAACAATAGTAACTTCATTTACCATTGCTTCAATAAGACCTGTGAAAGAGATTCCTTCTTTCGATTTTACATAAAGAAAATCTAAGGTCTGTTTTAATTCACTTCTGTTGAAAATCTGACGTTCAAATGCACAAGGCTATCACCTCGCAGTTCGTCACCCATATTTCAGGGAGTTTTTCTTTTCTTATTTTGTGAAATTTGTAAATTAGTTTGACTAGTCCCCTTCGCCATGAGTATTTCAACTCTTGTGACTGGCTTTCCCAATCTCAGACTACTATAGGACTGCTGACTTCTTGTGTTTTCATCACTCTGTACAGCTCCCACACAAGCTCTCAAACGTTCCTAAATCTCTATCCTTTTGTAGATTTAACTACTTGAAGACCTTAGGCTGCTACCTTACACCGTAGGGACAAATACACTTTGAAACATAGTTGTTGTGTACTCTGTATGATATTTCATTCACACAGGAATGTATTGAAAAACCAGCAATACACTCTTCCCTAATCTTTCGTCCTTTCGGACGCCTACTACTCTTACGATGCTGCATAGCTTCTTCTACGTGTAACCATAGTCTTCGGAAGACCGCACTATATATTCCATATCCCGCAGGACTTAGGACTTCAAGTTACGACTTCTTCACGCTTTATACGTGGGTGGATACAGCCACCTCGCATAGTGAAGTATTATCTCGCACACCACCTATAGCTTTGATATGCTATCATCAGTGTTGTTTCTGTGTGGCAAGGGTAATTCTCCCTTGATTTCGAGATTTAAGTTCTAACAGTTCATTCTTATTTCTAAGTGATTTCTGTCGGTCGATTTCGGTAAGTTTATCAGACTTACCTTGTGCGACAACGTTTCGCACGGTTCTTATAATAATGTGCCTCATCGACAAAAAGATGATCGACTCCTAATTCCTCAAAGGTAATCAAATCATCTTTTCTATCAGTTTTATTGAGTTTTTCCAGTCTTGTTTTCAAATTCTTTTTTGTCTTTTCCAATTGCTTGATTGTAAAGTTAGCACCATTTGATGCCTTTAAATCCTGTATTCCTTTTGTTATTGTTTCAATCTCATCAGTTATCGTTTTTGCCTGTCTTTCAATTGACATCGGTATTTTTTCAAACTGACTATGACCAACAATAACAGCATCAAAGTCACCAGTGGCAATACGAGAAAACAGTCTTTTTCTTCTGTCTTTTTGAAAGTCACGCTTAGAGGCAACAAGAATATTGGCACTTGGATAAAGTTGAAGAAATTCCGTTCCCCACTGCTCCACAAGATGATTCGGAACAACAAACATGCTTTTTTGAGCGAGTCCCAGTCTTTTCAGTTCCATGCAAGCTGCTACCATCGAAAACGTTTTGCCAGCCCCCACTACGTGTGCAAGCAGAACATTGTTTCCATATAAAACATGTGCGACAGCATCCTTTTGATGTGATCTCAGATTAATCTCTGGATTCATCCCAGGAAATGTAAGATGCTCTCCATGATATTCACGAGGGCGAATAGAATTGAATTGACTGTTATAAACCTCAACCAACCTTTTTCTTCTTGAAGGGTCATTCCATATCCAGTTTTGAAAGGCTTCCTTGATGGCATCCTGCTTTTGCTGGGCAATCATCGTTTCCTTTTTATTTAGAATCGCTTCTTTTTTTCCATCATCATTGTATTCATAATCATAGATCTTTGTCTGTCTTAAATTAAGGCAATCCTCAATCAATCGATAGGCATTGGTACGATAGGTTCCAAAAGTTTTTTACTTTGATATTTCCTCTTTCAAAGGTCTTGCCACTAACATTCCAGTTTCCAGTATGCTCAGAATAGGTAATTTCTATATACCTCTTAGAAAAAACTGACGTTCCAAGCAGTTCATACATAAAATCATTGTATATATCAACTGGCACCCATGTTGCTCCTATTCTCACTTCAATTTCAGTTGCACTAAGTTCCTTAGGCAATGCTCGTGTCAATGCCTCAACATGCTCCTCATAGCTGGAATCAAGTTCAGCGGCCAGCTTTGCTTCAGATAGTTTTTCTCGTATGTTCCCACTTAAATATTCATCTGCAGTTACATAGACTTCCTGATTTTTATCTAGAACATTGGGCAATTTATAGATAAAGGTATGCAGTTCATCAATAATATTTTCTTTTGGCTGGTGATACAGTTCACTCATGTAATCAAGGTCGACTTTTCCTTTTTCAGCCAAAGAAATCATTAATGCCTCGTTTGCATTTTCTGCATGATGAACTTCTACTTTTTTGCGTATTGTTCTTTTAAAGAACATATCAGCTTTTGATTCCAGCTTTCCATCTTCATCAATATTTTCCAAAGAAGATAATAAATAAAAGGAACTGTCCTCTCTAAAAACCTGCTTATTTCCTCTTGAATTAATAAGTCCATAGTTTTGGATAAATTCGTCATAGATTTGGTTTAACTTAACCTGTTCCTGCCTGATATCATCATCAGGGTAATCTTCACTTTGAAGTTCGATCAAGTGTCTTACAGACTCTCTAATGGCGATTAAACCTAATACCCTATTCCTTGCTGTTGAAGATAATTCTACCTTGTTCATCATGCTGTTGATTCGATAATAGATATCTCCATCAACAACGCTATAGCTGTAGTTTCTTACCAAAGGGTCAGCAGGAATGCTGTCTATTTCCTCTTTAGCATCTATAGTTTCATCAACGATATAATCATCAATAGTTCCACTAATGTGACTGACTGTCTCATCTAATGATTCCTTTAATGAACGATCTTCAAAAGGAACAACTGTGATATCCTCTCTGCCATGCATGGCCTTGCATTTTTCAATTGTTCCTAAAACCATTTCAGGATGATCTATAAAATACTGATTGATAATATTGCCATCTTCATCGATTCCAGTTGAAATCCAATGCTCATCATTAACAATTGGTCTTTCCCTTTTCTTGAGGACAATGATATCACTCACAACTTCAGTACCTGCACTTTCCTTGAATGCAGTATTTGGAAGTCTGATTGCCCCTAACAGTTCAGCACGTTCATTGATGTATTTTCTAACCGTACTTGTCCTTTTGTCCATCGTATAACGAGATGTGATGAAAACAATCAATCCGCCTGGTCTGACCTTATCTATCGTCTTTGCGAAGAAATAATCATGAATATTGAAATTGAGCTTATCGTATCGTTTATCCAGTACCTTGAACTGACCAAATGGCACGTTGCCAATCGCTACATCAAAGAAACTATCAGAAAGATTTGTATTTTCATATCCCTCAACTGTTATATTCACTTTTTGATATAACTGCCTCGCAATTCTTCCTGTAATGGAGTCAAGTTCAACACCGTACATATGCGACTCATTCATGCTTTCTGGAACTCTCCCAAAAAAGTTACCAATGCCACAGCTTGGCTCTAGAATATTGCCATAATGGAAGTCAAGATGATTAAGTATCTGATAGACTGCATCAATGACAACTGGTGATGTATAGAATGATGATAATGTTGATTCTCTTGCAGCTGCATATTCTTCATCATTGAGAAGATTTTTTAATTCATGATATTCATTTGACCAGTTTGATTTATTCTCATCAAAGACATCAGCAAGTCCACCCCAGCCAACATACTTTGCAAGAACTTCCTGTTCCTCTTTTGTTGCATAATGCTTATCCTTTTCCAACAAAAAAAGCAGCCTGATAGCTGCAATGTTATTTCTATATCTTTCTTTTGTTGTACCAGCACCTAAATTATCATCATTGATAACATAGTTTGTTTTATTAACTGGTTGAACCGGCTTTGGTATCGGCTGTTTAATTGAGGAAAGATAAGATAGATTACTGTAATCAAGCTCACTAATCAACTGTGGCTTTCCATCTTCATAGACAATGGCTTCATTCAATAGAAAATCATATATTTCCTTATCCGCCCATACATTATCCCCATCCTTAGCAACAATAAAATCCCTATCCGTATCCCATTCTAATTTAATATCTTCAATACGCAATGCCGACAGTACATTCTCAACTGTCCTGATTTCAGTTTCAGAACGATAGTCATCAGACAGGTGAATATCATTTTCCTCACAATATTTTATAACTTCTTTTAAAGGCATCTGATGTCCATAATAAAACTGGTTGCCCTTATCTATATCAATATCGTAAATACCATCGTGAAGCTCATTTTGATAATACTGCTCATTGGCAAGATAATAATGCTTATCTAAAATATTTTGTAGCCATCTTTTTGCATAATCATCCATCTGTTCCTGTACAAGTTTAGTTCCTAATAACGATTCTTCTCTGATATCCATTGTGAGATTTAAATCACTGTTTTCATAATAGACAGGCTTTAATATTCGCTCATTATCATTGACTGTAAATTCCATCATCGGTGAATCCATTTCCAGTTCACCAAAAGGCTGTACATGAAACATCTTAATTAAATTAGGTTCATCATCATGTCTGGTGATAATTAGTGAATGGTCACGTTCTCCTGCCTTCATCAGCATGTAACAGCTTTTCCCCTGAATGATGTGAGGTGCAATTTTATTCAGCTGATCATAAAGTGAATGATAACTATTTGCATCTTCATTTAAATTATCTTGACTGTAATCCTGATAAACATTATCAATGATTTCATCAATAAGCTGTTCTCTAAAAGTCATATCTTCCATGTAGGCAAGATACAGTTCTCGATTGGCATCATTATGAGATGATACATAAGCAAGAAGCTCTGAATGAATCAAGTCACTTGCTTCATCAACATCGGTATCTCTATCTCTCAAGGCATCATAAGCAGGACTTGATTGAATGTATTTTAAAATATCTGAATAATTTTCCTTTAACAGCAAATCATTGTTTTTTTCTAAAGCATTGTGGTTTTCTTGACTGGTTTCTTCTACCTCAATGACATCACGCAACAGCTTATCATTAAGGGCACTTTCCTTAAGAACATCTAAAAATTCAATTTTGGTAAATGTTTTTGAAAACAGCGGAAAATTCTTATCAGAAACATAGATTTCGTTATCACTTATATCTATGATGGTATATTCATCAATGCCTAAATAAAAATCATCACCAGCCTTATAGAAATATTCCTTCTTGATATGAGCGTCAACAGTGGCTTGATTTTCTTCAGCATCATTAGTAATTATTTCCTTTTCTAATTGCAGTCGCTTGGTTTCCAATTGTGCCTGCATCTGTTTTTCAAGAAAGATAGGATAGTATTCCATTTCTTCCTTGCTCATATAACGACCAACTGCAATCAATTCTCTTATACGCTTGCTGACCTGCGTCCATTTTAACGTAACCTTGATTTCTTCCTGACCTATTTCTCTTTCACGAATCAGGGTCAATCCCTTAGCACTATGACTTTCAGAAATAACGCCATGATATGCTGAATGACCAACTGTACCATATTCACGTTTTAAAAACTCTGCATTTTCCTTATCGGATAGATTTTTTTGCATCTGCTGGTAAATTCGATATTTGTCATCAACAGTTGAACTCCCTCTTAGAATGATTCTGTCAACTTCCTCCTGCGAAAAGTAGATGCCTTTTTTTAACTGACTTTCATTTTCATAAATAGCATTCTTCTGTTCCTCAAGTGTTGGTATCTGTACCAATGGATCATAATATCTTGATACAATCAAGCCATCAACTTCCTGTGCTGCATGTTCCCAATCATATTCCTCAGAAACAATGATGGTAGAATAAAAACTGTACAAGGTAAATGACAGAGAAAATCATTGATGGTACAATGTCATATGAATTATAAAACAAACAGAATGAGAGGAAGAAACATATGGCAAAACATACTTATGATAAAGATTTTAGAGAAGGAGTGATTCAGTACTGTTTAGATCATCCAGATGAATCATATGTAAGTGTATCAAAAAGATTTGGAATTCATGATACGACGATTGGTGGATGGATGAAAAGTTACAAGAAAAATAATGATGAAGTGATTATAAGAGGAAGTGGAAATTATTCAAGTGATGAAGCTAAGGAAATAGCCAAATTAAGAAAAGAACTTAAAGATACAAAGGATGCATTAGAAATCCTAAAAAAGGCTATTGGCATACTGGGAAAATAAACCAAAAGGACATCTACGAAAGTGTTAAAGAATCAAAAAAGAAAGATTCAACAATTTCGATTTCCAGTGTGCTAAAACAGTTAGATGTCAGCAAATCAGGTTATTATGATTACATTAATAGAAAGCCAAGCTATACAAAACAAAGAAGAGAAAAATTACAAAGAAAGTTGAGGAAATTTATAGAAATTCTCATGAAATATATGGCTCACCAAAAATAACAGAGATGCTCAATCAAAATGGTGAAAAAGTCAGTCAAAGATACATTTATTCCATCATGAGAGAAAACAGCTGGAAGGCTAGATATGTAAAGCCATACGTTCAAACAACAATAAGTGAGGATTTCTCTTCAAGGCTTAAAAATCTGCTCAATAGACATTTTAATCCATCAAGACCTGATTGTGCCTGGTGTACAGATATAACTTATATAAGAACAGTTGATGAAGGCTTTGTCTATTTGACAAGCGTCATGGACCTATACTCAAGAAAAATCATATCATGGGTGCTGACAAAAACGATGGAAACAGATGAAGTTCTAAAAAGTATTGAAAAGGCAAAGGAAAGAAGGAAGGTAGAAAAACCATTAGTGGTGCAAAGTGACAGGGGCGTGCAGTTCACATCAACTAAATATCAGGAGATGACAGAAGGATTTGTAACAAGTTACTCAAGAAAAGGAACACCATGGGATAATGCCTGTATAGAATCATTTCATGCATTAATCAAAAGGGAGTGGTTGAATTTTTATAAGATAATGAATTATGAAGAAGCATATCAACTTGTATTTGAATACATAGAGGGATTCTACAATACAATAAGGATTCATTCACATTGTGGGTATCAGTCACCCAACGAATACGAGAAAAACTATATGTTAGCAGTGACTAACAAAAATCAAACAACTTTTATTACAAATTCTGCAATTTAAGTTGTCCGAAATCTTGACATAGTACCACAATCTGATTATCATATGTTCCCATATAGATAAGCAAATAGTCATCTTCACTTTTCACCCCTAAAGAAATACCATCTGCAGTCCATTCAATCGGCTCTTTGGGATAACAGCTCTTAAGATAATGAGCATTTTCCTCGTCACTATGCTGTCGCTTAAAATATGCAATGATTTCCTGTGAAGGAACCACCATTTCATCTTGATAAGCAAAAAGATGTACCATAGCATTTCTATTCAGTATCTTCATACGGTAAGCCTGTTGAAGTCCGTTCATATTACGCCATGCTGGTAACATATAGTCACCACTGTCAATCAGTTTAGCAATTTCAAACTGAAGTTCATAGAAACTAAGATGACTAAATGTCTGGTGTTTAAGATAAGTCCCACTCCAGATGTCCAACCCATCATCCTTTTTTCTGTAACCTATATGTGTAAAATCAAAATTTTCTGGTCGTCTGAATACTTCAACCAGAGTATCACTGTATGCTTCAGCAAGATAATCAGCACGTTCTCTTTCATCGGTATGATGAATAAAAAATTGATATATTTCTTCCTTTGAATGATTCATCGCAATATCCTCATAAAGAAGATTAGGCAAATCATCCAAAGAAAAAGGCGGTATCTTTGGTTTTTGTACCACCTCGATATCGCCTAATTCCAGGTCTAGTTGTAAATGAGCTGAGTGAGAATGATTTCCTCCACCTGTTCCTTGAGGCTGTTCATATGTCCCACCCAAGCCATTTGATTGGTTTTCTTGTCTGGTGCTGGGTTTTTGATTAACATCTGTTCCATTAACTGCTCCATCATCATTTCACTTCCACTTGAATTTGTTGCAAGTGTGTGTTCAATTGATTCCTGCTCATGAGAGCGAACAAGTGTCCTGGCTGATTCTCCTTGAGATAAGCTCGACGCATCATTGCGTATTTCCCAGTTATCTTCGTTTTGTCCATCTTGAGATTTGGAAACTGATAATCCTCTACCTGACTGTATGTTATGCTCATCTGTTATTCCTCCTTCACCTTTATTTTCAACTTCATTGTCTAACTTTTCTGATGATTTTTCAAATGTGCGATTTTGATTTTTGATTAAATCTCTTGCAATCACGCCTATTTTTGACAGAACTTCATCTGACATATCTCGATGTGCATTTCCTAACACACCAATTGTATCAGGTGTATCAAGCAGCTCAATTCCATTAAAATCTTCTTCATCAAAATAAAGATTTGTATCTAACTGACATCTTTTCATCAGTGCATAGCTTAATGAATTTTCCATCAGCCTTACTAACAGCTGTTTAATTTCATGTTCACCATATAACATCAGCGAACTGTCATCAATGAATTTATTTAACTGAATAAGATAATCCGAATAGCTACCCTCTACTAATTGTTTTGAAACATGAGTTAAAACTTCTTCTAGATTTGTGCTTTTTATATCCAGCTTAAACTCATTACTTAACTGTTCAATTACCACATCATGCATAGATTCATCAATTGACCATGTCCTGACTGGCTTTTTGTTTGATTCAGTATCAGAAACATCAAAAACATATCGCAATCCATAACCGTATCTAGTTTCTTGAATCAATGCAATTCCTTTAGAACCTTTCTTGATCCACCTGCCCATTCTGTTATTCCATGTATCAAAGGACGCACACACTGTTGCATCTGGTCTTTGAGCATGAATCAATATCTGATCGGTAAAGCTGTATTTAAACATGTAGCACGTTGTATCAAGAAATTTCATCCAGCTTGTACCATCATGAGTAATCTTTTGTGATGTTTCTTCTAAAAGACTGCTTATATATTCCAATTTATTCAATCATTATCACCTCTTTCCTGACAAAAAAAGAACTCAAAAATGAGTTCCAATTGTAAATGAAGTATCTATTTAATTTACGTTGTTTATTATATACATTTTCTAACTATATAGAATTTAATTACCATATATTGTATGATATTTTATTTGACAATTCATTAATATCAAGTCCATATTGATAATAATAGCTCATAGTTTCTATCCTAAAGATATCCAATAATTGATTTTTTCGCTATCACTCATTTTATTAATGATACGTGGACTAATCATAATATTATCAGCTAACAATGGGATAATTATATTAAATCTCTTAAGAATCGATTTTTCTGAAAACATAATAAATTGTTGCATAAATGCTTTAAAATATTTTTCGTTTTCTTTTAAAGATGAAATTAGTATATAGCTTTGATTCTCCGTTGGAAATATCGAAATATGAAGAAGTGGAAAATTATTATTTTCCTCTCCAAAGAAAGAGCCGTCTAGTTTTCTACACATATTGATTGAAGTACTTACAGCAGATTCAATCACTTTATTTATCGTAATAATTCTACAAAGCAACTCTTGGTATTGTTTTGTATGATAAATTTGCCAAAAAAGTTCCAATTCTTCAGCATATGCTTTTTGATCTTCTAATATCTGTTGACTAATTTGAGTACCATTATATTTATCTGCAATATCAGCATCATTATATTTAGACCAATATGTGTGCAACAAAGCTTTTAAAGCATATTGAAAACATTGTTTTGGTTCCTTAAGAAATTCTTTTTTCGATATCAGCAAATAATATTTCATCATGTTCTTTACACAAGCATTTAAAAATAGATGCTTCTTGTGAAATTCCTTTAGCTTTTAAGTCATATTCAAATATTTCCTGACCTTTGGTAGTTTCTCCTAAACAATACACAATACCATTTTCAGCAAGTTGTGATAAAATTCCATTATGCTGAATTGAATGAGACTTTATTGATTTTTTACCACACAAAATACCATCACTATCAGGTACAATACAATTCATTTTGAATTTTCTATGCTTTTTTCTTGCATCAGCTAATGCTTGCATTGATGAATGCATACAACTCCCCTTCATTCACGTATAAAAATAGTAGGTTTTATATCAATAAAATACACTATTTATAATACGTTTCTATTTTTTCAAAAGTTCATCAACATTTCTTTCTTCATCCACATAATCAGCACTCTGATGTTTTCCAGTTTCTAAATACATAATCCAGTTCTGTAATGAAGAAATATAATTATCATCCAAAGTACCTAACTTAGAATATTTCCCAACATAATTATTTCCTGCTTCCCATATTTCATGAGATACAGGATATAAGTGGCCAAGTCTAGTATCATTTATTATATGTGCATAACCATTCTCATCAATCACTAATTGATTATTAACTCTATCATCAGCCTGCATCATTACATATTGAATTTCTTCTTTTGTAAACAAATGGGAAGGACGTCCATTTCTTACGAGTGATATAGAAAAATAACTTTCATATTTTTTCAATTCAGCCAATTCCCTTTCTTGAAGAAAGTCTATCACTCGTTTCGTTAACATATTTTGCATTTCTATTGCTTTTGTTCTGTCTGAAAGAGAAAAACAATCATCAATAGATAACTTTAATTTTTTGATATATCCATCTTTACAAAGATAATAACATTTATCACTTATTAAATCAAAAATATCATTATCTATTGCTTTAAATTTAAAGGTGAACTTTATATTAGTTGAAGCTGAATCAATATATTCTGAAATAATATCTGTAAAATTCCAATTCATAAAATTACTTTCTATATATTTAGAAATCATCTCTTCTTGTTTTATTTTTTCTTTTATTCTTAGTTCTTCTATATGATTTACTTTCTCACTAAAAGGATTTTTATTAAAAAATTCTAATCGAAGTATCCTTGCTTCAATTTCATCTTCAGAAAGATTATTAAATTCTTTATTTTGCTTAATATAGGTATATGCTTTTGAATAATATTTAACCAAATTATCTATATACCTTCGAAACTCATCAATTGTACAATCTCCATGTCTCCCATCATAAGTTCCATTAATTCCATTATAAGGCCCTGTTTTCATTACAATCATGATTCTACCCTTAACAAAACGTTCTATCACCTCAAACCCTTTCGGTAGAAGCATTCCACTATCATAATCATAAACACCATATTGAGCATATTGCGCTGAAACATAATGTCCTGGTATATCCTCTACAAGATTTTCACGATCAAAATATACTGGGGTTTCAAGAATTGGTTCTAATTCATCTAATTCTAACAAAAAATAATTCCATTTATAATTTTTATTAAAACCTTCAAAATATAATCTCTTTGGTTTGACTATATAACAAAAACCTATCGTATCATATAGTTTAATGCAGTTATCTTCATTTGCTTTTTTTGCATAAAACAAATCCAATCCACCATTTGTATGAAAAAGCATATGATTATACGCTGGTATACTAGTAATAATATTTAATATTTCTACTATTGAATTGATATCTTGCCATGATGAAGAATCCGGAGGATACAATCCAAATAACTGTTTATTAAGAAATTTCCAATCACTAGCTTGTGATTTATTCAAATCGGATATAATCTCAATCCAAAGTAACAGTTTTTCTTTAAATTCTTTTATTGTAGGACGCAAATTTGGATCATTATTAGTTGATTCTTGAAAAAGTTCTTCTATTTCAACAAGATGTATATCTTTATAATCTTTAATAAAATGTAATCCATGTGTTGAATCTTGGAAGTTATATACACCATCATACCCTTTTTCATTTTTGGTTAATAACATCCACATTGTTTTAGCCAAAGAAAAAACATCTGCCTTTTTCCCATCAGCATCTTTAGGATTTCGCTTCATTTCAGGAGCAATGGTAAAAATAGCTCCTAAACCTCTATCTGACCTAGTAAGATTATTGATATTATCAGGAAAATCAACTAAACCAAAATCTCCAAAGCAAAACCTATCGTTATAATAATAAATATTAGATGGTTTAATATCTCTATGAGATATTCCTTTTTCATGTAATTTTTCTAAGGTTTCACATAGTTGAATTATCCCTAGCACAATTTCATTAATACTAGTTTTTTCTCTAAATGGTCTAAAATCGGTGTAGCAATAGGCATACTATACCAATATTCATTATATGAAAAATCATAAATGGGCATAACTCCTTCTATTTCTTTATAATTATTTACCATAATTTTAATTTCATCTGTAAAACGTTGTTTTTTTTCATAAAATTGTTTATTTGTTAAAAGTTTCAAAGCAAAATCCTTATTATTCTTTTTATTTTTTACGTGTAATACTGTTGCATTCCCACCTTTTCCCAACTTTCCAATTTCTTGATATATACTTTCATATCTACACTTATGATTTGACATAAATACCTCCTTACATATTATTAAACCGAACACTCTGCACATTAAATAACAGATTAAAACTGCAAATTAAAATAACTTAAAGGGTATGATAAATGTCAATAAATTATTTTTTATAATAAACTACATCATGCTCATTTATAAACTACTAATAAAATATCATTTTATTTGTCTTTCAAAAATTATATCACTGAAATCGTCAAAATACTATATTAATATAAGTTATAAATAATACATAAAACCTTTTTATTTATAGTTATAGTACATAACTAGCAACTTGTTTTTTTATTGGATTGAAATATTGTTGAAGTGACATTACACCCTCATTTATATCTACTAAATCCTTACCTTCTATGATTTTTATATAGCCATCTTCATTAAGTTTCAGCCTTCTTGAAGATAAGATAGTACCCCAATGATTAACAACTATATTCTTAGCTAATTCAACCATATTGCCTGATTCATCATTTCTTACTTCATATTTATAGATTCCTTTAGGAAGCAGTTCTTCATGAATTCTTAATGGAGTAAACAGGACTTTATGATTAAAAAGATAATATGTTTCATATTTAAGTTCATTTGGATTAGGTAATGATGGTTTATGACTCTCACGATTATTCATCGTTTCCAGCTGAAACATGATATAGTCAACATAACATTCACTTATATCTTGATAATTATCGTAATGATCTAAAAAGTATTGAATATAACTTTCGTCAAGTAATCTCCTGCACTGAATACAAAACAAATCAACACTATCACCTTCCTTAACAAGTGATACAAGTTTCTTTAATACATCATTTGATACTTTGGTAAAGCGTATCTTTATGACATCATCATTGAATTTAATATTATGAAGATATTTTTTGCTGTCTATGTCTTGAATTGCCTTATTAATCTTTTTACTTTCACCATAGAAATCTACATAATGCCTTTTTCCATTGCCTTCTATAACTGCACGAAGCTTCATCGTTCTATCTCTTTCTTTCTAAATCTTGCTTTAAACTTTGAATGCTTTAGCTCAAAGTAATGTTCAAAAATAGATTGACTTCGTTTCTTGAAATCAGCAAAGGCTTTTCCTGAAGTTGTAAAATAATGACCAATATCATATCCATTATGACGATCTGGTGTTGTTCGCCATGTAACAAATTCCTTATGATTGGGCTTATCCTTCATTGCTAAAACAACAGTTCGATTTCCACATGTAAACTCATCAATAACTTCAAATCCAGCATTTCTTTCTGGATATAGTGAACTGATATCAACAGAATCAAGTCCAAGCAGCTGCTTAAACAGTGATGGGTTGATTCCTGTACTTTGACAATGACTGATATAGTTTTGAAGTCCTTTCAAACATCGAATATCCTCTTTACAGTTATCTTCAATAATGCTCCACATTCCATAATGCTGTTCTATGCTCATGAATTCTAAATGATAATCCTTTTCAAAATATTCTAAGAAGTCACTATTCATATCATAGCTCCATTCCAAGATTTCATAGACGTTATCTTTGTTAAGTTTAATTTCATTGGTTTCATGACCAATATAGCGAATCATTGTTTGCTGATCGTTGCTCACACCAAAAACAATGATTTCCTTTTCACCTTTTTTATCTTTAACAAAGATATAGGCTGGTTCATAATCGTTATACTCACTGTTTGACATTTCAAAACATGCTTTACTATAAATACTCCAATTTTCCTTATCCATCAGTTTCCTCCTTTCCATTTGTTTCTAAAATGAATTCTTCATTATCTACAGTTAAATAAGCTATTGCTTTTTCCCTTTCTAAAGAAGAATACTCATTACCTGAATGTGAGATAATGAGTAGACTTGTTTTTCTTAGATGAGGATTTAAACGCAAATCAGAAATCATGCAGTTTAATGTATCAGCAATATCATCCAACAATGAATGTCTTTCCTGAGTGTTCCTCAATGACTTTTTTAAATGCCTTGATTGTTTCATCATCAGCTTTTTCCTTTTCGATATAATAAGAGTAGCTTAATCCAAAGAAGTGATTTTTATAATCGGCATAAGCATTTTCAACTGCTCCATGATAATCGTTATACTCAATAGAATAATCATTCTTATTCAAAACAGTAACTCGATACGTGATATCTTCTGTTTGCTTGCGACTTTGATTGTTGAAAAGAATCATATGTCTTACTCCAAGCATAAGTTTCTTGTCACCGATATCCTCAGAAATCAAGATATCAAAATCTTCAAATTGATTTTCAATGAAAACATATAAAATATCATTCACTGGCAAGCCAGTATGATATGCTAATAATTGATTGTTGATACCTGTTTTCTTACAAAAACGAAGATAGCTATATAAACCTCTATTGACCATTCCAATAACATCTAATGAATGATCAATATAATTCCATAGATAGCCATGCGTATCTATGTTCATGTAATAAAGACTGTAGCCTTCATTTAACTTTGAAATGATGAACGCCTCAATACCTGGTTCAAGATAATAGCTGTATTTCCTCTTGATTTGAATATCCTTGAAAGCAATTGTTTTTTTCTTTTCTTCAGGACGATAGATAAATTTATCAACACCTACTTCAATACCTACAATGTATTTTTCCTCATTATCTTTTTTCTTTGACATGATAAACAGTAAATCAGTAAACATTGTATCCTCACTTAACATTTGCAAAACTTCATCCACTCTTTTATTTACTTCAAATAATTCCATATATTTCTCCTTCATAGCATAAAGAGGGAGTTAATATTACTCTCTCCTCCTTTTATCTTTTTATTTTCTTCATTTTTTAATCTTTCTTACTGCAAGATATACTTTAAGTGCCAATAGCACACTTAAGATCAATAAAATAATATAAATATTATCTATCATGTGATTCACCTTTATCTTGAGATTTCTTCTTTTTGATAAAACAGATACATCCTATACCTGCAATAGTAACACCACATGCATACAATCCAATCATTGAATTATCACCAGTTTTAACCACTGATTTCTTGATTGGTTGATCTTTCATGACAACCTTTTGAATTTTCCCAGTTTCTTCAACTGTAAATGCAATATCTTCAGCAACTTCATAACCATCAGGAGCTGTTATTTCTCTTAATGTATATTGTCCTGCTGGCATTTTTTCAAATAGATGTGGTTTATCAGTTGTTATCCATTCATGAATCACTTTATTGCTTTCATCTATAATCTGTAATTTAGCACCAGGTAATTCCTTACCAGTTACAATATCCTGTTTAGAAATCTCTACTTTAATGACATCGTCAATCATTTCAACCTTTTGTACTTCTGTAGTGTTGTTGACAGTAAAAGTAATATCTGATGCCTTGACATATCCAAGTGGTGCAAGGTCCTCACGAAGTCTATATTTTTCATCAACTAATAATCCTTTGATGATATGAGGTTCATTTGTTGAAGTCCACGTTTCAATAACGTGATTATCTTTATCCAATAAAGTTAACTTAGCACCTTCTAGCTCTTTTCCATTAGTGATATCTTTCTTTGAAATTTCAATTTCAGTTTTTTGATTGATTACATTCATTGAATGAGTGTAAACTGTTTTATCACTGCCATCATAAGATAAATCAATCGTATAGATTGTTTCATCTTTAACATATCCTTCTAATGCCTGCGTTTCCTTTAGTTCATATTGACCTAATGGCAATTCAGAAATATTAATTTCACCAAGTTCATTAGTGACATACAATCCATCTTCACTGATGTCTTTTGAAACTTGTTGACCTTTTTCATAGATTAAAGTATTTCTTCCATCCAAGCTATAGATATCTTCTTTAGCAGTTAACTGATAAGTGACACCTCCTAATAAATCTTGAGTATCTTTATCTGTCTTGACAAGATGAATTTCACCCATTGGAGCAATATTAGTTACATTGACTTCAACAGTATATAGCTTTGTAGTTGTATCATTTTGTTCAATGACAATATCATGAACTGTTTGAGAAAGAACATAGCCTTCATTTGTTAAGGTTTCCTTTAACTCATAACGACCCATAAACAAATCATCAATGATGATTTGACCATTTTCATCAGTTGTTCCTTTTTCAACTACTTGACCATTTTTATAAAGAATTGAACCATCAATGGCATTGATAATATCTTCTTTTGCAGTTAATTCATATTCTACACCTTTAAGTGCATCTCCTGTTTCCTTATCTGTCTTAGAAATAATAATCTTTCCTTTAGGCTGAGCATTTTTTACTGCTACTTCTAAAATTGGATCATCATCTTCATCAACATCATAATCATACTGATTAGTTATTGTGAAAGTTAATGGTTCCTCTAATTCAAGGAAGCCTTCCGGTACTTTAATTTCTTCAACAGTATAAGTTCCAGCATCTAGCTGTAAAGGTAAAGTCACTTCACCCTTATCACCAAACAATGCTGTTATTTGATTTTTTGAATTGGTAGTAAACGTATCAATTTTTTGTCCAAAGACTTTTTGTGTTACATAGTTTCCATCTTGATCTTTGATTTTAAAGCTTGCTGAATTAAGAGTAACTATTTGATTTGTGTCCTTATCCTTTTTCACTAGCTTCACTTGAGAAGTAAATGGACGATTGTTAATATTAACAGTTTTAATTTGTTCAACATCAATATGTTCACTATAATCATCTGTTACTGAAATAGTGAAATCTGGTGCTGTTATATAATCCTGAGGTGTTTTTGTTTCCTTAACAAGATAAGTTCCGTATGGCAAGTATCCAGTTGTTGCATAGCCATCCTTATCAGTTGTAATCATAGCGTAAGTTTGAGCATTATCCCATCCTACATGATCGACTTCACTTTTTAACTTGAAAGTAAACTCTGCACCCTGTAATCCTTTGACGATACCACTGATACCATCTTTTTCACCGCTTTTAAAGACTCTGATTTTTTGCATGTTGACTTTGTCTGAAGTCTCTTTTTGACTGATTACTTTCGAAACAGTTTGTCCCTGATATTCAATAGCAACATCAATAATTTTTGTATTTAACACAAGTGAATCATTACTTTTTGATTCCTTGATATAATAATTTCCTAATGGAAGATCATCCCATTCAATTTGACCATTTTTATCTGTTTTCTTTTCTGAAATCATTTGATCCTTTTCATAGAAAACCTTTGTACCTGCTTTGTTGGTAATTCTATCTTTTGCATATAACTGATAGATATTTCCTTCAATAAAGGCATCACCAGTAAGATTGTTCGTTTGACTGGTATCAATTGATTTATACAATATAATCTTGCCAACTGGTTCTTTATTTTCTACAGTCAATGATTCATAAACGACTTCTGTATGCTGATCTTTATATTTTAAAGTGATAAACTGTTCTGCTGGATTTAATAGATATCCTTCAGGAGCCTTGCTTTCTATAATTTTATATTTTCCAAGTGGCAATGGTTTTGTTGTATATTCACCATTAGATGATGAAGTTAATGTTTGAACAGTATCACCTTTTTGATAATAAGTCTTTGTTCCTGCCTTGTTTGTAATTACTTCATCAGCAATAACATCAAATGTCGCACCATTAACTCTGTTGTCACCTAAATCATTTGTCTTATAAACAGTGATAATTCCTTTAGGCTCATCATTTGTGACTTCCAATGTTGTTGTTTCACCTGGCTTTATTTCAAAGTTAAACTCATTGACATTGATAAGGTATCCACTAGCTGACTTTGTTTCTACAGCCTTGTAATCTCCCAACATAAGACCTGTTAAATGAATTTGACCATTTTCATCAGTAGTCAATGTCTTATCAAATCCGTTTTCTCCAGTAATTCTAAATGTCGTATGAGGTATTGCTGCACTTTTATCATCATTGAATTTCTTCAATAACAGCTCGCCAGTTCTATTGACTTTTACCTTAATACTGACTTCCATTGGATTGCTGACTTTAAAAGAAGCAACGCTTTGACAGTCTGGAGCTGTATAAACAATACTTGTTCCTACTTCGCTGTCTTTAATGTTCTTCTTTAATACGATTGTTGCTTCATCAACACTGCTGTTTCCTTTGATGATAAGCTTGTTATCTTGAATAGATACATCTAATCCTCCATTTTGAGCAATAGCCATATCCTTTAAAACACCATTAGTATCATTTAATTCAAGTGTCTTGTTTGAATCCACTTCATGTGTTGAACTGGCAAAAGATGGCTTGACATAATATCTGTCAACATCAGCTAAGATTTCATCCCATGCCTTTTTTGTAGAAGCAAAATTTGGTGTAATGCTTGTACGAATATATTTTAAACTATCATCGTTATGAATAACTCTCCATAACAACCCTTGAGTAATGGCATACCAGTCTCTGCTTGTTCTACCTGGTACTTTCGTTCCATAGTAAGCAATAAGACTTAATCTTTTAGCAGTTGGCTCACTGATTCCAGCATCAGCAAAAGTTCCCTGTGTTACAGTTTTACCACTGTGAAATGCCGTATGGTAATCAACACAGAATACTGGTTCCTTATTGACCATAAGATATCCTTCAACGCCATCAGTCTTTTCAGTCACTGGATCAGCCATCTTCCATTCTGGATAGACAATTGAGCTTGTTGTTCCTGTTAAGGCATAAGCATTTGTTGTTAGAGTGCTTATAGCTAGCACTGCACTTGCTGCACCAATCATCAACTTCCTTGATATTTTCTTTATTTTACTAATCATTTTTCTTCTCCTTCAATTTCAATAAAAAAAGAGAACATTTCTGTCCTCCAAATCTCAATAGCATTAAATAATCAGTCACTTAGATAGGGCTGAATATTCTTTTCAATCTGCTGTACATTGTTTTCTTTTTGTACCTCTTTTTCTTCACTGTCCCATGTCATAAATACCACAAATCCAATAAGCAATAACACAATCACTAATTTCTTCATATTCTTCACCCTTTTCATGTTGCTTCTTTCAACATGATTTTACGTCTTAAGAGTATAAAAAACAAATTTACGATTTTATAAAGCTATGCTTATTTCTTTTGACTGGTAAAAGGGAAAGGGGTTCTTAGGGGAAAACCGAGTCACACTTTCAGTCAGAATAGCCCCTTGCCCCTTTTCAAGTGGTTTTTTAGACTGTACTATTTTCATAGTCACATGTATAACTCTTAATTACCTAGAATGATCCTTGTTCCTTCTTTTATACCACCCCTCCAGCAATCTGATGATAGTATCACTCTTTTGTTTAGGTGTATATTCCTTTGGAAAATAACAATTGATATCCTCCATTTTTAATGTGATTTTTTCCTTTTGATTAGGCTTTTCCTCAGTCATGATTGAATAGATGACATTTTCATCTAATCTGCCTTTTTTAGACAATTCCTTCATTCTAATTGTCTGTGCATGTGATGGTGTCACTTCATAGTCATCAATCATCTTGACAACATCTTTTTGATTTTCTTTTGAAAGGTAAGATAATTCAACTGCAGGATTCAAGGCAATCTTCTTACCATCATTACGCACTCCATCAACTAGGTCCTTTAATGGCTCGATTAACTCTGTTAAACGAATGTATCTATAAATCTGATTTTTAGTTTCTCCTACTTCATCAGCTAACTGTTCAAAGGAGTATTTCTTTGTAGACTTTTTCCCAAGTTGGGAAAAAGTTAAATCAGTTCGTTGTCCTTGCCTATTCATAGCATCAAGCTTCATCTTATATGCCATGCCACGCTCACTGGGTAGAATGTTTTCACGCTGAATATTGGAATCCACCATGATGATTGTTGCCTGATCATCTGTTAAATCACGTATGATTGCTGGAATTGTATCCATTTGATTTAATTCAGCTGCTTTCATACGTCGATGACCTGATACCATCTCATAGCCATCTTCATATGGTGAAGGTCTGACTAATGCAGGCAATAAAACACCATTCTCATTTACACTTTCACTTAATTTTATCATATCTTCATCCATTCTTACCTTAAATGGATGATTTTTAAATTCATGAATTTCCTTAATGGATATATTCATTATCTTTTCTAACTTATTTTCCTGACGCTGTTCCTCACTCGTAAACAAATCATCGTATGTGGGAATTTGAATGTCTTGAACGTTCTTTTTCGCCATTCAAAAACACCTCCCTTGTAAGCTGTTCATAAGCTCTGGTTGCTGAACCTTTAGGGTCATACTGAAAGATACTTTCGCCAACACCAGTTGATTCAGCAGCTTTAATACATCGAGGAATTGTTTTATCAAAGATTTTTATATGCTTACCAAAATTCTTATGAATATCCTGCGTTATCTTTTTTGATAGATTTGTTCTTTCATCAGTCATTGTAATTAAAATACCTTCTACCTTCAAATTAGAATTAAGATTACGCTTAACCATATTAATTGAACGCAGTAAATCTGCCATCCCTTCAACACCGTAAGGCTCTGCCTGAACAGTAATAATAACCTTATCTGATGCAGTCAAGGCATTGATAGGAAGATTATCCAATGATGGATTTGTATCAATAATGATATAATCATAATCTTCTTTAATGGTATCAATAAATCTCTTGACAACTGTCTCTCGACACATGGCACTCTCTAATAAAGAATTAATACCTGCAAGAGAAATATTAGCTGGTACGATATCAACTCCCTCGTTACTGTGAAGAATTAACTGTTCAGTATCAATTAATTGATCGTTGATAACTGAGATAATAACATCTTTCATGGATAAAGGATATTCATTCATATTCCTATATCCAAATGCCTTTGTAGAATGCCCCTGTGGGTCTAAATCCATTAATAATACTTTCCTTTGGTGCTTGCTAAGACAGGCACTTAAACTTACAGATGTCATCGTCTTGCCCACACCACCTTTTTGATTTGCAATAGCAATCACTTCTCCCATTGTTCCACCTCTTTTCAAATTTGGGCATAAAAAAGCAGAATGCAAAAAAACTACATTCCACCATCAATAAATATGAAATTGTTATGAAAACTATCCTCCTTTCCTGCTGAAATACCAGCTATGTATACAGTCACATATATGACTGTTATCTTTCTATTCCTTTATCCTTTTTCTTTTCATAGTTTTTAAAATTTAACCCTTTTGATTTAATATGTTCAAGCATATCTTTTAAATCTTCCTGATTCTCACAAGCAACAATATAATCAAACTCAATTCCATTCCCCTTTTGAATAGGATTAACTGTAGAAATCAATCTGCCACCACTTTCCAATACATCATACTTTATAGCTGAAGTCCTATCCTTAATTAGATTTAAATTTCCTTCATAGAATAAGACGAATGGTGGGCACTCAACACTCTTTAAATAATTTGGATATTTATCATCCAGTATTGTAACATGTGGATAATGAACATCTTTTTTTAATCTCATAAACTCATCAATATCAAATTTTTCTCTTGTTGCTAATGAAGAATAAATCTTATCGAAATCTCCATTATATTTTAACGCAAAATAATATAATACTTTTTTCATATCTTCATTCATAATATGTCTCCTTTCAACCAATCAAAAAAAGGAATGCTTTTTAAAACATTCCCAAAAATTAAAATATGAATTTTTACCATAAAACACACATGTAAATTGCTTTTATCGAGAAATCGCAACTACACCATTTTGACTATTTCAAATTCGTTACTACACCATTTACTACACCATTTTCTGCATCAAAACATGATAATTCTTAATAAATTACGTGAATTTCTTTGATGAAAATGGTGTAATAAAAAGCAGAAAAACATTGATGTTTTCAACGTTTTTTTACTTTTCTTTACGTAAGTCTACATATGTTATTCTATTTAACAACGATGTTGACAATCTTATTTTTTACCACAATGATTTTCACAATGTTTTTACCATCTGTATGTGTCTTCACATTGTCTTGAGCTAAAGCTGTTTCTTTAACAACTTCATCATCTTCATCTTTATTGACTGTGATTTTAGCACGAAGTTTTCCATTGACTTGAACAGCCATTTCAATTGTTGCTTGTTCCAACATCTTTTCATCATATGTTGGCCATGTTTCATAAGCTAAAGTATCTTCATGTCCTAATAATTGCCACATTTCTTCACAAACATGTGGAGCGATACAGCTTAACATTTTCACTAAGTTTTCAATATATGGACGATATACAGTTTTTGCTTTATAAGCTTCATTGACAAAAATCATCATTTGTGAAATAGCTGTATTAAATCCTAATGTTTCATAATCATGTGTAACTTTTTTCACTGTTGAATGATAGATGAAATCTAAAGAATGATCATTTTCATCACTTAATTTATCTGATTCAACAACTAAACGATAAACACGATCCAACCATTTTCTTGCACCATCAACTCCTGTTTCACTCCAAGGCTTACTTGCTTCTAATGGTCCCATAAACATTTCATAAACTCTTAATGTGTCAGCACCATAAGCTTTGACAATATCATCAGGATTAATGACATTGCCTTTAGATTTACTCATTTTTTCACCATTAGAACCTAAAATCATCCCTTGATGATAAAGTTTTTGGAATGGTTCTGGATGAGATAAATATCCTTTATCATATAAGTAACGATTCCACATACGAGAATAAAGCAAGTGTCCAACAGCATGTTCAGGTCCACCAACGTATAAATCAACAGGTAACCAATGATCCAATAACTTTCTATCAGCAATCGCATTTTCATTATGTGGATCAATATAACGCATATAATACCAGCTGCTACCAGCACTTCCAGGCATTGTACTTGTTTCACGTTTTCCTTGTTTTCCATCCACTGTCACATTGACCCAGTCAGTTGCCTTATCTAGTGGTGAAGCGCCACTCTTAGATGGAGAATAATCTTCCAATGGTGGTAAAATCAATGGTAACTCATCATCTGATAAAGCAACTGAAGTTCCATCATCAAAATTAACAACTGGAATAGGTTCACCCCAGTATCTTTGACGAGCAAAAATCCATTCTCTTAAACGATAATTAATTTTCTTTTCCCCACATCCATGTTCACTCAACCATTGAATCATTGTTTCAATCGCATCTTCTTTATTCATTCCATTTAAGAAATCAGAATTAATGTGTGTTCCATCTTGTGTCCATGCTTCTTTTGTGACATCACCACCTTCAAGCACTGGAATAATGTCCATTCCAAATTTTTTCGCAAATTCCCAGTCACGATCATCATGTGCCGGTACAGCCATAATTGCACCTGTTCCATATCCAGCTAAAACATAATCTGAAATCCAGATTGGAACTTTCTTTTGATTCACTGGATTAATCGCATAAGCACCCGTAAACACACCAGTCTTTTCTTTATTTAATTCAGTACGTTCTAATTCAGATTTTGTTGCACAAATTTTAACATAATTATCAACAGTTTCTTTTTGTTCTGGTGTTGTAATTTTTGTAACCAATTCATGTTCTGGTGCTAAAACACAATATGTTGCTCCAAATAAAGTATCACAACGTGTTGTAAATACTGTAAACTTGTCATCATGTCCATCCACTTGAAAATGAACATGGGCCCCAATAGATTTTCCAATCCAGTTTCTTTGAATTTCTTTTGTTGATTCTGGCCAATCAATTGTTTCTAATCCTGCTAATAATTTTTCAGCATATGCTGGAATATCAATCACCCATTGTTTCATATTTTTTCTAACAACAGGATAACCTCCTCGTTCACTTTTTCCATCAATGATTTCATCATTCGCAAGAACTGTTCCTAATTCTTCACACCAATTGACAGGAATATCGATATTTTTAGCTAATCCATCTTCATAAAGTTGTTTAAAGATCCATTGTGTCCAATGATAGTAATCTGGATCACAAGTAGAAACACATTTATCCCAGTCAAATGAAAAACCTAACATTTTTAATTGAGTTGTAAATGTTTCAATATTTTTACGTGTAAATCCTTCAGGATGATTTCCTGTCTTAATTGCGTATTGTTCAGCTGGTAATCCAAACGCATCGAATCCCATAGGATGTAAAACATTATATCCCTGCATTCTTTTCATTCTTGATATAATATCCGTTGCTGTATAACCTTCAGGATGTCCTACATGCAACCCTTGTCCAGATGGATATGGAAACATATCCAAAGCATAGTATTTTGGTTTTGAAAAATCCCAAACATCAGTATAGAAAGTTTGATGTTCGTCCCAATATTTTTGCCATTTCTTTTCAATGGCCTGATGATCAAATGACATCACTTATCCCTCCTTATAATATAAAAAGCCGTCCCTCTAAGGACGACTTTATCGCGATACCACCTTAGTTCATATATGAAATATATCATATATGCTCTCAACACTTTAACGCAGCGTAACGACAAAAACTACTTCATTCATCTTTGTATCTCCAAGGCGAGTTCATTACATAACCTATCTGTTTACACCAACCACAGACTCTCTTGAAAGTATTTGTAACTACTACTCCTTTTCATAGAATTTAGAACATAGAATATTATATCATATGTTTTATATTTTGCAAATCTTTTCTTAAATTTTAGGAAAATGATACATCACAATCGTTCCAGCAATTGCCACATTTAATGATTCAATACTTTGAATAGGAATATACAAAGCATGATCACAAGCTTCTAATACACTTTGTGAAACACCCTGTCCTTCATTTCCTAAAACAAATGCCATATGTTTTTGAGGTTGATATTGAGAAATAGGCAATGCCTCATGTAAAGATGTCCCATAGACAATCACATCATGATGATGCAATAATTCAATCGCTTTTTTTAACTCCATTTGACAAATAGGCATTTGAAACAATGCTCCTTGCGTGGCACGAATGACCTTATCATTATATAAATCCACACTATCTGGTGACATAATAATCTGGTCATATCCTAGAGCCAAACTACTGCGAATAATCGTTCCTAAATTTCCAGGATCTTGTATATTATCCAATAAAAGATAGCGTTCTTGATTAAATTTTATAGCCTGAGGCTTCTTTGTACAAACAGCCATTATCGGTTGAGGTGTTTTGGTAAAAGCTATTTTTTCCATCACTTTTTGAGAAATATACAGTGTATCTTCCATAAAGCTTTCATCAAGTGTTGTCAAGATGGTTTGAATACACCCTGCCTTTCTTGCTTCTTCAACCAAATGATACCCTTCAACAAGAAACAAATCCTGTTCATCACGATATTTTTTTGTTTTAATTTCATTATTTTTTTAATTGTTTCATTTTGAATAGATGTAATCATGTATGTTTCCCCTTTAAACGTCTTTGTAATTGTTGATAGTTTGGTAATCTCTTGGCGATTTCCCGATAAAACAAAGCAGAATGATCATGATAAATAAAATGACATAACTCATGTACAATCACATAATCAATCAACTCTTTGTCCAAATGGATTAAACCTAAATGAAAAGAAATACGTTGTTCCTTATAATAACAACTACCCCATCGACTTTTATATTTTTTGATATCAATATGAGGCATATCTAAATCAAAATCATGAGCCAAATAATGAATAACTCTTTCTTCAATATATTCACGTAATAATCTTTGACATTCCTTTTCAACACATGATTGAATATCATGATGATACACATACAAATCAGTCCCATGAAATTGACATCGTTTGATTCCCACATCTCTGATAACCAGGTGATAACGTTGATTAAAAATCAAAACAAAGCCATTTTCTGCATATTGAAAATAAGGTTGATAAGCATGAATCTGGTCTAATAAACGTTGACGATATGTATAAATCATCATTTCAATATATTTTTGAGGTGTTCCATAAGGTGCACTAATGACTAAAAGACCATCACGTACACGCATACGAACATTTTTAATATGTTTATAAGTTAACTGATAAGTCACAATCTCATCATTTAATTGCATTTGATATTCTTTCATAAATCTCCTTGTATAAAACCCGTGAAATATCCCATATTATATAAGAAAGGACTGATAAAAATGCGTGAAGCACTTTTAATGAATCTTAAAGGATTTTCACCTGCACAACTGCAAGAAACCATAGATGAGGGTATTGCATCTAAAGAAGAAACCATTTTAGTTGGTTTAGGTGTTCTCTTTGAACAATACTATAATTCTTTAGATTCGGTTTCTAAACAACAATTCTTACAAAATCTAAGTTCTCTTTTATAGACCATTTATGGTCTTTTTTTATGAATCCATAATTGTTTCACTTGCCTTAAAGCAATAAATAAACATAAGAAAATAAAATTCCATTGAAATAAATCCATCATCGGAACACAATATATAATGACTGCGATAATACATAAAATAAGACATAATTTATAAGTTAAAATAGATTCATAAGTATCATATATGATTTTTGAAATTTCAAAAATCATATAATCTAATAACCATAACAATAAAAAATATAAGGTTGTATAAATATTAACTAAAAATAAACGTTGCACTGCTTCAACAAATGAACACTCATAATATGAAATTAATGAAATCATAAAAGATACAAAAGCAATGACAAGAGTAGAAAAAGCATTTCTAAACATATAGAGTGTTATTTTATCTTTTTGTGTAGCCATTGTTATTCTCCTTTACGTACAGGATTTAAAGGTAACATAAAAGTATAAGGTTCTATATCATCTTCACTTTTCATTAATGTAATGACACAGCATAATTGCATATCTAATAAAGATTCAACACCATCATAATAACCAATATCTTCTATTTGACCATTTAAAAAATCTTCTGTTTTTCCTTTTAAATAAACAAAACGTTCATAATCATTAATTTGATCTTGTTGTGTTTTATCTTTAATGTAAAGATAATTAATGATCATATAAGGATATTTTTTTGCTAGTTCTTGGTCTTTACATGAAAAAGCTCCTGTCTTCAACCAATTCTTTGTGACATAAATATTGGTTAAAGTATAATCTTTATTCGCTGAAGTATAGGTTGACATATCTTGATTTTTCATCTCAATCGTTTGATGATAAACAGATTTGTTCTGTCTTTGAATTTCTATTTGTAACTTAGCATTTTGAATGCTTTGTTCATCAAAAATATGTTTACCCGTTTGTTCCTCTAAATAAACCACCTGATTATCATTTTCAATCTTGAGCATTTGACTCAATGACTCATCTTTTAAAATCAGTGTGACAATCATCTCATCATTCTTTTTAAAAAACTGTGGTTGCACTGCTGTGATACGTCCACGACCATAGCCTTGTACTTTGCCTTTTTGATAAAATTCATAACCATCAATGATCAATTCCTCATTTTCACCATGCATACAATATTGATAATCGACCTTTTCAACATAGGTATGAAACATAAAATTAGGATACCAGAAAAAAGCGTTGCAATTAAAAATGCCAGTAAAATAAATGACAAAGTGAATTGTTTTTTGACTTCTTTATTCATATAATCACCAACACCCATTATATATTCTTTATAAAAAAAGGAAAGAACTTTTCTCTTTCCTTAAGAAGAACCTAATGTGACATTGACAGTAGATGTCGAACCATTACGATTAACCGTTAATTTTACCGTATCTCCTGGATTTTTAGAATAAAGCTGTGTTAAGAAATCTTTATAAGATTCAATTTCTTGACCATCAAATTGTGTAATAACATCGCCTGCTCTAATACCTGCTTTGCTGGCAGGAGAGTTACTTTGCACATCAGCTACATAGATTCCTTTATTTAAATTTGTTTGAATACGATACATATATAATTCATATGAAGAATAGCTATCCAATGATAAAGCTGAAATACCAATTGTAGGACGATTGACTTTTCCAGTATCAATAATTTCTTCTACTAATTTTAAAGCATCATTAATTGGAATCGCAAATCCCATACCTTCAACTTCTTCAGAAGCTAATTTCATAGAAGTAATACCGACAAGTTCACCAGCCGCATTGACTAAAGCACCACCACTATTTCCTGGATTAATCGCTGCATCTGTTTGAATAACATTCATATCCCAGTCTTCACGACCATCATCATTTAAGTCGACAGAAACTGTTCTTGATGGAGCAGAAACAATTCCTTGAGTGACAGTTCCAGCATATTCAATACCTAATGGACTTCCAACTGCTAAAACAGGTTCCCCAGCCTCTAACAGATTAGAATCTCCAACTTTAAAAGCTGAAACTTCAAAATTAACTGTCATTTTTAAAACGGCAATATCACCATATTCATCACTACCTAAACACTGGGCTTTCACTGATTCCCCATTAGCATAAATGACTTCAATAGATTGAGCATTTTCAATAACATGATGATTTGTAATCACATAAACTGTTTTACCATCAACTTTATAAATAACACCACTTCCACTACCAGCAAGCTGATTGTTTTGATAAACAGCTACACCTACTGAAGATTCTTTGGCACTTTCGATAATTTCTGTTAAATCAGATTTTACATCATAATTCACATTTTGAACAGCTGTTCCCGAGTCTGAAGAACGACTACCTTGATTTTCTCCTAAAACTTTATACATTAAAAACCCATTGCACCCTAACGACACAATCAATAAAAGCACAACCACAAATTTAAAAACTTTATTTTTATTCATATGTTTCATCATCAATCTTTCCTTTCTTTCATCATCCGATGATTTCTTTTTATAGCTTTATCATAATATAGAAATACCTCAACATTATTTTAAAAGTGTGTGAAAATGTCAAAATAATGTCTATTCTAATATTTTTTTGATGTCTTCCATATAATCTATTGCAAGTTGATAACCATAATGATAAAGACGATCTATCTTTTGTAAGTCTTTTTCAAAAGAATCAATTTGAAATTCTTCATGTGGTCTTAAAATCAGTGCTTTTCCTTCTCTTTCTAATTGTTCACAATAAGCAATAGTTTCATTATATAAAAGATGTCTTGTCAATAATGGCTGTACCAAGTTAGGATATTTTCTTTTTAAAAGACGACTTGCAACAATATTGGCTTTAGATAATGTCTTTTGATAACCTTTGGGTCTGGTTAAAACAATTAACAATTTCTCATGTCCATCTGCCATCGCTTTTTTGACTGGAATAGGATCACAGATACCACCATCATAGTATTTTTTCCCATTTAATGAAATCACTGGAAAAGCAAAAGGAATGGCACAAGTAGCTTTCAACATTGTACATTTTCGATCCAATTCTTTACCATCTAAATATTCACATTGTCCTGTTTCTACATTAGTGACACCCACTCTTATTTGAGCTGGATTATTTAAAAATGTTTCCCAATCAAAAGGATAAATGTCTTGAGGAATCGTTTCATAAGCATAACGTAATCCAAATAAACTACGATCATGGATATAATTACGTAAACCTACATAGCGTTTATCATGACGATGATTCATTAAAATATGATAATTACGTAAAGGCTGTTTAGATACATAAGAAAAACCATCAGTAATACCTGCGGATACGCCTATCACATAAGGGAAATCAATATCATGATCATTTAAGGCATCCATCACACCACTTGAAAAAATCGGGCGAAATGTGCCACCTTCTAAAATTAAAGCTCCCATTAACGTTTATCCTCCAACATTTGTTGATACATACTTTCATCGAATGTTTTTAAGAAATGAACAAGCATGTCAACAGTTGCTTCAAAATCATCAAGATGAACCATTGTATAATGAGAGTGCATATAACGTGTAGGAATGGAAACTGTTAAGTTCATCACACCAGCATTGACTTTACTTAATTCACCTGAATCTGTTCCACCTGCCAAATCCATATCTAATTGATAACGAATATGATGAGCCTGACAAATTTTTTCTAATTGCTTTAATAAACCACTATGTCCAATCACACTGCCATCCATAACGCAAAGAGCAACACCATTACCTAATTTCACATCATTTTGTTCACCACCAGGTAAATCATAAGAAAATGTCACATCTATCGCAATGGCCAAATCAGGCTGTACCATTTGTGCCACTGTTTTTGCCCCACGTAATCCTACTTCTTCTTGGACTGTACCTGCACCATAAAGCGTTGGATAAATCTTTTCATGTTGTAAACGTTGCATCACTTCAATAATGACTGCCACCCCAATGCGATCATCCCACGCTTTAGAAAGCAAACATTTGCCTTGATTCATTTCTATAAAATGAGAAACAGGTGTGATAGGATTCCCTTTTCTAATACCCATATCAAGTACATCTTGCTTAGATAAAGCCCCAACATCTAAATACAAATCACTAATTTTCAAAGGTTGGTCTTTTGATGATTTTGATAAAACATTCATAACACCTTGAATACGTTCTCCCTCACGTGTTTCAACATTCATTAATGTTGCTGGTAAATTTTGAGGATTCCAGCCACCCACAGCTTGAACCTTTATATAACCTTGTTCATCTATATCTTTCACTAAAAAACCAATCTCATCAACATGAGCCGTCAACAAAACTTTAAAAGGACTTGAACCCTTTTGAATAGCGACTAAACTTCCTAATCCATCATATTCAAATTGATCAACAATATCTTCAAGATATGATTTCATCAATCTTGTCACATATTTTTCATGACCAGATATCCCATCAACAAGACTCAGTTGTTTTAACATATCTTTATCTACCATTTTTCAAACCTCCTGTTCCTTATTATACCTCTTTTTTATATCATCACAAGAGTCTTAAAAATTATTCCCACTTTTTAGATAAAAAAACAAAAAAGAGGTTGCCCTCTTTTCTATTTTGTTAATGCTTTTTTAGCTGTATCAACAATTGCTGTGAATCCTTCTGGATCTGCAATTGCAATTTCAGATAACATTTTTCTGTTGATGTCAACGTTTGCTAATTTTAAACCGTGCATTAATTTTGAGTAAGAAATATCATTCATTCTTGCAGCTGCATTAATACGTGCAATCCATAATCTTCTCATTTCACGTTTTAAATTTCTTCTATCTCTATATGCATATTCTAAAGAGTTCATGACTTGTTCATGAGCAGTTTTATATAATGCATGTTTAGAACCAAAATATCCTTTGGCTAATTTTAAGATTTTCTTTCTTCTACGTCTAGTCGTATATCCACCTTTAACTCTTGCCATTTTTTATCCTCCTATTTATTACCCTTGTAATCTTGATTTAATACGTTTCATATCTGAAGGGTGTACTAAAGTTGCTTTTGCTAAATGTTTCTTTTGTTTATGAGTTTTGTTATGAGATAAATGTGAAACATAAGCATGTCCACGTTTATATTTTCCTGAACCAGTTCTTTTTAAACGTTTTTTAAGTCCACTATGAGATTTCATTTTTGGCATAATTCAATATCCTCCTGTTATTTTTTCTTTGGCGCTAATATAGCAGTTAATGTTCGTCCTTCTAATTTCGCAGGTTTTTCAATGACACAATAATCTGCACATTCAGCGACGAAATCATCCAGTATTTTTTGACCAATATCAATATGAGCGAGTTGTCTACCTCTAAAACGTACTGCAATCTTTACTTTATCTCCAGCTTCAAGCCACTTTAATGTTCTTTTTAATTTGACATTCTTATCATGAACATCAATTGTTGGAGATAATTGTGTTTCTTTTAAAGATACCGTTTTAGAATTCTTTTTCATTTCTTTTTGTTTCTTTTGTTGTTCAAAACGATATTTTCCATAATCCATAATACGACATACTGGTGTTTTGGCTTTTGGAGCGACACACACTAAATCTAAATCCTGATCATATGCCACATTAATAGCTTGATTACGTGACATGACACCTAATTGGTCACCATTTTGATCAATGACTAAAACTTCTTTGAAACGAATCTTTTCATTAACCAAATCGTCATTTGATTGATTGTTATACTTGCTAATAATAGCCACCTCCTATATCATTTGTAGTTGAAATAAAAAGTGAGCACATAAAGTACCCACAAATCGACATTAAGATATTCATCTTAGTGACATAAAGCCTAGCGTCATCAACACTCAGGCGAGAAGTAGGCACTTCTTCTTTCCACTACTTTTCATTTACTAATATATCATAATCAATTTTTACTTATATGTCAACTCTTTTTTAGCATATTTTTTGTTTCTTTGTATCAAATAATCTTTCAAAACTTTGTGGTGTTGGTGAGACAAAACGCATTTCTTTTTGTGTGAATGGATGAATAAACATGAATTCATGCGCATGTAATCCTAAACGTTTTAATGGATTGGTTGTTGATTGATATTTGGTATCACCCACAATGGGATGATGTAAAGAAGACAGATGAACACGAATTTGATTTTTACGACCTGTATCTAAATAAATTTCCAACAAGCTATATTTTTGATTCGAACGAATGACACGATAATGGGTAATAGCTCTTTTTCCATTTTGTTTATTGGTTATATAGACATTTTGTGTCTTTGATTCTGCCAAATAATTATCAATTGTACCATGTGTTTTTTTCATGCGCCCTTCAACAACTGCCACATAACCTCTTGTTTTGACATATTGATCCCAATGATGTGTCAAAATATCGTAAAGCTTTTTATTTTTCACAAACATTAAAAGACCTGAAGTATACTGATCTAAACGATGGACTAGAAAAATATTCTCATGATGTGATGTTAAATATTTTTTAACAATCATATAAGCTGTCTTTTGACTTTCTTTAGCTGTTTCCTCACTTAATAAACCACATGGTTTATCAATCACAATGATGTCTTTATCTTCATATACAATAGGAAAAGGAAGAACATCTTTCTTTTTACCAATGGAAACAATCTGTCCCTTCTTTAAAGGATATGCATAATGTGTCTGAATATGTCCATCAACATAAATACGTTCAAATTTTAAAAGATTTTTTAATTCTGATCTTTTCTTAGATGTTTGTAATAAAAGAAAAGATAATAATGTCGTATCACTGTCTACTTTATATTCCATGAATCATATCCTCCATATGTTTCAAAACACTTTGTTTTAAATTCTCTTTTCCTTTTTCTAAAGCTTCACACAAAGGCATTGTTTTAGGTGTAATTGCCCAAACATTTTGAAAACCTAAAGCTTTTAAAACTTCTAAATCTTCTACTTTACCACAGAAAGCATAAACAGGTTTATGATATTTTTGAGCTAACTGTAAAACGCCATATGGTGTTTTACCAAATTGTGTCTGATAATCCATTTTCCCTTCTCCAACAATCACACAATCACAAGTTGAAATAGCATTTTCCAGTTGAGAAATACGACTAACGACATCAAAGCCACGCTGTAAATGTCCTTGACACAATAATAAAGCATAACCTAAACCTCCTGCAGCTCCTGCACCAGGTACATATTGTAAACAAGGTTGTGTTGTTTCCACAATAGATGCATAATGTTGCATGGACTGATCAATGATTTCACACTTGTCTAAAGGTAATCCTTTTTGTGGTCCATAGACATAAGTGGCACCTTGATGTCCACATAAAGGATTAGATACATCACAAACGCCTATGAGTTCTATATGTTTTAATCTTGCATCTAAATGACTCCAATCAATTTCAAAAACATCTTTCAATCCCTGCATTGTTAATGGTACAGGTTGATGTTGTTGATTCAAAAGGAAACACCTAACGCCGATAACATTCCCATTCCACCATCATTCGTAGCACTTCCGCCAAGACTAACCATGATACGTGATACACCTAAATCCAAAGCTTTTAAAATCAATTCACCCAGCCCATAAGTCGTTGTCAAAGTAGGATTTTTTGATTTTCATCTAACAATTCCAAACCACACACCTTCGCACATTCAATAATGGCACAATCTCCAACAATCCCAATAGGAACTTGACGTTTTTCAAATTGAACACCTGTGACTTGATATTCTTCCATCCTTCCAGATAATGTTGACATTAAAGTTTCCAGTGTTCCTTCACCACCATCAGCTAAAGGGATGCATTGCGTCAATATTGTGTTGTCATAATCATTGATAGCTGCTTGTATTTGTAAACTGGCATCTATTGCACTCATACTTTCTTTAAAAGAATCCGGAGCAATCACTATTTTCACACTTTCACCTCCAAAAAAGAGTAGACTTCTCTACTCTATAAAATACATGTAGAATTACGTATGACAAAAGCCTTTAACAAGATTTCAATCAACACAATAGCCCATAAAGGAACCATAGTCCAGCTTAAGGCTGTGACAAGCATTGCAATCTTGATTACAACTGTCAAAATGTTATTTGCTACAGCAATTGTACGCATTTTTCTTGCAATTACAAATGTTTCATAAACTCTATTTAAGTCAGCATCAATTAAAACAATATCACTGTTTTCAACAACTTTAGGATCAGCTAACCCACCTCGCGAAATACCAACATAGCTTTTTTGCAACAATTCAATATCTTTAAAAGTATCCCCAATATAAACAACTGGTCCTGTTAAAGAATCCATTGTTGCTAATTTTTCCTCATTCGTTAAATCATTATAAATTTTATACTGATCATCTTCCAAAGCCACTGGTCCATCATTATAAATCACAAGTGATCTTCCCATATGAGAAAGTTTCTTGAATAAACTTAATTCCTCATTTGTCACTTCAACCCCATCAAAACGATCATAAACAATTGTTTGTGCTGCATTCACGGAATCCAATCCTAATGATGATTCTACAATAATACCATTTTGAAAAGCTTTCGCAAAACCTGCCAGCATTCCTAAAGATGTCGCTTGATCACTTGATAAAGCGCCTGATATAACTAAGAAAACAGCACCGACATGAATAAACGAACTATATTCTTCAAAATCAATCATTGGCAAAACAAATCCTAACAACAATCCTAAAACAATCATCACAGGTGTATAGAATTTTGCTAAATTTTTTGTATATTTTTCAACTTTTGATTCATAAACAGGCGCAATACTTGCAATATTCATTAAATTCATATAATTTGAACTTTCATAAGTTTCATCAACTTGAATATAAAGTTCACTTTCGCCAACATTGACATCACCACTGCTAACATGACTTCCCTTTTTCACAACAACGGGTTCATAAGTACTTGTATTAGAATAGGTACTCATAGCAGAAACACCTTTATCAACAATACCAGGAATAGAGACTGTTTCACCAGGTTTAACAATCAATATATCTCCAATTTCCACATCATACAAAGATACTTTTTCTTCCAGTTCATCACGATAACGTATACCAGTTTCTGGCATTTCTACTGCATTGTCAATTTTATGTAAAGAACGTTCAAGTACTTTATTTAATAATGGCGTTGATAATTCATAAATAATCAAAGCTACACATGTTTCAATATAAGCACCTGAAACAACACCAAAAATCATCGCAATAAATACTAATAATGATTCACCGAAATACTTTTTGGATAAAATATCGCCCCATCCTTTTTGAAGCAAAGATGTTCCTAATAGCACAACTGTCACAAACCATAAAATCGGTGTAATAATAGTATCATCTTTAGATGTAACAAGGGCTAAAGCAATCACCACCAGTAAAATACCAATACGCATATACATATGTAAGAACTTTTGATTAAATACATCTTGTGAACGAATTGGTCGATGATGTTCAATGATTTCTACAGATGGATTAATTTTAAACAATTCTTTTCTTAATAAACTTAAAACATCACGTTGTGATGATGTCAACAATAATAATTTATTTTGAGCATCATAACGGACGTTTTGATAACGTCGATCTTGTTCAATTCTTTCAACTAACACATAAATATCATCTTCTGTCAACATATTTTTAAACATGAAATAATATTGACGTTCTTTTCTTTTCGCAAAATCATATTCACGTTTCTTTCCATCCACGACTTCTTTAACAACTAACTCTTTATTAATACTTTGAATTAAGCTTAATAAAGTATCAATATCTAAACAATGAAAAACAATACTGTCTTTATTGACTTTAATATGAGAAACTTGTTCTTTTTCATTTAATTTTAAACTTAAATGATTTAATTCTTCAACTGATTGAATATTTGAAATTTCAAAAGTCTTTTTCTTCAAACTCATCACCCTTTCTACGACATCATAACATATTTTTCATAAAAAACAAAGAAACATCATGATTTCTCATCAGATGTATAATGTTTTATCAAACGAAAATATTCTTTAAACTCTGTTTCACTACAACTTAAAGAAAATTCTTCTCCATAAATCTTATAAAATGAAACTTCCATGTCACCTGTACGAATCATACATGCATAAATCTGATTCTTTTGAAAAATAATCAATTCTTCTTTACCAATGACCATTTGCATATCCTGAATACAACGACAATAACAACGTTTTCCTTCATTAGCCACAGGTGACACCTCCTTAAATGTATTCTATCACTTTTTGAATGGCTAAAAAGAAAAATGATACTCGGTGAGTATCATTTAGTTTTGAGAAAATTCAGCTAAAACAAGGTCTGGGTTTTTATCCGTTGCCCAACGTACACCCCATTCATTAGAGAATAATAATAGATATTGTCCTTTTAAATCCTGTACTTTCTTTGTATCTGAAGAAAGATTAAGCTTTTTAAAATCAACTTCATTATTTTTAATCCAGCGAATAAATTGATAAGGCAATGGTGTACTTATAATATCGACATTATATTCATTCTTTAAACGATAAGCTAAAACTTCAAATTGAAGCACACCGACAACACCAACAATGATTTCTTCCATACCGCCACCAAGTTCAGTAAAAATCTGAATGGCACCTTCTTGAGCAATCTGTTCTACTCCTTTTACAAATTGTTTACGTTTCATTGTATCTTTATTTCTAATCATTGAAAAATGTTCAGGCGCAAATGTTGGAATACCTTCATAGGCAAATTTATTTTTGGCTGTACATAAAGTATCCCCGATTGAAAAAATACCTGGATCAAAGACACCGATAATATCACCTGAATAAGCTTCTTCCACTTCTTCACGATTTTCAGCCATTAATTGTTTAGACTGATTGAGTTTAATTTTCTTGTTGCCTTGATAATGGAAAACTTCCATTCCCTTAGTAAACTTTCCAGAACAAATACGCATAAAAGCCATACGGTCACGATGGGCTTTATTCATATTGGCTTGAATCTTAAAGACAAAGGCACTGAAATCTTCAGAAAATGGATCAATTTCACCAATATTACTTTGACGTGGTAATGGTGATGAAGTCATGGATAAAAAGTGTTTTAAGAAAGGTTCAACACCAAAGTTTGTTAAAGTAACCAAAGCAAACTGGTGAAAGTTCACCTTTTTGGACACGTTCTAAATCAAACTCAGCCCCTGCACCATCTAATAATTCAATATCATCTTGTAACTGTTGATATAATGTATCGCCTAACTGTTCTTTTAAACTTTCATCTTTAGCATCACATATCGTGACATCAACTTCTTTTTCCCACCTTGAACAGGAATAAAACGAATGACTTCATCTTTTTGACGTTCATAGACACCTTTAAAGTCTTTTCCACAACCAATTGGCCAATTGACAGCACATGTTTCAACACCCAATTCACGTTCAATTTCTTCCATTAATTCATAAGGATCTTTGGCTTCTCGATCCATCTTATTAATAAATGTAAAAATGGGAATATGTCGCATCGCACAAACTTTAAAAAGTTTACGTGTCTGATCTTCGACACCTTTTGAACCATCTATCACCATGACAGCACTATCAGCTGCCATTAAAGTACGATAAGTATCTTCAGAGAAGTCCTGATGTCCTGGTGTATCCAATATATTAATACAGAAACCATCATAATTAAACTGTAAGACAGATGATGTGACAGAAATTCCTCTTTGTTTTTCGATTTCCATCCAGTCACTAACAGCATGTTTTGATTGTTTTTTCCTTTGACCATTCCGGCTTCCTGAATGGCACCTCCATAAAGAAGGAATTTTTCTGTTAAAGTTGTTTTCCCGGCATCCGGATGCGAAATAATCGCAAAAGTTCTACGTTTTTGTACTTCTTCTTTAAATTCTGACATGATTTTCCTCCTTCATATCTCCAAGAAAACATATTAAAGAAAATCTGAATATTTGTCAATTTTAAAATGCAAAGTTTCCATCTTTAAAAATCACAAATGTACTTCCATCTTCTAAAGTTGCTTCAATGGATAAATCTTTTGTCCCAATCATAAAATCAACATGTGTTAAAGAATCATTAATACCATGTTGATACAATTCTTCTTTATTCATTGTTAAACCATTTTGAATGCATTCACCAAAGCCTTTACCAATCGCTAAATGACATGAGGCATTTTCATCAAATAAAGTATTATAGAAAATCAAACCTAATTGACGAATTGGAGAATCATATGGCACCAATGCCACTTCTCCTAAATAATGGCTGCCTTCATCTGTTTCAATAATGCTTTTTAAGACATCTTCTCCCACTTTAGCATGATAGTCAACAATACGTCCATTTTCAAAAGTCATAGAAAACTCATCAATGATATGTCCTTGATAATGTAAAGGTAAAGCACTATAAACTGTTCCATTCACCTGATGAAAATCAGGTGATGTAAAAATTTCTTCTGTTGGTATATTAGGGAAAGAATAAATTCCATCCGTTGTATAGCTACCGCCACCTGCAAAAATATAATCCGGATTCAATCCGATTGTTAAATCTGTTCCTAATTGATTATGATAATGTAAAGTTTTGATTTTCTTTTCATTTAAGATTTGAATACGGCTTTCAAAAGAACGACGATGTTCGTTCCATGCTTCAATAGGGTTATCTGATTCACAGCGTGTCACTTTAAAAATTGCTTTCCATAAAGCCTCAACAGCTTCTTGATTACTCATTTCAGGAAAAACTTTATTTGCCCAACCTACACTAGGTGCCCCGACAATACACCAGCGATTAATACCTAAATCTAAAGCATCATAAAACGGCTTGCAAGCTTGACGTACAGCTTTACTCCAAGTTTGAATTTTTAGAGGATCGACATTTTTTAAATTTTCAGGGTTATCTGATTCAATCGAAACCAATGCCACATGTCTAGAAGCATATTCATTTTTTAATTCTTTGATATATGAAGGCACTCTTTCAAAATGTTCCTGATCACAGTTTTCATATCTTAAACGTGTCACTTCTTCATCACGATAATTGACAATGACATCTTTCGCACCAACTTCATAAGCTTTTTTGTTAGTAATCGTACTAACTGATAGCTATCAATAGACGCATCAATCATTAATTCCTGCCCTTTTTGTAAATTCACACCTTGTTTAATAATTAACTCAGCATATTTTTCTAACATCTTCAAACCACCTTTCCTATATTCAAATGATACCCTATTTTATTCTATTGTCAACAAGAACTTGTACCACAAACAAGTCTATGTTATAATAAAAAAGCAAAGGAACATAGCACGTATTTTTAAAAGTATTAGTTATTCTTCAAAGCTAAGATTTATTAGTCGTTTAAAAATGAAGTACTGGTTTTTTGCGAAATCTTTTAAGGAGGTACTTCATAATGAGTACAGGTAAAGTGAAATGGTTTAAATCTGATAAGGGTTATGGTTTCATTACTATGGAAGGACAAGACAAAGATATCTTTGTTCATTTTTCTTCTATTAACGCTGAAGGATTTAAAACTTTACAAGAAGGTCAAACTGTTGAATTTGATGTTGTTGAAGGAGATAGAGGACCTCAAGCTACTAACGTAACAGTTATTAGTGATTAAACCATGTAAAAAACACATCTTCGGATGTGTTTTTTATATACTCTCTTGAGGAGCTTTGATGGTTTCAATTTTGACAAGGAAATAATAATATTTAAAGCAATATAAACCAATTATCAATAGTCTTAGTAATAATAAATCAGTCAAAATCAAAGGAAAAGCTAACATAATACTAGCAAAACTTAAAATACAGACTTTTGTTTTTAGTGTCATCGCACGTCTTTTTACAAACGAATCTAAATGCTTTTGATAAATCTTTGAAGAAACAAACCACTGGTGGACACGTTTTGAACTACGGGCAAAACAAAATCCAGCTAATAAAAGAAAAGGTGTTGTTGGTAAGATTGGTAAAACAATCCCAATACACCCTAATGCAAGACTCATCATTCCAATGAATAAATAGATATATTTCATAAATTTCCTCCTATATTTTTAATGCATGACGTAAAGCCATGATGGGATGATAAAAAATCATTCTTGGTCCACTATAACGCATAACCTGTTTAATTTGTTTTTGCATAGTCTTTTCATAACAGTGGATACGACATTGACTACAAAAAGTCTTTTCTTTCATCATTGGGCATTTTTGAATACGTAGCGTAGCATAATTAATCAAAGTTTCTTCATCAATATCATTATGATGACGGCAGTATAAACGAATCATCAAAGTCACAATGTCAATTTCTCTTTGACGCTTTTTTCAATATCCATTAACTCACCCTGCCTTGATCCATATGAATCACTCTTTTGACAATCTTCATCGTTGATTCACGATGCGAAACCAAAATAATCGTTCTTTCTTTTTCATTTTGTAATGCCTTTAAGATAATTCCTTCATTTAAAACATCTAAATTACTTGTTGGTTCATCTAATAAAATACATTCTGCCTGACTTAAAAATGCTCTGGCTAAAGCCATTCTTTGTTTTTCTCCACCAGATAATGAACTTCCTAATTCACTAATAGGTGTTTGATAGCCTTCTGGTAATGTCATAATCCAGTCATGTAAACTAGCTTTTTTGCAAGCTTCTTGGATTTCTTGTAATGATGCATCTAATTTAGCAATCCTAATATTGTTTTCGATGGTATCATGGAATAAAACCGTTTCTTGCGTCACATAGGCAAACATATGGCGCATGGATGATGTGTTAATTTTTGATAATTCACGTTCATTGATTTGAATGACACCACAATGAGGATCATAGAAACGCATAAGTAATTTTAATAAGGTTGATTTGCCACTCCCACTTTTTCCAATAATTCCTGTTATCTCTCCTTTATAAAAATCAAGAGAAAGATTTTGTAAAATTGGATCATCATCTTCATAAGCAAATGAAACATCTTGAAGTTGAATATTTCCAAAATCAATTTCTGGTTGTTGAGTCACTTCGGGAATCAATTCTTTTTCTTCAAGAATCGCCATGACACGACGTCCACTGCTTAAAGTCGATAAAAGGTTATTGGCAAGGTTGGATAAAGCCATCACTGGACCAAAGCTTGAAAGCATCAACACAACAGCTGCAATGACTCTATAAACACTGACTTCATTTTGTAAATAAAGCATATACATAACAACAAACATGATAACTGATGAAATAGAAATCAATAATTGTGAAGAAACCAATTGTAAAGATTCAATCTTCTTCATTTGTCCTTGTAAATCCTCAATTTCATCACTTTTATGCATCATCTGTTGTAAACGTGATGATCCAGCATTATATTGAAGTAAAGTAGATAAACCACGATAACTTTCTAATAAGAAACTACTCATATTGCCAATTTCATCACGATTTTTCTGTCCAATTTCATGTCCTTGATGATGTACATAAAAAGGAATCACGATCGCCATTACTAGATAGGCAATCATCGCTATAATCATGGCATAGATATGAAGATGCGCAAAGAATTTGAGTAATATCAAAGATGTCAACAAAGCAATCATCACTGGTGAAATGGTATGGGCATAGAAAACTTCTAATAACTCAATATCATTAGTAATAATAGAAATCAGATTTCCTTTGTCTTTACCATCTAATTTAGCTGGCGCTAAACGTCTTAAGGCTGTATAAACATGATCACGAATAATGGCTAATAATTTAAACGCAATATAGTGATTAGTCGCCTGTTCACCATAATGTAAGACACCTCTTAAAATTGCTAATATCAGTAAAATAACCAAAAGCGAAGACAATGGAAAATGAGAATGCATGCCCGTAACTTGTAAAACAGCCATCACGGAAATAACCGGAATCCCAATCGCACAAAGAAAACCTAAAACACCAAGTATCACCGCTCCTATCATTGGAAGTGTTAATGGTTTAACAAGTTTTAACATTTTGATAATTAATTGTACATTACTCATAACTATAAACCTCCAATTCCTGCTGTGTCTGATACATTGTGTGATATAAACCTTTTTGTTGCATTAAAGCAAAATGTGTTCCTTGTTCAACCAAACATCCTTTTTGAATCACATAAATATTGTCACAATCCACAACGCTTTTTAAACGATGCGTAATAAAAATAACAGTTTTTATTTTAGATAATTCCTGAATCATCGCTAAAATATGATTTTCACTTTCCACATCAATATTACTTGTTGCTTCATCAAAAATATAAATATCACAATCTTTCAATAACGCTCTTGCAAGATTTAAACGTTGTTTTTGTCCGCCTGATAAATTACTTCCACTTTCTAATAAGAACGTATTTAAACCATCTTGTTCACGGAAGAATCCAGCTAAACGGACTTTTTCTAAAACATTCCATAATTGTTCATCACTATATTGTGAAAAAATATCTAAATTATCTCTTAATGTTCCTTTCCATATCATTGGATCATGTGTGACATACATCACATGATTCATAAAATCATGATCATTGATTTCATGACGCTGATGTTTACCGATATATAAATTGCCTTTTTGATAACGATGATAACCCATAATTAATTTGGCAATTGTACTTTTCCCTGAACCACTTTCACCAACAATACCAATAAATTGTTGAGGTTGAATCTGTAAAGAAATATCTTTAAGAATTGATCGACTTTCATCATATTGAAAATCAACATGTTCTAAAGTGATAGGACATGGTAAAGAAAGTGTTTCAGTGCCTTGTTGTTGGGTTGGTAAATCTAAAATTTTAAAAATCTTATCACTAGCAGCGATTCCATTCATCGCAATATGAAAAAATGACCCTAACTGTCTAAGCAGTATAAAAAATTCAAAAGATACCAGTAAAATAAACAAAGCACCAAATAATGATAAAGTCTGATCTTGAAAATGCATAATGGCAAAGAAACTGCCAAGTCCTGCTCCACCATATGCCACAATATCCATCACACTGATACTATTAAGTTGCATAATCAAAACACGCATTGTCACACGTCTGAAGTTTTCAGCTTCTTGATTCATTTGTTGTTGTTTAAAAGCATCACTTTGATAAATTTTGAGGGTTGTTAAACCTTGAAGGTTTTCTAAAAACTATCTCCTAATGTTGTATAACTGTTCCAATATTTGGCTAGTAATTTTTTTGCAAATTTTTGTACCAAAACAATAGATAGAGGAATCAATGGTACACAGATAAATAAAACCAAAGCACTTTTCCAATATAAAAAAGCAGTCAAAACAAATAATGTGAGAGGAGCTAAAACACTATAAAAAAGCTGTGGTAAATATAATGAAAAATAGGTTTCTAACTGATTAATTCCTTCAACGGATAATTGGACAAGCTCACTTGTTTTGACATCATCTTGATAATGATTTCCTAAACTCAAAACTTTTTCAAAAACACGTTGACGTAGCGTCTTTTTAACAAGACTTGCTCCTTTATAAGAATAATAAGTTGATTTCTTTAAAACATATGCTCTGACAATAAATAATACAATCATCAAAGCGATGATTATCATCATATGATTGATTGTCAGTTGTTCATGAAATAATTGTCCAAATAATAAACATAATAAAACGGTAAACGCAATATTCATTAATAAGGCTATCCATTGACAGAGAACCTGTTTATATATATAAGGTTTTGCGTTTGGCATTTCTTTTAATAATCTTTTGTCAAACATTCTTTTTCTCCTTTATTGTTAGTTATAACTAACCAAGCTAGAGATATGTTAGCATAGAGTAACTGTTAAGTCAAATAAAATTTCAACAAAAAACACCTTTGTAGATGTTTCGTTTTAATCTTTTCTTTTCACAAAATAGAAAGTCATTCCTAGAAAAAGAAATGTGAAAATAATCATATATAAAATATTAGAAAAAGAGGATAAAGTCACATGACCAAAAGAATAAAATACACCAAATGTTTCTTGAAAGTTTGTTACAAAAACATCAGATACATTTTGAAAACATGTTGACATAGATGTTTCCATCATGATTTGTCTTAATAACGCTGCTCCATGTGATGTTGGAAACAACTTGATTAACCATTGTAAAGCCTCTGGCAATGAACCAATGGGCACATAGATTCCTGTCATAAAACCAATTAATGTACCAATCAATGTTGTGGCTGTGGAAAAAGCATGATGACTTTTAAAAAAGAAGTGAAATAAAACATCATACTTCCATTCATAATAACAACCAGAAATAAAATCATGATGATTTTAAAAGTTGTTATCCATCCAAACCAATTGCCACCTGTATATAAAATATAGATTTGAGCAAAGAGTAAAGTTATTAAAGATAAAACATATCCAACAATTAATCCGGCAATATAATAACTAAAAATCAATACTTTTTTATGAATTGGTGAACAATCAAAATCTTTTTCTATCATTTTTGCACGATCTTCCACCATCATACTAAAAGTTGCAATCGTTGTTGATACAGAAGAAGTTGCTAAAATTCCTGCCATGACCCACTGATTCATTAATTGAGATGCCCCTTGAATTTGTGAAAGTGATGATGTATAGGTATCTGATAAAAATACAATATACAACACAATCATAATAAATGATGAAAGTAGAGAAAAGAATACCGCCACTTTATCTCTAAAATAAAGTTTTAAAACTCTTAAAGTTAATATTCTCATATTTTTAATTCCTTTCCCGTGACTTTTAAGAAAACATCCTCTATATTTCCTTTAATCACTTCAAAATCAATAATATCTTTTTGAAATTGTTTTAAAATATCATAAGCCTCTGTCGTATGATTCAAATAAATAACAATATAATCTTCATGAATTTCGATAGGATAAGGCAATAACTTTATTTGTTTTGGAAATGCTTGATTTTGATAATAGAGGATAAGACGCTCTTTAGCATAACACTGTCTAAGTTGCAAAGGTGAACCTTGGGCAACAATCTTGCCTTCATCCATAATCACAATATAATTGGCATGATTGGCTTCTTCCATATAATGCGTTGTTAAAAAGATAGTCATATGATTTTTCCTATGTAATGCCATTATCGTTTTCCAGACATGTTGCCTTGTTTGTGGATCTAATCCCGTTGTTGGCTCATCTAAAAACAAGATTTGAGGTTGATGGATGATAGCTCTAGCAATATCACAACATCTTTTCTGTCCGCCGGATAATGTTCCATATAAGCGATTGGCATAATGTTCGATTTCCATCTCTTTCATCACTTTTTGAACAGCATTTTTTATATCTTGATAGGAAGAATAGTATAATGCTGCTCGTGTCATGAGATTTTCTTCTACGGTCAACAAATCATCTAATAAATGATTTTGAAAAACAATACCGATGGATTCTTTGATTTTTAGATTCTCTTTATTCAATTGATAATTATTGATAAAAACATAACCAGAATCGGCTTTTAATAATGTACATAAAATATTGATTGTTGTACTTTTGCCTGCCCCATTGCTTCCTAAAAAGCAAAGAACTCTCCTTCATTGACATGAAAACTGACATCTTGCACGGCATGTATATGATCAAAAGTTTTCTCTAAGTGTTGAACATCAATGATTTTCATGATTCCATTCCTCAATCTTCTGATTAATTTTTTGAGCAAGATATTGATCATGATAATAAATCACAATATATGTGACGACAAATACCATCATACATATCAATGCTACTTCTATAATATATATCCACTTCCATTCAAACCAATGAAAAACACCACCACCGATTCCATAAACAACCATAAAAATTTCTCCTAAAATCATAAGACACTCTAACCAAAAAACGGAAATTCAAAATAAGTCGTTATCGTAATCAATAATGAAATCAAAGTTGTAACAATGAAAAAAGAAAAATAAACTTGATGACTCCCTATCATCACAGCTGATGGAAAAAATGATAATAAAAACATAATGCCAGATAAAACTGTATATGAGATACAATCACATAAAAGAAATGATATCAGTTTTTGTTTCATAATGTTCCTCCTATAATCCAAATTTCTTTTTAAAGGCAGATAAGTAATGTCGATTAATAATTAAATGCTCTTGATTCACTAAAGTGATTTCCATTCTTCCACCTAATAACGATTTTACAGATTTTAAATAATGAATATTGACAATGGTGTTCTTACTGATTCTTACAAAAGATGTCTTTTTAAGTTGATTCTCCCATTCATATAATTTATTTTTCGAATAATAGAATTGATCTTTCGTATAAAGAAATGTCTTATCATCTACTGATTCTATATAATAAATATCTTTTAAATAAATACAATATGTTTGAGATTCATCATAACCTAATGTTGTTTGAGAAAATGATTGTAAGTAATGCAAGAGTTCTTTTGTTTCATAATCTAAAGGTTTATTGTGATAAATATGAACTTCTGTTTCTTGAAGTTCTTGATGATGACATATTATTTGCATACCATCCCTCCTTGTTTTCATTATCCTTTATCCGATAGGTATTATCAAGTGAATATCGATAAGATACCATTTTCACCCTGTCACTTACTTTTCTTCAAAATAAAAAAGCTACTTATTCACAAAATAAATAGCTCAATACTTAAAATTTATTGTTTACAATATCATAAGCAACCCATTGATTATCTTTTTTTATTATGCCATGATATTGAAGTGTTTGTTGATCAATTTGCAAGACATTTAAAAAATGTGTTTGAATGACTGATGAATCAATATAAATAAAATCTCCAAAACGACAAATACGATGAAAATCGGGTTGTTTCATGATTTGATGTGTTCCCACATGCCCTGCAATGACTGTTTTATAGAATTGTCCCATACATGGTGGAAATTGCATCAAATAATGATTGACATCAGATACCTCCTTCCAAAGTTCAGGTTGTTCTTTGATGATTTCAATACCAGCATGGACAAAAATATGATGGGATGTTTCATAATAATATGGTAATTGTTCTAACCATGCCACTAAGGTTTGATGTCTTTGACAAATAAGTTGACGACACTTTTCATACATATTTTGAATTAACAAGAATCGGTCTTGATACAATTGACAAGCTTGTTGATAAATAGCATCAAATTCTTCTTCACTCATAAAACTTTCTAAAGTTTCAAAATGAATATCTATTTGAATATTTAAATCACTTGTACGTTGTTGCAAAAAAGCTGACAGCCATTCTTCATGGTTTCCTCTTAAAGCAATGACTTGTTGAGGATAAGTTTGTTGGAGATGATAAATATATTGTAAAGCTTGATAAGAATTGCCTTGATAGCCACCATCAACATAATCTCCAAGTAAAATTAGTTGATCGCCTTTTTTAAAACAAACATGGGTATCAACAATTTCTTGCAATAAATCATATCTGCCATGAATATCTGAAATTGCATAAAGACATGCCATAAAATCTTCTCCTTAACAAAAAAGCACAAATGTGCTTATTCTTCTGTATATTTAGTATTAAAAATATCTTCCTGATCAAAATCTTCTTTCATTTCTTTTAATTCAGGCAATTCATCTAAAGATGTTAATGAAAAAGCATCCATAAATTCATCAGTGACTCCATATAAAATAGGTTTTCCTGGTGTATCTTCTCGTCCAACTTCTTTAATTAGTGCTTTGGCAGCTAATTTTCTAATCATTGCATCACAACCCACTCCTCGTATTTCTTCAATACGAACACGTGTAACCGGTTGATTATAAGCAATAATAGCTAAAGTTTCTAAAGCGGCATTGGATAATGTATTTTCATTTTGTTCTATCATTCTTTGATAATATTCATGATGTTGAGATAAGGTTGCCAATTTATAAACACCACCAAAATTAACCAATTCAAAACCTTTAATGACACGATCATTTTCTATTTGAATCAGTTCATCAAGATATTGCGTAGCTTCTTTTTTACTTAATTTGAGAATCGAAGAAATCTGTTTGACAGTCAAGCCTTCATCACCTGATAAAAACAACATTCCTTCAATAACACTTAATATTTCATTTTTATCCATCAAACTCTCTCCTTCAAATAAATATCTTCAAAATTCCCATCTTGTTCAATGATTAATTCATTTTTATTCACTAAGACAAGAATAGATAAAAAAGTAATAACGAAAAAGATTTTCGTTGGTTCTTCAAATAAATCTTCTAATTTAACTTTTTGGTTTTTATGTAAACGAAAATATTGTCTAATTTGATCACTACGTTCATCAATAGATATTTCCACACGAGCAATTTTAGATTCTAATGGGGCATGTAATGCTTTTCTTTGAAACATTTTTTGCATCGCACGAATTAAATCATAGACTTCTAAATTATCTGGAATCATATCTGTTGTATCAATCACATATTCATCCATAAAAGCAGGTGCTTTGGTATGAATATACTGTCTTTGTTCATATTTTTCTTTAAATTCATCTAAAACATCTTTATATTTTTTATATTCAATCAATCGTTGTATCAATTGTTCACGTGGATCAGGTTGATAATCATCTTCTAATTCCACTTTTTGAGCTGGTAAAAGCATTTTACTTTTCATTTCTATCAATTGTGCTGCCATAACTAAATATTCTGACATGGTTTCTAATTGATAAGCATCCATTTGATTTATATAAGTTAAATATTGATCGGTAATAACTGAAACTTCTAATGTTTCTAAATCCATTTCTTTTTCTTTAATTAAATGCAATAATAAATCTAATGGGCCTTGAAAATCTTCAAGAACAACTTCATATGCCATGCTTTCCACCTCACTTAGCTTTTGTATTATAACACAATGTCAAGATGATGTACATTGAAGATTTTATTCAAAAAGTTATTTCATAGACACGATTTATAAAAAAGATGAAACCACTTATAGCAAAGTAAAGTTTCATCTTTTTGTCATAGTATTTTACTGTTGATATTTCTCAATAATACATTGATGCTTCTTAGATTGTTTATCATAGTTGATAGATACAAGCAACAAGTTATTGAGATGTTGTTCTAATGCTTTTGGATATTGTCTGTCTTTAATTACCGAATATACCTACGAAACCGTCATTACCAATCTGGACAGGAATGAGTTTCCAGTGGAAGAAATCATAAAGATATACAATATGAGATGGGGCGAGGAAACCTCTTTTCGAGAACTCAAGTATGCCATTGGGCTCAATGCACTGCATGCCAAGAAAAGACAACTGATACAGCAGGAAATATATGCACGCATGCTTCTCTATAATTTCTGCCAGAGAATTGTGAGGGAAATCAAAGTACCCAAGAAGGACAAAATCAAATATACATACCAGATTAATTTTACAAGAAGCGTTCATATCATCAGAGAGTTTTTAAGAAAAAAGTGGAAAGAATCCACCTGTAGAGCATCTTATAGCTAAAGAGATTCTGCCAATCGCCTCGGTAGAAAATACAAGCGACAGGTCAAGCCAAAGACTGTCGTATACTTTAACTATAGATATGACTAACCATGTCCTATTATATATCATAAGCAAAGTAGTTTCAATACTACACTTTTTGACTTTCGGTTTAACAATAGAGAGAAGCAAATCGCTTAAAGGAAAGAGATATTACTGGTGCTATCAGATCAGTAAAGGGATACAGGAAATATTAAAATATGCACAAAAGGGAATCAAGGAGTTTCAAAATATAAGAGAGAAGCAGGAATACAGGCAGCTGCAACTGAAACTATAAAATGAACATATAGTAAATAATAAAAAAGGTCATGAAAATGACACTTTTTCAGCTACAATAAAAAGAGAACAAAAACAAAAAAGATGATATAGATAAGAAAACAAGGGTTATGACAATAAACAACAAGACATACCCTTCAAAAAAGAATACAAAAAACCGAAAGTCAAAAAAGGTAGTAAAAAGAAAGTTGTGTAAATAACGACAAAACGTCAATACTTAAATTATAAGAAAGACAGGAGAAAACGTTATGGACACAACTTTTAATTCTAAAGATTTAATCAAACAACTTGTTAAGGAACAACATTTTACATCAACAACAGATGTCATGAACTGTATGAAAGAGATGTTTGCTGATGTTCTTCAAGAAACACTTAATGCTGAAATGGATGATTATCTTGGTTTCGATAAATCCCAAAGAAGAGCAGATTCTTCTCAAGAGAAGAACTATCGTAATGGTTCTACTAAAAGAACTCTTAAAACTCAGCTTGGTGAAGTTCAAATTAATGTACCTAGAGATAGAAATGGCGAGTTTGAATCTGGCATTATTGGGAAATATCAAAGAAATGCTGATGGTCTTGAAGAAAGAATATTATCCCTTTATGCAACAGGTATGTCCTTGAATGATATCAAAGACCAGATTAAACAACTTTATGATGTTGATATCTCATCAGAATTGGTAAGCAAAATTACCGATAAGATTATGCCTATTGTTACTGATTGGCAAAACAGACCATTAGATAATTATTATCCATTTGTCTTTATGGATGCAATACATTATAAAGTCAGAGAAGATCATCATATCGTGACAAAAGCATCATATGTTGTTTTGGCCATTAATGAAGAAGGAATGAAGGAAGTGCTAGGTATTTGGGTTGGTGCAAGTGAATCAAGTAAATATTGGACAGGAGTTCTTAATGAACTGAAAAGTAGAGGTGTATCCAAGGTTTCACTATTCTGCGTTGATGGATTGACAGGTTTTAAAGAAGCAATAGAAGCAGTTTATCCAACAGCTAGAGTTCAAAGATGTATTATCCATCAAATTAGAAACAGCACCAAATTTGTAAGTTATAAACATATCAAAGAATTCATGAAAAATCTTAAATTGGTCTACCAGGCAAATACAGAAGAAATGGCATTGAATCAGTTATCAGTCTTCAAAGAGAAGTGGAATAAGCATTATCCATCAGCTGTAAAGAGTTGGGAAGACAATTGGGATATCTTATCAACATATTTTGATTATCCAGTGGAAATTAGAAAGGTCATCTATACAACAAATATAATAGAAGGGTTGAATAGGCAATTTAGAAAGATTACCAAAACAAAATCATCATTTCCAACCGATGAAAGTCTAAGAAAGATATTATATCTGGCAGTAGAAAAAATAAGTAAAAAGTGGACGGTAAGATATAGAGATTGGGATAAGATCATGGCACAATTAAGAATAATGGAAGAATAAGAAATAAGTCGAAAAAACGTGATAATTTGAAAAAAGCTAAATCATTCATGAGAAAAAAGTCAGGAAAGTTTGATTAAGATACTTTTAAGCATCAATAATCAAATCATTCCTGACAGTTCAAAACTTGATAAAGATCATGAAATATATTCAAAAAGACATACATTATAGTATAACCAAAAAAGAACAGGGTATACTTAAAATACGAAGAAAATATAATAATTTAAGTGGTTGTCGTACTTTGTCGTTATTTACTTACACAACATTTTACGTATTCTCTCAAAAAATATTTTTCTTTAAACTTTTTAATAAGTATGCTATATTAATAGTCGTAGAATAGTTAATTCTACGACTATTTTTTACTATAATTATATGACTAATATAAACAGTAATTCATTTTTGTGGATTCTGTTTTTTTAATTTTATAATAAGTAAGTTCATGACTAATATAAAAAACTTTGTTCATGTATCGTATATCCTCTAAAATAACGTATTATAGCCCTCACTTAAAACAAACTGTCAACTGGATTAAACATTCAACCATAACATTTTTATTATTATATTCATTTCACTACACATTAAATTAATCATAAAAAAGGATTATGCACATAGACATAATCCTCACATGTTTTAACAAATAAATATAATATTATGTGGTTTTCAATTATTTTTAATAAATTTACTCTTTTTAGAATAATCTGCTATAATCTCTTTTTGTATTAACCATTCGATAAATATATAGTAACATCAACAAGTTTTATAGTAGCAACATATGTTTGACTGATAACATATATTCTATAGCCTAACTGATTGAATCATTTATCTGGTATATGAACATCCACATCAGGTAAATCTTTTATTATTCTTAAAGTTTCCCATGCACGTGGAAGAATCTTAACTTTACATTTTGCCATTTCTTCTTTGCACAAGTGCCTTTCTAGCTTCAGCAATACTCATTGTAGGCTTTCCACTTAATCTTTCTTCTTCAGCATCAAATACACTAGCACGCAGATTCAATAACTGTTCTCTTCTTCCAAATGCCTCAATACTCATAAATATACCATCAGCCCCGCCATTTTTTGTAATATAGATTGGTTCTTCTGATTCTTTAGCTAAAGAATAATCATTTCTTAACATTGCAGACGGTTTAATAATCATAATCATCACCCTTTCTGTATCAACGTTATATCATAATTGTAGACTATATCAAAAAGTTTATATTCGAAATTAATTTTGAGATATTTTTTAATTTTATGTATGTCTAACGACACATCATTTTAATGATTTCTTTATCAGTTTCTTTCATACCATCACGTGATAGTTTACCAATATTACGGATTGTATTTTCAACACCTTTTAAAACAAGACCTTCACCATCTTTAAATTCACAACCATTTTTATACATATAATAACCAAGTATTCCAGCATCTACACTGGCTGCAATTTTACCAGCACAAGAAGGTTTGGCTCCATCACAGACAATTCCTGATACAATAGCTAAACCATTAACCATTGTATGGCAAATAGTCTCATAATCTCCACCAAGCAAATAAGCAATACCACACCCAGCTCCAATGCCGGCACTCACGGCTCCACAATAAGCTGATAAACGTCCTATTCCCGTTTTTTGATGAATCGTACAAAGATTAGAAACAACCAAAGCACGATAAAGTTCTTCCGATGTTTTATCAAGTTCTTTAGCGTAAACAATCACTGGTAAAGAAGCAGTCATTCCTTGATTTCCACTACCTGAATTAATAATTACAGGCATTTCACAGCCACTCATTCTTGCATCACTACCAGCTGCCGCATAGGCTTTGGCTTTAACCTTTATATCATCGCCATAAGTTTTCAATAAAATTTGTCCTACACAAGCACCCCAGTCATTGCTTAATCCTTCACAGGCAATCGCATAATTATAATCAATCTGTCTTTGTAAAATATCTTTAACATCTTCAATTTTAACCTGACTTGCAAATTCATAAATATCTTGAATATTTAATAAACTACGATCTGTTAAAGATTGATCTGATGAGGCTACCACACCCATTTCAAAAAGGACTTCACCATCTTTTTCAATATAAACAATATTCGTATGAAATCCAGCAATACGCACTTTTGCCTGATGATGTTTTCCAATCAATTCCACACATATATCTAAAGCACATTCACTTTCTAATGGTGAAATATCAATAGGTGTCTGTTGAAGCCATTTTGCCATCTCCTGTTTTTGATCTGCTGTCACATTCGCAATCACTTCTAACACATTTTCTGTGATGCCAGCGACAACACCTGCTGCCACACTTGAAGCAATTCCTTTTAAACCACCAGTATTAGGCACAACAACGCTTTTAACATTCTTGATAATATTTCCACTGACCTGAACATTAGCTTTGATGATTTCATCATCTAAGACATCACAGCATTTACTAGCACAATAAGCCAACGCTATTGGTTCAGTACAACCCATTGCTGGGACCAATTCTTCTTTTAAAATTTGAATATAAAGTTGATAATTCTTTTCTTCCATAATCTCTACTCTCCGTTACGTCTTTATTCTATCATTAAATAAAAGAACTGAAAAGAGATGTCAAGCGATTATTCAACAAATTTCGTCATACAAAATATTTTTGAAACTTCACTTTTTTAATTGATACTTTGTCGTTTTTCCTTTTCCATTTTTAACAATCATATCTTTTTCAAGTAATTTTTTGAGAACTCTATTTGTTTTTGCTTTATGAAAACCAATCATCTTATCTAATTGATTTCTCGTTAATAATTGATGTTTGTTTAAGCATTTGACAATCTCATTTTCTTTTTCTGATAAATCCAAGTAAGAATTAAAAACCGGAAGAATCACTAAAATAGAATTTTCAAACACACGGTATTTTGGTTTGACTAGACTTTCATGATATGCCTCATTTATTCTCCTTATACCTGTTCCCAATTTTTCAATATAGTTTAATCTAAAGAAAATATTACTTATGATTGGATTTCTAAATACTGAAATTTGACCATTCAAATATTCTTCAACAGAAATATCAGGCAATAAAGAACCTGGAGAACTTATTTCAATTCTATCATCAAACATACTTATTTTCACATTAGAATAGTTTTATATTATATTCGTTGCAAAACAACACGATTCTACACAAAGATATTTCATTATACAAAAAATATCTTCACAAAGAAGATATTAATTGTGTTTTGGTTTTCGAATTAAAAATTGTAATAAAGCTTTGCCGTGAAAAGGATATAAAGGATACAAATAAGATACTCCAAAAGTTTTAATACGTGCTAATCCTATCCATAAAATCAAATTAAAAAGAATAAATCCATAAATGTTTAAAAACATAATACCGATAATCATCATGACTTTAATATATTTATTTGTAAGAGATAATTCATAATTAGGTGTCGCAAAGCCACCAACTGTTCCAATCGCACAAAACATGAGAATATCTTCTGAGAAAAAACCCAATTGAATAGCAAATTCACCTAATAAGATAGCTGCAATCAAACCCATTGCATTGGATAATGATTCAGGTGTATGAACCGTCGCAATACGTAATAATTCAATGGATAATTCCATAATCAAAATTTGTATAAAAAAGGAGTAATCCCACTTTAAAAAGGATGAACTTAAAGCAAAAATGGGAACAAGATAGATTGATAAAAAGACTGCAGCCATACGAATCAAACGAATAAACGTTCCAATCAACGGGGTTTGACGATGTTCTTCAACATGTTCTAAGATTTCAAAAAGTGTTGCTGGCAACATCACCACAGATGATGATGTATCACAAATAATCGCAATATAGCCATGTTGAATATGCGTTGCAACAATATCTGGTCTTTCACTATAACGCACTAAGGGAAAAGGATTATAGCCTTGATTCAATAAAACTTCTTCTATTGCACGATCACTCATAATAAATTCTTGAGCCTGTACTTGTGAAATGCGATTAAGCAGTTGCTCTAAAACTTGTCTATTGACTTTATTTTCTAAATAAGCCACTGCAATATCAATGGGATTTTGTGTTCCCATTGTTGTGAGATGAAAACATAATTCAGGTGTTTTAATACGACGACGAATCAATCCAGTGTTATTTAGAATAGATTCATTAAAACCATCTTTAGCACCACGTACACTTTTTTCTGTTTCTGGTTCTTCAATCGAACGATTTGGATAATTCTTTGTATCCATGAGATATGTTGTTTCACCATCAAACAAAGCACAATTGCCACCTAAAACTGCTTTTTGTATCTTATATATATCATTGGTCGAAACAATCTCCACATCCCCCATATTTAAACAGTTCTCTAAATCTCTTCCTTCTTTATTTTCAATACCTTCTACCAGTCGAGAAATTAAAACATCGTTAGATAAACTTGCTAAAAAATAAAGATGAACAAATCGTCCTTTAAAATTTAAAATACGATGTTTTAAATCATAAGAATCATTCATGATTTTGGCTTAAATATAATCGCAACAAGAAAAGCAAAAAGAATGGCTGCACTAATACCAGCGGCTGTTAAATCGAACATCCCCATCGCAATTCCAAAAATACCATACTCTTTGGTTGCTGCCATTGCGCCATGCATTAAAGAATGTCCAAAACTGGTAATCGGTATTAAAGCTCCAGCATGAAAAATTTCAACAAGACGATCATAAATATGGAAAAGATCTAAAAACGAACCTAAAACAACAAATAAACTTGTAATATGTCCTGGGGTCAGACGACTATGATCATAAATCAATTGAGCAATCAGACATACCAAACCACTAAAGAAAAAAGCCATGATATAATTCATTCTACCGCCTCCAGACTGATTGCATGGGCAATACAAGGAATACTTTCTTTTGAGAAGTCATCATTGGTGACAATAAAGCACCAGTGGAAATCACTAAAACACGTTTGAGTTTACGTTCTTTTAATTGAGGATAAAGCAATCCCATCGTCACTAATGCACTACAAGCACAACCACTTCCACCTTGAAACACAGGTTGTGATGATAAATCATATAACATACATCCACAGTCATTATAACGTACTACATCTATTTTTTGACGTTGTAACATTTCTTTTAAAATTTGATGTCCATACATCGATAAATCACCAGTAACTACCAAATCATAATCATGAAAACTACGTTTTAAATCTTGAAAATGATTGATGATTGTATCAAAGGCAGCTGGAGCCATAGCACGTCCCATATCATTGGCATCTGTTTGTGAGTAATCGATCACACGTCCTAATGTCACTGCCTCTACTCTGACAGCTTGTGGTTGATTCGTTATAAGCGTTGAAACAGCACCTGTAGCCGTAAATGTTGTGGTATCTTTTTTGAATGCCATATTCCACCGGATAACGATATTGACGTTCTGCAGTGGCATTATGACTAGATACCAATGCCACTGTCTTTTCAACAAAACCAGCTTCAATAAGCATTGAAGCCAATGCTAATGATAAAGCAAATCCTGAACAAGCACCATATACTCCTACAAATGGGCGAGGAATTTCTCTAGCTAGATAATTCACAGAGGTAATTTGATTTAATAAATCGCTACCTAAGTATAAATCTATATCTTTATATTTCAATCTTTCTCTTTTTAAACAAATATCCAAAGCAGCTCTAAGCATTTTTCGTTCTGCTTTTTCAAATGATTTTTCACCATAATGATAATCTTGAACACTTTTATCAAAACAACTACCTAATGGTCCTAAATATTCCAATGGTCCACATACAGTTCCCGTTGAAGCAATATAAGTTTTTTCTAAAGTGACGGAATTACCCAAAAAGCGTAATGACATAACGAATCACTCCCAGCAAGGCAGAACTGACAATCCCATAAGTAATAACAGTTCCTCCTAATTTAAACATATTGCTGCCAATTCCCATAATCAAACCTTCACTTTGACTATCCAAGGCACTTGATGTCATACTATTTGCAAAACCAGTAATGGGAATAAAAGTACCTGCCCCTGCTTTTTGTGCCAATTTGTCATAAAGACCCAATCCGGTCAATAAACAACTCACAAAAACTAATGTAATAATCATCATTGGTGTCGCCTCTTTTTGATCAATATCATAAAAACGCATAAAGAACTCTAAAACACCCTGTGCCAAAACACCTATCACACCACCATATAAAAAAGCAAAAAAAGCATTTTTCATTTTATGTCCAGTTGGTTTTAATGTTTCAGCTAACTGATCATATTCTTTACGATCCATCTTTCTCACCTCTTTTTTAGTGTTTACACTTTTTATGTTTTCAAACATAATTTTTTGAAACCTGCATATACTCTTTTTGAAAGGGATGAGAATTTTGTCTATGAAAAACATATTGACACGTCTTTTTGAATATTTTTTGAAGTTGTTGAAGTGGATGAAGATGGTAATGAAATAAAAAAACAACAAGATTAAACTTGTTGTTATCTCTCTAATCTGATCCATATTCTTCTTAATAATGGAATTAAACTATAACCAATAAATATTTCTATTGGTAATACAGCACATTCTTTGACAACCCTAATACAAAAAGAAATTGTCCAAGGGATATGATACATCATATCCAACCATAATGGTGTTAAACATAATGTCACAACGAGTTCTACAAGAACAACGCATAAAATCCAAGTTGAAAAAGTTTTGGCTTCCTGTTCGTTTATCTTACGTTTTAAAAATATAATGATTATCGTAAAGACAAGTGATAATAAAACACAAAGTGAAATCAGTGTAATCTTATCCTGTGATTTTAAGTGATAGGTTGTTTCAGAAATATTGATTACATCTAACTGTCCAATATACACAATCGCTCCAATGGCTAATACAGCAATCAAACCAATCACAATCATCAAGATACGTGTGGGACTGATATTTTTAGAATGTTCATGCACCATTGAGGGGATGACACTGACAAGAATTGTTCCTAGAGTGAATCCAAAAATGGAAACCCCGTTGGGAAAATAATCAAACCAATCACATCACTACATAATCCAACCAGAAAGGCATAGCTTGGTGAAAGAAAATATCCTGCTAACATTAAAGGAATATATTCAAAACCAATCTTTAAACTTTCACTCCCAAATAAGGGAATCATAATGGCCAATCTTTTACAAATGGCTGTTAAAATAATGAAAATAGCCGCTATCACTAATTTCATCACATTTCCTTTTTCAAAAGGATAAAACTTAAATACATAAATACCTAGCGCAATGATAATCATTGCAATAACAAATTGTTCCATAACATCATGCTACTTATAACAAATTTTCCTGCTTCATCCTCATTTCTAGTCCACAGGCGTTAATTCCGATTTAAAAAACCGTACATGCTTTGCTACTGACGTAGACTCCTCCTTCTTTTTTTATTTTTATCTATCATACATGATTTATCCGTTATTGACAATATTTCTTTCTTCACCTTTTAAAAATGCTAAAATATTTTCATAGACTTCATTCACACATCTTTGTCTAGCTTCAATAGATCCCCAGGCAATATGTGGTGTAAAAATCACTTTATTCATCTCTTGAATTTGATAAATAACATCATCTTCTAATAATGGTTCATGTTCAAATACATCCAAACCAACACCAGCTAAATGACCTTCATTTAAAACTTTTACTAAAGCCTTTTCTTCAATAATACCTCCACGTCCAACATTAATTAAATAAGCTGAATCTTTCATTTTTCTTAAAGCTATTTCATCAAATAAATAATGCGTCTGTTCATTTAATGGAGCATGAATGGTAATAATATCAGATGTTTTTAATAAAGTATCAAAATCAACTTGTTGATAATCACTTGTAGCATTTTTTCCACTTGTTGAATAATATTGGACTCTTGCTCCCATAGCACTAGCAATCCCAGCTACAGCACGTCCAATATGCCCTAAACCAACAATCCCCCAAGTCATAGATGAGACATCATGAAAAACATCATCAAAATAACTAAAATACTCACCATGGCAATATGCTTTTGATTTGACAAAGTGATCATAAGTAACATTTTTTTCAATCAAATGCATTAATAAAGCCAAAGTATGTTGAGCTACTGTTGTGGTAGAATAATCTTTTACATTGGCCACCTTTATATGATGTTCTTGACAATATTTTAAATCTACATTATTTGTTCCTGTCGCAAATAAGCAAATGAGTTTTAAATGTTTTAAACCTTCTAAAACGTCTTTATTCATCACATTTTTATTAGTAATGACAATATCGGCATTTAAAATACGTCCTCTGATTTCTGATTGTTTTGTATCTTCATACATTGTCACTTGTCCTAATGAACAAATCTTTGATAAATCTACATCTTTACCGACTGATGCACTTTGTAAAACAACAATATGAACATCTTCTTGAGACAACAATGTCATAAAATCTTCTAATGATACATTTTGAAATAACTGTCCTAAATGAATGGCTTCATTTAAATCTAAAATATCTGTTGGTAAGGCCACTCCACACATTGAAGTCTCAACGATTTCAAATTTTAAAATATGTTGAATCATCGCCACTCCTAAAGCTTTAGAAGTCATTGTTTTATCCTCTTCAATTTGTTCTAAGAGGTGTTGTTTAAAATGTTTTTCTTGCTGGACACATTGATAAACACATTCTTGAAGTGATGTATAAGATAAAATCTGATCTCTGACTAAATCATGATAAAGAAGTGGTAAAACAACATCATATAATTCTAAAGGCACGGGTTTCCCATATCCTTTTGTAAAATTATAAAGCAAGGCTGTTCCTAATTCTTCATCTTTCATTCTATCTACTAATTTCATTTTTCATTTCCTCCCTCAAATAAATAAACTTCAACTCTCTGTCTTTCTGCTTTAGCTTTATCATCATAAAAAATCATACAAACCTTCATTTTTTTAGTTCGTGTATCATATTTCATCACATTATACGAAATATAACGACTATGACTTTCTTTTAAGCCACCCGTAGCACTTCCCGCTCCAATATAATAACAACCATCAACTTCTCTAAAAAAGGTAGATGCTTATGACCATGAAAAACATAATGAATACGTCTTTTTTGTAGCCAATCAATAAGAATTGGTGCATCAACTAAAACTTTAGAAGTTTCCACGATACGATTGATAAACGTTTTTTCATGCCATTTGGTTTTAATAAACTGTGCTTTATCAATGGGATAGACATGATGATGCAACATCACAAGTAAAGTATAATCTTCAAGGTGATCAATAGCAGATAATTCATCATCAATTTCAATCAACTGTCTTTGACCAACTTTCCCTCTAGCTAGATTTCCTTCACTGGTTGTATCCATTTTAATAATAATAATTTTCTCTTTTTCTAAAACCTTAATATTTTCCCCTAACAAATAAGCAATCACTTTACTTTTTTGCATTCTCGCAAAATTAAAACCATGAACAATCACATCATGATTACCTAATATAAAAGTGATATTGGCTTTATAACGCTTCTTTAAACTATTCATAAAATCATTTGCCAAATACATATTACGACGATTCGGTGATTCCATTAAATCGCCTGTAATTAAAATATTAACAGGCCATAATGATGGTAATCTTGGCAATAGTTCATCCAATGACGCATAAAGACGTGCCAATCCTTTTTGACGCTTATCTTTTCCTAAATGCAAATCACTCAGTTGAATAAAATAAGCATCATTTTCATATTCATGATAATCTTCAAATAAATCATTATTTTGTTCAATAGAAGATAATAATTTTATATAATCCTGCTTTTCTCTCATTGGCACAAACACTGTCTTTTGTCCTTGAAAAATCAAACATCCCGGCCATAAATCTACATGGTTCAAAGCTCCAAAAAAGTTGGAAATGGATCAAAGAATGATAAATTATCTTTTTGAAAATGTCCTGAAATAGGATAAAAATAAATATTTTCATAATCAGGAAAAGATTCTATCTTAAAAGATGCATCTTCAAAACCAGGCACATATACAATATGAATGGCTTGTTCAAACATTTGAGCCATTGTTTCCATTTCTAAAGAAAATGGTGTATGTAAAATATGATCAACATCTTCCGCTTTCAATAAATTGGGTAATAATGCATAATCATCCCTTGTCAAAGATGTTAAAACATCACAAGCAATATCGCGCTGATTTAGCCATTGAATAAAACTTTGTAAATAATCATATGACATCAAAATATCTCGCATATAAGCTGATTCATTGCGATAAACAATATTAAAAAAGGTATTGATAAAGAAGATTTCGTTCACTGTCTTTTCACCTCATATGTTTATTATACTACAAATTCTAATGCTTGAATATGAAAAATATAAGAGAAAATGTATTGCTGTAAATAAAAATCCCACAGGAACTAGAAGATAATATTTTCCTTGTGGAATTCGTTTTTTAAAATTTTAAATTTCTTGGTGTTCTTGGGAATGGTTCAACATCACGAATGTTTTGCATACCTGTTAAATACATTAAGAAACGATCAAATCCTAGACCAAATCCAGCATGTTTACATCCACCAAATCTTCTTAAATCCATATACCATTGAAGACCTTCTTTAGACATTTGTTTTTCATCCATGATTTTTTCAAGAACATCATATCTTTCTTCACGTTGACTTCCACCAACCAATTCACCAATACCAGGAACAAGCAAGTCGCAAGCTGCCACTGTTTTTCCATCATCGTTAAGACGCATATAGAACGCTTTAATTTCTTTAGGATAATCTGTTAAGAAAACAGGTCCACCAACAACTTTTTCACAAATATAACGTTCATGCTCACTATTGAGGTCCATACCCCATTCAACTTTATTTTCAAATTTCACATCAGCCTGTTTTAAAAGTTCAATGGCTTCTGTATAAGTCATACGTTTAAAATCACTGTTTCTCACATGTGTAATTCTTTGAATACATTCTTTATCAATCATTTGTTCAAAGAATTTCATTTCTTCTGGAGCATTTTCTAAAACATAATCAATACAGTATTTCACCATATCTTCAATTAAATCCATATCATCTTCCAAATCTGCAAAAGCAATTTCTGGTTCAATCATCCAAAATTCACTGGCATGACGTGATGTATTTGAATTTTCAGCTCTAAAAGCTGGTCCAAATGTATAAACATCTCTAAAAGCCATACAAAACGCTTCCACATGTAATTGTCCTGTCACAGTCAAGAAAGCTTCTTTGCCAAAGAAATCTTTATCAAATTCAGTGTTATCAATTGTTGTCGCTCTAAACATTTCTCCTGCACCTTCACCATCATTTCCTGTAATAATTGGTGTATGTACATAAACAAAGCCTTGTGATTGGAAAAATTCATGAATTGCCATAGATAATACACTTCTTAATCTAAAAATTGCATAGAATGTATTGGCACGTGGACGAAGATGTGGAATTTCACGCATATATTCAAAAGAATGTCTTTTCTTTTGCAAAGGGAAATCATCATCACACGCTCCTTCTACAACCACTTGTGTGGCTTCAATTTCAAAAGGTTGTTTAGCTTGTGGTGTCAATTTTAATTTTCCTAAAACACGAATAGCACTTCCCGTACTAATATGTTTCACTTCATCATAATTTGTTAAACTTTCCTGTAAATAAACAATCTGGCAATTTCTAAAATATGTTCCATCGTTTAATGCGATAAATCCAACTTTTCCATTATCACGATTTGTACGTACCCATCCATCTAATTCGACATATTCTAAACCTTCTGTTTCAAAATCTTCTCCAGATAAAATAATCTCATATAATTCTCTTACCGTCATAAATTCAAACATGCTTTCTTCCTCCTTTATTAAAAAAAGCCGTTCCATTAAAGGAACGACTGATATCGCGGTACCATCCTTATTCATATTCATTATGAATACACACTTTTGAGATAACGCCTTTTGGCGGGATAGTCTACTTTTCTTTTCTCCTATCCGGTTCATTGAGTGTTCCATATCATTCCCATTTCTTTTGCTTACACCATCCAAAAGTCGCTTTTAAACTTATAAATCATATGTTCTCAAATCATTACCTGTATATTTATTATTAACATCTTTTTCACAAAATTTCAATACTTTATTCATCATTGACATGCATTTTTAAAACTAGTTCCTGAATGGCTACAACCACATCCACAGTTTGTACAACCACATCATGATGAACTGTAAAATGTGTATGTGTAAAATCAACAATGCCTTTAATGCCTAAATCCATTAAACGATCCACTGTTTCTTGAACATTTTCACTAATCGCTAAAATTGCAATTTTACATCCTTCAGGAAATGTTTTTTCTAAATCATCAATATGATGAAGTTTCACACCAAAACGTTCACCGACTTTATTTTGATCCAAGTCATAGCCACAGACAATTTTTCCAACCGTATATTGCCAACGATTATACTTTAAAATCGCACTACCTAAGTTTCCTACACCAATTAAAATAATAGATTCATCCAAACCTAACCCCAAAACATTATTCAAGATATTGATAATATCTTTGGTATCATAACCAATGCCACGCTTTCCTAATGATTCTTTGCTTGTTAAAAAGCTAAAATCACGACGGATTGTGGTATCTAAAATACCCGTTGCTTCAGATAGTTCACTCGATAAAAAATTATTTTTCCCTTCATGTTGCATATTGCGCAAAGCTTTTAAATAAACTGGGAAACGTGACATCGTTGCTTTTGAAATTTTATGTTTTTTTCCATGATTATTCACCAAGACTTTCTTCTTCTAAATCATATGATGGTTTGACCATTAAGTCAAGTGAAGAAAATTGTTGATGTTTAAACATCACACGCGCAGCTGAAGCAATCATGGCTGCATTATCTGTACAATAAGACATCGGTGGAAATAAAACTGGAATATCACTACGTTTTGTCAGTGTTTCTCTTAGTCCTTGATTCGCACTGACACCCCCAGCCACAATAATTTCTTTGACCTGATAATCTTTAGCAGCTTTCAGTGTTTTTGAAACAAGCACATCAATCGCAACTTCTTGAAATGAACACGCTAAATCTTCTGGAACAATATCTTCTCCACGTTGGGTAGCATTATGACAAAGATTGATGACTGCTGATTTTAATCCACTAAAAGAAAAGTTATAGCTGTCATCATTCATTGGTAAAGGCAATTGATAACTATGTTTTCCCTCTTTTGCCATACGATCAATGACCGGTCCACCAGGATAAGGCAAATGTAAAACACGTCCCACTTTATCATAAGCTTCACCAATCGCATCATCTAAAGTTTGACCAATGACTTCAAATGAAAATTCATGTTTCATATAAACAAGCTCACTGTGTCCACCACTCACGACTAGACATAAACATGGATATTGAATATCTTCAACAAGTTCATTGGCATAAATATGTCCAGCAATATGATGCACACCAATTAATGGTTTATGATATGCTAGAGCGAGTGTTTTAGCTGCCTGCATACCGACATGTAATGAACCAACAAGGCCTGGTCCTTTTGTCACTGCAATCGCATCAATATCTTGCATATTGACCTGAGCTTGTGACAAAGCTGTTTTTAAAACTGTCGATACACATTCAACATGCATACGACTAGCAATTTCTGGTACAACGCCTCCAAACATACGATGGGTATCAATTTGTGATGCTACAACATTGCATAATAATTCACGACGATTTTTTAAAATCGCAACAGCCATTTCATCACAGCTTGATTCAATAGCTAAAATAAGACTCATTGTCTTCCCTCCTTTACTACTTTTGTCATTAAAAAGGCATCTTCATGATTATCCTGATAATAATCAGGACGAATAGCCTGGATGGAAAAACCAAATTTTTGATATAAAGCAATGGCTTGATGATTTGATTTTCTAACCTCTAAGCTGATAGTTTCAACATCTTGAGCCAAAGCATAATCTAAAGCATACTGCAATAATTTTGTACCATAACCTTGTGACTGATAGGTTTTGTCTACTGCAATTGAAGCAATTTGAGCCTGTTCGTACATCACCCAAATATCAATATAACCTAATATTTGTGTATCTTTTTTGAGTACAAAAAGATATGCAAAAGGATTTTGAAACAATTCATATTCAAAGTCCTGTCTTGTCCAAGGCGAAGGCATCACATTGTATTCTAATTGTACAATGGTTTCCAAATCATTTTCAGCAAGTTTTTCTATAAACATATTTTTTTAGCCTCAACATCTTTTAAATAACGTGGCACCAAAGCATCTACATTTTCACAAACGGGCGTATTTTTAGCCAACTCATGTAAATTCAAAGCCAAATTAACTTCAACATTATCATAGCCTACAACCTCATTTTGTCCAACCACCTGAAAATCTTGATAAGATTGCATAAATTGTGGGAAGTGAATAATCTCCATCATTTGTTCTGGAATCAGTGCTTGTCCATTCTCATATGCACATACAAATACTTTTTGACTACGCGCATCAATAACCGATACACATTTTTGTAAACCAGCATAAGTGGCTAATGAAGAAATTGCTTTAATACGCACTGAAGAAATCACACTCAATGTTTTCGCAATTGTTAAAGCGACTCTTTCTCCTGTATAAGAACCTGGCCCAATTGTTAAAATGATTTCATCTATATCTAACAATTCTTTATGATATTTTTCTAATAATTTTTGAAGATAGGGAATCGCATTTTCAGATTGACGTTTAGACCCCATTTCTTGAATACTTTCCAGACATTTATTATCTTCATATAAAGCAACCATTAAATATTGATTCGATGTATCCATTATTAATTGTAACATATATCCATCTCCTTTAATAATTGCTGATATTTTTCACCATGAGCTATAAAATCCATACGACGTGTCTGATCGTTATTTTTTGTCATATGTATTTCTAATCTGTTTACTGGTAAAATGTCTTGAATATACATCGGCCATTCAATCACACAGATACCATCATTTTCAAACATTTCTTCAAATCCCAATTCTTCATTTTCACCCTCTAAACGATAAGCATCAAAATGATAAAAAGGCATTCTCCCTTGATATTCTTTAACAATCGTAAAAGTTGGTGAATTAATAATTTTGGTTACTCCTAATCCTTTTCCAATTCCTTTTGTAAAAGTTGTTTTTCCAACCCCTAACTCACCTTCTAAAGTAATAATTGCATTGGGAAATAAGTGTTTTGCAAGTTCTTCTCCAAAATCAATCATATCCTGTTCATTTTGAAAATCCACGATGATCCCTCCTTTTTCTATAATTTCCACTTTGGTAATAATGATACCAATACTGGGCAAAGCCCGGTCTAAATGGTCCTGACATATTCATCGTCATATCAATCAATTGAGAAAGTTGACGATGTAATATATCATCCAATTCATCACTATAATTCATTGCAACTTTATGCTGCTGATATTCTTCTTCATCTAAAATCTTATACTTATAATCAGGGAAGACTTTTAAATCTAAATCATAATCAATATATTTTAAAGCTTCACCATCATACAATGTAGGAGATGCAATATTGCAATAAAAATGCACCCCCGTCTTACGAATCATACAAATGACATTATACCATTTTCGTTTTGGGAAATAACAAATCGCTGGTTCCCTTGTATACCATTTACGTCCATCAGCTTCTGTTACCAAAGTTCTATTATTGACAACAATATAATGATGTGGTGTTTCTTCTAAAACCAGTCCTTTATCCCAACAACGATGAATACTTCCATCATGTTTATAACAATGAATAAGGATATTTTGACCAACAAATGTCTTATTCATAATCAATAACCTCTTTCTATAACAGAATTATTATACACAAGTTAACTCTTTTTTAAAGTAAATTTACCTTTGACTTTCGGTTTTTTGCATTCTTTTTTGAAGGGTATGTCTTGTTGTTTATTGTCATAACCCTTGTTTTCTTATCTATATCATCTTTTTTGTTTTTGTTCTCTTTTTATTGTAGCTGAAAAAGTGTCATTTTCATGACCTTTTTTATTATTTACTATATGTTCATTTTATAGTTTCAGTTGCAGCTGCCTGTATTCCTGCTTCTCTCTTATATTTTGAAACTCCTTGATTCCCTTTTGTGCATATTTTAATATTTCCTGTATCCCTTTACTGATCTGATAGCACCAGTAATATCTCTTTCCTTTAAGCGATTTGCTTCTCTCTATCATCTTTATGACTAGTAATTTCTTGTCTACTTTCTCTGCCAACAGTGTTATATGCCCTATATGCATCATCAATATCATATTCAATACATTTATTGATTTCATTGTCCTTACTCTTATATTTTCAAAACCATACTGATTCTTTTTGAATCTGAATTTCTCCTCGATTCGCCACCTTGACATATATGCCCTCACTATCTTATGCACATCTCTTTTATTCCTGATCTCTCTATTCGTTAAAAGCATCATCGGTTTTTCTTCACTTAATCCATACACAATGACTAGATTTAATATCCTTCCCTTTTGTGATGGCAGTTCCACTCTCGTATGTGATACATAGACTTCACTATCTTCCTTAGAAAAATACATGTTCATCTTAATCTTGCCTTTTCTTCTTTTGGCGATTTCTCCTACTTTCTTTGGCTTCCCTTTAAACAATAATGTTCTATTTTCTTTGAGTCTGATGATGAAATCATCTGCATTATGATTTTCATCTATGAAGTAATCATAAAATACATTGGCATCATATCCTCTGTCACATACAAATGTACATCTTTCAGGAATGAGAGATTTGACATATTTTATGCTCTTTATTGTTTCATCGTTCATTGACCTGAATCCTTCACTTTCAGTTGAATAGATATGGCTATACAAAGATATTGGATGATGTTGATCCTGTGTGAGGGCAGTTGCCTCACATACATGGTATCCAGGATAAATGTCATCCTTAAGTGAGGAAGCATCCCTGACCATACAAAGATCTTCAAATTTTCTTCCATATTTTTTGATGATTTCACTGTTATCAAGTAAAATGATCCTGTCTTCGCTAAGATGCTTGATAACCATATCATTATAATTGGATTTCATTTGGTTCATTGCTTCATCATCAAATTGAGCCAAATGATTGGATAATCTGTCAATTGTATAATTGAGCTTGATATTTTCATCAAGAGCTCTGGCAATATCGCTAAGTAGAACACTTTGACTTCTTGCAAGACCAAACATCATATCCATGACAAACTTGGCAGCAGGTTTATCAAGACTGTCTGATAATTTATTAGAAAAATTGACAATTTCTCTTTTCGTTTCATATAGATCTGTGGTAAAATAACTCATGGAAAATCCCTCCTAAATTTTGTTTATTGATCTAAAATTATTATAACATTTTAGAGGCTGATTTTCCTTATAAATAAAGCAAAACAGGCAATTTGTGAATAACTTTTTACCTGTTTTTTATTTTTTTACCGAAACTCAAAAATTTACCATCTTTTCTTATTCAATAAACTTTCTTCTTCAAAAGAAAAATCTCTCTTTAAAGAGAGATCATGAAAAAACATTTTTCAAACGATTATATAAAAGTGGTACAACAATCATACAAAGAATCAATGTAGGTCCAACATAAATCGCATTATATCCTAGTGAATAAACAACTGGATTCATCCCTTCAGGTGCATAGCTGGCAAATAAAAAAGCGCCTGAAGCAAAATGTGATAAATATTTTAAAAACATTGCCAAAAGAACACCCCAACAAATAGAAATATTTCCTATCTTCTGTGTTTTGATTAATGGTGTTAAACCACAAACAGCTAATGGTAAGACATAATCTAATAACACTGACCATGGTCCATAATAGTGTGCTAATCCTAAAATAAATTGTAAAAGTGCGACACCTACTCCACAAATCACACCATAACCTGCGCCCATCAAATAACCACATAACATAATCGCAATCACATCAACCGAAATTGTTCCACCCTGTGGTAATGATGGAATGATTTCATTGACATAACTTAAAACAAGTGTAATTGCCATAAACATGGCTAACATACACATGTTTCGAATTGAGTAGTCTACTCTAAAAATCTTTTTCATCTTTTTCTCCCCTTTCTTATAAGCCAACAAATAAAAAAGACTTTTTTAGCCACGTAAAAAAGTCAAACTCTCATTATTTGCACTCTCTACGCTGGCATTACCCAGTTCAGATCATAAGGGATAAGGTTTCAACCTTTCTCAGCAAAATGCACCCCTGGCTCATATTCATTATATTCTTTTTTAGAAAAAATACAAATATTTTTTACAAAACATTTTTTCCTAGTTTTTTTACAAATAAATGCTATAATAAAAGGGAATCAAGGAGGATAAGAAAATGGCAAAAATTATCGCAGTTAATGCTGGTAGTTCATCATTAAAATTCCAATTATTTGAAATGGATGATGAATCAGTAATTACTTCTGGAGTGATTGAAAGAATTGGTTTAGAAGATTCTATTTTTACAATTAAATTCAATGGTGAAAAAGATGTGCGTACTTTACCTATTCCAACACATAAAGAAGCTGTTCATTTATTGTTAGATACATTATTAGAGAAAAATATCGTTTCTTCATTAGAAGATATTAAAGGTGTTGGGCATAGAGTTGTTCAAGGTGGTTCTTATTTTAAAGAATCAGCAATTATTGATGAAGATGTTGTCAGCAAAATTGATGAATTAAAATCTTTAGCACCTTTACATAACCCTGCTCATTTAACAGGTTATTATGCATTTAAAGAAGCAATCCCTAGTGCAGGAGCTGTGGCTGTCTTTGATACAGCTTTCCATCAAACACTTGAACCAAGATGTTATATTTACCCTATTCCATATAAATTCTATACAGATTATAAAGTGAGAAAATATGGAGCACATGGAACTTCTCATTACTATGTTTCTCAAAAAGTCATTGAAAAACTTGGAAACCCTGAACATTCTAAAATTATCGTTGCTCACTTAGGAGCTGGTGGTTCTTTAACAGCTGTTAAAGATGGAAAATCTATTAATACATCTATGGGATTTACACCTCTTGCTGGAATCATGATGGGAACACGTAGTGGAGATTTGGATCCTTCTATCATTGATTACTTGATTGAACAAGTTGGTATGGATATGAAAGATGTTATTCATATGTTAAATAAAGAATCTGGATTATTAGGTGTTTCAGGTGTATCAAGTGACTTTAGAGATGTTTTAAATGCAGCGAATGAAGGTAATGAAAGAGCAAAATTAGCAATTGATATTTTCTTTAGACGTGTTATCGCTTATATTGGTAGATATTTTATAGCTTTAGGTGGTTGTGATGCGATTGCTTTCACTGCTGGTATTGGAGAAAACTCTGCTTATGCAAGAAAAGAAATCTTATCATTAGTCAGTGAAGCATTAGGAATTGTTGTGGATGATGATGCAAATGAAAATGGTGAAGGTGAACGTTTAATTTCTAAACCTGAATCAAAAATCAAAGTTTATGTTATTCCAACAAATGAAGAACTTGTCATCGCTAGAGATACAAAACGTTTATTAAACTTATAATAAAATAAGCATAGATTAAAAAAAGATGCAAGACTACTTGCATCTTTTTTGTTTACATTTGTTTTTGTTTTCTATCTCTATACATAATGACTAATATAAGGATGAAACATCCTCCTAATACAATAAGATGATTTATGAAATCAGAAGAATCATCTGTTTGAACAATTGTCACAGGTATTTTTTCATTTTCATACGCTAAACGATAAACTTTTCCTATTCCTTCAAGATGATCATCCAATACAATAGAAATCACCTGAGTAGAAAGCTGATAGCCTTCAGGTGCCTTTGTTTCTTTGATATAGACAGTCTGTCCATATTCTAAATCTTCAAAAGTCACTGTTCCCTGAATATTATTGGCTTTGACTGTCTGTAAAGCTTTTTGACATTTTGAATCACTATAAAGTGTAAATTCAAAGTCTTTATAAAGAATGTTCTTTTTTGTCTGACTATCAATCTTATCAATCACAATGTCCGTTAAGATACGTTGATCAGTCATAGTCAACAACATATCCTTTTGTCCATTGACTGTAAATGTGACAGGTTTAGCTACTTGATACCCTTTAGGTGTTTCTATTTCCAACACAGTATAAGTTTCACCAGCCATTAATCCTTCAACATAATGAACATTCTCATCACTTACCCACTGATTAACAATATTCTTGGTTTTGTTGTTGATAACCTGAAGGGTTGCTCCTTTCACTAGATTTCCAAGTTCATCTTTCTTTATGATGCCTACTGCCGTATCAATCATTTCGATATGCTGATTCTTATCAGCAGTAACAATAAATTCAATGTCTTGTGCCAAGTTCTTGCCTACCGGTGCTAAATCTTCATGCAAGATATATGTCTTGCCTACGACAAGATTATTGATTTCATGACTTTCTTTTGTTGAAATCCATTCATCAATGACTTCATCTGTTGCCTTGTCAACCACCTGCATGGATGCACCTTCAATTTCCTTGCCACCTGCATCAATCTTAGAGAAAATCACTTTCTTGTCAATCATGACGAAATTCATATCTTCATTTTCCTTGACAGTGAACTCTACTTCATTGGCTCTTGCATAGCCATCTGGTGTCTTGATTTCACGTAAGATATAGGTTTGACCTACTCTTAATCCTTCTACGTCATGAGTATTCTCATCAGTTATCCATTGATCGATAATGTCTTTTGTTTTGACACTAACAACCTGAAGTGTTGCTCCTTTGACATTGTTTCCAGTGTCATCTATCTTCTTCACAGCAACTCTTGTATCTTTCATGACGATTGTTTGCTTGTTTTCAGTCATTGTGAACGGTACATCTTTCGCATAAGTATAACCTAGTGGTGTCAAATCTTCACGATAGATATAATCCTTTCCCATCACTAATCCCTTGACAACATGAGTTCTGCCATTGCTTGTCCACTGATCAATGATTTCATTGGTTTTAGCATCCATCACTGAATATTCTCCACCTTTGAGTTCTTGACCACCTAAATCCTGTTTAGAAAAATATGTTTCTGTCAATCTGTTTTTCACAGTTTTTTCCACTGTATATTCCTTTATTGTATTGTCTTTGATAGTAAATTCAAAGATAATCGGTTCATCCAAAAGCACATATCCATCCACTGTTGCGATTTCTTCAACCTTGTAGCTGGCTCCTTGTGTTCCTAATGGCAAGTCTACAAGTTCAAGCTTTCCACTTTCATCTATCATATAGATGCCATCAGTCGCAATACCTATATTGACTGGATCACCTTTTTTGTAGATGCTCTTTCCAGTTGCAGGATCGACAATATCCTGATTGGCTGTGACCTTGAATGTTGCACCACCTACTGCTGTATCTTCATCTTTTTCAAATGCCTTATGAAGAATCAAATGTCCTGTTGGCTTTTCATCAACAAATGATACTTCAATGACTGGCTGAAAATCTTCATCAAAAGTGATGTCCTTGTTGTCAGAAGAAATATTGACTTTTATATCATCTCCAACAAGGAATCCTTCAGGTGTTTTCAATTCCTCAATGGTATATTTTCCTGCTTCTATCATGTTATCAAGAACAACATATCCTTTATCATCTGTTGTCCATTCATCTTTATAGACAAGACCAACTTTCTGTTTGACATAGTTTCCTTGACTATCCTTTAGCTTAAATGTAGCATTTGATAAAGTTACTTTTTGTCCATTTTCATCCATTTTTAAGACTTTTAGCCACGCCTTGAATGGTGCATTGTTGACCATGCGATATTCTATTTCCTTATCTTCATCAATAGTTATAAAAAAATCACCTGAAGGATAATAATTTTCAGGTGTCTTTGTTTCTTTGATTTGATAAATGCCATAAGGAAGATCAATGGATGTATCACGACCTGTCTTATCTGTAACTAACACATCATAAGTCTTTGCCTGATCCCAGCCGTTCTTTTGAACATCTGAATAAAGCTTAATCGTAAATTCTACGCCTGCAAGTCCTTGGACAACACCACTTGTGCCATCACTTGTCATCTTGGCGATTTCTAATTTTCCCTTAATGACCTGTTCATAAGAAATAACATTCTTTATGACAAGCTGTTGTGTTGCGTTTGAAGATGTCAAAGTCACTATCTGTGGATCATCTAATAAATAACCTGTACTGGATTTTGTTTCTTCAATGCGATAGCTTCCCATTGGCAAGTTAGACCATGTGATTTTCGCATTATCATCAGTTTTCTTTATGCCTGTATCTCCCCAGACACCATTGCCTACTGTCTTTTGAGAAATGACCTCATCTTTTTTGTAAAGGACACTTCCATCTGCTGGATTCAATATATTGTCATTGGCTTTCAATACATATTGAGCATCCTTCAAGGTTGCATCACCTTGAGCAGTGTTTCCTGTTTCCTTATCCTGTTTCAATAACTCAATCTTTCCTAAAACGGGTTCGTTATAGACTTCTATGCTGTAGGTCTTACCATTATCAGTAATGCCCTGACTTTGTTCAAGTGTTGCGATAACGTAATTCTGTGGTGCCTCCTTTTCACGGATTGTATAAGTTCCATAATCAAGAAGTCCAGACTTGGCAACACCTTCTGCATTTGTCGAAATTGTCGTGATGACATTTGAACCACTTAGGATTTCAAACTTGATACCTGCCTGCTTGACAATTTGTCCCGTTTTTCTATCTTTCTTGACAACCTGAATATAACCCTGTTTCCAGTTGTTCGTTTGCGTAAATGAAGCTGTTTGACCAGCTTTCAACTCTACAGAATGAACTGTGGAATCCAGAACAAGATAATCGGGAACCTTGACTTCCTGTACATAGATAGTTGTTGGTTTCAAATTTTCAATGGTTACTGTACCATCTTTTCCAGTTGTGTATGTGCCTAGACTCTGGCTCATATTCCCATTATAAGAAACCTTGAACTGGACATCAGAGATGAAATGACCTTTATTGTCTTTTTTGGCAATCTTGAGATTGGCTGTTCCAATCTTGACTTTAAAGAATGCACTTGGCAAGGCTTCATCTAATTCTCCAGCAATAGCTACTTTTTGATAATTTCCGGAATCATCTAAACAAAGTAATTGTTTTTTATTCAAGTCTAGATCATTTGTTCCAGAAACAATTCTAGTATCATCAAAAGAATCATTGGCTGTGACTTTTAAAACACTACCATTCTTATCAAATGACAATCCTGTTCCCTTGAAATCATACTGATTTAAGATATCATTATTATCTTTCAATTCAATATAATAATGACTGCCATCAAATTCATTCATTTCATAAGTCTTAGCAAGACCAGCATTAGTTGCACTGAAACTCGGTATTTTACCCCAACTTACAAGTGTTTCACTATAAGAATCATAGTATGATTTGACTTTAGATTGAGTTGTTGTATCTTTCCACTCAAAGGAATCATAGGTAGACGTTGCCCCACTTGTTGTCACACCTCGATAACCCCCGTTAGCATATCTTTCTCCAACCATGATTTCCCATACAATGATCTGAGCAGCCAACCACTGGTAAGCATTTCCTTTCACCTTCTTCAATGAACCACTGTTGTTAAAGGATACATTGATTTTGGTAGGCGCTAAACTTAATACTCTACTAATAAGGATTTCTTTTTGCGAAGCTGTTAGATACGTATTCTTCTGTGCCTCTTCAATCAAATCAATGGTATCAGTCGGTGTATACTGTGTACCATCATGAATGGATTTTCCATGTTCCAAACAATAAAAATATTGTCCATTATCTGTTAAAAGAACTGTCTTTCCCTCACTATAAGTACTTTCTTCAAGAATAGTTCCATCATTCAATTTTACTCCACCTTTAGCTAATACACCAGCAAGATAGTTATATGTATTCATCTTGTATGTAGCTCCATAAACTTCTCCAATATTGAGTGTAAAAAGACATGATAACATGAAAAGTATAAATTTTTTCAATTTCATAAAATGCTTATGTTTATCCATATTTATTTCCTCCTTTGTTCGTCTAAACATAGCTCAGTTATCTCCACATCACCTCCTTTGATAAAACCAACAAAAAAAGACAGGTCAATCCTGTCATGAAATACAAATTCCTTTTCAATCATTAAAAAAAACAATATAATTCAATGTCATAAAAAAATCCCATCTAAAATGGGATAATGATTTGTGCAATCAAACTACATATAACGGTCACGCAGGCTACAAACACCAAACCTTTTTGACGATAAGCAAAATAAATACCAGCTAATCCTCCAATCAATGCACTGCTGATATGTCCCGTTGCATATAAAATGCCAGGGAATGTTAAGGCTGATAAAACAGCATATGGAACATAATATAATATCGAACGGATAAAACGCGAGTGAATTTCTTTTTAAAAAATGTGAGTGGCAACATCCTTGGCAGATAAGTCATCACTGCCATCACCACAACAGTTAACAATAAATAACTTGACATTATGTATTCTCCTCAATCGGATAACGTAATGCGCCATATAAAGCCGCTAGTAATGTTGCGATAATTAATTGAAATCCACTCGATAATCCTTGAAATAAAGGCACTTCATACATTATAGTTGAAAGCAAAGCTCCTATCACTACAACTTCTAAAATCGCACGTGATTTGGCAGAAGCTGGAATAATAATCGCCAAAAACATACCATATAAAGCTAATCCCATCGCATTTTGTAAAACTGGTGGTAAAATATTTGTAAGTGTTTCACCCACAAATGTTCCACTTGTCCATCCGATAATAGGAATCAAGATAAATCCTGCCATAAAACGAAATGACAATGTTCCTTGTTCCAAAGATGCCAAACTAAATGTTTCATCTGTAATACCAAAAGAAATCACCATTCTTTCAAGTGTTGACATCTTTTGATCTATCTTTTGACTTAAAGATAAAGACATTAAAAAATAACGTGCATTAATCATTAATAAAGTCAATGCAGTTTCATAATAAGAAGCCTGAGTCAGCATCAAAGATACGCCTGCAAATTGCCCCGATGATGTTAAATTCGTAATTGAAATCAAGGTTGCCAAACCAAATGGTAAACCACTTGATGCTACAAAAACACCAAAAGAAAAAGATACTGGAAAATATCCTAAAGCAATCGGAAGTGATCTTTTGCACCCTTTTAAAAACTCTTCCATACAATCCCCTCCATATATCCCTATATGATACATGAATCAAAATCACTTATCAAATAAATTTTTCTCAATAAATTCCATAATTTCTTCTCTTGGTGTTAAAACCTGATAAAATGCTTTTCTCAAATCAAGTCTTTGAATATCAACTGAACGAATATCACTCAATTGAATACGACAATATGTTATATGTGTATCTGTTTTTATTTTAATATCTTTTTCAAAAAGTGGATTCACAGGTGTTGAATCTTTTTTAATTGAAGTACATGGAACAACAAGCATTTTATATCCCATATCTTTTAAAACATAACACCAATGTCCATCCATCAATTCTTTAGGAAAACCACGTCCAATATTAAAATAAGCTAACTCATGAATATGTGGTCTTTTATGTACATGATAGAATGTTTGATTACAATCACCATCTTTAACCAAATGACAATAAAAATATTCAAGCTGACTGGTTTGATGCAACAAAGCATAACTGTATTTCTCTACATCATAAACACCGGATTCTTCTAATTTTTTTAATGATTTATTCATTTCTAGTAAATTATTACGTATACTCATAATAACCCTCCTATTATATATATACGCATATTTTTCTCATTTTTCTTTTTTTTAATCAAATTTTTTTAATTTTCTTTATTTTTTCATTTCAACTACGATTATATACCTTTTTAACATCATTATAGAATTTTTAAAATATGAAAACTATTATTCATTATTTCATGTATAATAGCCTTATTGATGAAGTATAAATAAAACAAGCGCCTGGACTTTTTGAAGTTGACGAGGACCAGATTTATCGAAAGATTCGGCGGATGATCTGGAGGTATGATGCTACCTGAACAATGAGCAAAAATAATGAGTGATCATTAAACAAATATCATTAGGCATCACTTCATCATATAATTTATTGAATATATGGAGGAAGATTTTTATGTGTGGAATTACAGCTTATTGTGGAAAAGGAGAAGCTTTGCCTTTTTTAATGCAAGGCTTGTCTAAATTAGAGTATCGTGGTTATGATAGTGCTGGTGTGACAACACTAGAAAATAATCAGTTGATAACTATTAAATGTAAAGGTAGATTAGAAAACTTAGAAAACAAATTAAAAGAACATCAATTAAATGGTCATGTTGGAATTGGACATACAAGATGGGCAACGCATGGAATCCCATCTAATCTTAATTCTCATCCTCATACCAATCAAGATGAAACAATTGCTTTAGTGCATAATGGTATTATTGAAAATTATCGTGAATTAAAAGATGAATTAATAAAAAAGGGTATCAGTTTCAATCTGATACTGATAGCGAAGTGGTTGTCATGCTTTTAGATAGTCTTTATGAAGGTAATCTTTTAGAAGCTACTCAAAAAGTTTTAGGTTTGATTAAAGGAAGTTATGCTTTATGCATTCTTTCAACTCTTGAACCAGATCATATTATTGTAGCCAAAAAAGATAGTCCTTTAATTATTGGTGAAACAAAAGATGCTTACGTTGCTGCGAGTGATATTCCAGCTTTATTAGAATACACGAAAGATGTTTATTTTTTAAATGATTATGAAATGGCTGTTTTATCTGCTGATCATATTGAATTTTACAATCAAGATGGACAAAGAATTGAAAAAGAAACAACAACAATTCCTTATGATTTAGAAGCAGCCAAAAAAGATGGCTATGATACTTTTATGTTGAAAGAAATTCATGAACAGCCTCATGTGATTGCTGAAACCTTAAGAGGTCGTATTCATCAACAAGGAATCGTTTTAAATGAATTAAAAGATATTGATTTTTCAAAATTTGATAAAGTTTATTTTGTTGCTTGTGGAACTGCTTATCATGCATCTTTATGTGGGGCTCATGTTTTAAAGAAAGTTGTTCATCTTCCTGTTTTTAGTGAAGTGGCAAGTGAATTCCGTTATAATGATCCTTTTATTGATGAAAAAACTTTAGCTATCTTTGTTTCTCAATCAGGTGAAACAGCTGATACATTAGCTGCTTTACGTCTTGCGAAAGAGAAAAAGCCACAACAATTGCAATTGCCAATGTTTTAGGAAGTACGATTTCTAGAGATGCTGATTATGTTTTATATACTTGTGCGGGTCCAGAAATTGCTGTGGCTTCAACGAAAGCTTATACAACGCAACTTGTCCTTCTTATTTTATTAGCTTATTATATGGCTCAAAGTTTAAATCAGAATGTTCATGATGATGTGATTCAACAATTACAACTTATCCCTCAATATGTAGAAAACATTTTGAAAGACGAACCACTCTTTGAACAATATGCTCATATGTTAGAAGATCAACATGATGCTTATTTCATTGGTAGAAATTTAGATTATGCCAGTGTTTTAGAAGGTGCTTTAAAACTCAAAGAAGTTTCTTATGTACATGCTGATGCATATGTTGCTGGAGAATTAAAACATGGCCCAATTGCTTTGATTGAAAATAATTCGGTTGTTATTGCAGTCGCAACACAACCTCATATAGCTCAAAAAACCATCAGCAATATTCAAGAAACAATTGCCAGAGGAGCACGTGTCATTTTATTAACGACTCATCAAGAAGAAGTCAAAAATGTTCAAAACACTTATTATTTACCAGATATAGAGCCAACACTTCAAGCAATCCTTGTAGCCATTCCATTACAACTTATTGCTTACTACACAGCTTGTCTAAAAGAATGCGATGTGGATAAACCACGTAATTTAGCAAAATCTGTGACGGTTGAATAAAAAACACCTTTGGGTGTTTTTTATAATTCATTTTGAAAAATGAATCTTTATTCTTCACAAGAAGTTATGAAATTGATATAATAATAGTCGAGGTGATGAATCGTGGAAAAACGTGAACCAAAAGATTTAACAAATTATGATAAACGTTTTGAAGAAGATCCAAGCTCATTTAATGATTTTCAGGCTATGGATTATGTAAAAGAATTGAAAAATCAAGGTCGAAATGACGAAGCTATTGAAGTAGGAAAGACATTTTTACAAGTTGGCGAAGGATTAAGTGGTTTTATTAATCATTATGGTTATGCACTTTATAATAAATATATTAATATTGATGAAGATAAAATCAAAGAAAAAGAAGATTTATTTTTCTCTATTGTTGATGAAATCACTGATTTATGTAAACAAGAAAAATATTCTCCTTTAGAAGCAACTATCAATAAAGCTATGAAGTATGTCATGAACCAGAAACCTGTCAATTATCAAAAATTATCTATGCTTTTAGATAAACTTGATATCCAAACACTCAGCATTGATCCTTTTATTAATAGTGCTGGAAAAGAATATGAATCTAAAAAAGAAAAATGGTATCGTTTAAAAGTTAGATGTTCATATGAATTAGAAGATTATAAAGCTTGTGTGGAATATGCAAACATGGCTTTTACACAACCAATTAAATGGCATTATAACAACTTAAATTGGGTGAAATATTACCGTGCCTCTTCTCTTGTTCATTTACAACGATATGAAGAAGCAGAAAATGAATTTTTAGCTTTAGGAAATAGAATTCCTAATGTTGATTCTTTCCAAGTGCTTTATGATTTATATAAGAACACAGGAAAAGTTAAAGAAGCTTATACAAATCTTATTTATAAGTTCTTTAAATCTGGATATAGTCTTAATGAACTTACAACTTATGAAATGATTTTAGATATGGTTCAAACTGGTAAAAATCAAGAAATCATTGATTTAGCTAATGCCTTTGTTTACCAAATCAAAGCTGAAAATCAAAAGGATGTTTCACAAAATTCTATTTCTGAACAATATCAAGATATGGATAGCAGTTCATTATATGATCGTTTATACAATCAATTAATGGAACATCTTGATGAATATATTGATCGTTATGAAGGAAAAGTTGTTTATTACAATAAAGATAAAGAATTTGGTAGCATTTATCAACATGATGATGATCACCTATTCTTTAGACAATCTGATTATATTTATGATGAAATGGTTGAAAAACATGATGTTGTGGAATATAGTTTAATGAAAACTTTTGATTATAAAAAACAACAACCATCATCAAAAGCCATTTTATTAAAAACTTTATATGAGGACATTCATTATTAAGCCATGTAATGCATGGCTTTTTTTATCACACAACTTTGTTTTTTTCATACTCTATAATGAGGTGAAAATGTGTTATCTATATTTCAAGAAATGCCTATTTTAATATTTATAGGTGCTATTATTTTTAACTGGTTATCAACCTTTCTAGGCGCTTCTTTAGTTTATTTTACAAATAAAGAAAACAAACATCTTGTTTCTATCGCCTTAGGAAGTAGTGCTGGTATTATGATTGCCGCATCATTTTTTTCTTTAATATTGCCAGCAATGAACTTATTAGAAAATATGAATAAATGGTATTTAATGATTATTCCATTAGGATTTCTATGTGGTGTTGCCTTTTTAGCTCTATGTGATCATTTTTTACCCCATAAGCATATGATTTCAGGTGAAATTGAAGGTGTTCAATCACGCTTTTCTAAAAATCAATTATTGATGTTAGCAATGACATTGCATAATATCCCTGAAGGTTTAGCAGTCGGTGTTGCTTTTGCGAGTGCCCATCAACAATTCATTCCTGCTTTGATTCTTTCAATTGGAATAGGAATCCAAAACTTTCCTGAAGGAACAGCTATTGCTTTGCCTATGCACCAATATGGAAAAAGTAAATTCATCTCCATGATGTATGGACAATTCTCTGGTATCATTGAAATTCCTTCAGCTTTGCTTGGCTATATCTTTGCATCACTCATTCAAAACATTCTACCCTTTGCCTTAAGTTTTGCAGCTGGAGCCATGCTTTTTGTCTGTGTTGAAGATATGATTCCTGAGGCATGTTGTCATAAACAAATAGATATTGGTGCTTTATCTTGTATGCTTGGTTTTGTTGTGATGATGGTTTTAGATATTATGTTATCTTAAACTATATTTATGGTTTTTTCTAAATTTTGGTAAAATAATTCGTTAAATACTTATTATTTTATTATTTTTAAAAAAATGTTGACAAATATTTATCATTTCATTATGATATATGATATATAAAACAAAAAGCCATGATGTAACAGAGTAAAAATTTCTGAGACATAAGAGATATGATGGTTGGTGCAAATCATACGTTGAGAAATTTTGAATACAGTACGGAGCTGTTATTCTGATAAGGGATAATCGGGGTCATAACGTTATTTATGAAAAGTTATTCAACTTATAAAGGTTATAATTGTGAGATTATAACAAATTGAGGTGGTACCGCGTTCACTCGCCCTCTTGGGACGGGTTTTTTTGTTTTATAAATAAAAAGAGAGAGGAGAAATACTATGAAAAAATTATCTGTATTACTATTAGCTATGGGGTTATTTCTTTCAGGATGTGCTAACACTGAAACAAATGAAGCTAAAGATTTATCTGAAGTCAAGATTGGAGCGATTCAATTTGCACAACATCCAGCACTAGATAAATCATATGAAGGTTTTAAAGATGTTTTAGTAGAAGCTGGTGTCAAAGAAGAAAATATTGATTTTCAAAATGCCAGTGGTGATGGTTCAAATTGTACAACAATTGTTGAAAAATTTGTAAATGATGGGGATGATTTGATTTACGCTATTGCGACTGATGCTTTACAAGCTGCAGCGAATCAAACAACGGAAATTCCAATTGTTGGGGCATCTGTAACTGACTTTGAAACAGCAGGTGTTGTCAAATCTAATGAAAAACCTGAAACAAATGTAACAGGTGCAAGTGATTTAAATCCTGTACAAGGACAAATGGAATTATTAAAAACATTAATTCCTGATGCGAAAAAGGTTGCAATTTTCTATTGTAGTGATGAAGCTAACTCTATTTTCCAAGGAAAAATTGCTTTAGATGCTGCAAAAGAATTAGGATTAGATGCAAGTATTGTCACTGTTTCTAGTGATTCAAGTGCTATTCAACAAGTTGCTCAATCTATGGTTGGAAAATATGATGCTGTTTATATTCCAACTGATAACCTACTTGCTTCTAATATGGCAACAGTTGCTCAAGTGACAAATGAAAATAAATTACCTGTTATCGTTGGTGAAGAAAGTATGTGCCAAAATGGTGGTTTAGCAACTTTAAGCTTAGATTACTATACAGTTGGTCAAAATGCTGGTAAACAAGCACTTGCTATCTTAAAAGGTGAAGCTAAAGTAGAAGAAACACCTGTTGCATTTGTTGAAGCCAAAGATTGTCAATATTTTGTCAATGAAGCTGTTGCAAAACAACTTGGTATTGAAATTCCTGAAGATTTAAATGCCACTATGATTGGAGAATAAGAAATGTCGATATTGTTATCTTTACAAGGTGCCATTGGGCAAGGAATTTTATGGGGAATTATGGCACTTGGGGTTTATTTAACTTTCAGAATCTTAGATATAGCTGATTTATCTGTAGATGGAAGTTTTGCCACAGGTGGTGCCGTATGTGCCGTTGCTGTGATTGCTGGTATTCATCCTCTACTAGCAATTTTATTGGCTACCTTATCTGGTTTTATTGCAGGATTCATTACTGGATTCTTGCATACAAAATGTAAAATGCCTGCCATTCTTGCTGGTATTTTAACACAATTAGCTTTATATTCCATTAATCTTAGAATCATGGGAAAAAGTAATATTCCCTTATTACAATCTTCAACACTATTTAAAGATTTAGCTAAACTTATTCCTTTAACATCACAATGGATTGCAATTTGCATTGGTATTATCTTTAGTTTAGTTGTTGTGATTGGTATTTACTGGTTCTTAGGAACAGAATTTGGTTCTTGTTTAAGAGCGACTGGAAATAATGAAAATATGGTTCGTGCCAATGGCGTTAACACGGATACAATGAAACTTTTTGGATTAATGTTAAGTAATGGGCTTGTCGCTATGAGTGGTGCTTTGGTCACACAACAACAAAGTGTAGCCGATGTCAAAATGGGAACTGGAGCTATTGTGATTGGACTGGCTTCAATTGTTATTGGAGAAGTTATTTTTGGTAAAAAAGCTGGTTTTAAATTACGTTTAACTTCTATTATTATTGGTTCTATTATTTATCGTATGATTGTTGCGATTGTTTTACAAATGGGATTGAACACTGATGATTTAAAGCTTTTAACTGCTTTAATTGTGGCTGTTGCTTTAACTGTTCCTATCATGGTTGATAAAAAGAAACGTCTATCAATGTATAAAAAATTAACAGGAAAGGAACTTGAGAATCATGCTTAAATTAGAAAAAGTTTCTAAATCATTTCATGTAGGGACTCCTAATGAAAAATGTGTTATTAAAAAATTAGATTTAGAATTAAAAGAAGGAGATTTTGTCACTGTCATTGGTGGTAATGGTGCTGGAAAAAGTACATTATTAAACTTAGTGGCTGGGGTTTATCCTCTTGATTGTGGTGTCATCACTCTAGATGGTCAGGACATCTCTTTAGCTCCTGAATATCAACGTGCTAAACTGATTGGACGTGTTTTTCAAGATCCAATGATGGGAACAGCGGCAGATATGCAAATCATTGAAAACTTAGCGATGGCTGCTCGTCGTGGACAAAAACGTACTTTACGCTGGGGTGTCACAAAAAAGAAAAGGCACAATATTACGAAGCTGTCAAAGCTTTAGGACTTGGACTTGAAGATCGTTTAAATGCCAAAGTTGGTTTACTATCTGGTGGACAACGTCAAGCATTGACACTATTGATGGCAACTCTCAATAAGCCTCAATTATTATTGCTTGATGAACATACAGCAGCATTAGACCCAGCTACAAGTGCAAAAGTTTTAAAATTAACGAATGAAATTGTAACTCAACAACATCTAACAGCCATGATGGTCACTCATAATATGAAAGATGCTATTGATATTGGAAATCGCTTAATTATGATGTATGATGGTCATATTATTTATGATGTTGAAGGTGAAGCAAAAAAACAATTAACTGTCAATGATTTGTTAAAGAAGTTTGAAGAAGCTATTGGTGAAGAATTTGTCAATGATAGAATGTTATTAGGCTAGTGATCTAGCCTTTTTTTGATGACAAATAATCTTTCTTTTTCAACAACACAGTAAAAAACTTCATGATAATCTTTAATCCCAACTTCTTTTAATTGTTTTTTAAGCCAATCTTCATCTCGATTCATCAATTGAAGTATATCTTGATTAATGACACCATCACTAATAATAGCACCTGGTGCTTTAACTTCACTTTTTTACTTTCAATCACAGATAATTGCCCATCCGTTTCTAAAACAGCGAACTCAACTTCAGAAATAGAACCAATCCCCTGTTCTCTTAAATGATGGCATAAATCATCAACACTATATTTTAAAGCAGCCATTTTCTTTTGATTAACCTTTCCTTGAAAAACAATAAATGTTGGATGCCCTTCTACAACCTTTTTAAAAATGGACTTTTCAATGCAATCATTGTAAATAATTTATCCATGATAACAATAACAGTTACTGCTAAAGCAGCTTGTAAAAAATTAACATCCTGATTACCAATCGAAATCGTCATTAATTCACTAATAATTAAAAAAACAATCAAATCAGAAACACTCAGTTTACTCATTTCTTTTTTACCCAAAAATCTAATCATCAAAACAAGTAAAAGATATGTGCCAAAACTTTCAATAAATATTTCAATATATTTCATAAAAGCAAACTCCTTTGCATACAGTATATCAGGAGGAAACTATGAAACAAACACTACGTACTTATCTTTATACATCTTTAATTTTTCTCATTCCTTTTATACTGATTTCTTTTATTCTTTCCATTATTTCTTATTTCATGCAAATGAATTCTTTGATGATACAAACTATTATCCAAATATTTGCCTATGTGATGTTAATCATTGCTGCTCTTTATTTTACCTCTCATTTTGCTAAACACCGTATCAAACATTGCCTACTTTTTTCTGTTCTCTACTTTTTAATGAGCCTCTGTTTTCATTTAGGTAATATCCATTATATACATCTCATTTTAAAACCTCTTGTCTTTTTATTTATTGGTTTTTTAAAAGAATTGAAGAATCATGCTGTGGCATAAAAAAAGACTTCAAATTGAAGTCTTTTTAAAACAATAACAATAAAGATGTAAAGAATACAGCAACAACAATTAAAATAACATATGGAACACGTACTAAACATGCTAAAGCAGTGTTTTTCTTTAAATCATTAACCATTGAATCTTCTAAAACACCAACAAATAATGTTGCTGCAGCTATATTAAAAAAATTAAGAGGTCCTAAATAAAGTTCAAGTGTACTCATAGGAAGAATAAAAGCGTAGATAGCATTTACAGCTACAACTATGATAAAAAAGAGTACCCATAAAACTAATACTGTTCTATTAAATTGACGACTTTCTTGCATATAATCACCACCTATTTCTTATACATTATATACTATTTTCACAGAAATAACAAATATTCCTTTAAGCAACATAAAATGATTTCTGATTCAAATATGATAATGTCTTAATGTATCCAAGTTGAATATGTCCTGCTAGCAGGACATATTCAAAAATTCATGTTATTATATAATCTCACTTTTGTTGGGAGGTTATTCTATGAGAAAGGTTGTTTTAAGAATGAATGAAGAAAATAAATATCTGACTATTAAGAAACTTGTTGAAACTAATGGTAATAAAAAGCGTGCTGCTGTTAAACTTAACTGCTCTGTCAGAACCATTAATAGATTGATCATTAAATATAAAACTTATGGAAAAGCTGGTTTCGTTCATGGCAATAGAGGTAGAGCTCCTGCTACTACCTTCCCTCTTGATATTAAAAATCAGATCATTAAATTATATGTCGATTATTACTCTAATGCCAATTTTACTCATTTCTGTGAAATCGTTCATGATGATCTTAATGTCAAAATCAGTGATACTACCTTGAATAAATGGCTTAGAGAGGAAAATATTATTTCTCCTAAAGCTACCAAAAAAACTAGAAAAATCCTTAAAAATCAACTGAAGGCTCAATTGAATAATACTTCTTCTAGAAAAATTCAAAATCAAATCAAAGAAGTCATTGCCTCTGTTGATGAAAATGATGCTCATCCTAGAAGACCCAGATGTAAATATAAGGGTGAGATGATTCAAATGGATGCATCCAGCTATGAGTGGATTCCTGGTCAAATTTGGCATCTTCACCTTGCTGTCGATGATGCTACCGGTGAGGTGGTTGGGGCTTGTTTTGATCATCAGGAAACATTAAATGGCTATTATCATGTCTTTTATCAAATTCTCACTAACTATGGAATCCCTGCCATGTTCTATACTGATCGCCGCACTGTGTTTGAATATAAAAGAAAAAACAACGCCTTTGATGACGAAGACACCTTTACACAGTTTTCCTATGCCTGTCATAATCTTGGCGTTGATATTAAAACAACGAGCATTGCTCAAGCCAAAGGCAGAATCGAACGATTGAATCAGACCTTTCAATCAAGATTGCCTGTCGAGCTTAAACGTGCTCATATCAAAGATATAGAGTCAGCCAATGAATTTTTAAACTCCTACCTAAAAAATTCAATGACAGATTTGCTCTACACCTCAATAGTACCAAATCGGTCTTTGAAATGCAACCATCATTGGAGAAGATTAATCATACATTGGCGGTTCTTTCACCAAGAAAGATAGATGCAGGACACAGTATCAAATTCAAAAATAAGATATACATACCGGTGACATCAAACGGGACTCCATGCTATATGAAAAATAAGATGGATTGTATGGTCATAGAATCATTTGATGGAGGATTATATGTGAATATTCTTGATCAAATTTACCTGATGCAGGAAGTTCCGAAACACAGTCCATATTCTAAAGAATTTGATGAAGAAATAAAGCCAAAGAAAGAAAAAATAAATATATTCCACCAATGAGTCATCCATGGAAACAAGATTCTTATTTAAGGTATCTTGCAAAGCAAAAGCACCGAAATTGCGGTGCTAATGTTTAAAAATTTTTAGGACATTTTCAAAATTGCTTGACAATATTCCTTTAAGCAACATAAAATGATTAGATTTTTTTCTGGATTTCATCTATAATGAAAGTGTAAAAATTAGAAATGAGGGATTATTTATGATACATATTGTTTTATGCTGTGCGGCTGCCATGTCGACAAGTTTACTGGTTGAAAAAATAAAAAGAGAGGCTGATCAACAAGATATCTTCATTGATATATGTGCCTATGGTGTTCATGATATTTGTCATCAGGGAGCTCATGCTGATATTATTCTTTTAGCACCGCAAGTGAAATATATGAAAAAGCAAATACAAAAAACTTTACCAGATATTCCCATTATGGATATATCTATGCGCGATTATGGAACTATGAATGGAAAAAATGTTTTTCAAGCTGCTTTAAAAACACTTCAAGAACAGTCTTAAAATGGAATCTAAGATTCCTTTTTTTATAAAAAAAGATGATGTAGCGACATCATCTATGAAAGATATTCAATCTTTAAAATTTTAACTTCGTATGGTTCAGCCACACCGACTGAAACAATTTCATTCACACCATGATCAAGAATAGCTTTTGCTAATGGAGATTCATTAGAAATCTTACCATTTAATGGGTCTGTTTCAAATGTTCCTACAATTGTAAAAGTTTCTTCTTGAGCATCTGCTTCAGATAAATCTAAAATAGTCACTGTTGCTCCTGGTTTAGCAACTGTATTATCTAATTGTGATTCATCAATAATTTGCACATGTAAAAGCATTTGATCAATTTCTTTAATTCTTGCTTCAATATGTGCTTGTTTATCTCTAGCTGCATCATAATCAGCGTTTTCAGACAAGTCACCTTGTGAACGTGCTAATTGCAACTCTTCAATAACTTTTGGTCTTTCGACATTAATTAAATGTTCTTTTTCTTGTTTTAATTTTTCAACCCCACTTTGGGTTAATAAAACTGCATCATGATCCATAATTATCCACCTCGCGAACTATACTATAACATAAATATATTGAAAATACTAGCTTTTCTCTTGCAAATTTTGATTATTCATCGACAATACTCTTTATTTTTGTTATCAGTAAATCAACAGCCACATGATTACTTCCACCTTCTGGAATAATAATATGAGCATATTTTTTAGAAGGCTCAATAAACTGTTCATGCATTGGCCTTACTGTTTTTAAATACTGTTGACATACTGAATCTAAACTTCTTCCTCTTTCTTCAATATCTCTTTTTAAGCGTCTAATAAAACGAATATCACTATCCGTATCTATATACACTAAAATATCGCATAACTCTCTAATTGTGGCTTCAGCCAAAACAAAGATACCTTCCAAAATAATAACATCACGTTTTTCAATCACTTCTGTGATATCACTACGGGTATGTAAAGTATAATCATAGGTTGGTTTTTCAATACGCTCTTTATTCTTTAATTTTTTGAGATGTGCTACCAATAAATCCGTATCAAACGCAAAAGGATGATCATAGTTTGTTTTAACACGTTCTTCAAAAGTTAAATGACCTTGATCTTTATAATAATCATCTTGTTTTAAAATCTTAACTTTATGATGCCCTTTAAAATAATCATATAATTGCTTTGCGATAGATGTTTTTCCTGATGCGCTACCACCTGCAATCCCTATAATAACAGCCTGATCTTTCATGATTTTCTCACCTTTCTTCCCATATCATTTGCTAATACATGATGAGGTATTTCAACATAGAGAATTTCCATGGGATGATTCGCTATATCTACCTCTTCCTTGTCTTCATTATAAAGTTTTTCAACGGTAAAGAAAAGATTTTCATGATGCGGAGAAAAACTTCAATTTGGTCACCAATCTTAAAATAATTTCTTTGTTCAATTTTCGCTAAATGAGTTTCTTCATCATAATCAACAATACGCATTACAAATTCCTGTGTTGGATGTTCATCTCTTAAATTAAAAAGTTGTTCATTTTCTGTTGGATGATCATAAAAGAAACCATGACATAAAGCACGATTCGCTGCTTTTAAAAGTTCATTTTCATAATAATCATTTTGCATAAAATAATCTGGATCCTCACAATAAGCATCTATCAGCTTACGATAAGTTGATACAACTGTCGCAATATAATGTACTGATTTCATGCGCCCTTCAATTTTAAAAGAGTCAACACCAAGTTCAATCAATTCACCAATATGATGAACAAGTGCCATATCTTTGCTAGACATACTAAAAGGCATATCATTTTCCTGATTGATTAAAATACCATCTTGATATAAATCATAATACCAACGACATGATTGTGAACATCCTCCACGATTGGCATCACGACGGCTTAAATAATTAGAAAGCATACATCTTCCTGAATAATGAATACACATCGCCCCATGAATAAAATATTCAATGTCGACATCCACTTTATCCATAATCATTTTTAAATCTTCATAAGTCACTTCTCTTCCTAACACAACACGATCCATTCCCATATTTTGATAAAAAGAAATCGCACGACTATTTAAAGTCGATAGTTGTGTAGAAACATGCACTTCCAAGTTCAAATGCATATCTTTGGCTATTTTCATAATATAGGGATCAGCCACAATAATCGCAGTGACACCAATCTCATCTAATTGTTTCAAATATTCTTTTAAACCTTCTAAATTATCCTGATGTAATATAATATTACATGTTACATGAATATGTGCTCCATACTGCTTTGCAAAACGGACTCCTTCTTGAATATCTTCTAAAGAAAAATTAGAAGCCTGTGAGCGCAGTGAAAACTCTTTTCCACCTACAAACACAGCATCTGCACCATACATAATCGCAACTTTCAATTTTTCAAGATTTCCAGCTGGTGCTAAAAGCTCTGGTTTTTTTATAATTTTTCTTTTCCCATCAACGATTTGACTGATTTTTCTCATTATCCATCTTCCTTACATCTTCTAATCTATAAACTGTCTGATCAAATAAAAAACCACGATCTAAAGGTGTTTTTAATTGATAAAGCAATTGCATATAAGCCTTCACATCACGATCATATGTTTGATTTCTAAAACTTTTCAAAGCATCACTATATAACGAAGCTACTTCCACAGCTTCTTGATCATTCATCATCAATGTTTCAATATATAAATATTCAAAATTTTGAATTTGATTCAATAAATCCAACATATATAAGCGTGTTGAAGAAAAAATATGTGTACCTTTTTGATCTTCATAAATATGAAAAACATAATCAGAATTTTTAGCTTGAATAGTTAAACGTGTTTGACTATCTTTGTCAAACTCAAGACCTGAAGCTTCTTGATAATTACTTAATAAAGCACGTTTACTTGCTGCAATATATTCTACACCATGTACCTGCAACATTAAAGGCATTTGAACTTGTTGATGAATTAATATTTGTTCCTCTAATGGAATCACACGTGCTACTTGTGCACCAGTAACACCTTGTTGTTTTAAAACATTTAATGTCATCGCATTAGTGTTCAATGTTTCAGGAGCGTACATCATATCAAAATCATATTGCTTTTCTTTAACAATCTGTAAAACACCAAAATCTTCAAAGACAATACCTTTGATATGCAATTTTGATAATTCATCAATATATTTTTCTACATCTTCTATCACATGTTCATCATATAAGGCATTGATAGCGACATAAAATTGGCATTGAGGATATTGTTGAGCTATTTGATTTATCTCATTTAATGAAAAGTAACAAGGGGCATAAAAAGAAAATTCTCCCCTAATAGAAATGTATCTATCCCCATAGATACATAATCATAAAGTCTTTCTTTTTGATTTAATGATAATATTAATTTCATTGTTGATCCTTTCTTTGAATAACACATATGCCATCACCCACAGCATAATATTCAACATCATAATCATCATGTTGAAAAATCCAATCTTTAAATCTTTTAATTTTTCTAACCAATTGTCTTGTATTTCTATTTTTAATATGATCAATATCAAAAACCATTCCATGAAAATCTAAATTATCAACAATGATTATGCCATCTTTTTTTACAAAAGGAGTATATTTTTCAAAGAATTTTTGATATTGGGCTTTAGCCGCATCAATAAATAAACAATCATAAGGAGCATGTTGAAGTAATTGTGTATCAAAATGCAAAGCATCATCATGATGAATTGTAATTTTATCTTTTAATCCATGTTCCTGAATATGACTCACGGCTTCTAAATAGCGTTGATCATCAAGTTCAATTGTTTCCACTATCAGTCCATCAACATGTGTTACCATCATCATCGCTGAATAACCAATTGCTGAACCAATTTCAAGACATGAAGTTGCTTGTTTTTTTGTAATTGTTCAATCAAAAAGAGGATTCCCTCTTTTTGCATCACCGGAATATGCCTTTGCAAAGCATCCTGTTCCAATTCCTCTAACGTTAACATATTAATACCATCTATTCTCCTCTACTGCTTTTTGATGTTCCTTATAGGTATGACTATAAATAACTGTTCCATCTTCCTTAGCAAAGAAATAATAATCATCATGATGAACATAATTGATACAAGCCTCAATTGTTACTTTTGAAACAGTACTGATAGGTCCTATTGGTAAGCCAGTATATTTATATGTATTATAACGAGAATCAATTTGAGTATGCGCTACACTCACATCGACACCTGTTCTTTGCCATGCATAATTGACAGTAATATCACTTTGCAATAACATATCTTTATTCAAACGATTCATAAATACACCTGCAATCTTTGGACGATCTTCATCGTATAATGATTCTCTTTCAACAACGGATGCAAATGTTAAAAACTGGTGCGGTGTCCAGCCCATCTTTTCAATATCTTCTTGATATGCTGATAAACGTTCATCCATCATATCCAAAGCTAATTTTGTCATACTTTTTAAATCTGGTTCTTGTTCAGTAATATAATAAGTTTCTGGATATAAGTAGCCTTCTAAAGGATAAAGAATATCTTTATCTAGAATACTTTCATCCATAAACCAATATTCATCAATTAATGACTGTAAATAGTCTTGATCATCCCATTGTTTGATAACTTCATCAGCTGAAATATCAAGAATTCCTGCAAATTCTTTCGCCACTTCTGGAATTGTTGTTCCTTCTTTAATCGTTAATTTTGATAACAATATATATTGAATATCTGGATCTTCAATCACTGAAAAAATTTGCGATAATGACATATTTTTATTCAATACATATGTATTTGCCTGTAAGTTATCATAGTGATTCAATTTTAAAAAGATTTGCCCACATAGCTTATTTTTGACGAGTCCTGCCTCGTCCAATGTATCAAGCATTTGTGAAGCTGTTGAACCTTGTTCAATCGTAACAATCACTTCTTCATCTTTTGATGATGTAGCTGAAATACCAACATTATAAAAGATAATCATACCAACAATCAAAACAACAATAATACCACTTATGATAACTATGATTTTTTTATTCTTCATAAACCATCCTCCATCATTTACTTATTATAGGTTATTTTGCAAGATTTATCAACTTTCCTACTTTTTTATCACTATCGATAAAAAAAGAGCATTTCTGCTCTTACATTCCTCGACCTTCAATTAAGCACACTGGTTCTCCAACCATATAGCTAAAATGCGTTTCAAAAAGAACACCTTTTGATTCACCACGTTTCAATTCAAATGATTCAATTGTTCCACCTTTTTGTGAAGCTACCACAACATATTTATCTACAACCATAATCATCTGTACTGGTTTTTCATCTGTATCCGTATTATCAACTGCCTTTAACATACCAGTTGATGCATCAACCTCAAAAGTTGTCACTGAATCATGTCCACAGTTAGATGCAAACAAATAATCACCTTGACCATTGATTAAAATATCTCCACCAGTATTTTGTCCAACATATTCATCCGTTGGATATGTTGTGACTTCTTGGATAAAAGTTAATTTTCCATCTTCATAACGATAGACAAAGACTTGGCTTGTTAATTCGTTGAGTACATAGGCAAAATTTCCATCAGGTGAGAAAATAATTTTCTTTGGTCCTGAACCTGGTTTCACTTTGATTGTGAGTTCATCATTACGATAAAGTCTTCCTTTTTCACCAACATCATAGAAAACAATTTCATCTGTTCCCAAATCACAAACAACCATCCATTTTTGATCTGGTGTCATATCAATAAAACAAGGATGTGCTTCACTTTGACGTTTTGGATCAACACTACTTCCAGTATGTTTAATAGTTTGAACAACCTTAACTAACTTCTGTTTTAAAATAGCAATGACAACAACTTCACTATTATAGTAATCAACAGCATAAGCATAACTACGATCTTCATTGACGTAACTATCTACATAAGTTTTTCCATGATCCGTTGATTTAGCAACTAAACCAAATTGTAAATCCATTGAAGCATATTGCCATAAGCCTCCATCTGTTGGTCTTCCTGTATTATTTTTATAGCATACATAAATAAAACGTTCACGTTTTGAAATAGCAATAGGATTAGCCAAAGATTTATAAAATTTCTTTTTCAAAATTTCACCATTATCAATATCTAAATGAAAAACATAGACCCCTCTTGTTAAATCATTTCCATAACTCCCTACAAATATTGGTTTCACTTTTCTTTTTTAAAAAACAATGCCATTTTAATCCTCCTTAATAAAGAAGGGTAACTTTACGTTACCCTTTGATACTAATCAATGTCCTGTAAACGTTCTTCCTCTTCGTCTTCAGCCATAAAGCTATTGAAAACTTCTTCAATCATATCCCATTCATCAGGTGTTTCGATTGGATATAAATTGCCTTCATCATCATAAATTGACGAATAAACTTGAGCATTTTCATCATCAGCATCATAATATAAAACATATTTTTTTCCAGTATCTTCACTATCAAAAGTGAAAAGTACATCAAATTCTAATTCATTACCGTCATCATCAATGACCTGTATTTTATTTACGTCCATGATTATCTCCTTTGACCATCTAAGTATCCTTGTAAAATCTGCACAGCTGCCATTTTATCAATTACTTTTTTCTTTTTTTACGAGAAACATCAGCAAAAATCAATTGATTCTGTGCCATAACTGTTGTTAATCTTTCATCAATTAAAACAACTTCAACATCCATCATCTTTTCAAGTCTTTCTTTAAAAGCCATTGAAATCTGTGCTCTTTCACCTAAATCACCATTCATATGTTTAGGTAAACCAAGCACTATTGTATGAATATGATTCTCTTCTACTATTTTTTGAACATGTTTAGCAGCACTTTTGTAATTATTTTCTTCAAAACGATAAGTTTCAACCCCATGAGCAATCATCCCTAAAGCATCACTCATCGCAATCCCACAAGTTCTTGATCCTAAATCTAAGCCTAATATTTTTTCCACTATTTAGACTCCAAATAAAATTTCACAAGCTCTTCAATAATTTCATCACGATCAATCTGTTGAATAATTGAGCGTGCTCCTTTGTGACTTGAAATATAAGCAGGATCATTAGAAATCAAATAACCGGCAATCTGATGAACTGCATTATAACCTCTTTCATCTAAAGCATTAGCAACTGTCATTAAATGAGAATGGATAACTTCTCTTTTAATTTCTTCCGAATTAAATAGACGTGTTTGAGTAAAATCTTTTCCCATTTGTACTACCTCCCATCTATATAATCTATATTACACCAATTAGCACAAAATTGCTAGTAAAACTTAGAATTGTGCTTTGATTTGTTCAATTGCTTCTAATATTTTTGAGGCATCAGGGCATCCACCTTGCGCAAAGTCTGGTTTTCCACCACCACGACCATTTGTCACTTGGTTGATCATTTTAATCATTTCTCCTGCTTTATATCCATCTTTAACCATTGATTTTGTTAAAGCAACAAAGTAAGAAATCTTTCCTTCATACTCATTCACCATCACAACCACACCGTGTTGTAATTGATCACGAAGATCAAAAGCCATTTGTTTTGTAGATGCAACATCTTTTGAAACTTGAGTATATAAGAATTGAACACCATTGATATCTTCAATATTCTTTGATTGTTCTTTTGCTGATAAAGCATTTAATTGATCTAGATATTGATTTCTTTCTTTTTTGATTTCATTTGTTTCTTCAATAAAATGAGTCACTTTTTCAATTGTTTCATTCTTATTTTTAATCTTTAATAAATCTTGTACTTGATTTAATAATGCTTCATTTTCTTTAAAAGCATGGTAAGCCTGCATAGATGTTACAGCTTCAATACGTCTGACACCTGAACCAATACTTTCTTCTCCAACGATTTTAAAAATACCAATTTCAATACTGTTGGCAACATGGCAACCACCACATAGTTCTTTTGAATAATCTCCAACACTGACAACACGCACTTCATCACCATATTTTTCATCAAATAATGCCATTGCACCAGATTGTAAAGCTTCATCCTTACTCATTAATTGAATATCAACAGCTAAACCATTGAAAATCTGTTCATTGACTTGGTCTTCCACTGCTTTTAATTCTTCATCACTCATTTTTTGAGGATGTGTAAAGTCGAAACGTAATCTTTGATCATCGACATATGAACCAGCCTGAGAAACATGTTCACCTAAGACAGTTTTTAAAGCTTTTTGTAAAAGATGTGTAGCAGTATGGTTATGTGTAATCAATGCACGTTTTTTTGTATCTACATAAAGTGTCAATGTATCTCCAACATGTAAACTTCCTTTTAAAACTTTCACATTATGTAAATGTTGTTGATGTGGCGCTTTGCCCACATATGTCACTTCAACTGTTGTTGAATCATTACTCATTGTTCCTGTATCAGCACATTGTCCACCCATTTCAGCATAGAACGTTGTCTGATCTAAAATGATTTCACCTTTTTCAGTGATTTCATCACATTTCACACCATCTTCAAATGTCGCAATGACTTTTGCTTGAATTGGTGTAGGTTGATAGATAAATGTTGATGGTTCATCAAAAGCCATTAAATCAGGTTTTTGTGATGACATAGATTCCAAATCACCTCTGGCATTTCTTGCACGTTCCTGTTGTGCTTTCATTTCCGCTTTGAATCCTTCTTCATCAACTTTAAATCCTGATTCCTCAGCAATTTCGACTGTTAATTCTAATGGGAAACCATATGTATCATATAATTTAAAGGCATCTTGACCATTTAATAAATGATCCTCACTTTTTTCAAGCATTTGATTTAATAACTTTTCACCATGAGATAAAGTTCTATGGAAAGCTTCTTCTTCTTTTTTGACTAAACCACTGACATATTCCACTTTTGCTGGTAAATAGTCATAGAAATCTTTCATAATGTTAGCTACGATTCCAACAAGTTCATACATGAAAGAATGATCAATACCAATCTTTTTCCCATAACGAACAGCACGTCTTAAAATTCTTCTTAAAACATATCCACGTCCAGCATTATCAAATAATGCACCATCGCTTAATGCAAAAGTCACTGTACGAATATGATCAGCAATAACACGATAAGCCATTTTATTGTCTTGATAAGGAACTTTGGCTAATTTTTCTGTCGCATGAATAATTGGTAAGAACAAGTCTGTATCAAAGTTTGTTTCACCTTCTTGAATAATGCTGACAAGTCTTTCTAATCCCATTCCTGTATCAATATTTTTTTGTGGCAATTCTTTATAATCTTTTCGATCAATAGCCGGATTACAATCATATTGAGAGAATACAACATTCCATACTTCAATATAACGATCGTTTTCCATTTCTTCAAAAATAATTTTTTACCTAATCCCTCAGGATCATATTTTTCACCACGATCATAAAAAATTTCTGAATCTGGTCCTCCTGGTCCTTCACCAATTTCCCAGAAGTTATCATCTGTTTTTAAAATATGACTTGGATCAACATGACAAACTTCTGTCCAAATACGATAAGCTTCTGTGTCATCTGTATAAACACTGACATATAATTTATCTTTATCAAACCCAATCCATTCTGGGCTTGTTAAAAACTCCCATGCAAAAGAAATCGCTTCTTCTTTAAAATAATCACCAATTGAAAAGTTTCCTAACATTTCAAAGAATGTATGATGTCTAGCAGTTTTTCCAACATTTTCAATATCATTTGTACGAATAGATTTTTGAGCATTTGCAATACGGTTACAAGCTGGTTTTTCTGATCCATCAAAATATTTTTTCAATGCAGCTACACCGGCATTAATCCATAATAACGTTGGATCGTTATGTGGAATTAATGATGCTCCTGGTTCAATCATATGTCCTTTAGATTGAAAGAAATCTAAAAACATTTGACGAACTTGATTTCCTGTTAATTGTTTCATGATTTTTTTCCTCCTTTAATAAAAAAAGCCATTCCTCAAAAGGAACGACTATCATCGCGGTACCATCCTCATTCATAATGAATAATCATTATGCCCTTTGATCGTTAACGCCGATTTACGTTGATGTTTGCATCACTCTTAGAAGGTAGCTTTCTTTATAAGCCTCTAGGAATTTACACCAACCATTCCCTCTCTTAAAGATGACTTGTAAATACTTTTCTTCTGCAACGATTTGACTTTGATATTATAGCGAATTTAAAATCAAAAATCAATACTTCTTCTTATATTCAATATCCACAATACCATTATAAACATAAGTTTTTATCAATGATAATCTTTTTCTTGATCAAAATCTTCAAATAGACGGATTCCCTTTCCGATAAGAGTTGGTATCATAGAAATATGATACTCATCAATCATATTGGCTTGAATTAAAGGTGTAATAAAATGCTGTCCACTACAAATCCATATATCTTTACCTTTTTCCTGTTTCAGTCTATGGACCAATGTCCAGATATATTCAGAAGTCAAAACAACATGTTCTAATGATAAATGAGTCAAAGAAGATAAAACATAAATCTTTAAGCCTTCATGAAACCATTATTGATCTATCTTCTTTTCAATAGTATGAAACGCTTTTTCACTCATAATGACACTATCCACATGTTTCAACAAATGATAATAGCTTTCTGTTTGTTGTAAATCATTTTCACCATGTAACCAGTCAATACGACCATATTGATCAGCGATATAATCATCTAAACTCATCGCAATATATAAAATAACTTTTCGCACAATATTCCCTACTTTCTATGATTTTTATAGTTTTGAGGATAAATCCATTGAATCATTTTCATTAGATAAGGTTCACATAATAAAACAAGCATTGTTGTGAGAATATTATAGAAAGTATGCATATTGGCAATTTGATGTTCAGGAGCAAGTGGTGAAAGATTTTGAATCCAAGATATAATAGGAATCATTTGACACAATATTAAAAAACTAATAGCGCCAATCAAATTAAGCAAAAAATGAAATAAAGCCAGACGTTTGCCATTACGACAACCTGGTAAAGAAGCTAAAAATCCTGTTATACATGTTCCTAAATCAAAACCTAATAAAAGATAAACAGACTGTTGAAAAGATACTAAGTTTTGTCTTGCTAAAATCTGTAAAATACCAATGGATGCAGATGAACTTTGAATGATAGCTGTCAACAACATTCCTACCCCAACACATAATAATGGATTTTGAATACTGATAAAAAGATCTACTACAAAAGCTGAATGTTGTAAAGGAATCATGGACTGTGACATCATTTCTAATCCCATAAACAAAAGACCTATTGCCATCATGACCTGTCCGATTAAATATTTTATTCCTTTGCCTAATAAATAAAACAAAACACCTATAAAGGCGAGTAATGGCGCAAATACACCGATGTCCAAAGCAATCATTTGTCCTGTGATAGTTGTTCCAATATTTGCTCCCATCATCACCCATGCCGCTTCTTTTAAAAGACATGATTCGAGCATTTAAAAAGCCAATCAAAATGACACTCATTGCTGAAGAACTTTGAATCAAAGCGGTTAAAAGCAAACCTATGCCAATCGCCTTGATACGATGATTTGTTAATTTCAGTAATAATATTTCCATTCTTTCCCCTAGTCCTGTCGTTAATCCCTTTGATAACATATCCATACCAAAAAGAAATAAAGCCAGACCTCCTAACAAGCCTAAATAATGCGTCATTGTCATGATTTCACACTCCTTTATTATCTTATATGATAATAAAGAAAAAATTTATATCCTTTTAATCATTTTCATAATGCATTATTCTTTTAATATCATCTCCAATACGTAAATTCCTCAATAATTCTACAAGAAAAATAACATAGGATAATAATAATGGTGAAAAAATCATACCAATAATACCAAATAAATCACCAAAGAAAGTCAAAGCAATAATTAAATAAATAGGATGTAAATGAATCCCTTTAGAAAACAAATAAGGTTGTAAATAAGAAGATTCTAAATACTGTAATACCATAATCACAATCAAAGAGGCATAACCCAACTGTTGATTCATAAAAAACTCATAAATCACAACTGGAATACCTCCTATATAAGGACCGACATATGGAATAAGATTGGTTAATGATAAAAACAAAGCAATCCATATAGCAAAGTTTTGATGAATAAAGAAAAATGGAATCAAGCACATCATAAAGAAAAAAGAAAATCTAAAATCATTGATTTCATAAATTGATAGGTTGTGAGTTTAAGTTTTTTTAATGTTTGCATACATATTCCTTGTTTTTGAAATGGTAAATAAATAATTGCTTTTTCTATTAAATGCAAATTATCATAGGATAAATAAAATGAAATCCCTAAAGCAATAAATATATTACCAACCCAATAAATAACAGTTTGTGTCCAACCATTAAAAATATCAATAAAATAATCAATAATCTGATATTCTTCTAAAAAATGAATAAAAGTAGAAAAAATAGGATTAATCATAATTTGACTATCACAAATACGATGATAAAAAAGCATGCATCGATCTAATAAATAAGGAATCAAAAAATAACAGCTTAATATAAAAATTAAAGAAAAAGATAAATAAAGATGTGTCACAACGATTTTTCTAGATAAGCGATCACTTGTAAAATAGTCAATCATAGGATCTATTAAAAAATGAAAAAACAAAGCAATGGCAACTGGAAAAATCAATCGTAAAACATACTGAATCAATGTACCTATACGAAATAATGTGTATACATAATATAGTAAAATAGCACATAAACTAAAAAGAATCACTGATTTAGCAATATTTTCTTTTTTCATAGAACCTCCTCGATAAGAAAAGGACTGTTAATCAGTCCTTTGTACTCCTTAAAGTTGTTCTTTGATCGCTTTTTTGGCTTTATGAACAGTATGTTCAATGTTATCAGCACATGGCATATCACTCATCATAATCATTGCCGCAGCAACAATTCCCGCCGAGAAAAAAGCAACAGCTAATTTTGACATGATTATTCACTCCTTTAAAAGTACATTCTTAGTATGTCCCAACTATACAAAATCATACAAAGAAATTTCTGGAGTTTGTTTCATTCTTTCAATCAATGTTGTTTTTCTTCTTTCATCTAGTACACGTGTGACACCATATTGGAATGCTTGAGGATTACCTAAAAACCATAATGATTGTTTGGCACGTGTTAATCCTGTATAAATTAAATTCTTTTTTAACATAATCGAATAGTCTTTTAAAATAGGCATAATAACAATCTTGAATTCATTACCTTGTGATTTATGAACACTCATGCAATAAGCATGTGTTAAAGTATAAAATTCTTGTGGTGTATATTCAACAATTGTCCCATCAAAATCCACAATCATCATATCTGATAAATATTCAAAATTATCCTTATAGCACACTTCAACCAACGTGCCAATATCACCATTAAAGACATTATCTTCAACACGATTTTTTAATTGTAAAACTTTATCGCCTTCTCGAAACAAACGTTTTCCCACACGTAATTCGTTTTTAAATCCATCTTGAGGATTAAATAATTCTTGCAAACAGTCATTTAAAGCATCAATACCAGCGACACCGTTATACATTGGTGCTAGAACTTGAATATCTTGTACATCATAACCATCTTCCAATGCTTTAGAAACAAGTAGACGGACATATTTTACAACATCATAAGATAAGCAAGCTTGAAAATGAATATCAGAATATTGAAAAAATAAATTTTCATCATATTGATCATTGCGAATACTATGTGCCAATTGAACAATTCCACTTTCTTTAGATTGACGATAAATATGATGCAAGGCAATAGTTGGTACACATTCACTTTTAATCAAATCATTTAAGACATGTCCTGGCGCAACGGATGGTAACTGCTGATCATCACCAATTAATAAAATCTGACTCACTTTATGACTGGCTGATAAAAGATGGGAAAACAAGAGTGAATCAACCATCGAAAACTCATCAATAATTAATAAATCAACATCTAATGGATTATTTTCATTGACTGCAAAAGTATTCGTATGTAAATCCCATTTTAATAAACGATGAATAGTACATGCTTCAATACCTGTGACTTCAGTCAATCGTTTGGCAGCTCTTCCCGTTGGAGCAACAACTGCCAAAGTCTGATCAGGATTTAAACGTTGATACAACTTAATCATCGCATTCACAATTGTTGTTTTTCCCGTTCCAGGTCCACCCGTAATAATCATGGCTGATTGTTTTAAAAAGAGCGTAATAGCTTCTTTTTGAAAATCATCATAACGAATAGATAATTGTTTTTCTAAATCTTCTAAAATACTTTCAATTTCTTCGTCTTCATATTCATAAAGTGGTGTATGTAACCATCTTTTAAAATTTTTGGCAATATTGATTTCACTTTGATATAAATCATAAGGATAATAACGATCTTCTTCTAAGATAATCTTTTCTTGTTCGAGGACATCTTGCAGGGCCGTTTCAAAACTTTCATCATCAATTTGAGGAATATAACGATGGAATCTTTTTGTCATCGTTTCATAACTATGATAAGTGCTACCATCTTGAAAACACGCTTCTTTTAAAGCATAGACAATAGCAGCCTGAATACGATGATGATCATAAGTATCAACACCTATTTTTAAAGCCAAATCATCGGCTGTTTTAAAACCAATTCCATCAATATCATCAATTAACTGATAAGGATTATTTTGTAAAACCTCTAATGTCTTGTCTTGATAAACAGCTTGTATCAAAGCCAAATGTCGAGTACTGATACCATGCCCCATAAAAAACATCAATACTTCCTGATCAAAATCTTGTGAACTCAACACTTCTACAATCGTTTCACGTTTCTTTTCATTCATTCCAGGAACCTGATCTAAAACATGTTTATCTTCTTTAATCTTATTTAAAGCTTCTGTTCCTAAAACATCAACAATCGCAGTTGCTTGTTTTTCACCAATACCTTTAAATAATGGACTAGATAAATAGCGAATGATTTCACTTTCTTCATTCGCTAAAACAATCTTGTAAGATTGAATTTGAAATTGTTTTCCATATTTAGGATGAATGATATACTCCCCTTGAAAATGGTATTTATCTTGAAGATTAACATAACTCATATATCCGGTTGCTAAAATATCTTTATCTTCCTGTTCACTATCTATCAAACACACAATAAATTTCGTTTCTTCACTATAAAACTTAATACGTTTGATAATTCCTATATACTCTAACATTATAAATATGTAATCTCCTTATTATCTTTATAAACTTTTTCAATTGTGCCTCCACCCAGACAAATCTCACCGTCATAGAAGACTGCCGCCTGCCCTGGTGTGACAGCTTTAACAGGTTGATGGAAAGTCACATAAATGGTTTTATCATCAATGAAACGAATTGAAACATCATTATCTTTTTGACGGTATCTAAATTTTGCAGTGCAACGATAATCACCATTAGGTTTTTGACTACCAATCCAATTCACATCAGTAATTAAAGCTCCATCACTCATTAACCATTGATTTTGATTGCCTTGACAAACATATAAAATATTATCATCATATTGTTTTCCCACAACAAACCAGGCATCTCCTGGTCCACCAATACCGAGTCCCTTACGTTGTCCAATTGTATAATACATAATACCCTGATGTTCACCAACGACATGACCTGTTTCAATATCTACCATTTTTCCAGCTTTTGCAGGAATATAATTCTTTAAAAATTCTCTAAAATCTCTTTCACCAATAAAACAGATACCTGTACTATCTTTCTTATTAGCGACTGGCAATTCTAATTCTTTGGCAAGTTGTCTGACTTCAGGTTTTGTCATATGTCCAATAGGAAACAATGAAGAACGTAATTGTGATTGATTTAACTGACACAAGAAATAAGTCTGGTCTTTATTATTATCAACACCTCTAAGCATAATGGAATCTTCACCTTGTTGATGTTTAACACGGGCATAATGTCCTGTTGCGATATAATCGGCATCTATTGATTTTGCATAATCTAAAAAAGCTTTAAACTTAATATGTTTATTACATAAAATATCAGGATTAGGTGTTCTTCCTTTGGCATATTCTTCTAAAAAGTATGTAAAAACATGGTCCCAATATTCTTTAATAAAATCAACACGTCTGAGTTCAATTCCTAAATGCTGAGCAACTTTTTTAGCATCATTATAATCCTTTTCTTGAGGACAAATATCATCATCATTCGTTGGATTTCCTAATATATCATTATTTAAAGATGAATCCCAGTTACGCATAAAAACACCAATGACTTCATATCCTTGTTGCTTTAATACATATGCTGCAACGGCACTATCCACACCACCACTTAAACCTAATACAACTCTTTCTTTCATGCTGTTCCCTCCTTATTTTGTTTTACTATTCTATCACTTTTTGATGGTTATATAAAGTAAAAAATAATAACTTATAAAAGTTTAGAGACACGATATTTTCAATGATCGAAACGCTCTTAGAAGATATTGAAAAAGGAAACACATGGTTTCCTTTCATATTATTGCATTCTTGACATTGGAAGCATTGCAGCTCCAATAGCACCACAGTCTTCTAATTCTGTTTCAAGTAATGGGATATGTCCTCTCATTCCTACATGGATTTTTGCGTTAAACTGTTCGTTTAATTTATCAAAGAAATATTTCTTTGATTTCATAACACCTCCACCTACAATAAAGCAGTGTGGATCAACAGTATGTGCAATATTAGCGAACAATGTTGCAAGTTCACTGATACATTCATCAACAATACCTTGTGCTTTGATATTACCTTCATCAGCTAATCTAAACACATCACCAGCATGTTTAACCATATCATCACCTAAAAGTTTTTCCCTTTACGTGTAATAGCTGTACCACTTGTTTCACCTTCGGCAGCACCAGGATTTAAACCACCAAATTTATAACCATTATTTTTAACGATAATATTTCCAACTTCACCAGCATGTCCTCTACCACCAGATACAAGTTTTCCATCCACGATAAATGCTCCACCAATACCTGTTGAAATTGTCACATAATAACAAGTTGGTTTTCCTTTTCCTGCTCCAAGCAAGGCTTCAGCTAAACCAGCTACATTAGCATCATTATCAATAAAAACTGGTAAATTAAATCTTGTTGATAATTTTTCGCAAATTGGATAGTTTTCAAAACCAGGTAAGTTAGTAGCCATAATCATGACACCATTGGCTGTATCAACTGGACCAGGTACACCAATACCTACACCTTGAACATTTTCAATACCACCACAAACAGTGTAATCAAGACTTTCAATTTGCCTTATAATTTTTGAACAAACATAATCAGGTCCATTTTCTCTTTCAGTTGCATCTTTCACTTCACTATAAGATTGTCCATTTTCATCGACCAATAGAGTACGAACGTTTGTTCCACCTAAATCAATCCCAATATAATATTTCATCTTAGTTCTCCTTCCCTTGATTTATATTTATTATACAATAAATTAAAGTGTTTTCATAGATTCTTTTATTGAAACAATATTTTTTTCAATCGTTCTAGATTTTGAGGTAATGGCGATTGTATCACAACATCTTGTAAATATTTTAATGAACCAATAGGTTTTACAAATTGAATTTGATACGCATGTAAAAATTGATTTTGAAAATGATATGTCTTTTTCAAATAACGATTTAATTCAAAATCTCCATATTTACTATCACCAATGATAGGATGTCCAACACTAGACAAATGTAAACGAATTTGATGTGTACGACCCGTAATAATTTTGACTTTTAATAAAGAATACTTTTGATTTGATTGAATATTTTCAACAATCGTATGCATTTTTAATGCCCCTCAGTATTTGAGGATACCATTCTTGCAAGCGAACGATCACTATCCTTTTTCATATATCCTATCAATTCAACGCTAGTCATATAACCTTTACAAATCGTTAAATATGTTTTGTCAATACAATGACGTTTCTTCATCATTTCATTTAAATCTTGTAAAGCTCGCATTGTTTTTCCAAAAATCACAATTCCACTTGTATTTCGATCTAATCGATGAACTGGTCCTGGTGTAAATCCTAATGTTTGTTGTGGATCATATTCTCCTTTTTGATACAAATAAGTTAAAACCTGATTAGATAAAGTATTCATATCTTCATTGATATCTTCATGAACTAGTAATCCTACTGGTTTATTGACAACCAAAATATTTTGGTCTTCATATAAAACATCAAAAGTGATTGCTAAATCATAAATACTTTGTGGCTTTGTCAGTTCTTGAAAGCGATCTTCATATAAAAACAATTCAACTTTATCACCTTTTTTAAAATATAATTTTCCTTTACTCTCACACCATTGACTTTGACATCCTTTTTTCTTAGCATTTTATAAATCAATTGCGATGGTGCTTGACACAATAATTTTTTGAGATATTTATCAATACGCTGATTTTCATAATTTTCATCTATAATTAAAGTTTTCATTTCATCACCGTTTTTATTCTATCAAAATTTCATAAAAAAATATACATTTTTATTTGAAAGCCTTTACAACTTATAAAACTCTGTTATAATTAGATTTGTTAAGTGGTTCTCACTTAAACATACCCCCTATTATCACCCTAACGTGTAAATAATAGAGATAGAAGAAAGTATGCTCCCCGCATACTTTCTTTTTTCTTTTGTGCTATAATAATGTTGAGGTGAAAAGTTGTGGAAAAAGAGATTCAAAGAACTATCATTTATGATGGTAAAATTATGCAAGTAACAAGGGAAGAAGTTGAACTTGAAGATGGTCAACATGCCTATCGTGAAGTTGTCTATCATCATGGTGGTGTCTGTATTTTAGCCATTAAAAATCATCAAATCATTCTTGTTAAACAATTCCGTTATCCTAATCGTATTCAAACAATAGAAGTACCGGCTGGAAAATTAGAAGCTGATGAAGATCCACGTGATTGTGCCTTTCGTGAATTAGAAGAAGAAACAAACAATCGTGCCAAGGACATGCAATTTGTAATGAAAGTTCTTCCTTCACCAGGTTACACAAGTGAGTGGCTTTATCTTTATGAAGCGATTGATTTTGAAGAAGTTGAAGATGCCTTGGATGGGGATGAAGATGAATTTATTGATATTGTGAAATTAGATATTGATGATGCTTATCAAAAAGTTTTAAGTGGTGAGATTGTTGATGCCAAAACAGTGATTGCGATTATGTATGCATATCAAAAAGAACATCAGTAAAAGTGGGTAACCACTTTTTCTTTCTATAAACAAAAAAGTTATCCCTAAGGATAACGCATTTTTATATTGGCGGTCTGGACGGGGCTCGAACGCGACCTCCGCCGTGACAGGGCGGCATTCTAACCAACTGAACTACCAGACCAATATATTTTCAACTGCCAAGGGTTTATATCAATGGCGGAGACAGAGGGATTTGAACCCTCGCGCCAGTTTCCCGACCTACACCCTTAGCAGGGGCGCCTCTTCAGCCTCTTGAGTATGTCTCCATCAGTTGCCTAGATATAATAGCATACCTTTTTGAAGATTTCAATACTAAAATGAAAAAACTTTAAAAAATAGGAGTTGAAAATCAACTCCTACTTATTGAAAAATTGTGGTAAATAATCTTTATGTGCTTCCAATAATTCATCAATCACAACATTAGCGATTTCATCACTTGGACATAATGGGTTCATATTTAAAGCTGTCACAGCCAAATTACGATCTCCACTGACTGCTGCTTCAATGACTAAACGTTCAAAAGTTTTCATCATATGCACATAACCACTGATAGGTAATTTCAAATCACCTGTCGCAATTGGTTGAGGTCCATCAGCTGTAATACGGCAAGCCACTTCAACAGCACTATCCATTGGTAAATCAGCAATTGCTCCATTATTACGGACATCCACATATTGAATATCTCCTTTATTTGTGTAAATAGATGCAATTAAATTACATGCTGCATCAGAATATTTGGCTCCACCACGCATTGCTAATTGTTCTGGTTTTTCTTGAAGTTCTTCATGACTATAAAGTTCAAATAATTCTTCTTCTGTCTTGCTGACAACTTCTCCACGCACTGTTCCAGTCTTGAATTGTTCTAATTCTTCTTCTAATTGTTCTTTTGTAAAGAAGTAATAATTATGATATGGACAAGGAATCGCCTTTAATTTGAGTTTCGGTAAAAAAATAAAAAACAGGTAAAAAGTTATTCACAAATTGCCTGTTTTGCTTTATTTATAAGGAAAATCAGCCTCTAAAATGTTATAATAATTTTATCTCAATAAACAAAATTTAGGAGGGATTTTCCATGAGTTATTTTACCACAGATCTATATGAAACGAAAAGAGAAATTGTCAATTTTTCTAATAAATTATCAGACAGTCTTGATAAACCTGCTGCCAAGTTTGTCATGGACATGATGTTTGGTCTTGCAAGAAGTCAAAGTGTTCTACTTAGCGATATTGCCAGAGCTCTTGATGAAAATATCAAGCTCAATTATACAATTGACAGATTATCCAATCATTTGGCTCAATTTGATGATGAAGCAATGAACCAAATGAAATCCAATTATAATGATATGGTTATCAAGCATCTTAGCGAAGACAGGATCATTTTACTTGATAACAGTGAAATCATCAAAAAATATGGAAGAAAATTTGAAGATCTTTGTATGGTCAGGGATGCTTCCTCACTTAAGGATGACATTTATCCTGGATACCATGTATGTGAGGCAACTGCCCTCACACAGGATCAACATCATCCAATATCTTTGTATAGCCATATCTATTCAACTGAAAGTGAAGGATTCAAGTCAATGAACGATGAAACAATAAAGAGCATAAAATATGTCAAATCTCTCATTCCTGAAAGATGTACATTTGTATGTGACAGAGGATATGATGCCAATGTATTTTATGATTACTTCATAGATGAAAATCATAATGCAGATGATTTCATCATCAGACTCAAAGAAAATAGAACATTATTGTTTAAAGGGAAGCCAAAGAAAGTAGGAGAAATCGCCAAAAGAAGAAAAGGCAAGATTAAGATGAACATGTATTTTTCTAAGGAAGACAGTGAAGTCTATGTATCACATACGAGAGTGGAACTGCCATCACAAAAGGGAAGGATATTAAATCTAGTCATTGTGTATGGATTAAGTGAAGAAAAACCGATGATGCTTTTAACGAATAGAGAGATCAGGAATAAAAGAGATGTGCATAAGATAGTGAGGGCATATATGTCAAGGTGGCGAATCGAGGAGAAATTCAGATTCAAAAAGAATCAGTATGGTTTTGAAAATATAAGAGTAAGGACAATGAAATCAATAAATGTATTGAATACGATATTGATGATGCATATAGGGCATATAACACTGTTGGCAGAGAAAGTAGACAAGAAATTACTAGTCATAAAGATGATAGAGAGAAGCAAATCGCTTAAAGGAAAGAGATATTACTGGTGCTATCAGATCAGTAAAGGGATACAGGAAATATTAAAATATGCACAAAAGGGAATCAAGGAGTTTCAAAATATAAGAGAGAAGCAGGAATACAGGCAGCTGCAACTGAAACTATAAAATGAACATATAGTAAATAATAAAAAAGGTCATGAAAATGACACTTTTTCAGCTACAATAAAAAGAGAATAAAAACAAAAAAGATGATATAGATAAGAAAACAAGGGTTATGACAATAAACAACAAGACATACCCTTCAAAAAAGAATGCAAAAAACCGAAAGTCAAACCTTTAACCCTTGAATAAATGATGGCGAATATGGTAAAGATACGAAGTTTTTCATTTGAATTGTATCTTCTTGTTTTAAATGTGCATATTTATCTAACAATTCATCAAAATGTGAAACACCATCAACAAAAACATCTGTCGCAAAGATAAAATGATTCACCCCCTGCACTTCCATTGTCACTTGACTTTCTTCCACATTCAACATTTTTGCAAAACCTGCAACCATATTCACAGGTACGTTGCATAAACCAATAGCTTTTTTAAAATTTGTATGACGTAAAATGGCTTCAGTCACCATCCCAGCTGGATTAGTAAAATTAATCAACCATGCATTTGGACATAATTCTTCAATATCTTTGACAATATCTAAAATAACTGGAATGGTTCTAAAAGCTTTAAACATTCCTCCTGCCCCATTTGTTTCTTGACCAATTAATCCATGACTTAATGGAATACGTTCATCTAAAACACGAGCAGGTAAACGTCCAATACGCATTTGTGTTGTGACAAAATCTGCATCTTTTAATGCTTCACGACGATCATAACTTAAAACAACTTTCATTGGCAGTCCAGCTTTTTTGACCATACGTTTTGCAAGTGCACCAACTGTTTCTAATTTATCACGTCCTTCTTCAATATCCACTAACCATAATTCCTTTACAGGTAAATGATCATATCTTTTAATAAACCCTTCTACTAATTCTGGAGTATAACTGCTTCCTCCACCAATTGTTACAATTTTTACACCATCTTTGTTCATCCTTTAACACCTCTTTCTTCTTGATGATTTCATTATAAAATAATTTTTATTAAAATCAATAAATCAAAACAACAACTATACCGGTATAGATTGATATGCTATAATAAAAACGAGGAGTGATCAACATGACTAAATACGAACAATTAGCACAATTATTAGAACAAGATATTATCCATCAAAAATATAAACGTGGTGATAAATTGCCTTCCATTCAAACTTTATCCAAACAATATCATTGCAGTAAAGAAACAGTTATCAAAGCTTATCAATTATTAGTTCAACAACATTTAATTTATGCCAAAGCGCAAAGTGGATATTATGTTTTAGGTAGTCCTATTCTTCCAGCTTCCTCAACCCATCATTTCTCATTAGAAACGGGAAATCCACCCATTCACGCCACTTCACTTGAAGATGCTAAACATTGCCTTTCTCTAGCTATTGATGAATATCAGGAATCTTCTTTGAACTTATCTTTACAAGGTGTCCAATCTTTACGTCAAACTTTAGCTAATTTCTTCTTTGATATGGGTATTTATGCACAAGAAAGTTCAATCTATTTAATACAAGGTGTAACACAAATGCTATCTTTTTTATCTTCTATAACCTTCCCTAATCAGCATACTTATATTTTAATAGAAGAACCCACTTACAGTTATTATGTTCGCTTTCTCCACTCTTTATCCCTTCCCATTTTAACCATTTATCGTGATGAAAATGGTATTGACCTCGAACACCTCCAATATCTTTTTGAACATTATGACATTAAATTCTTTTATACAATTCCTCGTAACCATAATCCACTTGGTACAACTTATTCTTCTCACACGCGTCAAAAAATTGCCCAGTTAGCGTTAAAATACAATGTCTATATTATTGAAGATGATTATTTTGGTCATTGTTCTAGTTATTCGCATTATCTTCCTTTGTTTTATTATATGGAAGGTAAAAACTGTATTTACTTAACAAGTTTTTCAAAAACCATTCCTTATATTCGTATTGGTGTTGCGATTGTCCATCAGGATTTTCAAGATACTTTTGATCAAATGACTCATCAATCTTATTATTATTCTTATCAGCTACCTTCTTTAATTTCACAAGCCACTTTAGAATCTTATATTAAAAGTTCACTTTATCATAAACAGACACAACAATTACAAAACTATCTCAAAAAAATTATCGCATTATTAAAAAAATCACCCAAAGCTGGAATCCAAAGCTTTTAAAAGTGATTTCAAGTTATTCTGGTTATTATTTTACGATTCAGTTTTTAGTTCCTATTGATTTGGATAATTTCCAACAACGTTTATTGGAAAATCGTATTCATATTGCCAGAAATGAAAGATGTTTCTATGAATCCTCTCATTTTCAAAATTCAGTTCGTTTAAGTCTAGCTAGAATACATAGCCAAGATCTTCAAACAGCACTAGAATTATTTTATCAAACTTTTTTAGATTGCTTATAAAAATTTCTTTTTCTTAAATAAAATCATTAACCCTACAACAATGATTCCACTCAAAACAATCACTGCAGGATAGCCATAAACACTTTTTAACTCAGGCATATTTTCAAAATTCATGCCATACCACCCAGCAATTAGAGTCAAAGGCATAAAAATTGTTGTCACAACAGTAAAAAACTGCATCGTTTTGTTGAGTTTATAATCTTCTCTTGACTGATGAGCACTATGTGCCTGATTCAAAATTTCTCGCAGCATTTCTACATTTTTAGACAAACGCTCTATACGACGCGTAAAGATTTCAAAATAACGAGAATCATCGTCTTCAAAAATATGATGGTGATTCATTTCCAAATCTTCGCCAATTGTCATTAAGTTTTCATAATAGTTTTGTAAAAGCAATAATTCTTTATTGAGTTGTCTAAGTTGATTGGTAAAATTTATAGCATCTTCTTCATGCAACTCTAATTCTTCAATTTCATTTTGCAATTCTTCAATATATTGATAATCAGCCGCTAATAAATCACTTAAAAAATAATAAACAAGACGTGTAATAGAAGCATCTCTTTGAAGTACATAATCCGTAGATGATTGAAAAACTTCATCAATATGATGATCTTCATCATCAATTACAACAACCAAAAATAAATTTTTAAAAATAAATAAAGCCAACACATCTTTTTTGACAAAAATATCTCGTGCATTAATCAAATGCACCAAACCAAAATAATAGTGATAAGCAGGAATAATCATATTTTGATGAAATAAAGATGGATCTTCCAAACGTTCAATCGATGTCTTTTCAATACCCAATTGTTCATAACATGATTTTAACTGTTCTAAATCCATCATCGCAATATAACGATGATGTTCTTGTATATTCTCTATATTAACTTTTGTTTTTTGATGATCAACTTGATAAATCATAATTTTCCTCCTATAAAAAAATAGGGTTTTTTCCCTATTTTTTTGCATCAATTAAATCCAATAAATCTTGAACTGTTTTAATTTTTAATAATTCATCATCTTGAAATTCTACACCAATTTCTTCTTCAAGTTCAAAAACCAAATCAACCAAATCTAAAGAATCAATACCTAAATCCTTAAAAGATGATTCTTTTGTTAATTCATGACCTTTTAATTTAGATGATAATCTCTCTTTTATTTTATCAAAATAATCCATTCCTTATTCACCTCATTTTTATTATAATCACATCACAGTTAAATTACAATCTCTTTTTACTTACATAAAAGCTTCTTTATGACAAAGAACATAATGAAGACTTAAAGTTTCCAAGTCTTCTTTCAATTCTTGAAATTCATGATCCAAAAGGTCAAATAACCATGAAATTTCACGATAGTCCAAACTTTTTAATTCTTCTATCCTTAATTGCTGATCTTCTGGCACGACACCTTCATGAAAAATACCATTAGCTCGATCTAAAATCAAGGCTGTACGATTGGCTTTCATTTCCAACAAAGCTTCAACTGTTTCATTAGCAAAATTGCCTGAAGTTTCACTATAATACGATTCTATACCTCCATCACACATACTTAATGCAAAAGTCTGACAAAGATAAAAAACTCTCTCAATCCCATTTAACTCGTTAATTAAATCACCGTTTTCACATTTTTGACTAATAACATTATATAAATCCATAACAATTTGACGATGATCACTGCGTGCAATAATTTCACTAGCCTGCAATGTCAAATCATCTAAAGCATCTTCTATTGTTGGCATATGAATCCCTCCTATCTTTATTCTATACTTTTTTTAGGAAAAAGTATAGAATTATTCCTTTATCTTTAGAACAAAGATGATTATAATAAACTTATGGAAAAAGAAATATTAAAAATTTTAAAACAACATCAAAATCAATATGTTTCAGGTCAGGAAATTTGTGAAGAGCTTCATGTATCACGAATGACAATATCTACTTGTATCAAAAAAATCAAAGAGAAAGGATACCATATTATATCATCTACAAAAAAGGGATATTGTCTAACAGAGGATAATGATGTGATTTTTATTGAAAACATTAAACCTTTGATTCCTGATTTTTTCAAAATATTGAGTATTTTGATGAAATTGATTCAACAAATGATTATTTAAAAAGAACTCCTCATCAAGAAGGGGATATTGTATTGGCTGAAAATCAGACAAAGGGAAAAGGACGAAATGGCAAAAGCTTTCATTCTCCTAAACAAAAAGGAATTTATGTATCTTTTGTTTTAAAACCTCAATTAACGATTTTTGATTCATTAAAAGTCACTGCCTGTTTAGCAGTATCTTTAGTGAAAGCCATTGAAAAAATTATCCTGTTCATCCTCAAATCAAATGGGTTAATGATTTAATGATTAACGATTTCAAAATTGCTGGTATTTTATGTGAAGCCAGTTTAGAAATGAACACTGCCAAAATTGATCATATGATCGTTGGGATTGGTATCAACGTTCATTCTTATACAATGCCTGAGGAATTAAAAAATATTGCTGAGTGTATTGAAGATTTCTGTTCAGTTGTGATACCAAGAGAACAATTGCTGATTGATTTTTTCAATATTTTTTATCAGGACTATTGTCAGTTATCATCTTCATCATGGCTTAATTTCTATCGTCAGCATTCTTATGTTTTGCATCAAGACATTACAGTTTATGAAAACAATCAGTCTTATCAAGCTTATGTTTTAGATATTAATGATGATGCATCTTTAAAAATTCAAACAGAACATGGTATCAAAACCTTAAATTCAGGTGAAGTATCAATTCGTAAAAAAACATCATAATGATGTTTTTTTGTTTAAATAAGTTTGTATATGATCTTTATTTAAATTTTCACCAATCACAATTAAAACATCCTGTCCAAGGGAAATAGGTTGTAAAGATATATGCTGATTCGTTGCATTTAACTCATACCATTGTTCATTTTCACAAATAAATCCTTTAATACGAAAAACATGACCACAAGATGCATCATGAAAAATATCAGAAACACGAGCAGATAAATCATTTTGAGAAAGGTGATTATTCATAAAATATAATGATGTATATGCCTCTTGATATGAAATAGGATATTTAACATATTCATTCATGATATAACCAACATTCATCAATTTTTGAAACTCTTGTGAAGAAAAATGCATCCAATTGGTATAAAAATCAGTTTCTTGCAAGACTCTTTGACATTGGACTTCTTGTAAAGATTCTTGAAGAAAACACATGGTCTGTTGAACTTCATCTGACGATGCCTCCTGATAATGACTTAAGATAATTGCACCTGCATGCGCAATTTGTGAGGCAAGGATATATCGTGATGATGGCGATAAATCAAGATTCATTTTGGTATCGACTATCGTAAAAACATTGCCTATTTCATACCAATTTGTAAGTGGTTCTTCGTGTAAAACATCAAAAAATTCGTCAACATCATATATTCCAGAAGGTTCAATTAAAAGATAATCATATTTTAACATTCCCATTGCAATTAATTTTGTTTTAAAACGCCTTTGATGGGTTTCTTGATCACAACCACCAGCAATCATTTCTAAATCGCATTGATCTTTGAACGTTTCTTGAAGTAACATCATATCGACATTAACTGCACCAAAATCGTTTTCAATAATACCTACTTTATATCCTTGTTGTATCAGATATGATGCATATTGTTTGATAAATGTTGTTTTTCCAGTTCCCAAAAACCAGTAATTAAATCTACTTTTGTCAAAATAATGACCTCCTTTTCTTTATAATAACAAAGCCAAAATAATCGTAACAATTAACGCTAGTAAAAGATTAGATACTTTGATGGTACGTGGCCATATCAGATTGATACCTACACAAAATATCAATATATTTCCAACCATATCCAAACAATCAAAAAAGATATGGTGTCATAAATGATGCAAGTCCTGCTGATAAAATAGTCACTGTTCCTTGTAAAAGCACAACCGGAATAAAAGAAAAAAGACAACCTTCTCCCATTGAAGATGTCATCACTAATATAATGACAAAATCTAAGATAGCTTTGGCAAATAATAATGAATGGTCACCAGTCATGCCATCTTAAATTGCGCCCATAATTGCCATCGCTCCAATACTGACAGTTAAAGAAGCTGTGACAAAACCTTGAATAAACTGACGATCTTCATGGCTACCTGTTTTATATTTTAACCATTGTCCAAACTTTTCAAACATCCCATCAACATTAATGATTTCACCTATTAGTGCTCCAATGACCATTGAAAGAATCATATTCATAGAACCCGTTGCTTTGAAAGTTGCACCTTCAATAACAAGCATCTTTGATAGTGTGCCTGATAAAGCTAAAAAACAACTAGAATCCCTGTGGCTTTCATAATGATTTCTTGATAACGTTCTTGAAATAAATTTTTACAAAAAAGTTCAATAATACCTTCTATGATAATTGCTATTCCATTGACAATTGTTCCTAATCCATTCATACAAAACCCTCTCTATTCTGATGCCTATTTTAACATATTTCTCATTTTGAAACTACTGCCATGATAATGAAAAAGAGAGCCTAAGCCCTCATTGACCTCTACTCATTTGTTCCTATACTCATTGTTTCAGGTAGTGTACTTCCTCCATCAATAACAAATTGAGAACCAGTGATATAGCTTGATTCATCACTACCTAAAAAGCAAATAATTCTCCAACTTCAATTGGTTTTGCAAGTCTACCCATTGGCACACCTTGAGCAATATCTTGAATAGCACTTTCTGGATTATTTGGATTAGATTCAACTGCCATTTTTTCTACCATTGGTGTTCTGGCATATCCTAACTGTGAACAGTTGACACGAATATTGCGACTTGCATATTCAACAGCTAAACATTTTGTTAAACCAACTAAAGCTGCTTTTGTCATCGCATAAGCCGCTTCTCCCGCATCAGCAACAATATCTCCTGTCACAGATGAAGCAATAACAATACTTCCTTTTCCCTGTTTCAACATATATGGAATAACAGCCTGACAAGTATTCCATACACCTTTGATATTGACATCAATATGAAAATCTCTGATTTCATCACTCATTTCTTCAAAAGGTGCTAAACGACAAACACCTGCATTACAACAAGCAATATTGACTTTACCAAAAGTATTAACTGTTTTTTGAACAGCTTCTTTCATTTGGTCTTTATCAGCCACATTTCCAACATAAGTAATAATATCTTGATGATATTTTTCTCTTAATTTTTGAGCAGTTTGATTCACTTCTTCTGACAAATCAACCATGCAAATTTTCGCTCCATATTTCACATAAGCTTCAGCGATTCCTTCACCTAATCCTACTGCTGCTCCTGTAATAATCGCAACTTTTCCATCTAGTTTTCCCATAAAAAAATCTCCTTTCATTTTATTCTTCTTTTATTGTAATCTATTTATCATCAACACTCAATCATTTCTCATCATTGTGTTCATCTAAAAGCTGTAAATATTGAACAGGCACATGACGTGTTAGCCAAACTTGATTGGCTGATAAATAAAAATCAATATGATCTTCTACCATACGTTGTGTATCAATTTGAAAAACAACTGGTTTTCCATGTCTTTTACCAACAGACAAAGCCGTTTCAATATCTTTAGATAAATGAACGTAAAGTCTTGATTTAGGAATCAAACCTTGTTGTTGAATAGAAGATACAAATTTTTCTCCTGTTCCATGATATAAAACAGATGGTGGTATTACCTTTTCTAGTTCTACATCTACGAGTATAGAATGTCCTTGATTAGCACGAATCAGTGTATGATTTCCATTAAAAGAATATCTTTGTTTATTATCCTCAGCAACAATGATTTCTAATAAATCTTTATTAAAATCAGGATGTGTTTCTTGGATTCCTTTAATGAGTTCATCCACATTTGCCCACCCATGTTCATCTAGTGTGATACCGATAATTTCAGGTTCATGTCTTAATATCTTAGATATATATTTACTAATAGATTTTAATTTCATATACTACGTACCTTCATTTCTAATATAATTTACATTATTATATCATAAATTATATAAATTGAGTTATAGTTCATTCTCATAAAAATTCTTATATTATTTCATTTATTCATGATTTAATAGTTGTATGATTTTTTATAATATGAGATTCTATTTTTACTTCCATCACAACTATTGTACACAGTATTGTTTTATTTTTCTCTCATATCATCTCTTATTAAATTTTAAGATATAAAAAGGGTTTTTATTACCCTTTCAATTCCCTTCGTTGTTTTGATGATAATAAATCTACAATGTAAATTGTATCATTATCATAATAACAATATAGAATATAATTGCTTTTTAAAACAAAAGTAAATTCCTTGGAAGAAGGCCTATAAACGCCCTTTTCTAAGACATCTATAAATTGATACATTTCATTTTCAATTTTTTTGCAAAAAGAACTATTTGAAAAATGACTAATACAATAATCATTTATATTAATCAATCTTTCAAAAACAGTATCAAATATAATAACATTCATTATTTGTATATCTCTTTCCGTTTATCTTTAAATTCATCCAAAGAATATCCTTTTACATTCCCTTTTTTATATTCATTCATTTGTGACTGAATGTATCTTTTATCTAAAAATTCTTGAACATACATTTCAAGTTCCTGATTTGTCAAACAATTATATTCAACACCATCAAAAATCATTTTTCTTATTTCCATATGTTTCAACTCCTTTTATTTATTATATCAAACAAAACATTAAATTAAAACCTATAAATAATTTGACTTTCGGTTTTTTGCATTCTTTTTTGAAGGGTATGTCTTGTTGTTTATTGTCATAACCCTTGTTTTCTTATCTATATCATCTTTTTTGTTTTTGTTCTCTTTTTATTGTAGCTGAAAAAGTGTCATTTTCATGACCTTTTTTATTATTTACTATATGTTCATTTTATAGTTTCAGTTGCAGCTGCCTGTATTCCTGCTTCTCTCTTATATTTTGAAACTCCTTGATTCCCTTTTGTGCATATTTTAATATTTCCTGTATCCCTTTACTGATCTGATAGCACCAGTAATATCTCTTTCCTTTAAGCGATTTGCTTCTCTCTATCATCTTTATGACTAGTAATTTCTTGTCTACTTTCTCTGCCAACAGTGTTATATGCCCTATATGCATCATCAATATCGTATTCAATACATTTATTGATTTCATTGTCCTTACTCTTATATTTTCAAAACCATACTGATTCTTTTTGAATCTGAATTTCTCCTCGATTCGCCACCTTGACATATATGCCCTCACTATCTTATGCACATCTCTTTTATTCCTGATCTCTCTATTCGTTAAAAGCATCATCGGTTTTTCTTCACTTAATCCATACACAATGACTAGATTTAATATCCTTCCCTTTTGTGATGGCAGTTCCACTCTCGTATGTGATACATAGACTTCACTATCTTCCTTAGAAAAATACATGTTCATCTTAATCTTGCCTTTTCTTCTTTTGGCGATTTCTCCTACTTTCTTTGGCTTCCCTTTAAACAATAATGTTCTATTTTCTTTGAGTCTGATGATGAAATCATCTGCATTATGATTTTCATCTATGAAGTAATCATAAAATACATTGGCATCATATCCTCTGTCACATACAAATGTACATCTTTCAGGAATGAGAGATTTGACATATTTTATGCTCTTTATTGTTTCATCGTTCATTGACCTGAATCCTTCACTTTCAGTTGAATAGATATGGCTATACAAAGATATTGGATGATGTTGATCCTGTGTGAGGGCAGTTGCCTCACATACATGGTATCCAGGATAAATGTCATCCTTAAGTGAGGAAGCATCCCTGACCATACAAAGATCTTCAAATTTTCTTCCATATTTTTTGATGATTTCACTGTTATCAAGTAAAATGATCCTGTCTTCGCTAAGATGCTTGATAACCATATCATTATAATTGGATTTCATTTGGTTCATTGCTTCATCATCAAATTGAGCCAAATGATTGGATAATCTGTCAATTGTATAATTGAGCTTGATATTTTCATCAAGAGCTCTGGCAATATCGCTAAGTAGAACACTTTGACTTCTTGCAAGACCAAACATCATATCCATGACAAACTTGGCAGCAGGTTTATCAAGACTGTCTGATAATTTATTAGAAAAATTGACAATTTCTCTTTTCGTTTCATATAGATCTGTGGTAAAATAACTCATGGAAAATCCCTCCTAAATTTTGTTTATTGAGATAAAATTATTATAACATTTAAGAGGCTGATTTTCCTTATAAATAAAGCAAAACAGGCAATTTGTGAATAACTTTTTACCTGTTTTTTATTTTTTTACCGAAACTCAAAATAAATAAGTACAAGCATTATTCTAGCAAAATCTATATGGTAACAAAAACCATCTGTGATGGTCCGCTTACTTTTCCATGTTTTATCCTAGCAAAAATCCATATGGTAACAAAACAAGGTACAGATGATTCTGAAATTAGTTTAAGTTTTATCCTAGCAAAAATCCATATGGTAACAAAACTATGTCGTGGAAATGTAGAAGACTATCGCAAGTTTTATCCTAGCAAAAATCCATATGGTAACAAAACAGTGGCGTGGGTCAGTTAAGCGTAGCACTCGTTTTATCCTAGCAAAAATCCATATGGTAACAAAACGAAATCATCAGGGCAATATACGTGATAGATGTTTTATCCTAGCAAAAATCCATATGGTAACAAAACACACTCTTTCAGTTGATGTTTCAAAATCGCGTTTTATCCTAGCAAAAATCCATATGGTAACAAAACTCATGATATCTTCAAATGATAATGATGTATGTTTTATCCTAGCAAAAATCCATATGGTAACAAAACTGCTAGTTGCCAATTCACTTCAAGATTATAGTTTTATCCTAGCAAAAATCCATATGGTAACAAAACTAGTTTACGCTTTTGTGTTCCACCTTTCCAGTTTTATCCTAGCAAAAATCCATATGGTAACAAAACATGCATAAGCGTCAGTGAATAACTTAACCTGTTTTATCCTAGCAAAAATCCATATGGTAACAAAACCACCTGTTTCTAGTATATCCTTTGATGAACGTTTTATCCTAGCAAAAATCCATATGGTAACAAAACTGTTAAGATAACGTTGCTCGATATCATTAAGTTTTATCCTAGCAAAAATCCATATGGTAACAAAACCCCTTTAACTAGATGGATTAGTTGAAGTTAGTTTTATCCTAGCAAAAATCCATATGGTAACAAAACTGTTCAGGTATCGTTGCTCGATATCATTAAGTTTTATCCTAGCAAAAATCCATATGGTAACAAAACTGTTGAGGTAACGTTGCTCAATATCATTAAGTTTTATCCTAGCAAAAATCCATATGGTAACAAAACCTTCTTCTCGATAAACTGTTGATTGTCATAGTTTTATCCTAGCAAAAATCCATATGGTAACAAAACCCTACAATTATATTATACATCATTTTATATGTTTTATCCTAGCAAAAATCCATATGGTAACAAAACTATAATGTATAATGTTTTCTAGTTTTGCCAGTTTTATCCTAGCAAAAATCCATATGGTAACAAAACTTATAATTTTAATCAATAAATCACTAAAAAGTTTTATCCTAGCAAAAATCCATATGGTAACAAAACCGTCTGCATCATCTTCAGTTTCATCATCTGGTTTTATCCTAGCAAAAATCCATATGGTAACAAAACTGAATAAGATAGGCTTGTTTTCTTTCAATGGTTTTATCCTAGCAAAAATCCATATGGTAACAAAACAAGCCTGTGTCAGTTCTAAAAAGATTAATAGTTTTATCCTAGCAAAAATCCATATGGTAACAAAACACCATCGCTAACATTGTTTTGTGTTGCATCAGTTTTATCCTAGCAAAAATCCATATGGTAACAAAACTCATATTTCTTAAAATGTCAAGTTCTTTCAGTTTTATCCTAGCAAAAATCCATATGGTAACAAAACCTCAAATACATATTATCATATATTTGATAATTAATAAACTCTACGTTTAAATATTTTTAGTAATAGATAATTGTTGTTTTTGATATTCTTTGTTAACTATGTCTTGCATAATTTGTTTTGCCTCCTTTAAAGTACATACTCCTTTTGATAGAAATGTTTCATAAATAAGTTCATCATCACTACAATCAATTATTATATTTGACATATAATATATATCTTTAAATTCTAACAATACTTGAGATGATGTTAATATGACTATGACAATACATTGATTTAATTGTTGAATACATTCTTTGATTGCTTGCGTTAATTCTGGTATTTCAATCAAGCAAAATACTGTCATTTCTATATCTCGAGAAATAAATTCAATCATTTTTAATTGTACAATTATAATTTCATCGTATGATAAATCATATTCATTAGCTTGTTCATCTTCTATAAAATATAGTGGTATTAAAAGTTTTAATAATGATTTTGGTGTGAGTGTTACAAATTGACTTTTTATAATATCTGAATCCAATTCTATGGCAAAGGATTCTAATAGAATATTAATAGATAATATTGTATCATTATAATCTCTTTGTGATAAAAATGATTCAAGATATTTTGATATTAATGATTTTGTTGATAATTTTAAGTCATCATGCAATGAATATTGATGATTAACATAATAAAATAAAGTTTGTTTCTTATTTATTTCTTTATTATCAATACTAATATTTATTTGCCCTATATGATTTAATGAATATTCAGTTATTTTTGTATTATGAAAATATTCAAAAATCATCTTTTTTAATTCATATTTTTCTTGATAATTAAAACCTATACAATACTTTACATAATTTATATTTATTGAAAAATTCTTATTTCCTTTTTTATCATCAGTTTCTTCATAGCTTTATAAAGGATTCTGCATTTACTATTTTTTCTTGATTTGAAATACCTCCAACAATAATTTCAATCTTAGAATATTGTTTTTCTGTAACCATCAACAATCTAATTTGTCCTTGTTTAGGTACATTTTTTCTTAATATATCCACATGTTTAACAGTTGCTTCTCTATTTGGAAAAATCTTGCAATATACGGAAAATTGCATCATCATATAACCATTCTTTATTAAATATTTTCTAAAACATGTATATATTTTTACTTCTTCTTTTGTTGTCATTGGTAAATCAAAAAATAATATCAATCTCATAAACTCATAAATCATAACAGATTGGTAAAGGAAATATAAAAGAATTTTCATTATCTTCTAATTCTTTTAAAATACTTTCAATATAAATATATATTGCATTAGGTATCGTCTGTTTCCTATTATCTATCTTTACTTTTTTTGTAGTCAATTGGATTAAATCCTCACGATGTTGTTGTTTAAATAATATATCATCCAACATATGATTAAAAACATAATCATCAACGATAGGTCTAAAAACTTCAATAACATCATCACTTAAATTAAACATATTTTGTTTTCCTTTATGAAATATACCTAAATTAGGTAAATATCCTTTAGCCACAATAATTGAGGAAATCAATGACCTAAAAATGCTATATCCATAATTCAACCCAGCATTTACAACATCTTCATTAAAACGTATAAAATCATCTCCATACATTTCTCTAAAATACATTTTTGCAGATAATCCTTCTCTATTTGTTGTATCACCCAGTTCAACTTCACTTAAAAATTGATAGAGTTTTTCAATAACTTCAAAACTCTTATTATTCTTTTTTAATATTTCTATCTGATTAAATATTTTTGCTTTTACAATTTTTTGATGAACTCTTTTTTTATTATCTTCACTCCATTGTATTTGTTTATTTATATTACCACTTTGAGAAAAATGTCCATTCATTGGCAATATATAACAAGTTGGTAAATGATCAATACCACATATAATCGTACAAACATTATTTTCCATTAATTTATTAATTAATGGGACACTTAAATTTGATCTATAATTATCTATTACTAAGATTTGAATATCTGAGATTGGTAAAAATAAATCATTATCTTTATATTCTACTTTTAGATTATCTAAATATAATCTCAGATATTCACAGTTTTCAATATATATGATTCTATGACTCATGGTACAAAAAAGGCTCTATACAGAGCCGATTCCGGGATGAACCCTTGTTTTGTTAGGTCATATAAATTTTTGCTAGAATATAACCACTTATATAATACACTATTCAAACTCTAATTTCAATACGTTTTCTTTAATTTCATACATATTTCCTAATACATCCGTTGCAAACTTAGTTATTTTGATGCAAGTTCCTATTGTTGGCGTTAATCGTTTTTTATAGTAACAAGTGATTGGTTTGACTTCAAACGTACCCTTCTTATCATCATTTGTCGCTGTAAACTTCAATATTTCATAATGGATTCCATCATGATACAAAACATCTCCGTTTTGTTCTTTAGATGCATCATAAATATATTTATCACCAGCTTTTTTGACAATACCTATCAATTCATCACGATGCATTGAACATACAAATTTCCAATTATCATCGATTCCTTTTTTAGCTTTTTCATCATCATACCACTCTTGACTAATAACAAATTTACCGATAGACGCTTTATAAAAGACATCTTTATACCTCACTGTCACAAACTTATATTTACCTTGAGGTGATAGATAGAAATCTGTTCTATAAGGACTAATCTGTTTCATAATCACTTTTTTATCATGAACATCATAATGATGTGTAATAGAAATATGATTCCCTAATTTTTCTGAATAGAATTTCATTGAATGAATTGCAGGTCCGTTATTCTTTTTCGCATATTTTGTAATTGGTCCAAATTCTTCAAAATATAATGTTAAGGGGTTCGTTGATTTTAACTCATATTTACCTTTATTAATAATATAATACTCTTTAGATTCTTTATAAGTTTCAAAATGGTTCATCACAACTTCTTTAATTTTATTAAAAGTTTGTGGATCTTTAGAAGCCATAATATATTTATCAGTTTCATTATTGATAATGTTATTGACCAATGTTATTGCAGCTTTTTCTTTAGGATCATAAATATTTTTTACCTTTTCTACTAACATTTCTGCTCCATTGACAAAACGTGTACTATATATTGTTTCATCAGCAATCTGACGATTAGGTTTTGTATCAATCTTATGTGATACTTTGATTAAAGGATAGTGCATATCTTCTTTTTTCATAATACCTAAATTATATTTATAGGATTCTTCATAGATATTTTTTAATTCAGCAACAAACGCAATATATTGAGGTTCTAAATACTTTTTCTCTTCAGGAACTTTCAATATTTCTCCAGTTTTTTCATCATATAATTGATTAAAATCATATTTCATCAAATAACTATTTACTAAATTCAACTTCTTTAATGATGCAACAATTAATGCATCAATTGCGTGATGGAAATAGTCATCATCTCTTTCTTTTTGAAGATGTATTTTCTTTCTAAATGTACTTGTTGCCTGTCCCTTAATCGTATGTACTTTAGTAGGAATTTCATTATCTTTAAAATAATGTTGTAAAGTATTCATTACACTACGACATGCATAACTTGTATCGATAAGATTACGATTAATAAATTCCTGAATATCACTAAATTTTGTAATATCCTTTTCATATAATAAATAGTTTTTCTTTTTTCTTTGCATATTTTTGTTATTTTTAACAAAATATCTAAACTGTTCTAATGATCCACCATCAAACGCACCTTTTAAAAAGGTCTGTATAGGAGTCATATTAGACTTTATCTGATTTTCGTAATGACTGACAAGAACTTTGTTTGAATAAGAATCATCCAAAGAAATAGAAATTGGAATAATATGATCCACTTCATAAGCATTTTTATCATGTATTAAAAGATTTAAATCAATATCTTTTTGAGTATAAGCTGTTTTTCCATCCTGTTCTAAATATAATCTAATTTTTAGTTTTGTCATTGCATTGACATGATCACTGTCTATCCCTTGTTTCATTAGAAGTTCATTGACTTGTTTATTAGTATTTTCATTAAATTTTTGTCCATCCTTAATTCTTTTCTTTTGTTCATCACTATTTTTATCTCTTGTTGTTTCAATGACAATACTATCAAACTCACCATATATTTCTCTTAGTTTGTTAATGACTTTAAAAGTTTCTCTATGTGCTCTTTTAGCAACAGGTGAAAGAATTGCTTCATCATCAGGATAAATCTTTTTCATTCCATTTAAAGATTTCCTATGCTTATTATGTAACTCTAATTGATGTAATAACTGCATTTGATTCAGTTCCGTTTTCATCATTTCTTCATTCAACTCTCTCATAATCTTTAATGATAGAGAATGATACCCCGAAATGCCCTTCATACTTGCTAGATCATCAACAAGTTCTTCAGATAGTTGAGGATAGAGTTTAAAAATTTCAGTTTTTCTTTCATCTATACCTTTCGCTTTTGTACAAATCTCCATTATATCATCAACAATTGTTTTATCAGATAATAGCTGTTCCTGATGATGTTTTTTAAATACTTTTAATACTTTTCCATACCCTTTAAATTCTGTAAGAAGTGATTTATTATTTTTATCAATTCTAAATCCTGTTATATCTTCTTCTGCAACTTCTAATAATTTGCAAAGTTGTTTATTTGTTATGTTTCCTTTTTCATCAACAAAATCAATAATTCTTTGTTTGTCATCGCAACTCATTTTTTCACTATGAATTGTTAGATTATTTAAATCATTTAACAGATTAAATAACTCCGCTGTATAGGATTGTTTTGGTGCTCTCAATTCGTTAGGATAAACACTACATTTTCCTCTCATCATATCAATCAAATTCACTTGAACTACTTGTCCGTCAACAACTCTAAAACTTCCATATTGTGTTGGAGATTTTTCACTTCCTGGTCCTTGATCATAACGACGTCTTCTTGCTACTAGATGAAGAATTTTTTCTTTCATATCATCAGCTAAATCTTGATGTTCTAATATTGTTGTTAATTCTTTAAGATAATCTTCAGTTTGAAAATTATTTTCTACACCTCGAATTTTTCCTTCATTTTTTAGTCTTTCTAACTGTATTTCGCAAACAAAATGATCCTTTAATAACGCTGCATTTTTAGATAAAACACCTTTTGTTGTTTCTTCATCTTTTGTTTCATCAGCAGAAATTTCCAAAACAGTTCCTCGACATTTTGTAATATGTAATATAGAGCAACACAATTCCTCATTAGTTAATTTTTCTGTTAATCCTTTGCATCTTATTTCATATGGATTCTGTAATGATACATAGTCGTCATCCATTAAACCTGATTGTTTCAAAAGTTTTTTCATATCTGATATACGATTTGTTTTTCTTCTTTTTAAACGTCTTGAACCTCTTTTTGTCCTTCTTTTTCATTTTCTGCAGCTGTACCTTCCTTAAAAAGTCTTACCCCATAGTCAACAAAACGATTATTATCTATATCGATTACACCATAACCCACTGAAGTAATACCAATGTCTAATCCTAATACTAATCTTCCCATATTTTTTATCCTTTCTTTTTTCGTTCTATACATATTATATAAGAAAAACTGTCTATTTCATCAAAAATCTTTTATTTTTCAAAAAAATTATCAAAGAGAGTTCTTTCTTAATCTTCATTATACAACCAACCCATGATTTATATATGCTAATATAAGCATATATTATCATTTTATATCTTTTACAATATTAACAGGTGATGATCATGAAAAACTTAAATCTATATATACAAAATCTTTATTTGAGTAGATATATTTTGATAATGTTTTTTCTATTATTCATAAACAATGATTCAAGAAACAATCCAAGATATACAAGATTTTGAAGAAAAACTTAAAAATGACAAAGCATTTCTTCTTGAAAATCCTTTTGCTTTTTACTCATTCATAGAAATGCTCTATCATTTTATGTATCAAAAATATCCTCACCAAAAAGATTCGTTTGTATATAAAAAAGCACATATTCAAGCCAATGTCATTAAGTTAAGCTTAAAGAACCTCAATATTGATATTTCTAAAATATTGAGGCTCTTTTTTTATTTTTCTATTGACAAACTGAAAGGTTTGTGGGGCTAAAAATTATAATGTTCTATAATTTTTAGCCCTTTTTAGTAGATGTGTTTTTTTAGGAGGTACTTATCATGTTGAATCAATCAAAATCTAACATCTACTATTCACCAAGTATTATCAAAAACAACTTGGACAAATCCATTGATTTTACTCTTGAGGGCATTCAAAACTACTGCTATGATCCCGTTTCCAATTTTACCGCAATCGCAAGATTACTGCCAGAACCTTAATCGAATGTATTATGAACTTCTCCAGTCATTCCACTGTCTGTGAAATGTCACACTTCTTTTATGACATTAAGGATATGCCTTCTCCTTCCGCTCTCTGTCAGCGAAGAAGTTTGCTGGCCCCTGTCATCTTTAAGCGTATCAATCAGCTGTTTCTGTCAAGTTTTGATAATTATGCCACCATCAATGGCTATCGCATACTGGCTCAGGATGGTTCTGACATCAACATCCCTTTTGAGGATGATGATACCAAAATTCTGTATAACACTCTTGGCAGCCCCTGCTGTCAATATCATATCAACGCTCTATATGACTGCCTGAATCACGTCTTTCTCGACTGGAGTATTGATTCGGCAACGAAAAAGCAGGAATGCGACGCCCTCATCTCCATCATCAATAATGGGCATTATCCTAGAAATGCTATATTTACTGCTGATCGTGGCTATGAGAATTACAATCTGTTTGCCCATTTCATTGAAAACAATCTCAAGTTCGCCATTCGTGTCAAGGATATCAATACAAAAAGTGGCATCATGACAAACATATCTACACCTGAAGGCTCTTTTGACATGACTGTCACACGCACATTGACAAGACTTCAGACAAAGGAAATAAAAGCCAACAAGGAAAAATATGTCTTTGTTCCTTCTACATCCAAATTTGATTTTTGGGTCCAACTCAGGATTATTATGAAATGACACTTCGCATCGTACGTTTCGAAGCCACTGAAAACAACTATGTGACAATCATCACGAACCTTAGCGAAGATGAATTTTCGCTTGATGACTTCAGGGAGCTGTACCACTTTCGCTGGAATGAGGAAACAGCCTTCAATAAGGTAAAGAATACACTTGGAATGATTTATTTCCATGCAAGAAAAAGACAGCTGATTCAGCAGGAAATCAATGCAACATTCCTGATGTATAATGTTTCTGAAATCATCATCAATAATATCGAGATGAAACAGAACTGCAGATACCGCTACAAGGCGAATTTTGCCAATGCAGTGACAAACATACGATTGTATCTCAGGGATCTATTGGAAGAAGATGTTCTTGTTTCAAGAATAAAAAAATTCCTGGTCCCTGAACGACCAGAAAGATCATATAAACGTTCTATAAAACCGAAATCAGTCAAACCGTTTAATAATAGAACGTCCTGACATGATTCATTATAGCACGTTATTTTAGAATAACAAGAAATTTTTTTGAGCTAAATGTTTAGTTCTTTTCGAGTGCGCATGAAATAGATAAAATAAGTTTATAGTTTCGACATATTCGAAAAGGTACCAACTCTCAATTGAATTGATACCTTAACTTAATCGTTATGATTGCATACTATCCTTTAACTTAATGACATTGATATTCAAGCAAAACTTTTTTCTAAACTTAGAAATCCTCATTATCATCCTTCCTTTAAAACTGTTATTGCTTTAGGATTAGCCCTAGAATTAAATATGGAAGAATTCGAACTTTTATTGAATAGTGCAAATTATGCTTTTTCATTAAACAATAGATTTCATATTGTTATTATTTATTGTATACAAAATCAAATATACGATCTTTTCACCGTCAATGAAATCCTCTATGAAATGCATTTATAATTTATGTTTTGGGGTAAAAACATATAAATATTTTGAGTGATTTTTATTTTTTGGATATCTTTAATATAAATAATTCCATCAATAAAATCCAACACTCTTACGATAATGTTTTCATCAACATAACATAAAATCATATAATTATGTTTGAGATCATTTGCTAAATCAATAAGCTTATCCATATTTTGAAGCTAATAATATCTCATTTTCATATCTGTAAAATTTTCTTCTACTTCTATCTCACTAAATAACCAATTTTTTAATCTATCCATACACTTTCTCCTCGTATAATATGTATAGAAGTTTGAATTAAGGATTTCTCTTTTTAAACAACTGAGATATCTCAGTTGTTTAAAAAATCCTTGCTTCTACACTCTCTTTTAAGATAATAGTTTCGTTTTGAATCAAGGTTTTATTCTTTTCTCCTGCGGCCATCTTGTTATGTTCACTTCTAAAAGACTTAATCCTCTGTTCAAGGCATACTTTATACCCGAATGAGTTTGTTGCAGCAGTGTATTCTCACTTGTCTCCGCATTTACGAGGTTGCGTTTGTCTTGATTTAGAGGTGCAATTCAAAACCATTTACATACTTTAGAAAGAAGGTCATTTTTTATGAAAAATTACAATTACAATCTTTATGTTGGCATTGATGTCTCTAAAGGCAAGGCTGATGCTGCTGTTCTGGCTGTCCCTGAATTAAGAGCGGTCAAACCTCATTTTCTTAGAAAAAAATTATCTTTTAAGTTTATTAAATCTGAAGTTGTTGAGTTTTTAAATACTGTTAGAAAGTATTCCAGTGATCAGTACTGTCTCCACACTTATTTTGCTTTGGAAGTCACTGGCATATATTCTACTAATATCTACACCTTTATTAAACAAAACTGTAATAGCGATGAAGAAATCCATCAGCTTAATACGGATTTCGTTAATAAATGGAGAGAAAGCCATAATATATCTAAATCTGATCCTTTGGATGCTCAAACCATCTGTTCCATTATCGGTACTGATGATCAGGTCAAATATGTTTCAGATTCCGTTTTTGAAAACAAAAACGGATATCAAGATCTTAAGGCTCTCGTTCACAGACACTATCAGATTAAAAAACTCTATTCTCAGGAAACTAACCGTCTCATTGCCCTTTGTGATTGTTATTTCCCTGAACTTCAGTATGTTTTTGAACCTAAATCAGCTGCTTTCCTGGCTGTCTTATCTCAATATCCTACTTCGCATGATATCATAAATGCTTCCAAAAATGAAGTGTTTCATCTTGTTTACGAAGCAACTAAACATCGCTGCAGTATGGATAAGATTGATAAGCTTTTCAATTATGCTCAGGATACACTGGTTCCACATGTATCCGATCATATGAGATATATTATTTCCAACACTGTTGAAAGCATCATCCATATTCGTACACAATTGAAACTGATTGAAAAAGATATCAGAAAGCTTGCTGCCACTTTTAATGTTTACAGTCTGCTGTTGACCATCACTGGCTGTGGTCCTTTGACTGCCGCTGTTATCATCGCTGAAACCGGAGACATCTTCAGATTCAAAAATGCTGATCATTATGTCTCTTACAGTGGTTCATCACCACGTAACAAGCGTTCTGGCAAGTCTGTGGAAATCATGGGCAAGATTTCCAAGAAAGGCTCAAAATACCTGAGACACGCTCTTTACATGATTGCCGAATTTGCCAGACGACATAATCCTGTTCTTAAACACTTATTTGAAAGAGTGAAGAACGGAAATAAAAAGCGTCATAAATTAGCGGTCATTGCAGTTGCCAATCGCATTGCCAGATATATCTATTCAATCATGAAAAACGAATGGTACTATGTCAAGATTTCGGACAACTTAAATTGCAGAATTTGTAATAAAAGTTGTTTGATTTTTGTTAGTCACTGCTAACATATAGTTTTTCTCGTATTCGTTGGGTGACTGATACCCACAATGTGAATGAATCCTTATTGTATTGTAGAATCCCTCTATGTATTCAAATACAAGTTGATATGCTTCTTCATAATTCATTATCTTATAAAAATTCAACCACTCCCTTTTGATCAATGCATGAAATGATTCTATACAGGCATTATCCCATGGTGTTCCTTTTCTTGAGTAACTTGTTACAAATCCTTCTGTCATCTCCTGATATTTAGTTGATGTGAACTGCACGCCCCTGTCACTTTGCACCACTAATGGTTTTTCTACCTTCCTTCTTTCCTTTGCCTTTTCAATACTTTTTAGAACTTCATCTGTTTCCATCGTTTTTGTCAGCACCCATGATATGATTTTTCTTGAGTATAGGTCCATGACGCTTGTCAAATAGACAAAGCCTTCATCAACTGTTCTTATATAAGTTATATCTGTACACCAGGCACAATCAGGTCTTGATGGATTAAAATGTCTATTGAGCAGATTTTTAAGCCTTGAAGAGAAATCCTCACTTATTGTTGTTTGAACGTATGGCTTTACATATCTAGCCTTCCAGCTGTTTTCTCTCATGATGGAATAAATGTATCTTTGACTGACTTTTTCACCATTTTGATTGAGCATCTCTGTTATTTTTGGTGAGCCATATATTTCATGAGAATTTCTATAAATTTCCTCAACTTTCTTTGTAATTTTTCTCTTCTTTGTTTTGTATAGCTTGGCTTTCTATTAATGTAATCATAATAACCTGATTTGCTGACATCTAACTGTTTTAGCACACTGGAAATCGAAATTGTTGAATCTTTCTTTTTTGATTCTTTAACACTTTCGTAGATGTCCTTTTGGTTTATTTTCCCAGTATGCCAATAGCCTTTTTTAGGATTTCTAATGCATCCTTTGTATCTTTAAGTTCTTTTCTTAATTTGGCTATTTCCTTAGCTTCATCACTTGAATAATTTCCACTTCCTCTTATAATCACTTCATCATTATTTTTCTTGTAACTTTTCATCCATCCACCAATCGTCGTATCATGAATTCCAAATCTTTTTGATACACTTACATATGATTCATCTGGATGATCTAAACAGTACTGAATCACTCCTTCTCTAAAATCTTTATCATAAGTATGTTTTGCCATATGTTTCTTCCTCTCATTCTGTTTGTTTTATAATTCATATGACATTGTACCATCAATGATTTTTTCTGTCATTTACCTTGTACAGTTTTTATTCTACCATCAGAAAGCAGTTTTATAATCATGCATGAAAATATCATGCGATTACCAGAAGAAACCCGAAATACGTTCTTCAATTCAATATCTTTAGATTTTCCAAAGAATACCAGAAAACAGATTTATCAGTATTCTGATATCAATGGTGAAATCCATCGCTTTGTTTATAGGAACGAAGCAACGGAATCAGTAGCTTAAAAACAAAGAAAACCTAAAATGTAAGAGCTTTCAAACACTGAGTTTTGAGAAGTTGTTTTTAGTGCACCCAAAAATCCACTAAAAACATCAAAGAACATCGGATTGCTCCTCTAAATCAGGACAAACACTATTAAAATCATTTTTTTAAATTAATTATTGACATTTAATAGTTTGTCTTTATACAAACTTATTATACTTTTATAAAAATGATGAGTGTTCGCTTAAAAGGCGAAAATTCCTCATTTTATTTACACAAAAAAAGGGCTGAAACTTCAGTCACATTTTTATTATTCTATAAATAAAATCTTTAAGCTTGTATGAATTGATTAAATAAATAGATACCTTCTTTTTGTCCAAAATGACTAATTAAACAATCTTGAAGTGTTTGTTTTTTCAAATAGGCTTCCTCAATATATTGGTGAATATGTAATTCTTTTGCTTTAAATAATAATTCTTTTGAATAATACTTTTGATATTTCTTTTGCAACATATTCACTAAATCATGAAAATCTTGTTGTGCTTCTTCTAAATGATAATAACGCTGTTTTATATTCCCAGAATAGTATAAGGCATATTGATTGAGATAAATATCATATTCGATAAAAACTTTAATACCAGATATTTCTTCAGTAAATTCTTCAATCACAAATAATGATTTTTGATTTTTTGTTAAAAATCGTTTTAATCCTGCCATTGTTTGATGTGAAGTCACAAGTTTCATGACATCATGATCTAATTGATTGATAATCTTCTGCGTACAATCATGTGAAGCATAATAACAAGTCATAGGTAATGAGTATCTTTCAATAGATTTACGAGGATACTGTTGTTTCATAAACGCAATTGAAATATCATAACCTTTATCTCTAGATACTATGATCATTTTTTGATGAAATGATACCCAAAGCATTATTTCAGCAAGTTTTGCCACAATGCAAAAATCCATTGCATTTTTTGTTGCTCCATGTTTCATCAATGGTCTAATATCAACAATTTCTAACTGCTTTTTATATTTTGTTATGTCATCTCCAAGTTTATCTAGCACAAATGGATTGCTGACAAACAAATAAATATAAATATTTTCAGGTATTTCATCAGGTAATTGATAGCCTACATTTTCACTATCAATGAAAAATATTTTTTGATATTTCCTTAATTTCCATTTTTTAAACATAGTAACCACCTTAATCAACAGTCAACGATGCAATCGCACTATCTTTTATAATTACAATGATTGTCGCAGTGATCGTTTCGCCCATTTTATCATAAAGTCTGCCTGACGAATATGTTCCCTTTGCAACTGTATGAATACTATTAGCCACATATCCAATTTGCATCGTATCATTAATATACACTGCAATTGCTTCTTTATCATATTTATTTGTTGGGTCTTTTTTAAGAATAATTTCCTGATGAGGTTCTAATTCTATACTTGAAATATAATAAGAAATACCTGTAACTGTAATTAATAAATTCATAATGTTCCACCTCTTTCAATTATCATTATAAAGATAGTTTTTTTATAATATATGCTTATATAAGCATATATTATTGCATTAATCATATTATTCTTTTAATATATAGAAAAGAAGGTGGCAAAATGAAAAGAAACAAAGACAGTTTATCCTTTATCAAATTTCTTGCTGTAATAGATATTATTATTAAAAATAGTGATGAAAAACATGCTATAACAGTTAAAGATATTCAAAATAGACTCTATGAATTGGAATATGATTTTAGTATTGATTATCGATTAATTAAAAAATATGTTCAATATTATAATCAATACTATGATGATATAGTAATTGGATGTTATCGCAAAGGTAGAAATGATTACTATTATTTTATTAATACAACACTTGATATTATGGAAGCAAAAGCCATTGTTGATCTGGTATATAGTTCTGATTTCTTTACTTTAAAAACAAAAGAAAATTATAAAAAACGAATTCAAGATATGTTTAGTGTTCATTATCAAGCTTATTTTCATAAGCAATTAAATTTACATATCGTGAAAAATGAAAATGATCAAGTGTTTTACAAAGAACTTGAAACCATCACAAAAGCTATTTATGAAAAGAAAAAATCCGTTTTTTATACCAGAAACCTACCCTTATTAAAAATAGTCATTCAAAGCATGTAGAACTTTCACCTATTGATACTTGTTTTTCAAATAATGAATACTATTTATTATGTCAAGGTGCTAGAAATCCTAATGACTGTTTACTTTATCGCTTAGATTATATCAAAGATGTTGAAATCGTTAAAAACTCTCATTTTTCATTTGATGAATATCAATTACAATGTTTTCATGAAAAACTTAAAAATACAACATACATGTATGGTGTTGGAAATTTAGAAACCATTGAATTAGATTTTGATCAGTCCATTTATTCAAATATGATTGATAAATTTGGAAAACATATCAAACCTTATCTTGTTAATGAAAATACTTATAGAGTACAAATTAAACATATTATCAATAGTACTTTTTATTCTTGGATTATTGGATTTGGTGGGAAAATTCAAATAGCTGGTAATGAGGAGCAGATTCAAAAGTTTAAAACATTTTTAAATCAAAATTTTATTCAATAATGAAACTTTAAAATAAATGAAAATAATTTCTATCATCAAATAACTTTTATAAATGTATAAAAAAGGATAACCATCTGACTTATCAAAGTTTGATGAGTTATCCTATTTCATTAAATCCGTATATGACATTTTTAATAAGCCATATCATTTCAAAATGACTTCATATTTCTCATTTTACATAGCAAATAATTCTTTTAAATCTTCTGTTGTTAAATTAGAAATATTGCCTTGACTTGTTTCCACAAACATATCTGCTAATTCTTTCTTCTTTGCTTGAAGAATTTGTATTTTTTCTTCAATTGTATCTTTCGCAATTAGCTGGTGAACTTGTACATTATTATGCTGACCTATACGATAAGCTCTGTCTGTTGCTTGATTTTGAGCCGACATATTCCACCATGGATCAAAATGAATAACTGCTTGAGCTGCTGTTAAATTCAGCCCTGTTCCTCCTGCTTTTAAAGAAATCAAAAAGACATCTGCTTCACCATTTTGAAATTTTTGGACAAGTTCCCTTCTTAACTCTTTATTTGTTTCACCGGTTAAAATGAAATATCGAATACCTCTTAATTTTAATTCTTCTTCCATCAAATCAAATACTTTTGTAAAAGTTGAAAACAATAAAACTTGTTGATGATTTTCTTTATAGTTTGTTAATAATTCCATACATGCTTTCATCTTTGATGAACTTTGAGGTATATTATCATAAATCATTCTTGGTTCACAACAGATTTGTCTTAATTTTGTAAGCATGGCTAAGATTGCTATTTTATCCACTTTTTCCATTTTCAATAAATCTTGAAGTTGATGATTGACTTGAGCAAGATTAGCATAATATAGTTCTCTTTCTTGTTCACTCATTAAAATTAATTGTGTTTTTTCTATTTTATCAGGTAATTCCAATAAAACATCTTTCTTGTTTCTTCTTAAAATAAATGGTGATACCATTTTCTGTAATTGCATAATTTTATCTTGATTATGATTTTTCACAATATCAGATTCAAATCTTTTTTGGAAATAATGATAATTATATAAATATTGAGGCATTAAAAAATCAAAGACAGACCACAATTCAGCTAAAGAATTTTCTATGGGTGTTCCTGATAATGCTAATTTATGTAATGCATGAAGTTGTTTAACTGATAAGGCGTTTTTGGTTTTTTGATTTTTAATATACTGCGATTCATCAAGGATAACATATTCAAATTCAATGTCTTCATATAATTCAAAATCACGACGCAGATAATCATAAGATGTCACATAGAGATGTTTTCCTTGAATGGATTGAATCAAAGATTTTCTTGTCTTCGCATCAGAAACAATACAAGTTATAGGGAGTGTTTTAGAAAACTTATGAACTTCATCTTCCCAGTTATAAATTAGCGAAGAAGGACATACAACAAGACTAGGCTTATCGACTTCCAGCTGATCTAATAAAGCTATCACTTGAAGTGTTTTTCCTAACCCCATATCATCAGCCAAGATACCATTAAAACCAAAATCGTACAACATACGTAACCATTGGTAACCTTCTTTTTGATAATCTCTTAACAATTGATCATAATAAGGTGTGAGTGGATAGATGTGATGTTGATATTTGTCAAACTGATTGATAAGATTTTGAAATGATGATTGACGTTCAATTTGTAAATGATCAAATTGACTCGTATCATTGTTCAATGCAAAAGCACGATTCTTATTTAAAGTCAATGTTCCATCTTGAATATCTTTGGCCTCCATGTGATATTCATCCATCAATTGTGATAATTCTTCAAGATCAGGTGATTCAAGATAAAGAAGTTCACCATTTTTTAAACGATGGAATTTCTTTTTGCGACGATACCTTGACAACACTTCAGCAATTTCCATTTGAGGAATTTGAGCACTTTCTATATCAAGCGATAAAAGATCATGATCAACTCTTACACCAACTTGGATTTGATAACGAACAGGTCTCCCAATTTTTTTCAATGAATCAGAAATATAAATTTTACAATATTGTTGTAAAAAGGCAATACCATCATGCATAAAATCATAAGTTTTTTCATCATAACTATCAAAATATGCACAACCTTTTGTTTCATCAATATATTGAGATTGTTGGCGAAAATACGTTTCTACAATATCCTGTTCAACAGTTGTCATGAGATCTTGTTGAAAAGCCTGAATACGATTTTGTTCTTCATCTTCATAATAAATTTTAAAGTAGACTTGTTCATTTTCATTCATATCGCCATATATTTTAATGAATGTATAAGGTGATTGAAACAATTCAAAATCACATTCAATATCTAAATAATTTTGCATTGGCTTTAATAAATATTTATAAAAGTCATCAAAATCATCTGCACTTATTAACATTTCTCTTTCTAATAAATGAAGTAAAACTTCAAACAATTTATCATTCAATTTCATTTGAAGTCGTTGAATCTTTGTTTGATTTTTATCACTTGTTATAAAATAGATATAGTTTTCACCTTGATAAAAAACATGCTCATCTTCTAACTGAAAAATATAATAATCTTGGTCTTTGCTTAATTTCACTTGAATCGCATAATCTATATCTTCAAAAACACAGTGATCTAAACCTAATTCTTTATATAAATCATAAAATTCATCTAAATAATCTGTGCGAATATAAAAATATCTATCCAGGCTTAAATGATTCCCATAATCAAAAAAATATCTTTCACGATATATATCATCCAATATTTTTTCTACTTTTTTAAGGAAATCTATCTGTTTTAATGCCTCCTCTGTAAAAGCATTTCGTGTATGTGTAAATTGTAGAAATTTACCATATTTGACGAGATTGTTATTGTCTATATCTTCTAAAAAACCACTTATGTTTTTAATGATATATTTTTTGGCATTTCCGACTTTATATTCTAAACATAGTCCATCATCACTTTTAGAAAGAAAAGCAGTCAATTGATATTTTTCATGAGAAATCATTGAACTCACTTGATTATGATAATATTCTTTATTTTCTATAATAAAATCTGTGGTTTGCGAAGCTTTCAATGCATAAATACGTTGTCTTTGTCGATTTCTTTCTTCCTCTTGACGTTTCTTTTCATTTTCAAATTTAGAATTGATATAATTATAAGGAAAAGATGAAACTTCTAATTGATTTAATTTCAACAGAACAGCTCCAATATGAGCACATGGACTTCCCTCACGACACCATCTACATTCACAAGTATAATCCAATAATTCATATTCATCATCAAATGAAAAAGAACATTCAAATTCTTCTTTTCTCACATCCACAATGGCATTACAAAAATATTTGCCATCTATATATTCAATATGTATACTTTTGACATTATCATAACGCTCATAACTTTTTGCAATGGATATATTGTTTGGGCTAGGTAAAGATTTAAATATATTAAATTCTGTTTTCATAAATTCGCTCTCCTTATTTTTGTCATTATACCACACTTTTATCATAGAAAGATAATAAATCCAAATAAAACAAGAAAATAGGAAACGAACAAACATTTCCTATTTTGTATCTTTTTTTAAATCCCCATATTTATAAAACTTTATTTAGTAATCAATTCTTTCATTTTTAATATCTCAACTTGATAAAAATCAATAAGTCCCTCTTGATAACCAAAAGCATATTCTTGTTTTATACACTTTGCGATAGTCTGTAAATCAGGTGTTTTTATTTGATTTAACATTTGTAATCTTTTTGTTGAGATTTCCACTTGCTGCACTTTTATGCGTTCAAATAATAATGCACTATATCCAAATAAAATCAAATCTTTATATCTTTGTTTTAATTTTTCAGCAATGATCAGTCCTTCTGGATCAAAGTCCCCTGCATAATACAATTGACATTCACTATCAATAAGTTTATCTAATAACAAGTATGTACAAAAATTAATTTGTCCATTACTGCAAATCAGTCCAATATTCATTCGTTGCCTCTTAATAAAGTCACACATCATACGAAAAACTGACGGATTTTCAAAGATAAAAACATCTGAGGGAACAAACTTATCTTTGATAGCATTCATATTATAAAGATTCATATTCCAAGGCTCATAAGCATCATAAAACCCCTGCCATGAAGGATATACATTTTGAGGCAAAATATGGCATACATAACAATAATTTGATAAATCATCTTTAAGAATACCTGCACTGTATAAAATATCTATGACCTTTAATGATTGAAATGTTGATTCCTTATAGTCTAAATAATATTCTATACCCCTCATTAATAAATCCCTTGGTAAATCCTCATCAAAATAATGAGGATTTTTTGTAATATTTTGAGAAAACACTGGCATCAGTTCAAAACGTGATTGATAAACAGGCAATTGATTTATTGCATGACATACATTTTCAATAATAGATTGATAAGTCTTTGAATCATGTTCAAAATATTTTTTAACATATCGATCCGTTGATAAATAATAATTTAACCAATCATAAGCTTTTGTGTTTTGAAATGATTCTAATAATAAATCTTTAAATTCATCTAATTCAAGAGTTCGTAATTCTTTTAATTCTTTTCGACTATAAATCAGTGATTGATTCAATATTTCTAATGTTTTTAAAAAGTCAACGCCTACAAAACGTGTTTTTTCTAACTTTTTTGAAATTGGCTATAAGTCAATTCTAATTTATTATTGGATAAATCTAATCCTAAACCACTTAAACAGTCTTTTTGATCTTCATCTAAATTATCTAAAACAATTTTACCTCCCAAACGTCCTAAACGCTTATATTGAAAAATCCATGCATCTATAAACATTTGAAAACCTGGTTTATTCAAATAGATAGCTAATTCTTCTTCAATACTCATGAATATTTTAACCTCTTATTTTTTCCATTCCAAATATAAGCAATCACTGTCACAAATGGAGCATTATTTGGTCTAAACAATTCATATATAGCAAGTGATAAACATGAAGGATAATCGCCCCACAACACTTGTGAATTCATAATATAATCAAAACCAAACTTAGTGATTAATGCAAACATATTATCAATATTATTTTCATCAACCCCTGCAAATGCTTCATCTAAAGCAATCAATAACGGCGCATCTGGTCTAGCGCTCTCAAATTTTGCAGCAACAGCTGAAAATAAAGGGACATACATTGATAATGCTTTTTCTCCACCACTGTAAGCATAAAAAACATGTGAAGTTAATTCCTTACGATTTTCATTTGGTTTTTTCGCATACAGTGTAAAATCAAACCATTGACGATAATCCATGACATCTTTCATTAATTGATGGAAAGATGATGTTGTATTTTCATCTTGACTCATTTTTCTAGCATTATTGATTTTAGAACGGAAATGATTAGATATTTTTTTGCGATCGCTATCTTTTAATATATGATAATCCATTTCTAGTAATTCTACCAGTTTTTGAGTATCTAATTGATTATCATCGTTAGCCTTACGACTTTTCCATTTCAAACTTAATTGTAAACCACTACTTGTATTCATATCATTCATATAACTTTGAATCTTATCAACCCATTGACGACTAGCATGAATACGTTCTCTTATCTTCTTAGAAATCGTATTAACCAGAATATCTTCAAAGATATGCCTATCTTCATCAACAATCAATAATTCTTGCATTTCTATATTCTGTTCTAAGATTTCAGTTAACTCTAAGAAAGAAATTCTTTTCCCTTGATTTGTTGCTTTTAAGATAATTCTAGATGGGACATCATCCGCTTCATGACACAATGAAATACTTTCTTGTACAACATTATATTGATTCAAATAAATATTTTGTTCAAAATAAACACGCTGTAGTTGATTCTGATAATCAGCAATTGATTTTTTATGATTAAATTGTTGAATTAAATCACGCATAATGCCCTCTAGTTCATTATCACTCACATCTTCCTTTATAATAAAATGCAAATCTTTTTCTTGCATAAAAATATCTTTATATATAGACATGACATCTTTTTGTGATTGCTTTTGTTCATCAAGATTTTGCATATCTATATCAATCTGTTCAATTTTTGTTTCTAAAACAGACTTTTCTTTTTCTAAAGCAGTTTTTTCATTTTCTAGTCTTGTTAATTCATCTTGTAATATTTGAATTTGTTTTGCTATATCCTGATAACCTGATGCATCCAATTTTTCTTGTAATAAATCACGTTTTTGAGTAATAACACTGATCTTATGTTGATATTGTTCTATTTCATAATGGAGTTCATCTAAATCATATGTGAGTTGTTGATATTTTTCATCTTGTAATGCTTTCATATCTACATTTTGTATTAATTTTGTATAATTATCATGAAATGTTTCAAATGCATTTTGATAATCTTGTAAATCTTCTTTATAGGCTTGAAATGCACCTTGTTGTGGTGGCAATAATAATTTTGACGCAAAAGTTTGTATACGATTATATATCTCAGTGAGTTTTTGATTTTCTTGTAAAATAAGTGTTTGTAATTCTTGAATTTTCTGTTCTAAAGCAACCTGTTCTTTTCTTAAAATCTCTACATTTTCTAAACTTTCTTTTAATTGTTTTTCATCTCGAAAACTTTTATACTCAGTAAAAAGAAGCTGTTGCTGTTGTTGAGATAATTGTTCTTTTTCAATATATTTTGTCTTTGAATCTTCTAAATCATGAATCTGTTGAAGACATATTTCAATTTTCTCCTGCTTCATGCGCATACGACTTTCATAGCCGATATAAATAGCTTCTTGATTTAAAGAAAGACTCCCTTCAATGATTCCTGATTGAAAATACTTATCTTGAATCATAACTTGTTGATTTGTTTCAATGGATAAATTTTCCAAAATATTTAATAAATCATGTTGATTCGCTAAATCAGAAATGGTTATTGTAGGCATCTCTTCTATTTCTTGATTTGTCCAAAGATAAAAATCTTGGCATCCTTGTGGAAGTTCCTTGATTTGATCTTGATATTTTTTATGAACAACAAGCGCATTTAATAACTGCATCTTTGATAATATTTCTTCGATTCTTTGTTTATCTTCATAAGACAATGACGAATCAAATTCAAGCAAACGATAGAACGGTATATAAGGAATATGATTCTCATTCAAATATTGACGATTGAGTTGATTTTCATTTGTTTGTGGTGGTTCTATATCTTCTAAAGATTCAAGATATTCTTTTTCATGATAAAGTTTTGATAAATCATTTTCAATATCTTCAATATTTCTTCTATATTGTGTTTGTTCTTCAATCATATATCTTGACATATCATGATAGATATTATCAATCATTTTTTGAATTGCAAAATAATCATGTGTCATTTCATAATCAATCAAATGTTCTCTTATTTGATTCATATCCTGATGAGAAATTTTAAGTATTTGATTATGCTCATTATAACGATGATAATCTTCTAAATATTCTTCTACCACTTGTTGATACTCTTTTTCTGAATAATCAATTTGCGTTTGTAATGCAATAAACTGTTCTTGTTTTTGACTTTCATCATTTTCATAAAATGCAATATGTTGAGATTGATTTTCATAATCTTTCCATAAAGTTATTCCCTCATCAATCTGTTTCATATGATTTTGTAAAACTTGACGTGTATAGGCAAATTCAAAATTTTTCTTTTTGTTTTCAAAACATTCTTTAATCGCTAGATGCTCACTTAAAGATAAAGAAACATCTAGTTCATTCATTTCCTGTAAAATCTTTTGACAAGCATATTCTTTTTGATCGATGATATTTTGATATTCATCAATACGCTGAATCAAATCTTGATATAATTCTTCTTTTTGTTCACAATTCATCTTTTTCTTATCTAACTCTCTTTGATATTCAATAAGTTCTTGATTATACTCCCTGATTGATTCTATCCATGCTTCAATATCACTACTTTTAATAGAAGCGAGTTCATTTCTTTTCACTTCATAATCAATTTTATTTTTATCTAATTTTTGATGATTATTGACTAAATCTTGTTGAAAATGACTTTTATCTCTTTCTTTTTGTTTAATCGTTTGATTTATCTGTTGATATGAACATTGTTCTTTAGCATATTTTGTCCATTTTTCTAACAAAAGAATTTGATTATAAGTTTGATATATTGTTTTTAATTTTTGAGCAGCCTGAAGACTTTGTTTCAATAATTCTAATTGATCTTGGAGATTATCCATATTCATAATGGCTTCACTCATCGGTCTTAAATCTTCATCACTTAATGGTTGCAAAGATGAAGCTAATATTTCATTAATCTTTTGTGGTGATAAAGAATTGCTTAATTTAGGAGAACGAAGTTGTAGAAGTAAACCAATGGCATCACTATAATCCTGCAAACTTTCAAAACCAAATAAAGCATCATTCACACGCTTCATATATTCTTTTTGTGATTTGATTACCTGATCTCCTAAAATATTTTTCAATTGCTTTTCACTTAATGTCAATTGATTTTCCATCAATTGAAAATCTATTTGAATTCGACGATTATCTTCAATTACAAAATACCATGGATCCAACGGTTTCCCTTTTCTGGCACGTAATCCCATTCCAATTGTTTTATACAGTTCGCTATCTTCTCTTTTAAATTCTAAATAAAGATAGCCAATGCGTTCTTCTCGTGAAGAATTTTCATCAATCAAATATGTTTCCATCTTTCTTGAACGCGTTCCAAAAGGATCAAGTCTTTCACTGCTTTTATTACCATCTAACAATAATGGAATAAAACTTTGCATAGTGACTGATTTTCCACTTCCATTACTTCCTCGTAAAAGCATATGTCCATTTTCAAATTCAAAAACTTCATTTTCATAACACCAAAAATCAACCAATCCCATTTTATTCATATGCCAACGACTTAAACTCATGATGCACCCTCCTCAAATTCTCCTGTCAATTTTGCGACAACAGGATAAAAAACAATTTCTTCATCTTGCTGGGACATAAAGCCTATTTCCATAAAACGTTGATAAACCATATCAACGAGTTGATCAAGACTCTTTTGTCTATATGTAGCTGGTAAATAAGACAGCTGTTTTTGAATAACAATTTTAAATCTTTTTAAAATTCTTTCCTTTCCATCTATATAAAGTTCTCTATCATCAATTTTATAATCTCCATTTTTTATACCTTTACGAATTTGACTGCAACAAAGAACAACCAATTCATCTAAAGCATTTGATTTAGGAAACATTTGACCGACTTTCACATCATCATCTAAAATAAGAAAAGCACTTGATTCATAAACCTGCAAATCACATGGAAAAAACTGTTGCAAATCTTTTTCAATACTTTTTCTATATCTACGTATATATGAAAAATCATCATTCTCATCATCTTCACGATAAATTCCACAAGATAATAAAAGACGTCGATAGACACGTTGAATACGAATAAGACCTCTATCTTGATTATCATTAGAAATCCATTCATTTTCCATCACATCTTGAGGATATGTCCATTCAAAAACATCAGCTGTAAAATTTCTCATAAAATATCTTGATAATCCAGTATTTTCAAATAAAACCTCAACAAATTGATCTTGCATAAAATGATCACTATTTCCATCATCTTGAATAATCAATTGTTCTTTAATACAAAATTTTAAAACATTCACAAGCATCTTACGGTGTTTAAATTGAAGCCAGTAATTTTCATCAACCCCTAATTGTATTTGTACAAATTCACATAGATGTGATAGTATAAACTGCTCTTCAACTTCTTTATCTTCAAGAAATGTTAAAATATAACAAAAAATTTGATATTCTTCCACATACTGAAATTGAGTGATTCCCATCCAGGGTTCCCCTTTTCCTGGTGTTTTATCTAAACGGATAAATTGAGGATGAGAAACCAAAGAAAAACCAGCCTTTTCCTGAAAAAGATTTCTTAACTCTTTAATATGATCTTTAATTTGATAATAACGTTCTTGATCATTACGCTTCAGTACCCACCTTTGCGAAAGTAAAATTTCTTTATTATTCATGACTTTTCTCCTTAAAAATAATTTTAAATTGTGGCATGATAAACCTTCCATCTAAACACTGCACTTCACACATATGATGTGATTGGCTTTTATCAATTAAATAAACTCTCCCATCATCTGTTTTTGATGATAATGATTCTTGTCCTAATGCTTTTGACAACCACATTAAAAGTGTTTTTCTCGTATTTGAGTCAATCACAGGTAAAGATGAAAAATCTATTTGATTATCAACAATCAGTTCTTGAATTTTATCCATTTGTTTAGCATATTCAGCTTCAATCATCAATTGTTGTTCCATACGTTCAAACTTATAATCTTGTGCTGGTTTTCTCACTGTCTTTTTTCTAACTATACGTGAATGAGGATCAAATTGGATATAAGATGGGTGATCTTGATAAACACCCATATGAATATCTTCACTTAGACGTCGAGAAATATAGTTGAGATGCAAACAATCTTCTACCCCAAAAATATAGGCACTCATACAATGGGCTTCATTTACATCCTGACATTTCTTAAATATTTCAGCAATATGCAAATACTGTTCTTTACGATGTGAACCTCGATTTATCATTTCAGATATTTGTTGAGCATAACGAGTCATTTTACGAATAATCTCATTAGATATATCATACAAATGATCTACTTCATTATATCCATCCTGTCCAACAAACCAATAAAACAAACTTAACCACTTATCTTTAAAATTTTGATAAATATCCTCTCTATTTAATTCTCGACCAATACGTGGAATAGAAAGTTCATAATCAGTAGCTTTTTGAAAAATCAACTCCAAATCATCATAATCAATATTCTTGATGAGACTTGAAATCAAACTCCCAGTGTTTTGCATTGTCATGACAAACTCTCTTAAATACATGATTATTTTATCTTTATAAACTAAAAATTCAGTTGTTTTCATTAATTCTTCTGCTTTGGCACTATTCAATGTTTTAATATAATCTTGATAATTTTGATTTAATCTTACAAAGTCATTCATCAATAAATTCAACCATCCATTAACATCAACACTTTCTTTTTTGACAATTTCTTTTACCTGAGATAATTGTTGATAAATTCTTTCTAATAAAGTTGGTTCTAATGATGCTCCTTCAATTTCTAAATTTTCTAATCTTAATGTCATTCTCTCAATCTCAACTGTATATTCACTTAATTGATAACGATACTTTTTATTTTTGAAGTCATCAATTGTTCTGACTTTATTACTATCTTGACTGGCGGTTAAGTTTTGCCATTGGGTAAGTTGTTGCAAATCTTGTTGACATTGTTCTAAGGTATAATCCTGATAACCATCTATTTGTCTTATTTCATCATAAACTTCTTCTTTATGAATCCAGTAATGAATTTTTTCATATTCTAAAAAGAAGTATCTAATAATTAAACGATACCTATCGACATTATCCGCTCTTAAATAATTGACTTCTTTGATTGGCTTCACTAACTTATCATAAACTTTCATGAACTTCCTCCACATTCCATATTACAAATTTCATTATACTCATTATGTCATCACTATCGCAATAAGATTCGACGTTTTCTCAACAAAAAAAATGATATGAACATCATATCATCTTTGTTACTATTTTTGCAATGTCTTTTCATTAAAGAAAAATTCTGGTCCATTTTCAATACACTTTTCCACTGGAATAAATTGATTAATAAAATGGAAATAGCCATTTTTACCAAGCTCTTTTTCAAATTTATCAATACTTACCAATATTCTTGATAAACAAAGAAAGACATTTTTAAAAATATAATCAAACTGTGTTTCATCTTTTAAATCAACATATTGTGATAAATAATCATAAAGTTGTGGATTCATATAAGGATTACATATTTTTTCTAAACCATCAGCTAAGGATAAAATATCTTCATGAGCATAATCAGTATAATCACTTGTATAATGATTTTTTAAATCAAGCAAACGATTTATCACGATATGAATAATTTTTTCGCTTCTAAAGCATTAATACGATATAATTCATAAAGAACAAGCAAATGTGATTCAATAACAAAAAGTTCATCTTCATGTTCTTCTACATCTGATTTAAGTTTCCCATATTGTCTTTGGATATTTCTTAAATTTTTTCGTTCTTCTTGCGCGTCAAATTCATATTCACCAGGAACGTGATAGACAGGAACAAGTTCATCTAAAAATGCTTTCCATTTTTCTTCGCTATATGGATTCTCTTCATTATAATTTGCTTTAATATACATTTCTAAATAAAAAGCTAATAATTCTTTCGATCTTTCATCGCTCATTCCCTGTTCAAGAATTTGATGATAAAATTTGACTGTGTTGACTTCTATATCGTCAGTTAACTGTTTTTCAATAACTTCCACTAAAGTTGCTCTTAAATAATCTCTATCTGTCATTCGTTATTCCTCCATTATTTCATCTTTAAAATTTTTATATTTATCTTGAAGTGATTGTCTAGGTTCAATATGTTGTTTATTTATTCCATATTCATAAGCATCAACCCATTCTTCTTTTGAAAAGAAATAATATATTAACATTAAGACTTTATATAAAGCAATTTCTTTATCTTTACTTTCATTTTTAAAATAATATTGAAGTGCTTCTTCTAAAGAACAGTCATGAAAAATAAAAACCAGATCATTCATTTCTTCAAGTAGAGAAGTGGCTTCATAAAGACGATCATCATAACGTCTTAATGATGATATAAATTGCTTTTGTGATTGAATGAATTTTTGACCATAGGAAATAACCATATCTCGATATTTCAACTCTTGAATATGAAAATTCAAAACACCATATAACATAATATGTAAACATTCATTGCTTAGATAACAATGTGTCGCAGCATTAACCATTTCACGTATAGTTTCTTCATTGATTTCAAGTTGCATTTGACGTACAAGATACTGATCATATAATTCTTCTTGAGCTATACCAACAGATGCAAAAGGGTTTTCACTTGAAAAAATATAATGACCACATCCATAGGACAGCATTTTATAAAGTTCTTTGATATATAAAACAGCATTTGAATAATGTGGGTTATCCGGTGTCACTGCAAGTAAAGTTTTTAAATATCTTTTGACTTTAAATCTCCATTTTGATCTTTCATTTTTAGGCACGACACGATTAGGTGCAACATAATAACCTTGATAAGCATGATCAATAAAATTTTTTATTTGTTCAAACAATGTTGGCAAAGGCACTTCTTCATGTTTAACTGCTTTTTTCTTTCCTTCACCATTCACAATACTTTCAATCACACTGTCTAATTCTTCTTTTTTGATTTTGATAATGCTTTGTATACTTCAACAAATGCATTATTAATCAATTTAACATCTTTATCTTTCAATAATTCTCTTAATTCTTTGACTTTCATTGTTCATGTTCCTCTTTAATCTTATTTTTTGTTTCTTTTAACAATTCATAAATCAATTGATGATTTTGAATTCTCATCATATGATCATGCACTTTTATATTTGATAATAAATTCATATGACCATACCAAACAATTTCTTTATCAATTATAGCATAATATTTATATAAAGAGGAAGATGTAATGACATTGATTGCATTTTTCGTTAAAGATTGGATAAGTCTATCAGTCTTTTCTATCATATTTTGAGGATAGGTTGTTGGATCTAAAGTTAAAATAGTTATTGAAACATTTTCTCTCAATTTAGATTGAAAGAGTTTTAAATAATTATTGATATTTTTTTGATTTAAACCTAGGCTTGAAACGATAATACTTTCATTAGCACATTCAATATCTTTATCAAATATTTTTTGATAATCTTCTTTGCCATAAATCATTTGAAGTTCATCTTCGCGAACATGTAAACTTGTGCAAATTTCATATCCCATCTTTTTATATGTTCTCATGCGCTTATGATACATTTTTTCTAATACTCTTACATGCGAATCAATATAATCATAAATAATAACATCTTTTTTTCATCAAAATCTCTATGTAATCGTCCTGAATATTGTTCAACATTACTTTCTACTGATATAGGAACGGTTAAAAATAATGTATCTAATCTTGGAAAATTAAAGCCTTCTCCTACATATTGTGCAGTTGCAACTAAAATAACACTTTCATGATTATCTACATTTTTTAAATTATCACGTAATTGTTGATTGATTTTACGTCCTTTTCCACCAACTAATAGAAAAACATTATCACCAATGTCTTTTAATTGTTCATATAAAAATCTTGCATGTTCTTTAAATTTTGTAATTAAAAGAGGTGTTCGATTCTCTTTAAGCACTTCTTTTATATCTGTAATAATTTGCTGATTTCTCATTTGATCATGAATCAATTTATGATATATTTCATTTAATGTCATTTCCTCACTATGAAATTCAATAAACTGAGTAAAACGTGGAAAAATATAATGATTGATATTTTGGAGCTCCAATCTTTGTTTTGTTGTAAACTGATATCTAATAGGTCCTAATTGCATAAACATTTTTTGTTCTTGTCCGTCTTCTCTTTTGGAGTTGCTGTAAAACCATATACATATTTTGCATTGACTTCATTTAGCAATTCATAAAGCATTGTCGACGCACTATGATGACATTCATCTACAATAATCATACCATAATCTTTCACTAATTCTTTGACTTCACCTTTATTTATCAAAGAATTCACAATAGCAATATCGATTATGCCATTCATAGAATTATGATTGCTATATAGTTTTCCAATAATACTCTTTCGTTTTTTTATCTTTCCTGATGCAGTTGTATATGTAGGTAATTCTTCATCAATATTTAAAAACTTATTTAAATCATCTTCCCAATTATTCATAATTAAATTCGTATGAACAATAATAAGTGTATTGACTTTTCTTTGTGAAATTAAATAAGTTCCAATAACTGTCTTACCAAAAGCAGTTGTTGCATAGCAAATACCAATATCATTCTTTAATAATTCTAAACATGCTTGTTGTTGATTTTCATAGAGTTTTCCAACAAATTCCACATGAACTTTCTTTTGGAAATTTCTATAATCATGAATAACATAAGGTATTTGATTTTCATCTAAGTGGTTTTGAAGCAAAGCTAAACAACCTCTTGGTATACAGAGCCAATAACCTATATCTATTGTGCATTCAATCCATGAATTCATATCTCTTGTTGACAATCCCATGGCTTTTCTTTTAAAAAATTCTTTATTTCTAAAAGTTGCTAAACGTCTTATTTGATTTTGTATTCTAGGTTTCAAATTTCTAGTATCAATATAAACCATATTAGCAAATTGAATAATGACCTTATTATCAACATCTTCTTTATGAAATAATGTTTCTTTTATCCATGGTTTGGATATTGAATAATCATAATCTACCATTGATAACTCTTTATCCTTCCATAGCTTAAGTTTTTCTTCAACAAACTTTAATGGTAGTTTCTTTACATTTTGCAAACATTTCCATTGATCAGGGTAAATATTCCAATTTTCATCTATAAAAACACTATTTTGCTTTTTTAATGCCTGTCCCTGTAAGGGAAGTGCTATTAAATTACCTAAACCATCATCTGATAAATGATCTTGACTAGGAATCATACGATCATATGTCTTAAATGTTTTTAAATTTATAGCCTCTGCTCCTATATTTAATAATGATCTTCCAAAACGTCTAGCAAGAATAGCTGATATAGGTTCATCAAAAAATATCCAAAGATGTGCACCTTTTCCTGAACGTGATCTTTCCACCAAATAATCAATATGATGCAATTGACAAATCTTTCTTAAAGCATTAACTTCTTCTTTCCAACCATTGTCAACATTTTCTCCATCAGTCCCTATTTCATGATTATCAAAATCAAAGACTAATAAATTGGTTGTTTCATCTTCCAACATAGGATATATTCCTATAACGTCATTTCCTTTTAAATCTTTTCCATTAAGATGTTTCATAATAATTCTTTGGTTTAATGGTTTCCATTTTTTATAAGGACAATCTTTACATTTCTTTTTCACATTCATTTTTTTCAAACACATTTCATCTTTCCAAAAGTTCTCACATTGAGGATAATAACCCACTTTACCATCTTTATTCACATGCCTTTGACTATAAACATCTTTTCTTCCTTTGAAAACCCGATAAAATTTAACAGCGTGCTCTGGTGTAATCATCTCTGTTTTAATTGTATTGAATTGATTTTCTTCTTTAAATTTTTGATAAGTAATATGATGATTATCTAAAAGTTGTTCGAGATAACTTATTCTTTTCTTTAGTTGCTTATTTTCATTTTCTAAATTGATATAGTTCTTTGTTTCAATCATAATCATATCCTCTGCCATTATTCTTTATACCTTATATTTTCTCATTAAAATAATCAAAAAACAATCAATATTGTATGAATTGCTTGTCAATAATTGAACAAGAATTTGTTTTGATATGGTGGCATTTATGTTATACTTATGATATGAAAGAAGGTGTGACAATGAAAAAAGCATTACCTATTGGTGTTATGGATTATCGTAAGCTTATATCTGAAAATTATTATAATGTTGATAAAAGTTTAATCATTAAAGATTTCCTTGAAAGAAAAACCGTTGTCACTTTGATTACACGTCCTAGACGTTTTGGTAAGACACTTAACATGTCGATGATGGCAGAGTTCTTTGATATTACAAAAGATTCAAAAGAACTTTTTAAAGATACGAAAATTATGGAAACAGAATATGCTTCTTTTATAAATCAATATCCAACTCTTTTTATATCTTTTGCAAATGCGAAAGAAAGTCAATATGATATAATAAGAACAATTAAAAAGGAAATATCAAAAGAATATCAAAAATATAATCATCTATTTATGAATTTAGATGATTATGATCAATCTGATTTTGATTTGATTAAAAAGAGTTTAACAAATCATCAAGATGATTTTAAAGGTGTAAATGATTCTTTATCTTTTTTGATGACAAAATTGGAAAATCATTATCATAAAAAAGTCATGGTTTTTATTGATGAATATGATACACCTTTCATTGAAGCACATATCAATGGCTTTTATGATGATTTAAAACATGATTTGTCATCATTGCTTCACAATACTTTAAAAACTTCTTCAAGTTTACAGTATGCGATGTTGACAGGAATTCAACGTGTAGCTAAAGAAAATATTTTTAGTGATTTGAATAATATTGTTGTTTGCACTGTTAAAGATTATCACTATGATCAATATTTTGGTTTTACGGAAGATGAAACAAAAGCCTTTTTGGAATATTATCATTTGACATTGGATGAAGATGTTAAAAATATGTATGATGGTTATCATATTGGGAATCATGACATTTATAATCCATGGTCAATTATTAATTATATTGATAAAAAAGAATTACGTCCTTATTGGTTGAATACAAGTTCTAATAAAATGATTAGAGATGCGATTCAAGATTGCGATATATCTTTTAAACAAGATTATGAAAAATTAATCAAGACTGGACAAATTGAAACACTGGTACAAATGGAAACAAGCTTTTTGAAGTAAGCAATACTGCAAATCTATGGGGACTATTTGTGAATGCAGGATATTTAACAATAGAAAAAACTAATTCTTCACAGCTTGATAGATATATATTGCGTATTCCTAATCAAGAAGTCCAAAAGAATTTCAACAATTAACTTCTTACTATTTAGATATTTCTGCATCAGATTTATCTAGTCTATGTAATGCGTTATTAGTGGCAAATCGTGATGAGTTTGAGAATTATTATAGAAATATACTAATGACATTGCCATCATTTCATGATCTTGTCAATGAAAATAGTTATCATGTAGTGTTTTTAGGTATGTGTGCATGGTTAGCAAATGACTATGAAATCATCAGCAATAAAGAAACAGGAAAAGGACGATGTGATATTATATTAAAGGCTAAAAAATCAATATTGCCTTCTTATATATTTGAATTTAAATACACAAGAAACAAAGAACAGATAGAACAACTTTCAAATCAGGCTATCCAGCAAATTATAGACAACAACTACGATGTACAATTAGCAGAAAATACAATTTATATTGGTTTGGCACATTGTGGTAAAGATGTTTCTATAACATGGGAAAATAAATCAAAAAACAAGTGATGAAAAG